>JAFUOO010000007.1 GCA_017472685.1 Clostridia bacterium
ATATTCGGTGGTTATTACACAGAGGTCACACCCGTTCCCATCCCGAACACGGAAGTTAAGCTCTGTAGTGCCTATGATACTTGGCGGGAAGCTGCCCGGGAAAGTTGGTCGCTGCCGGAACAAACGAAAAAGAGAACGCAGGTTGCGTTCTCTTTTTTCGTTGAGGGAAGAGGTAATAGTGAAGAAGGAATAAGTAAGGAGATGGTTCAATGAAAAAGAAGCTATTAAGTATAGTTTTAATGATATGTATTGCACTTGCCGCTATTGTTGGAGTGGTTATATACCAAAATTATAACTGGTTTTACACCCGTTTGTATTTCGGCAACCGCGTTGAAGGTACATACGAAGTAACCGTTGAGGGGAAAAAGGTTGAGGTGGACAGCGTTTCCTACACATTGGACGGGTTTGATGCAAAGTATAAGTACGACAAAGAAACCTTTTCAACAAAAGAGGGCTACTACGGACTTCATAATATAGGCTTTAATATTGCAAACAAAAAGCTTTATGCATTAACGGGCGACAAAAGCTTTATCAATGCCAACGAAACAACAATTGTAATTGACTATTTCAATACAAACTGGTGGCATATTATAAAGCTGGATGTAAAAATAAACATGATAAAGGAAAACGGCGAATGGCTTTTTGAGGTAACTTTGCTGGACGACGATTATCCCTTTACAGGGCAAGGCTACCTTTGGAAAGGTAAAACCGAAAAGGCGGCAGGTATTAACCGCATACAATTCGGACCATAAAAAAGACCTGCATTGCAGGTCTTTTTTCATAAATATGTATTTAATCCAGACAGTCGAAAAATGTGTTGTTCTTTAAAGACTCAAGCATAATTCTTGCACTGCTTTCATTTGTGGCAAGGGGAATTTTCTGCACATCGCAAAGGCGTAACAGCGCCGAAACATCGGGCTCGTGAGGCTGTGCAGTAAGTGGGTCGCGGAGGAAAATAATAAGGTCAATTTCTCCGTTTGCGAGCATTGCACCAATCTGCTGGTCGCCGCCTAAGGGACCGCTCTTAAGACGGTTGATTTCGAGCTTTGTTTCGCCCATAATCATTGTGCCTGTTGTTCCTGTTGCACATAAGTCGTGCTGAGAGAGAACATCCTTATACTTTTTTGCAACTTCAATAAGGTCCTGCTTTTTCTTATCATGAGCTATAAGTGCTATTTTCATTCAATTCCACCTCTTTAAATATTTATATATTAATTATATACGACAAATGTTGAAAAATCAATGTATTTGTAGAAACCAAACCATCATATTTACGACATAGAAGGATTGTTTTTTCATAAAAAAGTTCTTTTCGGAAATAATTATAAATGATTTACATAACACCAAATTTGTGATATTGTAAATACGAGGTGATGTTATGAGCAAGGCAAAGAAAATTACGCTTGATTATTTGTATATTGCAATAGGCTCCTTCATTCTGGCATTTGGCATCAATTACTTTCTTGTGCCCATGAAAATATCCACGGGCGGTGTCAGCGGTGTGGGCACTGTGCTGTATTACTTTTTTGACATACCCCTTTCACTTACAACCTTGGCGATTAACGCGGTGCTGTTTGTGACAGGTTTCAGAATGCTGAGAAAATCATCCATTGTTAAAACCCTGGCAGGCATTGTATTTTTGTCGCTGTTTTTGGAAATTACAACACGCTTCGGCACCTATACCGAGGACATGCTCATTGCATCAGTTTTCGGCGGAATACTGGTAGGTGTGGGAGTGGGGCTTACAGTTATGCGTGATGCCTCCACAGGCGGAAGCGACTTTGCCGCACTTATGATTCACAAAATTGTGCCTCATGTTTCCGTGGCGCTTATTATAATGATAATCGACGGAATTATTATTGCCGCATCGGGCGTTGCCTTTGAAAACTATACCATTACATTCTATTCTGTTATTTCTTTATATATTGCAAGCAAGGTTACTGACTTTCTGATGGTACGTGGCGATTGGGCAAAGAGCGTGTATATAATTTCCGAAAAGCACGAAAGCATTGCAAACGAAATTATAAATGTGCTCGACCGTGGCGTTACGGGAATGTATGGCAAGGGCATTTATAATGACAAGGACAGAATGCTTTTAATGTGCATTGTAAAAAGCCGCGAGGTGCCAAGGCTTCTTGAAACAGTAAAGCGGCTTGACGAAAAGGCATTTACCATAATTTCCGATGTGCGGGAAGTGCACGGGGAAGGGTTTAAATAAAATTTACCACTTGGGGACTGTCCCCAAGTGGTAAATTTTATTTTGTGCGGTTTTCAATAGAAGATTTCCATTGTTTTGAGATGGGGCGGGCGGCGCGAACGCTTGATACAACGCAGTCAACGGCATCAAAATTCATTTGTGTGCCCATTTTGTCTGCCTGATATGTGGCAGCAAAATCAGGCGCAATGCCAATGTCGCCTGCGGCAGAGATAGCATCAATGTTTGCGCCAAGAAATACAAACTCCCAGCCGTATTTTTCCTTCTGCCGTTCTATCATGGCTTTTACCTGCTTAATGTTATATTCACTACTTGCGTTCTCGTAGCCGTCGGTTATGATAACAACAAGTGTTTTGGCGGGAACAAGGGAATTTGGCGCGAACTTGTGACGGTTACCAACCATACTTATTGTTTTGCCCACAGCGTCAAAAAGAGCTGTTGTGCCACGTGCATAATATTCCTTATCCGTTAATGGGGTTACTTTTCTTATGTCGGCATTGTCGTGGATAACGTCGAATTTGTCATCAAAAAGCACCGTTGTAACCGAGGCTTCACCCTCTTCATTTTTTTGCTTTTTAAGAAAGCTGTTGTAGCCGCCGATGGTGTCTTCCTCTAAATGTGCCATTGAGCCGCTGCGGTCAAGGATGAAAAGGATTTCTGTTAAGTTTTTGTTCATAAAAAATACCTCACTTTCATTTGTTAAGCTAAGTATAGCATATGATAAGAGAGGTATGGTCGCTTTTAAAGCGACAAATTTTTTTAAGCACCTAAAAGAGGCTGGTCAAAGGCAAAAAGGGTTTCGTTAAGCTCAAAAATGTCGTAGTTTTTGTTTTCTATAAAATACTGAATTATAATATCAGACTTGGACGAATGGCTGAAGGCAAAGCCTGCCTCGCAAAGTAAAGCCTTAGCCTGTCTCATATTAAGGCGAAGTGCAATAACAAGTGCCATAACCGTGCTCTTTTTGGGCACATAGTCCTTCTTGCGCATTTTTGAAAAAAGCTTGCGGTCAATGTTGGCACGTTTGTAAACCTCAACATCGCTGTAGCCCTTTTCGTCAATAAGCCTAAAAAGCATCTGTGAAAAGGTTTCGTGTTCATCCTCAAAAAGCTCTTCAATGCCTGATTGGGGCATAGCGGCATCGTACATTACATTGTAGACAGCCTCTTTTCGCATACGGGCATCGTAGGCAACCATGTTTTCCGAAATGTAGGTCTGTATGCTGTTAAAAAGCTCTTCACTTATGGTAAAGGTAGCTTTGTCGTACACAACAAGGGTTACATCCATATCATTATCAGAAAGAAAATCTTTAATGGCTCTTTGGGCAATACTGAGCGCTTCCTGCTTTGGGTGACCGAATATTCCCGAGGAAATAACGGGAAATGCAATTGAACTGAGCTCATTTTCCTTTGCTAAAGTAAGGGAATTTTTGTAGCAGGAATAAAGCAGGCTTTCGCTGTTTATATCAACACCGTAAACGGGACCAACTGTGTGTATTACATATTTTGCACTAAGGTTAAAGCCCGGGGTTATAACTGCCTGCCCTGTGGGGCAGTAGCCAATAGCATCGCACGCCTTCTGTAATTCACATGCACTTGCAGCAGAAAATATTGCACCGCAAACACCGCCACCCTCTTGAAGACGGTTATTTGCCGCGTTTACTATTGCGTCGGTATTAAGCGTTGTTATGTCAGCTCTTATGATGTTGAATGGCATTTTATTCACCTCATAGGTAAGTATATAATAGAACTAAATAAAATTCAATCGTGAAAAAAGTATTACTTTTACAAATCCACTTGACAAAAATGTTCTACAAGTGTAGAATATAAATAGAAACTACAAACGTAGAACGAGGTGCGATATATGAAAAATATTAACATCGGAGATGCCGAGCTTGAAATAATGAAGGTAATATGGAAGGCAAAAAAACCAATGACGTCTGTTGACATAGGGCTTTGTGTGGAGGACAAGGGTTGGAAAAAAACAACCATAGCAACCTTTTTAACACGCCTTACGGAAAAAGGAGCCCTTCTTTCTGAAAAGCAGGGAAAGCTTTATTACTACACTCCTGCCATCACTGAAAAGGAGTATAAAAGAAGCCAGGTAAGAAACCTTATAAAAACCCTTTACAACGGCTCTGTTAAGGAGTTTGCCCTTTCATTTTTTGACGAAAAGCTGCTTTCCGACAAGGACATTGAAGAGCTGACGGCAATCTTTAACGACGGGGAGGAATAAGTATGACGCAGGTTTTTTTATCATACCTCTTAACCTCTTTGATAGGCACAGTGTCAGCACTTACACTTCTTTTGATAAAGCCCATTACAAAAAAGTACTTTTCTGCCTCCTGGCACTACTATGCCTGGCTTGCTGTTCTTATTGTTATGATGGTGCCCCTGAGGGCTCCGGTTCAAAGAATTAACTTTCAGGATAATGAAATCGTGCAGTCAGGAGGCGAATTTCTCTTAGAAAAAGCTGCAAATGTTATTACGGAAAATAAGAATGTTGAGCAGGATATAACTGAACAACTAAAAGTGCAATTTGCTTTGGAAAGCTTTAACAAAGCTGTGCAAAAAAACATCAAACTTTTTACAAATATATGGCTTTTAGGAATAGCACTTGTTTTTGTACAAAAGATTGTAAGCTATAAGCTTTTTGTAAAAAATGTATTGAATAAGTCTTGCAAGGTACAGCTTGACGGAGTAGGGAGAAATGTAGAAGTACGAATAATGACTGAGGCAAAATCACCGTTTGTTATAAGGTGCATCAAGCCGATATTGGTGCTCCCTGATAAAAGTATGCCAGAGCATCAGCTGAAAAATGTTTTAGCTCATGAATTCACACACATTAAACGCAGAGATATTTTATATAAGTGGTTAGCTATAGTATGCAAGGCTGTGCATTGGTTTAACCCGTTTATGTATTTAATTGCAAGAGAAATTGAAAAGGATTGCGAAATCTCATGTGATGAAACTGCCGCTCGAAATATGAATGAGTATGAAAAGAAAAGCTACGCTGAAACAATAATGTCCTTTGCCTTTGAATATGGCAGAGCCATGCCCCTTACAACAAGTATGGCGACGAGCAAAAAAACATTGAAAAACCGACTTATTGCGGTAAAAAACAGTAAAAGAAAATCAAAAATGAGAGGTGTTCTTTCCATCGTTGCAGTATTTGTACTGCTTTTGAACTTTTCTTTAGTCAGCGCCTTTGCAGGCGGGATACTTTTAAGTGTATCTGAAAGCGGAAATTGTCCCCGGTTATATTTTGATGAAGAACAGGCTCTTTACGGGTATAAGGATGGTGAGGGCAATGTTGTTATACTGCCCCAATATTTAAAAGCAGGGGATTTTCATGAAAACGCCGCACTTGTAATACTCCCCGAAAACCCAAAAGTGCTCAGGGTTATTGCGCCTGACGGAACATATCTTTTTGACAAGGCATTTTCTGCGGTTAATAACTTTAACTCAGGCTATGCACTTGTGGTGGCTAATGATGAGGGCGAATATTCATACATAAACAAAGAGGGCGAATTGGCAACAGAAATGCTTTTTGATGCTGCAGAAAATTTCTGTGCAGGCTTCGCACTTGTACAGACAGATGACAAATGGGGAGTTGTTGACACTAATTTCAATTTTAAAGTGCCTTGTAAATATGATAACAAGGACGAGGCTTTAGAAAAACTCAACTTGAATTGATATATAAAGGGAGAAGAAAAAATGAAAAAGCTTTTAAGTTACATATTGATATTTTGTATGCTCTTAACATTCCCTGCAGCTGTGCAGGCGGAAGAGACACACGTAAGCGTGGTGCTTAACGGCACATTGTTGGAATTTGATGTTCCGCCGCAGATTATAGAGGGAAGAACAATGGTGCCTGTAAGAAAAATTTTTGAAAGCCTGGGCGCTTTGGTAGAGTGGAACGGCGAAACAAGAACAGTTACGGCAACCACGAAAGAGCGTGTTGTCATAATGCAGATTGACAACAATGTTATAACCGTGAACAATGAAGAAATTGTGCTTGATGTTCCACCACAGATTGTAGCGGGCAGAACACTTGTGCCTGTGAGGGCGGCAAGTGAGGGCTTGGGAGCCTTGGTGGAATGGGATGATAGCACAAAAACAGTTAAAATCACCGTGCAGGATGAATTTGCTCCCCTTGAAGAGAGGTTGAAAAACACCACTAAAACAAAGCTTGGCGATGCATTTTATAACTGGTCCATTGACATTCCAAAGGGGCTTCCTTTAAGCGTGCTGGCTCCTGACGGAGTATATTTCGAGTTTTCTGACGAATATATGAACGAGATTGTGAGCTTGAACGTGGCAGCTGCAAAAGATGCTACCATAGAAACAATAAAGCAGTTTGAGCTTGATTATGTGTACGACAATAACCTGACGCTCATTTCACAAACCGTTGAAGAAGCTGCAGGCGGCGTAGAGTATGTGAGAACTGTTTATGAGTACAACCATTACACAAGTCGCTTCCATGGTGACAGCCGAATGTTTTTAAAGGACGGATATGTATACAGCCTGTACACCCGTTGCTATGCAAATGAGGAAGATATTGCATACTATAAGAGTATTGAAGACAGCTTTAAGTTTGAATATGACAAAAGCCTTTGTGAGCCCTTGCAGAAAATTGAAAACGGAATGCGTTGGTACTATAGCGAAAAATATCATGTTGGTTTTTACGTGCCTGCAGGCTGGACATACCTGAATGCAAATAACCAGGTTGTGTTCTTGTCGGGCGAGGTGGAAAATGCAACAAGCCTGGGCATGATTGGATTTTCTGTGTTTTCTGTTACAGAGGGAGAGAGCTTGGAGGAATATGCCCAAAAGAGCAAGGCTGCTTACCTGAAAATGTATGAAAACTACAAGGATGCACTCACACAAAGCGAGCTGAAAGAAGTTACGCTAAACGGCAATACAGGCGTGTATTACACCGACAGGATAAGCTCATCGGAATTAGAGTCATACCATCATGATATGTTCTTTTACTTGGGCGATTATGTTTACAATTTTTCCTTGTCATTTATAAATACAGATGCAACCTTTGCAGAGGCTGCTATAAACAGCTTTACTGCAGAAACGCCCGCCGGAAATGAATTTGGCTATTTAACGCCTCACCCTGCAGGCTGAAAAATGGGGAGTGATAGTGTAAGCCTCATTTTAAAGCAACATAAAAAAGGACACGAAAGTGTCCTTTTTATGTTGAAAAATTTCAATATCGGTTGTACAATAAAATAAAGGAGTGAATTGATATGACATACATTGCAAACTCTGGCAGATATAAAAATGTACAATACAAACGCTGCGGCAGAAGCGGGCTTTTGCTCCCGCGTGTGAGCTTTGGCTTATGGCACAATTTTGGCGACAATGCGGATTACGAGAATATGAAAAAGCTGTGCTTTACAGCCTTTGACAACGGCATAACGCACTTTGACCTTGCAAATAACTACGGCCCCAAATACGGCGCTGCAGAAGAAAACTTCGGCAAAATTTTAAAGGAAGAAATGAAAATCTACCGTGACGAAATGCTTATCAGTACAAAAGCAGGCTACGATATGTGGGAGGGTCCCTACGGAAACTATGGCAGTAAGAAGTATTTAGTGGCAAGTTTGGACCAAAGCTTAAAGCGCATGGGGCTTGAATATGTGGACATATTCTACCACCACCGCCCCGACCCCGAAACACCTCTTTGGGAAACTATGCACGCACTTGACAGTATAGTTAAATCAGGCAAGGCTTTGTACGTAGGGCTTTCAAACTACGACGGCAAACGCATGAGAGAAGCGGCGGAAATACTTAATGACATGGGTTGCCCCTTTGTTATCAACCAAAACCGCTACTCAATCCTCGACCGCACTGTTGAAAATAATGGTCTTTTGGATGCGGCAGAGGAAAAGGGAAAGGGCGTAATCTGCTTCAGCCCCTTGGCACAAGGGTTACTGACCGACCGTTATATCAATGGCATACCCGAGGATTCCAGAGTTAAAACAGACGGAAGGTTTTTACAGGAGGGCAGGATAACCCCCGATATGGTTGAGAAGATAAAAAAGCTTAATTATCTTGCAAAGGAAAGAGGGCAGACTTTAGCACAGATGGCACTTGCTTGGGTACTTAAGGATGACAGAATAACAAGCGTTCTCATTGGTGCGTCAAAGTGTGAACAGATACTTGACAACCTTAAAGCGGCAGAGAACACTTCCTTTAGTGATGAAGAGCTCAAAATGATTGATGATATTGTAAAATAAAAGTAGCAGGCAATGCCTGCTACTTTTATTTTGCTACGTATACTAATCCGAATGCGCCGGGACCAACATGGGTGCCGATAACCGCGCCCACAGGGGAAATGTTTTTGGTTTTAACAACATAACCCTTTTTTGCGAGAGCATCTGCGAGCATTTCTGCGTTGGATTTATCAAAGGAATACAAAAGATAAATGGGGAATTCAATATTGGGAGCTTTTGTTTCAAGCTGCTTTATAATTGTTGAAATTGCCTTTCTGGTGCCAATTGCCTTGGCGCAGGTTTCAACCACGCCTGCTTTTCCCACGTGAATAATGGGCTTAAGGTTTGCAAGCGTGCCTATTGCCGCGGCAGAAGCTGAAATCCTGCCGCCTTTTTTGAGGTACTCGAGTGTATCGAGGGCGGCAAAAATATGAAGGTTTTCCTTTATTTCTTCAAGAACCGATGCAATCTGGAAAAGAGTTCTGCCTTCGTCACGAAGCTTAACTGCGTATTCAACAAGCACTCTTTCTCCAACTGTTGCAGAGAGGGAGTCAACAAGATGAAAGTTATCATATTCGCAAAGCTGCATACCAAGCATTGCACCCTGATAAGTGCCTGAAAGCTTGGAGGATATAAAAATGCCCAATATTTCGTCGCCTGCGTCCTTTGCTTCTTTAAAAATGTTCATAAAGTCTTCGGGTGTGGGCTGGCTTGTTGTTGGATGGTTGGGGTTTTTGGTAAGAATGTTGTAAAATTCGTCTTTGGTAAGGTTAACATTTTCCTTGTATTCATCCTCGCCAAAAATTACCGAAAGGGGAATGGCAGTAACGCCCATAGCCTCTAATTCATTGGTTTCAAAGTCTGCTGCAGAATCTGTTATAATACGTATCATGTTAAAATCTCCTTTATATTTATACTTTCAGCACACTGTGTGCTGATATATTTAACGGACTGAAAACCCAGTCCGATTAAATTCATTTTTTAATGCCTTCAAAAAGGCAGCTTAAGCCAAAGGTCAGCTTTTTGATTGCTTCATCCTTCGAAAGTCCACGGTTTACGGCGTCGGCGTTAAAGCCACGGAGGAAGCACCACAGGGAGTAGGAAAGCATATTAGAGTCCACATCCTTAATTTTGCCTTCCTTTTTGCCAAAGTCAATAAGCTGTTCAATTTTATCCTTCCACCAGGCAAAGTTTGAGGCTGTGTAGGAATCAAACTCAAACATATACTGGCTGAAACGGTTTTTAATGTCGTAGGTGTTCAAAAGCACATTCACGCAAACATCGGTAACATAGCCGAAAAAGTCGGTATTGATGTCCTTAGTGGAGGAGAAGCTTTCGTGCATATTCTGTGCGGCACGTGTGTAAACAATCTCTAATACCTCGTCAATATTATGAAAGCGGTTGTAAAAAACTCTGTTTGTAACATTGAGCTCCTTTATAATGCGGCGCACGTTAATGTCCTTAGTGCCGCTTTCTGTTGCTATGCGCTCAGCAAGGGCAATTATTTCCTCGGAAATAGAGTCATAAATCAAGCCGTCCATATAATCACTTTTCCTTTCAGCACGCTGTGTGCTGGTAGTAAAATAACATATTTGTTCCTTTTTGTCAAGTATTATTTGACAATATTTAAAAGGCGTTTTATAATGATTAGTAAGCGTTTAAATTAAGGAGAAAAACAATGCAGAGATATTTATTTGTACATTTTAAAGAAAAAACCTCGCCTGACGGTGAGCAGGTTTATTTTGCCCTTTCCACTGACGGCTTTAACTGGGAAGAGGTAAACGGCGGTGAGCCCGTCTTGTGGGCGTACTACGGCGACAAGGGTGTTCGTGATTTTACCATTACCAGATGCAATAATAAGTTTTATATCATAGCAACTGACTTAAGCCTTTCTTACGGCATGCGCAATCAGTACAAGCATTCCTGGAAGGAAATAGGTGAAAACGGCTCCAAGTGCTTTTCCGTGTGGGAAAGTGAGGATCTGGTTAACTGGTCGGAGCAACGCCTTGTTAAAATAGGCGACGAGCACTTTGGCTGTATGTGGGCACCCGATGTTATTTTTGACAAGGAAAAGGGCGATTACATACTGCATTGGTCCTCCAGCCATGATTGCAACAATTTTGGCGATAAGGGCATTTATTACTCACGCACAAAGGATTTTGAAACATTTACATACCCATGCGTACTGCACCGCAGAGAGGGCAGAGACATTATCGACTCTGCCATGTACGAGGAGGATGGGGTTTACTACATGTTCGTAAAGGACGGGCACCCCACAACTATTGTAATGCTTAAGTCACAAAGCCCCACAGGTCCCTGGGAAAGGGTTGAGGCATTTGACGAAAGCATGAAGGCAATTGAGGTTGGCTTGTACGAAGCACCCACAGCAGTTAAACTGGATGACGGACGCTGGGCACTGTTTTTGGACTATTACGGTCGCCCCGGTAAAGAGCAGGGCTATATTCCATTTATGAGCGACGACATTAAATCCGGTGTGTTCAAGCGCAGCGACGAAAGCTTTTCATTCCCTTACGGTTTCAAGCACGGTACAATTCTTTCCATAACCGAGGACGAGTATGAGCGCATGAAAAACCACGACTGGACAAATGTTCCCGACAGGAGATAAATACTATGACAGAGATTTTTGAATTATGGGAAAAGGGCACAACCATGACCCATTTTAAACCCGAAAATAAAACGAGCCGCGGCGCTGTTGTGATATTCCCCGGCGGAGGCTATTGGGGCAGAGCGGAGCACGAAGGAAAAAGCTATGCCCTCTTTTTAAATGCCCATGGCATTACAGCCTTTGTGGTGGACTATAGAGTACATCCCAACCGCTTTCCGCTTCCGCTGCTTGATGCAAGGCGTGCAGTAAGGTATGTGCGGTTTTACGCGGATAAATTCGGCATTGATAAAGACCGCATTGCCGTTATGGGCTCATCAGCAGGCGGGCATCTTGTGAGCATGCTCTGTACCTACCGTGAGGAAATTGACGGCGAGGGTGTTGACCGGATTGACAACGAAAGCTTTCGCCCTGATAAGCAGATACTTTGCTATCCCGTTATAAACCTTTACGACGAAAAGATAACACACATAGGCTCAGGCGATGCCCTTGTGGGTGACAGCTTGGTTGAGGGTGGCAACGTAATGCAGAGAATGCGCCTTAGCGCCAACCTCACAGCCGATGAAAACACACCCGAGGCGTTTATGTGGCACACCTTTTCCGACGAGCTTGTGGATGTGCAGAACACACTGCAGTACGCCGCAAAGCTACGTCAGGTGGGCGTTTGTGCCGAGGTGCACATTTATCCCTACGGCAGGCACGGGCTGGGGCTTGCAAACGAAGAGGGCAGACTGGAGCCTCACGTTGCAGCCTGGGGCGACGCATTAATAAAATGGATACAACTTTTGGAGTGGTGACAAAATGAAAATCAATGAAATCAAAGAAGGTATAAAGGACGGCTTGCCAATAGCCTTGGGCTATTTTTCCGTGTCGGTGGCATTTGGTGTATCGGCAGTGGGCGCAGGTGTGCCCTGGTGGGGCACCAGCCTCATATCACTTACAAACTTAACCAGCGCAGGGCAGAAAGCAGGCGTTGATGTTATGGCAGTGGGGGGAAGTGTGCTCCTTATTGTGCTCACAACCCTTATTATCAATATGCGCTATTTTCTTATGGGCGTTTCCATCAGCCAGAAGGTTGAGGAAAAAATGCCCATATGGCAGCGCCTTTTAGTGGCATTCGGCATTACAGACGAAATCTACGCTGTAAGCATGGGCAAAAAGCACGACTTAACAGCGCCATATATGGCAGGGCTTATCATTCCGCCCATTTTCGGATGGACAGGCGGCACGGTTTTAGGCTCTGTTGCAACAAACTTTATGCCTCAAGTTCTTGCCGATGCAATGGGCATTGCACTCTACGGCATGTTTATTGCGGTTATAGTGCCTCCTTCTAAAGAAAACAAAAAGGTGCTTTGTGCCGTTATTATGGCAATCCTCTTAAGCGTTATGTTTACATACCTGCCTTACATAAGTAAGCTTGAAACAGGCTGGGCTGTAATTATCATAACAGTGGTTGTGTCAGGCATTGCGGCAACACTTTTTCCCGTAAAGGAGGAAGCTGACAATGAGTAACACATATGTTTTTTTATCCATTGCAGCAATGGCGCTGACAACCTATTTCATACGCATGCTTCCCATGGCGATTTTCCGTAAAAAGATAGAAAACCGATGGATTAAGTCCTTCTTGTACTATGTGCCCTATGTGGTTTTGTCCGCAATGACTTTCCCTGCAATTTTTTCGTCCACGGGCTCTGTTTTAGGTGCAAGCGTGGGCTGCGTTGTTGCAATAATGCTTGCCTATTTTAACAAGGGCTTATTAACCGTTGCAATAGGTGCGGCGGCAATGGCGTTTTTAATTCAGTTTGCGGGAATGTGAGGAATATAAAATGAAAATTTTAATCATACGACATGCCGACCCAGATTATTCAATCGACTCTTTAACCCCTAAGGGCTGGGTCGAGGCGGAATGCCTTTCTGAAAAGCTTATAAAAATGGACATAAAAGCCTTCTACACCTCCACACTTGGCAGAGCTAAAGACACTGCCTCCTTAACACTAAAAAAGCTGGGGAGGGAGCCTGACGGCGTTTTTGAATGGCTTAAGGAATTCCCCCCTGTAATAAACCGTCCCGACTGCGGAAGGGCAATTGCATGGGACTGGCTTCCTG
This sequence comes from Clostridia bacterium, assembly GCA_017472685.1. Taxonomy (GTDB): domain Bacteria; phylum Bacillota; class Clostridia; order UMGS1883; family UMGS1883; genus RGIG1927. Next base: position 13,171 of record JAFUOO010000007.1, read on the forward strand.
CTGATTGGACCGTAATTGACGAGTTCTATGATAAGGACAAATGGGGCACTGTTACGCCCATGGCAGAGGGCAAGGTCAAAGAGGAATACGACAGAGTAGTAGAAGAGTTCGACCTTCTTCTTGCAAAGCACGGCTATGTGCGTGAGGGCAACTACTACCGCGCTGAAAAACCCAACATGGATACAATAGCAATTTTCTGCCACTTCGGCTCGGGCTGTGTGCTGCTTAGTCACCTCTTGGGTGTTTCACCCATGGTACTCTGGCATGGGCTTTGTGCGGCACCCTCTTCCGTTACAACCCTCACCACCGAGGAAAGGCGCGAGGGCATTGCAGCCTTCCGAATGAACGGCTACGGCGATGTGTCGCATTTATATGCCAAGGATGAACAGCCTGCCTTTGCGGCTCGCTTTTGCGAAATGTATACAAACCAAGACGAAAGACACGATTAAAAAAAGGACGGTTTAACCGTCCTTTTTAAGTCGTGTCTTTCTGTCATATAAATCCATTATATAATTCCCTGCTCGCTCATTGAAGAAAAGCGGCCGTTTGCAACTATAATATGGTCAACAAGACCAATGTCCATTGTGTCAAGCATTGAGGCCAGCCTTTTTGTCAGCTCTTTGTCGTCAATTGATGGCATAAGCGAGCCGCTCGGGTGGTTATGTACAAAAACAACCTTCGAAGCATTGTTGCGGAGCGCACATTCTGCAACCTTGCGCGGCGAAACCGTAGCGGAGGCGACAGTGCCCTCCTCAATAATTTCAAAGTTAATAAACTTGCGCTGGGCTGTAAGGCACAGAACACCGAAAACCTCGTTTGTTCTTTCACCAATTTTATTTACAGCATAGTTTCCAATTGCAGTGCTGTCAGAAAAATAGGCTGTGCCCCATGCACGGCTCTGGGTGTAGTAATTGACAAAAGCGGGGAACATTTTAAGGTGAGCAACCGTGTTTTCCGTAAGCCCGAATTTTAAAAGTGCTTCGCGGTTTGCCTCAAGAACGCCATGAAAGGAGCCGAAGTGTTCAATAAGCCTATGGGCAATAGCGTTTGTGTCGTGGCGGGGAATGGTGAAATATAAAATCATTTCCAACGCCTCGTGGGGCTCAAAATTGTCTATCCCTTCTTTATAAAATCGGTTACGCATTCTTTGTCTGTGTCCTGTTGCCATAGCGGTGCCTCCGTAGTGTGAATTATATTAATTATACCCGAAATAATGGGTATAGTCAATCTGTGAATGTTGACGGACAAAGAAAAAAATATTATAATAATAATGAAACTTTTGGCATTCTTGGTAAGTATTATATATGGGTGATACAAATTGAAGAAACGGACGATTATTATGTTTATACTTTTACTCATGCTTCCTGTGCTGCTGCTTGCCGCCCTTTGGTGGGGAAACAGCACCGTGGAATTAAAAACCTATGAAATAGAGGGAAGCCTTCCCGAAAGCTTCCAAGGCTTTACAATAGTGCAAATATCCGACCTGCATAACTGCTCCTTGGGTAAAAACAACAAACGCATACTTGACAAAATCAAAGAGGCAAAGCCCCACATTATTGTTATGACAGGCGACATGATTGACTCCAGGAGAACAAATATTGACATATCCATAGCCTTTGTTAAAGAGGCTCTTAAAATAGCGCCCTGCTACTATGTAACAGGCAATCACGAGGCAAGGGTTAACTACGCAGGCGATGATTTTGTGCTTTTTAAATCGGCAGTTAAAGAGGCAGGGGTAGTGGTGCTTGAAAACGAAAGCTGTGAGATAGTAAAGGGTAACGAAAAAATTACCCTCATAGGTCTTGAGGACACAGGCTTCGACTTTTCAAAAACTGCAACAGAGCTACTTTGTGAGGCAATGCCCGAGGATGAAAACTACAAAATCCTTCTTGCGCACAGACCCGAATTTTTTGATGAATACACAAACGTTGACCTTATCTTCTCGGGTCACGCACACGGCGGGCAGATACGCCTTCCCTTTATAGGTGGCTTGTTTGCTCCGGGGCAGGGCATACTACCCAAATATGACAACGGGCTTTATAACGAGGGCGGACGCACCATGGTTGTAAGCCGTGGGCTGGGCGCAAGTTTGTTTCCCATACGCATAAATAACCGCCCACAGGTGGTCAGCGTGAAGCTGAAAGCACAATAAACAGTGGAGGAATAACATGAAAAGAGTTTTATGTATTTTAACCGTATTGACCTTAGCCCTTGCCGTGGCAGGCTGCAAAAATGACAGTAGCGTTACAGACGCCACTGAGGCAACAGCAGCAACAGAAGTTGCAACGGAGAAAGTTGTCACAAAGAGCTTCATCGGCACCGTCACAGAGGAGGGCGACGCCTATATGTGCGTTGAGCCCGACAAGGGCGAGGAGGAAAGAAAGCTTTCTGACAATATAGTTGTTTTTTACAACTATTTACATACTGACTACCTCTACGGCATCGGCAGAAGAGTTGTTGTGTACTATCAGTCCGACGCCATTACTGCGGCACACGAAATTTTTACTGACGACATTTCAACCGAGGGCTTCCGTGACTTTGAGCTTGTTATAAAGGAAAACGGAACAACCAAGTTTGAAAAGGTGCTCATTGCAGACCCTGAAAACGAGAGCGTCAACTTCGGGCACATGGGCAATGTCAACGTTTCCACCTACGGAGTGGAGGTTATGGTTAAGGTGGACGGCAAAACAGTTTCCCTTAAAGAGGCACTTGAAAGAAGCCTTATCACACCCCAGGCAATTACCGCAATGGCAAACCGCGATGTCATGCTTAATCAGGCAAAGGAGACAACCTACCGCGACGGCGGCAGCTGTGAATATACCTACGATAACTACAAAATCATAAAGTACAGCACCACTGAGGGCAAGCACGACTTGTACATAGGAACGCTTAACATGAAGTATTCAAGATAAAGGAGGAGTTTTTGTGAAAAGGATTTTCAGCATTATTTTAGTAATGGTTTTAGCTTTAAGCATAGCAATTTCTGCTTGGGCTGAAGCTCCTTACAGCGAAGAAAGAGAAAAGTATTATGAAGACTTTACTGCCTTTTCAAAGGAATACACCTTTAGCGATTGGGCAACAGATTATATCAGAAAATTTTATGATTATAACATGCCTGACGAAAGGCTTTCCAAAGACTTTACATTAAACATAACAAGAGAGCAGTTTTGCATTATTGCAGTTAAAGTTCTTGACAAATGCGGCTTTAGTGTGTATTTTGAAGAGTTTAATCATACGCCCTTTTCCGACACTGAAAGCTATGAGGTGGCATACCTTTATCAGTTGGGTATTATAAACGGCAAAGGTGACAGTATTTTTGACCCTGAGGGGTTAATTACCCGTGAGGAAGCATCTTGTATAATGACAAGAGCAATCACTACTCTTACAGAAGCAGGGTTTATAGAAAAAGAGGAGAAACGAGTAGTGGAGGATTGGGCATATACTGACCATGGGGCTATTTCCTCCTGGGCTGTTGACAGTGTGTATTATGTGGCACAAACAGGCATTATGACAGGCACAGACAAGGGCTTTGAGCCTAAGGGTACGTTAACACCTGAGCAGGCTGTTGTAATTCTTCTCCGTCTTTTTGACTTGTGCGAAACGCCTGCATTTGAGGAGAGCTTTGACAT
>JAFUOO010000001.1 GCA_017472685.1 Clostridia bacterium
AGTCGGTAGAGCGCATGACTGTTAATCATGATGTCGTTGGTTCAAGTCCAACTGGAGGAGCCAGGATCTTTAGCTCAGTTGGTTAGAGCTACCGGCTCATAACCGGTCGGTCCGGGGTTCGAGTCCCTGAAGATCCACCAACAAAAACGGACACCTTAAGGTGTCCGTTTTTGTTGGTGGATCTTTCCTCGCTTCGCTCAGACGGCTTCAAACATCGCTGAAAGCTCGTTTTCAGCACGCAGGGACTTTGGGCGGCAAAACAATTCACCGGATTGTTTTGTTACGCCCAAACTGAAGATCCACGCCGCAGTATACAGGCACGTTTACGGATGAATGGCCTTTTGTTGTATCTTTCCTCGCTTCGCTCAAACTGAAGAACTATTAAAAAATTCTGCATTTTTTTGTAAAAAGGGCTTGATTAATGAAATAATATGTGCTATACTTGGTCAAGTAAAATTAAATAAGCCCGTTGAAGCCTTAGGAACGTAAGGACCGAAGGTGGAGGGGACTCTGGAGAAGCTCATTAATTTGAGTGCCGAAGGTGTAAGGCGAAAGCTGAATCTCTCAGGCAAAAGGATAGAGGTATGTTTTAATACAAGGCTATTTACGTTCCTTTGTATTTCCCCGGAGTTCTGAATTTAATTTTCAGAACTTTTTTCATTTTAGGAGGTCTTTTAACTATGTTAGAAGCTATCAATGCAATGCAGGAAACACTCCTGCCCTTTGTGCAGAAGGCTAACGGCATCCTTGCAGACTACATTCTTATTGTTCTGCTTGTTGGTGTGGGTCTTTTCTTCACAATCAAGACAAAATTCGTACAGGTCCGCTGCTTTGGCGAAGGCATGAAGAGAGTATTCGGCGGAATCAAGCTTTTCGGCGGAAAGAACGCGGGTGGCGGTCTTTCTTCCTTCCAGGCGTTGGCTACAGCTATTGCTGCACAGGTTGGTACAGGTAATATAGTAGGTGCTTCCGGTGCTATCCTTGTAGGTGGTCCCGGTGCCATCTTCTGGATGTGGATTATCGCATTTTTAGGTATGGCTACAATCTATGCCGAAGCTACACTCGCTCAGGAAACAAGAGTTGTTGACAATAACGGCGAAGTTCACGGTGGTCCCGCTTACTACATGAAGAAAGCGTTCCCCAATGGCTTTGGTACATTCCTTAGTGTATTCTTCGCAATTGCTCTTACTTTAGCACTTGGTTTCATGGGCTCCATGGTACAGTCTAACTCCATTGCAGAATCCCTTTGTAACGCTGTTGGTGTTGCATACACAGACTGGGGCTGGATAATCGGTGCTGTTCTTGCAGTTGTTTGCGCATTTATTTTCCTCGGCGGTATTCAGAGAATTGCATCCGTTGCTGAAAAGATTGTTCCTTTGATGGCGTGTCTTTTCCTCGCAGGCGGTTTAATCGTACTTATCACAAACTTTACAAGAGTTCCCGAAACTTTCGTGATGATCTTCAAGTATGCATTCACTCCCAACGCTCTTATCGGTGGTGGTATCGGTTATGCATTGAAGACAGCTATCAGCCAGGGCGCAAAGCGTGGTCTTTTCTCCAACGAAGCAGGTATGGGTTCTACACCTCATGCGCATGCACAGGCTAATGTTGAAAAACCCCACGACCAGGGTGTTGCTGCTATGATTGGTGTGTTTATTGACACATTTATCGTACTTACAATGACAGCACTTGTTGTAATTACTATGCTCTACACACAGGGCGGTCCTCTTGCAGGTGCTGACGGCAATACATACGCTGCCATGGTTGCAGAAGCAGGTATCTCCAAGACAAATGCTATGCAGTGGGCAGTAACAAACGGTTTCCCCTCATTTATGAGCGGTATTGGTAATATGTTTGTTGCTATCTGTCTTACATTCTTTGCTTTCACTACAATTATCGGTTGGAACTTCTTCGGTAAGATTAATGTTCAGTACCTTTTCAAGAACAACAAGGTTGCAACAGCTGTTTATTCCGTAATTGCAATTGTGTTCATTTTCCTTGGTTCTCTTCTTTCCAACGACCTTGTGTGGGAACTTACAGACTTCTTCAACTACCTCATGGTTATTCCCAACGCAATTGCTCTTGTAGCACTTTATAAGATTGTTGTAAAGCATTCCAAGTCCAACAAGAAGTAATTTAAATACTACAAATAAGGTCCCGTAACTGTGTTACGGGACCTTTTACTTTTTGTTTTTATTCAGATAATTTATGAATGAATATACCGCTGCGGAGCTTAGGCTCAAACCATGTGGATTTGGGGGGCATAACAAGACCCTTGTCGGCTATATTCATAACCTGTTCAATTGTTGTGGGATAAAGAGCAAATGCAACCTTCATGTCGCCCGAATTAACTCTGTTTTCGAGCTCGCAAAGACCGCGGATGCCGCCTACAAAGTCAATACGCGAATCGGTACGTACATCCGTAATGCCTAAAATGGGCTCGATAATCCACTTGTGAAGGATGGAAACATCAAGACACATAATCGGGTCAGAGTCGTCTATAATATCACTCTTTGCTGTAAGAGAATACCATTGTCCCTCAAGATACATACTGAAGGAATGGGGGAAGGGAGGATTGAAGGGGGCAATGGGTGCCTCGTCAATCTCAAAATTCTCTTTCAGAAGAGCGAAAAACTCCTCAACAGAATGGTTGTTAAGGTCACGGACAACACGGTTGTAGTCCATAATTTCCAGCTCATTATCGGGGAAGAGCACCGTAAGGAAGTAGTTATACTCTGCCTCGGGGTCTACAGTAGCTGCTTCAGCGCGGCGTTTGAGACCAACCTCAACTGCGGAGGCTGTTCTGTGGTGACCATCGGCAATATAAAGGCAGGGTACCTCAGCAAACAGCTTTTTAAGCTGGTCAACAATTTCCTCGTCGTCTACAAGCCATGCAGTGTGTGTTATGCCATCTGTTGTAATAAAATCGTACAGGGGTCTGTGAGCTGCCTTATACCTGTTTACAACATCAGAAATTGCTCTCTGTGCACGGTAGGTAAGAAAGATAGGACCTGTATTGGCGTCGCATGTGTCAACGTGTCTGATACGGTCAGCTTCCTTTGCCTTGATTGTAAACTCGTGCTTTTTGATTGTGCCGTTCACATATTCGTCAATGTCACAGCAACAAACAAGACCTGTCTGCTCTCGCTTGTTCATAGTGAGCATATAAATATAGAAAACTTCCTTTTCGTCCTGGACATAAACCCCGTCAGAAATCATTTTGTCGAGATTTTCCTTTGCCTTTTCATACACAACATCGTCATAAAGGTTTACAGAGGGGTCAAGGTCAATTTCAGCCTTATCTACATGAAGGAAGGAATAGGGGTTGCCCTCAGCTCTTTTGCGGGCTTCGTCGCTGCTCATTACATCATAAGGAAGCGCCGCAACGAGATGGACCTTATCCTGTGTGGGACGTATGCCCTTAAATGGTTTAATATTAGACATAATATCACTTCTTTCGAGAAAAAAGCGGGACTGTTAATCCCGCTTTTAAATTGTTTGCGTTTGATTATTTATTGATAATTCTTACACGGAGAACGCCGGGAACAGCCTTCATTGCTTCGATAATGCTTTCGTCAGCCTTACCGTCGATTGTGAAGAGTGTGTAAGCGTTGTCGCCCTTGTTTGCGTTAACCATGTGGTCAATGTTGATGCCCTTTTCACCCAATACGCCTGCAATAAGCGCAATGGAGGAGGGGATGTTCTTGTTGATTACGCAAACACGGTCCTTTCCGTTGTCGGGAAGAGCACAGTTGGGGAAGTTAACGGAATTTGTGATATTACCATTTTCGATGTAATCCATAAGTTCGTCTACTGCCATAACTGCACAGTTATCTTCTGCTTCGGGAGTGGAAGCACCAAGGTGAGGAATTGTAATGATGTTTTCAACACCTACAGTTTCTTCTGTGGGGAAGTCTGTAAGATACTTACTAACCTTACCGGATTCGAGAGCTTCCTTGATAGCTGTATTGTCAACAAGCTCTGCACGGGAAAGGTTTAAAACTCTTACGCCCATCTTGCACTTTGCAAGAGCCTGAGCATTGATTAAACCACGTGTAGAATCGTTAAGGGGCACGTGAACAGTGATATAATCGCAGTTTGCGTAAATATCGTCAAGGTTCTGAGTGTATTTAACTCTTGTCTTAAGGCTCATAGCACCCTTTACGGAAAGGAAGGGGTCGTAGCCAATAACCTTCATGCCGAGCTCAACAGCTGTATTTGCAACCAATACGCCGATAGCACCTAAGCCTATAACGCCAAGTGTCTTGCCTGTGATTTCGGGGCCTACAAACTTGCCCTTACCCTTTTCAACTGCTGCTGCAACACCTTCTGTAAGTGTCTGCGCCCAGTTGTAGCCGCCTACGATGTCACGGGAAGCAAGGAATAAGGATGCGATAACAAGCTCCTTAACTGCGTTTGCGTTGGCACCGGGTGTGTTGAAAACAACAATACCCTTATCGGAGCACTTGTCAATGGGAATATTGTTAACGCCTGCGCCGCAACGAGCAACTGCAAGGAGACTTTCGGGAAGAGGCATGTCGTGCATTTTAAAGCTGCGGAGAAGAATGCCGTCGGGGTTTTCCATAGAGTCGGAAACCTTGTAGTTATCTGTAAGATTTGCAATGCCTACGGGAGAAATTTTATTTAATGTTAAAATGTTATACATAGCTACACTACCTTACTTGTTGTTTTTTTCGAATGTTTCCATGAAGTTAACAAGAGAGCGAACACCTTCAATGGGCATAGCGTTGTAGATGGATGCACGCATGCCACCAACAGTTCTGTGACCCTTGAGGTTTACAAAGCCTGCTTCCTTAGCTTCTTGAACAAACTTCTTATCAAGTTCTTCATTGCCTGTGATGAAGGGAACGTTCATGAGAGAACGGTCTTCCTTAACTACTGTACCCTTGAACATGGAAGAGGAGTCGAGGAAATCGTAAAGAACAGCTGCCTTTGCGCGGTTGAGCTTTTCAATTTCCTTTACGCCACCCATGCTCTTAACCCATTCAAATACAAGCTTTGAAATGTAGATAGAGTAGCAGGGAGGTGTGTTGTACATGCTCTTGCCGTCAGCGTGTGTCTTGTAAGAAAGCATTGTGGGGCAGATATTCATACTGTCTCCAATGAGGTCCTTTCTCATGATAGCAATTGTGAGACCTGCGGGACCAACGTTCTTCTGTGCACCTGCATAGAGAAGACCAAACTTAGTAACATCCATCTCTTCGCTCATAATGTCGGAAGAAATATCAGCAACAAGGGGAACATTGCCTACCTCGGGAAGTGTGTTCCACTTTGTACCATAGATTGTGTTGTTATGTGTGATGTGGAAATAGTCCGCATCGGGAGTAAATGTGCTCTTATCGAGCTTGGGGATGTATGAGAAAGTTTTGTCGGCAGATGATGCTACAATGTTTGCTGTGCCGAATTTGCCTGCTTCCTGCGCTGCCTTCTTTGCCCACTGACCTGTTACAACATAGTCAGCCTTACCATTTTTGAAAAGGTTAAGGGGAACCATTGCAAACTGTGTGGAAGCACCGCCCTGAAGGAACATAACCTCATAGTTTTCGGGAATGTTCATCAGTTCGCGGATAAGAGCTTCTGCGCCGTAGATGATACCTTCGTAATCCTTACTGCGGTGGCTCATTTCCATAACGGACATGCCTGTGCCTTTGTAGTTAGTCATATCTCTCTGTGCTTCTTCCAATACGGGAAGAGGGAGCATGGAGGGACCTGCGGAAAAGTTATATACTCTTTCCATAAAAACGCCTTCTTTCAAAAAAAGTATCTGATAATTAAATCAGCACCCCATAGACATGAGGTGCTGATTGCAAGACAAAAGTCTATTTACACTATTATAGTATATGTTTGGGAAATAGTCAATGTTAAAATGGAGAAAAATGACTATTATTTGAAGTAATTTACGCCGGATTCGAATATCTTCTGGTCCTTGGAGAAGGGGATATTCTTGGAAACATAGTCGCCCTTACGCTCGCTGTGTCCCATCTTGCCCAGAACTCTGCCGTCGGGAGATGTGATACCCTCGATAGCATCAAAGCTGCCGTTGGGGTTGAAGGCAATATCGTGTGTGGGTGTGCCTGCAAGGTCAACGTAGCGTGTGGCAACCTGACCATTCTCGATAAGCTTCTTAAGAAGTGCTTCGGGAGCAACAAATCTGCCTTCGCCATGGGAAATGGGAATAGCGTGAATGTCGCCAACGTTTGAACCATTGAACCAGGGAGAAAGTGTGCTTACAACCTTTGTGTAGCTCATGTTTGAAGCATGGCGACCGATGTTGTTGAAGGTAAGTGTAGCACTATCGTCTGTCATGTCACAGATTTCACCGTAGGGCACCAAGCCAAGCTTGATAAGTGCCTGGAAGCCGTTACAGATGCCCAAGATAAGACCGTCACGTTCCTTTAGGAGCTTCATTGTAGCTTCCTTAACCCATGCGTTACGGAAAGCTGTTGCAATGAACTTACCTGAGCCATCGGGCTCGTCACCGCCTGAGAAGCCACCGGGGAACATAATAATCTGGCTCTGGTCAATTCTCTTTGCAAATTCCTTAAGAGACTCTGTTACATCGTTCATTGTAAGGTTTCTGAATACGCAGATGTCAGCTTCGGCACCTGCATTGATAAAGCTTCTTGCAGAGTCGTATTCACAGTTTGTACCGGGGAATACGGGGATAAATACCCTGGGCTTTGCAACCTTATTCTTTGCAACATAAATGTTTCTCTTGTCATATGTATAATCAACGATAGGTGTTGTTTCTTCCTTTGCCTGTGTGGGGAAGGTCTTTTCCAATGTGCTTGTCCATGCGGAAAGAACTTCGCTGAGGGAAAGCTCAACACCGTTAACTGTGATTGCTTCCTCTTCAACTGTCTTACCGATTACTGTGTAATCAATACCACTAAGTGCGGACAGGTCTTCACATTCAAGCAAAAGCGCACCGGGAAGAAGTGAGAATAGAAGAGAATTGTCGCAGCTTATGGAGGCGCCGATCATGTTACCGAATGCCATCTTGCTAACAGCTTCACACACGCCGCCTGCTTTGATAACAGAAGCGGAAACAACCTTTTTATCGCAGATTGCCTTGTGGATTGCGCTGTAGTTCTTGTCAAGCACATCCCAGTCGCAAACAAGCTCATCATCCATAGGAAGCGTAACAAGCGCAAGGCTGTTGCCTGCTTTCTTGAATTCAGGAGAAATGATGTTGTCGGCATGGGAGGTAGTTACTGCAAAGGATACAAGTGTGGGAGGAACATCCAAGTCGTCAAAGGAACCACTCATGGAGTCCTTGCCGCCGATCGCACCCAGGCCCAGCTTCATCTGGGCAGTATATGCGCCTAAGAGTGCACTGAAGGGCTTGCCCCAACGGGAGGGTACATCCTTCAACCTTTCGAAATATTCCTGGAATGTGAGATAACAGGTTTTGTAATCACCGCCCAATGCAACAATCTTTGCAACAGATTCAACCACTGCATAAAGTGCGCCGTGGAAGGGCGAGAATGTGGAAATATTGGGATTAAAGCCATATGCCATAAGAGAAGCAGTTGTTGTTTTGCCGCTCATTACGGGGATTTTTGCTGCCATACCGTCAACGGGTGTCAGCTGTGTCTTGCCGCCGAAGGGCATGAGTACTGTTGCCGCACCAATGGAGGAGTCAAAGCGTTCAATAAGACCCTTCTGGCTGCATACGTTCAAATCGCTTACTGTCTTAAGCCATTCAGCCTTGATGTCTGCTACCTCCTTCTTTTCAAAAACGTTGCCTACGGGCTTAGCTACCTGAACTGTAGCGTGCTTTTCAGCACCGTTTGTGTTAAGGAAGTCACGGCTGATGGAAACAATTGTTTTGTCACGCCACTTCATTGTGAGGCGGTTGTCGTCTGTAACTGTAGCTACACGTGTGGACTCTAAGTTTTCCTTAGATGCGAATTCCATAAATTTGGCAGCGTTTTCGGGAGCAACAACCACAGCCATTCTTTCCTGGCTTTCACTGATTGCCAGCTCTGTGCCATCCAAGCCGTCGTACTTCTTGGGAACAGCGTCAAGATTGATTGTAAGACCATCGCTAAGCTCGCCGATGGCAACGCTTACGCCGCCTGCGCCGAAGTCGTTACAACGCTTAATCATTCTGGTTAATTCAGCATTTCTGAAAAGACGCTGAATTTTTCTTTCCTCGGGGGGATTACCCTTCTGTACTTCTGCACCGCAGGTTTCAATACTGGATTCTGTATGTGCCTTACTGCTTCCTGTAGCACCGCCGCAGCCGTCACGGCCTGTCTTACCGCCTAAAAGGATAATAACATCGCCGGCGGCGGGAACTTCACGAACAACGTTACTCTTGGGAGCGGCGCCGAGAACAGCACCGATTTCCATTCTCTTTGCAACATAGCCGGGATGATAAATTTCATTAACCTGACCTGTTGCAAGACCTATCTGGTTACCGTAGGAGGAGTAGCCTGCAGCAGCAGTACGGGTGAGCTTCTTCTGGGGAAGCTTACCGGGAAGTGTTTTTTCAATGGGAACATTGGGGTCGGCTGCGCCTGTTACACGCATTGCCTGATATACGTAGCTTCTGCCGGAGAGCGGGTCACGGATTGCACCGCCCAAGCATGTTGCCGCACCGCCGAAGGGCTCGATTTCTGTAGGATGGTTATGAGTTTCGTTCTTGAACATGAGAAGCCATTCTTCCTTCTCACCGTCGTTGTCAACTTCGATAACGATAGAACAAGCGTTGATTTCTTCGCTTTCGTCAATTTCCTTTAAAAGACCCTTGCTCTTAAGGTCCTTAACGGCAATTGTAGCCATGTCCATAAGGCAAAGATTCTTTTTCTTGCCGATGTAAAGTCTCCGGCGGGAGTCAAGATATGCGTCATATGCCTTCTTGAGTGCTGTGAAGCCGTCTTCAATGTCAACAGAGTCGATAATTGTGGAGAAGGTTGTGTGACGGCAGTGGTCAGACCAGTATGTGTCGATAACGCGCATTTCTGTGAAAGAGGGGTCGCGCTTTTCTTCATCGCGGAAGTAAGCCTGACAGAACTTTAAGTCGCCCATGTCCATTGCAAAGCCCATTTCCTTTGCCAAAGCAGAAAGAGCATCGTCATCAGCTGTAATAAAGCCTGTAACAGTCTTTACATCCTCGGGAACAACAGCCTCTTCAACCAGCGATTCGGGCTTTTCAAGCTTTGCCACGCGACTGTCCACGGGGTTAACGTAATACTTTGTTACCTTTTCCTTGTCCTCGGGAGTTATGTTGCCCTTTAAAATAACCAGCTTTGCAACTCTCACCTGGGGCTTTGCGCCCTGTGTTAAAATCTGTACACAAACTGCTGCAGAGTCTGCTCTCTGGTCATACTGACCGGGGAGATACTCCGTTGCGATAATTGTTTCATCACCGGCAGTAGTGAGTGTTTCGTCGTAGGCAAAGTCCACAGGAGGCTCAGAAAATACCAAGGGCTTTGCCGCCTTGTATTCATCCTCTGTGATGCCTTCAATGTCGTAACGGTTTACAATGCGAACACCGCGAAGCGAGTCCATGCCGAGGTTTTCGCGAAGGTCAGCTAAAAGTCCCTGAGCTTCAACGTCAAAACCGGGCTTCTTTTCAACAAAAATACGAAGCATAGTGTAATCCTCCAAGTTGTATATTAAAAAAATTAAAATCTGATTTATGATAACGGAAATATTATAATTCCGCAAACGGAAATAATCAATCCTTTTTTATCTTATTGTCATAAGTTTTGCAATAATATGTGCTGCCTGAGCACGTGTTGCATTGCCCAAGGGCTCAAAGGTTGTGCTTGTCATGCCGTTGATTACGCCCTTTGAACGCATGGAATATACAGCCTCTAAGGCGTAGGAAGCAATGCTTTCGTGGTCTGAGAAGTTTGTTGTATTGCCAAGTGAGAACTTAATGCCTGCATTTATTGCCGCACGGTAGGCAAAGGTTGCCATTTCCTGTCTTGTAACAAGGCTTGAGGGGTTGAACTTTCCGCCGTAGCCTGTTGCAATGTTGTTTTCATAAGCCGCCATTACAGCCTTGAAATACCATGATGTTGTCTTAACGTCGTCAAAGGCTGAAATAGGTGTTGAAGATGTAAGGTCAAAGGCCTTTGTGAGCATTGTAACAAACTGTGCTCTTGTAACAAATTCATCAGGTGCAAAGGTGTCTTCATCCATGCCGTTTATAATGCCCTTGGAATAAAGCGTGAGGATGCTTTCCTTTGCCCAGTGCTTGTCGGGAAGGTCTGTGAAGGGGTTAACTGTTTCCTCTTCCGTGGGGGGCTCGGTAACCTCTTCGGTGGGCTCCTCTGTGGGAGGCTCTGTAACAGGCTCTGTTTCCTTTTCGGTGGGCTCTGTGCGGTCATCGTCACCACCTGAGGGGCCGCCGCTTGAGGACGCTGTAACCGTAACATGGATAGAGGCATAGTTATTGCTTGTACGGAGCCATATATCACTTGTACCCTTCTTTAAAGCTGTTATTGTAAGCATCTTGCCGGAAAGGGAAGCTGAAATAACATCCTCGTCCTCGATTTCAAGCTGCAGGGAAGATGCTGTTGTGTCGATTTCAACAGTAGTTGTTTTGCCCTTTTTTAAGGAAATATCTGTTTTTTCGGGAACAATGGGTGTTACCTGTGTTGTGCCATTGCCGCCTGAGGGCTTTGTGGGCTTGCTATTTTCGTCCTCGGTGGGCTCTTCTGTTCTGTCCACAAATTCGCAAAGTGTGAATTCCAGGCTTTCGGAAACCTCGCCAGACTGAACAATAATTGTCCACACACCGTCGGGCCAGAGCTTGTCATCGGTATCTGTTTCGAGCTCAATACCGTCAGAAAGCTCGCTGGGGGAGTAGGTAAGGATATACTTTGCGCTTGAGCCGTAGTGCTCGGGGTAGTAAAGCCCCAGTGTTACATAAGTATTTGTCGAGCCTGAGATAAGAATTGTTTCTCCGCGCATGTACTCTTCGTAACGGAGGGGATCAAGCTCGATATAAATGTCTGCCGCATATACGGGAAGTGCTGCAACAAGCATGCATATACATGTTAATAATGAAATAAGCTTTTTCATGGGAAACTCCTTTTAGTTTAAATTGTTGTGAAGCTTGCATGCCTTGAGAGTGTTTTTCATAAGCATTGCAATTGTCATGGGGCCTACGCCACCGGGTACGGGTGTTATCGCCGACGCAACGGAAGACACCTCGTCAAACTTAACGTCACCGCATAATTTGCCGTCAAGGCGATTCATGCCTACATCAATTACAACGGCACCTGTCTTTACCATGTCGGCTGTTACAAAGTTTGCTTTGCCTACAGCGGCAATCAAAATATCGGCTCTCTTTGTAACAGAAGCAAGGTCCTTTGTTCTTGAATGGCACACTGTAACAGTGCCGTTTGCGTGAAGAAGTAGCATTGCCTGAGGCTTGCCTACGATATTGCTTCTGCCTATAACAACGCACTCCTTGCCGCTTACCTCAATGCCTGTAAGTTTTATTAATTCCATTACACCTGCAGGGGTACAGGGCAGAAAGTCAAAATTGCCTATCATGATTTTGCCAACGTTAACGGGGTGGAAGGCGTCTACATCCTTTGAATAGTCAATAGCTAAAAGCACCTTCTCCTCGTTGATATGACAAGGCAGGGGAAGCTGGCAGAGAATGCCGTCAATGTCGTCACGCTTATTGAGTGTGTCGATAAGACTAAGAAGCTCCTCCTCGGTTGTTTCCTCAGGGAGCGCAAATTCTTCTGACTTGAAGCCGCATTCCTCGCAGGCTTTTTTCTTATTATTTACGTACACCCTGCTTGCGGGATTGTCCCCCACGATTATTACCGCTAACCCCGGCTTTACGCCTTGAGGAAGACGGGCTGTCTCCTCTTTTATTTCCTGTTTTATTTTTGCTGACAGAGTTTTTCCGTCCAGAATTGTTGCCATTTGAATTACTCCTTTCGGGCTTTATCAGGCAATCGGGACCGAAGCCGATAAGGTCGCGTCTGCCTGCCTGAATAAGTGCCTTTTTTACTAATTGATAATTTTCACTTTTAGAGGACTGTAAAAGTGCTCTTTGCATTGCCTTTTCCTCACTTGTTTTGGGCACGTATACGCTTTTCATTGTTCTGGGGTCAAGATTGGTGTAGAACATAGCCGTGGAGAGCGTGCCCGGTGTGGGATAAAAGTCCTGCACCTGCTGAGGGCGTATGCCCATGCGCTTAAGGTAAAGCGCAAGCTCAATTGCCTCTTTCAATGTGCTTCCCGGGTGGGAAGACATAAGGTAGGGAACAAGGTATTGCTCCTTGCCTATTTCCTTATTTATACGATAAAACTTATCGCAGAACTTCTGATACACATCAAGCCCGGGCTTGCCCATGTAGGACAAAACCTTTGGGGAGATATGCTCGGGCGCAACCTTTAACTGCCCCGACACATGGTGCATACACAGCTCCTTGAAAAATTCATCATTCTTATCCTTTATAAGGTAGTCGTAGCGGATACCGCTGCGTACAAAAACCTTTTTAACCTTGTCTACGGCACGGATTTTCCGCAGCAGCTCAAGATAATCCGTATGGTCAACCTCAGCATTTTTGCACACGTCGGGGAAAAGACACTGCTTGTCCTTACAGGTGCCATATTTCATCTGTTTTTTGCAGGCGGGGAAGCGGAAGTTTGCCGTGGGACCGCCCACATCGTGAATATAGCCCTTGAAATCATCCATCCAGGTCATCTGCTTTACTTCATTTAATATGGATGCATGGCTTCTTGACTGAATAATCCTTCCCTGGTGGAAGGCAATTGAACAGAAGGAGCAGTTGCCAAAGCAGCCTCGGGAGGATGCAACTGAAAACTTAACCTCTTCTATTGCAGGAATCCCGCCGTCCTTTTCGTAGGAGGGGTGATATTCGCGCATGTAGGGAAGAGAGTACACCCTGTCCATTTCGCTTTCGGAAAGAGGCTTACTCATGGGCATCTGGATAATGTATCTATCACCGTGCTTCTGGGCAAGGATTTTTCCGCGGAAAGAGTCCTGCTCTTCGTATTCGATTTTTGTGGCAAGTGCATACGCCTTTTTATCTTCCTTTACTTCTTCATAGGAAGGAAGCACTACCGCACCCTTGGGCAAATCAGAAGAAACGTAGCACACGCCGTCGGGCATGTTGCCCATATGCGGGGGATTGCCCTCGGCAAGCATATTTGCCAGCTCTATAATGCTTCTTTCGCCCATACCGAAGGAAATGTAGTCTGCCTGGGAGTCAAAAATAATGCTTCGTCTGACAGAGTCTGACCAGTAGTCATAATGGGCGAAGCGCCTGAGGCTTGCCTCAACACCACCGATAATTACGGGTATTTTACCGAACGCCTCTCTAACGCGGTTGGCATACACAATTGTGCAGCGGTCGGGTCTGAGCCCTGCTCTTCCACCCGGAGAATAAACATCCTCACTGCGGCGTTTTTTTGCCGCAGTGTAGTGATTTACCATTGAGTCGATAACACCGCCCGATATTAAAACGCCCAGGCGGGGTGTGCCGAACTTTAAAAAGTCGGCAGTTGATTTATAGTCGGGCTGGGGGAGTATGCACACCCTGTAGCCCTCTTTTTCAAGTAATCGCGATAAAATGGCAACACCGAAGGAAGGGTGGTCAACGTAAGCGTCACCCGATATGAACAAAAAGTCGTAATAATCCCAACCGCGTTCAAGCATGTCTTCTTTTGTAATGGGTAAAAACTTGTTTGCCATTTTAAAATCCTTTCCTTTAATCTGCGTCGGGGTTCTGCATCATCATTTCGGCATACTCAGCACGGCTTAAAAGCACCACTCTGGGCTTTGCACCCTCGTGGGGACCTATAATGCCTCGTGCTTCAAGCTGGTCAATAATCCTGCCTGCACGGCTGTAGCCTACGCTTAATCTTCTCTGTAAAAGTGATGCAGATGCCTGTCCTGCCTCTACAACAATTTCAATTGCCTTGGGCAAAAATTCGTCAGCATCGCCTGCGGATTCCTCCTTTTCTGGAGCTACGCCGCTTTCAATCTTTTCGAGAACATCCTCGTCGTATTTAATGTCATCCTGCTTGACAAATTCAATAATCTTTTCAACCTCATTGTCAGAAATGAATGCACCCTGGATACGTGTGGGCTTTGATGCACCCATGGGCAAAAAGAGCATGTCACCCTTACCAAGAAGCTTTTCGGCACCGCCTATATCCATAATAATTCGTGAGTCAAGCTGGCTCTGTACCGCAAATGCAATACGTGAGGGAATGTTTGTTTTGATAAGCCCCGTGATAATATCTGCACGGGGAGACTGTGTTGCAATAACAAGGTGCATGCCTGCAGCTCTCGCCATCTGTGCCAGGCGGCAGATAGCATCTTCAACATCGCGGGGAGCAACCATCATTAAGTCTGCAAGCTCGTCCACGATAATAATAATCTGTTCAAGCTTCTTTTCGCCCTGAAGCTGGGCAAGCTCATTGTAGCCCTTAAGGTCGCGGACATTGTTGTCTGCAAACATCTTGTAACGCTTTGTCATTTCCTGCACTGCCCAGTTAAGAGCACCTGCAGCCTTCTTGGGGTCAGTTACAACGGGAATTAAAAGGTGGGGAATGCCGTTGTAAACCTTGAGCTCAACCACCTTGGGGTCAATCATGATAAATTTAACCTCGTTGGGGTCAGCCTTGTAGAGAATACTTGTGATAAGAGAGTTTATGCACACACTCTTACCGGAGCCTGTTGTACCTGCAATAAGCACGTGAGGCATTTTTGAAATATCAGTAACGATGGGCTTGCCCGAAATATCCTTACCCAATGCAAAGGCTGTTTTAGCCTTGAAGCTTTTGAATTCGTCAGAGTCGATTACCTCGCGGAGGCGTACCATTGTGTTGCCTGTGTTGGGAATTTCAATACCGACAGCAGCCTTGCCGGGGATAGGAGCTTCAATACGCACACTAAGTGCGGCAAGGTTCAAGGCGATGTCGTCCGCCAGGTTTACAATTTTGCTTACCTTTACGCCTGTTGCAGGCTGAAGCTCAAAACGGGTAACAGTGGGGCCCTTGCTTACCTCAAGCACCTTTGCATCAACGCCAAAGCTCTTGAGTGTTTCAACAAGGCGCATTGCCTGCTCACGAAGGTCAACGCCCTTGCCACTTTCTGCCTTGCTCACATTACGCTCGAGAAGGTCAATGGGCGGGAATTCGTAGGGCTTTACCTGCTCGATAAAATCGTCCTCGGTAAGCTCAATTGCCACATTAGGCTCCTTCTTTGCCTTTGCTTCCTGCAATACAGCGCCTTCTGCCACGGCAGTTACCTGAGGTGCTTCAAGTTCAACCTTAGGAGCAGGTATATCTGCTTTCATATCCTCTTCAAAATTCTGCGGGGGAAGAACAATGTTGATTTTAAAATCGTCCTTATTCTCTTTTTCGCTCTTATCTGTTATTTTAAAGTCGGGAAGAGCCGCAGCTGCATTAGAGCTGTTCTTTTCTTTATCACTCTTATCCTTATCGGATGTCTTTTTAACTCTGTGTCTTTCGGGAGCTTCCCTTGCATCCAAGTCGAGCTTTGTCTGCTCGGGAACTTTTTCCTTGGAAGACTTTTCTTCAATCTGGGGAACATCGTCCTCTTCGTAATATTCCTCTTCTGTGCGATTGAAGCGCTCTGTCATCATTTCAACAAGCCTCTGGAAGCCCTTCACAAGGTAGATAACAGGCAGGAACTTTGTTGCCCATGCAATGAGGATAACAATTGCAAATATAATTAAAATCTGGCTGCCCAAGGAGCCGAAAAACGCCTTTAACGGAATGCCCATAGCACCGATAATGCCGCCGTCGGAGCAAGTAGTGCCGCCTTCAACAAGCAGTGTAAGCGTGTGGAAAAAGCCTGTTGAGCCTAAGTAGTCGCTCACGCCCTCGGATGCGGAAATTGTGAAAAGCAGGCTGAAGCAGACCAATGTTGAAATAAGCGCAATGTATACGCTTGTGTAGGGCTTAAGGGTGCCCTTGAGTGCTTTATGTAACAAAAGTGCCGTTAAAATAACAGGCAATGCAAAAGCACTTGCACCCAAAAGCGCAAGACCTATATTTTTTATAATGCCGCCGAAAACGCCGAAAACGGGCGTATAGTAGGAAAGAATAATAACGAGCGAAACAAAGCTTGTTATAAAAACCTTTACCTCACGGCGCATGGGTGCGCGCGCCTTTTTCTTCGGGGCAGAGGACTTTGCCCTTGTCTGTGTTTTAGCTGTTGTGCTGCGTGTTGCTTTGGGAACACGTTTTCTCTGTTGCTGATTATTGTTTGCCATAGCTTCCTCCGATTGGAATTAAATTTATTGATTGCACTATTTCTTAGTAAAACGGTAAAATACAAAATAAGTTATCTATTATATAATAACATATAATAAAAGGAATTTCCATAATAATTTTTAAAAAAAGTATAAAAAAATAAGGAAAACTTGTTGATTTTAAATTTATTGGTTGGTATACTAATAAACAGATGATGAAAATGGGGTGAAAATGTCTTGATAAAGGGATTTATTGAGCCGAACGAAAGAATAACTTCACTCATGCAGAGCTACTGCATGGAGGAGCCCGAGGCAATACTGCGGTGTGATATGAACACCGACTGCACCTACGGCGAAATCTGGCTTCTTGCATATAAGGACCGCCTTACCTTGCTCGATGCCGAAACAAAAATGAAGTGTGATTACGAATACGACAGTATAGAGGAATTCCACAACGAGGATTTTATAAATACGGGACAGTTTGTTTTTACGCGTGACGGGGAAAGTGTTCCCTTTGCGTTTTACTCAAACTCAGTAGGCAGAAGTGCGTCGCGTTTTACGATGGTTGTGAATAAGCTGAGGGAAAAGCTTGATCTCACCGAGGACGATTTCAAAACCTTCGGCGACGATAACGTGTGCCCTACCTGCGGTAAGCCCTACCGTGACCCCAGGCGTAAAATCTGCCCCAAGTGTATGAACAGGAAAGCCATCATTTTAAGGCTTATGGGGTATCTGCCGAAGTATAAGCTTCCCATTGCGCTGATGGGTGTATGTATGGTTATGACGGCGCTTATCGGCGTTCTGCGCCCCTATGTAAGCGGACGCACCTTCTACGATGAGGTGCTCACAGAGGGCGGCAAGTATTTCGGCATGGTTGTGCCGGTGGTGCTTTGCCTCATGGTGCTCGAGGTGAGCCGTCTTGCGATAAACATTATCAAAGAACGCATTGCCGCAAAGGTCAGTGCAAACATTGTTTTTGACATAAAAAGCCAGATTTTTTCTGCAATGCAGCGCCTGTCCATGAGCTTTTTCAATTCACAGCACACAGGTAGCCTCATGAACAGGGTCAATAACGATGCCGAGGAAATCTGCTTTACCATTCTTTGGCGTATTCCCGAGCTAATTATAAACAGCCTCACGCTTATAGGCACCGCTTACGTTATGATTGTGATGAACCCCATATTGTCAATTATTGTTTTCATTCCCGTACCATTTACGGTTTACATGATGAAGGTTGTTTTCCCAAAATTCCGTAAGGTTAAAAATGCGTCCTGGCAGAAGAGAAGTAAATTGAACTCTGTTATAAACGATGCACTTTCAGGCATAAGAGTTGTAAAGGCTTTCGGTAAGGAAAACAGCGAAATCGACCGCTTTTCAAAGGCTTCGGAGGAGCTTTACGAGGCAAACATCAAGGAGGGCATCCGCGGCGCGAGAACATTCCCCGTAATGGGCTACATAACAAGCCTTGGCGGACTTTTTGTATGGGCTGTGGGCGGTGCGCAGGTTATGAACAATACAGGCGGCATGACCTTTGGTATGCTCATGACCTTCGTAGGCTATATGGGCATGGTGTTAGGTCCCATCGACTCCATTGTAAACAGTATTGACTGGCTTACGGAGTGTCTTAACTGTGCTCACAGATTGTTTGAAATTATCGACAGAAAGAGCGATGTGGTGCAAAGCCCCAACCCCGTAAGGATGGAGGATATTGAAGGAAATATTTCACTTAAAAACGTAACCTTCTCCTACGAGCCCAACAAGCCTGTTTTAAAGAACATCAACCTTGATATCAAAAAGGGCGAAATGATAGGTCTTGTAGGTCATTCGGGTGCAGGCAAGAGCACCATAACAAATATCATCACCCGCCTTTACGACATTCAGGAGGGTGAGCTCTGTATCGACGGTGTGAACATTAAGGACATTGAGCATGGAGATTTGCACAGACGAATCGGTATGGTACTTCAGGAAACGCATCTTTTTTCGGGCACTATCATGGAAAACATTGCCTTTGCACGCCCCGATGCAACACGTGAGGAAATTGTGTGTGCAGCCCGTCTGGCTAACGCTCACGACTTTATCATGAAGCTTCCCGACGGCTATGAAACCGAGCTGGGCAAGCGCTCAACAAACCTTTCCGGCGGTGAAAGACAGCGAATCAATATTGCAAGAGCTATCCTTCTTGACCCGAGAATACTTATTCTTGACGAGGCTACGGCAAGCGTTGATACGGAAACAGAGCTTCTCATTCAGCAGGCTATTGAAACCCTCACAAAGGGCAGAACAACAATTGCCATTGCACACAGACTGTCAACCTTGAAGAACGCAGACAGGCTTGTGGTTATTGAACGCGGCGAAATCGCCGAAATGGGTACACACGCCCAGCTTGAAGCTGCAGGCGGCATTTATGCTGGCATGCTGGGCAAACAGAAGGAAGCATTGAAAATACGAGGTGTTGAAGATGAAGAATGATTTTAAAGACGCTGCAGATGTAAGGTATCTCACAAGCAGCGATATAAAGTTTTACGAAACAAAGGGCGGTCTTTTAGGTGCCGTTCTGGACGGCGAGGATGTAGGCAGATGTGATGTCTTGAGGCTCTTTCCCCTTCATCAGCCCGAAAATTATCTCTCTGTGCGCAGACAAGCACAGTCACACCGTGACCGCAGCACTGAGCTGGGTATTGTAGAAAATCTTGACAGCTTTTCCATGGAGGAGAAGGCTCTTATAAGACACGAGCTGGAAAAAAGATATTTCCTGCCCGAAATTATAAAGGTTAAAAATGCAAAGGAAGAGTTCGGTCATACATATTGGGAAGTGGAAACAAACGCAGGCGAGAGAAGCTTTACAACCTTTGACATGTCCTCCAGCCTTATAAGAGTGAGCAGTAATAGTGTCATTCTTATCGACGTTGACGGCTCCAGATACCTTATTCCTGACCTTAGTAAGGCTGACGACAAGGCGATGAAGATACTTGACATCTGGCTGTAAAGAGGGGGCTTTAGAATGATTTTACGATGCGAACTTGGCAAAGTAATTGAAGAAAAAATTGAAAAAGCTGCCCTGGGTGAAATTGTTTACAGCCTGCCGTATGACGTTAATGCAAAAGGAATGTTTTCGGAAAACTATTTTGTTATTACCGACAAGCACCTTGTGAGCGTAGCGGAGGGTGAAATAAAAACGGTTTTGCCCATTGACAAGGTTGAAAAGGTCAAGGCAGTCGAGCTTGTGGGCGCAGGCAGACTGGAGATAATATGCGACTCAATCTGCTATCCTGTTGCAAAGTACACTGCGGAATATATGCCCCAGTTTGCAATGGTAGAGCGTATAATACAGGAGATAATTGACGGCGAGGAAAGGGTACACGAAAGCTTTGACGAATCGAAGCGTTGCCCCAACTGCGGCAGAAATTATCTCAGAAACACGCGCATATGTCCTCAGTGCTCCGACAAAAAGGGCATGGTTAAAAGGGTTGCGGCAATGGCTGCGCCCTGCAAAAACCTGTATATGATAATTCTGGTGCTGTTCTGGCTCAATTCAGCTGTAATGCTTCTTGGCCCTGAGGTGCAGAAGCGGATGATAAACGATGCCATCACAAATCCCGACGGAAAGCTTTCCGTGCTGGTTTTCTTTGTTGTGATTACGGCAATATGCAACATTCTGACCACAGCAATCACCATTGCAAGGCGAATTGTATCGGTAAAGGCAAGTAACCGCCTTGTAAAGGATATGCGTACTGAGGTCTACACAAAGCTTCAGAGAATGGGCATAGGTAAGCTCGAAAGCAAAAAAACAGGCGACATGATGCAGCGAATCAACCGCGATACAATGCGTATCGGTCACTTTATCCAGAACATAGGCATCATGGCAGTTAACGAAATCGTACTGTTTTTATCCGTTGCGGTGGTGCTCTTTGCATACAACTGGCGTATGGCAATCCTCATTCTTCTGCCAATGCCCTTTGTAAGCATTATTGTAAGTAAGGCACGCCACGAGGTGCGCAGGCGCTACCACACACAGTGGCGTAAATCCGACAAAATGACCAGCAAGCTTAACGACATTCTTAATGGTATGCGTGTTGTTAAAGCCTTCGGTAGGGAAAACTGGGCGATTGAACAGTTCTCCGCTGTTGCAACAGAGGTTAAGGAGCAGTCCATCGACAACGACCGATTCTCGGGCACAATATGGCCCATTGTGCGTTTTCTGGTGGGCTTCGGAAGCTACTTTGTGCTTCTTTACGGCGGTAACCTTGTTGTGGGCGGCACTCTTAAGCTGGGCGATCTAATGCAGTTTTCAACCTATGCGTCCTATCTTTACAACCGTCTTGACTGGTTTGCAATGCTCCCCAGGCACCTCTCCGAGGCGGCAACAAGTGCACAGCGAGTTTTTGAAGTTTTAGACGAAGAGTCGGACTATGCCTCCGAGGAAAAGAAAGGCTGTCCCGAGATAAAGGGCGACATTATTTTCAAGGATGTAACCTTCGGCTACAAGAGCTACAGAAGCGTTATAAAGAATTTCTCCCTTCATGTAAAAGAGGGCGAAATGATTGGTCTTGTAGGTCATTCGGGCGCAGGCAAGAGTACGCTTATAAACCTTCTTATGCGCCTTTACGATGTGGACGACGGCGCAATCACAATAAATGGCAACAACCTTAAGGATATAGACAGAGCATATTATAAGCACAACTTGGGTATTGTGCTTCAGGAAAGCTACCTTTTTGCGGGAAGTATCCTGTCGAATATATGCTACGCAAAGCCCGATGCAACCGTTGATGATGTTGTGCGCGCGGCAAAAATTGCCAATGCACACGATTTCATTATGAGGCTTCCCAACGGGTACGATACATATGTAGGCGAAAAGGGCTACAGGCTTTCCGGTGGCGAAAGACAGCGAATTGCAATTGCCCGTGCGGTTATTTCCGACCCCAAAATTCTTATTCTGGACGAAGCAACCGCAAGCGTTGATACCGAAACCGAAGCACAGATCCAGGAGGCTCTCGGCCGATTGGTAAAGGGCAGAACAACCTTTGCCATTGCACACCGACTGTCCACCTTAAAAAATGCAAACAGGCTTGTTGTTTTAGAGGAAGGCAGAATTGCGGAGGTTGGCACACATAATGAGCTTATGGAGCGTGACGGAATATATGCCGGCTTGGTTAAGGCTCAGAGAACAATGAACGCCATGAATTTCAACGCTGATGAAGGCGGCGGACATGGCGGCAGACGACGTGGACCCGGAGGCAGAGGTCCCGGCGGACCGCCACCGAGATAATGCGTTGACAAAAGTTCTATTTTGTGATATTTTAAAGCTTAGAGAAAGATATTTTTAAAGAAAGGAACATTATGTATGTCTAAAATTTTGTTAATGACAGACAGCGGCTCTGACATCGGCATGAAAAGAGCGGCACAGTACGGCATTAAGGTTCTTCCCTTAAAATATTCCTTTGACGGCGAGCATTATTATCTGGACGGCATTGACCAGACTTTAGAAGAATTCTATGAAATGGAGAAGGGAATGGCAGACGTTCCCAAAACTGCGCAGATTTCACCTCTTGAGTTTGAAGAGGCTTTCGAGCAGGCTTATCAGGATGGCTACGACACGGTTATCTATACATCCATCTCAGGCAAGGCAAGCGGTACCTGCCAGAATGCTGTTATGATGGCAGCCCAGGCTATGGATGAGCACGAGGGCTTTAAGATTGAGGTTATCGACTCCATGACTTACAGCGTGCTTTACGGCTTTGCGGTAATTGAAGGTGCAAAGCTCCTTAAGGAAGGCAAGAGCGCTGACGAAATTATTGAACGTATTAAAAAGGTTTGCAGTAGTGCAAATGCGTATTTCTTAACAGATGACCTTACACACCTTAAAAAGGGCGGCAGAATAAATGCGGCAACCTTTGCAGTTGCAAACATGCTTGACATAAAGCCCATCCTTGTTCTAAAGGACGGGTTGGTTGAGCAGGGGGCTAAATTACGCGGCAGCAAAAATATCTATAAAAAGCTTGTGGATGCGGCTAAGGCAATGGGCGACTTTAACGAGGGTAAGGTTTACACAATCCATACCTGCGTTTATGAAAAGGCGGCATTTTTGCGCAACGCAATAAGCGAGCAATATCCCGATATTGTTGTGGATGACGCCCTTGTAGGCCCCACAATAGGCTGTCACACAGGTCCCGATTTGATGGGTATTGTGTATTTTGCAGAAAAGTTTTAAGGAGGAAAAAGGCATGACATTCGGTATTGAGCATCTTGCGATTATTGCAAAGGATACAAAGGTTTTAACAGACTGGTACACAAAAATGTTTGACACAGAGGTTGTTTACGATAACGGTAAGGGCACAATATTCCTTGCTTTTTCCGACAAAAGCATGATTGAATTTATCCCCGCAGAAGAAATGGAACGAGAAGACCTTGCCGCAAAGAGACAGGGCATCCGTCACATTGCAATTTCTGTTGACGATTTTGACGGTGCAGTAGAGCGCCTTATGGCTGAAAATGTTGAAGTGGTTACAGCACCTAGCACAAGTGCAAAGGGCATTTCCACCTTCTTCTTCCGTGACATTGAAGGCAACATTCTTCATTTAATCACAAGACCCGAGCCCTTAATTTAAGTGCGAAAATGCAGCGGCAATTGCCACTGCATTTTTTTGTGCAAATAAAGTAAGAAAAATATTGCAATATTGGAATAAAGTGTGTTATAATATCTACATATGAAAAAATATTTTATGAGGTGATAGTTATGTTAAACAAGAAAACACTTGAAGATGTTGAAGTAAGAGGTAAAAGAGTCCTCGTTCGTTGTGACTTCAACGTTCCCCTTGACAGTGAAGGCAACATCACAGACGAAAACAGAATTGTTGGTGCTATGCCCACAATCAACTACCTTGTAGAAAACGGCGCAAAGGTTATTCTTTGCTCTCATATGGGCAAGCCCAAGGGCGAGCCTGTTCCTTCCATGAGCCTTGCTCCCGTAGCTAAGCGTCTTAGCGAAAAGCTCGGTAAGAGCGTAGTATTCGCAGCTGACGATACAGTTGTTGGCGAAAACGCTAAGGCAGCAGTTGCAGCTATGGCAGACGGTGACGTTGTTCTCCTTGAAAACACACGTTACAGAAAAGAAGAAACAAAGAACGTTTCCGAATTTAGTGCAGAGCTTGCTTCTCTTGCAGATGTATTCGTAAACGATGCTTTCGGTACAGCTCACCGTGCACACTGCTCCAACGTTGGTGTAGCAGAGCACCTTCCTGCTGTAGGCGGTTACCTTAT
Source organism: Clostridia bacterium (assembly GCA_017472685.1). Lineage (GTDB taxonomy): Bacteria > Bacillota > Clostridia > UMGS1883 > UMGS1883 > RGIG1927. The sequence continues at coordinate 23,514 of JAFUOO010000001.1, forward strand.
CAATAAGGAAATCGAATTCCTCGGCAACGCTGTAAATAACCCCGTTCGTCCTCTTGTAGCAGTTCTTGGCGGCAGCAAGGTTTCTTCCAAGATTTCTGTTATCGAAAACCTTCTCAAGAAGGTAGACAAGCTCATCATCGGCGGCGGTATGGCTTATACATTCAAGGCTGCAATGGGTCAGAAGACAGGTAACAGCCTTCTTGAAACAGACTACATTGAATATGCTAAGAAGATGCTCGATGAAGCAGGCGACAAGATCGTTCTTCCCATCGATACAGTTGTAGCAGACGATTTTTCTAACGATGCTAACACACAGGTTGTTGAAGGCGACATCCCCGATGGTTGGGAAGGCTTAGATATCGGTCCCAAGTCTATCGAACTCTTCAAGAGCGTTCTTAAGGACGCTAAGACAGTTGTTTGGAACGGTCCCATGGGCGTATTCGAAATGAGTAACTTTGCTAAGGGTACAAACGAAATTGCAGCTATGCTTGCTGAATTGGATGCTGTTACAGTTATCGGCGGCGGCGACAGCGTTGCAGCTGTTAACCAGGCAGGTCTTGGTGACAAGATGAGCCACATCTCCACAGGTGGCGGTGCTTCTCTCGAATTCCTCGAAGGTAAGGACCTTCCCGGTATCGTAGCACTTTTAGACAGATAATTTCGGCGCAGACCATTTAAAAGCAAAAAAAGACTGTGAGTGCGGTCGGTTTAATTGCTCAATGACTTCAACAAAGTAGAAATCCGCACCTTTGAGTGCGGATTTCGTTGATATGATGCTTTTAAATTACGAACAAACCTCACCTCTCGGCGCACCTTTGTACGCCGTCGGGCAACGGTCAAATGCGAAGTTTTCGCATTTGCCTTCGGTTTGTCCGTTCTGCATCCAAACTTATCAGTCTAAATCATATATTTATGAACAAAAGAAAGGATGTAAACTATTATGGCAAGAAAGATTTTAGCAGCAGGCAACTGGAAAATGAATATGACACCCTCCGAAGCAAAGGCTCTTATCACAGAGCTTGTAGAAAAGTGCAAGGGTGCAAAGAACGACGTTCTTGTTTGCCCTCCTTTGGTAGACCTTCCCGCAGTATTGGAAGTAGCTAAGGGCACAAACATCAAGGTTGGTGCGCAGAACTTCTATTACATGGACAAGGGTGCTTACACAGGCGAAGTAAGTGCAGATATGTTAAAGGACCTCGGCGTTGAATACGTAATCATCGGTCACAGCGAAAGAAGAGAATACTTCTGCGAAACAGACGAAATCATCAACAAGAAGGTTACAAAGGCACTTGAAAAGGGTCTTGTTCCCGTTCTTTGCTGCGGTGAAAGCCTTCAGCAGAGAGAAGACAATGTAACATTTGACTTCATCCGTACACAGATCAAGATTGCTCTCCGCGGTGTTTCCAAGGAAGACATGACAAAGATTGTTATCGCTTACGAGCCTATCTGGGCTATCGGTACAGGTAAGGTTGCTACAAGCGAACAGGCAAACGAAGTTTGTGCTGACATCCGTAATTGCCTTGCAACTATTTACGACCAGGAAACAGCAGACAACACAACTATCCTCTACGGCGGCAGCGTAAATAAGGACTGCGCAGCAGAGCTTTTCGCAATGAGCGACATCGACGGCGGTCTTGTTGGCGGTGCTTCTCTTAAGAGTGAAGATTTCTCCATCATCGCTAACGCATAAAAAATGCAGAATGCAAAGTGCAAAATGCAGAATTAACGAACAAACTCCGCAGTGCGGAGTTTGTTTTGAACAGAAAGGAAAAAGCTTATGAGTAAAAAACCTGTTGCACTTATCATCATGGACGGTTATGGTATCAACCCCGAAACAGAGGGTAATGCTATTTATGAGGCTAAAACACCTAACCTTGATAAGTATTTTAAGGAAAATGCAAATACAACTATTGCAGCAAGCGGTCTTGACGTTGGTCTTCCTGACGGACAGATGGGTAACAGCGAAGTTGGTCACACAAATATCGGTGCGGGCAGAGTTGTTTATCAGATGCTTGTTAAAATCACAAAGGACATTGAAGACGGCACAATCCTTAAGAATAAGGCTCTTGTAGACGCTATGGAAAACGCAAAGGGTAAGGCATTACACCTTATGGGTCTTCTTTCTCCCGGCGGTGTACACAGCCACAACACACACCTTTACGGTCTTATCCGTATGGCAAAATCAATGGGCGTTAGCAAGGTATACGTTCACACATTCCTTGACGGACGTGACGTGCCTCCTTCCTCCGCTGCCGAATACATGGCAGAATTACAGGCTGAAATCGACAAAATCGGTCTTGGCAGTATTGCTACTGTTGCAGGCAGATTTTACGCAATGGACCGTGACAACGCCTGGGACAGAGTTGAAAAGGCATATGCCGCTCTTGTTTACGGCGAAGGCGTTGAAGAGGAAGATGCAGTTGAAGCAGTTAAAAATTCCTACGCTAACGGCGTAACAGACGAATTCATGCTTCCCACAGTATGCGACAAGGAAGGTAAGATTAAGGAAGGCGACAGCGTTATCTTCTTTAACTTCCGTCCCGACAGAGCACGCCAGCTCACAAGAACTTTTGTTGACCCCGATTTCGCAGGCTTTGAAAGAAGACAGGGTTATTTCCCCGTTCACTTTGTATGCATGGCTCAATACGATGCAGAAATGCCCAACGTAACTGTTGCATATCCTCCCGAAGAATTGACAATGACACTTGGCGAATACCTTTCCAAGTCGGGCCTTACACAGCTTAGAATTGCCGAAACACAGAAGTATGCTCACGTAACATTCTTCTTCAACGGTGGCGAAGAAAAACAGTTTGAAGGCGAAGACAGAATACTTATCAAGTCTCCCGACGTTGAAACCTTTGACCTCAAGCCCGAAATGAGCGCATACGAGGTTTGCGACGCTGTGCTTGAAGCTATCAACTCCGACAAGTTTGATGTTATCATTCTTAACTATGCAAACTGCGACATGGTTGGTCACACAGGTATCATTCCTGCGGCAGTAGCAGCTGTTGAAGCTGTTGACACATGCGTAGGCAGAATGGTTGATGCTATCATAAAGAAGGGCGGTGTTGCGTGCATCACAGCTGACCACGGTAACGCTGACCAGCTTATTGACCCCGAAACAAAGGGTCCCTTCACAGCTCACACAACAAACCCCGTACCCTTTATTGTGGTAGGAAAAGACTGTGAACTCCGTGAGGGCGGTCGTCTTGCTGACATTGCTCCCACAATGCTCGAAATTTTAGGTCTTGAAAAGCCTGCTGAAATGACAGGCGAAAGCTTAATTAAATAATTAAGAAAGGGGGTACGGAAGCGTACCCCCTTTTAATGTCAGGTGATACAATGAAATTTAAAATTGATTATGAGCATATTTTCTTTGACAGATACATTCTTTGTGACATTGAAAAGCAAAGGGAAGCCGAAAATATTTTAAAAAGAGTGTTTAAGGAGTCCTTGAAAAACATCGAAAACAATGTGATTGAGCTCACAGCAAGGGATGCTGAAAAAGAAATTGAAATAGAAGAGAAAGTAAAAATGCTTAAGTACGAGTTTTTTCTGCTGCTTGAGCCTTTTTGTGAAGAGCAGCCTGAAGAAGAGCTTGACACAGCTACGCAGGCCGCAAAATATATAAGGCAGAATTATCTTTACGAAACCCTTTGCCCGTCACAGGTGTGCGACCGATTTGATATTGACAGAAAAGCCCTTGATAAAGCCTTTGAGGCACGGTTTTCAAAAACTGTCAGCGAATATATAAAGTATATCCGTGTGGAAAAAACAAAGGAGCATATCAAAAATGGCGAAAGGTTGGAAGATGTTGCAGCCCTTTGTGGCTTTGGCAGCGTGAAAACAATGCAACGGGCGTTTAAGAGTGTATGCGGAAAAACCCCCGGCGAGTACAGGTGAGGTCTGCTTGACAGTAAGTGGACAAAATGATATAATTTACAGTGTAAAATTGGGTGTATTGTATTTTTGCTCAGGTGGTGAATGCTTTGGATAAGGATTTTCTTAAAGCTGAAGAAAGAAGCGGCTTTTTCGTTGACGAAACAATGAAAAAGGTGTGGCTTTGTGATATAGAGCTTTTGGAAGTAATGGAGGATATCTGTAAAAGGCACAACATAAAGTGGTTTGCCGACGGAGGTACTCTTTTGGGTGCGGTAAGACATAAGGGCTTTATTCCCTGGGACGACGATATTGACATCCAGATGCTTCGTGAAGATTACGACAGGTTTATCGAGGCATGTAAAACAGAATTAAAGGAGCCTTATTTTCTGCAGTGGGCAGGAAGCGAAAAGGGCTTTCAGCCATGGCACGCTAAACTCAGAGACGACAGAACAACAGGCAGTACACGTTTTGAAACAAGCTGCTTCCCCGAATGGCACAGAGGTATATTTATTGACATTTTTCCGCTGGACAACGTGCCCGACGGAAAGGTTAAATACTTTTTACATATGACATACCTTAAAATTTTCAGGCTTCTTCTTTTAGGCTTTGAGGTGCCTCGTTCACCCGAGGCGAAGAAAATTTCTAAGGTGTTTGCCCATTTTGTGCTTGGCTTTTTAAACCTTTTCACAACCCATGAAAAGCTTTGCAGGGCATATTTAAAAAAGGTAAAGAGCATAAAGGGCAACACAAAAAAGGTTGGCGTAACAGCCTTCCGTCCGGGTGTCAAGAAGTATGAATGGCGAAGAGAGCTGTTTGAAAACACAGTTGAGCTTCCCTTTGAATGGCGCACTGTAACCTGCCCCGAAAACGTGCACGAAAGGCTCAGCGTACAGTACGGCGAGGATTATATGGTGTTCAAAAAGGGCACGGCACAGCATACAACAATCAGTTTTAATCCTGATAAATCCTATAAGGATTAAAACTGAAGTGAAGAAGTAAGAGTGAATAGTGAAGGGCTCAGGTGGATTTCCGCTATGCGAAAATCTTTGATTTAAAGTTATGCCTGAAAGGAAGAGCATTTAATGGCGAAAAGTAATTCAAGGCTTAAAAATTCAATACGCAATTCTGCCTTTGGTCTTTTTGCCGAGGTTACAACCCTTATATTAGGCTTTTTTGTACGTAGTGTTTTTGTAAAAACCTTAGCCGAGGACTACCTGGGTGTTAACGGGCTTTTTACAAACATTCTGCAGGTTTTATCCTTTGCAGAGCTTGGAATAGGCAATGCAATTGTTTTCAGCCTTTATAAGCCCATACGGGAAAAGGACCGCGAAAGAATAAGGCAATATGTTGCTTTTTATAAATATGCATACAGGATTATCGGCGCAGTGGTAGCAGTTTTAGGGCTTTTGCTGGTACCGTTTCTGAACGTAATTATTGTCGATAAGCCCGATATTCCCGACAATCTGATAATTATTTATCTTTTGTATCTGGCAAACACTGTTTTTTCATACTTCTGCGTATGGAAAAGAACATTTATGACAGCCAACCAGGAGCGCTACATAGGCACGGTAGTAGAGCAGATTTTTACAATTATTCAGGTTGTTGTGCAGATTGTGCTTTTGTACACCACACATAACTTTATTCTTTATCTTGCCACCATGATTGTCTCAAATCAGGTGCGGAATGTTATCATTGCACGTATCTGTTCAAAAAGATACCCCATTGTTAACGAAAAACCCCGTGAGGATTTAACCAAGGAAGAAAAAAAGAGCATTTTTGAAAACGTAAAGGCTCTTTTCGTATATAAGCTTTCGGGCGTGGTGCTCGGAAGCACAGACAATATTTTAATACAGGCAATTATAAACTTCAGAAGCGTGAGCCTGTATTCAAACTACTCAATGATTATTACAAACTTCCGCTTGCTTGCAAATCAGCTTTTGAACGGCATTACTGCAAGCGTGGGGGATTTGAACGCGTCTGACGACAACAAGGCAAAGGAAGACGTTTTCTTCAAGCTTTTGTTTGTGTCCTTTTGGCTGTACAGTTTTTTGTGCGTCGGCTTTGTTTCAACTGCTGACAGCCTTATATCCGCATGGCTGGGCTACAAATTCACATTGCCGATAGGTACTGTTATGGCAATTGCCTTTTCCTTTTACGTTGAGGGTATGCAGTTTGCAGGCTTTACCTACCGCACAACAATGGGGCTTTTCAAGGAAAGCGTTGCGGCACCTGTTCTGAGTGCTGTGATAAACATTGTATTAAGCATTATTCTTGGCTACAAGATGGGCATGTCGGGCATTTTTATTGCCACAGGCATTTCACGCCTGGTAACCACAACCTGGGTTGACGGCTATCTGGTATTTAAAAGGAGGCTTAATAAGTCACCGTTAAAGTTTTTTGTGACATATGTTCTTTATTTTCTGTTTGCGGCAGTGATGACAATTATCTTGCAGACATTTCTTTCGCTTTTTGACTTTGAAGGCTGGATGGGCTTTCTGAAGGCGGTTGTTATAACTGCTGTTGTGTATAACGTATTGTTTGTACTTGTTTTCGGAGCTACAACAAAAGTATTTTATGACGTGTTAAATATGTTTTTAAAGAGAGGTAAAAAGGTATGACGAAGGTAGCAGTAATAGGCGCAGGCACATGGGGCATAGCTCTTGCAAGGCTTCTTTCACTTAAGGGTCACAGTGTTTTTGTCTGGTCTGCAATTGAAAGCGAAATTGATAACCTCAATCGTACAAGGGTGCATCATATGCTTTCCGAAATGGATATTCCCGATGAAATGGTTTTCACAAAGGACCTTGGTAAGGCTATGGAAAACTGCGATGTTGTACTTATGGCGGTGCCCTCTGTTTTTGTGAGAAACACCAGCGAAAAGGTGAAAGAATATTTTAATGCAAACATGATTGTTGTGGATGTTGCAAAGGGTATGGAGGCTGACACTCTCTTTACCATGAGCGAAATTATAAATGACGTTATTCCCGAGGCAAGGGTTGTGGCACTTACAGGTCCCACACATGCCGAGGAGGTTGCCTTCGACCAGCCCACAACAATTGTTGCGGCAAGTAAGGACGAGGCAACGGCACAGTTTGTGCAGGAAGTTTTCATGACAGAAAACTTCCGTGTTTATACAAATTGCGACATCAAGGGTGTTGAATTTGCAGGTGCCATCAAAAATGTAATGGCACTGGGCGTGGGTATATCCCGTGGTCTCGGTTACGGCGATAACACAACAGCAGCACTTATAACACGCGGTCTTGCGGAAATTGTAAGGCTCGGCACAGCTATGGGCTGCGCCAAGGAATCCTTTTATGGGCTTGCAGGTGTGGGAGACCTGATAGTAACCTGCACAAGCGTACATAGCCGTAACTTCAAGGCGGGAAAGCTTCTTGGAATGGGCTACTCTGCCGAGGAAGCAAAAACGGAAGTGGGCATGGTTGTTGAAGGCATGAATATGTTGCCTGCCGCAATGACACTTGTTAAAAAATACGGTGTGGAAATGCCCATTGTTGAAGTTGTAAACTCTATTGTGAACGGTGAAACTGCTCCCGATAAGGCTGTAGCAAAACTAATGGGAAGAGAGAAGAAAGGGGAATAAAACCCATGAGTAAAAAACTTAACATTCTTCTTGCGGCAATAATAGTTATTCTGGCTGTGGTTGCAGTATTTGCAGTAGCAAACATGGACAGACAGCACGATGTTATAGAAAATATATCCGAGGTAAAGCTGAGGGCAGAAGCTCTCTACACGGAGGGTGATATAAATTCTGCCATATACCAGATGGAGGTTTATTGTGCCTACGTTTCAACAGATGTTGAGGCAAGGGCAAAGCTCGGTGATTGGTACATGGAAACAGGCGACGAGACAAAGGCGTACGAATGCTATTACAACGCGGCACTCAATAAGGAGTTTGCCCCGGGGAAAATTAAGCCGCTGGGCGTAAAAAACACTTCAGAAATTATTCTGGAGCCTATTGACGAGGTTGTTATGGAAATAACAGCTGATGTAAGAAAAACAAAGGACATGAGGCTTATTATAACAGGTCACAACCTGGTGCCTGAAAAGGTTTTTGAAGGAAGAATAAACAAAACCAACCACGAGCTGATTGATGAGGACGATTACCGTACAACCGACTGGTTCAGTGTTGACCCGGAGGGTGAATATCTGACCATGAGCGGTGGCTTTAACCACGCTATATGGCAGTTCAAAAACGCTGACGGTGAAATAACGCATTACGCTGTAAGCACAAACAGCTATAGAGAAAAGGACACATATGGCGTTGATGTTTACCAGATGGCGCGTGCCGCTATTCCGGAAAAGTCGTCATGGTGCAGAGTTACATACTATGACAAGAGCATTGAAGACGCAACGGCATCTATTGACGAAGAGCTCACCATTGTTTACGGCCGTCTGCCGGGCGAAAGCTTTGGTGCAAACTACGCTGTGTATGAAATTCCCGATCTGAAAGAAGGGGAGAGTATAATCTACACAGGCGGAAAATGGAATTATATAAAAGACGGCAAGGCAGAAATCCTTGAAGAATGGAGCGTTCCCGATATTGAACGCGGCAGCCATATTACAGTAAGCGGAACTCTTCCTGGAAAGGTATCCTTTGAAAATAGTAAGTTTGCAGATTACTCAAAGGACGGCATTTACACAATCCGCTTTGATAAAAACAACCCCTCTGCCATGGGCGAAAGACTGGACAATGCGAAAAATCTGGGCTTTAATGCGGCAGTAGCCCAGGGGACAATAGCACTGGGCGAAAACCATTTCGACAGCATTTATCCCTGGAAGGATATGAAGCTTTGCAACATAAAGGGTGGCACTGTTACCGCATATGAGGGCGATGAAAGCTTTTCTACAGACGGAACGGGTGGAGATGTATTTGTTGAAATTCCTAAGTTTTACGTAAAGCGCGTTGCTGACGAAAACAATGAAACAATCTCAATATCCGGCGTTTGTCACGAAGGCTTTGAGGTTGAAGAGGCTTTCGTGAATTCAAATGGCGAAGAGACCGATTTTATATACGTTGCGGCATATCTTACATCTGTGGACGAGAATGGCAATGCAGTGAGCCGCTCGGGTGACAATCCCGTGCTTGAGCTTACACCTGAGGAACTCAGTGAAAGTGCTGGAGACAAGGGCTATGCAGAAATGGACTACGCTGCTCTGGGAGCATTGCAAAGGCTCTTTATGGTAGAGACAGGTCTCAGGAATTCTCAGTATCTGTATATGGGTGCCTGCGGATACACAATGGCATCCGATGACGGCGGAAATGCAGGTTTTGCCGTTGCCTTGCAGGATAATCATAAGACAAACTGTATTGTAGTGAGCAAAGCTTACTACTTTGAAGCGGGGAACAGTATAATTCTGTTTAATGCCGATAATTATCAGGGCACTGCAGATGAAGCGTATAAAAATTCACGCATTGTAAAAACCGTAATAGATAATGATGACGGAACACAATCGGTGTTTATTGAAGGCGACCCTATCGAAGTTATTAAAGGTAAAACTGCAATTGCTCATACTGCTCTTAAAAACGGCTCGACAAAGAGCGTTGTAGGTCATACGGGTGCTGTAAGCACTGCAAGAGGTACCGTGGCATTCAAATACAGAAACATTGAAAACTTCTGGGGCAATGCCTTTGTGTATATTGACAAGGTCAGAATTAAAGACGGAGAGGCAGTTGTGGAAAGGCGAAGCGGTGAAAAGGTTACTGTAGGCTACAGCATTCCCAATTCATCAGGTCTTGACACTGTTGATTGTATGATCCGTTCCATGGGCTATGACGGTAGCCTTCCCCAGCTCATGCTGCCCGATGCAGTGGGCGACGGAGCAACCATATCAACCTATTACGGCGATACCTTTATCGCAGGTGACGACAGTGAAGCGGAATATGTTCTTCACTATGGCGGAGGCTGGAGCTCTCAGGCATGTGCAGGACTGTTCAATTTTGTGGCTTCGTCAAAGGCTGACGAAACACATACAAATACATCAGGCAGAATGATGCTTGTGAAGTAAAAAAAGGCGCTGAATTATCAGCGCCTTTTGTGATATATTTGCTTCGCAAATGCGATATAACCGCGCTCTGCACGGTTACGATATAATTCCGCAAAGCGGAATTGCGATATGTCCTAAAGCAAAGCTTTAGGACGTTATTAATCGGCATAGCCGATTAATAAGCCTTACCCCAGAATACAAGGCTCTTTGCCTTTTTACCGCAGCAGATGCACGTGTCGGAAATGGGCTGGGCATCGAAGGGCATACAACGGCTTGTTACGCCTACCTCATCCTTCATTTTCATTTCACATTCCAATTCGCCGCACCACATAGCACGCATAAAGCCAGGCTTGTTGTCGGCAATATCCTTTGCTTCTTCCATTGTTTTAGCGTCGTAAATTCTGGAATACAAGCTTTCCTTAGCCTTGTTGTAAAGAGAGGACTGAATATCTGCTAAAATTTCGGGAATCTTTGTTTCCAATTCGTCAAGAGATACAAAGTACTTTTCGCGTGTATCACGGCGAACAAGTACGCACTTATTGTTTTCAATATCCTTGGGACCAAGTTCCAATCTGAGGGGGATACCCTTCATTTCACATTCACTAAACTTCCAACCGGGAGTTTTATCGGATGCGTCAATCTTAGCACGGCAGTACTTCTGCACGGAAGCGAGAACTTCGTAAGCCTTGTCAAGAACGCCTTCCTTGTGCTGCATTACGGGAATAACCATAAGCTGTGTGGGAGCTATCATGGGAGGAAGCACAAGACCGTTGTCGTCACCGTGTACCATGATTAAGCCACCGATAATACGTGTGGAAATACCCCAAGAAGTTTCATGAGGGTTCTTAAGAGTGTTATCCTTGTCTGTAAATTCAACGCCGAAAGCCTTTGCAAAGCCGTCGCCGAAGAAATGGCTTGTAGCACTCTGGAGCGCCTTACCGTCGTGCATCATAGCTTCCATTGTGTATGTTGCTTCTGCACCTGCAAACTTTTCCTTATCTGTTTTCTTACCCTTTATAACGGGAATAGCAAGAAATTCTTCTGCAAAGGAGGAGTAGATGTTAAGCATCTGCTCTGTTTCCTGGATAGCCTCCTCGGCAGTAGCGTGCATTGTGTGACCTTCCTGCCATAAGAATTCGGCTGTACGGAGGAAGGGGCGTGTTGTCTTTTCCCAACGCATAACACTGCACCACTGGTTGTAAAGCTTGGGAAGGTCGCGGTAGGAATGGATAATGTCCTTGTAATGGTCACAGAAAACTGTTTCGGAGGTGGGGCGCACGCAAAGGCGCTCTGTTAATTTTTCACTTCCGCCGTGAGTTACCCATGCAACCTCGGGAGCAAAGCCTTCAACATGGTCCTTTTCCTTCTGCAGTAAGCTTTCGGGAATGAGCATGGGCATGTAAACGTTTTCATGACCTGTTTCCTTAAAGCGACGGTCCAGCTCCTTCTGAATATTTTCCCAGATAGCGTAGCCGTAGGGGCGTACAATCATACAGCCGCGAACGGATGAATAATCCGCAAGCTCAGCTTTTTTTACAATGTCAGTATACCACTGGGCGAAATCAACGTCACGGGAGGTAATATCCTCAACCATTTTTTTATTATCTGCCATAGTTATCAGTGCCTTTCATATTAAAATAATATTATATTCTATTGTACAAAAAACAGAAGGTTTTGTCAACAAATAACTAACAAAAGTGTGCCTGTTACTATAAGAATAAGACCAAGCAGGCTCTTTTTTGTAAGCTTTTCACCAAGGAATATGTAGCTGAATAAAACTGTAAAGAGAATGCTCAGCTTGTCAAGGGGTACAACAACGCTTGCAGGACCGGCAGATAAAGCTCTGTAGTAGCAAAGCCAGCTTGCGCCGGTTGCAATGCCTGAAAGAATTATAAAAATGCCGCTTTTTGTGTCAATGCTTTTTATTGAGCGGTAGCTTTTGCCCGAGAGCACAATAATCCATGCCATAACGAGAACAACAATACATCTTATGGCGCTGCCGAAATCGCTGGATATGCCCTCGATGCCTATCTTACCTAAAATTGATGTGAGGGCGGCAAATACTGCGCCCATAAATGCATACAAAATGGCACTGCGCTTTGCCTTTGAGCTTTTGCGCTTTTTCTTTTCAATCATTAAAAATGTGCCAATAGCTATAAGTGCAATGCATAAAAGCTTTAAAAGCGTGAACTTTTCGTCGGGGAAAATCAAAAAGCTTAAAAGCATTGTTATAGCCACTGCCGACTTGTCAATAGGGACAACTAAGTTTACATTGCCGATTTTAAGCGCGTGGAAGTAGCACATCCAGCTTGCGCCCGTTGCAAAGCCCGAAAGAATTAAAAACAGCACGGTTTTGTATGTAACGGCGGAAAACTCTGTGGGAATATCAGTTGTTATAAATGCCATAAGCCACGAAAATGCAACAACTACGATGCATCTTAATGCCGTGGCAAGGTTTGAGTTGAGATTTTTCATGCCCATTTTTGCAAGAATTGAAGTGAGCGCGGCAAATATGGCTGAAAGACACGCAAATACAATATAGTTCATAAAACCACCTCGCCTTAATAATATGTCAAATATTGGCGGAGGTCAAGAGAATGTGTCAATAAAAATATCTTGACAGTATACATTAAAAAGGATAAAATATAAGGAAGATTATTGGTGAAAAGGACTGAATGTAGATGCTGACAAAAGCTCCCAGAGGAACTAACGACATTTTGCCCCGCGACGTGGCAAAGTGGCATTACATTGAAGAAAAAATTAAAAAGATTTGTAAAAACTACGGTTTTTCCGAAATAAGAACACCTGTATTTGAGCATACTGAGCTGTTTGAAAGAGGTGTTGGTGACACTACCGACGTTGTGCAGAAGGAAATGTACACCTTCCTTGACAAGGGCGACAGAAGCATTACTCTTCGCCCCGAGGGTACAGCAGGTGCTGCAAGAGCATTTTTAGAACACAATCTCTATGCCGAGGCTCTTCCCAGTAAGCTCTATTACAACATCAGCTGCTACCGTTACGAAAAGCCTCAGGCAGGAAGACTCAGGGAGTTCCATCAGTTTGGTGTGGAATGCTACGGCGCAAAGGGTCCTGCAATTGATGCGGAAATTATCTGCCTGGCAGGAAGCGTGCTTAACACTCTTAAGGTGCCCGGCTTGAAGCTGAACATAAACTCCATCGGCTGCCCCAATTGCCGCAGTAAGTATAACGAGGTTTTAAGAGGCTATTTTGCAGACCATCTTGACACACTTTGCGAAACCTGTAAGGGTCGTTACGAGAAAAACCCCCTCCGTATACTTGACTGCAAGAGCCCCGTTTGTAAGGGCATAGGCGAAAAGGCACCCATGCTGCTTGACTATATCTGCGACGAATGCTCCGCACATTTTGAAAGCGTTAAAAAGTATCTTGAAGCAAGCAGTATTGAGTATAATGTTGACCCCACAATTGTGCGCGGGCTTGACTATTACACAAAAACAGTTTTTGAATTCAAAACACAGCTGGAGGGTACTCAGGGTACTGTCTGCGGCGGCGGACGCTATGACGGGCTTATTGAAGAATTGGGCGGTGCGCCTCTTCCGGGCATTGGCTTCGGTATGGGTGTTGAGAGAATAATCTTAGCTATGGAAGCGGCAGGCGTTATGCCTGAGTTTGACCAGTCTCCGGATTTGTTCGTTGCTACAATAGGCGAAAAGGCAGACATTTTCTCCATGGGTCTCATACGTAAGCTCCGCGATGAAAACATAAGCGTAATACGCGATTATCTTGACCGCTCACTTAAGGCTCAGATGAAGTATTCCGACAAGATGAACGCAAAGTTCTCCATCGTGCTGGGCGATACAGAAATTGAAGAGGGCAAGGCTAAGCTTAAAAACATGGCAACAGGCGAGGCTTCCGAGGTTATGCTTGAGGACATAGCAAAAATTATAAACGAAAACAGGTAAAATAAAAGGGGAAACAAACTGTTTCCCCTTTGTTTACAGAATAGACACAAAAATGGTGTATTATTGAAAACAGGAGGGATTTATATGATAGAAATTAAAAATCTTTGTAAATCCTACGGAGATAAAAAAGCGGTAAACTCTATTTCCTTCAACGTTCAGAAGGGCGAGATTTTGGGCCTTTTAGGTCCCAACGGTGCAGGGAAGAGTACTACCATGAACATGATAACAGGCTACATATCAATTAGCGCAGGATGCGTTCTTGTTAACGGTGTTGATGTTCTGGAAAACCCTATGGAAGCAAAGAAAATGATAGGCTATCTCCCCGAGCAGCCCCCGCTTTACAAGGAAATGACAGTGTGGGAATATCTGAGCTTTGTTTACGACTTGAAAAAGGTAAAGCTCAATATGTCCAAGAAAGAGCACATTGAAGATGTTTTAAAAACAGTTTCAATAACAGATGTTAAGAACAGAAAAATAAAAAACCTTTCAAAGGGCTACAAGCAGAGAGTGGGTTTTGCCCAGGCTCTTATCGGCAAGCCCGAAATCCTCATACTGGACGAGCCCACCGTAGGGCTTGACCCAAATCAGATTATGGAAATACGCGATGTTATAAGAAGCCTTAAAAACGAGCATACCATAATTTTTTCCACCCACATTCTTTCCGAGGTATGTGCGGTGTGTGACAGGGTTGTTATCATAAACGAGGGCGTTATTGCCTGTGAAAAAGCAAAGGAAGAAATACAAATCGAAGAGCTGGAGAAAATTTTCTACACTCTTAACGTAAAAGGAGGAAGCTTGAATGAAGGCGATATTTAAAAGAGAAATGCTTTCCTACTTTACAACCATGACAGGCTACGTGTTCATAGGCGTTTTCATGTTTCTTTCCTCGCTTTTCTTTTCCATGGAAATGTTTAAGAACCGTGTGGGGAGTGTTACGGGCATTATGCCCATGTGCATGGTTATTCTAATGCTTTTGCTGCCCATTATTACCATGAGGCTTTTTGCCGAGGAAAAGGCAGAAAAGACAGACCAGCTGCTTTTAACTGCACCCGTTAAGGTGTCGGAGATTATTCTCGGCAAATATTTTGCCGCCTTTAGTGTGTTTTTAATATCCACAGCGGCAACGTTGCCCTACGTTTTTGTGGCAGCAATTTGGGGCGATATTGCCATTGGCGAGACCTTTGCATCCTACGCAGGCTATGTGCTCTTCGGTGCACTTCTTACAGCCATTGGTCTTTTCATCTCTTGCCTTACGGAAAACCAGGTGGTAGCGGCTGTACTCACCTACGGCGTTACATTGCTTTTGTTTTTCTCCTCCTGGCTGAATACGGGTATTTGGGCAGTTGACTACATAATCCGCTTTTTCAGCATTTCCGAGTGGAACGAAAGCTTTTCAATGGGTGTTATTGCACCCTCGGGCGTTGTGTACTATCTGTCCTTTACATTTTTGTTTTTGCTTTTATCAATGCGACAGATTGAAAGTCGCAGATGGAGGTAGGGGACATGAAAAATATTAATTTGAAAAACCTCAAATTCAGCATTAACAATACTGTTGTAGTTGTTTTTGCAATTATTATTGTGCTGCTACTTAATATTACGGTTGTGCTTATGGAAACAAAGGTCCCCAATTTTAAAGTGGACCTTACCGAAAACCGTGTCACAAAAATTGGCAACGAAACAAAGAGCGTACTTAAAAGGCTCGACGAGGGCGATGTGTGCGTGGACATTTTTTACCTTAAGGGCACCCAAGATGCCGACAGTCAGGTAACAAGTGTCATAGAGCAGTATGATGCCTTCAGCAGCAATATAGAATACGAAATTGTAAGCTATCACTCAAACCCTGTTTTTCTCAATTCCTACGGTATAGGCTCTGATGCAAACGTTGATGGCAGCGTGCTTGTGGCAGCAAGGGACAAGTCAAAGGCAAGGCTTATCAATGCAGCTGACATGGAGGCACTTTATCAGGGCGGCAGTGTGTTTATGCTTGAAAACCTGCTCACAAATGCCATTGGCGTTGTGTCCAGCGAAAAGCAGATGACAGTTTGCTTCACAACAGGTCACGGCGAAATTGTGGGCGAAACAAAAACTGACGAAAACGGTCAGGCAACCTCAGGCGGAATGATGCTGGTTGCATTTTTGCGAGGCGAAAACATCGGCGTATATCAGTACGATATATCCACAGGTAAAATCCCAGAGGGAATAGACCTGGTAATGATAATGTCGCCAGAGAGCGACTTTACGCAAGCAGAGATAGACAATCTTGACGATTATCTTTCCTCTGGCGGCAATGTGGTTGTTTCACTTTCCTCGGCAACTGTACTCCCGAGGCTTGAGGGCTACCTTGAAACCTGGGGAATTATTGCAAACAACGACATTGTGAGCGAAAACGACCCCCAGAGCCGATTTGATGAAAACGGCGTTTACTTTTATGCAACAAAAACCGACAGCAGCATTGTAAACACTATTGCAGGCAGGGTTATTGCATCCTACGCAAGAAGCCTTACGTTCAATCCCGTTGGCGATATTGAAGGCGAGGCGCTTCTTACAAGCAGTGCAAGTGCCTACAGCATGCCTCTTGGCGCAAGCGGAATTGATACCGAAAATATAAAGGCAGGGCAGTTCAACCTTGCTTATGCTCTTGAAAAGCCCCTTAACGGAAGCTTTGAAAATACTGCAAAGCTTATTGTCACATCTACAGAGTCAATCTGGGGCATAACAAGAGACACCGTTACAAATTACGATGCCATAGTTTACAATGCACTTCTTGAAAAGAGCTTTGGTAATGCCGACTTTGTAATCAATGCACTTTCACATGCTTTCGGCGAGGACATACAGAGCATTTATGTGCCCGTTAAAACGAGAGCGGTGTCGGTGCTTACCATGAGCCAGACCCAGGCAAATGTAATGAGCAAGCTATTGGGCTTCGTGCTTCCACTTGCCGTTATTCTGGCAGGTGCCGTAGTCTGGTTTAAGAGGAGAAACAGATAATGAGCGTTAAAGGAATAATTATAAAAATAGTTCTTGGGCTTCTGGCGGTGGCAATTCTTGCGGGAAGCATTTACCAGCTTTTAAAGCCTGCCGACGATGGCGGAAGCGATGCAATAATTGTATACTCCGCTGACAGTGAAGCTGTAGAAAAGGTTTCCGTTAAGGGCGAGGAGGAATTCACCCTCATAAAGAAGGGCGACGAATGGGTTATGGAAGGCGTTGAGGGCGTTAAGGTTGACAAAACCTTTGCCGACACCTTGGTAAAAAGCCTTTGCAACATTCAATCGCCCATGAAGGCAGAGGGGGGCATGAGCCTTGCTGATTACGGCCTTGAGGATGCTGCCGTTACAGCCACCCTTGACTTCGGCTCAAAGAC
Source organism: Clostridia bacterium (assembly GCA_017472685.1). Classification (GTDB taxonomy): domain Bacteria; phylum Bacillota; class Clostridia; order UMGS1883; family UMGS1883; genus RGIG1927. The sequence continues at coordinate 40,707 of JAFUOO010000001.1, forward strand.
AAAAACCATCTCCATAGGCAACGAAAGCGGTGAGTACCGCTATCTGAAAATGGAGGGCGATTGGGATGTTTACATTGTGTCGCAGCCGGATTTATACATGGTGTTTTTAGAAAAAATAAAGTATCTTGACAATACCGTGCTGCAGATGTATGCAGACAAGGTCAAGACATTAGAGTATAAGGACATTGTTCTTGAAAAAACAGAGGACGGCTGGCTTGAAAAGGCACCCTATAATGCTTCGGCGGATGCAGACAGGGTCAAGAGCATTCTTGATGAAATGAGCGATATATCGGCGCTTGAAATTGTGCCCAGGGACGAAGCAGAATTAGAGGATGCAACAGCTGTTACAGTTACCCTCAACGACGGAGAAAAGCTTGCATTTGAGGTCTCCGGCAGTTTCCTGAGCTACGAAAATACAGATTATATGTATCGCGTTGCAGAAAATGAAACAGCTTTTCTCAACATAACAGGCTTTGACCTTGTCGGTAAATATGTTGCACCCATTGCCATAAACGAGGTAAGCAGTATCTCTTTTGTGTCAAACGAGGGTATAATCGAATTTAAGCTCGAAGCGCCCGACAGCGAAGCTCCCGTTTTCTATAAGAACGATACAGAAGTTTCAAACGAAGCCTTCCGCGGCTTCTACCAGACACTGATGGGGCTTATGTTCACAAAGGAGGGCTCTGTTGAGGGCATGGTTGAATATTCAATAACCTTCACAAAGACAGATAACAGCACATACGCTGTGCAGTTTTTGCCCATAAGCGAAAGCGAATACGCTGTGGACATTAACGGCACAAAGGGCTTTGTTGTTAATAAAAAGAGCGTAACCGACATTTTCGAAGCGGCAAAAAACCTTAAATAACCTGAAAAGAAGCTGTATAACATACAGCTTCTTTTTGTTGACAAAATATCCGAAAAATATTAATATATACTTGAGGTATTATGTTGTTTGCGGAGGACAGTTATGCTTTTTAATTCATTGCAATTTTTAATATTTTTCCCGGTGGTAACACTGTTCTATTTCGTGTTGCCCCACAAGGTAAGGTATCTGTGGCTTCTTATGGCAAGCTATTTCTTTTACATGTGCTGGAATCCCAAGTATGCGCTTCTTATGGCGTTCTCAACTGTAAGCACATATATAGCAGGTCTCTTTATTGCAAAGTGCAAATCAGTGACAGGCAAAAAAGTGTGGGTGGGGCTCAGCTTTACCGTAAACATTGCCATACTGTTTTTCTTCAAGTATTTCGACTTTGCAATAAACAACATAAACGCATGTCTTTCGGCATGGGGGTTGGAGCTTATAAACCCTGCTTTCGATGTAATACTGCCCGTAGGCATATCCTTCTACACCTTCCAGGCGTTAGGCTACACAGTTGATGTGTACAGAAAGGACATTGACCCCGAGAAAAACCTTTTACGATATGCTCTTTTCGTGTCGTTCTTCCCTCAGCTTGTGGCAGGACCCATTGAGCGAAGCGGCAATCTTATCACCCAGCTCCGTGAGCGCCACTACTTTAAAACCGAAAATGTTGCAAACGGTCTTATGCTCATGCTCTGGGGCTTCTTTGAAAAGCTTGTAATTGCCGACAGAGCGGCATATGTTGTGGATACAGTTTACAACAATTACGCAAACTATACAGGCTTTGCAATACTTATTGCAACAATCCTTTTTGCATTCCAGATATACTGTGACTTTGCAAGCTATTCCGACATTGCCCGCGGTGCGGCGCTTGTCATGGGCTTTGACCTCATGAAAAACTTTGAAACGCCCTATTTCTCCCAGAGCGTGGGTGAATTCTGGCGAAGATGGCACATTTCCCTCTCAAGCTGGTTCCGTGATTATCTCTACATTCCTCTTGGCGGTAACCGCAAGGGCAGACTGAGAAAATATTTCAACCTTATGGTGGTATTTATCTTAAGCGGTCTCTGGCACGGTGCAAGCTGGAGCTTTGTTATATGGGGCGGCTTGAATGGTCTTTATCAGATAATAGGCGACATGACAAAAAAGCTCAGGCTTAAGGGTTCATCCATTCTTGGTGTAAACCGCGGCAACTTCAGCGGCAAGCTCAGTAAGGCTCTGGTGACCTTTGCACTTATTGACTTTTCGTGGATTTTCTTCCGCGCAAATTCCCTGCACGATGCAGTTCGTATTGTGAGACATCTTTTCTGCGAATTCAATCCGTGGATTTTTACGGACGGAACGCTCTTCAGCCTTGGCTTAGACAGGGCGGACATGTTCGTGCTCTTTTTGTCACTTCTGGTGCTCCTTGTTGTAAGCTCCCTTAAGTACGCAGGGGTAAATATCCGCCAAAAGCTTTCCGAACAGGGCTTGTGGTTCCGTTTTGCCATATATTTTGCAGGCATTTTTGCAGTTCTTATTCTGGGTGTATACGGACCCGAGTACGATGCAAGCCAGTTTATATATTTCCAGTTCTGAGATATGGGGTTAATATATGAAAATGAAATTGTCAGACAATTTAAAGAAAATAGCAAAGGCTGTGCTTTTTATAGCGCTGTTTCTTGTGCTGTACACGGGAAGCCGTGACGTGTTGCGCAACAAGAGCGAGTCTGAGGCATTGGGTAAAATATTTACAATGCCCGACGAAACCTATTCCGTTGTGCTTGCAGGCCCGAGCCACATTCAGTACGGTGTACATCCGTCAGTTTTAAAAAGTGAATATAACATTTCTGCCTGCAACACGGCAACTGCCGCCCAGAGCATGCCCACAACCTATTATGTTGTCAAGGAAATGATTGAAAGACACACACCCGAAATTGTTGCTGTTGATTTGTTCTGCATGTTTTATCCCGATGTGTATTTTACACCTACACGCTTTCATCAGGCGATAGACAACTTCCCCCTGAATAAAAACAAGGTAGAAGCAATAATGGACCTTGCAGGCGAGGACAAAAGCGAGTTTTTCCTTAACTATATGCTCTATCACGGCAGGTGGAAAAGCCTTACAAAAACAGATTATACAGTAACAAAGGAATACAACGAAACACAGCAGGTTTTGTATGTTACAACCCCCTTTGAGAACGATTTTGTTCCTTTGGACAAATCAATTAAGGGCGAGGTGCCAGCCGTTCCGCTGGAATATCTTGAAAAAATAGTTGAATTATGCAAGGAAACCGACACAGAGCTTATCCTGACGGTTATTCCTTACCGTGCTGATGTTGATAACAACGATGTAACAGGCGCATATCAGCAGAGTGTTTATAACACCATTGAAGAATATGCCGCTACATGGGGCGTAGAGTATATAAACCTTTTATATAACCTCGACGACATGGGCTTCGACTTTCAGACCGACATGGCAGAGTTCAGCCATCTTAACGAGTCGGGCAGCATGAAGGTCAGCAGATATTTCGGAAAAATATTGAAGGACAGATTGGAAAATTAAAATGAAGAAAAATGAAATCAAAACAGTCTTCGAAGGCTCTATCGCCGAGGAAATCGGGCTCGAGGCAGGAGATGCGATTTTAAAAATCAATAATACCGAAGTGCGCGACATTCTCGACTACCGCTTTCTCATGAGCGACGAGGAAATCCTTTTAACTGTGCAGACAAAGCAGGGCGAGGTTGTTGATGTTGAAATTGAAAAGGAAGTTTACGAGGATTTAGGCGTGGAATTTGCATCGGGGCTCATTGACGGGGCAAAAAGCTGTGCCAACCGTTGTGTTTTCTGTTTCATTGACCAGCTTCCGCCCGGAATGCGCGAAACCTTGTACTTCAAGGACGACGATACCCGTCTTTCCTTCTTTCAGGGCAATTACGTAACTCTCACAAATGTGCCCGAAAGGGAAATTGACCGCTTTATAGCTATGCGTGTAAGTCCCATCAATGTTTCCGTGCATACCACAAACCCCAGCCTAAGATGCGAAATGCTAAAAAATAAAAATGCGGGCAATATAATGGAAAGGCTTAAAAAGCTTTCCGACAACGGCATTCTTTTAAATGCGCAGATTGTACTTTGCCCCACTCTTAACGACGGGGAAGAGCTTGAAAGAACTCTTTCCGACCTGCTTAGTTTAGGGCATATAAGAAGTGTGAGCATTGTGCCCATAGGCAAAACAAAGTACCGCGAAGGCTTGTGCGAAATTCCCTCCGTTGACAAGGCAAAGGCAATAGAGGTGCTTGAAATTGTAGAAAAATGGCAGAAAAAAGCGCTTAAGGAAGCAGGTACAAGGCTTTTCTTTGCCTCGGACGAGTTTTATCTTAAGGCAGAAAGGGAAATCCCGCCTTCCGAGGAGTATGAGCATTTTCCCCAGATTGAAAACGGGGTAGGGCTCATTGCCAGCATGAGAGAAGAATTCTATAACGCATTGGAAGAAGGCTACAAGCTGGAAAAGAAGCGTCATGTGAGCGTGGCTACAGGCGTTTCGGCTTATAATTTTATTAAATCTATTGCAAAAGAGGCGGAAAAAAGGTATAATAACTTAGAAGTGGATGTGTATGAAATCGTCAACGATTTCTTCGGAGAAGAAATTACCGTGGCAGGGCTTTTGTGCGGCAAAGACATTGTTCGTCAGCTCAAAGGAAAACGCCTTGGCGAGACTTTGCTTATTTCAAAAAGCATGCTTCGTGATTCTACCGATGTTCTGCTTGATAATATAACTGTTAATGAAATGGAAAAAGAGCTTGGCGTGAGAGTGAAGGCTATTGAAAACGACGGCTATGAATTTCTGGAAGCTCTTTTAGAAAATTAGGAGGTGGTAGTGTGGCAAAACCTATAATTGCAATTGTCGGCAGACCAAATGTCGGCAAATCCACACTTTTCAATAAAATAGCAGGGAAGAGAATTTCCATTGTTGAAGACACTCCCGGTATCACACGCGACCGAGTTTATGCCGACGCGGAATGGTGCGGACGAGAGTTCACCATGATTGATACGGGCGGTATTGAGCCCTATTCAAAGGACATTATTCTTTCCCAGATGAGGCGTCAGGCAAACCTTGCCATTGAAATGGCAGACGTTATCATTTTCATGGTTAACGTAAAGGACGGCATGACAGCAGCCGACCAGGAGGTTGCCACAATGCTCCAGAAGTCCAGTAAGCCCATTGTACTTGTGTGCAACAAGGTGGATGCACCCGGTGAGCCGCCAATGGAGCTTTATGAGTTCTACAACTTGGGTCTCGACGAGCCTATGGCTGTTTCCTCGGTGCACGGCAGAGGCGTGGGCGATATCTTAGACAAGTGCCTTGAATACTTCCCGCCCGAAAGTGAATGCGAGGAAGAGGACGACACCATAAAGGTTGCCGTTGTTGGTAAGCCCAACGCAGGCAAGAGCAGTCTTATCAACCGTCTTTTAGGCGAGGACAGGGTTATCGTTTCCAGTATTGCAGGCACAACGCGTGATGCGATTGACACACACCTTGAAAAGAACGGCAAAAAGTACACCTTTATTGACACCGCAGGTATGCGTAAAAAGAACAAGGTGGACGACATTGTTGAACGCTATAGCGTTATCCGTTCACTTAACGCCGTTGAGCGCTGTGATGTGTGCGTTGTTATGATTGACGGCGTTGAAGGTATAAGCGAGCAGGATGCAAAAATTGCAGGCTATGCTCATGAACAGGGCAAGGCTACTGTAATTGTTGTAAATAAATGGGATGCCGTTGAAAAGGACGACAAAACCATGGAGGCAATGCGTACAAAGGTTTATGAAACCTTGGGCTTTATGCAATATGCTCCCGTTGTGTTCATTTCGGCGCTTACAGGTCAGAGGGTTGAAAACCTTTTTGCAAATATCGACTATGTTGCCGACCAGAATGCAATGAGGCTCCAGACAGGTGCACTTAACGATGTATTGACAGATGCAGTTGCACGTGTTCAGCCTCCCAGCGACAAGGGCAAGAGGCTCAAGCTTTTCTACATCACTCAGGCATCAACAAAGCCCCCTATGTTCGTTATTTTTGTTAACGACGCAGAGCTAGCACACTTCTCGTATATAAGATATATCGAAAACCAGATCAGAAGTGCTTTCGGTCTTACAGGCACCCCTGTGAGATTTATTATAAGAGAAAGAAAATCAGACAAATAAAAGGAGAGAAAAATTATGCAGGCTATTATCAGAGATTTAACAAGTATCAACATTCTTTACTTCATTGTGGCGGCAGTTTTGGGCTACCTTATCGGCTCAATTAACCTTTCCATTATCCTTTCAAAGGGTAAGGGTAAGGATATAAGAGAAATGGGTAGCGGCAATGCAGGCACAACAAACACTCTCCGCACAATGGGCAAGGGTGCGGCAGCTGTGGTTTTACTGTTTGACGTTTTAAAGGGCTGCTTAATCCCTCTTGTGCTTCTCATAGCAGGCAGCAAGGACTGGATGCCCATTTACGTTACCACATGCGAGTGTATGGCGTACATATATGCGTTCTTTGCAGTTGTGGGTCATTGCTTCCCTCTTTATTACGGCTTCAAGGGCGGTAAGGGTATTGCAACAGCGGCGGGCGCACTTCTGGTTATAAGCCCTGCGGCTACAGGCATTGCACTTGTGGAATTTGTAATTCTTATGGTGCTTTTCAGATATGTTTCCCTTTCCTCTATCGTTGCAGTAATGAACATTGCTGTGTTTACATATCTTCTTTACCCCGGCGAGGCAAGACTTCTTGTAATAACTCTTGCAATTGCAATCCTTGCAATTTACAAGCACAAAACAAATATCGTGAGACTTCGTAACGGCGAAGAATCCACAATGTTCTACAAAAAGAAATAAGTACCATGAAACAGTATGATATTTTAATCATTGGCGGCGGCGCGGCAGGACTTGCAGCCGCCGTTTCTGCAAGAAAAGAGAATAATAACATAAAAATCGGCATTGTTGAAAAAAGCGACCGCGTTGCAAAGAAAATCCATGCAACAGGCAACGGCAGATGCAATTTCACCAACATGGACATAAAGAGCGATTATTTTTACGGTGATAGGGCATTTGTTGAAAAAATTCTTGCTCAGTTCGGCACGGAGGAAGCATTGCTCTTTTTTAAAGAGCTGGGAATTATGCACCGGGTTGAAGATAACAGAGTTTATCCCCTGAGCAATCAGGCGAGCGCCGTTGCAGATTGCTTAAGACTGTATCTTACGGAAAACAATGTGGATTTTATAACGGAAACCTTTGTTTCCGAGCTTGAAAGAACACCAAACGGGTTTAAAGTGGGAGATATAGAAGCAAAAAAGGTTATTGTTGCAACAGGTGGCAAGGCTCAGCCCAATTTGGGCAGCGACGGCTCGGGCTATAAGCTGCTGGAACAGTTTGGTCACACTCCTACCCCTGTCAGGTGTGCGCTTGTAAGCCTTAAAACCGAAAACCGTATTACAAAGCTATTGAAAGGGGTTAAGGTTTTTGCCCGTGTTACCCTTTTTGAAAAAGAAAAGCAGGTTGCATCAGACCGTGGCGAAATGCTTTTTACAGATTACGGTGTTTCGGGCATTCCCGTTATGCAGATTTCACGTTTTGCAAAAAAAGGCATGATACTTGAAATTGATATGCTGCCCGATTTGTCACGCAAGGAAGCGCTTGCCGAAATTTACGAGCGCGTGTACAATTTGCCCGAGCGTGAAGGTGCAGAGCTATTTTCGGGTTTAGTCAATAAAAAGATAGCAATCCCTATGCTTAAATATGCGGGAGTGGAAAAAACATCTGCAAAGGCTAAAAGCTTTACAGATGAAAACATCCGTAAATGCGGAGGTTTTCTAAAAAAGCTGCAGTTGCCCGTTTTAGGTGACAACGGTTTTGAAAATGCCCAGGTTTCCGCAGGCGGCATTGAACTTTCGGGCTTTTATCCTCATTCGATGGAGTCGAAATTGATGCCCGGATTGTACGCGGCAGGCGAAATTCTTGATGTGGACGCAATCTGCGGAGGCTATAATCTGCATTGGGCATGGGCGACAGGCGTGCTTGCCGGCAAAAGTGCGGCGAAATAGAAATTTAGGAATGATTAATCAATGATACGAGTTAATAATGTAAAATTGAAGCCGGGTTATAAGCATGGAGACGTGCTTGAAGCCATAGCAAGGCAGATTAAAGCTCCTTTGACAGATGTTGAAAGCTTTTCCGAGGTAAAGCTTTCTGTTGATGCGCGCAATAAAAAGGATGTTTTTTATGTGGCAACCTTTGATGTTGCCGTTAAGGACGAAAGACGCTATTACAGCCGTGAGCACGTTTCGAAATGTGAAAAATACGAGTACGAATACCCTAATCCCTGGAGGGAAGAGCATCGCCCCATTGTGGTGGGCGCAGGTCCTGCAGGGCTCTTTGCGGCGCTTATCCTTGCATACCGCGGTGCAAAGCCACTTGTGATTGAACGGGGCGAATGTGTTGAAAACCGTATGAACACCGTACAAACCTTCTGGAAAACAGGCCGTCTTAACCCCGAAAGCAATGTACAATTCGGCGAGGGCGGTGCAGGCACCTTTTCCGACGGTAAGCTGAACACAGGAACTAAGGACACAAGGCAGCGCAAGGTGTTGGAAGAAATGGTTTCGGCAGGCGCACCCAAGGAAATCCTTTATAAGGCAAAGCCTCACGTTGGCACGGATATGCTTTGTGTGATGGTTGCCAACATACGGAAGAAAATTGTTGAAATGGGCGGCGAGTTTATCTTTAACTGCCGTATGGACGATATTGTAATAAGAAACAACTCTGTTTGCGGCATAAAAACAACCCAAGGTGATTTTGAAACAAAAACCCTTATACTTGCCATAGGTCACAGTGCCCGTGACACCTTTAAGCTGGTGCAGAAGCTGAACATTCCCATGGAAAGAAAGCCCTTTTCTGTAGGCGCCAGAATAGAGCACAAGAAAACAGATATTGACTACGCCCAGTACGGCGACTTTGCGCCCCTTATGGAAGCGGCGGATTATAAATGCAACGTAAAGGATCGTAACGGCAGGGGCGTTTACACCTTCTGTATGTGCCCGGGCGGCTACGTTGTTGCCTCTGCAAGCGAATGTGAGGGCGTGGTTACTAACGGCATGAGCAACTTTGCCCGTAACGGACAAAACAGCAACAGTGCACTTTTAGTGTCTGTTTACCCCGAGGATTTTGACGGAAGTGACCCTCTCTCGGGAATGTATTTTCAGCGCAAGCTTGAAAAGGGTGCCTTTTACCAGGCAGGGGCTGATTATAAAGCACCTTGCCAAAGAGTGGGGGACTTTTTTGAAAATAAAAGAACAATTGACTTTGGAAGTGTAAAACCAACCTACACTCCGGGCGTTATCCCGTCTGACTTAAACAGGCTTTTACCCACTCACATTGCAGAGGGCTTAAAGGATGCAATAGTTGGATTTTCAAGAAAAATAAAGTGCTTCAATAACCCCGATGCAATACTGACAGGTGTTGAAACCAGAAGCAGCTCCCCTGTGAGAATAATACGAAACGAAAGCTTTTCTTCCATTATAAAGGGATTGTATCCCTGCGGTGAGGGGGCAGGCTATGCAGGCGGCATTATGAGCGCGGCTGTAGACGGAATAAAGGTTGGAGAGGTTTGCGAATGAACGCAAGCCTCTCCGACCTTTATTCCTTAGTGCAGAATGCAGAGTGCAAAGTGCAGAATTAATGTGTGAATTCTGCGCGCAAACACCCTTTTTATGTTAGATGATTGTCATTTTGTACACGGCATTTGCGCTTTTGTACGCATTGGATAAAAATGTCTTAAAAAACACAAAAATTTTATGAAAAATATCTTGAAAAATATATATTTTGTGTTATACTGTATGTATGTGAATAATGCCAAAGTATAGATTGGGCGGATTGCTATTTACAATCACAACCAAAGAGAAAAGGCTTTGGCAACACAAAAAATTTATTTTTCCTGAAAGGAGACAAAATGATGAAGAAACTCAGCAAAATTCTTCTCGTTATGGCATTGACACTTACAGTGTTCTTTGCTATGATGGCAGTTGCTTCAGCAGCTACAATTGAGAGCGTTGAAGCAAATGTTGCAGCTGACGCAGGCAGAACAATTTCCGTTACAGTGGAATATGGTTCTCCCGAAGCAGCTCAGCAGTCCACAGTGCTTGTTGTTAAGTCCGGCACAGCTCTTGCTACTCTCGCTGATTCCGATATCAAGTATATCGATCAGGAAGCAGTTAGCGACACAGCCGTTACTTACACATTCAAGCTCCTTGAAGCTGACCGCACAGGCGCGTATGATGTATACGTAGGCGGTACAGGTGTTGACGCACCCGAAGACACTTCCTTCTCATTTGACACAAAGAAGATTATCGGTACTATCACAGTACTTGGTGATGCTACAAAGGCAACAGCTGTTGCTACAGACGCATCCGGCAACAATGTGAACGGTACAGTTGCTTCCACAGGTGCTTATGAAATCGAAGTTGGTCAGGGTACATACGACGTAGTTCTTGGTAAAGCTGGTTACCTTTACAAGACATACGAAGACGTAGCTGCAAACACAGCAGAAGTTAATCTCGGTTCAATTACACTCATCGCTGGTGAATTCGTTGTAGACGGTGTAGTTGATACTAAGGACCTTCAGACACTTCTTAATAACTACAATAAGAGTGTTGAAGTTGTTGACCTTAACGAAGATGGTGTAGTTGATACTAAGGAACTTCAGACACTTCTTAACAACTACAACGCAGACGGTTACGATGAATAATCAATATCACGATTAAAACGAAAAGAGGTAATTAAGTATGAAGAAGATACTTTCTTTAGTACTTGCGTTTGCTCTCGCTTTCACAATGGTTGCAATTCCCGTAGCAGCAGAAGAAATTCCTACTGCTACAATGGTTGCTACATATGGCGAAGGTGCAGATGAAAACGGAGTATTCTTTGTATCATTTAATGTTGAAGAAATCAGTTCCGGTTTGTTCGCAACAGGTCAGGTTGACTTTACATATGATACAACAGTTGCAACATTAATCGACTACGCTACATATGTAGACGAAGGCGAAATCTTGACAGATGATAATTATGGCTTCTTCTATGGTAATATCCATAATGAAAAGCTTGGCTCTAAGGGTAAGTTTACTTCCGTAGCAGACTGTCCCGAAACAGGTAAGGCTTCTGTTTCTATCTACATCGATCCCTCAGCAAGAAATCAGGCTCCCGATGAAGCAACAGAACTTACAATGTTTGATGCAGCTTTCGTTCTTAACGAAGGTCAGTCTCTTGATGCCTTTGCATTAACAATCACAAAGGCATTCATCTATGCAACAGAAGGCAAGGACGTTCCTACTGAATATGCTACAGGTGACCTTAAGGTTGTAAACATTAGACCCGCTGCTCCCGATGTCGAATACACAGATGGTGCTGGTATCACATACAAGGCAGTTTCTGATAACCTTGTTTCCGTTGACGGTGTTACAGGTCTTACAAACGCTCTTGACGGTGGTGCTACAAACTGGGCAGAGGTTGATGCTACAACAATCAACCCCGATGCTGAAGCAGGCACAAAGTATGCACATGCTACAGTAATTGAAGGCGGTACAAAAGCTGGTACAATGAGAACATTCTTCCCCATCGAAGGTGGCAAGACATATCTCGTTACACATACACTTTACAACAACACAGGCGCTGCTACAGTATCTCACAGCAACGCAGGTATGAGTGCTATCATCGCTACAGGCGATCCCGTATACGGCACATTTGCAGGTCTTACAATGTACAGCCACGTTGACTACACAGACGGTGGTTTCAACTCCTGGTCCAACGAAACTGATCCTAACATTGTAGGTACAAAGGTTGGTCGTACAGATAAGACAGCTGAAGCAGGCTACAACAAGATTGAAGTTCTTGTTAAGGCTCCCGCTGAAGCTACAAACATCATGGTTTCTTACTGTGCTTGGGGTAGCGTAGAACTTTACTACGGTGACTGGGCTATCTACGAGATGGAAGCTACAGAAGAAATCGTTGACATGGTTATCAACTATACAGACGCTGTAGGCAACGTTGTTGCTACAGAAACAAAGACAAGCGCTGTAGGTAACACAGTTGACGTTGTAGCTAACACAGCTGTTACAGGTACTGACGGTGCAAAGTACATGGTAGTTGATAATGCAACACTTACATTTGTTTCCGGTGGTTCCACAGAAGCAGTTGCAGTTGCAAAGGTTGAAACAGTTACAGTTAACTACACAATTAACGGTGAAGTTGTTAGCACAGGTACAGTTGAAGGTATCAACGGTAAGGATGTTGCTTACGCTTCCGGTAACGTTGTAGCAGCTGATGGTGTATATGCTAAGGAAGGTACACTTACAGTTGATGCAGCTAACCTTACAGCTACAGTTGAACTTGAAGCTGTTGCACTCGGTCTTGTAGCTACAGCAGGTCAGACAGCTGACGGTGTTCATGCACTTGACAAGCAGATCACAACAGCAGGTACAGTTACACTTGACATGACAATCCTTGCTCTTAAGGATACACTTGTTGCTGTTGACAACGGTGCAGTTCTTGCAACATCCGGCAACTACTTCGCAGATTCCTCTGCATACTTCCAGATGAATGCTGAAGGTAAGGTTACAGTTAAGAACGCTTCTGAAAACCCCGAAATCGGTACAGTAGAAGTTGGTAAGATATACGCAGTTGAATTCGTTATCGACGCTGCTAACAAGACATACTCTCTTACAATTACAGATGCTGAAGGCACAGTTGTTGCTGAAGTAGCTGACTTTGCAATGAGAAACAATACAGTTGAAGTTCTCGACTCTCTTGTTCTTATTGACAACGGCAACCTCGTTCCTACAATCGTAGTTTCTAACGTTGTTGTTGAAACAGAAGACGAACAGCCCACAGATCCCGAAGTACCCACAGATCCTGAAGTACCCACAGATCCTGAAGTACCCACAGATCCCGAAGTACCCACAGATCCTGAAGTACCCACAGATCCCGAAGTACCCACAGATCCTGAAGTACCCACAGATCCCGAAGTACCCACAGATCC
>JAFUOO010000008.1 GCA_017472685.1 Clostridia bacterium
TTGCGACAGTGAAAATATAGGCTCAAGTAAAGTTATGGAAAAGGTAGGAATGAAACGCGAAGCCGTTTTGAGAGAACAAATAAAACGCAAGGATGGTACATGGGGCGACGATTTTCAATATGGAATTTTGAGAAGAGAATTTGAGCAAATATAAGTTGTTTAGGCTATGGAATTATCCATAGCCTTTCTTTTTTTGCGTCATAGCAAGGTCAGATTTTGTCGAAAAATGTTCCGAAATATCGGAATTTGTTCCGTTATTCCGGAAAAGGGTTGATATATTTGTAAAAATATAATATTGTGTAAGAAATCAACAAGAATACTATGGTTTGAAATGGGGATGTATTATGATACGAAAAATCGAAAGAGATTATCTTAAGGATTTAGAGATTAGGTTAGGTGAAATAAAATATTCAAAACGAATATGTTCTTCGATAAAGTGGTATATATCAAGTGCAAATTTTTACAAAACAGTTTATTTCACATTAAATATTATTGCAATACTAATTCCCATTGCTGGTTCTATCGCTTCGATTATACTAAGCAACCCAAGGATTTCACTATTTAGTGCTGTTGGTAGTGGAGCTACCGCTATTTTAAATTTATCCGATTGCCAAAATCGTTGGAAACTGTATCGTATTACAGCAGAAAAACTAAAAAGTGTAGTAGAGTTATATTTGGCTGAAAAGTATAATTGCGAAGACCTTGCGAGTGAATGTGAAAAAATTATGTCCGACGAGAACAATTCATGGAGAAATATGATGGAGCGCGACAACAAGACAGATGATGACAAATCAAAAAATAAATATTTTGATGAAAACAGTAACACAACAGACTAATATTAGCATATTACATATGAGGTGCGTAAGATGAATGTTATTAAATTTGAATCGGATTTTCCTAAGTTAGGTCCTATAATTGAAGAAATAGGAATAGAAAGCGGCAGTATCTTTAAGGATGCCTACATAGGTGTGTTAAAAAACATCTGTGAGATAATTAATGTTCAGCAAAAAGCTGAAAAGACCAAAGATGCTGATGCTGATTTAAGCGACATTAATAATATAATAACATTTATGGGAGAACGAGGAACAGGAAAAAGTTCTGCTTTGATCAGTATAAGGAATTTTCTTAATAAGTTGTCATCAAATTCTTTAAATATTAGTTCAATGATAGAAAAATATGAGCAGTTAAAGCCCTTGATGGATTATAAGTTTTATGCATTAAGAGTAATTGATCCGACCAAAATGAAATCAAATGAATCTATCATCAGCAATATCTCTGTAAGATTATACAGCGAATATAATAAGATGTGCAAGGAAAGATCAAGAGTATACGATGATGAAGAATCAATGCATCAAAAGCGTAGGTTTCTTCAGATTGTGAAAGAAGTTAATCAGGCAGCTATTGATTACAATGCTGACAGGTTACAGTACGATGATGATGATGTTTTATCAAAAATGGAGAAGGTTGACAATTTGCGAAGCAACATAAAAACTATGATAGAAGTTTTTATGAAACTAAAGGAACGTAATTGGCAACAGGATAAAAGCTATTTTGTCATATTTATTGATGATTTGGATATGAACATAACAGGTTCATATGAAATGCTTGAGGAAATACGAAAATTTTTGATGATTCCCAATGTAATTGTAATACTATCCGCCTCAATGACGCAGTTAAATAGCGTAGTATATGAAAAATTTGCAGAAAAGCTACCTGTAAAACAAAGTGGCAATACTGGAGATGTAGTATGGGAGGCCCGCGATTTAGCTTTTCAATATTTGCAAAAAACAATCCCTAAAAGTCACAGACATGAAATGCCTATTTTAAGCAATTCTATTATTGCAGAAACACAGATTGATTTTGGTTATGAACTCTTTGAGGGGTGTATACAACAAAAGATAAAAGATAACAACGTAAAAATATATCCTACAATAAAAGAATTAGTGATACATCTAATTCATCGTAAGACGATGGTGATTCTGGCATGTGACGAAGACGAGAAACCTGCTATTATACCAAGAAACTTAAGAGGATTATATCAAATGCTTTTGTGTTTGGAGTCAATGGATGATATAGCATATGATTCTGAAGGAAAGACGAATAATTATGCAGCATTCAGTTCTAATACGGGGGATGTACTTAGAACACGACTCAATAAAAATATAAATTTAATGAAAAATTACATTATAAATCATTGCTTAGAGTATAATGGTCATTATATATCACCCAAAGATATCGTTGTCGCAGATAAATTGGTGCATATTATAAACACTATAAGCGAATGGCCAATACAGAGTGTAAATGCAAAAATTGTAAGGGAGTTAATATCAGCTTTTGAGGATGTCTCTGTAAAAAAGTCATATTTCGGAACATTCAAACAAAATGAAAATGTTTCACGAGTTGATCCAATATATACCGCCTCTTTTCACCCTGAAACGATAAGCATTGGTGACGTAATGTTTGTACTGGGAAAATTGTCAAAGCGCACTCAAAGCCAGGAAATACGAGATTTGATTTCAATATTAAGACTTATGTGGAGCTTAAGAGCAACGGAAGAATTTTATGTTAAGCAAATGAAAGCAAATAGTGGTAATATCAATGATGATTTGCGTACGCTTATTGGAGGATTCGTAATTGATCCCGATGATATGCGGTTCTTCCATAGTGAAGAGAATGATTGGATCAATGTTAATGTAGACATAGAACGTTTGAAAAACTGGTGGCATAATCTTTCAAAAAAAAATGCAAAGAATGAACCGACTCCGACATATGAGTCATACTCTATATTTGCCATCTCGTATATATCGGCTGAAAATGATAATCATAATCTGGAATGGAGAACATATTCAAAAGGCGGAAGAAGATATTTTAGTACAATATTAACAGAATCAACACAACCAGAACTTTTACACTGCCATTATTTTTCAACACTGACAAATCTATTGGCTCCGCACAAGATGTATGAAAGGGTCTACCATAATATGGAATTACAATCATCTTCTGTAGAGCCTAGATTAGCTAAATGGTTTAATGAATTCTATATGATTTTGCCCTTTTATTCTTTGGACTTTATCACTCAGTTTTATGAATGTTTCAGAACGAAAAATAAGCTTAATGAAGAACAGCCAAAAAGCGGTTATGAAACATTTTGGAGCGATGTGGAAAGCAGTATTTCAGAGATTGAAGGCAACCTTAAGAATTGCATACACAAGGATTTCTTAGATGTAATATCAAATGCTGTTAAAGAATGTCCTATTAGAAAGAACATTAAGGAAAGTGTCGCATTAATAACACCAGCACAAGAAGATGCTGGTAAAGATAATCCTTCAAATGAGGACTCGTCTACAGTTGTTGAAAGCGAGGATATAACGAGCAAATAATTTTCGTGAGGTGAAAGCTTAATGTTTCTCAACGATTCGATCTTTATAATGATGAGATTGACTTCCCCAACGCTTATAATAAATGAGTGGCTCTCAAAATCATTAAATCAGTATTATTCTGAACCAAACAGAATGAATATAGCATCTGGAATGCAGGATTCGTTTCAGCATTATTCTCACGACGATGCCGCCAATGCGGTTGAAGCAACTATACAAATGGTTGACGAGGATCATATATTGAGGGGCTTAGGGGTAATTGGTGCTATTGCCTTATCTGTTAAGGATATGCTAATAGAAGACCGAAACCATATATGTGTATGCAAGCATAAATCTCTTATTAATTATAGAATGCTCACACATCGGATAGGTCCGTCAATATTTAATGCTGCCTTTTTGGCATACAACGATATACGTATGGGATATAAGCGAGAGTCTTATACAATACCACCAGTTATACATACTGACAATGCCAGATTGCATGGTATTCTAAAAAACGGAATTGCTGAAAATCATTTTCACATTGGAGGTTCTTCGCATGCATTCCTGTCTTCATGGGTTTGTTTAATGAATCACATGTCACATGGCAGAAGAAACGAGTTTATAAAAAGTGGTATAGATGTCAATCCATTAGATGAAATTGACAATTTCAGCATGCGAAAAGAGTCTGCTTTTTCACTTACATTTAAAGCGGCATACATAAGATTATTCTTATTTTTTAGGCTAAAAGGGACCTGGCTTACTGTATACGATAATAATTCCCATACAAAAGAAGCAGAGTCGGAAATACAGCTCGAACGTGTATTGCGGTTTTCAGAAGAAGAATGTGTCGCCTTTGCTCCTGAATTCGACAATTACATAGAATCATTAAAAGAATGTTTTTGTATGAGTGAATATGATTATGCAGTACCAGGAGAAAAATACAAAAATAATCTTGCAAAGGATGCGTATGCTGCTTTACCGGACGCTGTAAAGAAAAATGAACGAAGAATATATCAATACTTATCCGGAGAACAGTATTTTTTATATGAGATGTTTAGGCACATATATATTAAGGATAATAAAATTTCTCCTTACACAGGGCTATTTTATGCGTATTTATTAATAGGTTGTAAACTACGAAGTGAATTAGTTCAGACAAATAATCGTGTTGGATTTCAAAACTTTAAACTGTATCAGGATAGAAAAAGTGTGTTTACTGATAATTGGAAGCAGTACGACAAGGTAAGGAATATAGCAGCACTACAAGGAACTATTGGAGACGATAGGATTACTTCTCTAGAAGGAAGGTTTTTCCCTGAAAAAACCTCTCAGAAAATGAAATTAAAAATCAATCGTTTATTATCCTACGCAACAGCAGGATTAAAAGATAAAAATGAACAGAACTTTTTATTAAATAAGATTCATTTTGTTCCGCATTATGTTAAGTATCAAGAAAAACCCGGAAACCCTAAATCAATGGATTGTTTTAATTACGAGATGATACACCCCAGAAATTTTGCATTAAGACAAGATTCTATGAATCGTACCAATGCAATAATTAAACTACGCAAAGAAAATCCCAGCATAGTGGCAAAAATTACTGGAATTGATGCAAGCTCTAGCGAGATAGGATGCAGACCCGAAGTATTTGCCTGCAGTATACGAAAATTATGCAGTCATAGGCAACCTCAAAACACTATGAGCGATATCGTACTTCCTCAGGTGAAGCGAACATATCATGCTGGTGAAGATTTCTTGTGCTTACTTGATGGCTTACGTGCCATAGACGAGGCAGTAAATTTTTTAGACATGACAACCGGTGATAGATTGGGGCATGCATTAGCATTAGGCGTAGACGTTGATGATTGGTACAATGTCAAGCAAGGAAAAATTATACTTTCCAAACAAGACTTATTGGACAATATAAGTTGGATGTATGGTAAAATGCAAGACTATGGAATGGAGACGTTTTCTATTGAAGGGGAATCCCAAAGATTATTTCTTGAATTATTCACCGAAATATACAGAAAACATATTCCTTTTTCTGCAAGGAACCACTCAGTGGACATTAACCTTTATTACAAAAGTTGGAAATTAAGGGGAAATGATCCTATGTTGTACTTGCATTATCCTATGGAAAATGCATATAATGATATTGAATACCTAAGATTTGTTACAAATGAGGTATTACTTCATCCCTGGAAAGTTATAGATAATCGTTTTAATGCTTTTATGGGACTTTCTGCTGAGGCTATTCTATTTCATCATTATCATTTTAATCCCGATTCAAAATATGAGGGGGCAAAAATCGTAGAATACCATATTCCCCATTGTATAATAACAGCCATAAAAGAATTGCAGAAACGAATGCAACTAGAAATCGCTGAAAAAGGCATTTCTATAGAATGTAATCCGTCATCCAATGTATTAATTGGAACCTTTAGAGATTATTCAAAACATCCGATTATACGTTTCTTTGACAGAAACATTTTTGACTCTTCTGAAAACCCACGTTTATCAGTATCAATAAATACTGATGATGCGGGAGTTTTTGAAACATGCCTTGAGAACGAGTATGCGTTGATGGCATGTGCTTTGGAGAATAGCAGAGATATGAATGGTCGTAAAATACGGCCTGACAACGTATATAGATGGATCGAGGATGTTCGGCAATTTGGGATTATCCAGTCATTTGCCGAATCATCAAATGAAATTAATCTGGAGTAAACATTGTGTTTTTCCCACTCTTAATCAACTACTCTCTTGACACAGAGGCACTACAGATGATATAATAATCAACAAAGAGTACGGGGAGCTTTATAAGTTCCCCTTCACTAAAAAATTCCTTAATTGCGGGGAGGAAGATTATGCGCCAAATGCTGTTACGGCTATCAGCACTCGATAGTTTGTTTGAAAATGCCAATGCGCATACAACAGAGAATAAAAGCGAAGTAAGGCATGTTGAGTTGAAGGACTCACAAGTTTTAGAGGAGTTATATATCGGAGTTACAAGGGATAAGTTCAATAACATTTTGAAATATAAAATGTTTGACAATTCCTTTTCCGATGAGATTCTTAGAAGTGACGAAACCAGCAGTGCAGAACTTCCTACAAACTTTGATAGCCAAGATATTGAAGATATTAAAAACCAATATAAACTTACTAAAGAGGCTCGTTAAGCACTAAACGTTTAAATGGGTCTTATTTGCGTAGAAGGGATAAAAGTATGAGTTATATTGTTTTTGAAGGATATATTTCTAATAACGATCAGTCCTTAGAAATACGAAAATACGGTACGGAAACAATTAATTTAAACACTGAGTGCTTGGATGATAACAGTAAGGTTTTGCTGTTTACAAATGACAGTGATAATTGTTTATTCCAAGATGATAAAGAGAGCATAGCGTTGACAAAGTCAAACTATGCTTTTGTTTCTGTTGATAAAAACTTGCGAGTAAATTTCATAAAAATGTTTCTGGACTCATTAGGTCACGAATTTAATTATTCTGTAGAAAATTTTGCACGCGAGGTTGAGCATGGAAACTATGCTCTGGTCAAGTATTATTTTCATATCGCTGAAATGCTTGAAGCCCATTTAAGAATATTCTGTTCGAACAACGATATAAACGTGTTATCTTCGGTTGAAGGTGGAGACTTCCTTGTGTTTTCCATTTCCAAAAACGATGAAAACGCATTAAATATTGCACAGTTTATGTTGAATGCTTTGATAGAAGATACCAGTAGCCAATATACTGCTATGGTTCAAAAAAACAAAGAATGCATTGAAGTGGCTAGAAGCAACTTATTGAAGCGAGAGTACTGGGTATGTATAAGTAATTATAATTCATATCGTTATAAAGATTTATACAATCAAATTTTGAATACCAAAACAGTTTCTATATACGAAGATGCTGCTTACACGCTTTTTTATTACATGATCAAACGAAGAGAGCTGGATGTATCAAATCTTCGCTGGATGAGTGCAAGCGGTGAGTTATACCCCGACCTACCTGAGAGATTAGAGTTTTTTGATATCAAGGACGACGTTTTTTTTAAATTAGCAAATAAATTCATAAAAAATACAGGTTCTGATAGTTTGCTTCGTTGTTGGTCGTGGATGTATTATTTTTACTTTTATAGTGTCTTTGAAACAGTTTGCCCATACGACAAGAATGACTGGAGATACAAATATTTCTGGGGTATTTATCCTGTTTTAGAAACAGAAAATGGTGCACCGGTAATAAACTCAGAAGGATATTCTGAAATTTCACCTTATTACAATATTGATTTCTTGAAGATAAAATCTAACCAGTTTAGAGGTTTTTGGGACCTATATCCCCCACTAATTCATGAGTTTTTTCATTATGTGCCCGCTTATAACCGTAAGGCCAGAAATAGATTGATTTTAGTCCTGCTAGGATATTATTTGTTTAAGCCCTTACTTACTATATCCTCATCTAAAGGAAATGTTGATACAAAGAACAAATATAAAAAAGCTGTTTCAGAGTTCTTAGAAAAGCACCAACAATTTGAACAGTATGTGCATAATGATAATTCTGAAACATTATATTATGATTCAAGGTATTTATATGCAATCATTCAAAAACAGCACACTAACATTGATTTTGAGGTTGCATTTGATCAGATTATCAACAATGTATATGGGAACGAGGGATATTTCGGTATTGAGTTGGCGAAGTCTGCATGTATCAAACGATGGGATAGATATTATATACCGGCTGTACGAGTGTTTTTACGTTTATTTAAAGAGCTTCGTTCGGATTTAGCAATGTGTACAATATTAAATTTTACGGTTAGTGACTATATTCACTGTATATTAAAAGATAAATATCTTTGTGCACAATTAGTAACAAACGCTGAAAAGCTTACTGCAATTTCAAATATTGCAAGAATATCAATGGTTATTAGATTTCTTTCAGGGAATTTTAATACTATTAATAACAGTTGGATTAATGAAATACAGAAAATTGTTGATTTATTTACTGAGTTTGATTCCATAAAGAAAGAAAATTTAATTGACTATTTGAAGTATTATGATGATAAGTATTTAAATGGCAAAGAAAATATAAGTTTTCTTGAGTCTGTGTGCAATGAATTAATAGAAGTATGGGTAGATGAGTTTGAAGGATATTGCAAGAATGTTCCATTACTAAGAAATGCAGAAAAATTGTATAAGAGAAATTTGCAACTTTACGGAACGGAAAAAATGCTGTTTCAAATTGAAAATTGTTTGTATTTTAAAGATTGTTATTATTTTGAACAAAATTAGTTACGGCAGACTTTTTAAAGAATGCACATTAGCTATATATGAAGGACTTTATAATAATTTTTCTGAATTGAATAATAGTGAGAATTATTATAGATTTATTGGTGTTTACAAGGATTTACTGCAGGATCACGAGTGGAAAATAGTAGGTAATAGACCATTTAAGAATGATGAAGAGGCATGGGCACCACCCAGTGTTGTTGTAGACGCGATTACGAAAAAGGGAAGCTTGTATTACAAGGGGCAAATTACACCTTGCACATATGATGAGTGCAAAGATTTAGAAGTGGTGGCTGCGTGGGACAGACACCATGTGGTGGATATGTTGATGGGAGATACCAAGTGGGACGATAGTATAAGAAAGCCAATAGATAAATAAATACACTAAATTAAGCTATGGAATTTAAAATTCCATAGCTTTTCTTTTTCTCCATCAAGTTGATGCCATTTGTTTTCTATGTTATTTTTTACTTAGTCTCAAACAATAAAGAGCTACAGATATAAGACATCTGTAGCTCTTTATTGTTTAGTCAATCACACCCTAACAACGTCAAATATCGACACGTTGCAGCCTGCGTACTGCTTTTTGATAAGAAAGCGCACATCTGAGGATGAATTTGCGGTATACACCTGCTCAAAGCGTTTGCCGTCTATATAGAATACTGCTTTCCAATGTAACATTTTATCGCCTCCCTTCAATGCTATTTTAACAATACAGATGGCACATTTTAGGGGCATAAATTGGGGATTTTCCTTTGACAAATTATGCACGGTGTGCTATAATAAGAAAAATTATCCCTTGGAGGTTTTACTATGAGAAAAGGTAATCTGATGAGCGTCAGAGACGACGTAAAAGTTCTTGACGCTACAATCCGCGACGGTGGCTTATGTAACAATTTTGATTTTTCTGATGAATTCGTGTACGAGCTTTATAAAACAAATATTAAAGCCGGCGTTGACTATATGGAATTTGGATATAAGGCAAGCTTATCGATGTTTAACGAGGCTGACTACGGCAAGTGGAAGTTCTGTAAGGAAGAGGATATCCGTGCAATCGTAGGCGAAAACAATTCCGACATGAAGATTGCAGTTATGGCAGATGTTGGCAGATGCGACTATAAGACAGACTTTTTGCCCAAGAGCGAAAGTGTTATTGACATGGTGCGTGTTGCCTGCTATATACACCAGATTCCTGCGGCAATTGAAATGATTGAGCATTTCCACGCTCTGGGCTATGAAACAACATGTAACATTATGGCCATTTCACAGGTTTCTACAGACCAGGTTGTACAGGCGCTGGAAACACTTAACGAAAGCAATGTAGATGTAATTTATCTTGTTGACAGCTTTGGCTCATTGTATCCTGAAAATGCAGGTGAGCTTGCTAAGCTTTATTATGAAATTGCAGAAAAGGCAGGTAAGAAGGTTGGCTTCCATGCACACAACAACCAGAATCTTGCTTTTGCAAATACAATTGAAACACTTTCCTACGGCTTCTCCTACCTTGATGTAACAGTGCAGGGTATGGGCAGAGGTGCGGGCAACTGTGCCAGCGAGCTTCTTATCGGATTTTTGAAAAATCCCAAGTACAACATTTACCCCATCCTGGTATTTATCGAAAAGTATATGACACCTCTTAAGGCAGCAGGTGTTAAGTGGGGCTACGATTTGCAGTATATGTTCACAGGTCTTTTAAACCGTCATCCCCGTGAGGCTATGGCGTTTACCGCACAGGAAAGAAGCGACTACTCTAATTTCTATAAGGAAGTATTGGACCACGAATAATAAAAAACCGTTGCATCAGCAACGGTTTTTTTATTTAAGATATTCTTTTAAGTCAGCTAAAAGCTGTAAGGCTGTTTCGTAGCCCTCGTTATACATTGCCTGAAGCTTGCCAAAGCTTTTGTCGGTCCTGCCCCAGGACGAGGTGTCATACGGTGCTATCCAAAAAATCTTGCCTTCATTTTCTAACTTAGCGAGCTTTTCGCGGGCACCGTTATAAAGCTGTGCTCTCTTTTTCAAAAGTGCGGCAACACGGGGGTATTTTCTGTAAACATGAGCGGAGAGTGCGGCGCCCATATCTTTATCCTTTACATAGGACTTTTCGCGTGTTGTTATGACAATTACCCTGTCGCAGCCTTCGTCAAAGGCTTTGTCAACAGGAATAGGGTCAGCAATGCCGCCGTCAAGATATTTGCTCTTTTCAATTTCAACGCTTTGAAAAAGAATTGGCAACGCACAGGAGGCAATGAGTGTTTTCCATGTGCTGTCATAGGCTGGTACGCTCATAAATTCAATACTGCCCGTTTCAATATTTGTAACGCCTGCGAGGGTAGTAATGCCCGATGCGGCATATGCATCGCTGTCAAAGGGAATGTACTCGTTAGGTACTGTGCCGAAGGCAAAGTCAAGGTTGTAATATGATCGCATCTTTGGGTTTAAAAGGTGCTTTGCGCCCATGTAGCGCGGGTCAGAAAAATATTTGCTTATTTCCAGCGGTCTGCCTTTTTGCCCCGAAACATAGCTCATGGCATTGGAAATACCTGCCGAAACACCTACCACCACATCGGCACGGATGCCGTTGTCAAGAAATGCATCCATTACACCCGAAGAAAATATTGCACGGCTTGCGCCGCCTTCTAAAACCAATCCTAATTTCATATTTAATCACCACTTATTATTTTAATTGTTTTTGGAGATTTTATCAAGTGTAAGTATTGACAAAAATAATAATTATGGTAAAATATCCATAGGGGTTAGTTTTGACTAACCCAAAAATTGACAAAACAAGTTAGTCAGAACTAACACAAAAAGAGGGCATACTAAAAGTGCATAACATTTTTGTTTGCGCAAGAAAGGCAGAGTGAGCTTATGGAAAAACTGATTGCATATCACTGCGCTCCTGCTCTGGCGGGCATAAAGCCGTCGAATATAGTAACATGCTACAAAAACAAAATTGAAAATCTCAATGAAAAAATAGAAAAGCTGAACTGGGAGCTGAACAAAAAAGACATTTACGTTGAAATTTTGTGCGAATGTGAAAAGAAAGCTCTTGTAATGGTGTACAGAAAAAAGTTTTTGGAGAAAACCTTGTCGGATAAAGATGTAAGAAGCTTTCTTGTAGGAATGGGCTATCCCGAAGAAGGGAATACTTCAGAATATCTTGAAATACTCAAGAAGCATCTTAAGGGAGAAGAATTTTCTCATGAGATTGGCGCATTCCTGGGCTATCCGATGCATGATATTTACGGCTTTATGTATCACAAGGACGAGGGGTGTCTCCTTTGCGGAGAATGGAAGGTTTACGAAAATGCCGATGCGGCAGAAAGGCTGTTTCACCGATTCGGCACATGTCGCAGAGCGCTTTGCGAAAAGCTGCAGGGCGGTAAAACCCTGGCGCAGGTATTTTGTTAAAGAAGGGGATGGGCGCAGTGCCTGTCCTTTTTGCTTTAAACCGTAAAGACAAGCGGATTTATAGATGAAAACTAAATATTTCACAAAAATTTTTGAAAAAATTTGCCGTTTTTTTACTGTGGGATAATTGACTTTTCATAAAAAGTTGAATATAATTAAGAAAGAAAAGGGAGTAGCCGGCAATTTTGCACTCTCGGCGTCAGTACGAAGAAGGTTTTACCTGATTCCGCTCAGAGTTTAAATGGCGAGACTTTTGCACAAAATATTTTTGCGCAAAAGGGCTCGCCTTTTTTGCGTTAAAGGAGGTTTTTCCATGAGAGAGATATGGCAGAAAAGCATTGATGAAATTATGCATGAGTTTTCCGTAACAAGCGGAGGTCTTACTTCGGTCGATGCAAAAAAGCGAAACGAAAAGTATGGGTATAACGAATTGCCCGGCGAAAAAAAGAAAAGCCCTGTGCGAATTTTCTTTGAACAGTTTGCAGACTTTCTTGTAATTGTTTTGATAGTGGCGGCAGTAATATCCGCTGTTATGGGCGACGTGGAAAGCATGGCAGTAATTTTAGCTGTTATTACAATGAATGCAATCCTCGGCACTGTGCAGACAATCAAGGCAGAAAGTAGCCTTGACAGCCTCAAGAAAATGAGCGCGCCTGTGGCAAAGGCAATGCGCGACGGCAAGGTTGTGCAGATACCCGGCAGAGAGCTCACCATAGGCGATATCATTTTGCTTGAAGCAGGCGATTGCATCGGTGCTGATGCAAGACTGATTGAATGTGCGTCCTTGAAGTGTGCAGAAAGTGCACTTACAGGTGAAAGCCTGCCTGTTGAAAAGGATATTGAGCCCATTGAGGATGAAGTGCCCTTGGGCGACAGAAGAAACATGGTATTTTCAGGCAGCTTTGTGACCTATGGCAGAGCAAAGGCTGTTGTAACAGGCATAGGCAGCAATACTGAAATGGGTAAAATTGCCATGCTTTTGAAAACCGCAAAGGAAAAGAAAACTCCTTTGCAGTTAACACTGGATGCATTCGGTCAGAAGCTCACAGTAATTATTCTTATCCTTTGTGCAATACTTTTTGCAGTGAGCGTGTTTATAAGACACGAAAATATAATGAGTGCATTTTTGTTTGCAATTGCACTGGCAGTTGCAGCTATCCCTGAAGCGCTGAGCAGTATAGTTACAATTGTTTTATCACTGGGCACATCACAGATGGCTAAGGAAAACGCCATTATCCGTAAGCTGCAGGCTGTTGAAGGTCTGGGCAGCGTGAGCGTTATCTGCTCGGATAAAACGGGTACACTCACTCAGAATAAAATGACAGTAAAAAAGATTTATACTGACGGCGAGGTTATTGATGCAGACAGAGCCGATTTTGCTCACTACATGCAGGAGCCTCTTTTACGCTGTGCACTTTTGTGCTGTGATGCCACAGTTGATGGTGATAACGAGGTCGGCGACCCCACGGAAACCGCTCTTGTAAGATTGGGACTTTTGTACAATATCAGCGAAGAAAAAACAAGAAATACTTACCCCAGAGTAGGTGAGCTACCCTTTGACTCTGACAGAAAAATGATGAGCACAGTCAATAAAAACCGTGACGGTCTTATTATGGTTACAAAGGGTGCCGTTGATGTGATGCTTTCCCGCTGTATAATAACAGACGAAGAAAAAGCAGAAATTGAAAGAATAAACGAGGAATTTTCCAAGGGTGGCTTAAGAGTGCTTGCCTTCGCAAGTAAGGGCGTTGAAAACGAAAAAATTACCCTTGAGGACGAAAATGACCTTACATTCCTCGGTCTTATCGCCATGATGGACCCGCCCAGGCTTGAAAGCCGCGATGCTGTAAGCGAATGTATAAGAGCGGGTATCCGCCCTGTTATGATAACAGGTGACCACAAGATTACAGCAAGCGCAATCGCAAAGGAAATCGGCATATTGACAGAGGGCACTATAGCTGTTGAGGGTGCCGAAATTGAAAAAATGAGCGACGAAGAGCTTATAGACTTTGTTGAAAAGGTAAGCGTATACGCACGTGTATCTCCTGAGCATAAAATCCGCATAGTACGTGCATGGCAGGAGAGGGGC
Source organism: Clostridia bacterium (assembly GCA_017472685.1). Lineage (GTDB taxonomy): Bacteria > Bacillota > Clostridia > UMGS1883 > UMGS1883 > RGIG1927. Next base: position 14,150 of record JAFUOO010000008.1, read on the forward strand.
AACCTTGTTGCAATGACAGGTGACGGCGTAAACGATGCGCCCGCTTTAAAGCAGGCGGACATCGGCGTTGCTATGGGCATAACAGGCACAGAGGTTGCAAAGGATGCTGCAGGCATGGTCCTCACAGACGACAACTTTGCAACAATTGTAAAGGCTGTTAAAAACGGCAGAAACGTTTACGCAAATATAAAGAAGGCGATAGGCTTCCTTTTAAGCGGTAACACAGCAGGTATTCTGGCAGTTCTCTATGCCTCCTTTGCAATGCTTCCCGTGCCCTTTGCAGCAGTGCATCTTCTGTTCATAAACCTTCTTACAGACTCTCTTCCCGCAATTGCACTCGGACTGGAGCCTCATACAGACAGTGTTATGGACGAAAAACCCCGTCCCAGAACTGAGGGCATTCTGACCAAAAAGTTTATGACAAATGTTATAATCGAAGGTCTTGTAATAGCGGCGGCTGTAATAGCAGCCTTCCACGTAGGTCTCACTGTAAGTGCCGAGGCAGGTAGCACCATGGCATTTGCCACACTTTGTCTTTCACGTCTTTTCCACGGTTTTTCCTCAAAGACAGACGGCTGGGTGCTCTTTACAAAGCGGATGTTCAACAATAAGGCCCTTATCGGCGCATTCTTCTTTGGCGCAGTGCTTCTCAGCTGCGTAATGTTCATTCCCGCTTTGAGCGGTGTGTTCGAGGTGACGAGGCTTTCATTGCCCTTGGTTGGAGCAATTGCAGGCTTGTCCTTTGGCAGCATGGTTGTAAACCAGATTATTAAATTAATAAAAAAGTAAAAAAATGAGCCCACGGAAACACTATTGCTTTCCGTGGGCTCTTATGATATACTGCAAATGTGAATACAGACATTTTATCGGAGGGAAAAAAGTGAATAAATCGCGTATAAAATGGATTGATGACGCTAAAGGCTTTGCGGCGCTTTTGGTAATTATAGGTCATATTGCAAACTCGCATATAAAGGCAGAAACCTTTGTCCCTCAGCAGGGGCTGCTGGAGGCTGTGCACAGCTTTATTTATATGTTCCATATGCCGCTTTTTATGCTGCTAAGCGGGTTTATGCTTTACAAGGCTTACTGCGTGAACAGGGAAGCAAAGAAGAAAAACTACATATTGCAGCTTATTAATATAGTGTGGCTGTATTTCTTTTTTGCAGTTGCTCTGTGGGTGGCAAAGATGCTGTTTTCCGCTCAGGTTGTGGCAAATGTGGGAGTTAAGGATTTGATACGACTGCCCATTGACCCCATTGACGAAACCTGGTATTTGTATGTGCTGTTCTTTTTGTATCTTTTGTGTTATGCAATCGAAAAGCTTAAGTTTAAAGAGGAATTGAAGTTAGGTGCACTGCTTGCTGTAAGCATGGTTGCAGAATTTTTGCCCTTGGCACTCTCGTCGCCGTGGTACAGGATTTTGCACTACGCATTTTTCTTTTACTGCGGTGTATACCTGGCTAAAAAGCCCGAAGGCATCCTTACAAAGAAATATGTCCGCCCCGCATATTACATAGGCTCGGTGGTTATTACGGTGCTTTTCTTCATTGTGGGGGATATGGCATATATAGAAATTATCAACCTTGCAGTTGCGTTTATCCTTTCAATGGCTGTTGTTTGCATATTTATGGGGCAGGAGGGTGCAGGCACAATAGTGCACAAATGTCTTAACTGCACTGGTCGTTATGCTTTAGAGGTTTATCTTTTGCATACATATGTTATAACAGTGTGCAGGGTAATCCTTCCAAGAATCGGCATAGTGCATTTTGCGCCTAATATGATAATTAGCTTTTTATTATGTGTGTTAGTGCCCATATGGGCTGTAATCCTTTTAAAGAAAATAAAGCTTCATACATTTATATTCCGCCCTGTGGCATTTTTGAAAAAATGAGCAAATTAAAATCGGCATGACTTTTAGTCATGCCGATTTTTTGTCTGATTACTTACCTAAAATCTTAACTTCCTGAAGCTGTGCGGGATATGTGTTGTTTTCACTGTTTCTGGGTTTAGCGTTTAAAACTGTAAGTCTTACATATCTGCCATAGCCGTCAATGTTGTCGCAGGTGAAGCCGTAGTCTGTGTAGCCTTCGGACTTGTCGAGCACCTTTGTCCAGTTTTCACCGTCAACACTTGCTTCGAGAATGTAGTTGTAATAAGCTTCGCTACCGTTCCAGATAAGCCATGAAATCTGAAGCTGTGTAAGATGGCTTACCTTACCAAGGTCTGCTTCCCATGTAAAGGGCCAGTTGTTTTCTGCCTGATACCAGCTTGTGCGGTAGTGACCGTCGTTTGCACTGTTGCCTGCGGCGTAGCCAACTGTATCGGCTGTCTTAACTCCCTTATCCTGAGAAAGAATTCTGCCTGTCTGCACGGGAATGAGAACATCGTTTGCCCAGTTGTAAAGCAGTTCATCGAAGAAATCATAGAACGCGTAACCGTTGGACACACTTACGGGGTAGCGGCGGTTGGTTGTGGATTTGTTTGTAGCGTCCTGCCAGCCGAACATCCAGCGGTATGTAGCCATAATGTGGTTGTTGCCGCCCTCATGAAGAGTGAACATTGTACCTGACTGAGAAGAGAAGGTTGTTGTGTTGCCAACGTGCTTCAGCTCACTCCAGGGACCGCCCATATCGGTTGCTGTTGCAACCATGCCCTGTGTGGGATACCAGCCTGCTGTACCGGAGGAGAAGAGGTAGTATGTTCCGTCCTTTTTAAGTACACTGGGAAGCTCTCTCCACTTGTACATGCTTACGAAGCAAAGTCTGCCTTCAATAGCGGACCAGTCATCGTTAAGCTTATAGATGCCTAAGTTGGCGTTGTTGTTAGCTGCTGCAATAATGTAACCGGAGGAATCCTCGTCAACGAATACGTTAAGGTCACGGCAGTCATCGCCTTCGGGACGGAATGCACCGTGGAAGGTCATTCTTTCGTCAGTAGACTTCATGGAAGCAATAGAAATCATGGCCGTGCCGTAGCCGCCGTCTGCTTCAAAGTGTGCAATGAATGCAAATGTGTCTGCCTTTGAATTGTATACAAAGTTAACACTTTCAAATCTGCACTGCTGGAAATTCACGCATGTTTCATGTGCAAGAATTTCCTTATAGTTCAATACTTCCTTCCATTCTGTGTAGGTAACATCGTCCTTGCTTGTCTGCATCATAACTCTGCCGAAGCCTGATACGCCGTCGATACCCCACTGCTGGAAATGATAGTATGTACCGTCGTTGGAAATCATTGTGTTGGGTCTCTTAACATCGGATGCGCTGAGGTTAGAGCTCTGTGAAAGGTCAGCAGGAAGTGTGTGGGGAACAACCGCATCTGTGATTGCATAGTCAATCAATGTATCGTTCTCGATTGCATATACTGCATACTTGTATTCCTTGCCTATCTCCAGGTCGTAATCGTCAACGATCTGACCCTTACTTGATGTTAAAAATTCAAATTCGCCGCCGTCAACACTTCTGTAAATGTCGTAATGAGTTGCGCCGTAAACAACGTTCCACTGTACCTTTGCGCTTGTAACATCGTCCTCACCACGGATTAAGAAGAGCTGTGCCACTGCACCAACCATCTTCTTTGTGCTTACGCCCTTTTCTTCAAAAGTGAAGAGCTGGCTATTGTCGTCCTTCTTTGCGTACTGAGCGAAGGTGTCATTTTCAGTAAGTGTGAGATACAGGTCGGACACCTGACACTTTATGCGGAAGCTGTCGTCGCCTGCATCCTCTAAAATATAAATCTGGTTTGCACCGTAGTTGGATTCATATTGGATAATTTCCAAGCCCTCGTCCTTTTTGCCGTTGGGAACGTCAAAGGACTGAATGGAAACCTTGTTACTGATAACGTACTTGCCGCCGCCCATAGAAACCAGCGCCCATACGTTTGTGTCAACATCTGTATCGTCGAGAGCCTTGATAAGTGCGTTTGTCTTTATAACATCCTCAGGCACACCCATTACCTTGCCCGATTCCTTATGCTTGATTTCGTAATACTTGCCACCGAAGGTATCCTTTTCGTATGTATCGGTGTTGCAATAGGGCTCGTCAAACTTGAAAGCCTGTGTCTGATTGCCGCGGAAAACTGTTTCAATAAGTGTTCCGGAATATTCTGTAAGATAGAAGCCCGACGCCTTGCTCTTTAAGTAGTAATAACCGTCGCCTGCTTCTTCCGGAAGGTAAATTTGCTCATCTGCGCCTGCGGAAGGCTTCTGCCGTGCAATTCCGCCTGCGCCCATGCCTGTAAGAGCAAGGTAGGAATCCTTATTTATGAAGCTGTAGCCATCTTCTACCTTTGCAACGAGCCATACTTCGGAATCTGTATCTTCGGCAGTAGCAACCTCTAACTTTGCATCAGCTTCCTTGGAGGAATCAACAACTGTGATAACATTGTCTGTCCCGCTTGCGTTCACAATGGAAACATACTTGCCGCTGAGGGGGTCGGGGCTTTCAATCTCAACCTTTTCGCCCTCTTCGGCATCAATGTTCTTCACAACCTCAACAAGCTCGTAAGAGTCTCTCTCGGCATCAAACTCGTTATACTGTGCTATGGTGTTGTTTTCTGTTGCACCCAAATACATCTGGGAGTGGTGCATAAGAAGATGGTATGTGCCGTCGCCGTTACTTACGGGGTGCACCCACTGGTTTGTGCCCTCTGTGTTGCCGTACTGGATTAACTCCAAGCCTTCGTCTGTTCTCCAGTTGGGCATATCCATGCTTCTGAGGCTCTTCTGGTTAATGGGGCGGTAAAGGTTTTCACCGCGTGTCATAAACTGCCACAGCTGAGCATCGCTTCCGTCTGCTTCAACAAGGCGGATAAGGGGACCGTCTGTTGTAAGAGCACCCTCGGGCATCATAACAAGACCTGTTGCCTTGTGGCGGATAATGTAATACTTGCCGTTAAGAAGGGGAACAGAAAGAGCTAATGCATTGTTTTCATTGTCCCACTTGTAGGTAATGTCAAAAGCGGCAAGGGCATCGACGGGCATATATGTATAATCATTAAAAATAATGTTTTCTTCAGATATGCTCTTTTTCATGTTTGCGTTCTTGACATACTTTTCGCCGATGGGAACTGTTATATCAAGAATGCTACCCTTTGCATTGGCACTTCTTGCATCGTTGTCCCAGGATGCTTCAAGCTCCATTAAGTTTGCAATGGGTCTTAAGGGAACATAGGGTGTGTCACCTTTTACGATAACACTCTGTGCAAAAACTGCCTCTTCACCGTTGACTGTAACTGTCACCGGCTCTTCTGCCATTGCAGGAATTACGGAAACTGCCATAATTACAGCAATAAGCAGTGCGAAAAACTTTTTCATTTTGCCAACTCCTTTATAAATATCGTATAAATAAATTTTACCATAGGCAGGCATTGTTTGCAATAAGTTTAACAAAAAAACAACAAAGGAGTGCTCACATAGGGATTAATCCCTGTGCGAGCATCCTTTGTTGTTTAAACCTATTTTAATGAATTTACATACTTCGCGGCTTCCTCGCCTGCAATTGCGCCGTCGCTGACTGCTGTTATAACCTGTCTGAGGCTTTTCTGCCTTATATCGCCTGCGGCAAAAACCCCGGGGATGCTTGTTTTCATATCCTCGTTTGTTATTATAAAGCCGTTTTCGTTGCAGCTGACAACATCCCTTACAAGATTGCTTGAAGGGATTGTGCCCACTGCAACAAACACACCGTCTGCTGCAATTTTTTTCTCGGTGCCGTCAACGTGAGAAACAGTAACACTTTCCACCTGGTCGCCGCCTTCAATTTTTGCAACACGGCACTCCAGCATAAACTCAACGTTTTCAAGCTTTTTCAGCCTTTCAACCAATAAGGGCGATGCACGGAATTCATTACGGCGGTGGATAAGATACACCTTTTCGGCTATGGGAGAGAGGTAAATTGCGTCCTCAACAGCTGTGTTGCCTCCGCCAACAACGCAAACGGTTTTGCCCTTGAAAAACATTCCGTCGCAGGTTGCGCAGTAGCTCACGCCTCTGCCTTGTAATTCAGCCTCGCCGGGAGCATTAAGAAATGCAGGGGAGGCACCCATTGCAAGGATAACGCTTTTTGCCTCAAATTCCTTCTTTGCGGTGAAAATTTTCTTAACATCGCCCGACAAATCAACATCTTTGACCTCGTTGTAGCAGAACTTGACATCAAACTTTGAGACATGCTCAAGCATTTTTTCAGCAAGAAAGCTTCCCGAGGGGGCATCGGCAAAGCCTAAATAGTTATCTATTTCATAGGTTGTGGATGCCTGTCCGCCAACAAACTGCTTTTCAAACACTGTAACGGACATTCCGCTTCTTGCGGCATAAAGTGCTGCACCCAATGCGGCGGGACCTCCACCTATAATTGCTACATCTATCATGAAATCACACCCTTTGAATTGTTAAGTCAATTATAATAAAAAGGGTGCGCCTTGTCAACCAAGGAGCTCCAAGGGGTCAATATATTCAGAGTAGTGCATCAGCTCAAAATGTAAATGAGCATTGCCGCTTTCTGTAACTGCAGTGCTTCCTACACCCGAAATTTTTTCACCTCGGGAAACGCTGTCTCCCTCTTTGACCATTATGAGCGTGGAAAGGTTTCTGTAAACGCTTGTATACTCCCCGTGGGAAATTTCTATCACGTTGCCCCACAAAGGGTCAGTATAACAGGCTGTGACAGTGCCGTCCTCCACCGAAACAACCGCTTCGGCAGGCAGCGCTTCAATGTCAATCCCGCAGTGTGCACGCCAGTCGGATGTGGCACTGTTATAGGTGTGATTTAAGGAAAAATACTTCGTTACCGTGCCAACCGTGGGGAAAAGCGGCGAAAAGGATGTAAGAGCCTCTGTTGTGGGCGCCTCCGATGAAGGCTCCTCATCTGCTTTTTCTGGAACATCAATATGAGTGTGGCTCACTGCATCTGCAGGCTCGGTTATGAGTTCAATCTCTTCGATTTCTGCAATCTCTTCTTTTTCGTAGGGAACGGTTTCCTCCACAGTGTCAACCTCTCGCATGGCATTTTTTACGATAAAGCCGCCGTATGCAAGTACGGCACAGATTGAAATTATGGAATAAATAATATGTGTTTTTTTAGTCATAGACAATCCTCCTCTATAGTGAGCATTGCCCGAAATTTATTATTTATTCAGTCAGAATGGCACCCTGATAATAATGGGACAAAATTTCCTTGTAGGTTTTGCCCTCCTTTGCCATGGCATTTGCGCCGTACTGGCTCATGCCCACACCGTGCCCATAGCCTGTTACGTTAAAGGTAACATTACCGTCGGAGAAGTCGAGGCTGAATTTTGTGCTGCGAAGGTTAAACATACGGCGGATTTCAGTCCCCGTAACAGTCACCTTGCCTATGAGCACACTTTTTACATGTCCGCTTTCACTCAGTGTGGGCACGGACACATCAAGGTACGACCCAATTTCCGCATCAGGATAGGAGGCTTTAACGGTTTTGGTGAATTCCTCAAAGGGAACGGTGAGCGTGCTGTGATAATTGGTGGCAGCATCCTCACCCGGACTTGGAACACTCACCAGATACGGTAGCTGTGAGCCCCACACATCGCCGCTGTTTTGTGTCTGCCCGCCTCCCATTGAGTGAAACACCGCTAAAATAGGCTCGTTGTTGTAGGTGAGAATTTCGCCTTGGGTATCATGCACGCAGGCTTTTATTTTATCCAGGTAAAAATCGTAGGCATCACCCCAGTTTGTACGCATTTGCTCCTCAGTTAGATATGCCTGACAGTGGGTGTGGTCTGTGCATACGTCTGCCTCATGGTCAGTGGAGGACTGTTTGTACATTGTGTAGGTACGTGCGGCAACTGCCTGTGCCTTTAAGGCATCCTCTTCAAAGGCGGCAGGCATTTCGGCGGCAACAACCCCTGTGAGATAGTCCTCCATGCTCATTGTGTGAGTACTTTGTGTTTCATGGTTAAAAACATTTATGGTTTCACTTTCTGCGGGAGGCAGCGATGGCACCGCAGCCTCCTTTGGTATGAACAAACTTGTCACGAAAGGGAGAACGAGGGTTGCAAGAGAATAGTATATAGGAAGAAAAAGCAGAATTTTCAAAATTGCACTTCCTTTGCATAGTTTATTGGCGTTGACGGTGAGCGCCATTTGTGGTAAGCTGTATAAGGTAATTAAAATATGTAGGGTGATTTAAATGTATAAATATATATTTTCCGATAAAGATTTTGACCTTGAACACACCTTTGACTGCGGTCAGTGCTTCCGTTGGGAGGGAACAGACGGCGTGTACACAGGTGTGGCAGGCGCATACTGGGGCAGCTTCAGAAAAACAGAATGCGGCATTGAGCTTGAAACAAACTGCCCGAGTGAAGAGTTCTGGATAAAATACCTTGACCTGGAGCGTAACTACGGCGATGTGAAAAAAGCGTGCTCCATAAATGAGCTTATGGAAAAGGCAGTGGAATACGGCGGAGGAATACGCATTCTGAAGCAGGAATTTTTTGAAACTCTCATGAGCTTTATTATCTCCCAGCGTTCAAGCATTCCGAAAATTAAGTCCTGCGTAAAGAAGCTGTGCGAAAAATACGGCAGGAAGATAGACGCTCGGGGCGAGTACTACACATTCCCCACTGCAGAAGAGCTTAAACTGGTTACCGAAGCGGAATTCAGGGAATTGGGCGTAGGCTACCGTGCGCCTTATCTTGTACGGTGCGTGCAGTCGGTTTTAAATGGCTCCGTAAGCGGCGAAATGCTGGAAGCCCTTGAAACAGCCGTTGCACGCGAAAAGCTCATGGCTCTTCACGGCGTGGGCGACAAGGTGTGCGATTGTGTAATGCTGTTTTCCTTGGCAAAGTATGACCTTTTCCCCTCTGATGTGTGGATAAAGCGGGTTATGTGCGAGCAATTCGGCAGCAGCGAGCAGTCTGCAAAGGCTGACGGCGAAAAGCTGTTTGGTGCCTTGAGCGGTTTTGCGCAGCAGTATCTGTTTTACTACCGCAGAAATATGGACTAATCGTCAATATCGTCTTCCGGGAAGCGGGCGTTTCCAAACCAGAGCGGCATGAAGCTTTCGTCGTCGGGCTTGACAAAGGGCGGCACTGAAAACGGTGGAAGAGCCAGGCGCTGTGCTTCTTCAATAGGAACAGGATACATTATGTAAATATATTCTATCTTGTTTGACAAGGTAAAAACCTCCTTTGCACTAATCTATGCATGGGAGGTTTTTATATTCGTAAAAATACGCAGTAAAAAATGTTGACATTTCGGCATTTGGGTGATAATATATTTTCGTATTATAGCGTGATACGTGGTATTTTTGCGCCCTTTTTTAGGAAAATGTATTGTTTAAACTCCCTAAAATAAGGTCAAAAAATCAGTCCTGCACGGCAGGTATATGCAATTTTGTTAAAATACACATGGTGTGTTTTAAATAAAAATTTAATTTGTGAAAATTTTGTTTCGAAATTATTTCTGAGGTCGACAGGAATAGAAGCGGTTTTCACGTTCATCTTGCCGTATGGCAAAAAAAATTAATAGTGATTCTGTTATGATTGTGTATTTTTTTCGGAGTAGTAACTGAAAAAGGTGCAGAGCAAGGCCTTTTTATACGGCACGGAGTGGTAACCGGGTTGTATGAAAAACCGAAACTTGGTGTTTTTGCACCCTTTTATGGCAGAAAATAATTTATTGGAGGAAATTAAAAATGAAACTTAAACGTTTTGTATCCATTGTAATTGCTCTTACAATGGTACTCTCTATTGTTCCGGCGTTTAATTTGACAGCAAGTGCAGAATCTATTGCAGCTGATGCAGAGTTGGTTTTTGATGGTGCATTTGGTGTAGGTGCAAGCACATACTCTGTTGAATTTACAATGGGCGGTAGCAGCTTTGGTTACAAAGATACAGGCATGGTTGATACAGCGGGCAACTACATTGGTGGTTTCTGTTATGCAGGTCCCAGCGATGGTTTTTACCCTGCTGACGGTGAACGAAGTGTAGCTCTTTCCAGTGGCTTCAGCCAGACAAGTGATACTGGCGGTTCCACAAAGTGGACTTCCGGCTCTTCAAGAATGAACATTACATTCAATATTTTATCAAGCAGCACATATGAAATTGTTTACACATGTGATGGCACATACGTTGCAACAGTAGCATATTCCGGTTCTCCCCAGGGTATTACACACCCCCTTGCTTGGAAAGGCACAGGTTGGGGTGGTGCAAGCCCTGCATATGATAACGTAGTTATCACAGTTGACGGTGAAACTGTATATGACGAGTCTAATCTTCCTGACCTTGCGACAGCATCCGATTGGTATGCTATGGAATTTACTTTGTCAACAGGTAGAGACGGTGCAACAAGCGGTTACCGTGACTGGGCAATTAAGGATGCTGACGGCAACCAGTTTACAGGTTTCTGTTTTGCAGGTACAACAGATGGTTTCTACCCCGGTGACAGACAGAGTCTTTCTTCCGGCTTCTCTCTCACAAGCACAAACTCTGACTCTTCTACACACTGGACATCCATGAGCACAAAAATGAGAGTTGCTGTAACAAAGGGTAGCGGTACATACACAGTTACATACACAAAGATTGAAGGCGGTACAGAAACTGAACTTTCAAGCTTTACATATTCCGGTACACCTAACGGTATTTCTCTTCCCTATGAATGGGCAACAACAGGCGGTAGCGGTTCTTTCACTTTTGCAAATGTACAGGTATATGCAGTAGTTCCCGAAACAACAAAGGACATTACAGCTACATACACAGTAGACGGTACAACAGTTAAGACACAGACAAAGACAATCGACACAAGCGTAACATCTACAGCTGATTTCGATGCTTACTACTACAGCCCCGGTAACGGTACAAATACTCTTTACAAGGCTGCAGCGCAGACACTTTCTGATAGCGCAACAATCGCTATGACAGCTGTTGAAAACTGGAGCCAGTATCCCGTTGGTACAGAATTTACAAACAATGGTACACCTTATAAGGTAACCAGTGCTAACCTTATCCCCAACGGTAACTTTGCTGAAGGTATCAATGGTTGGTATGCAGCTGACGGTAGTGCGGCAAGTGCATCAAACTTCACAACAGATGCTTCTGCTGGTTCTGTTTACCTTGTTGGTAACGGCGGTAGTGGTAGCAACCTTACAATTCAGAGAAGCTGGGCTATTGAAAATGGCAAGACATATACATTTGTATATACACAGAACCAGGCCGGAACAGACAAGAAGTGGCAGAGATTCTCTTTAGGTAACGACTTCAAGAGCAACAACGACTGCATGCTTTCCGGTGCAGGTGCAGGTGACGTTGAAACAGGTCAGAGTGTTGTTGAAGGTACAAACCTTGTGACATTCACAAACACAGGTAATTATAAGTATGCGAACTTTGTCGCTGCATGGAGTGGTGGCGTGACACTTTCCAACTTCGGTCTTTACGAAGTAGAAGTTGACTCCAGTAAGGTTGCAAACACAACAATCAAGTTTGTTGACTCTTCCAACACTTCTACAGAAATCCAGACAGCTGTTACAATCACAGGTATTGTTGGTGATGTAATTGACCTTTCTGCTTATACAGGTGCTATTACATACAACGGCAACCCCTATTCCTTTGACAGCAGTAACCCCGCAAACTACACAGTTGTAGGCAACAACGACGTTGTTACACTTACATACACAACTGACGCATATACAGGCTTTACAGGTACACCCGTTACAGTAATTGCAGGTAACGACCCTGTTCTTTCCACAACGGTTACAGCAGTAACAGGTGCAGGTTCTACAACAGTTGTTGACGGCGCAGTTTGGGAAGATGCAACAGGACTTACTGCAGGTACACATACAATCGACGGTACAGTTACAATCGACGGTAAGACCATCAACGGTACAGTTACAGTTGATGTTCTTCCCATGACCTTTGAAGTTGATGATTTCACAGGCGATTCAAGTGGTGCGACAGCTAACTTCCCCGTTGATGTAACAGGTGATTTCTATGTTGAATTTGACCTTGTTGCAACATCCTTTAAGGATCTTTGGATTTACACAGGTAAGGATGGCGCACTTTGGGGCGGCGGTCAGATTGGTCTTGGTTGGGATAACCAGGGCAACGGTTACTTCCGTGCACAGCCCGAAGCTCAGACAGACGTTCAGTTTGAAACAAATAAGAAATATCGTTTCTTAATTCACAGTAATGTTGATAACGCAACAGATACATACGACCTTGTAGTTTATGATACAGTAACAAAGGAAGTAGTATTTACTTGTGACGATTATGGTTACAGAACAAGTTCTGATTTAATCAATACTATTGTTGTAACATCTAACGGTGGAGGCGGTGCAGCTACTCTTTCCAACATTAAGGTTTACGCTCCCAACCAGGCAGATGCATTCACAACAATCACATTTGTTGCAACAGGTAGCGTAAGTGAAACTTACACAACAAGCTACACAAGTGCTGAAGAGTTCCCCATTCCTCATTATGATGGTCACATCATGAAGACAAGAACTATCTCCGGCACAACAGTTACAGCTACATACGAAGCTACAACAACTTCCATCGGTTCCTGGTACATGAGAAACAACTTCACAGACGATAACTGGATTACACAGTCCAAGTACATCGGTTCTCATGACGCTTTCGCTGATGATAACACAGGTTTCAGAAATGATGGTGGTGCGCTTTACGGCGATACAGGTGCAACAAGCACAGACTCTACTACAGTTGATAACTCTCAGACACAGTCTGTAAGAGTAGTTGACCAGCTTAACGCAGGTGTACGTTACTTCGACGTTCGTCTTTCCAGACAGAATGATGGTACATTTGCAACAACACACGGTCCCGCGTTTGAAAACTTCCGTGACGTTGCAATCAGTATGGCACAGTGGGCAAAGGAAAACCCCGGTGAAGTTATTATCCTTGACTTCCAGACAGTTCGTGACGCTCTTTACGGCGGTAGCGCAACAGGTCATTATGATGTTATCACAGATAACGAAACTTACTATGGTCCCGATGAAGGTGACGATAACCAGTACGTATATGACGCACTTGTTGAACTCTTCGCGGACACAGGTCTTGATGATTTCTTCCCCAGAAATCTCGGAGAAAGCACTTGGGATTTAAAGTATGGTGATTTGACAAACTATGGTACAAATGCTGTTATTATTCCCTTTGGTAAGGGCAGAGCTGTTAACTGCCAGGGCAATACATTCTATAACAGAAGCGCTTTGAACAATGATGTTACATACACAAATGATTCAAGCTACAGTGATGTTGTAAGTTACCTTGACAGCACATATTCTAACCTTTCAGATGGTGCTACAATTTCTACAATTCATGCATACACAACACCTGTATCATTTATTGGTATTGGTGATTCACTTCTTGACGCAGCTGCAGAAAACAACCCCAACTGGATTAACGAATCCGGCTTCTACAACTGGATGAGCTATGGTAAGGGTGACGTTCTCTTGATGAACGACTCTGTTTCTGACATTGATTTGTACTATCCTGCACTTAACAGCTTCAACCGTACAGGTGCAAACAGCAGCTCTACATTCAATGGTACATTCACAAGAACGGATGACAATGTAACAATTACAGGTGCACAGGCAAACGTTCCCTACTCCACAAAGTGGACAGTTGAACCCACAGCTACAACAGCTACATACACAATTGACGGTGTAGAATACACAGCTAACACAGCTTACACACTTGACCTCATGCAGTTCAACCGTGACAGTGTTCAGCCCACAGGTACAGTTAATGTTACATTCCCCAAGTTGAGCACAGACACAACAACAGTTGACGTACTCTTGTCCAGCGACGGTACACAGGTTTACCAGACAGCAGCTGTAGGCGAAGCTATCAGCATTGACACAACTGCTCTTGCAGACGTTATCCTTGCAACAAGAGTTGCTCCCGGTAAGGAATACACAGTTAACTACGTTGCAGGCGGCACAACAATTTACACAACAACAGAACTCGTTCCCTACGGTCAGGTAGTTTACTCTGTACCTGCAGGCGACTTCTACCTTGAAGCGACTGATAAGGCATACATCCTTAACAGCACAGTAGCAAGTAGCCACACAGCAGTTGAAAGCGACACGACAACAACATTCACAGTTGATGTTACAGTTGTAAGTGAAAATGCAGTCCTTGCCGATACATTCGGTAACAACGATGCTTCTACAGACTGCAACAACACAGAAAACTTACTCTTCGTTGGTTCCTCTGGTATTTCTGACCCTGGCGATGCTGACGCAGCAGGCGATGCAGTAATGGCTAATAACGGCGGTAACGTTGGTTCTCCCAGAATCCCCGTTCTTATGTTCAATGTTCCCGAAGTAGCTGAAGGCAAGGCTGTTAAACTCCACCTTTACGTTGCAAAGGCTAACCAGAACCTTGAAAACGGTAGCATGAAGCTTGCGGTTAATGTTGCAGACGTAACAGTTGACGAAGCGGCAGGTTATGCAGCATCCAGCCTTACTAACACAACAGGCGTTGTATGGTCCGACACAATGTTCACAGCTGTTGGCGATGCTACAGACGGCAGACGTGAAGTTAACACATGGATTGAAGTTGACGTAACAGAATTTGTAAAGGCTGCTACAGGCGACACAATCACATTCACACTTTACGCTCCTACAGCGGGTGCTTATGTAGCTGACCGTGAAAAGGCAGTTGCAGGCGGCGCATACGAAGGTAAGGCAGCTTACCTTGAAATTGTAGACGCTAACACAGTTTCCGTTTCCGGTGCAACATTGGTTGTAAAGGGCGGTAAGGACGTAACTGCAGACGCTGCAGACGGCATTTTAGTTCCCGAAGGCTCCACAATCAAGGTTCGTGAAACAGGTGCAAACCTTATCGCGTTTACAGACGGTACAAACGTTTACACAACAAATGCTGATGGTTGGGTAACACTTACACCTTCTTCTAAAGCTGAATACTCCGTAGCGTCTCTCGGTGTTACAATGGTTGACGGTGCACAGGTACGTATCGGCGACGGTGTAAATGCTGACGGCACAGTTGCAGGTAACAGCGGTCTTCGTTTCATCACAACAGTTGACAAGACAGACTCTCTTGCAGCTATTGATGGTGCAACATTTGGTGTTGAAATCACAGCTGAATCCAGTGATAAGGTTGTTGATATTCCCACTGCTGATGACAAGTGGCAGGTAAAGGATGAAGTGTTCACTTCTGCTCTTACAAACCTTGCAGTAAGTAACTACAACCGTAACTTCACAGCTAAGCCTTATGTATCTATCAACGGTACAAAGTACTACGGTAGTGAAGTAACAAGAAGCATCTATCAGGTAGCTTCCGGTCTTCTTGCTACAGGCTACAACGGCAGCTACGGCGAAGAAGCTGACAAGAACAGCGATACAAACTACGAAACAATGCCCGATGTACTTGTAAAGGTACTTAACGGTTACGTTAACCAGGTAGGTGTAAGACTTGTTATCAACGAAGGTGTTCTTGCTAAGAGTGATAAGTACACAGGTACTGACAACACAACATTCTTCACAGTAACAGATGCCTCCACAAATGGTACAACATACACATGTACACTTAAGGCAACAGGTGATGCGAAGATTAACACAGAACTCTTCAGCACATATGTAAGAATCAACAATAACAACAGCAAGATAAACACTCTTGTAAGCGTTGTTGACAACAATGATGGTACATATACTCTTACATTTGACGGTTCCAGCTTGGTTACAGAATAATCAATTAAAACAAAAAGCTCTCCTTATGGAGAGCTTTTTTGTGCAAAGAAATAAGTGGTGCAAAAAAGTCATTGCGAACGCAATGACTTTTTTCAATATTATTTTGTTACAATTGTAATTGATGCGGGCTCTATACCGGGGGAGGTAACTGTCAATACGCTTTCGCCTGCAATGTCTGTGCTCTTAACATATATAACCGCATTGCCGTTGTGAAGCTTTCTTGAAGGCGACGAATAGGGCGTTACATCAAAGCCACAGCCGTTTTCTATGCCTGCAATTGTGGAAGATAACCCCGAAAGCTGTGCAGTGATAACATTATCGCTGCAGTTTACCTTGTTGCCGTCCTTATCAAGAAGGGAAACGTCAATACGGATTGTATCGTAGCTGTCGGCAACAAGTGCTGTTTTTTGTGCTGTAAGGGCAATTTTAACGGGCTCAAGGGTTGTTTTAAGAACGTACTCGGCACCATTTATAACAGCCTTTAATTCGCCCGCCTCGAAGGGTGTTTCCCATACAATCATGTTGCCGTGCTCTTCGTTGTCGGCCTTGTTAACCCCTAAGGATTTGCCGTTCAAGAACAGCTCCGCCTCGGGTGCATTTGTGTATGCGACAACCTCGCAGCTTGTACCCTCGTCAAAGTTCCAGTGCTCACAGAACCATCTGCCCGGACGGCGACGGCGGGGGCGGTTTTCGCCCTCCTCGCGCTTTTCGCGGGTGAAAATGTAGATGTAGGGAGCACTGTCCCAAAGGGTTTTTCTGAAGTGCCAGTTAGGCTTTTTAAAGCCGCCCATATCAATAAGACCGGGCATAGATGCTCTCACGGGCCAGCCGTGAGCCTCGCCCATGTAGTCAATGCCTGTCCAGAGGAACTGTCCGCATATATAATCGTTGTCGGCAACTGCTTTCCATGCCTTCCAGGAATGGGAATTTTCGCTGCCGTATATAACAGAGGTGGGGAAGCGCTTGTGGTCATCCTCATAGAGGTGCTCCTTATAGTTGTAGCCTGCAATGTCAAGTGCCTCAAAATAGCCAGTGTTTGTGGAAAGCTCGGGGAATGCCAGCGCTGCCGTAACAGGACGTGTTGTGTCACATTCCTTAACCCATTTAACAAGCTGACGAGCAATTACTGCCAAGCGCTCAGCGTTGGGCTTATTGGGGTCGTACATTCTTTCAATTTCGGGCTTATTGGCATCGTTGTTGCCTGTCATAGATGAAAACGAGGGGTGACAGTAGGGGTCATTGGGGTAGTCAACCTCATTGCCGATGGACCACATAACAATGGAGGGGTGGTTACGGTCGCGCATAACCATTGCCTTAATGTCCTTTTCGCCCCATTCGGGGAAATCTTCAAAATAGCCGAAGCGCTTGGGCGGATACACGTTGTGACCCTGCCACCATTTGTTCTTGGGACCTTCCCATTCGTCAAAGGCTTCGTCCATGGTTATAAAGCCTAATTCGTCGCACAAATCCAAAAGCTCGGGGTCGGGAGGATTGTGGCTTGTACGGAGCGCATTGGTACCGCATTCCTTTAACTTCAAAAGCCTGTCGCGCCATACCTCCTTGGGCACTGCTGCACCCAAAGTGCCTGCATCGTGATGCACACAAACACCCTTAAGAAGGGTGTGCACACCGTTTAAGAAAAAGCCACGGTCGGGGTCAAAGTTGAAATAGCGAATGCCAAAGGGAGTGTAAACAGTGTCTGTAACAGTACCGTCAACCACAACCTCGGTTTTCATTGTGTAAAGATAGGGGTTTTCGGGGCTCCAGAGGGAGGGGCTTTTTACTGTGAGGGTGCCTTCTCCTTTTACAACCTCGTTGCCGTTTTTATCAATAATTGTGTTGATAATTTGAGCCGGTAGCGTTGTTTCACATTCAACCTTAACACTCGCCTCCTCATCAGTTACCAAAGGTGTTGTAATAAAAAGGCTGTCGGGCACCACGGAGATTTTGTCGCATACTGTTACATACACACGCCTTGTAATGCCTGTGCCCGTAAACCAACGTGAATCAGCTGTTTCGTCACGGTTGACCATTACGCTTACAACGTTTTCGTCACTTGTGAACTCCGTTACATCATAAGTGAAGGTTGAATAGCCGTAGGGGCGTTTGCCAAGGTAGTTGGAGTTAAACCACACCTTGGAATTGTTGTAAATACCTTCAAAGGTTATATATACCTTGCCGCATTTTTGGGGCAGGGTAAAACGTTTGCGGTAGTGCATGCGTCCGCCTGGGAGATAGCCTGTGCCCGAGGAATGGGTTTTGTCAAACTCACATTCAACGCTTGCATCATGGGGAACGGTGACTGTGCGCCACGCGGTGTCGTCAAAGCCCTTGTAAAAAGCCATTGGCTCTTCACCGCGGTGGAATTTCCAGCCTGAGGTCAAGTAAATTTTTTCTCTTTTCATTTTCATTCTCCTTTTTTAATGAACGGGGACACATCCGCTCATTCGTTTTTAATGTAGGGGAGGGTCTCTGTGCCCTCCCGATGTACACGTTTATTTACGGGCGGGCATGGAAACCCGCCCCTACAGGGTTGGAAATGTCCCCGTACTATACGAACATGGGTTTTAGGCAACTTTGTTGTATGATTAAAAATGTTTTATAAAAAGAAAGGCTTTTGCAAAAAGCAAAAACCTTTCATAAATTCTGCGTTCTGCATTCAGAATTCCACTCTTTTAATAGCCCAATGTCTCTCCCATGGAGTCGTCGTTTTCAATCCATGACTGAACATCCACAACTGCGTATTTATCGTCTGTGTTACGGATAATAACCTTTTCAATGCCTGCATTGATGATTGCCCGCTTGCACATTGCACAGCTTGATGCGCCTGCAACGTATTCGCCTGTTTCCATATCCTTTCCTGCAAGATACAAGGTTGCACCCATCATGTCACGGCGGGAAGCGGAAATAATAGCGTTTTCCTCGGCGTGAACACTGCGACAGAGCTCATAGCGCTGACCGCGGGGAATGTTCATTGCGTTACGGCGGCAGTAGCCCAGGTCGATACAGTTCTTTCTGCCGCGGGGTGCGCCTGTGTAGCCTGTGGAAATAATTTCATCATTCTTTACAATGATTGCACCGTAGTTGCGGCGGAGGCATGTGCCTCGCTCTAAAACAACTGTTGCAATATCAAGATAATAATTTGTTTTGTCACGTCTTTGCATAACTGAAAATCTCCTATCTGATTACGATTTTGGAAGCATAGATAATGCCGTCCTTTATTGTGCCTGTTGCGATAATGTGGTCTGCAGGCTCGAGGGCGAGAAAATCAACCTTTTCGCCGGAAATGCCGTTGTAAATAGCGGCGCCTGTTTCAATGTACAAGGACTTTTCGCTCACTGCACCTGTTTCGGAATTTGTAACAGACAGATAAACCTGACGGTTTGTAACGCTGAGCTTTGTGACTATGCCTTCCGCAATAACTGTTTCTGTATATGCATCGGAGGGTGCTGTTGCATATACAACAACCACCTTGCCGTTTGCAAATTCAAGCTTTACGTTGTAGCCCACACGCAAATCATAAACTGTGGATGCCACGTGATTTACGTAAATTGCCGATGCGGCAGAAAGGGTGTATTCCACATCGTTAACCACAACAGAGCACTCGTCACTGAGAGTTATTGTTGTAATTACGCCTTCAACAGGGTCAACGGGAACAAAAACTGCATCTTCCTTTTCAACGCCGTTCCAGCGGTTGTCCTCGGTGTTGACAACTTCAATATCTGCAAGAGTGTTGTTTATGTAGAAGAATGCCACGTCTGCACCTGTGGCAATTGCCTTTACGTTATCTGTTTCATAACCGTCAACATAAAGGTTTACGTCCTTGGGAACAGCGTAAATTGTTGGTGTTCCCGAAGCGTTGCTGAAGGTTATTGTGTTGTTTGTTTTGTTTTTGCCCACGATTTTGCCGAAGGATACACTTGTTTCGAATTTGTCGAGCACACGGTACAAAAGCACTGCCATCTGAGCTCTTGTTACAGAGTCGTAAGGCTTGAAGTAAATGTCCTCAGGGTGCTCGGGGTCGTATATACCCTGCATGAGAGAAGCATTTGTAACGTATTCAACATAGGGTGTTGCCGTATAGGGAATTTCACCTGCATCGGAATATGTAAGTGTGTATGTGCCGCTTTTGTTGATGCTTCCATCGGCACGGATAAGCTTTGTTAAAAGGATTGCCATTTCATAGCGGAGAAGAGGTGAGTTTGCGCGGTCTTCTGCAATGTAGCCCGCAAGCTCTTCTTCTGTGAGCACACCCTTGTAAAGAAGGTATGCAACCTCGTTGGGATAGAGCGTGTTGTATGCGCTCACAACATCCTTATAACGCTCTGCCGCCATTTCCTTGAAGGTTGAATAGTCCTCGGTGATGTAGCCTGCAACACGGGCAGTAAGAACTAACGCTTCTGTTTTTGTGATGGCGCGCTCCGGACGGAAGGTGCCGTCTGTATAGCCTTTTATAATGCCCAACGTAGTCATGGCTTCAATCTGAGGCTCTGCCCATGCGTGGAACTGATTGACATCGGAAAAGCTCGATGCTGCAAGGGCACTTACGGAGCCCAGAAGCATAGCGCAGGAAACTGCCAGAGCAATAATTCGTTTTTTCATTATGTAATCCTCCATAAAAAATATCTTCTACATATCAGCATATCATATTGCAAGGAAAACTTCAATAAAAATTCGACTAAATAAGTATTAAAATTTCGTTAAATTAAGGTAACTTTACAAAATGTTAATTTGACTTTTTATGTAATTGTGATATACTTTAGTCTACAATAAATTATTGGAGTATGATACTATGCTTTGTACACGGTGTAAGAAAAATCCTGCGATGATATTTATGACTCGTATGGAAGGCGATAAAAGTGTAAACGAGAGCCTTTGCCTGCCCTGCGCCAAGGAAATGGGGCTTAATTTAGGCAAAATGATGGGCGACATCAACCCCGAAGAGCTCTCTATGATAGAAAACGAAATGATGGATGCAATTAATTCAGCTGATTTGCCCACAGAGGATATATCCGGAGGAATTATGAGCATTATGAATAATTTGTTCTCGGGTGGCGGAGAAAAGCCCATGATGCCGCCGCATCCCTCCGCAAAGAGGGAAAAAAGAGGCAAAAAGGGTGAGGAGGATAAGCGGATTATTGACTCCTACGGCGAAAACCTCACCAAAAAAGCCATGGCAGGTAAACTTGACAAGGTTATCGGCAGAGATCAAGAAATTGACAGAATGATTCAGGTTTTAAACCGCAGAACAAAGAACAATCCTGCGCTTATCGGTGAGCCCGGTGTTGGTAAAACAGCCGTTGCCGAGGGCTTAGCTGAAAGGATTGTTTCAAATCAGGTGCCAGTAAAGCTTAGAGACAAAGAGGTTTATCTTTTAGACTTTACGGCAATTGTAGCAGGCACGCAGTACCGCGGTCAGTTTGAAGCAAGGCTCAAGGCAATTGTGGACGAGGTTAAAAAGCTGGGAAACATTATCCTTGTTATTGACGAGCTTCACAACATTGTGGGCGCAGGCGATGCAGAGGGCGCAATGAGTGCGGCTAATATCCTAAAGCCGGCTTTGGCACGCGGTGATATTCAGGTTATAGGTGCAACAACCCTTTCTGAATACCGCAAGCACATTGAAAAGGACAGCGCTCTCGAGCGAAGATTTCAGCCCATTATTA
The DNA here is from genome assembly GCA_017472685.1 of Clostridia bacterium. Lineage (GTDB taxonomy): Bacteria > Bacillota > Clostridia > UMGS1883 > UMGS1883 > RGIG1927. Next base: position 35,511 of record JAFUOO010000008.1, read on the forward strand.
TCGAAGAGCCCTCCGTTGCCGAAACAATTGAAATTTTAAAAGGTATCAGAGGCTATTACGAAAATTACCACCAGGTCAAGATAACAGACGAGGTTATCGAAAAGGCAGCCATCCTTTCCGAAAGATATATAACAGACCGCTTTTTACCCGACAAGGCAATTGACCTTATCGACGAGGCGGGAAGCCGTGCGAATTTGAAAAACAAGGCATTGGCAACAATTTTTGAATTAAGGAAGCAGCTTGAGCTTATAAAAAAGGAAAAGGATACAGCCGCAAACGAGGATTCTATCGAGGATTATCAGAAGGCGGCTGACTTAAAAATGCAGGAATGCTCCATACAGCAGTCCATTGACAAGATAACAGAGGACATGGAGGATGTGTACCTTACTGTTGAGGATATTGCAACGGTTATTGAGCTGCAGACAAAAATCCCCGTCAAGAAAATAACCGAGGAAGAAACAAAGAGGCTCTTAGAGCTTGAGGATAACCTTCACAAGCGGATAATCGGTCAGAACGATGCTGTTAATGCGGTTGCACGCACAATTCGCAGAAAAAGAGCTGCGCTCTCCAAAAAGAAGCGTCCTGCAAGCTTTATTTTCGTAGGTCCCACAGGTGTTGGTAAAACAGAAACCGTTAAGGCATTGGCGTGTGAGCTTTTTGAAAGCGAAGAGGCTTTAATCCGTGTTGACATGACAGAATACATGGAAAAGCATGCGGTTAGTAGGCTTATAGGCTCGCCTCCGGGCTATGTGGGCTACGACGATGCAGGTCAGCTTACCGAAAAGGTAAGACGAAAGCCCTACAGCGTAATCCTTTTTGATGAAATTGAAAAGGCGCATCCCGATGTGATGAACATTATGCTCCAGATACTTGACGACGGCAGGGTAACGGACAGCCACGGCAAGGTGGTAAGCTTTGAAAACACTGTTATTGTTATGACAAGTAACGCAGGCAGCAGCTATTCCTCATCTGCGTTGGGCTTCGGCAAAACAGAGGCAGATGCTTCTAAAACAAGAGCAATGGAAGCCTTGAAAAAGTTCCTCCGCCCCGAGTTTTTAAACCGTGTTGACGAGGTTATTGTGTTCAATCCCCTTTCAAAGAACGAGCTTATTGAGATTGTTGAGCTCATGATAGGCGAAATTGCCTCAATGGCATCTGAACGTGGTATGAACATATCTGTCAGCGACGAGGTGAAGGAAATCCTTTGTGAAAAGGGCTTTGATTCTGCGATGGGCGCAAGGCCGCTCCGCAGGCTTGTAAGTAAAGAAATAGAAGACAGATTAGCCGAGATTGTTATACGCGGTGAAAGACCCGAGTTTGTGGACTTTACGGTGGAAAACGGTGAAATTAAAACAAGCGTACGTTAGTGCGCTTGTTTTTTTACGCGGAATTTACATACTATCAGTTTCACAATTAACATATATTGATTTAAAATGAAGCCGTACTCAGGAAAATAAAAAATTTAAGGAGTGATTTTTATCATGAAGAAATTAACATGTATTGTTGCAGTAGTCCTTGCAATTGCATGCCTTGCAGGCTGCACGGGCAATTCGGAAGCTACAGTCACAACAGACGGCTCCACATCTATGGAAAAGGTAATAGGCTATCTCAGTGAAGCTTATATGGAAGAAAATGAGAATGTAAAGGTTACATACAATCCCACAGGCTCAGGCTCAGGTATTCAGGCTGTGTTGGAAGGCAGATGTGACATTGGGCTCTCCAGCCGTAACTTAAAGAGCGAAGAGGCAGAAAACCTCAATGGCACAGTTGTTGCCATTGACGGTATCGCCGTAATCGTTAACCCCGAAAATGTGGTTTCTGACCTTACTATAGAACAGATTGGCGCAATTTATAAGGGCGAAATTACTAACTGGAGTGAGGTTGGCGGTGCTGATGCACCTATCGTATTAATCGGGCGTGAAGCAGCAAGCGGAACACGTGACGGTTTTGAGTCTATCACAGACACGGAGGATATGTGCAAATACAACCAGGAATTAACAAGCACAGGTGACGTAGTACAGAGTGTTGCATCAAACCCCAATGCAATCGGTTACGCATCACTTGCAAGCGTTAAGGATACTGTAAAGGCAATAAGCGTAGAGGGAGTTAAGATCTCAACAGAAACTATCCAGAGCGGTAAGTACAAAATTCAGCGTAATTTTATATTCGTAACAAAGAAGAATAGTGAATTAAGCGAAAGCGCACAGGCATTTTTCAACTTTGCAACAAGCAAAGAAGCAGACGAATTTATTATAAGTGCAGGTGCAGTACCTGTAAAAAGGTAAGGAGTGACCTATGAAAAGAGCGGCAGATTTTATTGAAAAGCTTACAAGTGTTATATTCACACTCTGCGGATTTTTAGCAATAGCCTTTGTTGTTCTTATTACCGGGTTTTTAGTAATGCAGGGAACTCCTGCAATCGGTAAAATCGGCATAGCAGAATTTCTTTTCGGAAGGGTTTGGGCATCTACTGCCCAAACACCTTCCTTTGGCATTTTACCTTTTATTTTAACTTCGGTGTACGGAACAGTGGGCGCGGTTATTCTTGGGGTGCCAATCGGCATTCTTTGCGCAATATTTATAGCAAAAATGGCAAACGGCAAGATGGCATCCTTCATAAGAGGTGCGGTTGACCTTCTTTCGGGCATTCCTTCTGTTGTTTACGGTCTGGTAGGTATGATTGTAATTGTGCCTTTTGTACGTGAGGCGTTCAATCTGCCTGACGGCGCAACCTTATTCTCCGCAATAATTGTTCTTGGTGTAATGATACTGCCGGGGGTTATTTCTGTATCGGAAACTGCAATACGTGCTGTGCCAAAAGAGTACGAAGAGGCATCTTTAGCGCTGGGAGCAAGCAAAACGGAAACAGTGTTCAAGGTTGTTGTTCCCGCTGCAAAAAGCGGCATATTGACAGGCGTGGTTCTTGGTATAGGCAGAAGCATAGGCGAAGCAATGGCTGTTATGATGGTGTCGGGTAATGTGGCAAATATGCCGGGATTATTTAAAAGCGTGCGCTTTCTGACAACTGCCGTGGCAAGCGAAATGTCGTACTCCTCGGGACTTCAGCGGGAAGCGCTGTTTTCTGTGGCGCTGGTACTATTTGTGTTCATAATGATAATAAACCTCATACTTAATTTTGTGGTGAAAAGAGATAAGGAGGGTTAATGTGACAGAAAAAATCTCAGGCAAGAGAAAACTTAAATGTGTTATTTTAAATGGGCTGATGTATATGGCTGTAGGCGTTATTTTGCTCATTCTTGCAGGTGTAATCGGCTACATACTCTACCGTGGCTTGGGTGGAATAAATTTAGATTTTCTCACGAATAAGCCCAGCTTACTTTACGGCACCGTGGGTATACTGCCCAATATTTTAAATACGGTGTACATTATTTTAATAACTCTTATTATTGTTCTGCCCATAGGTGTGGGTGCGGCAATTTACCTTAACGAATACGCCACAAATAAAAAAGTTGTGCGCATAATTGAGCTTGCAACTGAAACGCTTTCAGGCATACCTTCAATTATTTACGGCTTGGTGGGAATGCTCATATTTGTAACATTTCTTAAACTGGAAACAAGCCTTATTGCAGGCAGTCTTACCTTGGTTATAATGACCCTGCCCACTATTATAAGAACAACGCAGGAAAGTTTAAAGACCGTGCCCAATGGCTACAGGGAAGGCTCACTTGCATTAGGTGCAGGCAAGTGGTACATGATAAAGTCTGTTGTACTGCCCTCTGCAATTGACGGAATTGTAACAGGTTGTATTCTTTCCGTGGGCAGAATTGTGGGCGAGAGTGCGGCACTGCTCTTTACTGCCGGCATGGCAAACGAGGTGCTTGGCATAGGTGAGTTCTTTTTGCCAAAAAAGGCAGGCTCTACCCTGACTGTTGCCCTGTATATGTATGCAAAGGAGCGCGGTGAGTTTGAAATTGCATTTTCTATTGCAGCGATACTTCTTGTACTTACCTTTGTTATAAACATAAGTGCAAAAATAGCGGCAAAACTTCTGAAAAAGAAAGGGGCTAACCCATGAAAAATAAAATTGATGCAAAAAATCTGAATTTATGGTATGGAACAAATCAGGCACTTAAAGAAATAAATATAAGTCTTTCCGAAAGGGAAATAACCGCACTTATAGGTCCTTCAGGTTGCGGTAAGTCCACCTTTTTAAAAAGCATTAACCGCATGAATGACTTAGTTGAAGGCTGCAACATTAAAGGGGAAATACTTTTGGACGGAACGGACGTTTATAAAAATATGGACGTTAATATTTTAAGAAAAAGGGTGGGCATGGTTTTCCAAAAGCCCAATCCCTTCCCCATGAGCATTTACGACAATATTGCGTACGGACCGAGAATTCACGGCGTAAAATCAAAGGTCAAGCTGGACGAAATTGTGGAAAAATCTCTCAGACAGGCGGCAATATGGGACGAATGCAAGGACAGATTGAAAAAGAGTGCGTTAGGCATGAGCGGCGGTCAGCAACAGAGGCTTTGCATTGCCAGAGCCTTGTCTGTAGAGCCTGAGGTTATCCTTATGGACGAACCCACAAGCGCTCTTGACCCCATATCCACATCAAAAATTGAGGACCTTGTAATTGAACTGAAGGAAAAATATACAATTGTAATGGTAACACATAACATGCAGCAGGCGGTAAGAATTGCCGATAAAACAGCGTTTTTCCTTATGGGTGAGATTGTGGAGTTTGACAGTACGGAGAAAATGTTCTCCTATCCTAAAGACAAGCGGACAGAAGATTATATAACAGGGAGGTTTGGCTGATGAGACAGAGGTTTGCACAGCAACTTGACGAATTGAATAATGAGCTGATAACAATGGGCGCATTGTGCGAGGAGGCCATAGAAAATAGTGTAAAATATCTTTTTGACAGCGAAAAAGCTCTCCGCGAAACCGTTGAGGAAACAGAAAAGCAGATAAATCAAAAGGAAAGAGAAATTGAGAGCATTTGTATGCGCCTGTTGATGCAGCAACAGCCCGTGGCAAGCGATTTGAGGGTTATATCCTCGGCATTGAAAATGATTTCTGACATGGAAAGAATAGGCGATCAGGCACTTGACATTGCATCCATTGCCATTTACATTGAGAACAGCGGTATCAGCGGTAAGGTGCATATAGCGGACATGGCAAAGGAAACCATGAAAATGGTGGGTGAAAGCATAAACGCTTTTGTTAAGAAGGATATTAAAGCTGCACGCAATGTAATACACCACGACGATGTTGTGGATAACCTTTTCAAAAAGGTGAAGCATGAGCTTATTGAAGAGGTGCAGAAGGGCGGCGATGACGCGGAGGCTCTTGTTGATATGGTTATGGTAGCAAAATATTTTGAAAGAATAGGCGACCATGCTGAAAATATTGCCGAGTGGGTTATTTATTCCATAACAGGAAGTCATATTTATGCAGAAAAAATTGATTTTGAAAATTGAATGATATATAATGAGTGTGGAGGTGTTCAGGATGATTTATTTTGTGGAAGATGACACTAATGTACGCAAACTTGTGTGTTATGCCCTGGCAAAAGAGGGCTATGAGGTTAAAGACTTTGGGCGCCCCGGCGAATTCTGGGCGGAACTTAATGCAGATAACTGCCCTCCGGATTTGTTTTTGCTTGATTTAATGCTTCCTGAGGAGGACGGATTGAATATTCTTGAAACCTTGCAGAACGACACGAAATACGAAAATATCCCTGTTGTTATATTGACTGCCAAGGCGAGTGAATACGACACTGTAACAGGACTTGACATGGGCGCCGACGATTATATATCAAAGCCCTTTGGTGTTACGGAGCTGGTTGCACGTATACGTGCGGTGCTGCGCCGTTACGGAAAGGTTAAAAGCGATAAGGAATACCGTGTGGCAAATCTTTATGTAAACCCATCAAAGCATATTATAGAGGTGGACGGAGAAGAGGTTACACTTTCCTATAAGGAATATTCTCTCCTTGTGGCACTTCTGGAGGCAGAGGGCAAGGTTGTCAAGCGCGATACCTTGCTGAGTAAAGTATGGGGAGAATTTTACGACGAATCCCGAACACTTGATGTGCATATAAGAAAACTGAGAGTTAAATTAAAGAGTGCAGGCGAATTGATCCATACAGTTAAAAACATAGGCTATAAGCTGGGGAGGGAAGTGAATGAATAAAAAGATATTTTTATCGGGCTTTCTCACCTCAATGCTTGTGCTTTTCATAACGGTGGGGATGATTTTCGGCATGCTCTTTAACCAGTTTGAAGACCAGATTGTGCAGGAGTTAAAAAGTGAAGCAATATATATTTCCTACGCAGTTGAAGCCGACGGAAAGCAGGTTATCCATAATTTTAATAATAATAACAAGCGAATTACACTTGTTGATAAAAATGGTATTGTTATTGCCGATACTCTGGCGGATATTTCAAATCTTGACAATCACTCTGACAGAAAAGAAATTAAAGATGCCATGGAGCAGGGCTGGGGCACCAGTAGCCGATATTCCGACACTTTAATGGAAAGAACTCTGTACTATGCGGTTAAGATGGAAAACGGAAGCATACTTCGTGTTTCCACAACACAAAACTCGGTAGTAGTTGTTCTCATAGAGCTCTTGCAGCCTCTTATTCTGATTGTTATTGTGGCATTGGTTTTATCGTTTCTTTTATCCAAAAGGGTTTCAAATGCAATTGTGAAGCCTATCAATAATCTTGATCTTGAAAACCCTGCAAGTAATGTTGTGTACGACGAACTCACACCGCTCTTGAGAAAGCTATCGGCGCAGAAAATAACTATCGACAATCAGATAAAGGAAGCCATGCAAAAGCAGGAAGAGTTCAGACTTATTACCGAAAACATGAGTGAAGGTCTTCTGATGATTGATGCCTATACAAATGTACTCATGTACAACAAAGCGGCACTGAGACTTCTGGGCATTGAAAAAATTGCAAACACAAGCATTCTGGTTATAAACAGAAAAAAGAGCTTCCGTGATGTAGTGAACAAGGCTATCAGTGGTGAGCGATGCGAGGAAACACTTTTATTTGAAGACAGAAGCTACGACCTTATTGCTACACCTGTTTATGAAGAAAACAAGGTTATAGGCGCGGTTATAATGATTGTCGATGTGACTGAACGCGAAAAACGCGAACAGCTGAGGCGCGAGTTTACATCCAATGTATCTCACGAGCTTAAGACACCTCTTACATCAATTTCAGGATTTGCAGAAATGATTAAGGCAGGCGACATGCCCATGGAAACAATTGTGGATTTTTCACAGTCAATTTATGACGAGGCACAGCGCCTGACAGGACTTGTTTCAGATATTATCAAAATAAGCGAAATAAGTGAAAAGCCTGCAGGTGAAGAAAAGGACGAGGTAAGCTTAAGGGCGGTATGCGAAAATGCACTTAAAACCCTTAAGCCCATTGCCGACAAAAGAGGTATAACACTTAATCTCGATGGTGAAGAGGCAGTAATAACAGGCTCGGGTAAAATTCTAAAGGAAATGATTTTCAACCTCTGTGATAACGCTGTTAAGTACAACAAGGAGCATGGCGAGGTGAATGTTACAATAACTCAAACGGATAAAGCCATAAGGCTGACAGTTTCAGATACGGGCATAGGAATTCCATCGCTTCACCATGAAAGAGTTTTTGAACGTTTTTACCGCGTGGATAAGAGCCACTCGAAATCTGTTGAGGGAACAGGGTTGGGGCTTGCAATTGTAAAACACGGTGCACTGTATCACAATGCAGAAATAGAGCTTGAAAGCATTGAGGGCGAGGGCACAAGCATAAGCTTGGTTTTTAATAGGTAAAGCATAAAAAATGACGTGTCTGACACGTCATTTTTTTGCGTTCTATTTTCACCTTGTTTTCATATAAATGGAAACAAGGGAGGACAGAACATGAAAGATTATATTGAAAATCGGGCACGAAGCCTTGCCTGTTACATAATAGAAAATAAAGCCACCGTACGGGATGCGGCAAAAAAGTTTTCAATGTCAAAATCAAGTGTGCATAAGGATGTGACCGCAAGACTTGAAAAAATAAGCCCTGCCTTGTCAAGCGAGGTTAAAAAAGTTCTGGAGCACAACAAGGAGGAGAGGCATATCCGCGGCGGACTGGCAACAAAAAAGAAGTACGAAATGATGAAGAATAATTAGAGCGAATAAAGAAGGAATTCCGCTTGCGGAATTATTTCCGAAACTCTTCACTTTTCACTATTAACTCTTCACTTTGAATTCAACAACTGCGTATTTATACGCAGTTGTTGAATTCAATTGCGTGGGCTATCGAGGGGATGCTTTCGCCCTGACAGCTCATGGTGGGGCTCATAAGGGCCCCTGTTGCAACAAAAAGCACTCGGTTTAAATGCCCCTTTTTCATTTGGGGCAGAATATAGCCTGCAAGCATTGACGCACTGCAACCGCACCCTGACCCGCCTGAATGAACATCCTGCTTTTTGGGGTCAAAAATCATGCAGCCGCAGTCGGAGTAAACAGCATCTATATTGATGTGATACTCCTGCTTTAAAAGGTCCGAGGCAACCCTTTTACCCGTGTAGCCCAGGTCCCCCGATATTATAAGGTCGTAATCCGTCGGCTTGCTTTTGGAAGCGCTCAGGTGGCGGACTACGGTGTCGCAGAAGGCGGGAGCCATTGCGCAGCCCATGTTGTTGGCATCGCAAACCCCTGCGTCGATAACCTTGCCTGCGGTAGCGCAGGTTATATAGGGACCTTTTCCTTCGCTTTCAAGTATAACGGCACCGGCGCCCGTAACGGTCCACTGGGAGGTGGGAGGACGCTGGGAACCGTATTCCAGGGGAAAACGGAACTGCCTCTCGCTTGAACAAAAGTGGCTTGAGGTTGCAGCCAGAGCCCTCTTTGCTCCGCCCGATACAAGCAGCGCTGCGATAAACAGGCTCTCTGCCATTGTGGAGCATGCTCCGTAGAGTCCGAGAAAGGGTATGTTGAGGCGCCTTGCGGCATAGCCTGTAGCTGTGCATTGGTTTAATAAATCACCGCTGGCGAGAAAGGAAATGTCACTTGTGCGGAAGCTGCCCTTTTCTATTGCGGTTGTGACCGCCTCCTTGAACATTGTGCTTTCTGCCGATTCCCATGTTTTTTGCCCGAAGTACGCATCGGACTCAACACGGTCAAAGCTTTTGCCGTAGGGACCTTCGCCCTCCTTTTTGCCTACAACCGAAGCAAAGGTTGCAACCGAAGGCGGCTTGTGGAAAAAAAGCGTGGAGCGCTCTGAAACAGTAAATGACATATATCCTCCTAAAGCATAAAAATGTAGTAAATCAGCCCGCAAAGAGATGCTGAAAACACCCCGTACACAAGGACAGGACCTGCAATTACAAATATTTTCTGAGCAATACCTGTTACAAAGCCCTCGGACTTGTATTCAATGGCAGGCGCCACAACGCTGTTTGCAAAGCCTGTTATGGGCACAAGCGTGCCTGCCCCTGCAAAGCGGGCAATGTTGTCAAAAATGTGCAAAGCCGTTAAAATGGCTGCAAGAGCAATCAGTGAAATGCTTACTGATGTAGAGGAAAGAGCATCGGACAAATTGAGCGAAAGAAAAAAGGTTTTAAGATATTGCCCCAGCACACATATTGCCCCGCCGGTTACGTAAGCCTTAAGGGTGTTTACAGCAGTTGAAGTGGGGTCAGTACGCTGTCTTATGAAGCGTGCATATTGGCTTTTTGTTAGTTGCATAAAATCACCTCGGGGTTATTCTTTGCATAAAAAGAAACTTTATACAATAAAAAAGACACGCGTTAGCGTGTCTTTTCCTGACTTATTTACTATTACTTAAAGATATACAAATTAGAATAATTTGTATATCTTTACTCCGTGCATGGGTACGAGAGAATAAATTCTGTCTTCAGCAACACTTTCTTCCTTTGTGAAGAGGTTTTTCAATGTTGCCTTTTCCTTTCCGATAAGGGAAAGAGGAGTGTTTATTGTCATGTCCTTGTCGGAAATGTTGAACTGAGCAATATAGCAGCTATCGTCCTTGGTGCTCTTTGCGTACCATACAACAGCACCTGTTTCATCGCGGTAAAGCTCATGGTTGTCTGTGGAGTACTTGTTGAGCTCAATCAAATCCTCGTTCATCATAAGGCTGTCTGTCCATTCGTCGTTCATGGTCATGTCGCCGCCGAAGAAAAGGGGAGAACGGAATATGGACCAGAGCGCCATATGAGTGAGCTGTTCATCCTTTGTAAAGCGCGACCATTCGCCGCCATGGCCGTCGCAGACACGAAGCTTGCCCAAGGGAAGCATGTCACAATCGGGCCATGCGCCGTCACGTCTTAAATTCTGCCAGTTGCGGCAACGCTCAAACATGTCTCTAAGCAGCTCCCACTTGTCCCAGAAGTCATCTGTCATACGCCACATATTTGCATGGTCATTAAGATGCTCTGCGCTCTTTAAGGAAGCAGCACCGGGAGAAAGGGAAAGGATAATGTCTCTGCCTGTCTTGTCGATTGCCTTTCTTATCATTTCAACTTCTTTTGCGTGATAGGGGCGGGCAATGTCGTCAACCTTTACAAAGTCAATTTCCCACTGAGCATAAAGCTCAAAAAGTGAATCATAATATTCCTGTGCGCCTTCCTTTGTGTGGTCAACACCGTACATATCGGTGTTCCAGGGACAGGTAGAATCAACACGTGCAATATCAAGTGCTCTCTTGTTTGTTCCCTTGATGGCTGTGTTCTTCTTCACACATTCACGGGCAATACCGCGGAGAATATGGATACCGAACTTCAAGCCCAAGGAATGAACATAGTCAGCCAAAGGCTTGAAGCCCTGACCGTCCTTGGACGAGGGGAAGCGGTTAGTGGCGGGAATAAGGCGTGAATACTCGTCAAATTCCAATGCGGTGAAATCATTATATGTATGGCTTACGGCATTGGGCTCGTACCACTGAATGTCAACAATAACGTATTCCCAACCGTACTTCTTCAAGTTCTTTGCCATATAATCTGCATTTTTTCTCACAACGTCTTCTGTAACGGCTGCACCGTAGCAGTCCCAGCTGTTCCAGCCCATGGGAGGGGTAAGACAGAGAGTGTGATGCTCTCTTTTTTTCATAGGAAAAGCCTCCTTGTTTTCATATTATATTTGAGTTATACCATATATGGATTAAGGTGTCAACAAATAAAGTGAACAGTTTGTTAAAAAAATATTTTCTCTTTACTAATTAGGAAAAAAGTGATAAAATATTTCGCTGAAAGAGGTGTTTAATGTGATTGTTCACATTAAGACCGCGGCGGAATTTATGTCCGTGCGAAAATTTTACTGAAGGTAAAAACGCACATGGACACAAATTCACATTATACGCCTTGTCTGCCACGCAAGGGCGTATAATCAGGCTTTTATTATATGTGGCAGAAAGGTTATGTGAATTCTGATGGCAATTAAATTGAAAAAATACAGTCTCGGTGAAGAGATTTTCAGCAGTGTTTCTCACGGGGTGGGTGCGCTTATGGCAATAGCGGCAACTGTGCTTGTTATTGTTTTTGCTGCTATTCATCACAATGTAATGGGTGTTGTGGGCGGTGCAATTTACGGCGGCACAATGATTGTGCTTTATACAATGAGCACACTTTATCACTCCCTCACAAACACAACTGCAAAAAAGGTTTTCAGGGTTTTTGACCACTGCTCCATATTTTTACTGATAGCAGGTACATACACGCCCTACTGCCTGTGCACTCTGTGGGGACATGGCGGATTAGGCATACTTATTGCAATATGGACCTGTGCAATACTGGGCATTATCCTCAATGCAATTGCACTTGATCGCTTCAAAACATTGAGCCTTGTGTTCTATGTTGTTATGGGTCTGGCAATTATACTCAAGCTTCCCACGTTTGTAGGCCTCATGCCCTTGGGCGGTCTGGTTTTCATGTGCATTGCAGGTGCTGTGTATATTCTGGGCATAATTTTCTACTTGTGGAAGGTTAAGTATATGCACGCAATCTGGCATTTGTTTGTGCTTGCGGCAAGCATCTGCTTCTTTTTCTCAATACTTTTCTATGTTGTTTAATAAAACCTTGAAAAATGCGGTTTTCTATGATAAAATAAATAATTGGAAAACAAATTGAAAAACGAAAGGATGAAATTTTGTGATTGATCCGTTACCTGTCGTCACGTTGCAGATTGTTTTTATCGTTCTTGCGGCTCTTTGTAAGGGCGCAAAAGCGGCAATTGAAGGCGTTAACGATTATAAGATGAAGGAGCTTGCCAAGGACGGCAACAAAAGTGCTAAAAGGGTGCTTGGCTTTATGGAAAAGGAAAGCCGTGTGCTTGCGTCGCTGAGAACAGCTTTTACGGTGTTTACATTGGTAGCCACTCTTGCCGGCGGCATCTGTAACTATACGGCGTTTGCCGAAAGGTTTTCTGATAAGTGGGTGCTTATTGCAATTCTGGCGCTTATTCACATCTCTGCAGTAGTTGTTATTGCAGAAATGATTCCCAGAAAAATATGCACATCCAAGGCCGACGAATGTGCCATGAGCCTGTCGGGCTTTGTGAGCTTCGTATGGAATGTTTTCAGACCGATTTCCTTCGTATACAATCTTCTGGCAAAGCTTTTTGTAGCAATTTCGGGCAATGACCCCAACGGCGAAACTGCCCACGTAACAGAAGACGAAATTATGATGATGGTTGATCTGGGTAGTGAAAAGGGTACTATTGCTCCCGAGGAAAAGGAGCTTATCACAAACATTTTTGAATTTGGCGATAACTGTGCCGCCGATGTTATGACACACCGTAAGGATGTTACGGTGTTGATGCTGGATGAATCGGCGACAGAATGGGAGGAAAAGGTCCGCGAAAGCGGCTTCTCCCGCTTTCCCGTGTGCGGAGAGGATATCGACGATGTCGTGGGTGTTGTTTATGCCCGCGAGCTGTACGAATTCTTCTACGACAAGGGCGAAGATATTAAGGAAATTATCCATCAGGCTTATGTTGTTCCCGAAACAATTTCTGCAGATGTTCTTTTCTCAAACATGCAGAAGGAAAAAACACATTTTGCTGTTGTTGCCGATGAATACGGCGGCTTTGCAGGCATTGTAACAATGGACGATTTGCTGGGCGAAATTGTGGGCGAAATTGAAAACGAGGAATACGACGAGGAAACTGAGGTTGAAATCGAAGATATCATATCAGTAAGTGAAAACGAATGGGATGTGGACGGTCTTACCCCCTTGGAGGAGCTTGCCGAAATAACAGGTGCAGACTTGCCGCTGGACGAATTTGACACACTTTCGGGCTTGGTGCTCCACTGCACAGAGTCTATTCCCGAGGACGGCTCTACATTCACGGTTGAAACCTGCTCGCTTGTGATAAACGTTACAGAATTCAAGGACAGACGAGTTGTGAGAGCAACCGTAAGTCTTGCAGAAGTAGAAAAAACAGAAGAATAGAGTAAAGGCAAATGGTGGGGAATTTTCTCCACCATTTGTAAAATACAAGGAAGAAAAGGGAGAGAGGAAATGCCAAAGAAGAGAGAAATTAATATTTTGCATACAGTGCTGACACTTTTTGTATTTCTGGCTCCCGTTTTCGGCTCCGTATGGGAAAAAAGCACGGTGATATATTTTGCGTTGGCATTATTCTCAGGATGCATAGGCTACAGAATATATAAAACAGGACAGCTTGTGCTTACAAAAAGCTTTCTTTTCCTTACGGCAATATCGCTTTATGCATTTTTGCAGCTTATATGGGTAAGTGATAAGGGCGCACAAGCTGCCTTGGGTGCAATGTTTCTTGTTGCGGCGGCAGCAAGCCTCCTTATTGCCGACTATAAAAACCGGATAAGCCGTGAGAATTTAACAAGCACAGCACTAAGGCTTGTTTATTCCGCGTCGCTTTTCTATTCGGTAATGGCAATTCTGTATCAGGTTTTTATTGAAAGCCGTTTCTGGAGCTCCAGCATGAGCTTTTCGTCAGGCTCGGGCGCAACAAGTGCATTTATTGCCGTGATAGGTATAACGGCGGCGATAAAGCTTTTCGGCAAAAATATAAAACAGCCTGCCATTTACCTGGCTGTGCCCGTTATGGCGTACGTGCTTATAATGGCAAAAAGCTTTCAGGGCTATCTTTTTGCAGCGCTTGCACTTTTTGCCTGGGCAATGACACATAAACACAGGAAAACAGAAGCTTTCGGAGCACTTGTGCTGTGCGTGGCATTGGGCGTGGTGAATGCTATAAATATCATAGCAGGGCTTCTGATAAATTCCGAAACCATCAACGGTGCAATAAAGGGTATTACAAGCGTTTTCGGCATAGGCTCGGGTGGCTACAATGCAGTCAGCGCCGTTGTAGAGAAGGGCTATAAGTCCTTCCCCACAACCTTTAGCTTTATGCTCGAGGCCTTCGGCATTGTGGGCTTTGCAATAATGCTCGTTGTAATCGGTGCAGGGGTAATATGCTGCATGCGTGAAAAGCGCTTTGCAAATGTGTTTATGCTCGTTTTGACCTTGGCTGTTATGTTCTCATCCTCAGCAACCTTGGCGTTTATGCTGCCTTTAATAGCAATGTATTATACCTGCCGCGAGGACGGTGTGACATTTGAAATAAACAAGGCTCTGGCGCTTCTGACAGTTGTGCCCTTTGGACTCTCCGGCCTGTTTACCATGGCACACATCCCTTACACGCTGGGTAAGCATCAGTGCGACCTGGGCAATTATGAAAAGGGTGGCGCGCTTTACACTGTGGGTGCACAGATGGAACTTTTCAGCTCCCATGGCTGGGAAAAGGCATATACAGCGTATATGAAGCAGGGAGCAGAGGGTGAAAGCGCACCCTCCTACGGGCTTTGGAAGGCTCTTGTGGAAAAAGCAGCAAGGTTTAATAAAAAGAATTATAAATACAAGTGCGACCTGGCAGAAGTTTACACAGCTCAGGGCGATTATCTCAAGGCACTTGAGGTTTGGGATGACATAATTATAAGATATGACAATGAAATACTTTATCCGCAATATGCACAAAAAATTGTTGATGTAATGGCAAAATGCCCCATAGGGCTCGAAAAAACAGAGGAGCTTTATGCTAAAATGGATACATACGCGAAAAAAGCAACGGATAAAGATATTATTTTTGAAATGAACAACATCCTTGCAAAGAGCCAGCAGTATTATGTGTCTGCCCGTGAGGGCGAAAAAATTGCAGGTGATATGTATATTGACGCAGAGGATGTGACCGAGGTGGAATATGAGAGCAGTAGTGCAGAGGGTTAAAAGTGCATCCGTCAGTGTTGACGGCAGCATAACGGGCGAAATAGGAAAGGGTCTTCTTGTCCTTTTCGGAGCCGAGGACGGCGACGTACAGGAGGACATGGAATACGTTGTAAAAAAATGTGTTGACCTCAGAATTTTCTGCGACGAGCAGGACAAAATGAATTTGTCTGTTAAGGACATTGACGGCGAAATTCTGGCTGTGAGCCAGTTTACACTGCTTGCGGAAATCAAAAAAGGCAACCGCCCCGGCTTTACAAGAGCCATGAAGCCCGATACGGCAGAAAAAATGTATGAGGAATTCTGCCATAGATGCGCTCTGGCAACAGGCAAGGAAACAAAAAAGGGCATTTTCGGCGCCGACATGAAGGTTGAATTGATAAATGACGGTCCCGTTACAATAA
Source organism: Clostridia bacterium (assembly GCA_017472685.1). Classification (GTDB taxonomy): domain Bacteria; phylum Bacillota; class Clostridia; order UMGS1883; family UMGS1883; genus RGIG1927. The sequence goes on from JAFUOO010000008.1 coordinate 51,164, forward strand.
TTATTGACTCAAGAAACAAAATATAGCTTGAAAATACGACTAAAGTGGTATATAATATTTTATCGCAGTATACACTGAAAGGATGAAAAAAATGGCACAGAATAATAACAATAATAATCCCAATCAGCAGAAGACACGTGAAGAAAAGCTCCTTGAGCTCCGTGCGGCAGGCAGAGACCCCTATGAGGTTACAAAATACGATGTAACTCATTCAATGACATATATTAAGGAACACTTTGAAGAGCTTGAAGGCAAAACCGTAAGAGCAGCAGGCAGACTTATGGCAAAGCGCCGTGCAGGCGGTTTGATGTTCGCAGACGTTCTTGACCGTGACGAAAAAATCCAGTTCTACTTAAAGAGGGACGAAATCGGCGAGGACGAATTCAACCGTTTCAAGTTAGAGATTGACGTTTGGGACGTTATCGGTGCAGAGGGTGTTGTTTTCAGAACAGCCGCAGGCGAAATTTCCATTAACGTAACAAGCTTCACTCTTCTTGCAAAGAACCTCTTTATCCCTGTAAAGGGCAACGAATACGTAAAGAATGAGGTGGCTGACCACGATATCCGCTACCGTCAGAGATATATGGATTTAATTGCAAATCCCTCCGTGCGTGAAACCTTCAAGAAGAGAAGTGCAATTATCCGCGAGATAAGAAATTATCTTGACTCACGTGATTTCTTAGAGGTTGATACACCTGTATTGAACTCTATCAGCGGCGGTGCAACAGCGAGACCCTTCATCACACATCACAATGCATTAGACATTGATATGTATCTCCGTATTGCAACCGAGCTCAATCTTAAGAGACTTATCGTAGGCGGCCTTGAGCGTGTTTACGAAATGGGCAGACAGTTCCGTAACGAAGGTATGGACCTCACTCACAACCCCGAATTTACAAGTATTGAAATCTACCAGGCATATACAGACTACGAAGGCATGATGGAGCTTACAGAAGGTCTTATCACACATGTTTGTGAAAAGGTTAACGGCGAAAAGAAGTTCACCTTCAACGGCACAGAAATTGACCTTACAGGTCCCTGGCAGAGAATGACAATGAAGGAAGCTGTAAAGAAGTATTCCGGCATTGACTTTGACACAATCACAACAGTAGAGGACGCTAAGGCGGCGCTTGCCTCTGTTGGCATTGAAGTGGAAGGCGAAAAGTCTATCGGCGAAATGATTGCTCTTGCATTTGAAGAAAAGGCAGAAGAGCACCTCACAGGACCCGTATTCATTACAGAATATCCTGTTGAAATTTCTCCTCTCGCAAAGAGATGCCACAGCAATAAGGCATTTACAGAACGTTTCGAAGTGTTCGTAATGGGTAAGGAATTAGGTAACGCATTCAGCGAGCTTAACGACCCCTACGACCAGAAGGAACGCTTTGAAGAACAGGTTAAGGCTTTAGAGGCAGGCGACGAGGAAGCAGGCATGATGGACGAAGACTACATCAACGCTCTTCGTTACGGTATGCCTCCCACAGGCGGCGTAGGTATCGGTATTGACCGCTTGGTAATGTTCTTAACTGACAATACCTCTATCCGCGACGTAATACTTTTCCCCACAATGAAGCCTTTAGACAAATAAATGGCGTAAAATCAAGGTTTTCAAAGATTGAAAGACAAAACTTACGACCAATTTACGACCAAATAGGAAGAGCATATTCAAAAACATTTAAAACTGCAATGTTAGTTTGAAACTAATGTTGCAGTTTTTTATTTTGATAAATTATAAAAAACTATTGACATTCATATTCTACTGTGGTAGAATATAGTAAACTACAAGTGTAGAATATGTATTTTCTGGAGGTACTGATATGAAGAATATATCCATTGGGGATGCAGAATTAGAAATAATGAAAGTTATTTGGAAAGCAAAAGCACCTATAACTTCTCTTGATATTGGAAAAGAAGTAGAAGATAAGGGTTGGAAAAAGACAACCATTGCAACCTTTCTTACAAGGCTTGTAGAAAAAGGTGCTTTGTCTGCAGACAAGCAAGGTAAAATGTATTACTACACACCTTTAATATCAGAAAAGGAATACAGAAAATCACAGACCAAAAATCTTATTAAGACTTTATATAATGGTTCTGTTAGAGATTTTGCAGTATCTTTCTTTGAAGAACAGAAATTATCAGACAAGGACATTCAGGAACTAAAGGCAATCTTTGAAGATAAGGGGGAATAATCTATGGCACAAATATTTACAGCACTTCTTCTTACTTCTGGGATAGGCACAGCTCTTGCTCTGATACTAACTTTATTAAAACCTATAACAAGGAAAGTCTTTTCTGGTGGTTGGCATTATTATATGTGGTTGGTTGTACTTCTGGTAATGGTCTTGCCTATAAGATTAAACCTACCTGAAAAACCTGTAACTACACCACCTACTTCTGAAACAGTCACAATTACAGATAATCAGGCCGAAAATACTGAAACACCTATAATTGATACACAACCAGAACAGATTATACAAGCACAGCCTACACAACCTGAAAAAGTATCAACAATTCAGGCTATAAAGAACTTTTTAATTACTAATCTTCAATTATTCTCTTTAATCTGGTTAATGGGAGCAGTATTGCTGTTCCTGATAAAGATTGTAAGTTATCTGGTGTTCTTGATTAAAATACATAAACATTCAGAAATCATATCTTGTCCAGAAGTAAAGGCATATACAAACAGAAAAATTAAAACAAGGGTAAGTGATACAATCTGCTCACCCCTTATGATAGGTATAATCAGACCTACATTATTACTACCTAAAACAGATATTACACCAGAACAATTACATAATGTTTTGGCTCATGAAATGATACACTTAAAAAGAAATGATATTTTGTATAAGTGGTTTGTCAGCATAGTCAAATGTGTTCATTGGTTTAATCCTGCAATTTACTTTATCAGTAAGCAGATTAATATTGATTGTGAAATATCCTGTGATTTAGCAGTAGTAAAGGAAATGGATGAACAACAGGAAAAAGGATATGTAGAAACCATATTATCACTTTTAACACATAACAACTCAAAGGCTATCCCCCTGACTACAGGAATGACAGGAAACAAGGAAACATTAAAAAGGAGGTTTACTATGATTAAGAAAAGAAAGAACATAGGAAAAGTAACACAGATTTTATCAACAGTTTTAGCAGTTGTAATTTTAGTAACAACAGTATTTACAAGTGGTGTGTTAGCAACAGAAATATTAAAGAAAGACAATTCAGAAAATATATTTGATATAGAAGTTAGACATAATGGTTATCTTGTGGCATTAACAAATAAGCCATTTTTTGAAAATAATGTATTGTATTTACCATTAAGAGAATTACTTGAAAAAACAGGTCTTGTGGATAATGAAGATAGTTATATAAAATGGGATAATGGGAAAATTACACTTTGTATAACAGAGGGGGATAATGCTCCAAACTATGATAGTACAGGAAATCAAATTGGAACTAAACCCATAATTATACAATACTATTATGGACTTGAAATAGGAAAAGCAGAGTATATATTAAATCCAGAAGGAACTTTGCCTGAACAAAGACATCATTTAAGTCTAAGTAAGGATATGACTAATGCTCCTATCCTGAAAGATAGTATTACATATATTCCCTATGAATATGTTGAATATATGGTAAATAAAGTTATGAGAAATCATGAGATAACTATATGGGATATTACTAATATATCAACAAAAAACATAGATAACATAGATAATGCTGAAGATATGACCTATGAAGATATAAGAAGTTTACAAATATCTGTTGATAATGGACACTTCCCTTGGAGATTAGACCCTGAACAGGTTATAATGGCTTTCTTGTCTGGTAAAGGAATAAGTGTTAGCAATATAAGGTTGCCTGAAATTACAAATGATAAATTAAAATATGTAGATGGTAATATTGAAATAGAGTTATTTAAGCCAATAGACAAGAGTGAAAAAGGTATCTGGATAGTAAAGACATTTCAGAAGAAAGGTAATGCTATAATACAGGAAGTGCATTTTTATGAAAGAACTCCTGCACAGGCTTGGATAAACAAACAAGAGGATGGGTGGTACAAAGTTCCACAACACATAAGTGCTGTTTTACAATATGAAGGAGATAAACCACATTCAATATCAGCATATTTTACTCCAGCAGGAACAAATATGGAGAGTGAAAAAAAGTTAGTTGGTCAAAAAGTGCTTGTCACAACAGATACAAGTATATCCCAAACACCAGCAAGATTTCCTTCATTAGATATAGACTTTTCTAAAGAAGATACATTAGGTCATTTGTGGTTTGTCTTTAATTTTGAAGATGGTTCAAGTATAGTGTCAGAAATATACAATATGTATATTGAGTAAAATCAAAGGTGGCTTTATATGAGAAAAATTATATACTTTATACCTGCATTACCCTTTACTATTTTATTCATTTATTTTGCCATTGGAACTTCAATAGAAGTAACACCTATTGCCTGGATAATGAATATCCTACTTATATTATCAGGAATGTTAATGTGTAAAAGTAAGTGGTGGGGTTGTTGCTTTGGAGTGATTTCAGGTGCTATATTGATATATATGGGGCTACAAGAAACAGGTCAGATTTTCAAGGAATATATTTTAGGTGTTCCACTTGTTATATTTTATATTATATGTGGTTTTGTGGTTGCAAAGCATAACAAGAAAAAGTAGGACTTTGTATAGATAGGGTGTGTTCCGCACGGAACACACCCTTATAATTCTTGTTACACAAATGTAATTTGACATAAGACAATATATATGATAATATGTAGTTGATGAAGTTTACATAAATTTCCTCTTGTAGTGGGATTAAGTGCTGCAATTGGAGTTTGTGAGAATATTCTTTCATCCATCGCTTATAAACTACCCAAGCTCATAGCGGGCATGATGCACCCTTGGGAGCAATAGGCTTATAAGGATGATTAGTGTCGATTTTTACGGAGTGTATATATCCGGTATGTTTACTTTGAAGCCCGATAGTTTTAATGGTGCCCAGTAATGGAAAGTAGCCGGGGCAGACGCAGGCGAAATTCATCATTCTGTACTATCCCACAGAATAGGGTAAAGTAAGTCTGTCTTGCCATCGGACACGCTATGCGTGATCGGGACCGATGTGTAAACGAAACGATTTCTCGATAACCCGTGAACGGGGGTACTATGCCCTTAAGAGAACTAAATGTATTTTATGGAGATGGAAAACCTACTACCCTTTTGGGTCTGAATGAAAAACCGATTTGGTTTTTAAGGAGATGAACACGCAAAGGGAGTTTTGTGCCCTTTTTGCAGATGTGGAGAAAAATTCATATATTGGAGATATGAAAACACGGTCAATATTTGACGGTGTTTTTTCGTACTTATTTAAGGAAAACAGCGGTTTTGCCTTTGGGGTAATTTTTTAAAGGGGGGTGATGCTTATGTTATATGGAAAACAACACAAAGTCTTTTATAATATTTCAACTTATAACATAAACATAGCAAATTTAACAACCACCTCCAAATGCAAAATCACATAGAAAACATAGGTCTATATAATGGGTAGAATTTATCCTGAAGTTGAAAAACTTCTCGATGAATTGAAATCACGGCAAGTTTTTGATGCCGATTTCAATCGTCATTTACCCATACGCAAAACTTTTCATGGAGTAATAAATCAATTATTGGAGATGAAACATTGCAATTCTGTAATGTTTTGTGAAAAGACAGATTTAAACAAAACAATATTCAGCGATTTAAAGAAAAAAGACTACAAACCTATTAAAAGAATAGTAGTTACTATCTGTATCGGCTTAAAGCTCGAATATTCAATATCAGAAGAATTATTAAGATTAGCAGGTTATGAATTAGTATTGACAAGGGAAATCGACTATGCTTATTATCTGTTTATGACAGAGTACCGACATCCCGATATGTCAATAGAAGATTATAATAAATTACTTGAGCATTGGGGTTTTGATGAAAAAGACTTTTTAGGCTCATTGACGAGGAAAACAGAATAAAAATTATTATGCCGTGTGTAGATTTTACGCACGGCATATTTTTTTTGCAAAAACAGATAATTTGGCAAATTACCAAAAGTAACGGTTTTATGCGGTTTCTCATACTGGATTAAATTGAAACCCCTTGAAAAATGGGGATTTGTTGGTAATTTCGCAAATGTTTGTAAGACAAAAAAATTGTGTTATCATATACTCGTAATCCGGATTTACAATATTTTACGAGGAGGAATTTTTTAATATGAAAATTCAAGATTTAATAATTGATCCCAAGAGTTTAGGAAGTAAGCTATGGCTTGTTGATGTTGCACCTGTGTATGAGTATAAGGACAACAGGAGAACAGAAAACATCACCGGCTATCGCTACACGGTTGCAATGCCCGAAAAAGGTCTTGATAAAATCAACATCAGGATTGACGGAAAGCAGCTTGTAGAAAAACCGAATGGCTATGCGGAAGTTACATTCGCAGGCCTTGAACTGTCATTGTATATGATGAATAATCAGCCACAGGTCAAAGCAACTGCAACAGGTATAACATTAGTTAATAACAAGGCTTAAAGGCTATCGGCACGGCGGAGATTTTTCCTCAAAAAAATATTTGCCGTGCCGTCCAAGCCATAAGGGTTAGTATTACCCTTATGGCTTGAATGTAGCATGTAGCAGAAAGGTGGTCGATTATATGTCAAATTCACAATCACGCAAATGGACTTTGGTAATAAATAATCCGCTTGAATGTGAGTTTACACACGAGCATATATGCGAAATATTGATGAAGTTTTTTCCTGACTATTTCTGTATGGCTGACGAGATTGCAAAAACGGGAACTTTTCATACTCATATTTTCATATATTCCCATTCCCCGATACGATTTTCAACGCTGAAAAATCGATTCCCAATTGCTCATATTGAAAAAGCTATCGGAAGCGCAAAACAAAATCGTGATTATATATTAAAATCGGGCAAATGGGAAAATAATGAAAAATCTGAAACAAGTATTGAGGGCAGTTTTTACGAGTACGGCACTTTGCCAAAGGAACGGGATGAGAACAATCCCAAAATGAGCAAACTGATTGAGAATATCCGTGACGGAAAGCAGACAACCGAGATTATAGATGATTCCCCCGAATTTGCTTTTCGCATCCGTGATATTGATGCACTCCGTCAGGTGCTTAATTCCGAAAAGTATTTAAGTGAAAACAGAGATTTATATGTAACATATATTTTCGGTGCAAGCGGAACGGGAAAAACCAGGAGTATATATCAAAAGCACGATGCGAAAGAAATTTGCAGAATAACAAATTACCGAGCAGGCAAAGGAATAAATTTTGACGGATATTCGGGTCAGGATGTTTTGGTGTTTGAGGAATTTAATTCACAGATCCCCATTGAAGAAATGCTGAACTATCTTGACATTTATCCTCTAAATCTTCCGGCAAGGTATAACGACAGAACAGCGTGCTTTACAAAGGTATATATCACTTCTAACATTCCTCTGTCAGAACAATACAAGGATGTGCAGATTTATCATCCTGAAACTTGGAACGCATTTTTAAGAAGAATACATAAGGTTTTGGAATACCACAAGGATGGCGGCATTACGGAAAGGAGTGCAAAGGTATGAACAGACAAGATAAATATATTTTAGAAAGCAAAACAAGATTGAAATATCAGTTTTTAAGATTAAAGACAGGTATTTATGAAGTAACTCATAAAAAATTATACTCCATAATTGCAGTTACATACATACTTGTTGCTTTGCTTATATGGGTTATATCAAGAGTAAATGCAAATACAGAAACAGCAGATATATTTTCATTATTCAATATAGTTGTATTTCAGCTTTTATATCCGCTTTATGCGGTTGCCGGATTTATCGTTATGCTGATTATGATAGGAACTCCTAAAGGTGCAAAATCCATAAATGAAAATCTGTGGAGAATCGGTCTGACAAATCACGCAGCAGAATCTCCCCTGTTACTTCGCAAGTATAGACAAGACAACGAATTTGATATTACAATTATGGAATTTGAGCCTAACGGCATACCTCTTTCAGAATGGCAGGACAAACAGGAACGGATTGAAACTGCATTAAATGTGCATATCATAAAATTTGAGCAAGGCACAAGCAAAAGACGGATTTTGTTATACACCGTATCAGGTGATGAAGGATTACCCAAAACTGTTTACTGGAAGGAAAAATATTTAAGTGATGAAGATTTTACACTTATTTTTGGTTACAGTATGACGGGACAGGTCAATATAAACCTTGCTAAAATTCCTCATATATTGCTTGGTGGTTCGACAGGTTCAGGTAAAAGTGTACTGCTTAAATTACTCATTATGCAATGTATTAAAAAGGAAGCGGATGTATTTATTGCAGACTTTAAGGGCGGTGTTGATTTTCTTCCCGAATGGCACGAAATGTCATATATCATAACAGAAGAAAATACCCTGCTTGAAGTTTTAACAGAGCTTGTAAATGAATTAGAGAACAGAAAACAGGTGCTCAGAAAATACGGTTGTGCAAACATTGGCGAATACAACAAGGTGTATGCAAACAAGATGAAAAGAATTGTCTTTGCCTGTGATGAGGTTGCAGAGGTTTTGGATAAAACAGGTCTTTCAAAGGATGCAAAAGAGCTTGTAACACAAATTGAGGGTAAACTCTCTATAATTGCAAGACAAGGCAGGGCATTTGGAATACATCTGATTTTAGCAACACAAAGACCGGATGCAAATATCTTAACAGGGCAAATACGAAACAACATTGATTTCAGAGTATGCGGAAGAGCCGACAATGTATTATCTCAAATCATACTTGATAATACAGAGGCAGCAGACAAAATTCCAAAGGAATCACAAGGCTTGTTTATCACGCATGATGGGGTTGTATTTCAAGGTTATTTATTTGATGAAAAGGCTGTTTTCGTGGAATAAAGGATGTGGCGAATATGAAAAATACAAAATATGTTCCGCCGTGGGAAAAGTCAAATCTTACACTTGAAGAAGCTGCAGCCTATTTTGGAATCGGAATAAACAAATTGCGAGAAATTACAAACGATAAAAATTGTAAATTTGTTTTATGGGTTGGCAGTAAAAGACTTATAAAGCGGAAACTGTTCGATGAGTATATCGAAAAACAATACTCAATCTAATTGACAATGAGAGCATATTTAAGTATAATAATACTTGGATATGCTCTTCTTTCTTGTAACGAAAGGAGAACATTATGGCAGTTGAAAGAAGAAAAGACACAAAAAATCGTGTTTTAAAAGAAGGTGAATACCAGAGAGCAAACGGAACATTTGAATACAAATGGCGAGACAAACGAGGTAAGCGACATTCTATATACGCAAAAACACTTGAAGAACTGCGAGAAAAAGAGATTGATGTACTTCGGGATGTGTTAGATGGTATAAGAGCTGAAAAAAGCGATTTGACAATCAACGATTTATTTCATTTGTGGGTGCAGCTTAAACGAGGATTGAAAGAGAACACTTTTTCAAACTATAAATATATGTACACACAATTTGTTGAGGGCGATTTTGGTGAAACGCTTATTTCAGAGTTAAAGCGGTCAGATGTAAGGGCATTTTACAATTACCTTGCAGACGAACAACATTTGAAAGCTAATACCATTGACAACATACATACTGTACTTCATCAGGTGTTGGAATTAGGTGTCGAGGATGATTATTTGAGATATAATCCATCAGACAACGCATTAAAAGAATTACGGAAAGCACATAACAATGGTTCACCAAAAAGACGGGCATTAACAATTCCCGAACAAAACTTGTTTGAAGAATTTTTGAGTGAACAAGGGCAATATCATAAATGGTATCCTATTTTTGTGGTTCTTTTATGGACAGGAATGAGAGTGGGAGAAATAACGGGATTGCGTTGGTGTGATATTGATTTGGAGAATGAAACAATAAGTGTAAATCATACTTTGGTATATTTCAGCAAAGGCAAAGCACAAGGATGTTCATTTGCAATCAATACACCCAAAACAGAGGCAGGCAGACGGACAATCCCAATGCTGCCGAAAGTCAAAGAAGCCTTTTTGATGGAAAAACAATTCCAAGAAGAAATTGACTTGAAATGTACTGTAAGCGTTGACGGATATACGGATTTTATTTTCATCAATCGTTTTGGTGGTGTGCAACATCAAGGAACACTTAACAAGGCATTACGGAGAATTATCCGTGACTGTAATTATGAAGTGTTAGACAGGGGACATATCGAAAATACTGTTACACTACCCCGTTTCAGTAATCACTCGCTCAGACATACATTCACAACACGAATGTGTGAAGCCGGTGTGAATATCAAAGCAATGCAAGATATTTTAGGTCATGCGGATGCAGAAACAACAATGGATATTTACGCCGAAGCAACAAAGGATTTGAAGCGTTCCGAAATGATAAACTTTGACGAATACTTTAACAATCAAAAAGTCATTCAATCTGGTACAAACTAACTTACGACCACTTTACGACCAACTTACGACCATTTATAAAGAATTGCACAGTAATATAAATTTACGAAAGGAAAAATTACTTGACAAGTGGCGATTTGTAGGGATATAATGAATTGTAACTTCTTCAATAGGAGTTCCCCACAATGCGTCCTGTTGACAACAAGTAAGAGAATTATGAAAACATGGCATAAAATTGCAATTATAACGGTAATTATTGTTGGAATTCTCATATCGGTAAAAAGCTGTGTTGATAAACGGGATGCCGATATCACACTTGCATATATCGGCAGCGAATTTATTGACTGTGAGCTTTTTAATGAAAATGTAAAGGCCTTGCACAGCGTGTGCTCCGATATTAATGCTGACGGCGAGCTTGTGGTTGATATTATGGAAATATCCTTCAACGACAGCCTCAGCCAGGCGGATAAGCAGAATTCTGACAGTAAGCTGGCAAACGCTGTGGGCGCAGGGGCTGCAAGGGTTTATCTTATTGAAGAAAAATACCTGATGAACAATGCATCAAGCGGTGTTTTTGCCGATTTGTCCCATCTTGGCGACGGCTTTAAAAATGCCTCGGGAGAGGTTTGCGGCATAAGTGTTAAGGGCAATACAAAGGTTGAAAAATTGGGCATTGATGCCTCGGGCGATATTTATCTGGCTGTGAGAATTGTCAGCGAGATAGATGCTCTGACTGATAAAAATATAGAAAAAAAGCATGCTTTGGCAATGGATATTGCTGAATATATTTTAAACGATTAAATAAAGAAAAGAGGTATGTAAAATGACAGAAGCAGCTACAAACGCAGGCGGTACAATGGGCGGTCTCAGCGGTACACTTATTTATCTTGTACTGATGATAGCATTTTTCTATTTCCTTCTTATCCGTCCCCAGAAGAAGAGAGAAAAGCAGACGAGAATGATGCTTAACGACATGCGCCCCGGTGATGAAGTTATCACAATCGGCGGTGTTATGGGTAACATTGTTAACATCAAGGATGACCGTGTTGTTATCGAAACAGGCGCAAACAGAACAAAGCTCACTTTCGAAAAGAGTGCAATCAAGACAGTGCTCACAGTTCATGAGGACGAAGACGAGTACGAAATCGAAGAGGAAGAATAATAAGAAAATGAGTGGATTTATCCACTCATTTTTTGTAAACAGGAGGGATAAATTATGGAAAGCTTCGGCGAAAGACTTACAAAGCTTATGCGCTCTGTGGGGCTTACAGATGCAAATACGGCACTTTTACTCAATGTGAGCAAGCAGCGCCTTGAAAACCTGCTCACAGGCTACAGCGAGGCGGATATGGATGTAATAGTGCGTGTTGCGGAGGTATTCAACGTTTCCTGCGAATATGCGGCAATGCTCAGTGATGTGCCCCAGGTGCGTGAAAGCGGAAATTCCAAGGAAATTATTGTGGCTGAAAAAATTTCGCCCTACGATGGCGTGATAATGCAGAAGGATGTTGTGGGAACAGTTTTCATTGACCGCGACAAAATGCATGGCAAGGACTATTTCGGATTTATTATGCCTGACGACTCCATGGTAAAGGCGCGCATATTGAAAAACGACATGCTAATAGTCCGTAAGCAGCACTTTGCAACAAACGGCGATATTGTTGTGGCTGTTGTTGATGATGGCGATGCCATTGTGCGTACATATAACCGCACGGGCAACGTTGTGGTGCTCACCTGCGAGGGCGATTCTATGAAATATAAGCCTATAAAAATAGACACAGTCGAGACAAAATTCAATATTTTGGGCAAGGTTGACGAGGTAAGAATAAGTTTTTGATAAAAATTATAAAAAAGTCTTGCAATAGATAAAAAAGTGTGTTAATATGTTATGGCAAAATTAAAGAAGCGGTCCTCTGCAGAACCTTCGTACGAACGCTTGAAAAAAGAAAGGAAGTGTAACGATGGATATTTTAAAGTCTATCACACAGGATCAGCTCAGATCCGACCTTCCCGAACTTAACATTGGTGACACAGTTAAGCTTTATGTTAAGGTAAAAGAAGGTGCTAAGGAGAGAATCCAGATGTTCGAAGGAACAATCATCTCCAAGAAGCATGGCGGTATTTCCGAAACATTTACAGTAAGAAGAGTTTCTTACGGTGTAGGTGTTGAAAGAACTTTCCCCGTAAACTCTCCCATGATCGACAGAATCGAAAAGGTTAGAGGCGGTAAGGTTCGTCGTGCTAAGCTCTACTATCTCAGAGACAGAGTTGGTAAGGCTGCTAAGGTTAAGGAAAAGCTTTAATTCCCCAACATTCCGAGGAGAGCAACCCTCTCCTCGGAGGGGTTAACCTTAACGAAAAAAGAATATTCTTCGGGGCGGGGTGTGATTCCCCACCGGCAGTAACAGTCTGCGACCCACTTTTGTGGCTGATGAGGTGCAATTCCTCAACCGACGGTATAGTCCGGATGGAAGAAGACAAAAAGAAAATCGTAAAGATTTTCGTTATTTTGCTTACAAAAGCTCCGTATAATTATATGCGGAGCTTTTTTGTATATAAAGGAGCGGTTTGATATGAAAAACAGCAAAACAAATTTCATAGTAAAGGTCGGAGTTTTTTCGGCAATTGCATTTGTGCTTCAGGTAATAGGAAGCCTTATGGCAATCAAGGTTGCGGGCTTTCTTGAGGTGGAAATTTCTGATTTGCCTGCTATTATCATTGCCTTGGCAATGGGACCCTGGGCGGGTGTGTGCGTAGAGCTTGTAAAAAATCTGCTTCATTGCACAATGAGCTCAACCGGGCTTGTGGGTGAGCTTGCAAACTTTGCTGTTAACGGCGTTTTTGTTTTCGTGTGCGGAATGATTTATCAGTATAATAAAACAAAAAAAGGTGCGGTCATTTCCCTTTTGGTGGCAACGGTGGTTATGGCAGGTGCAAGCATACTGACAAACCTTTTCATAATGCTTCCCTTGTATATGCCTGCGGTGAGCTTTGCAGATAAGCTCAGCCTCACTCTTTCAGTGATTGCACCCTTTAATCTGGTGCGAGGTGCGGCACTGAGCGTTATAACAATGCTGATTTATAAAAAAATATCAACTTTAATAAAAAGGTAGCGAAACCGTTTTTGTATAATATGGCTTTTGGGGGGAATACTTCTTGTAAAAGGAAGTGTTAACCTATGAAAAAAATTGCTGTGTGTATTTTGGTTTCGCTGCTTGTTGCGACGAGCGTTGTGAGCTATTCTGAAAGCTTGTCAAAGGAGCTGTCAGCAGGCATTGTAAGGCTTCATATTATTGCTGAAAGCAACTCAAAAGAGGACCAGGCTGTTAAATTAAAGGTGCGCGATGCCCTTTTGAAAGAAATGGAAATGTTTGAAAATACAGAGGATGTAAAGCTGAGCCTTGCACGGCTTGAGGCGGTGGCAGACAATGTTCTGAAAAAGGAAGGCTTTGCCTACAGTGCAAAGGCAGAGTACGGGCAATTCGATTTCCCCACAAAGCATTATGACGGCTTTTCACTCCCAAAGGGCAGATATAACGCCGTGAGAATACGGCTCGGGAAAGCCGAGGGCGAAAACTGGTGGTGCGTGCTTTTTCCGCCCTTATGCATGGTGGATGCCGCAACCGAAGAGGAGCTTTTAAAAGAAACCTTTGGCGAAAATTACAGCATGGTTGTGCAGGAAGACAAGCTGCCCGTAAAAATTAAGTTCAAAATAGCAGAGATGTTTTAAGTTTGATTTTATGCTCAATAATAAAAAACTTGCCTTAAGGCAAGTTTTTTTGTTGACTAATATTTTAAAGAAATATATAATAAATATTTAAAGGAGATGATTTTATGAGGCAGAGAAACCGAAAGCATCTTGACGAAAGACTTGACAATTGCGCCGCAATTTATTCCGAAAAAGGCGATATTTTAGATGAAGCATTTTTATCGCATCATCCCTTGCACATGGAAATCGGATGCGGTAAGGGCAGGTTTATAACAACCCTTGCACATAATAACCCACATGTTAACTACATAGCGAGCGAAATGATAGCAAACATCATTGTTCTTGCGGCTGAAAAGGCAAAGGAAATGGAGCTTGGCAACATAAGATTTGTGTCGGGAAACGTGCAATATATGGCAGACAGCATTCCAGGGGGAAGTGTTGACAGAATTTATCTTAACTTTTCTGACCCCTGGCCCAAGGACAGGCACGCAAAAAGAAGGCTGACACATAAAAACTTTCTCGATTTATATGAAAAGCTTCTTTCCCCCGAGGGAGAGGTGCATTTTAAGACAGATAACAGAGCCCTGTTCGATTTTTCCCTTGAAAGCTTTACGGAAAACGGCTGGGAATTAAGCTGTGTTACAAACGATTTACACAACTCAAATTTTGAAGGCAACGTAATGACCGAGTATGAAGAAAAATTTTCCGCTCTTGGTTTTACCATAAACAGACTTGTTGCAAGGAAAAAGAGATAAAAAATAAAATCGACATCCTTCCGGGGAAGAATGTCGAAAAGTAAGCTAATTTGAATTCTTTTTAGCAGTATTGATAGAGGAAATCAAAAGTTTTTTGATTTCTATACATTCGGAGAGGATGGCACGGTCAGCATAGTAGCCGCCATCAATAAGAAGTTCAATCCAATATTCACTTTCGGCACATTCTTTCAGTGCAATTTGGAGCTTGGCAATAAAATCTGCCTTACCATGACCATAAAAGGCTTCGCGGATATTTGCGCCAACACTTGTGCCTGAGCGAACGAGCTGATTGGTAAGAACACTCTCCCTCTTTTCGCTCTTAACTTTATTACAAACATTAAGTATATTTAATGCAAACTGCTTAGACTTGGAAATTAATGGACTATTCATAGAAACCTCTCTGAAATCAATCAAAATCGTTTGCGATTTTGTACCGAACTTATTCACTATTACTTATTACCTGTTACCTTCCAA
This sequence comes from Clostridia bacterium, assembly GCA_017472685.1. Classification (GTDB taxonomy): domain Bacteria; phylum Bacillota; class Clostridia; order UMGS1883; family UMGS1883; genus RGIG1927. The sequence goes on from JAFUOO010000008.1 coordinate 66,548, forward strand.
AATCGACATTCAAGTCAGGGAATAGTGAAGAAGGCATATGTAATAAGTAAAATCGACATCCTTCCGGGGAAGAATGTCGATTTTGGTGCCCGAGACCGGAATCGAACCGGTACGGCTTTAAGGGCCGCAGGATTTTAAGTCCTGTGCGTCTGCCAGTTCCGCCACTCGGGCAAGCACAGCTATTATAGCAAAAAAAAATTTAGTTGTCAATAACAAAAAACAGATTGGAAGATGCAAAATGGAAAAATTCACACAATATTATTCTGCAACAGTTCTCGGAAGCGGCAATAACAACGGCATATGCCTTAAGGGCGAAACTGAATATGTTTTCAAAAGCTATTACAAGCTCCGCACCGACGGCGAGGGTGTATACAAGCTGTTTTTTGTGAATAAGGTTGATTCTACCGGCAATTGCAGAGCTGAAAAGAGCGGCGACAGCTTCAAAATATGTGAGGCGTATGCTGCCTATTCGCCCGACAAGATCACAGAGGAAGGCAAAGTAGACCTAACCTTTGACGGCATGGGCGAAAAAGTGGTTGGTGTGGGCGAAACATATTCCTGCGACGAATTTTCCTTTACATACAATAAGGACGGCTATATGGTGCTGGTGTTTAAAGTGATTACGGACAAAAGAAAGTTCCTGCCCGCCACGAATGAAAGCATGTCCACAGGAAGAGTTTTTGAAAACGGCAAGGAAATATGGTGGGACAACTTCACCCTGAGACCTGCTTTTGTAGGCGTGAAAAAAGAAAAGAAAAAAACCGTGGGCTTCTGGGGCGATTCCATCACCCAGGGCTCGAGAACGGGAATTGACAAGTACGAGGCGTGGGTACACCGCATAGGTAATTATCTGGAGGAGGACATAAGCGTCTGGAACTTAGGTATGGGCTGGGCTCGTAGCTATGATGCGTCGCTTGATGGTGTTTTCACAAAAAAAGCGGCCATGTGTGACGAGGTTTTCATCTGCTTCGGTGTTAACGATATACGCTCGGGAGGAAGGGTAGCTGAAGAAGTTATTGATGATTTAAACACTGCCAAAAAGCTTCTTGAAAGTAAGAACAATAGTATTAAAGTGCATTTTCTCACGGTGCCACCCTTTAATATGACCCAGTACGAGGAAGCTCAGCGAAAAAAGGTGAATGAATACATAAGAAGCACTAGAGGCTATTTTGACATTGCCTCCTGCCTGGAGGAAAACGCTGACGGTGATGTTATACGAAAATACATGACAAATGACGACGATGCACATCCTAACGGCGAGGGTGGCAAAGCTGTTCTTGAGCATTTCATAAAATGGAGGGAACAGACACAATGGTAAAGAAAATTGTGTTGTGGGCTTTGGTCATAGGCTGCATGGTACTTATATTTCACTTTTCATCGCAGCCTGCGGACGACTCTATGGATTTAAGTGACGGCTTGCTTGATAAAATCCTTGCATTTTTAAACATAAGCCCTCCTGAGCAGGTTGTAATTTTTATGAGGGTTTTTATAAGAAAGGTTGCACACTTTGCTGTGTATTCACTGCTCGGTTTTCTTATATATCTGCTTTTTAAGGTGGGATACGAGGCTAAGGCAAAAGCTGCTCTTTGTGGAGCAGTCCTGATAAGCTCACTTTATGCCGTAACGGATGAAGTGCATCAGCTTTTTGTTGACGGACGAAGCGGCAGTGTGAAGGATGTATTGCTTGACAGCACAGGGGCTTTGTGCGGAATAATTATAGCGTGGGGAATATGCTGTATATTATCAAGGAGAAAGAAAAATGGTTGATTTACATTCACATGTTCTTTTTGACATTGATGACGGTGCTCAGAGCATTGAGGAATCGTTGGCGATACTGAAAAGGGCAAGAGATGCGGGAATAAATAAAATGATGGCAACACCTCACTTCTCAATAGGTGAGGATGTGGACAAGTTTCTGGACAGACGAAAACGAAGGTTTGACAATCTTAAGGCGGCTGCAGCAGCGGAAGGGCTTGACATAAGCCTTAAAGCGGGAGCCGAGGTTTATATAACAGACGAAATTTTTAACGAAGACCGTCTGCCGGACCTGACCTTTGAAGGCAGCAATATTATGCTTACGGAGTTCAGGTATCATTCTCTCAAGCCTGAAACCTTTCTTGGCTATGTTGACGAAATAATAAGCAACGGAATAAAGATTTTGGTGGCGCATCCCGAAAGGTATTCCTACCTTATGGAAAACGCAAGGCTTCTTGATGCGCTTTTAGCACGTGATGTTCTTTTGCAGGTCAATGCCATAAGCCTCTTTGAAGACAGCGACGAGGGTGATTTTGCAAGATTTCTGGTAAAAAATGAGCTGGCGCACGTAATTGCCGGCGATATACATCACCCTGAGTCGAGACGGATTAAGGCAATGAAAAAGCTTGGGGAAAACAGCGCACCATACATTGTCCGTGCGTTAAGCAGTGTTCCCGATGAAATTTTTGAAGGAGTTTTTTAAATGTATAATATAACAATTGTGGGATTAGGTATCATAGGCGGTTCTCTGGCAAAGGCTCTCAAGGGCTATCCCGATACTGCCGTTTACGGCATCAATCACCGTCAAAGCATTATTGACATGGCAGTTGCCGACAGGGTAATTGCAAACAGCGGTGAAACAGACGAAGAAATACTTAAAAAGAGCGACATGGTTGTGCTTTGCCTGTATCCGTCCTTGTGTGTGGATTTTGTAAAGGAGCACATCCACCATTTCAAAAAGGGCGCACTTCTCACCGACGTGTGCGGTATAAAGGAGCAGTTCGTAAAGGATATAAATGCTCTCATCCGTCCCGATATGGAATACGTGGGCGCACACCCCATGGCGGGTCGTGAGGTGTACGGCTATGTGAACAGCCTGCCTGATTTGTTCAAAAACTGTAACTTCCTTATTACACCCACTCCCGAAAACACAGAAAAGGCAATAGGCGAAATTGAAAGAATGGCAAAGTACATAGGCGCAAAAAAGATTGTGCGCATTTCGCCTCATGACCATGACGAAATGATTGCCTACACCAGCCAGCTGATGCACGTTATTGCCGTGGCACTGTGTGACAATAAGCATATTGAAATTGCATCGAACTTTGCGGCAGGGTCGCTCCGTGACTGTACACGTGTTGCCGTTATAAACGAGGTATTGTGGAGCGAGCTGTTCATCGAAAATAAGGATGCGCTTTGTGTTTTGATTGACGAATTAAAGGGCAGCCTTGACAGAATAGAAAACGCAATCAAAGCCGAGGATTACGACACACTTAAGTCAATTATGAAGCATGCAACCGAGGCGAAGCTGAAGTATCTTAACGGCGAAACTCATGTTAAACCCATAAATCAATAAAGTAAAAATAAAAGAGAGCAAACGCTCTCTTATATTTTTGCTCGTAATTCAGTTACTTTTCCTATTATTGTAACGGGGAAGGCTTCGATTTCATCCGTGGTAAAAACCAGCGGGTCATAGCATGCGTTAAGCGGCATAAGAATAATGCCCGAATCCTTTTTGATTACCTTTTTTACCGTTGCGTCACCGCTGCCTACTAAGGCAACGCAAATGTCGCCGCTGGCACAGTCTGACTGCTTTCTCACAATTATCGTGTCGCCCTCCATCATCCTCGGTGCCATACTGTCGCCCTTTATGCGGAGTGCAAAGTAGTTGCCTGCCTCGCTTTCGGGAAGAGTTACATCCTCATAATCCAGCACTTCTTCCACTGCTTCTGTGGGAATGCCTGCCCGTACATATCCAAGCACCGGAATGCGGTGTGACAGCCTTGAGGTTTTCTGTCCGGCGAGATAATCTATACTTACATTAAAAATATTTGCTATGTTGATAAGGCTCTCGTACTCGGGGCTGTTTTTGCCCTTTTCCCACATGGCGACGGTGGATTGCCCTAAACCCAATAAATCAGCCAATCTTTGCTGTGACATGCCATTTTCCTTGCGGAGTGTCTTCAATCTTTCTGCTAACATGCTATACCTCCTGTACGATGTAGTCAATGTGTTATTGACTGCGAATTAATAATTAATAATGAATGGTGAATAATTTCGGTTGAAAATCACCACTGTGATTTTCTCCTACAATTTTTAATTATTCAATATTCATTAGCTGAGCGATTTCATTATTCATCAAGTTTTGTGCTTTGTACAAAACGGCTGTACCGTTTATGTCTCCATTGTATCACAATAAATGATAAAGTCAAGGGGCATGCTACTGAAAACCACTAAAAATATCATTTTAAGTGTTGACATGCTGTGAAAAGCGTGGTAATATAATCACATCAAATGATAATTCGAATTATTTGATGTGATTTTTTTGAAAGGAGATGCGCTATGACAGCGGAAAAAATGAAAAAGTATCCGGGCATGGTTGTGGTAAAGAAGGAGACAGAGGCGCGGCTCAGAAAATTGCGCGAGGAAATTGCAGAGCTCCAAAGCCGCATGGACCGTGCAGTAAGAAAATGTGAAGCAGGTGATAAAGTGACAACTCTCCTTGAAATAAAGGAAGAGCGGCTCAGGGTTACAGAAACGCTGCTTCAAAAAATTGAGGAGTCAACCCTTGAGGTGGAGGAGGCATTGGAGGCAATTGCACCCGAGCTCAGCCCCTTGGAGTATATCATCATCTTAAAGCTTTACATTGAAGGCTTAAGGTGGAATCAGCTTATGGACCTCTTGCAGACCCACCCGGACTACACGCGCTTCTGCTATGAGAGAAGCACCTACATGAGAGCGCACAGAAGTGCACTTGACAAGCTTATGTCACTGGATAACTAATTAAAACCGCAGAACACCTGATGTGTTCTGCGGTTTTAGTTTAATAAATTCAGTATTTCCAGCCCTTGGCTTTCGGCGTATCTGATTGTGTTGCGTGTGCCGCCGGTTTCACCTGTGAAAAGTGTAATAACCAAAGACGAATTATCAACCATCCACATGTTTCGGCTCTGGTAGGAAAGCGGTGAATAGGACGGATAAGACATATGCACAAGATTTGCCGCAGATAAAATTTTTTTGTACGCTGCCTGTTCGGCTTTGCTTCTTCCGCGGTAAAAGGAGGGGTAGGGGAGCGCGCATATAAGCTTTATATCGGGATAAACGTTTTTAAAATCAAGCAGTAATTCGCCTGCCCAGATGTCAACGCCCTTTGCCATCCCCGTAATAAATGTTCTGTAGCCGCGGTCAAGGGCTACCTGGATTGCACTGCACAAAAGTGCTTTGGCTTCCTCCTCGGATATATTAAGTTTTTCGGGACGGTGACCCGTAAAGCAGCACTGTGTGCTTTTGTCAAAGGTTTCCATGAGTTCACATAGCCTTTCTGCCATAGAGCTTTTTGTATAGCTTGGTTAAGGATAAAATCCATCCTGCAGGAAAATTATATAGTAAATAGTTTTTTGTGTCAATGGGCATAATAGTGCCATGAAGAATATAAAAAATATTTTATGGGGAATACCCATAGGCTTTGTCAACGGATTTTTTGGCTCGGGTGGCGGAGTTGTGGCGGTATATGTGCTTAGAAAATTTCTTAAGGTGGAGGATAAAAAGGCTCACGCAACAGCACTCAGTATTATATTGCCACTTTCCTGCGCGTCGCTCTTTGTGTACCGTAAGTCCGAGGCGGATTTTAAAATAGTGCTTCTTTGTGCAATAGGTGGTGCGGCAGGCAGTGTTATAGGGGCTAAGTTTTTGAAAAAAATACCTAAAAAGTGGCTGAAGATTGCATTCGGCGCTGTTATGGTGCTGTCAGGAATGAGGATGATTTTATGATAAGCATAATTGCGGGATTTTTGTCGGGAATTATATCGGGCATGGGCATAGGCGGAGGGATGCTGCTTATCCCGGCATTGGTGTTTTTCCTTTTCGTGCCCCAGCAGACCGCTCAGGCAATAAATCTGTGGTATTTTATTCCCACTGCAATAATTGCTCTTTGTATACACGCAAAGAATAAAGACATTGAATTGAAAAAAAGCGCATGCATAATTTTATCGGGTGTGCCTTGTGCACTTTTTGGCGCATATCTGGCGCTGAGGTTTGATTCGGCGCTGCTCGGAAAGCTTTTTGGCGGATTTTTGGCATTTTTCGGAGCAAAAGAAATATACGATGGCTTTACAAATAAAAAATAAAGTGTTATAATAATTTAAATCAGCAATTATTTTTTAACAGTGGGAAAAGTTATGGACAAAAAATCACTCAGTGTACTCGAATTTGATAAAATTAAACAGATGCTTGTTAATGAAGCTGTAACACAGAACGGCAAAGGCAGGTGCGAAAGCCTTCTTCCCGAAGCGGATAAATACGTTGTGGAAAGAAGCCTTCATGAAACAAGCGAGGCAGAAAGCCTTGTTATAAAAAAGGGCACACCGCCCCTTTCGCCCGTGGGCGAGGTCAAGGGCAGCGTTATGCGTGCCGAGGCAGGAGGCGTATTGTCTGCAAGAGAGCTTTTAAACTGCGCACACGTTTTAAGGGTTGCAGGGGAGATTGCTTCCTACATTGACGAGGAAAATTTTGAAGAAAACTATCCTCAGCTTGCAGAAGTTACCCGAGGGCTTTTTACAGATAAAAGAACAAGTGTAAAGATAATTTCAGCAATTATTTCCGAGGACGAATTTGCCGACGATGCAAGTCAGACCCTTTTTAACATAAGGCGTAAGGTTAAAAGCTATGAGGCACAAATACGGGAAACCTTAAACTCCATGATTAAAAACCCCAAGTATGCCTTGGCATTGCAGGATGCGATTGTTACAATGCGTGGTGACAGGTTTGTTGTGCCTGTTAAGAGCGAGCACCGTGCATCGGTGCCCGGCATTGTGCACGACTCCTCATCGTCAGGTGCCACCATTTTTGTGGAGCCCATGGCAGTTGTTGAAATAAACAACAAAATACGTGAATGCAGGGTATTGGAAAAGGAGGAAATTGAAAAAATACTTGCACACTTTTCCAATCTTATTGCAGAGGATGCGCCGGGTCTCAAGCGTGACAGCGACATTATAACAAATTTTGACTTTGCCTTTGCAAAGGGCAGGCTCAGTGCAAAAATGCGCGGAATTGAGCCTGAGATTAACTCCGACGGTATTATTGATATAAAAAAGGGCAGACACCCGCTCCTTGATGGTAAAACGGTGGTGCCCACAGACATATATTTAGGCGACAGGTTTGACACACTTGTTATAACAGGTCCCAACACAGGCGGTAAAACGGTTGCGCTGAAAACCCTGGGTCTTCTTACGCTCATGGCGCAGTCGGGGCTGCATATCCCTGCACAATCGGGAAGCAGGATTTCGGTTTTTGAAAGCGTTTTTGCAGATATCGGTGACGAGCAGAGCATTGAGCAAAGCCTTTCCACATTTTCAGCACACATGGTCAACATTGTGCGCATACTTAAAGAGGCTAACTATTCCTCCCTGGTGTTGTTCGACGAGCTGGGCGCAGGTACAGACCCTGTTGAGGGGGCGGCACTTGCGGTTGCAATACTGGAAAGAATGAAGAGCATAGGTGCAAAAACTGCCGCAACAACTCACTACAGTGAAATTAAGCTCTATGCATTAGAAACCGACAGGGTTGAAAATGCCGCATGTGAGTTTGACGTTGCAACGCTCAGACCCACCTATAAGCTTTTAATAGGTGTGCCCGGAAAGAGTAACGCCTTTGCAATTTCAAAAAGGCTTGGTCTTGACGAGGACATTATCGAAAGAGCGAAAAGCGTGGTGGACGGTGAATCCACAAAGTTTGAGGATGTTATTTCCTCTTTGGAGGAAACACGGCGTAATGCTGAAATCGATGCCGAAAAGGCGGAAGAAGCAAGAATAGAAAGCGAAAAGGTAAAGCAGCGCGCCGAAAAGGAAAGAGCCTCCATCGAAAAGCAGAAGGAAAAAATATTGAGAGACGCCCGTGAGGACGCAAAGCGTATTTACGAGCAGGCAAAGCGCGAGGCAGACGAAATTATAAAGGAAATGCGCAAGGGTGCAAAGGATGCACACAAGCTGGACGAAGAACGCCAGAAGCTTAAAAAAGGCCTGGGCAAGGTTGAAGAAAAGCTTTCGGAGGATGTATTCAAACAGAAAAATCCGCCCATTGACCCCAAAAAGCTTCTTTTGGGACAGAGCGTTGAGGTTACAAGCATGGGTCAGGTAGGCAAAGTGCTTACACTGCCCGACAAAAACGGAAACCTCACCGTGCAGCTTGGTATACTTAAGATAAACGTTCATATAAGCGCGCTCCGCTTGGCAGAGGAAAAGAAGGAAAAGGCTAAAAAGGGTGCAGGACTTAGGCTGTCGACGGGCAAGGGCATAAGCGTGAAAAGTGAAATCGACCTGCGAGGATACATGGTTGACGAAGCCCTTATCGAGCTTGATAAATATCTGGACGATGCGGCAATGTCGTCCCTTGAAAGCGTGAGGATTATTCACGGCAAGGGCACAGGGGCACTGAGAAGCGCCGTGCAGGAATTTCTAAGGCGTCATCACCACGCAAAAAGCTTCCGTATGGGAGCCTTCGGCGAAGGTGATATGGGCGTAACTGTTGTAGAATTGAAATAAATATTATATAATTTACATTGAGAGGATTTGACACAAATGAGCATGAATTTTATTAGAAAGCTTCCGCTCCCCATGGATATGAAGGAAAAGTATCCTGTAAGCATGGCTGTTGCGGAAACAATCCAGAAAAGAAACGACGAAATCAAGGATGTTTTTGCGGGACGAAGCGATAAGTTTGCACTTATCATAGGCCCCTGCAGCGCCGACAGAGAAGATGCGGTTATGGAATATATGCATCGACTCAAGGGTTTGCAGGAAAAGGTAGATGAGAAAATTCTTATCATCCCCCGTATCTACACAAACAAGCCCAGAACAACAGGCGAGGGCTATAAGGGCATGGCATCTCAGCCCGACCCCACAAAGAAGCCTGATTTGTACGAGGGTCTTCTTTCCATAAGAAGGTTACATACAAGAGCAATCGAAGAAACAGGCTTTACCTGTGCCGATGAAATGCTCTATCCTGAAAACTACCGCTACCTTTCCGATGTTTTAGGCTATGTTGCAATCGGCGCACGAAGCGTTGAAAACCAGCAGCACCGCCTTACCTCCAGCGGTATTGAGCTTCCCGTGGGCATGAAAAACCCCACAGCAGGCGATTACTCCGTAATGCTCAACAGTATTGTTGCTGCACAGAGAAGCCACATGTTTGTATACCGTGGCTGGGAGGTTGAAACAACAGGCAATCCTTATGCTCATGCAATTTTGCGCGGTTATGTGAACAAGCAGGGCGCAAGCCACCCCAACTATCACTACGAGGACCTTGCTCTTTTACACGAAATGTATCAGAAGAAGGATGTTGAGAACATGGGTGTTGTAATTGATACAAACCATTCCAACTCCGGCAAGAAGTACCTTGAGCAGATAAGAATTGCAAAGGAAATTATGAATAGCCGTAACGTGAACGGCGAGATGAAGAGGTTTGTCAAGGGTCTTATGATTGAAAGCTACCTTGAAGACGGTACCCAGAAGGTTGAAGAGGGCGTTTACGGTAAGAGCATTACAGACCCCTGCCTCGGCTGGGAAAAGACAGAACGTTTGGTATTGGACCTTGCTGACATGGTCTGATACTCGTTATATTAAAATTAAAAAAGGAGTGTAGAGAAAATGAAAAAAATTCTCGCATTGGTACTTGTAGTGGCTATAATGGCATCACTTGTTATGGTACCCACAGTGCAGGCTGCTGAATATACAGCTCCTGTATACGATGATGTAATCGAGACAATTAAAAAGGTTAACGATTACTGGATTACAAACCACCGTAATGATGTGGGCTCTGCTTTCTGGGAAAGAGGCGCTTACAACACAGGTAACATGGAAGCTTACTTCCTTACAGGCATTGAAGAGTATAAGGAATACTCCGAAAGATGGGCTAACCGTAACCGTTGGACAGGTCATCCGTCCAATTCTCAGCCTAATGAATGGACCTGGGGCTACAGCCACGACACAAACTCCAAGGCTGTGCTTTTCGGTGACTGGCAGACATGCTTCCAGACATATGCTGACCTTTACAACCTTGACGAAATAAAGTCAGACAGCAAAATGGAAAGAGCTACATATGTTATGGAATACCAGATGAGCAAGAGTGAGGACGAATTCTGGTGGTGGGCAGACGCGCTCTACATGGTAATGCCCACAATGGTAAAGCTTTACAACACTACAGGTAACACTCTTTATCTTGACAAGCTCTATGAATACTATAACTATGCACGTGAGTTGATGTACGACGGTCCTAACGGTATCCCCACAAGTGAAGCGGGCTACGAATCCACCGCGCGTCTTAACAGTGGTGCACAGTTCTCCGATGAAAATGACTATAAGTATCTTTTCTTCCGTGATGCAAGATACGTTTATCCCTTGAACCCCATTCCCGGAAACGAAACAACAAAGAACTTCTGGGCAAGAGGTAACGGCTGGGTATTTGCAGCTTTGGCAAAGGTATTGCAGGAAACACCCGACAACTGGGAATACCGTCAGGAATTTATGGATGCATACCTCGGTATGGCAAAAACTCTTAAGGAATTCCAGAAGTTTGACGACAAGGGCAACGGCTTCTGGACACAGTCTATCTTAGCACACAACTACAGCTGTGACCCGGGCTACAACCCCTACGGCTATGAAACAAGCGGTACAGCATTCTTCACATATGGCTTCCTTTGGGGTATCAACGCAGGCGTACTCAGCGAAGCAGAATACCTCAACACAGCTCTCGCAGGCTGGAAGTACCTTACAGATGTAGCTATTCAGCCCGATGGTAAGGTTGGCTACGTACAGTGGGTAGGCGGCGAAGCAGGTAAGGCTGCAGTATACGACAACACTCAGGACTTTGCAGTTGGCGCAACACTTCTTGCAGGCTGTGAAATGGCTAAGTATGTTGGTGGTATGCAGGGCTACTTCTATCCCTACCTTCAGAGAAGAATGGTTAACATGGTAGGATTAAAGATTGATGCTCCCTATGCATTTACAGGCAGCAACGTTACACCTATTGATGCAGCTCCCGTTATTGTTAACGACAGAACATTGGTGCCCGTAAGAGTTATTTCCGAAGGCTTGGGCGCTAAGGTAGAGTGGGACGGCGCAACAAAGGGTGTTACAGTTACTCTTGGTGACAAAATCGTTAAGATGAACATTGGAGTTAACAAGCTCCAGGTTATTACTGTTGTTGAATGGAACGGCGAAACACCCGTTAACGTAATAAGCGAAGATAAGATAATTGATGTAGCTCCTACTCTTATCAATGACAGAACAATGGTGCCTCTTCGCGCAATTGCAGAGGCTCTCGGCAAGATTGTTTACTACAACGATGCATACAAGCTGATTATCGTTGGCTATAAGAACGAAGTGTTCCAGAAGAGCGAAAAGGCTATGGAAGAAATGCTTGCAAACACTCTTATGGCAGGCGTAAGACCTGAAAAGAACCCCTACTACGCAAACCTTCTTCAGACACCTGCAGAGCTCACAGACTCTAAGATTATCAGAGCTGTCAGCGCAACTGCTACAGCAGAGCCTGAAAACTTCAACGCAATTTATATGTCTATTGACGGTGACCCCTCCTCCCGTTGGGGCAGTGACAGAGAAGCTACTCTTATCGTAGACTTCGGTACTGCACAGTACATGGAAAAGCTTTGTCTTTCCATCTGGAGAGGTAACAGCGGAGTTAGAACAACAAAGTTTGACCTTTACACATCTGTAGACGGCGTGAACTACGAGCCGCTTTACTCCGGCGAAAGCCTCAATACTACAGAATTCAACATTCTTGACTGTGGTAAGGAAGTAAGATATGTTAAGTTCCACGGCTACCACAACAGTGAAAACAACTGGGTTAACGTGTTCGAGGTTGTAGGCTACGGCGAAGGCACACAGGTTGAAACAAATCTTAAGTAAAAAATAGCAAAAAATGAACAAAAAAAGTCACGGACGAAAGTCCGTGGCTTTTTTTGTTTGTTAAAAAACAAAGTATGCAGGCAGAAAACATTTAAAAATGTTGAGCAGATATTTGAATTTGATGTTTTTGAGACCAAAAACAAAAAGCTGCGCTGAAAAAATATACAAAAAACGATGCGAAATTCTCTAAAAAATATCACAATTGCACAAAGATGCGGAAAAAACACGTTTTTCAAATAAATGCACACCAAAATCACATAGACAAATGATGAATAGGTTGGTAAAATCGTGCCATAACAAAAACCCCCCTTTATTATTTCCTCCGATGAATTACAACTGCAAAAAACGGCGTGTTACCACGCTTTGCCGCTTTTTGCAGTAGAGTTCATCCTCAGCGGCGGAAAAAATGGACACATTTGATTTTGATGCATTAATAAAAAAGATGCAAAAGGCACAAAAAACAAGGTATTTCGGGGCTTTTTAAAGGGCTTTGATATATCGTGGATGATATGTTCAGTCAACAAAAACATATGTCAGTCAAAAGTATACAATTTTAACCCAAATATTTGTTATTGGAAAATGAGGAGTGTTAGGTATGAAGTTGAAAAATGTTACGGCAATTCTGGTTGTTCTGGCAATGCTGTTTTCCCAGATGACAGCATTCGGTCTTGTTGCAGCAGCGGAAGATGGCGACAATGTTGAGGATGAAATTCTTCTTGACGACGATGCAGCCATGCTCCGGTACGCGTTAGCAACCAAACCTGTGTTCAACTCTGTTGACCCCATTGCACAAAGTGTAAACTACAGCTCGGTTGATGCTGCATGGCCCGAAGCCGGTTGGACAGCAACAAACGCTGAAGGTGTGAACGATATTGAGGTTTACGGCACATTGGTTGCTCCCTCCGTCCGCGTAGTACACAGAGGAAGCGGCACCGTTGACAGCTATGTGGGAAGAACACCTGCTGTTGTAAATCTTCCCGACTATGGAAAGGACAACAGCTATATCCTTCTCAGATTCAAGCCCGAGGTTGATGCTGAGTGGGGCGATATAGGTCTTCGCGATATTGACGGAAATCTTATAACTGCATTCCGTTTCGGTACAGGTGATGACAACGCTTTCTGTGTCAACTGGGGTCATACAGGCTACGGTAGCCCCTACAGAACATATTTTGAAGCTTTGACCGACTACATGATTGAACCCTTAGAGGAAGCAGTAACATCGGTTGTAAATAAAGAAACACAGATTGATATTTTAATGAGAAACTGCGGTACATATTACACCGCTACATATTTTGTAGACGGCTCTCTTTTCTCAGTTGCAACATATAACATGGGCGAATTCAACGGTCTCGGTAAAATTGAAATGACAGTTGGCGGTGGCTCAAAGCACGACTATATCGGTCTTGCAAATCTTGAGATATATACAGGCAATGTTCCAGAAAACCCCGTGTTTGTAACAGCGTCTTATATTTATAATGTGAACGAAGACGGCAGTGATGAATGCGTTCATGAAGTAACAAGAGCTTACGATGCAGCAGAAGAAGGTACAAAGGGTGCGTTCTTCGATGAATATTACTATTCTGCAATGGGCTCTCACATCATGTACAAGGTACCTGCAACATATCTCACAGAAGATGGCAGTATTGATATTATTCAGAAAAACCCCGAAACAAAGGTTGTGCTCACACGTATTCACAACTGGTCTCATGCTGATAAGGCACCCGGAAACCTTTACACCGATGCAAACGGCACTACATATGAAATTGCAACGAGAAACCTCGTTCCTAACGGTAACTTTGAACATTCTCTTGCAAGCTGGTATAACGGTGAGGGTAATGATGCCACATTGGATAAATTCATTATAAACTCCGATAACGATTCCGTAATATTCAGAGAAAATTCCTATTCCACTTCTGATGCAGGTATCTTCAACAAGTGGGATGTTGAAAAGGGCGAAACATATCTCTTTACATATACCTCATCTGCAGCATGTGAAACAGGTGTAATTTCTACAACAGATGACCTTGAAAACTATACCTATACAGGCAGAATTCTTGGCTATGTTGAAGAAGGCACACACGACATTGTTTTCACTGCTGAAGAGGACTATGTACAGTTTAACCTTGGATGGTTCGGCAACAATGAAATCGGCAGCTTTGGTCTTTACAAGCTCGAAAAGATAGCGTGCGGAAACGTTTATACAACAGTAATTGAAGGTAACACACCCGTTCTTCCTGCTTACATGGCATTGGATACAGACGGTGTTGTAGTGCCTGTTTCCTGGAACGAAGACGATCTTAAAACCCTTGAGCGCGGCGAAAATACTGTAAACGGTCTGACAGAGGACAATCGCACTGTTACAGCTACTGTTATGGTTTATCCCGAAACCTTCTGTGTTGATTACCCCACTTCCTTTGACGGACAGAACGATGTTAACGATAACGGCGGTAATGTGAAGTTCGAAAAGAGCGTTACAGGCAAATTTGCTGTTGAAATGGATGTTCAGATTGAAGAATACGGCGATTTGTGGATTGTCCTCAATAACAGCGATACTCTTGGCGAATGGTATTTCCACAACGACCAGATTCTGTTGGGCTTCTATTTTGACGGCGAGTTCACTCCTCAGAACGGTTATGGAGACGGAAATCGCGAAGACCCCACACGAACACTTACAGTGGCAGGTCTTGACAAAACATACCGCATATTTGTAAAGGGTGACTGTAATACAGGAAAATATTCTGTAATAATAACAAGCCCTGAGGGCATAAGCAAAACCTTTGATGATTTTGGTTTCAGAACAAATGTAGCTTCCATTGACTCTGTTGCCATGTTTACAAACAGTGACGGTACAGGTAGCCTTACAGCAGAGAACATTAAGGTTTATGACCCCGAGGAACTGAATGCACAGTACATTCTTGAAGATAACAGCAAAACACTCGGCACAGAAAATATCGGCGATTACTTCTATGGTGAAGAAATCACATTCTACAATCAGGCAAAATTCTACACCTCATATACAGATGAAGAAACAAATAAGGACATAGGACACATTGTAAAGAGCACAATGGAACAGAAGTATGTTGTAGATCCTACAATGACACCCGAAGCCCCCCTTCCTGTATATGTTAAAATGCATAAGGAGCATGCAGTTGTTTACGACACCTTTGCAACAGGTAACTCGGCAGAAACTGCAACTGCAGAAAACCTTCTCTTTGCAGGCTCAAGCGGCATTTCCGACGCAGCTGACGTTGACGACGACGGCAATGCTACATTTACAAGCGGCGAATATGTTGCCAGTCCCAGAATTCCGCTCCTTACATTCAATATTCCCAAATTCAACGAGGGTAATGTTGTAATGCTCAACCTTTATGTATACCGTGTTAACCACAATCTTGGCGACGGTGACAGCATGAAGCTTGCGGTGAACACTGTTGATACAATAGTTGACGAAAGCGCAGCCTATCTTCCCGAAGATGTCGCAGATGTTCAAAACCTTATATGGTCCGATAACATGGTTGTAGCTGCCACTGCAGTGGAAGACGGCAGACGTGATGTAACGAATAACACACACAGAGTAGCGATGGATGTTACAGACCTTGTAATGCAGGCAAAGAAAGACGGCAAGGCGCAGATTACATTTGCTGTGTATGCCCCCACAGCAGGCGCATATATTGTAAACCGTGAAAGCGCTGTTTACGGTGGAATACACCAGGGCGACACCGCTGCATTCCTTGAGGTTGAAAACGACACTTACACACTGGATGTTTACGGTGCAAGCCGTGTTACAAAAAACGGCAGCAATGTTCAGCTCGAGGCTGACGGTGCAACAAGGGTTATTATCCGTAATAAAGCAACAATGAAGCTTTACTCCGAATACGATGAGATTGTTGCATTTGTTGACGATGACAACACATATGTATACAGGGAAGATAAGGTTGTAAAGCCCTATGCATCCTCCACAAGTGTAAGAGCAGTAACTCTTGGCTTGGCAATGGTTAATGGTGCTCAGGTTCGTTACGGCGACAAGGTTGATGAAAACGGCAAGGTTGGCAGTGGTAACGGCTTGAGATTTATTACAACAATTGACCATAACGATTCTCTTGCAGACTTTATTGCATGCGCGGGTTCTGACGGCGAAAGCATTGAATATACAAACACCAATTTCACAATGGGTGCTCAGCTTGAAGCTGACGGTTCAACAGCAGTCAAGGAAATTGTTGCAAAAAAACTGCAGAATGACGATGTTTTTACAACTGCAATAACAAATCTTTCTGAATCGAACTTCAACCGTAATTATACAGCAACACCCTATATTAAAATTGAAGATGAATTGAACGGCGACGAAATATACGTTGCAGATACCTCTGTCACAAGAAGTATTTACTGTGTGGCAACAGGTATTCTTAAAACTCATGACATCAGCGAAGAGAACGCCGATGACTATTCAATGACAAACGAAGACCTTCTCAATGTTCTTCGTGCATATGTAAATCAGGTTGGTATCCGTCTCACATACAACCCCGACGCGGAAGAAACATTTTCTGCCCGTGAGGATGGTAGCGGTGCTTACTCCAACAGTGCAGCATTCTTTGATGTGTCCTATACAGACAATTCCGATGGTAGCTATACAGTGGTAGTTACACCCTTGAGTGATTACAACACAAATGTTGAAATCAAGGACTGGTGGAAGGAATACGTTAGAGTTAACAACAACAATTCCAAGGTGCGCACAATGATTACAAACGATTCTATCTCTGAAGACGGCACACTTACATTTACATTTACAGTAGCAAAATAACCACTCCTCAAAAAAAGAGGGAATGCAATAAAAATGCATTCTCTCTTTTTCATTATATAGGAAATTTTACTTTTTGCGCGCAGGGCCGTAAAGCTCCATGAAATTGACAGGGTCCATCGCCTCTTCGATCAGCCCGAAGCTGTAGCCCTCGGAAACAAAATAGCTCAGTATTGCGTCAAGGTTATTCACCGTTGACTTTTTATCGTGCAGAAGCACAATGGGATTTTCATTACCTTTAAGGTCGCCCTTTATGCGGTTAAGCATAGTTGAAATTGCAGGTGCTCCCACACCGTCACGGGGGTCAACGGTCCAGTCCCAGAGATTGTAGTTTGCAGCCTTTAAAATTTTGTATTGCTCAAGGTTCATATACGGATAGCTGCCGTAGGGTGTGCGTATAAGCTTTGTCTTAAAGCCAACTGTGTTATAAAGGTTTTCATTTGTCTCGTTCATTTCCTCCAGGGGCTTTGATGCAGTGGAATAAATTACGTTTACATCGTGGCTCGAGCCGTGCAGCCCCACCGAATGCCCCTCGGCTATAATGCGCTTTAGAAGGTCGGGGTTTTCTGTTATACGGCTGTTAAGCACAAAAAAGGTTGCCTTTGCATTGTATTTTTTCAATGCATCAAGGATAGCCGGTGTGTTGTGCGTGGGTCCGTCATCAAAGGTAAGGTAAATGACCCGCTGTTTGTCTGTTGCTGCAAGCACAACTGCGGAAAGAAGAATGGTTGCACAAATGAGCAGAAGCAAAAACCTTTTCACACTACTGCCTCCTTAACACTACAGAAAACTTTCTCAGCCAATATTCTGTCTGGATAAAATATGCAATTGTCTGGGGCGTTGTCATAAGCTGACCGTACCAGGGTTGGGAGGTTTCTTCTGTGAGCAGGGTTTCTGCTTTTTTTATGTTTACAATGTCCCATAAGGGATTGTCTCTGTCCTTTAAAATGGGAGCAAATAATTCCCTCAGTGCGGAAAGGTATTCGGGGTTATGGGTTTTGGGGTAAGGGCTCTTTTTCCGCCAGAGCACATCATGTGGCAGAAGGTCTTTGGCTGCATGGCGTAAAAGCCCCTTTTCGCGTCCCAGATAGTTTTTATACTCCCATGGCACTGAGTACATATACTCGCATATGCGGCGGTCGCAGAAGGGCACACGCACCTCCAGTGATGCGTGCATGCTGCAACTGTCCTTACGGAAAAGAAGTGTCTGCATAAAGTGGTCAATGTTAAGGCGGAACATTTCACGCATACGCTTTTCTGTGGGTGACAAATCGGGAAGCAGGGAAGTGTCGGATAAAGCCTCGGCATAGCGGTTTGCCACATAGTCTGAGGGTATTTTACCTTGCAATGCAGGATTTACAAATTCCATGCGGTATTGAGTGTTCTGCGCCCAGGGAAAGCCTGCCGCATCGCGTATATCCTTATCGCGATACCAGGGATAGCCACCGAAGATTTCATCAGCGCATTCGCCTGAGAGTGCAACGGTGACCTTTTCGCGTATTTTCTTACAGAAGGCAAGAAGGGATGAGTCCACATCTGCCATTGCGGGTAACCCCTTTTCATCAATCACATGATAAAGAGCGGGGATAATGTCGTCTGTGTCGAGAACAACCTCGTGGTGGTTGCTTTGTATATGTTTTGCCATTATTTCAATATATTTTTCGTCGCTGTCGGGCTGAAAGTGGCTTGCTTTAAAATATCTTGCCTGGTTTTTATAGGTTACGGAGAAGGTGTCAAGGGTTTTGCCCTTTTCGCGGAAGCTTTGTGCAGTAACAGCCGAGATGATGGAGGAATCCAAGCCGCCTGAAAGAAAGGTGCCCAAGGGTACGTCGGAAACCGTCTGCCGCAGTATGGCGTCGCGCACAAGATAGCTTATGTGCTCTATGGTTTCTTCAAAGCTGTGGGGATGAGGCTTGTCGGCAAGGGAGAAATACCTTTGGATTTTAAAACTGTCCTTGCTTATTTTGCCGAAAAAACCTGCGGGAAGCTCATGTATTTCCGAAAAAATTGCATTGCCGGGAGTTCTGCCCGGACCAAGGAGCAGTATTTCACTTACAGATGTAGCGTTGATTGTGTGGGGAACATGCGGGTGACATAAAAGCGTGGGAACAGTTGATGCAAAAATAAGCTCATTTTCATTTTTGTAGTAAAAAAAGGGCTTTACACCCATAGCATCACGGGCAAAGAACAAGCTTTTTTCGCTGCTGTTCCATATGGCAAAGGCAAATATGCCGTTGAATATGTCAAGACATTTTTCACCGTAGGCAATATATGCACCAAGCACCACCTCGGTGTCGCCCTTTGTTCTGAAGCTGTAGCCAAGCTTGATTAGTTCGCGCCTTATATCTTCTGTGTTGTAAAGCTCGCCGTTATAAACAATTGTGTATGCTTTGCCGTCTTTTTTGTATGTCATGGGCTGGCTTGAAAGGCTGGGGTCAACAACTGCAAGGCGCTTGTGCAGAAGAAGGCAACCATCTTCAGAAAATACCCCCTCATCGTCGGGACCCCGATGGGTCATAGAGTGGAGCATTTCGTGATAAATATCATTTTGTGGATTTATTTTTGTTTTATAATCAATAATTCCTGCGATACCGCACATAATGTAAACACATCCTTTATTTTTGGTGTAAATATTATATGCGGGCAGGACAAAAAATAGGATACTTTAATTGGATTTAAGCATCAAAAAAGCCGAGAGTTAAACTCTCGGCTCGTTTGTTTGCATAACCTGACCTCTAAGAAAAGGAGATTACTTGTTTTTTGCAAAGCATTCGCTGCAGTAGATGGGTCTGTCGTTCTTGGGAACGAAGGGAACCTTAGCTTCGCCGCCGCAGGATGCGCATACAGCAGTATACATTTCTCTGTTTTCCTTGAGAGACTGCTTCTTTGCAATTCTGCATTCCTTACATCTCTGGGGTTCGTTCTGGAAGCCCTTTTCTGCATAGAATTCCTGTTCGCCTGCTGTGAAAACGAATTCGTTGCCACAATCTTTGCAGACTAATGTCTTGTCTTCGTACATGGTTTTGATCTCCTCGCTTAGATAAAATAAAATATATTCACCTCTTGCAGCTCTTGCGCCGCTTAAAGGTATATGGTAAAATAAAGAGTGTTTTAAAATTCATCAGAGAATTTTTCAAACTTTTTCTTAATACGCTGTAAGGCATTGTCAATAGACTTGGGGTCTTTTTTGAGGATGGAGGCTATTTCGCCGTAGCTTTTGCCTGTGAGGTACAAGGATAAAACCTTGCATTCAAAAGCGGAAAGCAGTTCTTCCATTTTTACCGATACCATCTCCATGCTTTCCTTGCCGATAACAATTGTCTCAGGATTACTTGTTTCATCCGAGGCTATAATATCCATAAGGGAAGTGTCGTTGCCTTCCTCGCTTCTGGTCTTGTCCAAAGAAATGTAAAAGTTTAAGGGAGAGTGCTTTTGTCTTAATGCCGCCTTTACTGCGCTTATAAGCTGGCGGGTTATGCACAAATCCGCAAAGGATTTGAATGCAGCGTCCTTTTCGCTGTTGTAATCTTTGATTGCCTTGTAAAGACCTATGAGCCCTTCCTGAACAAGGTCTTTTCTGTCGCCGCCTGCAAGAAAGTAGGAGGACGCCTTCATGGAAACCAAGGGCTTGTACTTGCGAAGCATGTACGTGCATGCCTCGTCGCTACCGTTTTGTGCAAGTGCAACAATTTCTTCATCGGTCATGGTATCAAAGGATTGATTGCTCATTAAATACCTCCGCAACATACTATTGGATTTATTTTACAGCTAATTATGTTAAAAGTCAACAAAAAAATGAACTATTGCATTAAAATTTTTTATCATGTATACTAAAAATGTCGAAAAAGTGTAAAAAAAGAGAGAAGGATAAACATGCCACTTGATGCTTCGGCGGTAAGATGTGCCGCTTACGAAATTGATAAAAAACTAAAAGGTGGACGAATTGAAAAAATATATCAGCCCGAAAGAGACGAAATTGTGCTTGCAATAAAAACCCCGGAGGGGAATTTCAGACTGGTTATAAGTGCCAATTCTGCAAACCCCAGGCTTTATATAACAGACATTGCAAAGGAAAATCCTCAGGAGCCTCCCATGTTCTGCATGCTCATGAGAAAGCATCTGTCCTCCGGCAGGATTGTGTCTGTAACAAGCGTTGATTTTGAAAGAATAACAGATATTGCAATTGAAAGCCGTAACGAAATGGGCGATACGGTGCAAAAGCACCTTATGTGTGAAATTATGGGCAAAAACAGCAACATTATTCTTGTGGGCGAGAGCGGAAAAATTGTTGATTCCATAAAGCATGTTGACCTTACTGTAAGCCGTGTGAGAAATGTTTTTCCGGGGCTTAGGTATCAGTTGCCACCCGATAATGAAAGGGAAAATCCACTTGAAATGAGTAAGACGGACTTTTACCGTGTGCTTGATGCTGCTCCCGAGGGCAGAAGCATTGACAAGGCTCTTACAGCTTTGGTATCAGGAATAAGCCCCCTTATGGCTCGGGAAGCGGCATATCAGGCAACGGGGAGGGCGGATGTTGTCATTGGCGAAATGACGCAGGACGAAAAGGCGGCTGTTGCATCTTCCCTGGCAGAGCTGTTTGAAAAAATAAAAAATTACGAATTTACCGTTACCCTTTTGTACAAAAAGGGCGATGCTAAGCCCTTTGACTTTGCGGTGTACCCTGTAGAGCAGTACGAGGGTGAATTTGTGTGCGAAAAAATGGATGGAGTATGCGCAGCGCTGGAAGCCTTTTATTCAAAGCGTGATGCGGCAGAGAGAATGCGCTCACGCTCCTATTCGCTCCTTAAAACCGTCAGCGTACAGGCAGAGCGAATGAGAAAGAAGATTGCGCTTCTGCACGAAACCCTTGCCGAGTGTGAGAAAAAAGAGGATTACCGCATAGCAGGCGATATTATAACCGCAAACCTTTACTGCATGGAAAAGGGCGACAAATCTCTTTGTGCAGTAAACTATTACGACGAGGAGCAAAAGGAAATTGTCATTGCTCTTGACGAAAAAAAGACCCCCAGCCAGAATGCACAGCTGTACTACAAAAAGTACCAGAAGGCTAAGGTTGCCGAGGTTGAAGCGGCAAAGCAGATTGAAAAGGCACGAGAAGAGGCGGAATACTTAGAAAGCGTAATTGTAAACATTGAAATGGCACAAACCCCTTCGGAGCTTGACGAAATCAAGGAAGAGCTGATTGATGCAGGGGTAATAAAGAGCACCTTTTCAAAGAAAAAGGGCGCAAAGAAGGCGAAAATGTCACCTCCTTCGGAGTATAGCTATATGGGCTACACAATCTATTCGGGCAGAAACAACGTGCAGAATGACTATATTACGTTAAAATTAGGCAGAGCGAACGATTTGTGGCTTCACGCAAAAAACATTCCCGGCTGTCATGTGCTCATTAAAAATCAGGGCGAGGCTTTTCCCGCAAAGGTTATTGAAGCGGCGGCAATTATTGCGGCGACAAATTCAAAGGGTGCAAAATCGGGCAAGGTGGAGGTTGACTACTGCCCCGTGAGCCATGTGAAAAAGCCCAACGGTGCAAAAGCAGGCATGGTTATTTATGAGGGCTACAGCACAGCCGTTGTAAGTGCCGACGAAAATTTCTGCGAAAATATAAAAGTGCAAAAAAAATAAACAATATATAGTATACTTTCTTGACATTATGTACAAAAAGGTATATAATAACATTTGTGTTATTGTAGGTGTAGTAGTACCTATAATACTTAATTTTATAGATTGGAGGGTTATTAGTGAATCCGGCAGTTATTATCAGTATAGCTGCTGTATGTGCCGTTTTATTGGCAATTATCGCTGCTTTTGTAGCGTTCCGTGCAGGCATTTCCTATCGCAAGAAGATAGCCGAAGCTGAAATCGGAAGCGCAGAAGAAGAAGCAAAAAAAATTGTTGACGATGCATACAAGTCAGCTCAGAGTAAGAAGAAGGAAGCCCTGCTTGAGGCTAAAGATGAAATACATAAAGCCAGAGTTGAAGCGGATAAAGAAATTAAAGAACGCAGAAACGAAATAACAAGACAGGAAAGAAGAATTCAGCAGAAGGAAGAAACTCTTGATAAGAAAACCGAGGCTCTTGAAAAGAAGGACGAAAAGCTCAACGAAAAGATGAAAGAGCTTGACGTAGAGAAGGAAGAGCTTGGCAAGATTCGCACAAAGCAGCTTGAAGAGCTTGAAAGAATTTCAGGCTTGTCGGTTGAAGATGCAAAGCAGTTTTTACTTAAGAATGTTGAAAGCGAAGTAAGACACGAAGCAGCAATGATGATTCGTGACATTGAAACCCAGGCAAAGGAAGAGGCTGAAAAGAAGGCAAAGAACATTATCGGTCTCGCAATTCAGAAGTGTGCGGCAGATCATGTGGCTGAAACAACAGTTTCTGTTGTAAGCCTCCCCAACGATGAAATGAAGGGCAGAATTATCGGCCGTGAGGGCAGAAACATCAGAACGATTGAATCGCTCACAGGTGTTGAACTCATTATCGACGATACTCCCGAGGCAGTTATCATTTCCTCCTTTGACCCCATCCGCCGTGAGGTTGCGCGTCTTGCGCTTGAAAAGCTCATTATGGATGGCAGAATTCACCCCGCAAGAATTGAAGAAATGGTTGAAAGAGCCCAGAAGGAAGTTGACGCAACAATCAAGCAGGAAGGTGAACAGGCAACCTTTGACACAGGTGTTCACGGTCTTCACCCCGAGCTTATCAAGCTTCTTGGTCGCCTCCGCTACAGGACAAGCTACGGTCAGAATGTATTGAAGCATTCTATTGAAGTAAGCCACGTAGCAGGCATTATGGCAGGCGAATTGGGTGTTGACATTACACTTGCAAAGCGTGCAGGTCTCCTTCACGATATCGGTAAGGCTGTTGACCATGAAATCGAAGGCAGCCACGTTACAATCGGTGTTGACCTTGCAAGAAAGTACAAGGAAAGCGCAAACGTTATTCATGCAATTGAAGCACACCACGGCGACGTTGAAGCGAACAGCATTGTTGCATGTCTTGTTCAGGCAGCTGATGCAATCAGTGCAGCGCGTCCCGGTGCAAGAAGAGAAAACATTGAAACCTACATCAAGCGTCTCCAGAAGCTTGAAGAAATTGCTACAAGCTTTGACGGCGTTGAAAAGAGCTTCGCTATTCAGGCAGGTCGTGAAGTAAGAATCATGGTTAAGCCCGACAGAATCGGCGACGGCGATATGGACTTTATTGCACGTGAAATCGTTAAGAAGATTGAAAGCGACATGGAATATCCCGGTCAGATTAAGGTTAACATAATCAGGGAAACAAGAACTGTTGCATTCGCAAAATAAGTTGTAAAACGACGGAAATAAACGGACCCTCGGAGTATATATACACCGTCGGGTCCGTTTTTAAATAATAACAGAAAGAATAAAATATTATGAATATACTTTTTATAGGTGATATTTGCGGCAGATGCGGACGAGAAGCACTGTTTGAATATCTCCCTGACATTAAATACGAATATAACATTGATTTTACCGTGGCAAACGGCGAAAATGCCGCAGGCGGCTTAGGTATATCGGTGAAAACATACGATGAAATGGTCAAGGCAGGGGTGGATTTTTTCACCCTTGGCAACCATGCCTTTTCAAAATCCAACGAGGCTAAAATTCTTATGGAAAGGAAGGAAAGCCTTATTCGTCCTGCAAACATGCTCCCCGAGGACCTTCCCGGAGAAGGTCTGGCGATTGTAAGAAGCAGAAGCGGTGAAAAAATTGCAATTATAAATATTATGGGCAAGGTTTATATGGACGAGGTAAGCGACCCCTTCAAGTGTGTAGAAGAGCTTGTGAAAAAGGCAAAAGAGGCTACAAACATTATTATTGTGGACTTCCATGCCGAGGCAACAAGCGAAAAGGAAGCCATGGGCTTTTATCTTGACGGCTCTGTTACGGGCGTTTTCGGCACACATACACATATCCAGACGGCGGATGAAAAAATACTGCCCAAGGGAACAGCATATATTACAGATGTGGGAATGACAGGCGCTGTAAACTCTGTTTTAGGCATGGAGGTTGAAACTGCAGTGGGCAGGTTTGTAACTCCCGAGGAAAGGCACCCCTTTAAATCAGCAGAGGGTAGGGCAAGGTTTTGTGCCGTAATGGTAGAGGTTGACGAAAAAACAGGCAAAGCAATTGGAGTGAAACGAATTTGGAAATCGTAAAAAAGGGTAATGTGCAGTTTCTTGTAAGCGAAAAATTAAAGGGTGTAAAGCACGGCTTTTCCTTGCGCACCGGCGGTGTGAGCGCTGGAGACTTTGACAGCCTCAACGTGGGCTTAAGGCGTGGCGACAACCCCTTTTCGGCAATAAAAAACATTGAAATATGCACCGATGCCTTGGAAATGGCAAAGGAAAGCTTAACACTCACTTATCAGCTTCACACAAAAAATGTCCGCTTTCTGGAAAAAGAGGACATAGGCAAAGGGCTTATAAGAGAATGGGGCGAGGGCGTTGACGGCGTTGTAACCGACATGGCAGGCGTACCTATTATGACCTACAGCGCAGATTGCGTGCCCATACTTTTATATGATGGTGTACGGAAAATGATTGGCGCAGTGCACGGCGGATGGCGAGGCACCAAGGAAAACATTGCTTCCAATGCTATTAAGGTTATGTGCGAGCATGGATGCGAAAAGGAAAATATAGTGGCACTCATAGGCCCTGCCATAGGCATGTGCTGTTACGAGGTTTCAGGCGATGTGGGTGAGGCATTTGAAAAGGATTATCCCGAGTGCGTAAAAAAAATGCCCCATGAAAAATACATGGTTGACCTGAAAAAAATAACCTACTGTCAGCTTAAGACTGCAGGAGTAAAGGATTGTAATATTGAAAACTCGCTTGTGTGTACGGCATGTGAAAACGACAAGTTCTTTTCGCATCGTGCGCAAAAGGGCAGAAGCGGTCTTCTCGGCGGCTTTATACAAATAGATTAAAGGGTTTGATTTTATGAAAAAGTTAATTTCACTGTTGCTTTTGTTGGCAATGCTGCTGTCTTTGTGCGGTTGCGAGGGCGAGACCCCGGAAGAGCCCACCGACCCACAAGAGGTTGTGGTTGAAGAAAAAATAATAAACATACAGATGCGTGAGGCAGATACCTTAGACCCTATCCTTACCATGCGTCAGAGCGTGAGAGATGCTCTTCTTACTGTGTATGAGCCGCTCTTTGACATTGACGAAACCTTTGCGCTCGTGCCCGTACTGGCACAAAGCTATGCCTTCAATGAAAATGCAACTGTTATGACGCTTAAAATTAAAGAAAACGTGCTTTGGCACAACGGGCAGATTTTTACCGTAGAAGATGTTATTTACACCGTGAACAGAATTAAGGAAAACCCCCAATCGTCCTATTACTTGAACCTTGCCAGCGTAGACAGGGTTGAAAAGCTCAATGACTACGAGGTTGTTTTCTATCTCAACGAGCCCGATGCCTTTCTGGTGTATTCATTGTATTTTCCCATTATGAGGGTAAACGCTGACCCTCAGGCAATGATTGGTACAGGTCCTTACATGTACAAGGAAACCGACGGCAAGACGATAAACCTTATAAAAAATAATGCATGGCATAAGGGCGAAGCGGTATGCGATGGCGTGAAAATTCTTGGCATGAGAACAACTGCCATGGCGCAGGAGGCTTTCTCCGCAGGTAAAATTCATGCTGTAACAAAGGAAATGCTCGATACTGAAAACTTTGCCATAAAGGAAAGCAATACCCGTCACCTTTATCCAAACGGAATGTTTGAGCTTATGGGCTTTAATTGCTCAGAGGGCATTTTTACCGATGCGCTTTTGAGAATTGCCGCCTCCAATGCAATAAACCGAGAAAAAATTGCAGCTATTTACGGCGATGCAACAGCCTCGGGCTTCCCTATTATGCCCGGAAGCAGTGCTTTTTCACCCAGCTACGAAATGAGCGAATATAACCTTGACTACGCAAAGGAGGTTGTATTCTCCGCAGGCTGGACGGATGTTGACGGTGACGGCATAATGGAAAAAGCAATAGACAATATCCTCACAAAAATGAGCTTCACCCTGCTGGTGGCAAATACTGACCCCCTCCGTGCCGCCGTTGCAGACGAGATTAAAGCAAACCTCGAAGCGGCAGGCTTTGCTGTTAATATAGTGCTTACCGATATTGAAACATATAACGAAAAAATAACCTCAGGTGAATACGATGCCTTTATCGGGGCAATTTATTATGCCGACCCCTACGACATATCAGGGCTTCTGTCCTCCGACGGAAGCGTTAATTTCGAGGGCTACAGCTCGCCCGAAATGGATTTTGCCGTTTCGGAGCTTATGAGCGCAACGGGCGCTGACAAAACCTCGGTGGCTTTTTCCAAGCTTCAGTCGCTTTATGTTGCATATCAGCCTGCTGCAGGGCTTGTGTTCAGAACAACCTATGTGGTGACCTCACCCTATGTTGAGGGCGAAGTGAAGCCCTATCCCTATTCGCCTTATGCAAACATTGCATCCTGGCACATTGCAGGGGTCGGAGCTGAAACCGAAGAGGAATAACAGGTGATTTTATGAGTAAACTTATCGGCTCCTGGAGCTTTTATAAAAAAACACTGATGATTGCAGTGCCCATTATGATACAAAACCTTATTACCAATTTTGTAGCACTTATTGACAACATTATGGTCGGCCAGGTGGGCACCGAGCAGATGACCGGTGTGGCAATAATTAACCAGATATTGTTTGTATTCAACTTAGCTGTTTTCGGCGCAGTGTCGGGCTCAGGCATTTTCTCGGCACAGTTTTTCGGCAAGGGCGACCGTGAGGGCGTAAGGCACACAATGCGCTTCAAGCTCATAACCGCAATGTGTATATGTCTTGTGGGCATAGCAGTTTTTGTACTTTTTGACGATACCCTTATAAATATGTATCTCAAGGGCGAGTCTGCAGGGCTCGATGTGGCAAAAACCTTCCACAGCGCTAAGGACTATCTTGCAATTATGCTTATAGGGCTCGTGCCCTTTGCCCTGGAAAACGTGTACTCGGGTACACTCAGAGAGGGCGGTATAGCAACAGTGCCCATGTATGCAGGCATTGCCGCAGTTGTTACAAATACGGTATTGAATGCCCTGCTTATTTTCGGCTTAGGTCCTTTCCCTGTTATGGGCGTTAAGGGTGCGGCTATAGCTACGGTAATATCAAGGTTTGTCCAGACTGGAATTGTCATATGCTGGACCCATTGGAAGCGTAATGAGCTTGTATATCCCAAGAGCCTTTACAGAAGATTGTATGTGCCAAAGGAATTGATTAAGAGCATTTCCATAAAGGGGCTTATTCCACTTACTGCAAACGAATGCCTTTGGTCCTTAGGTATTGCCTCCCTTGCGGCGTGCTATTCTGTGCGTGGCGTTGATGTTGTGGCAGGGCAGAACATTTCCAGCACGGTGGTTAACTTATTCAATGTGCTCTTTATAGCCTTCGGCAGCGGTGTAAGCGTTGTTATAGGTCAGCTTTTAGGCGCAAATGAGCTTGAAAAAGCAAAGGATGCAGCACCGAAGTTAATAACCTTCTCGGCACTCTTGTGCGTGGTTGTGGGTACGGTAATGGCTCTCTTTGCTCCGCTTTTCCCGCTTATGTACAAAACAACCGATGCTGTGCGCAATCTTGCAACGGCGTTTATTATAGTAAGTGCAATATGGATGCCTGCACACGGCATGCTCCATGCAACCTACTTCACCTTGCGCTCAGGCGGTAAAACGGTTATAACCTTTTTCTTCGACTGTGGTTTTTCCTGGTGCGTAAGTGTGCCCCTGGCATACTGCCTTGCTCACTTTACAAGCCTTAATATTATTGTTATTTACTTTATTGTGCAGAGCGCAGAGCTGATAAAATGCGTAATCGGTGCAGTGCTTATTAAAAAGGGCGTATGGCTGAGCAATATAGTAAAATAACATTTCACTATATTGCAATGAAATCGTCCTTCGGACGGTGAAATCACTTTGTGATGAAATTTTGCACTGCGTGCAAAGTGAAATAAAAAAGGACGGCTCAGCCGTCCTTTTTTATTCAGTAAGTGTTTAATTACTTTACTTGTGTAACGATAACTTCTGTTTTTGTATCGCTCTGGATTGCCTTTGCGCCGGCTTTGCCGTTTTCGGCACTTAAGTAAAGGTTGGAATGAGCAAATACAAAGGTGTACTTGTTTCCTTCAACCTGTGTCATTGTACAAAGCTCGTTGTTACCCTTGCCACCGTTCCAGATGATAAGGTTCTTGCCGGAATCTACGCTGTTGCCGGGAACATTTACACAATAGCCGGATGCCTTGTTGAAGATTGCCTTCTTGCCCTGCCAGGTACGGATTCTCCAGATCTGGTTGTCGGAATTTGTGTTTTCTTCAAAGGTCAGCACACTGCCTGTTGCGGAAGCATCGTTTGCTGTAAGAACAAGGTTTGTTCCGGGAAGCGAAATCTGACAGTAATATGCTTCCTGATCGTCATCGTCAAAGCTCATTGTCTTTTCGTAATAGTCCTTATAATGAGCATAGTAAACAGGATCGCTTACAAAGAGAAGTGCCGCATATGCCGCAAAGCGGTTGGGATAAACCTTTTCAAGCTCCTTAAGCGCTGCTTCGTCTGTTCTTAAAACGTTGAACATGCGGGAGAACTCTGCCAAATCTTCTGCACGGTTGGAATTACCGTAGGAGGACATGGGAGCCATATCGCTTACTCTTGCTCTGTCCCAGAGAGCAGATTCGCTTGTGAGGTTACTATCAAGCACGTGACCTAATTCGTGAGCAAGTGTATGTGCAATCTGCTTTTCGTTGGGCACCCAGTTAAGACGAATCCAGATTGTGTCACCACCGCCGTTGTAGCTGTTGGCACTGTCTGTGCGGTAAATGAGGCGGTTGATGTGGTGACGGATTGCGTAGGGGAAGCGGGAGAGAGCATTGATAGCGTCTGTAACAACGGAAGAATCCTCAACTGTGGAAATCATTGTCCATTCGTGAAGCTGACCTTCTACATCGCCTTCCATTTTTACGGAATACATCCACACGGGAAGCATTGTTCCACGCCATACGTCGTAGGATTCTACATATGTCTTTTCTGTAATTTCATACTTTGCCTTTTCAGTATCGGGAAGAATTTCACCAAAGTCAACCTGACCATATACTGTAATTGTGAGGCAGTCCTTGAGAACCTTAATCTGCTCTTCTTCGGAAATATTGTAATAGTCGCTCATTATGAGCTTGTTTTCAACCTCAGACTGAACACGTGCACCGAAGGGAAGAGATGTGTATACAAAGGAGTCAAATCTTTCCTTTGTAACAGCATCAAGTGCCTTGTAGCCCGCAGATTCCTTCAAATTGCCCATAGGTGTCTGACCTACGTATTCGAACTGGAATTTCTGTGTATCGTCGTTTGTTACTGCTTCCTGTGTTGTGAAACGGTCTGTTGCTGTGATAGCCATGCCTGAGTGGCGGATAACAACTGTATATGTACCGTCCTCGTTTTTAACAGGCTTAACCTGCTGGTTTGTACCGCCGTTTGATGTGTACTGAGTAATTTCAGCACCTGCCAAAGTGGAAAATGCACCTATATCGATGCTCTTTTTTGAGTTCTGGTTGAATATCTTATAGTAGCCTTCATCCATTGCACTGAAGCCCCATACCTGATTGGAGTTGGAGTCGTCACGACCTGCTACAACAACCTTTGCACCATCTGCAGTGTTAGCGTATTCAACGCAAAGGTATCTGCCTGTTGCAACGTGCTTTAAGCGGAAGTACTTGCCGCTGAAGGGGTCGGCTGCTTCGTCTGTAACGTAAACCTCGCGCTTGTCGTTGTTCCATTCAACGCTCTTACCCAATGCTTCACAAAGTGCGCGCACGGGAAGATAGGTAAAATCATTAACTATGATAGCTTCGGCGTTTTCCATTTTGTTGCCGTCAAGATAAATGTTTACCGCATCTGTCTTTTCTGTCGCCTGGGGTGCTGTGCCGATAACCACGCTGCGTGTGTCATTAACCCATTCAACCTCGTAGCCGAGTGCTTCTGAGAGAGCACGCACGGGGAGGAAGGTGCGGTCGTTAACAATGATGCCTTCCTTTTCAAGCAATTCACCGTTAAGGTAAACGGGAATGCCGCCATCTGCCATGGCGGCAGGTGCAAGTGAAAGCACCATAATAAGCACAAGGCAAAGTGATAGAATTTTTTTCATTTTAAAACCTCCTGATGTTTTAATATACTACTATTTTAACACCAAAAAAACGGGCTGTAAAGAGTATTGTTACAATTTGGTTACAAGTGTTGAAATTGAAAAAATTTAGGAGTATAGTTAGCCATAAGCGTAGGAAAAATAATACGCTTACCCTTATGAAAGGATTTTAACAGCCATGGAAAAAAAGAAGCTCGACCGCATAAGCTTTCTTGCAAAAAAGAAAAAGGCAGAGGGCTTAAGCGAAGAAGAATTAAAGGAACAGAAGGCACTTTACGAGGAGTACCTTGGGGAAATACGAAGAAGTTTCAGGCAAACATTGGACAGTATTGAAATAACGGACTAAGTTGTTTCAGAAAGGTTATGGTGATTGTATGAAAAGCTTTAAGGTAATGCTTTCATCCATAGTTGATGTGAAGAACTTTGTAAATCTCGTAAACGAATTTAGTTTTGATGTAGACATGGTTTCGGGCAGATACGTTGTTGACGCGAAGAGCCTTATGGGCATTTTCTCGTTGGAATTGTCAAAGCCCATTGTTATGCGTGTGTATTCGGAGGAAACAGAAGCCTTTGAAAAAGCGCTTAAAGAATTTATTGTTGATTAATTAAGATAAGAAAAGGGCATATGGGGTTTACCCCCTCGCCTTAGAGGAGAACACCTATGAGAATGTATCCTGCCATTGACCTTAAGGACGGCGAATGTGTGCGTCTGTATAAAGGTGATTATGACAAGAAAACAGTTTATTCCACTGATGCCGTAGCCACTGCGCTCACCTGGCAGAAGTCGGGAGCGGATTTTTTGCACGTTGTGGACCTTGACGGTGCACGTACAGGTAACTCTAAAAACCGCGAAACCATTAAAAAAATCTGCGAGGCTGTTTCCATGAAGGTGCAGACCGGCGGAGGCATCCGCTCAATGGAGGATATCGACGAGCTGCTCGGCATGGGTGTCGAAAGGGTAATTTTAGGTACGGCTGCCGTTAAAAATTTTGAATTGGTAGAACAGGCTGTTAAAAAGTACGGCGACCGTATCGCAGTTGGGGTTGATGCAAAGGATGGCTTTGTGGCAACCGATGGCTGGGAAAAGGTGTCCGAATTATCTGCGGTGGACTTTGCAAGAAAGGTGAAGGCTGCAGGTGTTCGTACTATTATATATACCGATATCGCAACAGACGGTGCCATGTGCGGACCAAATACGGCTGCAATGTGCGAGATGGTCAGTGAAACAGGGCTCGATGTTATCGCTTCGGGCGGTGTGAGCTGTATTGAAGATATTGCCGCACTTTTAAAAACAGGTGTTGAAGGCGCAATTACAGGCAGAGCAATTTATGACGGAAAGCTCGACTTAGCAGAAGCGGTAGAGCTTTGCAGGAAAGGATAAAAAAATGGAATTTATTAAAGATATAAAGTTTGATGAAAAGGGTCTGGTGCCCGCTGTTATCCAGAGCGTTGACGGCGAGGTGCTGATGGTTGCCTACATGAATGAGGAAAGCCTCAGAAAAACAATTGAAACAGGCACAACCTGGTTTTATTCAAGAAGCAGACAAAGCCTCTGGAACAAGGGCGAAACAAGCGGCAACTTCCAGAAGGTAATGAGGCTCAGTGTTGACTGCGACATGGACACGGTGCTTGTTACAGTTGAGCCCATGGGTCCTGCTTGCCATACAGGCAATAAAACCTGCTTCTACAGAGAGGTTGAAAACGGGGCATTGGTTGAAGCAAAACGCGAGGAAAAGGGCGAATTTATCCTTGATGAGCTCTTCAAGGTAATTCTCGACAGAATGGAAAACCCCAAGGAAGACAGCTATACAAACTACCTTCTTGACTGCGGTATAGACAAAATCCTTAAAAAGGTGGGCGAGGAATGCAGCGAAACCATCATCGCCGCTAAAAATGAAGACAAAAAGGAAATTGCCTTGGAAACAAGCGACCTTATTTACCATCTTCTTGTTATGATTGCTGAGCGTGGCATGGATATTAAGGATGTTTATGAGGTTTTAAAGGGCAGAAGATAAGTACATCATAAAACAGCAAACCCGCTTTTGGCGGGTTTGTTTTGATTTATGCGACACGAAACCTTGAAAGATGTCGCATAAATGCCTTGAAAAATGCGGGCAATGAAATATAATAAAGCTATGGAGGTGTATGAAAATGGAAAAATACCTGAAAACAATAGATGAAGTTAACGAAAATGGCAGATTCAAGCCCACTTGGGACAGTCTCGGGCAGTACAGGGTGCCCCAGTGGTATAAGGATATAAAATTTGGTATATTCATTCATTGGGGTGTATACAGTGTGCCTGCGTATTCCTCGGAATGGTATCCAAGGGGAATGTACATGAAGGGCACCTGCGAATACGAGCACCACATAAAAACCTACGGCGAGCACAAAAATTTCGGCTATAAGGACTTTATACCAATGTTCAAGGCTGAGAAGTTTGACCCTTGTGAGTGGGCAGAGCTTTTCAAAGCGGCAGGTGCACAGTATGTTATCCCTGTAGGCGAGCACCATGACGGCTTCCAGATGTATGACAGCGAAATTTCACAGTGGAATGCGGCAAACATGGGACCCAAGCGGAATGTGCTCGGCGAGCTGTATTCGGAGTTTAACAAAAAAGGCTTGGTCAGAGGTGTGTCAAGTCACCGTGTTGAGCATTGGTTTTTCATGGGACACGGAAAGGAGTTTGACAGTGATATTAAAGAGCCCTTAAAACGTGGCGATTTATACTGGCCCAGCATGGAGGAAAGGAACCATCACGACCTTTTCAGCGAGCCCATGCCCACGGAAGAATTCCTAAACGACTGGCTTGTAAGATGCTGTGAGCTGGTGGATAAGTATCAGCCGTCAATTGTTTATTTTGATTGGTGGATTCAGCACAGTAGCGTGAAGCCCTACCTTAAAAAGTTTGCGGCATATTACTACAACCGTGCCGAGGAGTGGGGCAAGGAGGTTGTTATAAACTACAAGCACGATGCTTTCCAGTTCGGCTGTGCCGTTGTTGACGTTGAACGCGGTCAGTTTGCTGATACAAAGCCCTACGTATGGCAGACAGATACCTCCGTTGCAAAAAACAGCTGGTGCTACACTCATGGCAACAGCTATAAAACAAGCACCCAGATAATACGAAGCCTTGTGGATATAGTAAGCAAAAACGGCAGGCTTCTGCTCAATATCGGACCCAAGGCTGACGGTACAATTCCCGCCGAGGATAAAAGCATTCTGCTTGAGATTGGTGATTGGCTTAAAATTAACGGCGAGGCAATTTATGAAAGCAAGCTGTGGCGTAAGAGCGGCGAGGGCAGCGTTAATGTTACCGAAGGTCAGTTTGCCGATAACGAAGGCGCTCCTTATACAAGTGAGGACATTCGCTTCACTGCCAAGGGCGAAAATATTTACGCAATTTGCCTTAACATGCAGGGCAAAGACGAAGTTTGCATAACAAGCCTTGCGGAAGCGGACGCATCATCTAAGCCTAATTTCCACGGTATCATAAAGGGTGTTGAGGTTTTAGGCTATGAAAAATGTGAGTGGAAGCGTGACGAAGAGGGCTTGCACATAATAACAAATGTGATTGAAACAGACAAACCCGTGGTATTTAAAATAAAAGTGGATTAAAACAAAAAAGGAAATATCCCGTTAGGGATATTTCCTTTTTTGTTGGTGCCGATGGTGGGAGTCGAACCCACACGGTGTTGCCACCGACGGATTTTGAGTCCGTTACGTCTGCCAATTCCATCACATCGGCAAATTCCACGAAAGCGATTATACCACAAGGAAAATGATTTTGCAATAGATTTTTTTGAAAATATAGATAAATAATATAAATATGGCAATATTTTTGTTTACATCCGGTGGGATTGTTATTAACAATTTGTTAATTGACAATATAAAAGAACAGGAGTATACTGAATAAAGTTTGAAAAAGGAGAGTCGGCTATGATAAGAAAAATAACGGCTTTATTAGCTGCTACAGCAATTGTGTTAACAGCTGTTCCCGCTTTTGCGCAGGAAGAAGCAAACGATGCTGTAGGCATACATACAATGGAAAAAACAGAGGTTGAAAAAATAGAACTGTCGCTTGATGGTGCCATTGCTATGGCTCTTGAAGACAACCCCCGTCTGGCTGCGGCAGATGCCACAATAAAAAGCGCGGAAATGTCGCTTGTTATTGCGGAGGAAACAGGTAAGGAATATAAGGACATGGAAAAGACCTTGTCGAAGATACCCGGTGTAAGCACGGCTATAAATGTTTCAGGCGGGTTGGAGCAGGCTTATTTAAAGCACGGATATTACATAGACGCGGCAAAGGTTGGCGTAGAGCTTGCAACAATGTCAAAAAGCCAGGTTTCTGCTTCTGTTGCCTATGAGGTTACACAAAAGTACTACAACGCAAAGCTCATGGAAAGGCTTGTTGACATTGCCCAAACAGGGCTTAATATTGCAAAGGATAACCTCACTATGATGGAAAATCAGTTTGAAGCAGGCTATGTTCCTGCAATTGAGGTACAGAATGCAAAGAACGCCGTGGTGAGGGCAGAATACTCTCTCTCAAGCTACAAGCGAAATCTTGAGCTTGCAAAGAAGAGCCTGAAGGTGTCCCTTCAGCTTGAAGAATATGGCGGCGACATAATCCTTACGGATGAAATTGAAATCCCCGCCTTGCCCGAAAATGCAGATAGTGCTATAAATTCGGCACTTGAAAGCCGATACGACATGACAGCGGTGAAAAAGGACTATGAGCTCAAAACAAAAATGTTTGAAATAACCAAGTTCTATGTGACCGATAAAACAGCTATGTACCATTCTGCATACAGCGAATACCTGAACGCGGAATATACATATAATAATGCAGTTGAAATGATGAAGATAGCTCTTGAGAGCGAATATGCCGCAATTCTCACGGCGGCAGACGAAATAGTTGCCTGCGAAAACGATTTAGAAGTTGCCCAGGCTATGTACGAAAGCAGAAAAACAATGTATGACTTGGGGCTTATCACCAATCTGGAGCTTACAGGCGTTATGGCTGAGCTTGACTCGAGCCGTATGCAGCTGGAAAATGCCCGTGTAAACTATGCGCTGGCGGTTGTGAAGTTCTCCTACAGTACAACTGTCGGAATCTGAGGAGGTATATCGGAATGAACAGTTTTAAGAAAATAATGACACTTGCCGTATCTGCAGTTCTTGCCACAGCAGCTCTTGCGGGCTGCTCCGGAAACAATGTAGCATATGAAGATGCCACCGATGCAACAGAGGCGGGAATTAACGTTACGGTTGCATCTGCAGAAATAAGAGACATTGAAACAACCGTTACATATACCGGCGAAATGGTTGCAGGCGATATAGCCTATGTAACAGGTAAGGCATCGGCGAAGGTTACGAGCATAAACGCAGACCTTGGCGATTGGGTAGACGAAGGTGACGTGCTTGTAAGGCTTGACGACACGGATTATGCTTTTCAGCTCTCCCAGGCAAGGGCAGCATACAATCAGGCGGATGCGGCGTACCAGAGTGCAATTGTGGCACGCGACAACGTGGACGGCGTGAACAAGCAGGCAGAATTACAGCTTTCTCAGGCTGTGAACGCTTCCCAGATTGCATATAACGATGCAAAGCTCAACTACGAAAGACAAAGCGAGCTCTACAAAAAGGGCTCAGTAAGCCTTGTTGCATATGAGAGTGCAAAGAGCGCTTATGAAAATGCAACGCTCGCTTACGAGAGCGCAAAAGCCAATTATGATATAAACGTATCCATTCTTGCTGACGGAAACAAAAAGAGCGCAGACAGTGCCGTTGCTACTGCAAAGGCGGCAAGGGATTCTGCCCAGCTTGCAGTAAAGCAGGCAGAAACATTGCTGGATAATACAGTTATCGAAGCGCCCATCAGCGGATATATTTCGTCAAAGAATGTGGCGCTTGGGCAGTTCGCGTCCGCGGGCATGGCACTTTTCACAATTTCAGACACAAGAAGCCTTGAAATTGAAATCAAGGTTACCGAGGCTGTTGTAAGTCATCTCGAGGTTGGCGGTAAGGCTACTGTAAGCGTGCCTTCCGCAAATGTGACCGATGCAGACGGCAGGGTTTGCCTTGTAAACCCCGTTAAGGATGCTGTGAGCGGTATGTACATAGTGCGTGTCAGCGTGCCTAACGAGGATAACATGCTTAAGGTAGGCATGTTTGCAGACGTTGCCCTCACGACTACAGAAAGCGAAGAGGATGCACTTTCTATACCTACAAGGGCGATTGTGCAGACCGAGGAAGGCAATTATGTATTTGTATTGAACGGAAATCTTGCCGAAAAGGTATGGGTTGAGTGCGGAGCAGAAGACGATGAGTTCACAAGCATTACAGAAGGTCTTGAAGAAGGCGATGTTGTGGTTTGTGACGGCAAGGATTATATTTCCGAAGAAAATAACGCGGTCAACATAGTGGAGTAATGAGAGGAGAGTTTTTATGAAACTCAGTGAATTGTCTGTTAAACGCCCTGTAGGCGTTATAATGGCAGTGTTGATATTTGTTGTAATCGGCCTTTACTCTGTAACAATGCTCCCTATGGCAATGATGCCCGAAATGGAACTCCCCATAGGGGCGGTTATAACACAGTATCCCAATGTAGGTGCTCAGGAGGTTGAAAACCTTGTAACAAAAACCGTTGAAAGTGCCCTGGGCT
Source organism: Clostridia bacterium (assembly GCA_017472685.1). GTDB lineage: Bacteria > Bacillota > Clostridia > UMGS1883 > UMGS1883 > RGIG1927. The sequence goes on from JAFUOO010000008.1 coordinate 104,110, forward strand.
CTGTAAGCGGTGTTTCCGGCATGACAAGCCAGTCCAGTGAAGGGCTGAGTTTGGTAATGCTGGAGTTCGATGCAGGAATTGATATTGACGACGCCATAACAAATGTTAAGGACCAGGTATCATTAATTGAAGACTACCTGCCCGAAGAATGCGAAGAGCCCATGATTCTCAAGCTGGATATGTCCATGATGGCATCTGCCATGTTCACGGTTACATATGAAGGCTACGACCCTGTGCAGACAAAAAAGTTTGTTGACGATAATGTTGTCGACAAGCTCGAAAGCATTGCGGGCGTTGCATCCGTCAGCGTTGCGGGTGCAGAGGAGAGACAGTTTGAAATCGTTGTTGAGCCCGATAAAATTTTCGGCTACAACCTCAATCTTTCCTCGCTTGTGGGTGCAATTGCCACACAAAACCAGAATCTGCCTGCAGGCAGCATTGAAGGACTCGGCAAGGATATGAACGTTAGGGTTGTGAATAAGTTCAAAGACCTTTACGACATCGAAGCTGTTCCCGTAACCTTGCCCACAGGTCAGGTTATTTATATAAGAGACATCGCATCTGTCTACGATACATATTCCGACACAACAACCTATTCCAGAACTAACGGATTGAAATCAATATCCCTTTCCGTTACACAGGAATCGGATGCAAACACGGTTGACGTTGTCAACGCAGTGCTTAATGAGCTGGACAGCATTTCAGAGGAGCATTCAAAATTCAGCTATGTAACTGTTTTTGAGCAGGGAAGCTACATCGAAAACGCCATCGGCTCTGTTGCTGAAAGTGCTGTGATGGGTGCAATCCTTGCAATTATAATACTGCTTTTATTCTTAGGCAGCTTCCGAACAAGTATGGTTATAGGTCTGACAATGCCTGTTGCAGTCGTAACAACCTTTATAGGCATGTTCTTCTCGGGTATGACCCTGAACGTTGTTTCGCTGGGTGGTCTTGCACTTGGTGTAGGTATGCTGGTTGACAACGCGGTTGTTGTAATTGAAAACATATTCCGCCGAAGAAGCGACCTGGGTGAGGACAACAGCACAGCTGCAATAAAGGGCGCAGGCGAAGTTCTGGGTGCTGTTGTGGCATCTGTTCTTACAACCTGTATTGTATATGTTCCCGTCCTCTTTATTGATAATATGGTTGCAACCATGTTCAAGCAGCTTGCGTTCACAATCATCTTCTCCCAGCTGTCGGCACTTCTGGTTACATATCTCCTTGTGCCCATGCTTTCATCGAAAATTGAAACGCTCTCGGGCATAACGCAAAAGCGTCTCGGCTTTATATTCAAGCCCTTTGATAAGTTTATGGCTTGGGTTTATAAGGCTTACGAAAAGGCGATAAGAGTACTCCTTAAACGCAGAAAGCGGTTTATTGCGGCAACGCTGGCAGTTTTTGTGCTTGCCATGGTTGTTTTAATGAACATTGGTATGACTCTTATGCCCTCCTCGGATGAAGGCATGATAAGCATAAGTGTTGAACTTCCCAAAGGAAGCAGGCTTGAAGATACAAACCGCATTGCTTTGAATGTGGAAAACACAATCTCGCAGAATGAATACGTGGACACTATTGCCACAACCGTTGGCGGTGGCAGCATGAGCGCAATCCTGGGCGCAGCTCAGAACAGTGCATCTGTAACTGTTACTCTTAAGGATGACAGAGACAAGACAACTGCCGATGTTCTGGAGGAATTGAGAGCCTCGCTTTCCAATGTGGCAGGTGCGGTCATCTCTCTGGAGGCATCGAACACCGCAATGGCGATGATGTCCTCGGATGCGGTTGAATTCTCCTTTGCGGGCGATAACGACGAAACCCTTGAAGCGTTTGTGCTTAAAGCGGAAGAATTGCTTAAGAGCATTCCCACTGTTACAGAAACAAGCACATCTATTTCCGAAACTCAGCCCGAGGTGAGAATTACGCCCAAAACAAGTGCGGCATCACGCTACGGTCTGACAGCGGCAACACTTAACGCGCTGATAAGCCAGGCAATAGGCGAAACCACTGCCACAAGACTTACACAAACGGGCAGTGAGTATAACGTTGTGGTAAAATACCCCGACAGTTATGTCAAGGACTATTCCAACCTGGGCAGATTAAGGCTCACAACTCCCTACGGAACTATAGTTTCCTTAGGCGAGGTTGCAGACATTGAAATTGCCCAGGGCTCAACAACGCTCACACGTGTTGACCAGAAGCGTACAATAACTCTTTCCGGCAAATTCTATGACGACAATCTGCAGTCAGTTACTAAGAAGTTTGAAGACCTTCTTGCTACTGTAGAAATGCCCGAGGGCATTAGTATGGTTGAATCGGGCACATACGAGGTTATGATGGATGCCATGGAATCGCTTCTTCTGGCAATTATAATAGGTATACTTCTTATGTACATGGTAATGGCGGCACAGTTTGAAAGCTTCTCGGAGCCCTTTATCGTGCTCTTCACATTGCCTCTTGCAATGATAGGCGTTGTAATAAGCCTTCTTATTGTAGGTGAGCCCTTGAGTGTAATAGGATGTGTAGGTATTCTGATGCTTTCAGGTATTATAGTTAATAACGCAATTGTGCTTATTGACTTTATAAAAACCTTAAGACAGGAAAAGCCTGCTGCAAGCCGAACAGACATTATTGTAGAGTCCTGCAAAACAAGACTCCGCCCCATTCTTATGACAACTCTTACATCAATTCTGGGCTTCTTGCCCATGGCACTCTCCACAGCAGAGGGCAGCGAAATGATGCGTCCTCTGGCAACGGTACTTCTGGGCGGTCTGGGCATTGGCTCACTTCTGACACTGTTCTTCATTCCCGTTGTATTCTCAATTTTTGACGATTGGAAAAATAAGAGAGATGAGAAAAAAGCGGTAAAGGATAAGTATAAGAAGGCATTGAGCGAATAATAAAAAAAGCAATCCGAAAGGATTGCTTTTTTGTTGGTGTTGGTTGGGTTTATTGCTGAAACAGCGTACTTGATAGTCATCTATATATTACTTAATTCTAAAAGCTCTTTTGCGAATTCATGTCGTTCACTTTCTTCTCCTATATTAGAGTGATTCAAATAGTCTTCTATTTTGGATACATCATCAAACCTAGATATCACTTCTGCATAACATATATAAAAAATTGATATTGCCATATTTAATGTCTCATATTCGTTTCCACTTCTGGATGCCTGCACTCTCGCTATTTCAATAGCTTTAGCTTTGTTTTTCTGTATTAAGTGCAATAATTCTCCAAATGTATATACATTAAGCCAATGTAAACTTTCAATCCTATGCTCAAAGTATTCAAAATCGCCTGATTTATCGTCAATTTTCGCTTTAAAGAAAGCCGCTATTTGAGCATTAATTTCTTTTATATCATCATTCGAAGAGCATAAAGTCTGTATAATAACAGAATCTAGTTCTTTGTTATACATCTCATCTTTTTTAATTTTTTCTCCAACTTCACTCGCATAATCAGATAATTTTTCACGAATCTCTAAAAACTCTTTATCAGCAATTTCTAACAATCCTGCCAATCGAGAGAAGTTCCTCCTTATTTCTGTAGGTACTGCTATTTCACTTTTGTAACCCAAATCGTGCTCTATCTCTGCCCACGCATGTTGTAAAACAGAACGAATCTGAATTTCACATTTTAAATTATCATAAGCTTTATATTCTTTTAGCCTAAGTCTTTCTTCACTCATGCTAACAACGTAATGTACGCTACAATATCCAAATCTATCGGGTTCCAACGCCATTCTTTTATCTATTGAATTCTCTCTGTCTACGCAAAATTCTTTTTCAACAATTTCAGCAATTTTATCTACATCTCCAGAATAGTAAGTTATAATCCGAATTCCTGCAATATCGGTAAGGTCTGCGAGGCAAGAATATTTCCCGTTTTTCAAATCAATTTTTTTGCTTAAACTCTCACGCTCTTTTAGTCTGCTCGTTATTGCATTACAAACAATTCCTTCGGCACTAATAATTCTATTTAACAAAGATTCAACATCTTTAGCAAATGTTTGATAAATACTATGGCTTTTGTCGTACTCATCCATTATAATACGCTTTTTTGACATAAAATCACCTCTTGTGATTAATTATACCATAACAATACAAAAAAGACAATCTTCTTTGGAAAAGATTGTCTTTTTTATTGGTCGGAGTGACGGGATTTGAACCCATGGCCTCTTGTACCCGAATGAGTGCCTAATCGGCACTCTTTTCTATTGCTGAAACAGCGCACTTGTATTTTGTTTAGTTAAATTATTGTAATGCTAATCTTTGTCATACTCAAGGATTTCAACGGAGCATTTACTAATGTTGCTGTTTCTATCTACCGATATTCTAAAAGTTGTAGACTCTCCTGGGGCTAACCCTTCCGAACCAACAGCATATGTCCAATCAGTATCCAAAACGTTCCCTGAATAATTTTTAAATACACCTTTTACTTCTACAAAAGTATAAGTTCTATTTCCATTGTTGGTTACCATTCCCGTGCAATAGGTCGAAACACTGTTGTGCGATAATTCTATGTTTGAAAATTTAAGAACATCTTCGCCTTTTTCGGGTGTATAATCAAATCCAACTGATGTCGTTGGAGAATGAGTATAACAATAATTCTTCCCCGTTGCTTTTTTATTTTCGCATTTATCCCTTTTGCAAATATGTAATTGACAATATTCTCTTTGGAAATTTTGAGGCAACGGGCACATAAGAGAATTACATTTCAAACAACAAAAATGTACTATAGTAAATAAAGCGATAAATCCAATAATTATTATTTTTTTATAAGGATTCAACGCTCGTTTAATTGTTTTTGACTCGCACAAATCGGATTCTAATGTTTGATTCGCGGAAGATAGTTTATATCCACAGTGGGTGCAAAATGTTGCGCCCACTGGAATTCTGTTTTGACAATTACTGCACTTCATCATTCTAATCCCATTTTGTTCTTGATCTTCTCGATATCAATATCGATCATCTTCATAGTATCATCATCGCCAGTTAACATATACCCAGCAATATGCACTTTAGCGAAAAGTTGGTCCACATAATTGGCATCATCCTCATCTGCTTCGTCGGCGTAGTTCATTATAAATTCGCCATCCTTGAAAATTGCTTCATCTGTTGTGATTGCACCATACCCGTTTGCTCCACCATACTTGAAAATAGTGTATGTAAAATCGTTTTCACCATTTTCATCATAGTGCTTCAACAAAAACATTTCATCATAAAGCTTAAAGGAATCTGGGTCTTTCATCATACTCTTCATTTCAACAGCGTTTTGATAAGCAAGTTGTTCATCTTCATTTAACAAGGAACCAGTAAAATTCACTATTAAAGAAGCTATAATTGCTATTATGATAATTACTGTAATGATAATGATAGGCTTTTTATGTTTGGTTATTTTGTCAGAAACTTTAGCAATTGTAGTGTTTTCAACTTTTTCTGGTTCTACTGGGCAACCACAAAATGGGCATTCTTGTGTTTCCGAAGGAATTTCCTGCCCGCATTCTGCGCAAAACTTTTTAGGAATTATTTCTTCAATCAAAATTTTTCCGCAATGAATGCATTTTTTCGCCTTATCGGAAACCTCCTGACCGCAATCAGGGCATGGAATCATAGCCATAATATTTTCCTCCTATACTTGCATAACCTCTTTAGAGGTATGCTCAATAATATTAGATATACTTTTCTTTCGTGGAACAAACTACAATCCATACCCTCCTTTTTATGTGCTACACCTTTTAACTCCACTAAATTAAAAAATGCGCCAGCCGAAGCTAACGCATAAAAAACGCAAACTCCGGTAGTCGCCAAACTAACTTAAACGGAAACAGGGGTATCCTGCAACACAATTTAATGGAGCTTGCATTTTTAACAAATTCCAAAATTGTGTTGCACAAAAAGAGCATATTATCCCCAAAGAGATAAAAATACCCACATATTTCCATTTATTAAGTTAGTTTGGCACATATTATTATAACACCTTCTACAATAATTTGTAAATAGTTTTTAAATAATAATGCACGCTTGTTTATTTATCAAACAGCGTGCTTGTTTTTGAAAATTGATATCATTTAATTGTCTTATATTATTAGTGTTGAAAGCTTTTGCCATAACGCTTGTTTCCTTTCTTTTGGAACGAAAAACAAGCGCGCCGTTTTTTATAGCAAAAATAGAAAAAACCGCTGAAATGTCTACCATTTCAGCGGTTTGGTCGGAGTGACGGGATTTGAACCCATGGCCTCTTGTACCCGAAACAAGCACGCTACCATCTGCGCTACACCCCGATAGTGTAAGTTTTAATTGTTAATTCGTATTTCCTTCGAAGTGCGTGGTACGCAGTGCTTTCGCACGCTTCCGTTTGCGGTACCCTCGTTAGCGCGCTGTTCGCTTGCTAACTTCGACCGCGGCACAGCCCTGCGCATTCGCTTTATCGTCCGCAGGACGCGCTCATGCTCGGCTCCATCTGCCATGCACCCCGATAGTGTAAGTTTATTTTGCCTAATTATTATAATCGTAAAAAAGCATTGTGTCAAGTTTTTTGTAAAATAACTTTTTCCGCAATTTTCAAAATTTGTTATTTACTTATTTTGGAGAACAAGGTATAATATAAAAGGATATGTATTTTTAAAAATTTATATAAATGGGGGTATTATCATGGGAACTTTTGAAATCAAAGATCAGTTTTACCTTAACGGTGAGCCCTTTAAGGTAATTTCCGGTGGTATGCACTATTTCAGAATAGTGCCCGAATACTGGAGAGACAGACTTGAAAAGTTAAAGGCTATGGGCTGCAACACGGTTGAAACCTACGTTGCATGGAACATGCACGAGCCTAAGGAAGGCGTATTTAACTTCGAAGGTATCTGTGATTTGAAAAAATATATCGAAATTGCACAGGAGCTGGGCTTGTACGTAATTGTTCGTCCTTCTCCTTACATCTGTGCTGAATGGGAATTCGGCGGTCTTCCCGGCTGGCTGTTAAAGTACGACGGCATCAAGCTCCGCGGTCTTTACGAGCCCTATATGAGCAAGGTTAAGGCTTACTACACAGAGCTTTTCAAAATCTTAAAGCCCTTGCAGATTACAAACGGCGGTCCCATCATTATGTATCAGGTTGAAAACGAATACGGCTACTACGGTAACGACACAAAGTACCTTGAAGCTATGAAGAACATGATGATTGAGCTCGGTGCGGACATTCCCTTCGTAACAAGTGACGGTCCTTGGGGCGATGCATTGGAAAGCGGCAAGTGCCCCGGTGCTCTTCCCACAGGTAACTTCGGCAGCGATGTTGAAAACCAGTTCAACGTACTTAAGAAGCATACAGATGGCGGCCCCTTGATGGTTATGGAATTCTGGGTAGGCTGGTTTGACTCCTGGGGTTGCGGCAAGCACACAATCAGTAACTTAGAGAAGAACAAGAAGGACTTTGACGACGCAATAAGACTTGGTAACATCAACATCTACATGTTCCACGGTGGCACAAACTTCGGCTTCATGAATGGCTCCAACTATTATTCAGAGCTTTCTCCCGATGTTACAAGCTACGACTACGATGCTGTCCTTTCCGAAGACGGTCAGATTACTGAAAAGTATAAGGCATTTAAGGAGATTGCATCCAAGTATGTTGACATTCCCGAGGTTGAGTTCACTACAGAAATCAAGCGTATTGCTTACGGCGATGTAAAGTGCGAAGCAAGGGTTAGCCTTGACAACACTCTTGACACAATTGCTACAAAGCATGTTCGTGACCATAACACAATCGGTATGGAAAAGATGGACGAAAGCTACGGTTATACATACTACAAGTCCACATTCGGCAAGGAGAAGTGGCTTGAAAAGATTTATCTTGCAGATGCTAACGACCGTGCGGTTGTTTCCTTGGACGGTAAGGTAGCTGAAACAATTTACGACCGTGAACTTCTTCAGGAAAGAAAGCTTAACAGAAGTGCAACAAATATCAGTATTCTTATGGAGAATATGGGTAGAGTAAACTTTAGCTGGAAGATTGAAAAGCAGAGAAAGGGTATCACAAACGGCGTTCTCGTTAACGGTCACTTCCACTACGGTTGGGACAACTACGCTCTTCCTCTCACAAACATTGAAAAGGTTGACTTTACAAAGGGCTACGAAGAAGGCACACCTGCTTTCTATAAGTTTACTTTTGAAGCAGACGAAGCCGGCGATACATTCCTCGAACTCGGCACATTTGGCAAGGGCGTTGCGTTCCTGAACGGCTTTAACCTTGGCCGTTTCTGGGAAATCGGTCCTCAGAAGCGTCTTTACGTGCCCGGTCCTCTTGTAAAGGTTGGCAAGAACGAAATTATCGTGTTTGAAACAGACGGCAAGGCATCCGATACAATTAGCTTCAAGGATGAGCCCGATTTGGGTCCCGCAGGTCTGTAAAAATTAATTAACAATGAAAAATGAAGACTGAATAGTGAAAAATTAATGAAGAAAACCGCATTGCCGGTTTTCAACCGAAATTATTCAATATTCATTATTAATTATTCATTTGCGGTCAATGACAATTTGACTGCATCCTATATACAATTGAAAGGATTGACACCAATGGTTAAAATTAAGTTTGATTATTCCAAGGCTGACAAATTCGTCAGCGAAAGAGAGGTTAATGCACTCGCACCCTACGTGCAGGTTGCTCATGACACTCTTCACAACGGCACAGGATTGGGCAGCGACTTTCTCGGTTGGGTAAACCTTCCCGAGAACTATGACAAGGAAGAATTTGCACGCATCAAAAAGGCTGCTGAAAAGATTAAGTCTGACAGTGAAGCGTTAATCGTTATCGGTATCGGCGGCAGCTACCTTGGCGCAAGAATGGTTATCGAAATGATGTCGAATAACTTCTTCAACGTTTCCAAGGAAGCAAGAAACGGCGCTCCTCAGATTTTCTTTGCAGGCAACTCCATTTCTTCCACATACCTTTCCGACCTTATTGATGTTGTAAAGGATAAGGATTTCTCCGTAAACATCATTTCCAAGAGCGGTACAACAACTGAGCCCGCTATTGCTTTCCGTGTATTCCGTGATCTTTTGGTTGAAAAGTACGGCAAGGAAGGCGCAAAGAGCAGAATTTATGCTACAACAGACAAGGCTAAGGGTGCACTCAAAAACCTTGCTGACAAGGAAGGCTACGAAACATTTGTAGTTCCCGACGATGTTGGCGGACGTTTCAGCGTGCTTACAGCTGTTGGTCTTCTTCCCATTGCGGCAGCAGGCTGCGACATTGACGCTCTTATGCAGGGCGCAAAGGATGCTATGGTTGAGTACGCAAACCCCGTTCTTTCTGAAAACGAATGCTACCAGTATGCAGCTGTTCGTAATGCTCTTTACAGAAAGGGCAAGACAACAGAAATGCTTGTAAACTACGAGCCCAACGTTCACTACTTTGCTGAATGGTGGAAGCAGCTCTTCGGCGAAAGCGAGGGCAAGGACAACAAGGGCATTTTCCCCGCAGCTGTTGACTTCTCTTCTGACCTTCACTCCATGGGTCAGTACATTCAGGAGGGTCTCCGCATTATGTTCGAAACAGTGCTCTTCTTTGAAAACGCAAGAAGAGACGTTGTTATCGGTACAGATGCCGACAACGTTGACGGTCTTAACTTCCTTGCAGGAAAGAACGTTAGCTATGTTAACGAGCAGGCATTTAACGGCACACTTTTAGCTCATACAGACGGTAACGTGCCCAACCTTATTGTTAAGGCTGAAAAAATGGATGAATACTGCCTTGGTAACCTTATTTACTTCTTTGAAAAGGCTTGCGGCATCAGTGGCTATATGAATGGCGTTAACCCCTTCGACCAGCCCGGTGTTGAAGCATACAAGAAGAACATGTTTGCTCTTCTTGGCAAGCCCGGTTATGAAGAAGCACAGGCAGAACTCTTAAAGAGACTTAACGGTTAATATAAAAGCAGGCAGATTTCTGCCTGCTTTTGTTGTATATTCACAATAAATGCTATATAAGGGTGTTAACCGTTTGTAAAAAACATAAAAAAATACTTGCAATGTAACCTTACATATAGTATAATTAACTAAAACAACATATTAGTTTTTACACAATAAAAAGGAGGAATTTATTATGCTTAATGTTATTATTGGTGAAAAGGGTACCGGCAAAACTAAAAAGCTCATTGACTGGGTACACCAGGCTGAGGAAAAGACAGACGGTTCCGTTGTACTTATAAATAAGGGTGACAGACACAAATTCGACGTAACTCACAGAGTTAGACTTGTTAACACAGAGGAATTCAACGTTGTTACATACAATTCTCTTTATGGTATGGTATGCGGCATGATTTCTCAGAACTATGACATCAAGCACATCTTTATTGACTCTATCACAAAGATTGCAGGCAAGGACGATGCTCTTCTTGTTCAGTTCCTTGAAGAAGTTAACGCTGTTACAGACAAGCTCGGCATCGAGGTTGTTATCATCATCAGCATGAGCGAAGCTGAAGCTCCCGAAGGCGTAAAGAAGTACGTTAAATAAGAAAACAAAGTGAGGGCGTTCCTGAGGGAGCGCCCTTTTGTGTTTTGTGAGGTGATATAATGATAATCATAACGGGGATGCTATTTCTTTTAACACTTCCGTTCTTTATATATTGGGTAGGCAAAGAAACACCGCTAAAAAAGCACGTTGTTATTATACTTGAAACAATTGCAATAGGTACTTTGATTTTCAGCAGCGTGCTGGTTTTGTTGGATATTTCTTATATTATAAAGGGAGGACAACTTTATGAGGGTGAGCCGCTGTTCATATCATCACGTAGCAAAGGGACGATAACCCTTTCAAACGGAGAAGATGAATACTGGATGGAAGTTATGTTTGGCAAGGATCACACAGAGGGTGATGTGTACGTGTTACCTCATACTGGTCTGGTATATAAGATTGAAACATATGATATAATAGACCTTCTTGTAGGGGACAAAGGCTATCACATAATGCAATTCGGGGTTATGTCGCTGACGTTTCTTGTGTTTGCAATCATATTTGGGAGCATAGCTATAAAGGCATGGTATAAATGGTCTTAGACAACCTGCACAAAAACCGCCGAAGAAATTCGGCGGTTTTTCACATGTATGTAGAAGGTAAAAAAAGGGTGAAAAAAGTTTAAAAAATATGTTGACAAGTGGGGATTAAAATGGTATCATACAAAAGCTGTCTGAAAGAGATGGCAAAGAAAAAGGTATATAACACACATTGAAGGAGCTTTTAATGAGCTGAAAAAGCCTTAAAAAACTTTCCGAAAAATTGAAAAAAGTTCTTGACAAAGCAATGTGTTTTATATATAATAGATTTTGCCTCACGAAATGAGAGGCGCGGATATCTACAGCGTAAGCTGATGATATATACAAGGTGGAAACACCAAGTGAACCTTGAAAATTAAATAGCTAAGGGCTCAAATGTTATTTGAGTAAAACTTAAGGTTTTTTACAAACCAGACAAATTTAGTCAGTAAACGATTGCATAAGTAATCAAGTTTTAAAGAGCTAAA
>JAFUOO010000002.1 GCA_017472685.1 Clostridia bacterium
ATGTCCATTTCAACGAGCTCGAGAAGTTCGGGGTCGTCAACCTGGTCAACTTTGTTCATGAATACTACGATGTAAGGAACGCCTACCTGACGAGCAAGAAGGATGTGCTCACGAGTCTGCGGCATCGGACCGTCAGCTGATGATACAACGAGGATAGCACCGTCCATCTGAGCTGCACCTGTGATCATGTTTTTGATATAGTCTGCGTGGCCTGGACAGTCTACGTGAGCATAGTGACGAGCAGCTGTTTCGTACTCAATGTGTGAAGTGTTAATAGTGATTCCACGAGCTTTTTCTTCAGGAGCTTTGTCGATCTGATCGTAAGCTGTGAAGTCAGCCTGACCCTTCATACCAAGTACCTTTGTGATTGCTGCAGTAAGAGAAGTCTTACCATGGTCAACGTGACCGATTGTACCAATGTTTGCATGGGGCTTAGTATTTTCGTATTTTGCCTTTGCCATTGTGTTTGCCTCCTTTATAAATTGAGTTTTTTAATTATAAGCTTATTGTATTATATATTGATTAAAAAATCAATACTTTTTTTGCATCACGGAAGCTTACACCTCCGTGACACAAAATAAAATTATAACAAGTTAAAATCAGTCTTTCTTCGCACGTTCTGTAACGATAGCGTCCATAATGCTCTTGGGAACTTCAGCATAGTGAGCAGGGCTCATTGTGTAGTTACCACGACCCTGTGTCTTACTACGAAGGTCTGTAGCATAACCGAACATTTCGCTAAGAGGAACGAGTGCGGAAATAGCCTGTGCACCGCGACGTGCTTCCATACCCTGAATCTGACCACGACGGGAGTTCAAGTCACCCATAACGTCGCCCATGTATTCTTCGGGAACAACAACGTCAACCTGCATGATGGGCTCCTTAAGAACGGGGTCAGCCTTCTTGCAACCTTCCTTGAATGCCATAGAGCCGGCAATCTTGAACGCCATTTCAGAAGAGTCAACTTCGTGGTAGGAACCATCGTAAAGAGTTACTCTTACGTCAACTACATTGTAGCCTGCGAGTACACCGTTGAGCATAGCGCCCTGTACACCGGCATCAACAGCGGGGATATATTCCTTGGGAACAGCACCGCCGACAATCTTGTTAACGAATTCGTAACCTGCACCGGGCTCGAGGGGCTCGAGTTCAAGATGTACGTGACCGTACTGACCCTTACCACCGCTCTGACGTGCATACTTATGCTCGATCTTAACAGTCTTACGGATTGTTTCCTTGTAAGCAACCTGAGGCTTACCAACATTAGCTTCTACTTTGAATTCACGGAACAGACGGTCAACGATGATTTCAAGGTGTAATTCACCCATACCAGCGATGATTGTCTGACCTGTTTCTTCGTCAGTATATGTCTTGAATGTGGGATCTTCTTCAGCGAGCTTAGCAAGTGCGATACCCATCTTTTCCTGTGCAGCCTTTGTCTTGGGCTCGATTGCTACACGGATAACGGGCTCGGGGAATACCATCTGTTCAAGAATAACAGGATGGTTTTTGTCACAAAGTGTATCACCTGTTGTTGTGTTCTTAAGACCAACAGCAGCAGCGATATCACCGGAGTAAACGATTTCGATATCCTTACGGTCATTAGCATGCATCTGAAGGATACGACCGATTCTTTCCTGGTTGCCCTTGTTGGAGTTATAAACGTTGCTGCCTGCGTTGAGTGTACCGGAGTAAACTCTGAAGAATGCAAGCTTACCAACGAAGGGGTCAGTCATAATCTTGAACGCAAGAGCAGAGAAGGGCTCTTCGTCAGATGCGTGTCTTTCACATTCCTCTTCTGTTTCGGGGTTGATACCCTTAATAGCAGGAATATCGAGGGGAGAAGGCATGTAGTCAACTACAGCGTCAAGGAGCTTCTGAACGCCCTTGTTACGGTAGGATGTACCGCAGCAAACGGGAACGATCTGGTTAGCAATTGTACCCTTACGGATAGCTTTCTTGATTTCGTCGATTGTAAGCTCTTCACCTTCGAAGTACTTTTCCATGAGCTCTTCGTCGAGTTCTGCAACAGATTCGAGAAGTGCTTCACGGTATTCTTCAGCCTTGTCCTGCATATCAGCGGGAACATCTTCAACGGAAATATCTGTACCGAGGTCGTTGTTGTAGATATAAGCCTTCATTTCAAGAAGGTCGATAAGACCCTTGAATTCGTCTTCAGCACCGATAGGAAGCTGAATCGGAACAGCGTTACACTGGAGTCTTTCCTTCATCATGTCAACAACGTTGTAGAAGTCAGCACCCATAATGTCCATCTTATTTACATAAGCCATTCTGGGAACCTTGTATTCGTCAGCCTGTCTCCAAACTGTTTCACTCTGGGGTTCAACGCCGCCCTTAGCACAGAATACTGTAACAGAACCGTCAAGTACACGGAGAGAACGTTCAACTTCAACTGTGAAGTCAACGTGACCGGGTGTATCGATAATGTTGATTCTCTTGCCCTTCCAAGCAGCTGTTGTAGCAGCAGAAGTAATTGTGATACCTCTTTCCTGCTCCTGAGCCATCCAGTCCATAGTAGCTGTACCTTCGTGTGTATCACCAATCTTGTAGTTTACACCTGTGTAGTACAAAATACGTTCTGTTGTTGTTGTCTTACCGGCATCGATGTGAGCCATGATACCGATATTTCTTGTATTTTCAAGTGAAAATTCTCTAGCCATAACTAACTCCTTTCAAATTACCAGCGGTAATGTGCAAAAGCTCTGTTAGCTTCAGCCATCTTATGTGTTTCATCCTTCTTCTTAACTGCGCCACCAAGATTGTTAGTAGCGTCGAGGATTTCGCCTGCAAGGCGTTCACACATAGTTCTTTCGCTGCGGTTTCTGGAATAAGTTGTTAACCATCTGAGACCGAGAGTCTGTCTACGTTCGGGACGTACTTCCATGGGCACCTGGTATGTTGCACCACCAACTCTTCTTGCCTTAACTTCGAGAACGGGCATGATGTTATCCATAGCTTCACGGAAAACTTCAAGTGCGTCCTTACCTGTCTTTTCAGCGATGATTTCGAATGCTCCGTAAACGATCTTCTGGGCAACACCCTTCTTACCGTCGAGCATGATGTTGTTAATAAGTCTTGTAACTACCTTATCGTTGTATAAGGGATCGGGTAAAACATCTCTTTTGGGAATAAAACCTCTTCTTGGCACTATTCTTCCCTCCTTCATAAAATTTTAAATGAATTCATAGGTACTCTGCGGATAATTCCGCCGTCAGTGCAACAAGCAAATTTACATATATATTGGAAAGCTCAATGAGCTTTAAACTTCATATATCAAACCCGCATATCGCACAGAAATGTGGCTAATTACTTCTTAGCCTTAGCTTTCTTTGCACCGTACTTGGATCTGGACTGCATACGGTTAGCAACACCTGCAGCATCGAGTGTACCACGGATAATGTGATAACGTACACCGGGCAAGTCCTTAACTCTACCACCACGGATAAGAACAACGCTATGTTCCTGAAGGTTGTGACCTACACCGGGAATGTAGCTTGTTACTTCGATACCGTTGGAAAGTCTTACTCTGGCAATCTTACGAAGAGCTGAGTTAGGCTTCTTAGGTGTCTGAGTCTTAACGTTTGTGCAAACGCCTCTCTTCTGGGGAGCGCTCTGATCAGTCATTGTCTTCTTAAGAGAGTTGAGGCCGTACTGAAGTGCGGGTGCCGTACTCTTAGAAACTGCTGTCTGTCTTCCCTTTCTGACGAGCTGGTTAAATGTGGGCATGATTTCACCTCCGAAAAATTTTGTTTGCTTGTACAAATTGCACGCAAAAGACGGCAATTTCCACAATCGCCCTAATAATATATCAAAGAAATGCCCCCATGTCAAGTACTTTTTAATCAAAAAAACTGCACAAAAAACGCGCCTTTTTCGCAGCATTACCACCCATAATTTATACAATTCCACCAAAGAGGGCAGTTTATACCTTTAAATTGAAACAAACAAGGCTTTTGCCTTGTTTGCACCTGACCTATTCCTTATTCACTATTACTTATTCCCTAACAAAAAATCCACCCCGCAGGGTGGATTTTTATGCTTTTATTCTACTACTTCGTCGTAATCTGTAATAACCTCACTTGCATCGAAATCAGCAGGAATTTCAACACCAACAGTTTCTGCAGTGTCGTCATAGCTTTCGATTTCAACGTCGCGGTACATGGGAACACCTGTACCTGCAGGGATGAGCTTACCGATGATAACGTTTTCCTTAAGACCAACCAAGGGGTCACTCTTACCGCGGATAGCCGCATCTGTAAGGACCTTTGTTGTTTCCTGGAAACTTGCTGCGGAAAGGAAGGAATCTGTTGCGAGAGCTGCCTTTGTGATACCAAGGAAGAGTTCCTTGCCTTCGGGAGGAGTAAGACCCTGGTCCTCAAATTCCTTAACAATTTCGGGGAATCTGAGGCGGTCAACTGTATCACCTACAAGATAATTACTGTCGCCCTCGTTTTCAATCTTAACCTTTCTGATCATCTGACGGATTATAACTTCGATATGCTTGTCTGCGATATCAACGCCCTGAGAACGGTAAACCTTCTGCACTTCCTTAACAAGGTACTGCTGAACAGCCTCAACGCCCTTGATACGAAGAATATCGTGGGGGTTGATGGAGCCTGTTGTCAAGGGATCGCCCGCTTCTAACATATCACCGTCATTAACCTTAAGTGTAGCACCGAAGGGAATGAAGATTGTCTGTGATTCCTTTGTTTCGTTGTCTGTAACAACAACTTCTGTCTTACCCTTTGTGCGGTTAATCTGAACTTCGCCTGCAATGTCGGTTACGATAGCAACGCCCTTGGGCTTTCTTGCTTCGAAAAGTTCTTCAACTCTGGGAAGACCCTGTGTAATATCGTCACCGGCTACACCACCTGTATGGAATGTTCTCATTGTAAGCTGTGTACCGGGTTCACCGATAGACTGAGCTGCAATGATACCAACAGCTTCACCGATATTTACGTTTTCGCCACCGCGGGCAAGGTTTGCACCGTAACATGTAGCACAAACACCAACCTTAGCACGGCAAGCAAGCACACTGCGGATAAGAACTTCCTTGATGCCTGCAGCCTCTACTGCCTTTGCTGTTTCGGTAGTGAACATTTCACCATTCTTAGCAATAACCTCGCCTGTTTCAGGATGAGCAATGTCACCGATGGCAACTCTGCCCACAAGTCTTTCGGAGAGAGATTCGATCTCTTCCTTGCCTTCGAAGATTGCGCTTACGAGGATACCCTTGTCAACGCCGCAGTCGATTTCACGGATGATAACATCCTGGGCAACGTCAACAAGTCTTCTTGTGAGGTAACCCGAGTCGGCTGTTCTGAGCGCTGTATCCGCAAGACCCTTTCTTGCACCGTGAGTAGAAATGAAGTATTCCAGAATGTTTAATCCTTCACGGAAGGAGGAACGAATGGGAATTTCCACAGTTCTACCGGATGTGTTAGCCATAAGACCACGCATACCTGCAAGCTGACGGATCTGGTTGATACTACCTCTCGCACCGGAAGTAGCCATCATGTAAATGGGGTTGAATTCACCAAGGTTGTCGATAAGAGCCTTAGTAACCTTATCGTTAGCGCTCTGCCAGGTCTTGATAACGTTCTGATAACGTTCTTCGTCTGTGATAAGACCGCGGCGGTAGAGCTTTGTGATTTCTTCAACCTTTTCTTCAGCAGCCTGAAGGTGTTCCTTCTTACTGCCGGGGATTTCCATGTCGGATACGGAAATTGTAACCGCACCGCGTGTGGAGAATTTGTAGCCTGTGCTCTTGAGTGCGTCAAGAACTTCAGCTGTCTTTGTTGTGCCGTGTACCTTGATACACTTGTCAACAATCTTGCTGAGAACGCCCTTTGTAACAGTCTTTGTTACTTCGAGAACGTACTTGTTATCGCTGTTAGTTCTGTCAACGAACAGGTTGATGTCCTGAGGAACGTTGGAGTTGAAGATAAGCTGACCGATTGTACATTCGATGATGCTTTCGCCACCGAGCTCGGTGAACTTCAGCTCCTTCATGTCTTCGTTACCAACCTTAACCTTGATAAGGGAATGAAGACCAACCTCCTTGGAGTCGTATGCAAGCATAGCTTCAGTGATGGAGGAGAACATCTTGCCCTCACCGGGCTCGTCGTGCTTGATAAGTGTAAGATAGTAGCTACCGAGTACCATATCCTGTGTGGGAACAGTTACGGGGCCACCGTCCTGAGGCTTCAAAAGGTTGTTCGCAGAAAGCATAAGGAATCTTGCTTCTGCCTGAGCCTCGGGAGAAAGGGGAACGTGAACAGCCATCTGGTCACCGTCGAAGTCGGCGTTGAACGCTGTACATACCAAAGGATGAAGTCTGATTGCTCTGCCTTCAACCAGTACGGGCTCGAATGCCTGGATACCTAATCTATGAAGAGTAGGTGCACGGTTGAGCATTACGGGATGCTCCTTGATAACATCCTCGAGTACGTCCCAAACCTCAAGACGTGCTCTTTCCACCATTCTCTTTGCACTCTTTATATTGTGTGCTGTGCCGTTTTCAACAAGGCGCTTCATAACAAAGGGCTTGAAGAGCTCAATTGCCATTTCCTTGGGAAGACCGCACTGATAAATCTTTAAATCGGGTCCTACAACGATAACACTACGTCCGGAGTAGTCAACACGCTTACCGAGAAGATTCTGACGGAAGCGACCCTGCTTACCCTTTAACATGTCGGAAAGAGACTTGAGTGCTCTGTTACCGGGGCCTGTTACGGGACGGCCTCGGCGGCCATTATCAATGAGGGCGTCAACAGCTTCCTGGAGCATTCTCTTTTCATTTCTTACGATAATGGAGGGAGCGCCCAGTTCAAGAAGCTTCTTAAGACGGTTGTTACGGTTAATAACTCTTCTGTACAAATCGTTAAGGTCACTTGTAGCAAAGCGGCCACCGTCGAGCTGTACCATGGGACGGATTTCCGGAGGAATTACGGGGATAACATCCATAATCATCCATTCGGGACGGTTGTTGGACTTTCTGAAAGCTTCAACAATCTCAAGACGCTTTGCAACCTTGCCCTTTTTCTGACCCTGAGAGTTCTTCATTTCCTCACGAAGCTCTTCGCTGAGTGCATCGAGGTCGATTTCGCAGAGGAGCTCCTTAATAGCCTCGGCACCCATGCCTGCGCGGAAGTGGCTGCCGTACTTTTCGTAGTAGGAATTGTATTCCTTTTCTGTAAGGGGCTGTTTCTTCTTGAGGTCTGTAATGTTACTGTCAACATCGAGAACGATGTACTGAGCAAAATACAGTACCTTTTCAAGTACCCCGGGAGAAATGTCAAGAATAAGACCGATTCTGGAGGGGATACCCTTTACATACCAGATGTGAGAAACGGGAGCTGCAAGCTCAATGTGACCCATTCTCTCACGACGAACCTTTGCACGTGTTACTTCAACATGGCAACGGTCACAGATTACACCCTTATGTCTGATTCTCTTGTACTTACCGCAATGACATTCCCAGTCCTTCTGAGGTCCGAAAATTCTTTCGCAGAAAAGACCCAGGGGCTCAGGCTTAAGAGTTCTGTAGTTTATAGTTTCAGGCTTTTTTACTTCACCGTATGACCACTCGTTTCTGATTTTATCGGGAGAAGCAAGCCCTATTCGGATAGATTCAAATGTATTGAATTCCATATTACTCACCAATACTCATTATGAGTTCCTTTCTTC
Source organism: Clostridia bacterium (assembly GCA_017472685.1). Classification (GTDB taxonomy): domain Bacteria; phylum Bacillota; class Clostridia; order UMGS1883; family UMGS1883; genus RGIG1927. The sequence goes on from JAFUOO010000002.1 coordinate 7,711, forward strand.
AAGTGTCGGTTTATAACCGCAGGAATTGACTTATTCCTCGTCATCGGAGAAGAGGTCTGTGTCAAAGCTTCCGTTTCCGCTTTCGATTTCCATAAGGTCCTCGTCGGAAGGCTCTTCGTCGAAGTCCATATCATCGTCTTCGCTGTCGAAGAGGGAAGGCTCTGTAGGTGTAACCTCGCCGAGGATTTCTGCAAGCGCCTCATCCTCATCCATGCTGCGATAGCCGGAAGCGTTGTCGAATCCGTCGTCAACAGCACGCATGTTTTCATCGCGGTATTCTTCGTTAGGCATATCGTCATCATCGTCGCCGATAGCCTTAAGGTCGATAATGTTACCGCATTCGTCGAGAACGTCAACATCAAGAGCAAGAGACTGAAGTTCCTTAACCAATACCTTGAAGGATTCGGGAATACCGGGCTTGGGAACGTTTTCACCCTTGACAATTGCTTCGTAAGTCTTAACACGACCTGTTACGTCGTCAGACTTAATAGTAAGAATTTCCTGAAGTGTATAAGCCGCACCGTAAGCTTCAAGTGCCCAAACTTCCATTTCACCGAATCTCTGACCACCGAACTGAGCTTTACCGCCCAGAGGCTGCTGAGTAACCAGTGAGTAGGGACCTGTAGAACGTGCGTGAATCTTATCGTCAACCAAGTGATGGAGCTTAAGGAAGTACATGTAACCAACTGTTACGGGGTTATCAAAGGCTTCACCTGTACGTCCATCATAAAGAACAGTTTTACCATCCTTGCGGAGGCCTGCCTGCTCCAGAAGGTTCTGGATATCTGTTTCGTTTGCACCGTCGAATACGCTTGTTGCAACCTTGAAGCCAAGCTTCTTAGCTGCCATACCGAGGTGAACTTCGAGTACCTGACCGATGTTCATACGGGAAGGTACGCCCAAGGGGTTAAGAACGATATCAAGAGGAGTACCGTCGGGAAGGAATGGCATGTCTTCTGCAGGAAGAACTCTGGAAACAACACCCTTGTTACCATGACGACCCGCCATCTTATCACCAACAGAAATCTTTCTCTTCTGGATGATATAGCAGCGTACAACCTCGTTAACTCCGGGAGGCAATTCGTCACCGTTTTCACGGCTGAATACCTTAACGTCAACGATGATACCTGTTTCACCATGGGGAACTCTGAGAGATGTATCTCTCACTTCTCTTGCCTTTTCACCGAAAATTGCACGGAGAAGTCTTTCTTCGCTTGTAAGCTCAGTTTCACCCTTAGGTGTAACCTTACCTACTAATATATCGCCTGCATGTACCTCAGCACCGATACGGATAATACCGCGGGAGTCAAGGTCCTTGAGTGCGTCTTCACCAACGTTGGGAATATCACGTGTGATTTCTTCTGCGCCGAGCTTTGTATCGCGGGACTCAGATTCGTATTCTTCAACGTGGATGGATGTGTACCAGTCGTCACGAACGAGGTGTTCGTTAAGAAGTACAGCATCTTCGTAGTTGTAACCTTCCCATGTCATGAAACCGATGAGAACGTTACGACCGAGTGCGATTTCGCCGTTGTCTGTAGAAGGACCGTCGGCAATGATGTCACCCTTTTCAACTCTTTCGCCTGCTTCCACAATGGGACGCTGGTTAATACATGTGCTCTGGTTGGAGCGCTTGAACTTAAGAAGGTGATAGTAGTGCTTTTCACCGTTATCGTCACGGATAACAATCTGGTCAGCACTTACCTTGTCAATCACACCTGACTGCTTTGCAAGTACAACAACGCCGGAGTCCTTCGCAGCCTTGTATTCCATACCTGTACCGATGATGGGGCTTTCGGGCTTAAGAAGCGGAACTGCCTGACGCTGCATGTTTGAGCCCATGAGCGCACGGTTTGCGTCGTCGTTTTCAAGGAAGGGAATCATTGCTGTAGCAACGGATACAACCTGCTTGGGGCTTACGTCCATATAGTCGATATCCTTTGCGGGAATTTCAAGGATTTCTTCCTTATGACGTGCAGATACCTTTGCTCTTACAAACTTGCCGTTTTCGTCAAGGGGCTCGTTCGCCTGAGCAACAACGTAGTTATCCTCCACGTCAGCTGTCATATATTCGATTTCGTCTGTTACGATGCCTTCGCCCTTTATAACCTTACGGTAGGGGGATTCGATAAAGCCGTACTCATTGATTCTTGCAAAAGAAGAAAGAGACGAAATAAGACCGATGTTGGGACCTTCGGGAGATTCGATAGGACACATTCTGCCGTAGTGAGTGTAGTGTACGTCACGAACCTGGAAGCCTGCTCTTTCTCTGGAAAGACCGCCGGGACCTAAGGCAGAAAGTCTTCTCTTGTGAGTAAGCTCGCCAAGGGGGTTAGTCTGGTCCATGAACTGAGAAAGCTGAGAGGAGCCGAAGAACTCCTTGATAGCTGCAACAATGGGACGGATGTTAACTAACGACTGAGGAGTTACAATTTCAAGTTCCTGAGTACTCATTCTTTCCTTAACGCCACGGTCCATTCTTGCAAGACCAATTCTGAACTGGTTCTGTAAAAGCTCACCAACGCTTCTTAAACGACGGTTACCAAGGTGGTCGATGTCATCGTCCTGACCGATACCGTCAGCGAGGTTGGAGCAGTAGTTGATAGAAGCTAAAATGTCGTCAACTGTGATGTGCTTGGGAACAAGCTCATCAATTCTTCTCTTCATTTCGCGCTTGATGTCTTCCTCTGTTTCATTGGCAGCGAGAATTTCATCAAGGACGCTCTTTACAACCTTTTCCTTTGTGATGTCGGAAGCATCGAAGGGAAGGTGGAACTTAAGGTCAACTGTGTTGTTAGAAAATACAACAACATCCTTGTCCTCAACACGGAGAACAACGCGGTTGATGCCTGCGTTCTGGATTTCTGTTGCCTGGGCAAAGGAAATCTTTTCGCCTTCCTTAACAAAAAGCTCGCCCGATTCGGGATCGATAATGTCCTCTGCTGCAACATGGTTAAAGATTCGTCTTGCGAGAGCAAGCTTCATGTTGTACTTATAACGGCCAACCTTTGCAAGGTCGTAACGCTTTGCGTCAAAGAAAAGGTTTGTGATAAGTGTTGTAGCGCTGTCAACCGTAGGAGGCTCGCCGGGACGGAGCTTACGGTAGATTTCAAGAAGACCTTCCTCGCGGTTCTTTGTGGGGTACTTGTCAAGTGTTGTGCGGAGACGGATATCGTCGCCGAAAAGCTCGAACACCTGAGAATCTGTTTCAAGACCCAATGCCTTGATAAGAACAGTTACGGGAAGCTTTCTTGTTCTGTCGATACGAACATGGAAAATATCGTTGGAGTCTGTTTCGTACTCGAGCCACGCACCGCGGTTGGGGATTACTGTAGAATTGATGAGCTTCTTACCGCTCTTGTCAAACTTCTGTTCGTAATAGATACCGGGAGAACGTACAAGCTGAGTAACAATAACTCTTTCGGCACCGTTGATGATGAAGGTGCCCTGTTCTGTCATAAGGGGGAAATCACCCATGAAGATTTCCTGTTCCTTGATTTCGCCTGTTTCGTTGTTAATGAGTCTTGCATTTACTCTTAAGGGAGCGGCATAGTTAACGTCGCGTTCCTTACATTCCTCGATGGAATACTTGGGGTTTTCGTCGAGACGGTAGTCGCCGAACTCCAAGCGAAGATTGCCTGAGTAATCAGTAATGGGAGAAACATCACGGAAAACTTCAGCGAGACCCTCTTCGATGAACCATTCGTAGGATTTTCTCTGCAAGTCGATAAGATTGGGCATTTCCAATACTTCTTCGATCTTGGAAAAGCTCATTCGTTCGTTTTTGCCTAACTTTATCGGATGCAAACCAATCACCTCTTAAAATAAATTTTTTAAAAGATTTACACCTTGGCGATGGGGAAACTCCCCAAAAGCATTAAACGATGCTCTATCCATCTTAAATATGTATAGAATGTACACATTTAAGTGTGTAAAAAGCTCTTATTTTATCAGTTTTTTTGCCACCAAAAACCAAAAAAGCGATATGTTTCCAGCTTATGGTGCAGTATAGTATTATAAACCAAAAAAGAGGGCTTGTCAACCCCCTTTTTTCTACGTATCGAAAAAATCTACACGCTACAAAAAATATTTTTATTTGCCTTTATATTCACTCGGGCACATGCCCATAGCGGCTTTGAATGCACGGTTAAAGGTGCGCAGGTTTTCAAAGCCCGACTCGTAGGCACACTCGGAAATGCTCCTGCCCTGCTCCATGAGCTCAATAACGTTTCTCACCCTTAACGAATTAAGATATGCATTGAAGGGTGACTTTAGCTGGGTGTTAAAAACCCGCGAGAGTGTATACTTACTTATATATAAAGAAGAAGCTACCTCCTCTAAGGAAAGCTTTTGCCTGAAATTGCGCTCCATATAGTCAACCACCAGGGGCAGAATGTCCCGCTTTTGTGTTTCTTCACGGAGTGTAAGGGCTTCAAAAAGGAAACAAAGGAAAAGCCTTGTGTAAACCTTCTGACGATTTAAGCTTTCATTCATACATCTGCGCAGCCTTTCCAGAGCGAAAAATGCATCCGGGTCAATTTCTTTGACGATGCAATCACAAGGCTCCTTTCCTTCGGTAAAAGCTCTGTAGGAGCCTAAAAGGGCGGGGCTAAGAAGAAATATGCTCCCCTCGCCCTCGCCAGCATATTCGTAGCTGTGCACCTTGCCCGGGAACACTATCCCAAGCTGTCCTTGGCGCAAAATATGACTTGTGCCGTCAACACAAAGGGCAATGTCGCCGCGCCTTGCCCACACAACCTCCAGCGACGGGTGCAAATGGGCAGCAAAGCCAAAGTTTTTATATTCATAAACAAAAAGCTCTGTGTCCTTTTTTTCATAAAACGGAAGCATACAATCACTCCTTTGCGCAATATTTGTCTATATTTTAGCACAAATTTACTTTTAAATCAACAGCATGGCTGATATTATTTATTCAGAAGGAGTGACAAACCATGAAAAAAGTAATTTCACTCGCCGTTACTCTCACTGTGAGCTTAGCGGCAATCCCCACAGCTTTTTCACAGGAGGAGGATAATATTATGTATTGGCAATGCACTACAGATTCTGCCCGTTGGGTTGACAAGGGCACACTTTCCGCCACCGCATGGGACGGTGACACCGAATTATATATCGAGGTTGACCCTTTAACACGCTATCAGACACTTTCCCAAACACCCTTCGGTGGTTGCTTTAATGAGCGCGGCTGGGAAGCAATGAAGGATTTGACCGATAAAGAAAGAGAAGAGATTATATACAATCTTTTTGGCGAAGAAGAGCTTAACCTTACAACAGGCAGAATGGCGCTGGGTAACTCTGACTTTTCCATCAACCGTTCTCAGAGCTACGACGAATTGCCCGACGGTGTTGAAACAGACTACGACCTCGAGTATTTCTCCATTGAAGCTGACCGCGAATATATGCTTCCTTACATTGAAGCAGCTGAAAAGGTAAGACCCAACCTGCCCATATGGGGCTCGCCCTGGTCGCCTCCCAGCTGGATGAAAAACAACAAAACAATCTACGGACAGCACGGCGACAACACAATCATCTGGACAGATGAGATTTTGAAGACCTACGCACAGTATTTTGTAAAGTACGTTGAAGCTTACCGTGCAGAAGGGCACAATGTGTATATGGTTATGCCCCAGAACGAGCCCACAATGAACACGGCATATTCCTCCTGCGTATGGACAGGCGAACAGCTCAACACCTTTGTACGTGACTACCTCCATCCTGCATTTATGGAGGCAGGGCTCAGTGAAAACACCGACATATATTTAGGAACATTTACCGACTCGCAGGCAAACCGCACCGACCCCACACTGAACGACCCTGTTACAAGCCGCATTATAAAGGGTGTGGGCTTCCAGTGGTGGAGCGCACCCTTGGCAACAAGAGTTCACCGCCAGTTCCCCCATCTTCACTTAATGCAGTCTGAAACAAAATGCGGCGGCGGTGCAAACGGCTGGCAGTACGCAGAGGACCAGTTTGACACCTTTAAGGAGTTTTTTGACGCAGGTGTGTCAAGCTATATGCTCTGGAACATGATTCTTGACGAAAAGGGCGAAAACACCTCCCCCAACCCCTGGCGGCAGAATGCGCCTATCCTTGTGCACTCGGTAACAAATGAGGTTATTTACACACCTCACTACTATCTTGTAAAGCACTTTTCCCATTACATAAAGCCCGGCGCACGCCGCATAAAGACAGATGGCAACTACGGCGACAAAATAGCATTCCAGAACCCCGACGGCGAGGTTATTCTTGTGGTAAAGAACAGTGCCGATGCGGATTTTGCCGTGGCAATCAATGTGGGTGGCAAAAAGGTAAAGCCCACAGTGCCTGCAAACTCAATTTCCACCTTCCGCATTATGGCTGATAATACGGATTTTGCTGCCTCACCCGACATGAGCCTTACAGAAAACAATGCAGAGAATGAAGAAGTAACGATAAAGCTTCACGCATACATTGGCGGCAGAACATTGTCCGTCCACTCCGCTTCCTTTGACAATGGCGCCAAGGCTATCGGCTGGAGTGACCAGGGCACCGCTGACCAGAGCTGGGTTGTTGAGCCCACAGAGGATGGCTATTACCGCCTTGTTAACTACAACAGCTTAAAGGCGTTGGGCGTTTACGGCGGAAGCACCGCAAGGGGTGCCGAATGTGTGCAGTGGGATTGGGACCGGTCTCTTAATCAGCAGTGGAAGTTTGAGCCCGTGTTCAAAAATGGAAGCACCTACTATAAGATAGTTAACCGAGGCAGTAATCTTTGCCTCACCTTTAACGGCTTGGGCAATGACGGCTGTCAGGCGGTGCAGAGCGTATATTCAGGCGACAATGAGCTCTGGGATATTACCTGCATGACAGGCGAGCTGTTTTCCGATAAATTTGCCGTAACCTTTTCCGATGCAAAAAACGAGGAAAAATATATAACAGTTACCGCCTCGGCAGACAAAAACGGCGATTATTCCGTAATCTGCGCTTTTTACAACAGCTATGGTGCACTAATTTCAACAGAAACAAAAAATGTGACACTTACAGCAGAGGAAGAAACTCCCGTACAGTTTGACAAGGTGGCAGACTGCCACAAGGCTTACATCTATTCTTGGGATGAAAAAACGCTCACCCCTTTGTCAAGGAAATGTATTATAAATTAATACATTATACATGAATATGTGTATAAAACAAAAAATACGCCGATTTTTCAATAAGTCGGTGTATTTTTTTGCATTTATTATTGATTTATAATAGAATACATTGTATAATTATACACATAGCGAGGTGTGTTTATGAAAATTGCCATTTTATCAAACGTAATAAAATCAAATCCCACAGAAGCCGCACGTGCCTTTTTGGAGGTTGTTGCGGGCGAATGCGAGGTTTTTATAGCAAAGGAGCTTTCGGGCATTATTCCCGCAAAGGAATATTACGATGACGAGGAGCTTTTTAGGATAGCTGATGTTGCCGTTGTGTTCGGTGGTGACGGCACAACACTTACAGCCGCACGCAGGGCAGCCCCCTATAAGGTGCCCGTTTTGAGCATTAACACGGGGCATTTAGGCTTTCTGGCAACGGTTGCCGCAAAGGATGCAAGGAAAGCGGCAGAGTGTCTTTTGAAAAACAAGCTCGCACTCTCGGAGAGAATAATGCTTAACGTGAAGGTTATCCGCGACGGCAAAACAATTTTTGACGCTCTCGCACTGAACGATATAATAACAAGACGAATTTCGGGCAAGCTTGCAAACATTGAGGTTTCCCACAACGGAAGCTACGTGGCAGACTACCGCGCCGACGGTGTTGTAATATCCACACCCACAGGCTCTACTGCATATTCATTATCCTGCGGCGGTCCGGTGGTTATGCCCCAGCTCGATGTGTTTGTGGTATCGCCCATCTGCCCGCACTTTTTAGGGGCACGCCCCTTGATTATTCCCACAGACGGCACAGTGGAAATTTCCTTTGCTTCGGATTTCAGCTGTGCAAGCATCTCCGCAGACGGACAGAGCGAATGCGAGGTGCATTGCGGCGACAAGGTTGTGATTTCAAAATCCGACCATACGGCTCAGCTTTTAACACTGACGGAACAGAACTTTTTCAATCTGGTCAGAGAAAAACTTACATTAGATTAAGGAAGGAAATGAAAACAAGTGAGAATAGAAAGACAAAACGTAATCCTCCAGCTTATAAATGACTATCAGATAGAAACACAGTATGACCTTACGGAAGCATTGAAGAAAAAGGGCTTTGAGGTGACACAGGCTACAGTGTCGAGAGATATCAAGGAGTTGCGCCTTGTAAAAAAGCAGACCGATGCAGGCAAGAGCGTATACACAAAAAATTCCGATTCGTCCTTCACAGACCTGGATTCGCGCTTCAATATAATTTTCCAGAAATGCGTTATCAGCATTGAATATGCGGTAAATAACATTGTTATCAAAACTCTGCCCGGCATGGCACAGGCTGCAGGTGCCGCAATTGACTCAATGGATTTGCCCGAGGTTGTGGGCTCCATTGCAGGCGACGACACCGTTATGATGGTTGTCAGGAGCGAAGAAAGCGCAAGAAAACTGGTGTACAAATTGCGTTCAATGACAGAATAATCCCCTTTTAATGTTAATTAAGGAAGATAGCTATGCTTATAAATTTATCAATAAACAATGTTGCCGTTATTGAAAAGGCAAACGCGGATTTTTCCGAAGGCTTCAATATTTTAACAGGTGAAACGGGCGCAGGTAAAAGCCTTCTCATTGATTCGCTTTCCATGGTGCTGGGTATGCGCACCAGCCGCGACCTTATCCGTCATGGCGCTGACAGTGCATCGGTTACAGCCCTTTTCTCAGACGGCTGCGACCTTTGTGAATTTGACCTTGAAAACGAAGAGGACGGAAGCATTGTTCTTTCAAGAAAGCTTTCGGCAGACGGCAAAAACATATGTAAAATAAACTCGCAGACCGTTCCGCTTTCCACCTTGCGCGCAGTTGGAGAAAAACTTGTATCAATCCACGGTCAGCACGAAAATATTTCGCTTTTAAAAAGTGCATACCACCTGTCCTTGCTGGACGAATATGCAAAAAACGACACTCTTTCCTCATCCTATCGCCTTTTGTATGAAAAGGCTGTGTCTTTAAAGGAAAAGCTTGAGGACATGCGGGTAAGTGAAAGCGAAAGGGAAATGCAGAAGGACACACTTAAGTTCCGCATTGACGAAATAAATTCCGTCTCCCCACAGGAGGGTGAGGACGACCTTCTCACCGAAAAGCGTGATGCTCTGAGAAATTATTCAGCCATAATGGCAGCATTAGAAGCGGCAAGCGAGGCATTGTCTGCTCCCAATGCTGCCAAGGACTGCCTTTACGGCGCAATGCACGATATGGCAAAGGCTGCAGCTATGGATAAATCCCTTGAGGATTTTTCTTCGCAGGTTGAATCGCTCTATTATTCCTGCGAGGATGTTGCATCGGAAATTAAATCTTCAATTTCACGCATGAGCTTTTCACCCTATGAGCTTGACGAAATTGAAGACAGGCTTGATAAAATAACACGTCTTAAGAAAAAATACGGACCCGACCTTGCAGATGTTCTCAGTAATCTGGCAAAGTGGGAGGACGAATACGGCGCTCTGCTTTTCTATGCCGACAACCTTGCCGTGGCTGAACGCGAGGCTGAAAAGGCATGGGAAGAAATGCTCTCGGCAGGAGAGGCTCTTCACGCATCAAGATGTGAGGCAGCAGAAAAGCTTTCCGAAGCAATCAGGGACGAATTATCCTTTCTTGAAATGCCCAAGGTTAAGTTCCGGGTTGAGTTTACCCCTCATGCCCCCACTGCAGACGGGCTTTTCGGCGCGGAGTTCATGCTTGCCACAAACCCCTCGGAGGCGGTTAAGCCCTTAAGCCGAATTGCATCCGGCGGTGAAATGAGCAGAATAATGCTTGCGTTAAAATCGGCACTTGCCGACTGCGACGATGTGGGTGTGCTGCTCTTTGACGAAATTGACGCGGGTGTCAGCGGCAAGGCGGCAATAAGAATTGCACAGAAGCTTAAAATGCTTTCCGACAAAAGACAGATTATCTGCATAACGCATCTGCCACAGATGGCAGCAAAAGCAGACAGCCACCTTTTAATTGAAAAGGACACATCTACCGACGCGTTCCGCACAAATGTCACTGCATTGGACTACGAAGGACGAGTTGAAGAGCTTACAAGGCTCATTGCAGGAGAGGGCTCTACAAGCGCCGCCCGTATGGCAGCTGTTGAAATGCTTTCAGAATAAAGGATGATTGAAAATGAAAAAGTATGGTGAGGTTATCGGCTCAAGAAACCGAAAACCCGTTATCCGCATATACAAAGAAAAATACGGCGAGCTCACCCCTACCTCGCTGACCGTTACAGCAAGCGATTCACGTGTGCATAACGTAGGCGATATGGTTGAGGTTAGGTTGAACATGCTTTTGTTCGTTGCATCCACCTTATCAGGATATCTGTTGCCGTTTATTACAGTAATGCTCACATATTTTGTTGTGAGTCCGCTCACCGACAACATACTGTTAATTGAGGCGGCACTTTTGTCGGTGCTTGTCCTTACCTATCTGGGTGCTCGTTATGTTGCATCGCTCCCCTTTTTCCGACGCATCAATGTGTGTACCGTTACAGGGGAAATTGAACTTGAATAGCAGAAGAAGCTGTTGAGCTAAGCTCAACAGCTTCTTTTTATTACATAGGAAATTGCGCGCAGAATGTGCGCATATTTGCTTGTAAAATAAAAGTGCATCTTTTTTATTATTCATCTGCCAATATAGCAGCTCTTTCCTTTTCTGCCATTTTTTCACGGATTTTCTCTTCGATTTCGGCTGCAATTTCGGGATGCTCCATAATAAATATCTTGGCATTTTCTCTACCCTGACCGATGCGCATGTCGCCGTAGGCAAACCATGCACCGCTCTTCTGGATAATGCCTAAAAGCACACCCATATCAACCATGCTGCCTTCCTTGGAAATGCCCTTGCCGTACATCATGTCGAACTCAGCTTCCTTGAAGGGAGGCGCAACCTTATTTTTAACAACCTTAACCCTTGTTCTGTTGCCCACAAACTCGGTGCCGTTTTTAAGGGTTTCAACCCTTCTTACATCCATACGCACGGAGGCATAGAACTTAAGCGCTCTGCCGCCTGCGGTAACCTCGGGGTTGCCGTACATAACGCCAACCTTTTCACGGAGCTGGTTAATGAAAATACAAACGGTGTTTGTCTTTGCGAGCACACCTGCAAGCTTTCTCATTGCCTGGCTCATAAGCCTTGCCTGTAAGCCCACGTGGCTGTCGCCCATTTCGCCGTCGATTTCTGCCTTGGGAACAAGAGCAGCAACAGAGTCAACAACAATAACATCCAATGCGCCGCTTCGTACAAGTGCCTCGGCGATTTCCAATGCCTGTTCACCTGTGTCGGGCTGTGCAACAATCAAGGAATCAACATCAACACCGATGTTTTTTGCATATGTAGGGTCAAGGGCGTGCTCTGCGTCGATGAACGCAGCTTCGCCGCCACGTTTCTGCGCTTCGGCAATAATGTGGAGCGCAATTGTTGTTTTACCACTGGATTCGGGGCCGTAGATTTCAATAATCCTGCCCTTGGGCACACCGCCGATACCCAGTGCCATATCTAACGTGAGACTGCCTGTGGGGATTGCCTCAACGTTGAGGTGAGCATTGCTGCCCAGCTTCATTACGCTACCCTTACCGAACTGCTTTTCTATCTGGCTCATTGCTATGGCAAGAGCTTCCTTTTTTTCAATTGACATTTAAATTCCCTCTTTCTTAGAGAAATATTTTGTACGAACATCTGTTCTCATTATAGAACAGTTTTTTTGTTTTGTCAATAGTTTTATTTGATTTTATAAACATTAAATGAAATGGGAGGCACGGTAAGGTTTATTTCACGGCTTCCGCCAACGGGACGCTTAAGGCTATGGGGCGAAACCCTGTCTTTATTATCCATGGTGTTAACATCTGCAAAGCTTTCGCTTGTGAGGGTAATTTCCTCGATGGCCTGGGCGCCCTCGGGAAGATTTAACACAACATCCTTCTTGCCGCCGCGGTTTGCAACCTTAAGAATGTATTCGCCCGTATTTTCGCTGTAGCCTGCGCTGATATATACATCGCTGTCCTCTTCGCGCTCAAACTGCAGAGTGTATGTGGGCACATTGTTACCGAACATAGCCTGCACGTGATATGAAGGGGTAAGCATAATTTCATGGTTATTGACAAAAATCATGTCGGGTGTCCACTGAGTGTAATTAACCCTTGCAAAGAGCGGTGCATAGCTTGCCAGCACCACTACGTCGGCATTTCTTTCAAAGCCCGTCATCATAGCTGCTTCTGCAACTGCCGCCTCTAAGCTGTTGGGCTTGGGCTGGTGATCGCCTATATGGCAGGCATACTCGCCTGCAAAAACCTTAACCCCGTTACGGTCGTAGCTATCGTAGCGGTTTGCGTTGTCAAACATCCATTCGCTCTTCACGTAGTAGTGCTCGTCAACAGCGTAGGCAAAGTCCTGCTTTTTGCCGCGGAGCCATTCATACGCCTTATCAAACTCCTTACCCTGCGCTGAGGGGCCTGAGGAGGTTATGAGCTTTATATCGGGATAAAGGGGCGCAATCACCTTCTGGAAGGCTTCGTAGCGTTCAAAGTAGTTTTCCTCCCACTGCTCGTTGCCGATGCCTAAATACACAAGGTTAAAGGGCTCCTTATGTCCCATTTGGGCGCGGATAGCCGCCCATTTATTTGTTTCGGGGTCGCCGTTTGCGAATTCAATAAGGTCTATTGCATCCTGAATATATTCGTCAAGCTCGTCCATGGGAGCACATTCGCCTGTTTTGTACTGGCACGCCATGCCGCAGTTAAGCACAGGGAGCGGCTGTGCACCTATGTCCTCGCAAAGGAGAAAGTATTCGTAAAAGCCTAAGCCGTAGGACTGAAAATAGTCGTGTGCTGTTACACCCACGTTGCCGTCCTGCCAGCGGTTCCAGTTGATTTTTCTTTCTTCAACGGGACCTATTGTGTCCTTCCATCTGTAGCGGTTTTCAAGAACGGTGCCCTCAACAATGCAGCCACCGGGGAAACGCACAAAGCCTGGCTTAATGTCTTTAAGTGCCTGCGCCATGTCGGCTCTTAGGCCGTTCTTTCTGCCCATGAAGGTGTCACGGGGGAAGAGGGATGCCATATCAATATCGCACTCGCCCGCTTCTTCAAAGATTATGTACAGCTTTGCGTCGTAAACTGTTTCACTGCTTTCCAGTTCAAGGGCATATTTTGTCCATTCCTCCGCTGTTGCTTCAAAGGACGCACCTGCACAAACTACGCTGTTATTTTTCATTTCAACCCTAAGCTTTGCTGTGCCCTTTACAAAAATTGAAAAGTCGTACTTTTTGCCCTTTTCGCAGAAAATGCCTTCATAGGCACGGTTTACAACGCCTTCGCCTGCATTGCCCTTTATATGAGCATACTGGGGGTTTATGGTGTTCATGGGGTTTTCAGTTTCGCTTGTAAATGTAGCCTCGCCCACCTTGTCCCATGCGGTAAGAGGCGAAATGTCGCCATATTCCATAGTTGGGAAAAAGTCGAAGGAACGGTTTTCCAGAAGCTCTGCGTACAAACCACCGTCTGCGCCGTAGTTAATGTCTTCAAAGAAAAGACCTATCATGTGGGGATTAACATCTACGCCTTTTTTATTTGTAATTGTTATTTTCATATTTTTTCTCCTTTTGTTGGAACCTGTGCCAATAATATTGCTGCAAACATAATAACACAGCCTGTAATCTGTCTTGCGTTCATTGCATCACCGAGAATAATCCACGCGGCAATTACGCTCACACAAGCCTCTAAGCTCATGATGATTGACGCTACCGTGGGATTAAGGTTTTTCTGACCGATAATCTGCAATGTATATGCCACGCCGCTTGACAGTATGCCCGCATATAAAATAGGTATCCAAGCCGTAAGGTTAAAGGTAACAGAAAAGCTTCCTGTTACAAATGCACCTACTGTGCTTATGACGGCAGATGTAAAAAACTGTATGCATGCCAGCTTCACCCCGTCCACCTTGGGCGAGTAGTGGTCAACCAGAAGTATCTGTATAGTGAAAATGAGAGCGCAGATAAAAACGAGTATATCTGCAAATTCAACCCTGAAAACTTCTCCTGCAGGGATGCAGAGTATGTAAAGACCTACTGCGGCGATAACTGCCGCTACATAAGCTGTCACGGGGCATTTCTTTTTTATGAAAATGCCTGCAATGGGCACAAGCACTATGTAAAAAGCTGTAATAAAGCCTGCCTTGCCTGCGCTTGCATCGCTTAATTGAATGCCGAACTGCTGAAAGCAGGTTGCACTGCAAAGAGCAATGCCGCAGAGCACGCCGCCTGTTATAAGGGTTTTGTCGCTCCACTTCTGTGCCTTTTCCCCGCGGCTTTTGTCACGCAGGTATATGAATGGGAGCAAAACCGCCGCGCCTATATAGTTACGTATTCCGTTAAAAGCAAAGGGGCTCCAGTAGTCCATGCCCACATCTTGTGCCACAAAGGCTACGCCCCATATGATAGCTGTAATTAAAAGAAGTATGGAGCTTCTTATCTGTTTGTTCATTCAGTCCACCTGCTCAGTCCTTCCATTTTTTCCAGGGAGCATTTCCCGAGCTCCACATTGTCTCAAGCGCCTCGTGCTCACGTTTTGAGTCCATAGGCTTCCAGAAGCCGTTATGTATATATGCCTTGAGCTCGCCCTCTTCTGAGAGCTTTGAAAGGGTATACTCTTCCAAAACAGTTTTGTCGTTTTCAATATAGTCAAACACCTGCGGATTCATAACCATGTAACCGCCGTTTATTCTGGCAGCATCGTATGCCGCTTTTTCACGGAAGGAATATATGGAGCATTCATCGTCGATGCCTAAAATACCAAAGCGCTGCTCCATGGTAACTGCGGAAATTGTTGCAATTTTTCCGTGTTTTTTGTGGAAATCAACAAGCTCGTTTATATCAATGTCGCACAAGCCGTCACCGTAGGTGAGCATAAATGGCTCATCTCCCACGTATTTCTTTATTCTCTTCACTCTGCCGCCGGTCATGGTGTTAAGCCCTGTATCAATAACAGTAACCTTCCAGGGCTCTGCATGGCGATTGTGCACGATAACCTTATCATCCTCCGTAAAGTCAAAGGTTACATCACTTGTGTGCAGAAAATAGTCTGCAAACCATTCCTTTATAACGTGCTGTTTGTAGCCCGCACAGATAATAAAGTCGTTAAAGCCGTAATGTGAATATGTTTTCATTATATGCCAGAGTATGGGCATCCCGCCAATTTCAACCATGGGCTTGGGACGGAAAACGCTCTCCTCACTTATACGGGTGCCAAAGCCTCCCGCAAGAATTACAACCTTCATTTTTACACCTTCTTTTATGTCATAAAAACTCATGTTAAATTATATCATTTGCCGTATATAATGTCAAACAAAACCACAGTTGAAATTGCTATCGGGGATTAAGTTTTAAACATACATTAAAGTGCCAAAAGCAACTGAAAAACAAAACCCTCATGATTTTCGAAAAAAAATTTTAACTTTTTGAAAAAAACAGTTGCATTTTCAAAAAAAGTATGTTAATATAACCCTTGCGTTTAGAAAACCAAACATTTTTGTGCTTGTAGCTCAGCTGGATAGAGTATTTGGCTACGAACCAAAGGGTCGGGGGTTCGAGTCCCTCCAAGCACGCCAACGAAAAAAGGATATTCACGTAAGTGAATATCCTTTTTTCGTTGGCTATAGTTTATAAATGTCCCACCAATTAAAATCTTTACAGAAAAAATTTTATGTGTTACAATAGGGTATATAATTGTCTCTTTTTATCGGAAAGGAAAAGTATCATGGCTAAAATTGAAATTGCTAATCCAATAGTACCAATCGAATTAAACTTTATAAACAAGTATCTTCCTCAGGCAAATCCCACACACGTTATGGTATACATATACGCCTTAGGTCTTTGCTATTCCAACAAGCAGTCGGACAACGCTTCCATTGCCGAAGCACTTGACATTCTTGAATCGGATGTTATCAAGGCGTGGAAATACTGGGTTAAAACAGGGCTCATTGCCCTGGGCGAGGACGGCACCGTAACCTTCCTTTCGACCCACCGCGAGGAAAAGAGCGAAAAAGAAGCAAGCAACATAAAAGCTCTAGAGGAGCCCAAGGCAAAGCCTCAGGCGGCAAAAGCAAAGGTTGAAGAGGAAGCAAAACCCTCCAGGCGCGACATTCCCATGGAGGAAATAACTGAAAAAATGAATATCGACAAGCGCTTTTCTGACACACTCAGGCTGGCACAGCTCATATGGGAAAAGCCCTTTACTCAAACCGAGATAAAGTCACTTTACTCCTTTATGGAATGGTACTCCTTTACAAGCGAAGTGCTTACAATGATTGTTGAGTACTGTGCCTTGGAGGAAAAAACAAAAAATATCAAATACATGGAAGCCGTTGCGGAAAGCTGGGCAAACGACGGCATTACAACCATGAAAATGGCTGAGAAGATTATCAACAAAAAGCAGAAGGAATTAAGCATGCTCAAAAAGTGTGCACAGATATTCTCCTTGGGCAGAGGCTTTTCCGACAGAGAAGCTCAGTACATTTCCGAGTGGACAAACACCTTCGGCATGAGCGAAGCAATGATAAAGGAGGCTTATGCCAGAACTACCATCAACACAGGCAAGTTAAGCTTCCAGTACATGAATAAAATTCTTTCCTCCTGGGCAAAGGACGGCATCAGGACCCTTGCCGCTCTCAAGGAAGCGGA
Organism: Clostridia bacterium; assembly: GCA_017472685.1. GTDB lineage: Bacteria > Bacillota > Clostridia > UMGS1883 > UMGS1883 > RGIG1927. The sequence goes on from JAFUOO010000002.1 coordinate 24,541, forward strand.
AGGTGCCCGTAAAGGCGTGCAAAAGCCGCAGTCAGGAAACACTTCGTCAAATTATGATTTTGACGAAATAGAACGTCTGGAAATTGCAAGACGCATGAAGAAAAAACAGTAAGGGGTGCAGAAAATGCTCAACTCAAATATAATGGACGTTATCCGTCAGCGAAAGGATGACCGCAGTTCTCTCATAAGAATGCGCAAAAATGAAGTGTTTGCACGCATTCCCCGCATTGCCGAAATTGAAAACAGGCTTACTGCAACAGGCATGGTGCTGCTCAGCCGTGTTGCAGACAACGAAATGTCGGCGGAGGACTTTGTTGCCAGAATAATGGCTGAAAACCGCGAGCTGAACGAGGAAAAAGCGCGCTTGCTCACCTCTCATGGCTACAGCAGTGATTATTTTGAGCCACCATATGTGTGTGCTCTTTGCTCTGACACAGGCTACAACAGTGAAAACAAAATATGTAATTGCCTTAAAGCGGAGCTTACAAAAAGAGCGTTGAAGGAAGCTAACCTCACAGAGCATATGGCAGGACAGACCTTTGAAAGCTTTGACCTTTCCTTTTATTCCGCAGAATTTAACCCCACATACGGAATGAGCGAGCGAGAAAATATATTAAATATCCTCGAAATTACAAAGGAGTTTGTTTCCTCCTTTGATACATACCCGAAAAACTTGTTGTTTTACGGCACAAGCGGCTTGGGCAAAACCTTTCTTTCCTCGGCAATTGCCAATGAGCTTATCAAAAAAGGCGTTGATGTGCTCTACATAAGCTCCAACAACCTGTTTTCCATGCTTGAAGACCTTCACTTCGGCAGAGGCGACGAAAAAAGCAGCTATATAGCTGAAAAGGTTTTGAACTCCGAGCTCCTTATTCTTGACGATTTAGGGGCAGAGTTTATAACCCAGTTTACAACAAGTGAGCTGTTCCGCATTGTAAACCACCGCCTGCTCACAGGCAAAAAGATGATTTTTTCAACAAATCTGACCCTTTCTCAGCTCACAAAAACCTATTCGGAAAGAATAGTTTCCCGCATAATAGGTGAGTTCGAAAATCTTGTATTCTTCGGCGAAGACATACGCAAAAAGAAAAAATACAATTGAGGTGCACCATGACATACTTAACTTTACTTGAAAAGCACATTGATGAACTGGGTAAAATTCTTATTGCCTTTGAGATGAATTCTCCTGCAGCAATAAGAATGCTCGAAGATGAAAAAAGGGCACTTTCCCTCCGTTACGACATTGATGACCCTGTAGGGCTGGACTTTTATGCCCCCGCATGCTACAACGCCCTTGCGGTAATCCGCAGTGCAATTGAACAGGACCAAATCAATCCTCAGCTCACAGCCTATGTGAAGGATGCGCGCGACGAGCTTTGCGCTATAGCTGAGTATATGAAGGAATCATACTAAGGAGGGATTTATATGCCTGTTATAGCAATGGCTTTGTTGGGAGCAAGCCTTTTTCTTGCAAACTTCTTCAAAAAGAAGTTCGGCACACCTGCTCCTGTAGTGCTGTTTCTGGCAGTGTCATTAATATGCGAAATTTTTTGTTTTAACTTTGAGTCTTTCCGCTCGCTTACTTATCCCGAGGTTGAAGGCTATACAATAAACTGCTCTCCTGCAATGGAAAAAACGACTGCTGGTTATGTATTCCGCACAGCATCTGACTTTATTTCCATTACAAACCTTAATGCTCCCGTTGAAAACATTTATATCAAGACAAATACAACAAGCCATACTGTCCGCTTTTTTGTATCTGACAGCGCAAACGTAAACCGCTATCACGCAGGCGACAGAACAATATCGCGTTACAGTGAGCAATCGTCCTACATAAAAACGAACTTTACAGGCAGTGCAACGGAAATAAAAATATACATTCCCGACATAAGCAACCGCATTGTCACCCTCTCTGACATAAAGCTTAACTGCACAAGACCCGTTTTCTTCAGTCTTCTCAGACCTTTGGCATGCTTCCTTGTGCTGATGTTTGTGTACTACATAATCGTGAAGAAGGATTTGTGGAAGAAAAAATACAACCCCGAAAGCAAGAGGCAGAGCAATTTTACAATGTTTGTTGCGTGTACCCTTGCAGTAATTTTCCTTGCAATTCCCTACCTTAACCCCGGCTTTATAAACCCCTCGTGGGCACACCACAACCAGTACAATGAGCTCGCTCAGGCGTTTTTAGACGGACAGCTCCATCTGGAAAAGGAAGTCCCAGATGTTCTTAAGGAAATGGAAAACCCCTACGACCGTTACGAGAGAAAGCGCGTGTTCAAGGAGGCAGGCATTGCAGAGCCTTGGGACACAGCCTACTATAACGGCAAGTATTACGTATACTTCGGCGTGCTTCCGGTGCTCCTTTTCAACCTTCCTGCACAGCTTCTGGGGGTTGATTTCCCCAATTTCCTGGCGATAGTAATATTCTCCTGGGTGTTGATTGCAGGTGTGTTCCTGCTATACGGCAAAATCATAAAAATGTATCTTGACGACATACCCTGTCTTCTGTATCTGGTGCTCAGCACGGTTACCATTATTACGGGCGGTGTTCTGTACATTATAAAACGGCCCGACTTTTATTCAATACCTATTATAGGGGCGCTGGCGTTCACCATAATGGGCTTCTATTTCTGGATAAGCTCCCTTGACGGCGAAAAGCTTTCCAGATGGCGTATGCTTACAGGCTCAATATTTATGGCATGCGTGCTTGCTCTTAGACCCAACCTTGTGTTCTTCTCCTGTACGGCGTTTATGCTTTACTGGCACAGCGTGTTTACAGACCGTGAGCTTTTGTCAATAAACAGCAAGCTCTCTGACGAAAAATACCGCGGATTGAAAAACACAATTGCATTCTGTGCCCCCTACATTATAGTAGGCGTGCTCGTAATGATTTACAATGCGGCAAGGTTTTCGTCGCCCTTTGACTTTGGCGCAAGCTACAACCTCACCACAAGTGATATGACGCAGCGAGGCTTTGCGCTTGACCGCTGGGGTCTGGGCTTTTTCGAGTATCTTTTCCGCCCGCCGGCAATTTCGGGCACATTCCCCTATTTAACCTCGTCAACACCGTCCACATCCTATATAGGCTTTACAAGCCGCGAGGGCATGTTCGGCGGCATATTTGCAACATATCCCGTGCTGTGGTCGCTTTTTGCAATGCATAAGACAAAGGGCTCAAAGCCCTTCAAGTTTGCTTTAGTGCTTCTTGCAGCAGGCCTCATTACATGCCTTGTTGACATTCAGGCAGGCGGCATTCTGCCCCGTTACACCTGCGACTTTGCAGTATTCTTTGTAATGGCGGCATCCATAACGCTCATGATGCTTTATAAGGAATATCCGTCGTTGGCAACAAAGTTTGCTGCATGGGGGCTTTTGTGTATGGTGATTTTCGATGTGCTCCTCATTATTGCAGGAGGCTCATCCACAATCCAGTCCATGAACAAGCAGGTTTATATGAAGCTGTTCAATGAATTTGCATTCTACCTTTAAAATGAAAACGCGAAGTATTAGCTTCGCGTTTTTTTGTTGAAAAAAATTTTTTATTGTCATGCAACTTTTTGCTCCGCTCATAAGTATTATATATGAAAGGTCCCAACAGCCTTTCACCACGCAGGGGATTTTTGGGAATTTGTTCCTGCCACAGTGTAGCCAAAAGGCGTGCTTTCTGTACTGTAGGATCCCAAACGCGGTTGTCAGATAGGTTCGGCACTCCTCCAACGCCGAACCTGTCAGGATAACCTCCCCTTTTTAACACAAATGAGGAAAGGGGTTCACTATGGACAGGTTTATGCGCAACACATTAATAACAATGGTAACAACCACGCTTTTTGCAGCAGTGACCCTTGCCTTAGCCATGCCGATGACTACCATAATGCAGAAGTCGGGCTATCATATAACATGGGACAGTGACATTCACACAGTTACAATCGAAAAGAAGTTCGACAAGGAAGCACTTTCCACAGATGCCACCGTCACAGCCGTAGGCAACGGCTATGTGCTTGCACAAACTGAAAAGCTGGGCAACATATGCTTTATGGTTGATGACAATACTGTTTTTTCTGTGGGCGGTCTGTCGGACCTTTGCGCAGGGGAAAGTATAAAAATTTATTTTGGCGAAGTACTTACAACAACCTCAACACCCCAAAGCTATGCCCGAGAGGTTGTCATAAGATAATGCACACACGTAAAACACATATACAGAGGGGCGGCTGTTTCTTTAAGAGCAGCCGCTCTTCGCCTTTACGCAAAAAAGACTACGGTTAATCCCGTAGTCTTTTTTGAATAAAAATTAAATTTTAGTGAGCTGCTTTCCATTCCTTAGCCTTAGCTTCGGACATTCTTGTGATCTTTTCCTTAGGATAAATAGATTCAGCACCGCCGTTAGTATAAAGGAAATACTTGCCTGTAGGTGTTACATAAAGAATTTCTTCATAACCTGTAGCGTCACCAAATTCACCGCTTGTGTAGCTAGCTACTACTTCTGCTGTTTCTGTGTCGTACTCAACCTTACAAATAATCTGCTTCATGGGTAAATCATCCCTTTCAATATAATTATTTTAAGTCGTTCCACGATGACACAAAGATAGACACTATCCTTGTTAATACCATTATATATCAAAATATTTTAACTTTCAATACCCATTTTACACCAAAATCGGCGATATTGAGCTTTGTTTTTAGGTGACAATGCTTAATTTTCGCCCTTTTTTCACTTTCAGGATTTTAAAAGCTCGTCTGTAAGACGGATTATTTCGGGAGCAATTCTCTCACGCTCTGACCGAAGAGTTTTGTTGTAAACGGGATATGCCACACTTGCAAGAGCCATGCCGATAATTCCCACTACTATTCCCAGAGCCATGGCTACGGCACCTGTTAAGCCCCACGCCTGCCCAAGCTCGGTCATTGCGAGGCTCATTCCCAGCCCCATTACGAGAGCACCTGTAATGCCCACCGAGAGTGCCTTGACGCTTGCTTTTTTTGAAACACCCCTATCAAGGCGACGGAGCTGTTCCATTTTGTCTTCCTCAGGCGCAACGTATTTTTTTCGTATATTCTGTATTTCTGCCTGTTCCTTTGCAGAATAGGTATAATTAAAAGTTTCTTTATTCTCCATGGGAATTCTCCTTTGTTAACTCTTTAAGCTTATTGTTGCTATGTATAATCATATATATAGCCAACACTACAATAAATGCCGATATTAAACTGCCGCTTACACCTATCATCAGCTTGCGCTCTATAAGGCTCATTTCCTCACCGAAGGTTGTGAGCATGGTTGTTTCCAGTGTCAGCATAGACACGCATGCCGCCGCAAGGCTTATGGCTTTGGACGCCGAATATACCGGGCTGTTATACTTGCGGTACTTTACAATATTGATAATTGCAAAAGTAAATGATGTAAAGGTGTATGCAGCCATGGCTATTGTGGTAATTTCGTGGTGATTGAACGTTCTGTTCCAATATACCATGAAAAATATCATCAATGAAAGAGCCATATTTATAACCAGAAATATGGCTCCGCAGGCACGGTATTTTACAAGCTCTTCCCTCATTTTTTCGCCCATCCTGTGCTTTGATGTATGGCGGACTAAAAAAAATCTCATTACAGCGAGCAAAATATAATACCCCGCCAGGGAATAAAACCAGAAGGACGAATGGTAAAACCCAAGCGCCAGCTGAAAAACAGCATAGGCTGTATTCCACAAAAGCGACCCGTACAAAGAAACATTTACCCTCACTCTCACATCGTCAAGCCAGCGTCTTGCAAATTTGTTTTCGGCTTTAAAGGTTTTAAAAAAACGGATTAAAGCCGGTATTTTCACGCACCAGACTATAAGTGTGTAGAAGGCAATTACATACGAAACAATTGCCACAGGTGACTCTGTTCCCATAAACACCATTGAATAAACAAGAAGCACCACAGATACAGGAAGCAGAACAAGCATAATTGCAATATGAGGAAACAGCACGGCTTTACCTATTGCTTTTATGTCCACGCTATCCCCTCCGAATTCTCACAGTAAAGGTGGAGCCTTTGCTCACAGCGCTCTCCACGCTGATTTCACCCTGTATAATGTCAACCACTTTTTTCACAAGGGCAAGCCCCAAGCCGTTACCCTGTGAGGCGCGGGAAGTGTCGCCCTGATAAAACTTTTCAAAAATATGTGCCCCTACCTCAGGGGTCATTCCACACCCTGTGTCGGCAACCTTCACAACAGCGTGATGCTCCGTTGCGCTCATTGATACCCTAACACTGCCACAGGGCGGTGTAAATTTGAAGGCGTTTGAAAACAAATTATTCCACACAAGGCTCAAAAGCTCAGCATCTGCCTTAACACTAATATTTTCCGCAATATCGGTATCAATTTCAATATTTGCCTTTTCCCACACGCTTTCGTACTGTAAAAGACATTCACAAAGCTGTTCACCAAGGTCAAACTCCTCTTTCTTGGGATATATCTTCTGGTTTTCAAGTCTGCTCAGCTTTAGGATGTTTGTCATCATATCAGCCATGCGACGGGACCCGTCCGTTACACCCTTTGCATATTCCATCCGCTTTTCTTCCGTTAAATCAGGGCTTTGCAAAAGTGTTCCGTAATTCTGCATAACTGAAAGAGGTGTTTTCATTTCGTGAGAGACATTGGCAATAAAATCTGTGCGCAGGGTTTCAACGCTTCCAAGCTCTTCTGCCATTTTATTAAAGCACTCAATAATTTGGTTGAAGCTGTCATCCGTTGCAAAGCTACCTTGCTCTTGTACACGTACAGAAAAATCACCCTGCATAATTTTTTCGGCAGCCTCCGCAATACGCTTTGCAGGCTTTTCCACCGTTACCTTACGGCGGATTGCATCAATTACGGAAAAAACCAGGCTGAGAATGATTACGTTAAAAAATGTCAGCTTTGCCGCCGCACTCAGGTTTTCACCCGTAAGGGTAAGCTTTAAGGTGTCTGACAGTGTTGATACAAACAGCATCATACAGCATGTTGTGACAAAGGCAACAAGGGCGAAAAAGGTAAGGTAGTTATTGAGCCATTTCAGCACGGCACGAACTTTTCCTTCGCTCTTCATTTTATCACCGCCTTATATCCCAGCCCGTGAACAGTTACAATTTCAAAGTCCTGACACTCTGAAAACTTAGAGCGTAGCTTTGTCATGTATACATCAACGGCTCTCGGTGCGGTTTCTGTATCTGCATCCCAAAATTCATCCATAAGCTGAGTACGTGTAAAGGTTTTTTTGGGGTAGCTTAAAAGCTTGTACAGTATGCTGAATTCACGGTTTGTCAGAGATATTTCTTCACCGTCAAGATATGCGGTATGCTCATCTGCATCCATTGTAAAGCTTCCAAGCTCTATCTTTCTGCTTGAGGCTATTTTAGCTCTGCGTAAAAGCGCACCTATTCTTAAAAACAGCTCGTCAAGGTCAATGGGCTTAACCATGTAATCATCCACACCTATTCTGAAGCCCCGCTGCTTTGATGCAATGTCGTCACGAGCTGTCATAAACAGAATGGGGATATTCTCGTTAAGCTCTCTTACCACTCTTGCAAATTCAAAGCCGTCAACCTCGGGCATCATAATGTCAGACACAATAAGGTCAAACATATTTGCATAAAGCGCGTCATAGGCTTCGTTTGCATTAAGGCAGCCTGTTGCTTCGTATCCGCTGTGATTTAAAAAGGAGCATACGGTTTTATTCAATTCCTTATCATCTTCAACTACCAATATTTTAAACATACTGTAACCTCCGCCCATTACTGTAATTTATTATACAGTATATCACCCAAATGTTAAAGTTTTGTTTACGTTTTTGTGTTTTTGTAAGAAAATATAAGCAGAGTGAAATTTTAAACTGTTTTCACTCTGCTTTGATATGACTATTCTTTTTCTACATAAACAATTCCGCATGCGTTAGGACCGATGTGACTACCGATTGCCGCGCCTACATTTATTATTCTCTCGTTCGGTACTATGTAACCTTTTTCATTCAGACGTCCTGCTAATATTTCGCCATTTGTCCTGTCACCTGTGAACATAACATACAATGGGTATTTTTCATCCGATTCTCGTGTTTCCAACCGCTTAATTAAATAACTCATACCCTTGCGCATCCCCATCATCTTCGCCACAATTTTTACCAAGCCCTCTTTGCTTATTTCTAAAATCGGCTTGATATGTGTAAGATTTCCGACGGTATAGGCTGCATTTGAAATTCTTCCGCCTCTATGTAAGTATTCAAGGGTGTCCATGCAAGCATAAAGAGCAATTTTTGATTTCAATGCTTCAATTTCACTTACAATTTCACGAGCGCTCTTCCCCGCGTCACGCAGTTTAACAGCTTGCTCTACCAGTATCCGCAATCCACCTGTTCCGGTTTTGCTGTCAATTACATAACAAGCATTGTAGCCTAATTGCTCCTTAACCATTACAGTGTTTTGATAAAAACCGCTGAAACCTGAGGATAACGTAATAATGATTGTTTCATTATCGGCCTCCATCTCTTTTTGAAGAATGCACTCCAGTGTGTACGGTGAAGGCTGTGCGGTACGCGGAAAGTCGTTTGTTGACTCTAAAAGCTCATAAAACTCATCTTTTGTTAAGTTAATAGTTTCCTGATATTCCGCATTTCCGAAGGATACACATAACGGAATACACACCACATCAAGTTTTTCATATTCATGCACTTCAAAATCTGATGCAGAGTCAGTAATTATTTTAATCATTTATTTTTCCTCGCTTTCTGAAGCATGGGTGCAAATATTATACTAAACTTGTCTTATTTAATATCCTGTTTCCTACAGCACCCAGACCTATGCTGAATACTAATCCTCCTGCAAAGCAAAGGGTAACATTCACAACAGTAGAGTCAAGAGGTGTAATCATCGGCACCATTGTAAACAACAGCATGCCTGCACAAAGAGACCCCACAATTGCAATCCATGTTTTCTGTTTTGCCGTTACGCTTACAAGCAGGTCAATTGCAACAAATACTAACGCAAGTAATATCTTTGCAGCCATACACATCACAATTCCAATTACGCCTGCCGCACCCGTATCAAACGGCAATCCCGAAACCGCACCACCAAACATTGTACCAACAAAATATGCAAGTAGCATAAGTGCACTTCCCACAAAGCATACAAGGGTCTTTGAGATTACATATTCACTTTTCTTCGCCCGATGTGTAAAAAGATTTTTTGAAAACCCGCTTCTGAAATCCTGTGAAACGAAAAGCCCTACAAGAGGCGCAATAAAGAAATAAAGCATATTGATGTTGCACATACCCACTAAATCCATGCTCATCGGTGCACCGCTCATGGCTCCAATGGCTTGCCATGTGTTGTCAAAGCCTTCTATAACTGTTTCAACGCCTGTTTGCGGACTTACGGAAACACTTCCGTCCATCATTGTTGTCATAACAAGAATTAAAACAGGCATCGCAAAAGAGATACCCACCATTATGTAAAGAAGCGGCATTGTGAAGATTCTCCTAAAGTCCACCTTTAACATACTTTTAAGGCGTCTTCCAAAAGTATTACGGTCAAATTTCTTTTCCATTTTATCTGCCCTCCTTCATAAGGTCGATATAGTATTCTTCCAGCCCAATTTTGGCTGTTGTGATTTCATTTATCAGAATACCGTTTTCATACAAATATGTGACGATTTCTTCGGGCTCTTTCGCATCGTAAACACGGATATATCCTGCTTCGTCTTCCTCCACACGGGAGTATTTGCAAGCTAAATTTGCTTTTGCCCTGTTTATATCCTTGGTCTTTAACGCAACATAGGTGGGGCAGCTTTCCTCCAATTCCTCTGCGGTCATTTCTTTTATCATCTTGCCGCCACGGATAATTCCGTAATGTGTAGCAATTTTTTCAAGCTCACCGAGAATATGCGAAGATATAAGAATTGTACAGCCGTGATTTTCACCAAGGTCACAAAGCACCTCTCGCATAATTCGCATACCGTCTGCATCAAGCCCGTTAATGGGCTCGTCAAGCACCAGAAGGTCGCTCTTTCCCAAAAGCGCCATGGCAATGCCGATTCTCTGCTTCATACCAAGGGAGCAATTTTTGTATTTGTTTCCTGCTGCGCCCTCCATCCTGACCATTTTCAAAACCCTTTGGATTTCCGTATCTGCATTCTTTATATTTAAATTTGCCGCCTGAAGCTTCATATTGTTCCAGACACTGTAATTGGGGAAGCATCCGGGCGACTCAATCAATACGCCCACCTTCGCTCTTACATCAGCATCAGTGTAATCTCTGCCAAAAAGCTTTATGCTTCCCCCATCGGGATGTATAAGTCCGCAAATCATTTTTTCGGTAGTAGATTTTCCCGAGCCGTTCTCGCCGATAAAGCCGTATATTGCACCTTTCGGAACTGTCATATCAAGAGAGCATACAGCCTGCTTGCTTCCGAAATTTTTTGATAAATTCTTGATTTCAATAGCATTCATTACAAACAGCCCCTTTCTTAATATACGTCACTCTTGGAGAGTATGCGTGTACCCAAAGCTGTATAGATAACAGCCCATACAATCGAACACACAAAACACACGAGCACAGTAAGGATGTTAGCGGACAGGCAGGCATAAACAGACGAGCCGTAAAGGAATATATTCAACAGTGAATTGTTCCCTAAAATTGCCGCCGCACCAATAATAAGAATGCCCGTACCGAAAAAGAAGCTTGATGCAATGGAAATGCCGAAATACTTTCTGAAAATAATGTTTAAGAAGGTATAAAGGCTTGCCCAGCCAAGGCTCATAATTATTTTACCCACTATGGCACATACAAGCGACATTACATTTACTTCAAAAGAAACTCCCGTAAGAAGTCCTGCAACTACTGCTCCTATAAGATATGTAATGCACATACATGCCATGGAGAAAGCTCCCACAATAACCTTTGACAGCATATAGTCCTGCTTTTTAGCATGAGTAGTAAAAAGCTGTTTAACATACCCCGACTTGTAATCGTGTCCGATAAATATTGATACCATAATACCGCCGAAAATAAATACCATATTCATATTGGCGTATTCTGCGATAGAATTTACAACATACAACGGAGAATCGGCGGCGATAATATGCCATACATTAGTATAAAGCTGAGGCGCAATCTCTCCCGTCTGCGGATTTTCCATCCCGCTTGTTCCCAGTATCATGGCAGGAATAATGGCGGCAATGGCAAGGAAAATATAATACATCGGTGTATGAAATAAACGGTAGAAGTCCACCCCGAGCATTCCTTTAAGCCTTTTAAAGAAGCTCGGCGATTCAAATTTTAATTCGCGCTGTGCCATTTCATTTTTCCTCCTTCTTGCTCATCAGTTCGATGTAATATTCCTCAAGCCCGATTTTGTTCTTTTTGATTTCATTTACAACGTGTCCGCTCTTTAATAAATACTCAACGATAGCCTCAGTGTCGTCCACATCATATACACGAAGGTATTCGCCCTCTGCTTTAACATTGTCAAATTTATTTTTCAGTGCGATTTCAGCACCCTTCATATCCTTCGTCTTAATGGATACAAAGTTTTGTGCACGGCTATCCATTTCTTTTGCTGACATTTCCATAATCATCCTGCCCTGACGGATGATACCGTAATGGGTAGCAATCTTTTCAAGCTCGCCGAGAATGTGTGAGGAAATAAGCACGGTACAACCATAGTTAGTTGTAATATCTACAAGTATTTCTCTCATTATTCGCATACCGTCTGTATCGAGCCCGTTTATAGGCTCGTCTAAAATTAAGAGTGCAGGGTCACCGAGAAGTGCCATAGCAATACCGATTCTCTGCTTCATACCGAGAGAACAACTTTTAAACTTGATGTTTGCAGAATCCTCCATACGAACAATTTTAAGAACACGGTCTATTTCCTCATCGGGATTTTCAAGACCTAAATTGATTGTCTGCATACGCAAATTCTGATACACACTTGAATTTGGAAAACAACCTGCATTTTCAATTAAAGCGCCGACTCTGACACGAACTCCCGGATTTGTATAATCTTTACCGAACAGCTTGATTTCTCCACAGTCAGGAACAAGATGTCCGCATATGAGCTTTTCCGTTGTGGACTTACCACTTCCGTTTTCGCCGATAAAGCCATATATCGCCCCAACGGGAACTGTCATATTTAAGTGGTCAACAGCATACATACCACGAAAGCTTTTTGATAGATTTTTTATTTCAATAGCGTTCATTATTTTTTCTGCCCTCCCTTATTCTTTCTTTGTTTTTTTACAATCATTACTATAGCTCCTGCTACTGTTGCCGCAATTGCGGCAGGAATAATTTTTTTCTTCATGGAATTTACCTCACTATCTTCCTAAAGCATGGGCGCAAATATCCTGACCACTGCTCTTAGTGCCCTCTGAAACAAATTTGTTTTAATTTTATCGGGGGTTATTTCAATGCACTTTTCAAGTGTTTCGTCAATGTCCTTTTTCAAATCACCGATTACCTCACACTCATACATCCACACACCGTTCTCAAAATGATGTACAAGACTTCTGTAATCGAGATTTATTGTTCCTATCATAGCATAGCTATCATCCGCAATGTAGCTTTTTGCATGTATAAAGCCTTTTTCATATTCATATATCTTGACCCCTGCCGCCATAAGACGGGGGTAAAAGCTTCTTGTCATGCCGAAAACAAGCTTTTTGTCCGGTATATGAGGCACAATTATGCGTACATCAACCCCACGAAGTGCCGCATTTTCAATATCTGTACAAAGGTCGTTGTCAATAATGAGATACGGGCTTGTCATGTACATATACGTTGTGGCTGAATTAAGCATGTTTTTAATAACGCTTTTACCCACACGTCTTTTGTATATTGGATAAGGCCCGTCGCCGAAAGGTATAATATAGCCTTTTTCGTCTATATCATTCCGTGCGGGGTATAAATCAGCTCTCAGCTTGGGCATTTTCTTTACATTTATGCCGAAATCGACCAGAAACAGGCTTGTAAGCTCCCATACCGCCTCGCCCTCAAGCCTTATTGCCGTATCCTTCCAATGACCGAACTTCACGATTTCGTTTATGTATTCGTCTGCAATATTTATTCCGCCCGTATAACCAACCTTTCCGTCAATAACAGTAATCTTACGGTGGCTGCGGTTGTTGAATTCATTGTCGGCATTGCCGCGCAGAATGGAGAAGGGTGTTGCCTCAATCCCGTAGGATTGAAGCATTTTATGGTAATTACCGGGCAAGGTCATCATGCACCCTATATCGTCGTACAAAACCTTGACTTCAACTCCCTGCGCCGCCTTTTCCTTGAGAATATCAAGTATGCTGTTCCAGAACTTGCCTTCCTCTATAATGAAATATTCCATGTATATAAATTTTTCGGCTTTCCTTAAGTCTTCACAAAGTGCGGGGAGCATATCCTCTCCGATGGGAAAATAGCGGAGTCTTGTGTTGGTGAAAACATGTGTGTCGGCAATATTTGTGAGCATTTTACAGTGCGAGAAGGCAGTGGGGTTTTCTTTTTTCAGCCCCTCAAGCAGCTCTGAATCATCACACTTGTAGGATGAGCCTTTCAAATCATTAAGGCGTTTTACAAATTTTCTTTTCAGCTTTCGTGAATAAAACAGAAAATACAGCATAAATCCTGCGATTGGCACAATAAGAACAAATAACAGCCATGGCACTTTATAATCGGGGTTGTCGTCCGATGCGATAATACGAATTACGCAGAAAATCTCAGTAAGGTACGCTGCAATATAAAAATACGGCACATAATAACAAAGTGCAACCACAATACCAATAACCGCAAGCACCTCTGCTACACTGATGCATACAGCAAGAATATACCTGACAGGTATGTAGTTGACTTCGCGCTCTATGGTTTCTTCATTAACTTCGTAAGTTATAGTTTTTTTCATAATATTCACCCATAAACGGCAAAGGCGAGATGCGCTCAGCGCTCTCGCTCATGTCGATAGTATTATTTATTTCCCTTTGTAAAATTGATACGTGCTTCGGCTCCTTGTTTTCTTTTGTTAGCCTGTGCAATCTGCTCATCACGGTCTCTTTGCATGAGAGCTTTTCTCTTTTCAGGATCACGCATAGCCTTTGCTTCTTCCCACTGTGCCTTGGATTCAGCCTTTGTTGCCGCCATATTTGCCTTATCAACCTCGTGCTGAGCTTTTGCACTTTCTTTCATGTCGGCAAATGCCTTTTTGAAAAATTCTATCATTTTATTTCTCCTCAACCTTCCATAATTTTATCGCTGAGAGCGATGATTTTATCTGCATACTTCTTTCTGCGTGAATTAAGAATACCTTTATACACAGGGTAATTAACAATCGCCATAAGCATGCCGACAATGCCTATAACAATACCGGGAACTAATGCATCTGTAATGTTAAGCATAGCCCCGATATCGGTCATAACAAGGCTCATGCCGCTGCCCATAACAAGGGCAGATATGGTGCCGAAAACATATGCGAATACATTTGCAGGTCTCTTTACCTTTGCATCGAGCTCTTTGAGTGCATCAACTGCTGTATGTTCTTTTTCTGTGTACTGTGTACGAATTTTCTGAATGAGAAATTCCTGATCATTTTTGTTCATGACTTATAACCTCTTTCCTTATTTATAAATTTCTGTTAATTGTTTTCCGAAGCCAGCTCGTCGGCAAGAGCTAAAATTTTTGGTGCAAGCTGCTCTTTAGTGTCTGATAAAATCTTTTTGTATACAGGGTAGGCACAAATCATTCCTATAGCCCCAACAATGCCAAGTATTACGCCAAGAGCAATCAAAAACGTGCCGCCTCCGATAACCTCCATTGCAAGGCACATTCCCAAGCCAAAAACCAACGCGCCTCCTATGCCTGCACAAAGGGCTTCTGTCATCCCCGCGCTCTGCACAGTGTTATCAAGCCGCTTTAATTTTTCAAGCTTACTTTCTTCCCGAGGAAGATATTTATTTCTGATTTCCTGAATTTCGCTATTCCTTTTTGCCGAATAGCTGTAGCTGAATGTTATTTCCTGTTCCATCTGCATCCTCTGTCTTTGCGGGTTACTTGTCTCCCGAAAGTCTTTTCTTTGCGTCTTCCACACTTTCGCCTTCTCTTGCAAAGAGCTTTTCAACGCACTTGTCTGTTACCTTGCCGAAGCCTTCAACAACGCCGTCTTCAATTTTCTTGTAGCCTTCCACTACACCTTCCTCAATCTTCTTGTAACCTTCTACTACCTTCTCTGCGATTTTTTCATTTGCTTCTACGAATTTAGACATATATTTTTATCTCCTTTTCTTTATTTTACGAGCTCATTATAACCACGGGTTGTTTTAAAGTTTTTTAAGAATTGTTTCAGTTTTATTAATTTCAAAAATTTTTCAAAAAAAATTAGAGGGGCTTTAAACGCCCCTCTATTCATTTATTGATAATCTCTTTTGCCATTGCAACCAGTTCTTCCCTAATAAGCTTGCCGTCCATCTGCATAAGAGAGTGCCTTATGCCGTCCTTTTCAAAGCTTACCGACTGCACTGTAATTATTTCAACCGTATCTGTACCGTAGCTAAACACCAGCTCGCCGCTTTCCTCTGCCCTTTTGTCCTCTTCTGTCAGTTCATAATCAGCAGGCACAAACTTGTTTACAAAAGTATTATAATAAATATCAACGCCATTTTCAGAACATACCATATCACCGTCAAAAGGCATATCAGCTTCAAACTTATCCTGGGAATAGATTACTCTGTCGCCGTCCTTTTCGTAGTAAAATGTTGTTGACTTGAACTTTTCAACAGTGTTGTTGCCGTCATCTGCAAGTCGGTTGTTCACAACGTGACCGCGATTAAACTCATAGCCGTTTTCAAACGTGTCAATAAGCACAACCTTATAGCCGATTTCGTCATAGAGCTTTTCACCCTCGGGTAATTCGTAAAACTCGTCTGCATGACTGCTTGACGAATACCATGTTGTTACAATACCGCTTGCCGCAAAAGCCGTTATCCCTAAAATGAGTGTTGCGCATATGGCAACAAGTGCAATCTTTGTTTTGTGTGTCATAGTACAAACCTTCCTTTCATTTTCGGAGGATTGTATATGTCCTTTCACCTTGTCACAAATTATGCTGATGTCTGCATCAAGCACACCCTGCGGAGAGCTTTTATTTTCAAAGTGCTTCACAACCATTCCTCCTTTAACAATTCTTTCAATTTCTTTTTACCTCTCATAAGATGCGTTTTAACGGTTGACGCATTCATTCCCATTGCCTTTGCAATTGTTCTGATTTTCTCATCGTACTTATATCTTCGGACAAAAATCTCAAAGTCTGTTTCTCCAAGCTCCTTAACTGCGCTCCACAATGCATCGGAGGAAAGCTTTTCATCTATGCTGTCTTTCTCCTCGGAAATCCTTACATCCTCCAACGAGCTGCAGAAAACCTCTTTATTAATACGCCTTAATGCCAGGTTCCGCGCAACAGCAGCAAGATATGAGCGCACAGTGCCTTTTTCAAGGTTTATGTAGTCGGCATTTTTCCAGAGCGTTATAAACACATCACTTATAATCTCCTCGCCGTCCTCCTTTGAAAGACGGTTTCCTGCCATATTGTATAAAACAGTGGAGAGATACGGCGTGTAGGTTTTTATAGCCTGCTCCAATGTACGTACATCCTTCTTTTTTAACTTTTCCAGAATTTTTTCATCAACCATAAAACTAACCTCTTTGTACAACTAAACGCGTTTAAGTTTTACACTATTATATAGCACAAAAAACTTAAAAAGGTTTCACAAATTAAAAATTTTTGAAAATAAAAGCCAATGCGTTAAAATGAACTGCACCATTTTGTGCAGTTCATTTGTCTATGTTTTCTTAAGGCAGGCTTTTTTATGTTCTCTATACGTTCATTCATTGTATGTTTTTCCTTGGGGAAATGAAAGACTGACCAAGTAATTACTCAGTCAGTCTGAAAAATAATTATCTGATACCGTACTTTTCGATGATGTAATCCATATCTTTATCGCCTCTGCCCGAAAGATTAATGAGCACAGAGCCCTTGCCCATTGATTTTGCAAGCTTCATACCGTAGGCAACGGCGTGAGAGCTTTCAATTGCGGGGATAATGCCCTCCATTCTGGAAAGCTCAAAGAAAGCATCAATGGTTTCATCATCTGTTACAACATCATATTTAACTCTGCCAATGTCGTGTAAAAATGCGTGTTCGGGACCTGATGACGGATAGTCAAGACCGCTTGCTACGGAATATACAGGAGCAGGCTCGCCCTTTTCATCTTTGAGCATTATACTGTTAAAGCCGTGCATAATGCCCTCTGTTCCGTAGGTAAGACTTGCAGCGTGGTCGCCCAAGCTTGTTCCCCGTCCTAAAGGCTCAACACCGTAAATGTCAACAGGGTCGTTCAAAAAGCCCGAGAAAAGACCCATTGCATTTGAGCCGCCGCCTACGCAGGCAACAACTGCATCGGGAAGCTCGCCTGTCATATCGATAAACTGTTCTCTTGCTTCAATACCCACTACACTCTGGAAATCTCTTACCATCATAGGGAAAGGATGCGGTCCCACAACAGAGCCTATGCAGTAGATTGCATCCTTGTATTCTCGGCAATAAGCCGCAAATGCCGCATCAACCGCTTCTTTAAGGGTCTGAAGCCCGTCCGTCACCTCAATTACTCTTGCGCCCAGGATTTTCATTCTTGCCACATTGGGTGCCTGCTTTTTGATGTCAACAGCGCCCATGTAGATATCGCACTCAAGCCCGAAATATGCTGCGGCAGTGGCTAACGCCACACCGTGCTGACCTGCACCTGTTTCTGCAATCACCTTTTTCTTGCCCATATATTTTGCAAGCAAAACCTCGCCCATGCAGTGGTTTAATTTATGAGCACCCGTATGATTCAAATCCTCACGCTTTACATAAAGCTGAACATTGCCAAGCTTGTTTGAAAGTCTTTCCAGATAAGAAATCGGCGTGGGTCTGCCTTGAAATTCCTTGCGGATTCTGCGAAGCTCGTTTATGAATTTGCTTGATTTACATATGGTCTGATAAGCCTCGTTTATTTCATTCATTGCCCTCTGCAACTCAGGCGGGATATACGAGCCGCCGTATTTTCCGAAAAAGCCGTTTGCATCGGGGTAGTTTTTGAAGTATGTGTCAAATTCAATGTTATTATATTTCATGGTTAAATCCTCCATATTTTTAATTTATATGATACAGTCTTGAGAATTTAACCTCCACCATCGTTTAGAAAGTATGAACATAAAAGAAAACCTCCTTTGGTATTTTTATTCACTATCAAAGGAGGTTAAATAAAAACGTCCTTGACAGTAAATTACCTACTGTCAAGGACGAATAAATACAAATATCCGCGGTGCCACCTTGATTCACAGCCTGACCTGTGCCCTTAGCGAAGTACCAACATACTCCCGACTTCTCACGCGAGCCTTACGTCTGCGAATTTCCTCGCAGCCCTTAGCAGTCCATATTACTCAGAGAGCCTTTGTGGAACTCGCACCGTAATCCACTCGCTGGGAAAGACCGATTCTGACTTTTTTCTGCCTCAACGGTTTGTTATACTATCAATATATTCCTCTTTGCCTACTTTGTCAATAGGCATTTTTAACCAAATCTTCAAGAGTAATCCCATCAAAATAATCATTGACCATTTTGTGAAATTCTGTCCACATGGGAAGTGTGGGACAGCTATCCTTCCTGTCGCAGGGCTTTGCATCGCATTCAAGGCAGGTAACAGGTGCCAGATTGCCGTCTGTGAGCCTTAATATATCCCCAACCTTATACTCCGACAACGGCTTTGACAAACGATAACCGCCGCCTTTCCCATGTACACCTTCGATAAGCTTGTTTTTTGATAAGGTAGGCATAATTGCCTGAATATATTTGAGCGACAGCCCTTGCCTCTCGGCAACAGCCTTCATTGGGATATACCCGTCGCCCTTGTGCTCGGCAAGGTCAAGCAAAACTCGTAATGCATATCTGCCTCTTGTAGATATCAGCATAGTTTATCCTCCGGATTTCTTTTATTGGTTTAATTATACACCAGATTAATGGGTTAATCAACCGTTATTCTGAAAAAAGAGGCGTTGACAGATATCTGTCACCTGTATCAGGCAGCAGAACAACTATTGTTTTTCCTTCGTTTTCGCTTCTTTTTGCAAGGTTAATAGCTGCATACACCGCGGCGCCTGAGGATATTCCCACAAGGACACCCTCGCTTTTTCCAATCAATCTGCCTGTTTCAAAAGCATCGTCATTGGACACCGTTATAATTTCATCATAAATTTTTGTGTCAAGAATGTCGGGAACAAAGCCTGCACCGATACCTTGAATTTTATGAGCACCAGGGACACCTGTAGACAGCACTGCTGAAGATTCGGGCTCAACGGCAACAACCTTAATACCCGGGTTTTTTGACTTCAAATATTTTCCCACACCTGTTACTGTGCCGCCTGTACCCACACCTGCAACAAAAATGTCCACATTGCCGTCTGTATCCTCATATATTTCAGGGCCTGTTGTGAGAATATGTGCTTTTGGATTTGCAGGATTTACAAACTGTCCGGGAATAAAGCTGTTGGGAATTTCCTTTGCTAATTCCTCAGCTTTCTGTATGGCGCCCTTCATTCCCTTTGCGCCTTCTGTAAGTATGAGCTCTGCACCGTATGCCTTCACAAGCTGTCTGCGTTCAACAGACATTGTTTCGGGCATTACAATAATGATGCGGTAGCCTCTTGCCGCGGCAACCGATGCAAGACCAATGCCGGTGTTGCCTGATGTGGGCTCAATAATAACCGAATCCGCCTTAAGCTTTCCCGATTTTTCAGCATCATCAATCATTGCTTTTGCGATACGGTCCTTTACTGAGCCCGCGGGGTTAAAATACTCAAGCTTTGCGAGAATTTTTGCTTTTAAATCATATTTTCTTTCAATATGTGTGAGCTCTAAAAGCGGCGTTTTGCCGACGAGCTCATCTGCAGAAGCGTATATTTTTGACATAACAATAATCTCCTTTAAATTTACTGTGTTATTATTTTATTATCCTCAAACACTTTAATAAGCATTATTCCCATTATAAGTCCAAGGGTGCCTTGAATTGCGTTGGCAGGTATATTTACCAGTGAGGGAACAAAGCCGTATAAAAAGCCTTCGAATACAAAATATCCCAAAGTCATTATTATTTCGGATAATGTACCGCTCAATACTCTTGATAAAAATTTACCTGTTTTCTTATGTAAAAGCCTGAAACCAAAGTAAGCTGTAATGGCCATCAAACCTTTTATAATAAAGGTTGCCGGAGCATAAACCACATATCCCGAGAAAACATCTGCAAGAGCTGAGCCTATTCCTGCTGCGAAAAAACCGTAAAACGGTGATAAAAGCCAGCCTGTAAGAAGAACAACACAGTCGCCCAGGTTCAGGTAGCCTTTAAGCGGTGAAGGTACTTTTATTATCATTGTTGCCACACAAATCAGGGCGGCAAGCATTGATGCTGTTACAATTTTCTTTGCTCTATTCATTTTATCGCCTCAAATCCTCTCTCAAGGTCAGCAAGAATGTCATCGATGTGCTCTATTCCGATGGAAAGACGAACTGTGCTCGGCTTAATGCCCGCATCTTCAAGCTCTTTTTCGGTAAGCTGGCTGTGGGTTGTGGTTGCAGGGTGAATAACCAGGCTCTTTGCATCTGCAACATTGGCAAGAAGCGAGAAGATTTTTAAGCTATCAATAAACTTGTGTGCTTCCTCCTGTCCGCCCTTGATTTCAAATGTGAAAATTGAGCCTCCACCGTTCGGGAAATACTTCTTATACAAGCTGTTGTCGGGATGATCCGCAAGTGACGGATGATTAACCTTTTCTACCAAGGGATGATTTGCAAGGAATTCTACAACCTTTTTGGTGTTTTCCACATGACGCTCTAAACGAAGAGAAAGCGTTTCAACACCTTGCAAAAGAAGGAATGCCGCAAAGGGCGAAATTGTTGCACCTGTATCACGAAGGAGTATTGCTCTGATGTATGTAACAAACGCAGTCGCACCTGCCGCCTTAGTGAAGGACACCCCGTGATAGCTTGGGTTAGGGCTACTTATTGCCGGATACTTTCCGGATGCCTCCCAATCAAATTTTCCCGAGTCTACAATTATTCCGCCGAGGGTTGTGCCGTGTCCGCCGATAAATTTAGTTGCAGAATGAACAACGATATCTGCACCGTGCTCAATGGGACGGATAAGGTACGGCGTGCCGAAGGTGTTGTCAACAACAAGAGGCAAGCCGTGCTTGTGAGCAAGAGTTGCGAGCGCATCAATATCGGGGATGTCGCTGTTGGGATTGCCCAGTGTTTCTATATAGATTGCTCGTGTGTTGTCCCTGATTGCCGCTTCAACTTCTGCAAGATTATGAATGTTTACAAAGGTTGCCGTAATGCCAAAATTCGGGAGGGTATGTGCAAGCAGGTTGTAGCTGCCTCCGTAAATGGTTTTCTGTGCTACTATATGACCGCCGTTTTGTGCCAAGGCTTCAATTGTATAAGTAATAGCAGCCGCACCTGACGCCAAAGCAAGCGCCGCAACACCGCCTTCGAGAGAAGCAATGCGTTTTTCAAAAACATCCTGTGTGGTATTTGTCAGGCGTCCGTATATGTTGCCTGCATCCGCTAAGCCAAAGCGGGCTGCCGCGTGGGCAGAGTTGTGAAATACATAGGATGTGGTTTGGTAAATCGGCACCGCCCGTGCATCTGTTGCCACGTCAGGATTTTCCTGACCTACGTGGAGCTGCTTTGTTTCAAATTTATATTCTGACATAATATTCAAGTCCTTTCATATTCAAAAATTTAACTGTTATTTTTGTTTATGAAATTACATTCGCCCGAATCTGTAATTGCTTCTTACAAGCTTTTCAAACATGAAGTTCATTTTTTCACCTTCTTGATATGATAACAAAGTGTCTGTGACACAGTTTCGCCAAAGGCAGATGGTGGAAAAACACATTGTCATGGTGCTGTTCTCCTTTATTCACTAATTGCCCACCTCTTTGGTTGGTAATAGAATAACACCATTTGCCTACTTTGTCAATAGGCAAATAAAAATTTTTCCAAAAAAATATTGCAAATAATAAAACCGATGCAAAAGCATCGGTTTTATTATTTGCAAGGTACCCTCTTGCGGTGCCCTCGTTAGCTTCGCTGACTCGCTCGCTAACTTCGACCGCTGCGCAATAATCGCCTGCGCTTCA
>JAFUOO010000019.1 GCA_017472685.1 Clostridia bacterium
AGCAACAGCCGCTCCCACAGAGGCAACTGAGGCTACAGAGGCTACAGCTGCTCCTACAGAGGCAACTGAGGCTACAGAAGCAACAGCTGCTCCCACAGAGGCAACTGAGGCTACAGAAGCAACAGCTGCTCCCACAGAGGCAACTGAGGCTACAGAAGCAACAGCTGCTCCCACAGAATCTGAGACACAGGGTCCCACGGTTGCAGTGACAGATCCCACTGAGCCCACAGAGCCCGACGGTCCCATTCTTGCCGAAATTTCTACCGAAAAGAAGGTTACAGTTGACGCAAAGCTGGCAGAAGAAGTGCTTAAGCTTATCAACGCTGAAAGAGCAAAGGCAAATCTTCCCGCCCTTGTATGGGATAAGGATGTTGCCAAGGTTGCCGAAGCACACTGTGTTGACATGGCAACACAGAAGTACCTTGACCAGAAGAACAAGGCAGGCGCAGATGTTGTAAAGAGACTTACAGACGCTAAGATTACATTTACAGCTGCAGCTGAAAACCTTGCACAGGGTAAGTTCACTCCCCAGGTTATTGTTGATGCATGGATGAAGAGCGCAAAGCACAACGTGAATATCTTAAGCAAGGATTTCACAAAGGTTGGCATTAGCGTTGCAACAGCAATCGACGGTACAGTTTACTGGACAGTTGACTTTGTAAAGTAATACAAAAAACCAACAAAAACGAGCAACTTTATAAGTTGCTCGTTTTTTATATGGACAAATGGCGAAAGAAAGCGTATAATAAACTAAATACTTTTTTGAAGGTGACACAAATGAATTTACGCGAAGGTTTAAAAAATACCAAAAGGGTAGTGTTTAAGGTTGGTACATCCTCTCTTACATATCCCAACGGAAGACTTAACATAAACAAAATCGATGTTCTTGTCCGTGTAATTGCAGATTTAAAGAACAGGGGCATGGATGCTGTGCTGGTGTCCAGCGGCGCCATAGGCGTAGGCGTGGGCAAGCTGGGGCTTGGGGAAAAGCCCAAGGATATGCCCGGCAAGCAGGCTGCCGCCGCAGTTGGTCAGTGTGAGCTCATGTATCTGTACGACAAGCTTTTTTCCGAATACGGGCATGTAACAGGGCAGGTGCTTTTAACAAAGGATGCCATTGAACACGACGACCGCAGAATAAACGCCCACAACACCTTTATGCGCCTTATCGAAATGGGTGTTGTGCCTATCGTTAACGAAAACGACGCCGTTTCCACCGAGGAAATTGAATTTGGCGACAACGACACCTTGTCGGCATATGTTGCCTCCCTTTGCGATGCAGACCTGCTCGTGATTTTAACCGACATTGACGGTCTTTACAACAAAAACCCCAGAGAATACCCTGATGCACAGCTCATAAGTCAGGTGGAGGAAATTACCGATGATATTTTAGCTCTCGGAGGCTCCGCAGGCTCCAGCCGTGGCACGGGCGGTATGATAACAAAGCTTTATGCGGCACGCATTGCATCAGAGGCGGGCATTAAAACCATAGTTTGCTCAGCAGACGAGCCCAAGGACATTTACCGCATTTTTGACGAAGAGGAATTCGGAACAATTTTCAGATAGGATGATAAAAATGATTACAGTACAGGAAGCAGGCAAAAGAGCCAAGGCGGCGGCAAGAAGCATTATGCTCAGAAGCGCAGAAGAAAAAAATCAGGCGCTTTTACTTATTGCAGACGCTTTGCTTGAAAACGCAGATGAAATTATTGAAGCAAACAAAAAGGACATTGCCGTTGCCCACGAAAAGGGCATGAAGGAGTCGCTGGTGGACAGACTTATGCTTAACAAGGCAAGGGTTGAAGCTCTCAGTAACTCCGTTAAGGAAATTGTTTTACTTTCCGACCCCATCGGCGAGGTTATGGAACAGTGGGAGCGTCCTAACGGTCTTAAGCTTAAAAAAGTGCGTGTTCCCATGGGCGTTATCGGCATCATTTACGAAGCGCGCCCCAATGTTACCGTGGATGCGGCAGTGCTTTGCCTTAAAAGCGGCAGCGGTGCACTTTTGCGTGGCGGCAGCGATGCGATAAACTCCAACATGGCGCTTGTTAAAATCATGCGCAAGGCGCTACAGGGTACACTTATTGACCCCGATGCCATTATGCTTTGTGAAGACACAAGCCGTGAAAGCGCAACAGCCATGATGAAAATGAACGAATACCTTGACGTGCTCATTCCCCGTGGGGGAGCAGGGCTCATAAGAAGTGTTGTGGAAAATGCAACGGTGCCCGTTATTGAAACAGGCACAGGCAACTGCCACATTTATGTGGACCAAGAGGCATCCGTTGAGATGGCAAAGGATATTATCGTAAACGCAAAGACACAGCGCACAGGTGTGTGCAACGCCTGCGAAAGCCTTCTTGTGCACGAAAATATTGCCCCTTGTTGCCTGCCGGTTATCTATAACGCACTGCTCGAAAAGGGGTGCCGTGTTTTAGGCTGTGAAAAAACAAGAAAGTATATTGCAGCCGAGGAAGCAACCGAGGCAGATTTTGCAACGGAATTTCTGGACCTTATCATATCTGTTAAGGTTGTGTCGGATGTTGACGAGGCAATTAATCATGTGGAGAAATACTCCACCCATCACTCCGACGCCATTATCACAGAAAACAACGAAACTGCAGAAAAGTTTTTGCGCGAGGTTAATTCTGCTGCTGTGTACCACAACGCGTCCACCCGCTTTACCGACGGCGGTGAGTTCGGCTTTGGCGCAGAGATGGGCATTTCAACCCAGAAGCTCCATGCACGCGGACCTATGGGCTTAAAGGAAATCACCTCCTATAAATATATAATAGAGGGCACAGGTCAGATAAGATAAAAAATGGATGTTGCTTAAAGCAACATCCATTTTTTTATTGCGACTGCGCATAGAACATTGAAAACAAAGGACAAAGGAATAAGTATACGGAATTTTGCTTTGCTCGTCTTGTGATTAAAAACTATCATCCCGAGCATTGCACCAAAGGATGCAAAAATGTACGCCGGGGCAACGAGCATAAATTCGCTTATACGCCACATTCTGCGCCTTGCCTTGAATTTGTCAATGCCGTACATTATAAAAAGTATAAAGTTCCATGCTGTTACGGCAATATAGAAATAGCTCAACAATCCCACATGCCTCCCGTCAGCTTATTTTCTATCTTCAGAAGAAGCTGTTTTATTTTTAACAGCTCGAAAATTTTAAGACGAATAAAGTCCACAAATGCAAAAACGGTAAACATCACAATAGCCGTCAGGAAAACCATTAACACCATCACAATGGGGTTATACTCTATAAAATGAGCGTAGCGGTAGGTGATAAGGCGGTCCCAGAGCAGCGGGTGTGCATGGATGATATACACGCCGAAAGCACAGGGTGAAACTATTTTAACAGCCTTTTTAAGCACATCGGGAATACTGAGGTTTGCAAACAGTACAAAGAGTGCCACGCCCGATATAAGCATTGCGGGCGAGGTGTACTGGGCAATAAAGCCCGTGGCAAGGTCGGCATATTTGCCCTCTTTTGAAACACTTTCCTCCCAGAGCTTGAATACCCAGGAAAAGAGTGTACAGCCCCCATAAATCATGAGCGAAATTTTTGCACTGTTTCTGAAAAGCCCGTGCAGCTTTATATATGCGCCTGCAAGGTATAAAAAGCTGAGCCATAAAAGCGAATAGCCCCAGAGTGTTGCGAATATGTCGCTTACAAGGAGCGACGGAAGCAGGCTCAGCGCCACAAAAAGAACTGTAAGTGTTGCCTTAAACTGCTTTTTTGTAAGCGCCCTTGCACCCTTTGACAAAATGGGCATAAGGAGAAACATGCCTGCGTAGGCAGTTACATACCAGTATTGCTTGCTGCAGATTGGCATAAGCGCCGATTTGAATGCACCAAGGGGCACAAGCGCAGGATAACGCAGATGGTATATGAGAGTTATCGCAACACTGTAGCACACAACCTGGAGCCATACAAGTGCCAGGTTGGAATATTTATATTTCGAGTTCACGCTCACATAGCCCGAAATAACACCGTAGCAGTTTATTGCCGAAAAGGTTGCCATTTCAAAAAACCATGCCGTAATACCGTGTGCACTCAAAACCTCAACCTCAAAGAGAATGCCTCCGTTGCCTAAAATGTGCAGGAAAAGCACCATGAACATTGCAACTATTCTCAAAAGGTCCACTCCGTAATTACGGGTGTCGGTCAAAGGGGCTTTTACTTCAAGCTTCATTGCGCCATCTCCTTTTTATCAGTGATAGAATTCTGTGAAAGATAAATCTCGTGCGCCATATCGTAGGCAAAGGTTGCATATGAACAGTAGCCCTCGCTGTCGGTGTTCGACAACGCGCCTATAATTTTTCCGTTCTGTATTATGGGGCTTCCACTCATTCCGCGGGTAACACCGCCTGCCTTTCGTATTCTGTCATCGTTTACAACAAGGCAGATAACATCGCGGTTATCAATGCGGTAGGTGCCCGTAACAAAAGCCTCGTACTCCTTAACCTCGTTTTGTTCAAAGCTTGACAAAAGCGTTGCTCTTCCGAGCCTTACATCACTTTTCTTTCCAATGGGAAGCGCCTCTCCGCTTTGGTTTTCCCAATAGCCAAAGGAGCCATAACGGTTACTTACTGCAATTTCGCCCAGGGTTTCACCCACTGAGGCTGTAAGCCCTGTTTCATCTCTGCCCGTGACCACGGCTTTTTTCAGAACGTTTGTGTAGTAGCTTGCGTTTTCTGTTTCCGAGGAGTGTGCCGTAGCGGCAAAATAACCATTATCAGGGTAGAAAAAGCTTACCGTCTGTAAGGTCTGATACAAGCCGGGCAGAATACTGTCATAATACAGAATGCCTATAAGGTGGCGGTCGTCGGGAACGCTGTACACAGGCGTTATTTTTAAGAAAACTGTTTCTGTTGAGCCGTCTTCCTTAAGCCTGACAACCTCAAACAAACTCTCCTCACCTGTGGGGCCCTTTGTTATAAAGTCCGAGGTCTTTGCCCTCTGACCGTTTATGGTCACTATTACATCGCCCTCCTTCATGCCTGCAGCCTTTGCAGGGGAGGGTGTGGTGCCATTTTCTGTTTCAATGTCAGAAAAGGTGTCCACATAAATTGCCGCCGTGTCGTAGCCCACACTGCAGGTAACAAGCCCCGAGGGAACGGCACAATCACCCGGCAATACCTTTTCCTCCAGGCTGACGGGAAAAGCGCGTATGCCCCATATTCCGTTTGTCACCGAAAGGGTAAAGGTCAGCGCAAAAATGAGAGCGCTTGTTATAAACACCCCTGCACTGAAGTGCCGCAATACGCTTTTTATTTTTGATGGTTTTTTGTAGCTGATGGTAACTAAAACATTGTCCGGAGCAAAAAGTATGCGTTTTTTTGCCTTCTTCAAAGGTATAAACCATACAATAATGAATGCTGCCAGTGTAACTGCAACAGATACTATGAAATTGTATGCGCAGTTTACAACCAGCAGTGTGCCCGAAAATGACAAAATCGGTCTGTAGCAAATCTTTGCGGGAAGCACAACCAGCAGTGTCAGCATTGCGCTTATGGTGCATAAAACCAAGGTGAAAATTGCGTTTTCGGAATAATAAGAATTAAAGCAAAAGCCCGTTGCGACAAAGGATACTGCCACGGGAAATAAAATGCTCAGCAAAGTAAGAAACAAAAAATCACCGCCTTAAAGGTGGAACTCAGACGGGTCACTACGAAATTAAGCCGCCCGATACATTCATTGTACTACATATAATTAAAAAATTAAAGCTTTTCTTTTCTAAAACCCTTTACAAGTTGGATTTGTTTTGATAAAATTAAGTAGATAATAAAGAAAAGGGGAATAGGATTATGAAAGTTTTACTTACAGGTGGCGCAGGTTACATAGGTTCCCATACTTGCATTGAGCTTCTTGCGGCAGGCCACGAGGCTGTTATTGTTGATAACTACTCTAACAGTAAGCCCGAAGCCCTCAACAGAATCAAGGAAATTTCCGGTAAGGATTTTGGCTTCTACGAAGCTGACTGCTGCGACAAGGACGCTCTCAGAAAGATTTTTACAGAAAACAAAATTGATGCGGTTATTCATTTCGCAGGTCTCAAGGCTGTTGGCGAAAGCGTAAGAATTCCCATCTCCTACTACAGAAACAATATCGACTCTTCTCTTGCTTTGCTGGAAGTTATGGAAGAATTCGGTTGCAATAAGATCGTATTCTCTTCTTCTGCAACAGTATACGGCGTGCCCAAGCAGGTGCCCCTTGTAGAAGGCATGGATACAGGCTGCACAAACCCCTACGGCTGGACAAAGTACATGATCGAACAGATTCTTACTGACGCAGCTGTTGCAAATAAGGACTTAAGCGTTGTGCTTCTCCGTTACTTCAACCCCATTGGTGCACATGAAAGCGGCAGAATCGGTGAAGACCCCAACGGTATTCCCAACAACCTCATGCCCTTCATCACACAGGTTGCTGTAGGCAAGCTTCCTCAGCTTAGTGTATTCGGCGACGATTACCCCACACACGACGGCACAGGCGTGCGTGACTATATCCACGTTGTTGACCTTGCAAAGGGTCACGTAAAGGCTATTGAATACGCAGACAAGAACACAGGCACAGAAATTTTCAACCTTGGTACAGGTATCGGCTACAGCGTTCTTGACGTTGTAAAGGCTTTCGAAAAGGCTAACGACCTTACTATCAACTACGTAGTTAAGGAACGCCGTCCCGGCGACGTTGCTGAATGCTACGCAAATGCATCCAAGGCTCTCGAAAAGCTCGGCTGGAAGGCTGAAAAGAACCTTGAAGATATGTGTCGCGATTCCTGGAACTGGCAGAAGAACAACCCTAAGGGCTTGAACTAAACCATTACGTAAGGAGCAACCAAGGTTGCTCCTTATTTGTTGTGAGTTTTCTGAGAACAGGTGGGTGAAGAAAATGGATTACTTCAAAAAGGAATACGAGTTTTTACCCTGGAACAGCCTTAGCGAAGAAGAAAGGGCTGAGCAGGCGGCATGGCAAAAGGAGCTTTGCGAAAACTACAACGTAACCTTCGGTGAGGAAAGCGTTATATCCCATGAGGCACATATGTATCAGATTACGGGAACCTTCGGCAGAAAAACCCTCATTGGCTCCAACGCTCTTTTACGAAGCCTTGAAATTACCGCCGGAGACAACTGCTCCTTCAACACCTACTGCGTTGTGCACGGAAAGGTTACTTTAGGCAGCTGTGTGCGCATTGCACCCGGTGCAAAAATATTCGGCGAAAACCACGGCTTTTCCAGCCTGGAAACACCCATCTGCACACAGCCAAACACCCGTAAGGGCATAGTAATCGAGGACGATGTGTGGATTGGCGCAAACGCAGTTATTACCGACGGTGTTACAATCGGTGCTCACAGCATAATCGGCGCAGGTGCGGTTGTAACAAAAAATGTTGCGCCCTATTCCATCGTGGGCGGAAACCCCGCCCATGTTATAAAAAACCGCCTGGCAGAAGTAAAAAATTCCGACGAATTTAAAAAGAAAATTACGGATTTTGCAAAAATGGTGAAAGAAACATATCAGAGTGTTTTATCCTCGCATTTTGAAGCGGGCGTTTTTACAAATTCTAAAACAGATAAAGAAACACGCAGAGCAGTCTGCGATGCGGTGGAGATAGCAGCATTGTTTAACGCTACCCCCAACCAGCTGACAAAGGAAGAGCTTATAAACACAATACGGGCTTTTCAGAAGGATATGCATGAGTACGAATGCGTTATGTCAGCCTCCTATGCTCTTGAAATTTTAGGTGAAAAGCCCATAAGGTTTGACTATGTGGAAAACCTTGACACATGGAGCTTCATGGACAGCTTCAAATGGAAAACTGATGCATGGGACGCAGGGCACAACACCGACATTTATGCAACAGCTTTGTACATGAACAGAAAGCACCATGGCGGCAGGATGCCCGAAAGTCTTTTTTCCTGGCTTGGCTTAAATCAGGCAACCGACGGGCTCTGGGGCGAGGGTGACATAAACCTCCGCGTCAACGGCTATTACCGCCTTACACGCGGCACCTACGACCAGTTCAAGCTTAAGCCTGCTTATACAAAAGAGGCAATTGACACCGTTTTAAAATACGCCGAAGGTAAAGGTGTGCCCGACAATGCCTGCGACGCGTTGGATATTATCCATCCCTTGTACTTTTTAAAGGGCTTCACATCCTACCGAAAAAGCGAGGGCGAAGCGTGGTGCGTCAAAATGCTTCCCGTGTTTATGGAAAAGTACACAAGCGATGGCTTTGCCTTTAAATTCGGCACCGAGGCGAGCTTAAAGGGCACGGAAATGTGGCTTTCAATTATATTTTTAATGTGTGACTATCTCGGCATAAGCGACCTTTTGGGCTACGAGCCTAAAGGTGTGCACAGAATAAAATAAAGCGAGGTGAGGACATGGTTACTCAGCTTAATTTTACAAAATTCAACGGCTGCAGCCGTCAGGCATATCTGACAGCCCGCGACAAAAACTACAAAAGCTTAAAGGACAAGTACAACATGTCCTCAAGGCTTCATGACATACAGAGCGATATGCTCCAAAGCTTCCCCGACGGCGTGTGGGTTTACGGCGATGTAAGGCGAGCAGCACAGGACACTCGTGCCATTGTGGAAAAAGGGGAAGAGGTTATCTATAACGCTACCTTTATTCATGGCGGTGCGTCTGCACGGTGCGATGTTATAATGCTTGAAAACGGAGCATACGATATATATGCGGTGCGTCCCACAAGCCGCTACACCCGCTGGATTGACGAGGTGCTTTTTTCCAAAATAATAATGGAAAAATCGGGCGTAAAGGTGGGCAACTGCTTTGTATGCGCCATTGACCGCGAGGGCATGAAGGGCAAAACCCTCAGCGTTATAAACGTAAACAATTACCGCAGGCAGAAAAAGCTGGAGGAAAGGCTTGGAAGAATACTGAAAAACATTACTCTTGAAAAAATTCCCGAGCCCTCTCTTAGCAAGCTGTGCGGCTCATGCCCTTATCTTGAGGACTGCTTTGCAAAGAGCGAAGACAGTATTTTTACTTTAAAATCAATTCCGTTTACAAAGAAAATGAGCCTTTTCCAGAAGGGCGTTAAAACTGTTGATGCCTTTCGGGCAATGCCCGATTGTGACGATAAAACAAAGCGCGAAATTATGGTGAGAAGCACCGACGAGGATGTGTATTCAAAGGACGAAATCGCAGCCTTTCTGAAAACACTTCACTATCCCTTGGGCTTTCTTGACTTTGAAACCATGGAGGTTTTCCGCCCGAAGGAAAAGTTCCTTGCGCCTATGGATACTGTTATAACACAGTTTTCCTATCATCTCATTGAAAAGGAAGGCGCTACCCCCTTACATTACGAATTTATCGGTGACGGCGAACACTACTGCGAAAAGGAAGTTATTAAAGAGCTTTGCAAATGTATTGGTGAAAACCACTGCGTTTTAATGTATTCCGACTACGAAAAGATATGCATTGAAAGGCTCATGAAGCGGTTTCCCGAGACTAGTGACAAGTTGGAGGTCATAAAAAACAACCTGGTGGACCTTGAAAAACCCTTCTCTAAAAAACTGCTTGTAAACCGTGCAATGGATGGAAAGAGCAGCCTTAAAAAGGTTTTGCCCGCTCTTTATCCCGATTGCCCCGAGCTTGACTATTCGCGCATGGCAATCAAAAACGGTCAGCAGGCAGAAAGCGTGTATGCACGATTGGGCAGAATGAGCGGCAAGGAAAAGGAAAAAGCAATGCGCGATTTAAAGGAATATTGCGCCCTTGACACACTCGCAATGATAAAACTTTGGGAAAAGCTTGAATTTTACGGAAAAATGGAGTAAAATGTAGCGTAGACCATTAAAAGGAGATTTTCACATGAATAACGGCAGAGCACTTATACTGGAAGGCGGCGGCTCCCGCGGTTTGTACACTGCAGGCGTGCTTGATGCTTTTCTGGACTATAATATAGAATTTGACAACTGCTACAGCGTTTCTGCAGGTGCAACCTTCGGGCAGAATTTTATTACAAAGCAGCGCGGCAGAACATATAACATCAGCATGAAGTACATGAACGACTGGCGCTACTGCTCAAAGCGCAGTCTGCTCCTTACAGGCGACATGGTGGGAGTTAAGTTTGTTTACGACACACTTCCCAACAAGCTTGAGCCTGCGGACTACGAAGCCTTTAGGAATAATCCCTGCAAGTTTTACACCGTTTGTGCAAATGTGGAAACAGGCGAGGTTGAATACCTTCACGTGGAGGACTTGAAGCGTGACATGGACATGGTGCGGGCATCTGCATCGCTCCCCATTATTTCACGAATGGTACATATAAACGGAAAAAAATATCTCGATGGAGGCATACTTGACTCCATTCCCGCAAAATATAGTTTAGAGCACGGTAACAGCAAGGCGGTTGTAATACTTACTCAGCATAAGGGATTTGTTAAAAAGCCCTCTTCTGAGGTAACCTATATCAAAAAGCTCTACGGCAGGAAATATCCCAAGTTTGCTGAGGCGGCGGCTACAAGGCATATAAAATACAACGAAGCTCTTGCCTATATTGAAGAGCACGAAAAGCTGGGCGATGTTTTTGTGTTCCGTCCCAAGCAGCCTGTTGAGGTTGCACGTATGGAGCTTGACCACGATAAGCTCGATAAGCTTTATCACGATGGCTACAACGATGCGGTGGAGAGAATGGAAGAACTTAAGAAATTCCTGGCGGAATAATGCAGAATTAATAAAGCCTTTTGCTCTGCAAAGGGCTTTTATTGTAAGGAGAATGAAAATGTTCGAATTAAACAAAACTTATCACGGCTTTGAATTTGCAGAAAAAAAGCATGTGGACGAAATCAATGCTGATGTTTACATCGGCAAGCACAAAAAGAGCGGCGCAAGGCTTTTGTATGTTGCCGCAGATGACCCCAACAAGGTTTTCTCAATAAGCTTTAAAACAGTGCCCGAAAATGACACGGGCGTTATGCACATCTTAGAGCACAGTGTTCTCAACGGAAGCGATAAGTATCCCGTGCGCGAGCCCTTTGTTGAGCTCTTAAAGAGCAGTATGCAGACCTTTCTTAACGCCATGACCTACCCCGACAAGACCATGTATCCCGTTGCAAGCTGTAACGAAAAGGATTTTGAAAATCTTATGGATGTTTATCTTGACGCGGTGTTCCATCCTGCAATTTATAACAAAAAGGAAATTTTCCTTCAGGAGGGCTGGCACTACGAGGGCGGCGAAAAGGAATGCTTCCGCGGTGTTGTATATAACGAAATGAAGGGCGAAATGTCCTCGGAGGATTCACTTTTGGGCGAATATCTGCAGAATACAATGTTCCCCGATGTGTGCTATTCCAAAAACTCGGGCGGTGACCCCAAGGCTATACCAAGTCTTTCCTATGAAGAGTTTATCGAAACCCACAAAAAGTTCTACCACCCCTCCAACAGCTATATTTATCTCTACGGCGACATGGATGTTATTGAGAAGCTCCGCATTATGGACGAGGGCTATCTTGCCTCCTACAACAAGCTCGACCTTGACATAAAGGTGGGGCTTCAGGAGGATAAGGGCGAAATGTACAGATGCGAAAGGTACGATTCCGACGAGAGCGCAGACGTGGCAACACACTATGCCTTCGGCTTCAAGGCTGCTGCCTTTGAAGAGCACGAAAAGCTCATGGCTATTGACATTTTGCTTACATCCGTTTGCTCGAATAACGAATCACCCCTTAAAAAGGCGCTTCTTGACAAAGGCCTTTGCGAGGAGGTGTGGGCATATCTTGACGACCAGCTTATTTCCCCTTATGTGTGCCTTGCAATGAAGCGCTCGGGTGACGACGAGGAAAAGGTTAAGAGCGCCGTAATGGAAATTGTTGCTGATATCGTCAAAAACGGCATCGACAAGGAAATTATTGCCGCAAATATCAACCAGATGGAATTTAAAATGCGCGAAGCGGAATTCGGCAATCAGCCTGCAGGGCTTATCTACTGCACATGGGTAATGGCTTCCTGGCTTTACGGTGGCGACCCCACGCTGCTTCTCACCTATGAAAACGAGTTCAAGTCAATCCGAGAAAAGGCAAAGGGCGATTATTTTGAACGCCTTCTTGAAGAAATTTTCCTTAAATCAAAGCACAGTGCTTTTGTAAAGCTGTCACCTGACGCCAACCTTTCCGAGGAAAAGGCAGAGGCAGAAGCGGCACGTGTTAAAGCATACCGCGAAAAAATAGGCGAGGAAGGGCTCAAGAAGGCAGAAGAAGAGCTTGAAAAGCTCAAGGCTATGCAGAATATGGAGGACACTCCCGAGGCTCTTGCAACCATTCCCGTGCTTGACTTAAAGTTCATAAACCCCGAGGGCGAAAAAATCCCCTTTGAGGTAAAAAAGGGCGAAGCGGGCGAAATTCTGTGCCACAAAATTGAAACAAAGGGCATTTTGTACACAACCCTTTACTTTGACCTTGGCGCACTTGGTGAAAAGGAAATTGTTGATGCAGCTGTAGCGGCACGTTTTCTTGGCAGAATTGCAACAAAGAGTAAGTCTGCCCTTGAAGTAATAAATCAGATTAAAATTAATCTCGGTGCATTTTCTGCCACTGTTGACACCTACGCACCCCTTGATAACCGAAATAAGGTAAGCGCAAAGCTCCGCGTGTCCTTCTCTGCCCTTAAGTCAAATCTTGACAACGCTTTTCTCCTTGTGGGCGAAATCCTGCGTGAATCTGCCTTTGATAACGCTCAGGAAATCAAGAAAATGCTCCTCCAGGAAAAGATGGGCCGTGAAAACTGGATGACCAGAAACGGTCATTCTGCTGCATTAAGGCGTGCCATGAGCTACTTCTCTGCCGAGGATGCACTCAACCAGAAGCTCAGCGGTGTGGATTACTATTTCTATATAAAGCAGCTGTGTGACACAATTAACGAGGATATTTCCGTTTCCATCGGCAACACCTTGAAAAAGGCAGTAAATGCAAACAACGTTACCTGCTCAATCACAGGCGATGAAGCTCTTCTTTTATCTGCAGAAGACAGCATCAGACAGCTTAAGCTTGAAGATGGTGAATGCTTCAAGGGAGATGTAAGTGTGGATTGCCTAGGCGGAAACGAGGGCTTCTGCGTGCCCACAGATGTGGCTTATGTTGCAAAGGCGGGTAGCTGCAACAAGGCACTCGGCAGTATGTTTGTGCTTTCGCACATTATGACCTACGATTATCTCTGGAACACAATCCGCGCAAAGGGCGGTGCCTACGGCACAGGCTTTACGGTAAACCTTTTAGGCGATGTGGGCATGTATTCCTACCGTGACCCCAATCTGGCAGATACGGTAAATGCCTTTGACGCGGCGTATAAATATGTTGAAGCCTTTGAGGCATCCGAAAGAGAAATGACAAAGTATATCGTGGGTGCTGTTGCGGCAACGGACCGTCCCAAGAGTGCTTTCACAAAGGCAATGCGCTCGGACAGCGACTATTTTAATTCAATTGACATGAGCTTAAGAAACCGCGTGAGAGCTGAAATGCTTGGTACAACTGCTCAGGATATCCGCTCTGCGGCATCTATGCTGAAAGATATTATGAACGAGAATAACCTTTGCGTTTTCTCCTCTAAAGCAAGGGTGGAAAAAAACAAGGCATTGTTTGATAAGGTTGTTGTAATAAAATAAACATTACGCTATCATAAAAAAGGGACCGATGGTCCCTTTTTTGCGATTATAAAGGAAATTATTGTTGATTTTGGCGCTGATAAAGTATATAATGATTACGTATATTGAAAAACTAAGGAAGTGTGGAAAATGAAAAGAAAAATTGCTTTGCTTTGCGCATCGGTTATGCTTCTTATTTGCCTGGCACAGCCGGTAGGTGCAGTAAATGTAATTATGAACAGTGCCCTGGTAAATTTCCCAGACCAGGAGCCCGTAGTGGTTAACAACTCTGTTCTTGTGCCTTTGCGCACAGTGGCAGAAACACTTGGCCTGGAAATTACATGGGACGACCCGAGCGATACTGTTGTTGTTAAAAAGGATAATTTCTATGTTGAGCTTGTAATTGGCAGCAATAAGGCAAAAACACCCGGTGGCGTAAAAACACTCAGCGCGGCTCCTGTTATCATTAACGGCAGAACCATGGTTCCCATTGATTTTATCGCTGAGCAGTTCGGTCTTGTAGTGCTCTGGAACAGCGAATATCAGAGAATTATCATTAACGGCCAGGTTGACACACAGACCGTTGTAAAGCCTCCCGTAGAAGAAGTAACAGATGTTGATGTTATTGAAGGCGAAGCATCCTCCGAGACATCAGAAAATGTACAGGAAGGCGAGAGCACAGACGGCGAGGTAATTGAAGAAGAAACCGAAATTTTGGTGGAATATAACTCCATCGACCTTCCCTCCTCCTCAATTCTTCTCGAAATCCCCGATACATATTTCCCCGAGGATACAGAAAGCGAGGAAAGCTTTGCATACCGCTCTCTTGACGGCTTTGATGCTCAGCATACATATAACTGGGAGATTGTTTCCCTGTATGAATGCTACGCGGACGAGGATACAAAAAACGGTATTATGTATATTGTTCAGGACCTTGAGCCCTACACGGGTGACGAATATGACCTTTCCTCCATGAATCAGGAGTATCCCGAGGCTCCCGAAAGACCCGAAAGACCTCAGTTCCCCGAGATTGACTGGGAAGTGTTCCAGTATGAGCTTAGTCGTGCTATCATAGTGCAGATGTTCATGGACTTAGAGGTTGAACTGCCCGAAGAGGATGTTATGGAGCTTGAAGAAGAACAGCTTATCGAGCTTCTTGGTCTGGAATCGAAGGAAGCTTACGACGAGCAGATGCAGCTGAGCATGGAGGTAGCTGACCTCAGTGCTGTTCCCGGCTACGATGACTACCTTACATGGCAGGAAGAAATGGAAATTTATAACGAGGAAGATGCCCTCTACCGTGAAGAATATAGCATTTACCAGGAAGAGTACAACGAAATTGCTAAGGTGAAAAACTACGCAGTGCGTAACTTCCCCACTGTTGCATCAAATGCAAGCGACGAGGAATGGGCGATGCTGTTCTCGGCAGTTCTTAACACCGATCAAGAAGTTCGTTACGAGAACGTGGAAATTCTCGATTTCGACGGCAAAAAGGTTGTTCATGCCATAATTTATGCCGAGGACCCCGACGACGAGCAGGGTGCTTATGAATATTACCGTTATCAGGATGGCGACACTTTGGTAACTATTTTCGGCGGTACACTTTTCGGTAGCGAGCCCTCTCCCGAAATAAGCGAAATACTCGCAAACATGATTGTTCAGTAATAAGATATAGGCGGTAATCAGATGTCTTTGATAGTTTCTGTAATAATAGCAATAATACTGGTTGTCGGACTCGGCTATGCGGCACCGCAGTTGCCCTTTAACGAGCTTCTGGGAGGCAATTTTTATCAGATTGCATCAATTCTGCTTGCAATTCTAGTAAGTGCCGTACTGAATATCCCCATGCTCTATATGCTTTCGGCAAATTCTGCCTATAAAAAAGGCGCGTGGAAGAGCGCGGTTGAAAAATATAAAAAGGCATACAGAACAAAGCGCTTGTCTGCAGATATGGAAATTTATTGCGGGTACATTCTCTTAAAGGAAGGGGATAAAAAAGCCTGCGAGGAAATTTTTGAGGCTGTTTCAAAAAAACAGCTTACAGACAGGCAGAAGGACAGCTTAGACACAAACAAGGCAATCCTTTTATGGAAGAAGGGGCAGCTCGATGAAGCAATAGAGCTTCTTAAGGCTGTGTGGGACAGAAGCCCCTCCGTAACGGCGGCGGGCACACTGGGTGCACTGATGCTGGTTAAAGCCCGTGAAACCGGTGACTACGCCGAAGCGCTCAGCTTTTGTGAAAGCACAAACGAGCAGTTTACCTACGAAAGAACAATAATGGCAAACCTTGGTGAGGCATACTACCTCAACGGACAGAACGAGGATGCCCTTAAGGTGTTCGGTGAGCTTATGGATTGCGGAAGTCAGGCGCCTGCACCCTTTTACTACTATGCACTTGCGCTTCTTAAGGCAGGCTGTAGTGAAGAAGCAGAGGAAATGCTTAATCTTTCGCTCCGTCAGCGTTTTTCGGCACTGTCAACTGTTTCTAAGAAGGTTGTCAGAGCAAAGCTTGAGGAAATAACAGCTGAATAATAAAGCGCCTCGGGATAAAGACCCGGGGCGCTTTTTGTCCTTGACAAAACGCTATGTTAGTTATATAATACGTTTTATATGAACAGACAAAACTAAGAGGAGTGATTCCAATGGCAGAGCAGGTTTTAATGACCGCTGAAGGCTTAGAACAGCTTAAGATGGAACTTGAAGAAAGAAAAACAACAAAGAGAAAAGAAATTAAAGAGGCTATTAAGGTAGCCCGCGGATACGGCGACTTGTCCGAAAACAGTGAATATGATGAAGCAAAGGACGCGCAGGCTCAGAACGAATTAAGAATTGCAGAGCTTGAAGAAACCTTGAAGCATGTTGTTCTTATCAATGAAAACTCAACTAACGACGGCGTTTCCGTTGGCAGCAAGGTAAAGGTTTACGACATCGAATTCGACGAAGAGGTTGTTTACAAGATTGTAGGCTCTACAGAAGCTGACCCCGCACAGTTTAAGATTTCTAACGAATCTCCCGTAGGTAGTGCACTTCTCGGTCACAAGGTGGGCGACAAGGTAACTGCTACAACACCCATGGGCGTACTTGAATTTGAAATCAGAGAAATTGTAAAATAATAGAAAGCTCCTCAAACGAGGAGCTTTTTATTACTTTAAAGAACCTTAATTATGTTTTCCAGAAGTGATGTGTCGGCATCTTCAACCTCACCACGGTCGCACATTGACACAAAATTGGGGTCAAGGGGCATTGACGCAAAGCTGGGAATATAGAATGCATCAGCAATTTCCATGGCCTTGCTTTCGCCGAATACAGGTATTTTCTTGCCGCAATCAGGGCAGAGAAGATAGCTCATGTTTTCAACAAGACCCAAGGTGGGAATGTTCATTTTACGCGCCATGTTAACGCTTTTTCCTACAATCATAGCCACCAGATCCTGAGGCGTTGTTACGATAACCGTGCCGTTAACGGGGAGGGACTGGAACACCGTCAGGGGTACATCGCCTGTTCCGGGAGGCATGTCCACAAAGAGATAATCCAACTCACCCCAGCACACATCTGTCCAGAACTGCTTTACAGTTCCGCCTATAACGGGACCGCGCCATACAACGGGGTCCATTTCGTTTTCCAGGAGCATATTAAGGCTCATAACCTTTATGCCCAGCTTTGTTACAGCAGGCATTATACCCATTTCGCTACCCTCAGCTTTTGTTTTTATGCCGAAAGCCTTGGGAATGGAAGGCCCTGTAATATCGGCGTCGAGTATGCCGACCTTTTTGCCCTGCTTTGCCATTGCAACTGCAAGAAGACTTGTGATGGAGGACTTGCCTACACCGCCCTTGCCGCTTGCTACAGCAATAACCTTGTCAATTTTACTGAACTGATTACATTCTGCGAGAAAAGACTGAGGCGCTTTGCGTGAAGCGCAGCTTTCGCCGCAGGAGGAACAGTTGTTGTTACATTCGCTCATAAAAAACTTCCTTTCAATAAGCTGGTATACCCGCTCATTTAATTTTTCTTTAAAACAGTACAAAACAATTGCCATATGATACATTATATAGTTATTGTTCCCGAAAGTCAAATGAATAATGAGCCTGTTTAATATAGCAGATGCTCCGTCATGTGCTTACGGTATTTTTTAGGCATCATTTGCGTCTGCAGCCTTTCATTTTTCCTTTCCGGAATGGAAATTGCGTTGTAAAAGGCCTTCCACATGCGGCGATATGTTTCCTCGTCGTCAGAAAGCCTGGGCGGAGTAATGTCTGTCGCATCGGTTATAAACCATGTTCCCTTAGCGCAAACGCCTGCCTTCTGCCTTGAAATGTCGTGAATAACGAAGGGGATGTTTTTTAATCTGTCGGCAAAGTGGGGCATGAGCAGTGCTAAAATGTCGCTGTCGGGCTCCATAGGCGCATATTCCACCCCACCCTCCATTACGGCAAAGCGCAGAAACCCCTTCATGCGGTCAGCCTCGTAGGAAACCTTTTTCTCCAGCTGATAGGCACGGAAAATATCCGGGGCAGACATATAGTCAGCGGTGTGTTTGCCGTATTTTAAGGCGTAAAGTATATAAGTATAGCTTGTCATAATGGCGTCCTCCGCAGAGGAAAGGTAGGCATAATATGCCCGCTTGAAGCCATCGTAGCCCACGCTGTCGCACAGCGTACGCCTCACAAGGGCAGAATGGCGCACGTCGGAGGGAACAAATTGAATGCTGCAGCCGAGCATGGTTTGCACAGCGGTTTCGGGGCAAATGCGCACGGGACGCACACGGTTTTTAACCGCATGGTACACAACGCTTAAAAAGCCGTCAAAGGTTGAATCGAAGGTAAGTATCAGATCGCTCATAAATTTCACCTCGCATTTAATTGAGCAAAAGCTGAGAGGGCGCAAAGAGAGAATATTGTGTTGGGTTTTCTGTCGCCTCGGGCGGAAGAGAGGCTGTGAGAGAGCTGTAGATAAAGCCATGCTCCATTTTGAGGGCGCTGTGCATGTATTTTCCGTTGCAGGTTATGAAATATGCAGCCCTCTTCATAACCACCCCAAGGCGCCTTACAGCATCAAAATCCAGCGTGGAGCCACGGCGCGCCATCATTATGCGGCGGGCGCTTTTGACACCTATGCCCGGAACTCTGAGAAGCATTTCGTAGGGCGCCGAGTTTACCTCCACAGGAAAAAGGTGCAGATTGTTCATTGCCCAGTTACACTTAGGGTCCAAGAGAGGGTCAAGGAAGGGCTTATCTTCTGTAAGGATTTCCTCTGCCTTAAAGCCGTAAAACCTCAGAAGCCAATCCGCCTGATACAGCCTGTGCTCACGAAGAAGCGGAGGTGCAGTTTTCGGCAATGCGGGATGATTGCCAATGGGTACGTATGCTGAAAAATATACTCTTTTCAGATTGAATTTGTTATAGAGCCCCTCCGTAAGGCGGATTATTTTATAGTCGGAATCGTCGGTTGCACCAACAATCATCTGGGTGGACTGTCCTGCGGGAACAAATCTGGGTGCGTGCTTATAAAGCGTGATTTCCTCTTTGTTGGCAACAATGCCGGTTTGTATCTGCTT
Organism: Clostridia bacterium; assembly: GCA_017472685.1. Lineage (GTDB taxonomy): Bacteria > Bacillota > Clostridia > UMGS1883 > UMGS1883 > RGIG1927. The sequence continues at coordinate 19,183 of JAFUOO010000019.1, forward strand.
TATGGGAGCAAGCACCTTTTCGCGGCTTTTCTGCGGTGCGAGAAGCTTTAAACTGCTTTCCGAGGGGAGTTCTATATTTGCGCTCATCCTGTCCGCCAGAAGCCCTAATTGATAGATTAAACGTGCATCTGCTCCGGGAATTGCCTTTACGTGAATATAGCCTGCAAAGCCGTATTCCTTTCTTATGATGACAAGTGCTTCCAGCAAGAGCTCAGCTGTATAATCGGGGCTTTTTACAATACCTGAGGACAAAAACAGCCCTTCCACATAGTTTCGTTTATAAAACCCGATAAAAAGCTCTGCCAGCTCGCGCGGAGTAAATGCGGCGCGCGGAATGTCGTTGGAATTTCGGCAGTGACAGTATTTACAGTCGTTAATGCAGTAGTTTGTGAAGAGCACCTTCAGAAGAGAGATGCATCTGCCGTCTTCAGAAAAGCTGTGGCAGCAGCCTGCAGGCGAGGTGTTACCGATAATGGCATAGTTTTTGTTTTGTGCCCCTGACGAGGAGCAGGATACATCGTATTTTGCGCTGTCGGCAAGTATTGTGAGCTTTTCTGCTAAATCCATTGTGTGCCATCCTTTCTTGTGGGCTTTGAACCTCATTGTATACATAGCATAACACACATTGAACAAAAATGCAAACAAATGTTCGTATTTTTGAAAAGAAATTTTTGGATACATAAAAATAACAAAAAAATTTAAAAAAAGTGTTGACAAACGAAAAAAAATACATTATAATAAGCCTTGCGTTTGAGCAAAAGGTATATGGCGGTGTAGCTCAGTTGGCTAGAGCAAACGGTTCATACCCGTTAGGTCGGTGGTTCAAGTCCACTCGCCGCTACCACCTTTGGCCCGATGGTCAAGCGGTTAAGACACCGCCCTTTCACGGCGGTATCGG
>JAFUOO010000009.1 GCA_017472685.1 Clostridia bacterium
ACATATGCTGTTGCATCCGAAAACCTTATTTCAAACGGTTCTTTCGAAAACGCAGAAGGTAACTTTGACACAACAGGCTGGCTTTCTCAGCAGACAAGCGCAGCTATCCCTAACCCCCAGAGCGCAGGCGATGACCACTGGGCAGCAGGTAGTGTACAGGGCTACTATTACATGCAGACAGAACGCGACCTTGGTTCTACATACGACAGATGGGGCACAGTATACACAGGTCCCAGAATCGGTAACCCCACAGACGGCAACTGGTATCTTATGAGCCAGTGGGGCGACGGCTTTGGCGGTCTTTGCTGCATCAAGCGTTCCTTTGCTCTTGAAAGCGGCAAGAAGTACGTATTTATGTACGACATTAAGTCTAACTCCGGCAACAAGACAGCAGGCACAGTTTATGTAGGCACATCTCTTGCGGCAGGTACAGGTACAGCAGCAGGTGATATTGCAGAAGACTGGAAGACAGTTACAACTGTTATCGACGGTACAGACAGTGTTAATACATTGTGGTTCAACGCATATAACCTTGGTAACGGTATCTGCTTTGATAACTTCCAGATGTATGAGCTCGAAGTTCCTCAGACAGTATTTGACGTAACTGTTACATATACAGCAAACGGCGAAACAGTCAAGACAGAAACAAAGAGTTATGACTCTGCTTTAGTAAGTGGTGCAAGCTTTGACGAGCTTTACTACAGAGAGAACGGTACTAATGTGCTTTACTATGCAGAAGCACAGACAGTAAGCGAAACAAAGACAATTGAAATGGCAGCGCTTCCCAACTGGGGCAACTATTCTGACGGAGATAAGATTGCCACAGATGAAGCAGTGTATATCGTTGTAGGCGGAAACCTTGCTCCTAACGGTAACTTTGAATATGGTATGAACGGTTGGTATGCCCGTGACAACAGCACACCTCCCGTATCTTATTCAATCACAACAACAGATAAGCCCACAGGCAGTGAAAGAGCGGCACTTTCATCCGGTGCAGGTGGTGCATCGAGTAACAACTCCATCAAGCAGGCTTGGGACATTGAAGTTGGCGAAACCTACTACTACAGCATGTGGGTTAAGGCAACTGACCAGTGGCATGGTCTCGGTCAGAGCGCAAGCCCCACAACAGAAGGTTTGGACCTTGTAGGTAACGGCGGCTTTGGTACGGGCGGTACATGGGTACAGCAGACAGGCGTATTCACAGCTACAAATGAATACCTGGTATTCTTCGAGGGCTGGGGTAGCGTAGGTCTTGCAGATGTTGAAGTTTATAAGCTTGAAGAAGATGCTTCACAGAAGGCGACAACAACAATCAAGTTTGTTGATGTTAACGGCAACGAAATTGCAACAGCAGCTACAGTTAACGGCATTCTTGGCAGTGTAATTGATCTTACAGATACTTCTATTGTGCCCGAAGCTATCACATACAACGGCAATGTATACTCCAAGAAATCTACTAATGCAACAAGCTATACAGTTACAGGCAATGCAGACACAGTTTCAATCACATACGAAACAGATGCTATTACTGACATCGACGTGGTTAACGTAACAGTTATTGAAGGCAACAGCCCCATTCTTCCCACGACACTTAATGCAACAACAGGCACAGGCTCTTCCACAACTGTAACAATCACATCCTGGGATACATCTTCTCTTAAGGTTGGTGCAAACACAGTTTACGGTACGGTTGATGGTCTTTCTATCAAGGCTGAAGCAACTGTAACAGTACTTGACGAAACATTCAACATAAACGACATTACAGCTCATGCAGGTCAGAGCACAGAAGCTGTTCATTACTTCCCTGTTTCTGTAAGTGGTGAAGTAACTGTTGAATTTGACGCTGTATTCCACCAGCTTGTTAACGGTACAATCACAATCGGTGATGCTGAGTCCAACGGCGGTAACAACCCCGTATTCGGCGGCACAGGTGATGCTATTTCTATTCAGACAAACTCGGGCGGTATCAATATCCGTTCCTGGGGTGCAAGTGGCGGTGAAGGCACTGCAGACCGCAACGTAACAACACCTGTTGTAACAGGCGACACATACCGTTTCCTTATTACAACAAATACAGATAACGACACATGGAGCGCAGTTATGACTGATAAGAACGGTGTTCAGACTACTGTTGCTGACGGTCACGGCTACCGTAAGGTTGTTGACAAGCTTGACAGTATCACAGCTCTTGACAACAACAGCGTAGCTGATACAATTACTGTATCTAACATTAAGGTTTACTCTGCTACAGCAAGCGTTGAAACATACACAGTAAATGCAGTGGCAGGCAGCACAACTCTTGAAACATTCACAGGCTACACAGGCTCAACTGACAAGCTCGGTTATAACAGCCAGGTTGTATACCCCAATGTTGAAATTCCCGTATTTGACGGTTATGTATTCAAGAACAAGACTGTTTCAGGCTCTGTTGTAACACTTAACTATGAAGCAGTAGCAGAAGCTAATTTCTTTGACAACGTAGCAAACGATACAAAGTTTGTATCACTCAACATGCTCGGTGCGCACGATGCATTTACAGCAAATATCAGCACCTCCTCCGCTAAGTACGACGCGGCAGGTGCGGCACAGGGCGATAGTGGCAGTAAGGCAGCTCCCTTGTCATCCTCTACTGCAGCACCTATGAGTAAGGCACAGAGCCAGGATGCTCTCACAATGCTTAACCATGGTGTAAGATACTTCGATATCCGTCTTTCCCGTTCCGATAAGACAGGAACAAATACATTGGGTGGAACAATTCAGCATACAAACGGCGTGTTCTACACAACACACGGTATGCTTTCTGACGAATTCAGACCCATTGCTTACACAATAGCTCAGTGGGCAAAGGAGCATCCCGGTGAAATCATCGTGCTTGACTTCCAGGAAATGTGGGATAACACATCTTCTGCAGGTTCAACCGGTGACAGCGTTGCCCAGAGCTGGATTGATCTTAATAACCTCCTTACAGAAGCAGGCATTTACGACTATGTAACAATCAATAACGGCACAGACCTTTCTACTGTTACATATGGCTCTCTTACAGAGAATGGAACAAAGGCAGGTATTGTACTCTTCGGTCGTGCAGTTGCAACAAATGCTTCTGTTGGCAGCTTTATACTCCGCGGTACAACTTCTGCTGCATTCGACGGCAAGATGTACTCTAACTACTCTTTCGGCGATGCGAGCGTATCAAGTAGCTCACTTGCAGCAGATTATATCCAGGCTCAGGTTGACCACGCATACACACAGACAGGTACAGTTAATAATATGTACCGTGTAATGCAGGCAATCAGCTCCACAAGTAACCTTATTAACCAGGCTGGCACGGACAACACATACATTGCAGGTGCGGTTAAGACTAACCCCACATGGCTCACAACACTTCCCGTTGTCATGGTTAACGATGCAACAGTTAACACAAGTGACCTTCTTGCAACTTTGAAGGCTTGTAACGTGCCCGTTGATGTTACAATGAACTACTCCGTTGGCGGAACAGTAACAGATTCCGGCAAGGCAAAGCTTATGGTAGGTACACTTTATACAGGCGGAGTTGTTGGTGCACTTTACGCAGGCACAAATGGTGAATATGCTGTTACAGAAGCTGTTACAGGCGAAGTTCCCGTGCCTTACAACGGCTCAATAACAATAACCGTTGAAAAGCTGGGAAGCGTTTACTCCACAAGAATGGAAAACGGTGCTCACTCTGTTTATTCCGGTAACCTTGACGATGCTGCAGTTTATGCAGGTAAGACAAACTTTGCCGCATACACATGGGGACAGGACAACGACAGACTCGGTGTTGCAGTTCTCAGCGCAGAAAAGGGTAAGGAAAATTACGCACTCAGCGCAAACGTTGTAAGAAGCAACTTCAACCAGGATTACAGAAACGTTAAGTTCTATGTTCTTCCCGTTGCTGAATACAGAGCACTTGATTTGAGCAATAAGGATGCACTTTTAGCAAAGCTTACTGACGCTACACTTGTTGCAACAATCAACCCCGACAACTACGCATCCGGCGTATGTACAATTGCACTTGACGAAACAAAGATTGCTGCAGCTGCGGCAAACGGCGATGTTGTAATCATCGGTAATGCACAGGGCGGTCTTTACGGTATTGAAGGTAGCAGCATGGCAATTGTGACAGGCTATACTGTAACTGTTGGCGACAGCTCTACAGTTGCATATGGCGGCACATATACACTTCCTTCCGATGCTATTGCATACCACCAGGTTGATACAACAACAGTTTATAAGCCTGCAACAGTAGTTACTATTACAGCTGATACCTCCTTTACAGGCTACTATGCACTTGGTGCAGACATGGTTGACGGTGCACAGGTAAGAATCGGTGACGGCGTTGACGAAAACGGCAAGGTTTCTACAGGCAGCGGTCTTCGTTTCATAACAACAATTGACCGTATGGACACACTGGCTTCCCTTACAACCGAAGGCGTTGTAATGGAATTCGGTGTTGAGGTTACAGCTGAAGACAGCACAGCTGCTCCCGTTGTAATTAAGGCAGAAAACTGGCAGGTAAAAGACGAAGTATTCACCTCTGCTATTACAAACCTTGCAGAAGGTAACTACAACCGTAAGTTTACAGCTACACCTTACGTAAAGATTGGCGAAGATGTTTACTATGGCACACCCGTTACAAGAAGTATTTACCAGGTAGCGGCAGGCTTACTTGCTAATGGCTACTCTGAAGGCGAATACGGTCAGGGCAAGGACGAATCCGATACAAACTATGACACAATGCCCGAAGTGCTCGTAAATGTGCTCAACGCATATGTTAACCAGACAGGTGTTCGTCTTACACTTTCTGACAATACTGCAACCGGTACTCTTACCGCACGACTTGAGGGTGCTTCCGGCGGTTACACAGGCGAAGCGTTCTTCACAGTTGGCGAAACAACCTACTCTGACGGCAAGTACACAGTTACACTTACAGCAGTTGGTCAGTCTAAGATTGATGTTAACCTCTTCAACGAATACGTAAGAATTAACAACAACAATTCTAAGGTATCGCCCGTTACTACAATTACAGATAACGGAAACGGCACATATACACTCGTATTTGATTACGGTAACATGAATTAAAAACAAACAAAAAAATCATCGCGGATTTTCCGCGATGATTTTTTGTTTTAGTTTATTGATAAGGTTTTTACTGCACATAACGGTTTAACTGATGCTTTGTCCAGAACAAAAAGCTTTACAGTGCCACTTAAAGGTGGCATATCGTTTATCGTCAGCACTTCTCCTTTTTGCATTGAAATCGGAATTGAAAAAGCATTTGTAAGTGTATCTCCGCTGTAATTTGCAACAATTAAAGATGCGTCTGCCGTCCGGTAGCACTTGATTTTAACCGTTGAAGTCGACCACTGGGTTATTTCACAAAGGTTTTCTGTTACTATAACTCTCTGGCGAACATAGAGGCTTTCTGAATAGTAGCCCTCGGGAATTATCACATTTCCTGTTACAATATATGTTCCCGAGACACTTGTGTCAATAATATCCGAGTCAAGCCATTGCACCGGAAGGGTAATTTCTTCTCCGTTTTCTGAAACAGCGTTCACGTTCTCTACAAGAGAAGGTGCGCTGTTTTTTTGCACCACAACTGCTGTTGGTGCTTCAATGGAGGTTATTTCGGAAAGTGCTGTGTCGGAAAGCTCATAAAGCTGAAAGTCACGGATGCATAGATATTCACACATCTGAAGCCAGTAGGCGTTGAACAGGAAGTAGTCGGCGCCATTTCCGGAGTTGAATGCCATAGTATGTGTAGTCCAGCTTCCGCCCACGTTCTGCACATCGCCGTTGGTACAGTCAAAAGAGTGACTTGATACAAAGTTTAAAGTGCCTTCTGTATCATAATGTGAGGGAACATAGAAATTGTCGCCCTCGTCCATGTCTATTGCGCCAAAGCGTACAGATGCTTTCCCGCTTACGGTAAATGCCTTGAAGGAAAAGTAATAATTAGTATTTTCCTTGATGGGAACAAAAGAAAGAAGTGAACGGTTGCCATTCCATGCACTGTATTTCCAGTCACTGCTCATGTGTTCAACGAGATATGTGTTTGTGTTATCCTTGCCAAAGTAAAAAGTGTTGTCGGCATCTTTTTCAAAGGCTCCTGTTGTAAGATAACCCGACTGTGCTAACGGAATAAGATTTCTCAATGTTCCGTCGGGGTTAATTACGGGAATCTGATACGAAGAGTCAGACGGATGCCCCGTTGTGTTTGTGCCAACGTACCACTGCTCCATATTGTTTCCCGAATTATCGCTGAAATCAGGATTGTTGTAAAGATTTTCACCTGTGATGCTATAACGCTCGCCGTTTATGGTAATTACTTCATCGCTTTCGGACGGCTTCCAGTCACCCTCGATTGCTTTTGTAAAGGTCGCAATGATTTTGCTGTCGCAGGTAGCTGTAAATTCCGTAGTGTAAAGGTTATTGTCTTCCGTTCTGAGCGTTGACAGAATATCTTTGCCGTTTAAGGTGAGCGATGTAATGTCACCCTCGGGAAGAACGGAAAGTGTAACCGTTTGCCCGTCAAAAGCGAAATTTTTATCCGCGTAAATATATCCACTGTCGGAGGAGGAAATGTCTATCCTGTAGCCTGTGTCACGGAGTGTGCTGTCTGTTACTGCAGGTGTTATGATAAATTTGTCGAAGTTTGGCGTGTAGTTTGTAAGCTTATTTGTGCCGGGCGTACTTGTGCTTCCGCCCCAGAGAACATGCCACGAATCATCATTATAAATGCGGATTGTATTTTCGCCCTTTGTGAGCTCAATGGGAATAGTTCTTTCTAAGAACGTGTCATCTGAGAAAGTGTTGGGGAAGAAGTACCGCCTGGCGTTTGTGTAATCGCCGTTAACGGCAAATGAGGCATAGCGGTCAATAATTTTTATGTTATAGGAATGAGTTCCACAAAGGTCATTGTTCGACTGGAAAACCTGCATTTTGTAAAGCCCGTCTGCGGGCACATTTACGTTAAGCTCCATGTAACAGCCTTCTGTTTCGAAGGCTGTTTCGTTACCTGCAAGGGGAGTGACATAGGTTGCATTGTCACTTTCTGACATTTCAAAGGTGCCCTTGGCATCCTCTGCTTCATAAACAACAGATTGATTATCGCTTGAAGCAATAACACGCATGTAGTCAATTGCACCCGGAATTGTCATATCGTAGTCAATAAGATTCAAGCCCTGACGGAGGAAAATTGTTGCGTATGCCTCTCGCCAATCTTCTGCGGCGGAAATTTCAATGTCCGTCAGATGATTTGAGAATGTAAGGTTAGTGTTATCGAGGAATATGCGGATTGCACCGTCATCTTGTGCCGTGTAGCGGAAAAGTATGTTATAAAGCCCCGACTCGGGAACATGAACAACGTGACGTATGCCGCCTTTTTCCTCTGTGGGAATAAGGGAAAGGTCTGCTACATAGCCACTGGCAGAGTAAGCTGCAATTTCATTTTTTGTGACAGCTAAGCTCTCGGGGTTGAAGTCGGCAGCCTCGGCTTCAAAGATTTTGTCGTAAAAGGGTGCATCGGCATTATATGCGCCCTGATAGGAAACATATAATACATCGTGGAACGCACCTGCATCACCTGAATACATTACTTTGATTTTATGTGTGCCACCCGTCAAATTTACATATTTGTCAACCATGCCTTCCATTGAATAGAAAAGCGTGTTGGGAAGCTGGAGAACATATTCTTCACCGTCAATGAAAAGTGCCTGTGTGATGTTTTTCGGAGCATGGGTTTCGGCATTGTTTCTGGTTGAGCCAACGCCGTTGCCATAGATAAACGATAGCTTATAAAGCCCGTCATGGGGAACTGTAATAGTATAGCCTAAGCCGTCGCCGTCTTCGTCAAAGCCGCCTATACGAACTCTGCCGGAACAGAAATAGCGGGGTTTTTCGATAGGTGAGCTCTCATGCTCCGTAATGAGTGTTCCGTAGAAGAGCGCGTCCTCTGCTTCATAGAATGCGTGATATTTGCCCTTTGTGCTGTAGAGTGCAGTTTCCTCTGTTTTTGTAACTGTCAGGCGGTAAGCTGTTGAGAAGAGCATATCATCAAGCGGTATTTTAACGTTGCCGTCAATAACGGGGAATACACCCTCCAGCACAACCTCAGGGTCGCCTGATGCTCCGTGGTAGCCTGTGAAGTAGCTTGCTTCAACCTTTACGTGAACATTTTTTGCATTTTTAAACACAGTCGTTGACGCAATGCGATTAAGGTTTATTACGCCCTTTCCGTCGTTGCCGCCTACAATGACTGTTGCACACTGCTTGCTTTTGTCAATGGAGGCCAAACCGTAAAAGCCGTCGAAGCTTGTGTTTTGAGTGGCGAGTGAAAGCGCCTTACCGCTCATATCGCCGTACCACTTGTAAACCCACCATGCACCATTGCCGTCGTTTGCATTGGCTGTTAAGTCGTTGAGGTTATTTGCCTGGTGCCAGAAGGGCAGACAGCCATAAACCTCACTGTCCTCCAAACGGGCAATCCAGTTAACAAGTCTTCCGGGAACACCGCAGTCGGAATAATCGGCATATTCGTTGATGACAACCTGCTTTTCTTCAATATTAAGAGAGCGGCATATGCTTCTGTAGTCGGCAATGTGGTCGTCCATAGTGTCAAGACAGCCCACTTGCAATTCATGCCAGGTAACAATGTCGGGAAGACAATTGTTGTCGCGGCAGAACTTAAGGTGAGAGTACATACTGTTATGTCCGCGATAAACAGCGTCATTGGGTCCTGCAATAACAGCATTAGGGTCAACGGATTTTATTGCGTTGTAGTATATTTTCCACGCCTCATCAAATGACGCCACCCCGTTTACGGGAGTACCTTCGTTAATGGGAATATAAACAATTCTTTCGTCAATGTCGGGATATTTTTCACGCATTGAGTCTTTCCAATCGGAAACATAAGGCGCAATGACGGTTTTTAAAACCTCGCCGTAGTCATATGCATTGGCAGTAACGCCGAAAACACCGTAGTAGTTTGAATTGTACATCTGTACCTGCTGGCCGCCTGCCTCGAAAAATTCGTCGGCAACATCCAGCGCATCACCGTAGGGGTGCTCTGTGCCGAGTGCACCTTTTGTGGCAAGTACCTTAGGCTTTAAGGGGGTTAATGTGTTTACATCCGGAACACCCTCGTTGCTGATGCCATACAAAAAACCAGCACTTCCGTGAAGCATGTCGTGGTCTTCCGCTGTCATGTCAACATTGATTGCGGGCACCTTCTCTTCCGCAACAACGGGAAGAGAAGGAAGATAGCAAGTTAATAATATGAAAAATAATAAAGCAGATATAACCCTTTTCAATTAAAACACCTCTATTACAGCTGCGCCTTTTTTACAGAAGGCAATAAATTCATCCAGTTCGGCATGGCAGGTGTATTCTTTGCCACCCTCATATTCCTTTTTGTCGGTTGTTCTTACCCATGTCCCCTCGGGCAGATACACCTTTCTTTCTGTTGCACCCTGGGTATAAATGGGCGCAAAGATAATATCGTCGCCGAAGAGGTATTCGTCGTCTATGCTGTAGCATTTTTCATCCTCGTAATAATCAAAGAACAAGGGACGCATCATAGGTGTGCCCTTTTCCGACGCAATGTCCATATGCTTTAAGATGTAGGGCTTTAAGCGGTTACGGAGCAGAACAAGGTCACGTAGAATGGGGAAGTTTCTTTCACCAAAGGACCATATTTCATTGTCGCCGCCACTTATCTCCTTAACACCGGGATGACGGGGAACATAGCCCTCGGGCTTTTTTCTTGCGCCGTGAAGGCGCATAACAGGGCAGAACAAGCCAAACTGGAACCAGCGCACAATAAGCTCGCGGAAATAGTCTGATTCAATGTCGCCCTGATGGAAACCGCCTATGTCGCTGTTCCACCATACTATACCGCACATTGACATTGAAAGCCCCGAAACAATGCTTTCAAAAAGCGCCTGGAAGGTGGAGGGAATGTCGCCGTTCCATACAATGGCGCCGAACTTCTGACTGCCGGGGTAGGAGGCACGGGTTAATGTTGCAATCTCCTTTTCGCCCTCTTTTTCCAATGCCTCGTAGAAAAGCTTCTGATAATAGTAGGGATATGTAAGTGCTGTCTGTGCACCGTTGCCTATGTAAAACTTTAAGTTCTTAAACTGCTGGGGGTGCACCTCGGGCTCTGCTTCGTCGAGCCAGAAGGTTTTAATTCCGTAGGAATAGTAGCTCTTTTTTATCTGCTCCCACACAAACTCACGCGTTCTGGGGTTTGTGGGGTCAATGAAGTCCTGCAGACCGTAAAACTCAAAGGTGCCGCGCTGACCGTTTTCTGTTCGCACAAGCATGTTCTCGTTGTTCATCTGCCAGAAGTTGCGGCTATGGGGATTAATTGTGGGCCAGATTGAAACAACCGGGCGTATATTCATTGCATACAGCTCGTCGCACATTGCCTTGGGGTCGGGCCATAAGGAGGGCTCGAAATCCCAGTCGCCCTGCTCGGTCCAATGGAAGTAGTCAATAACAATAGCATCAACGGGAATGTTCAGCGCATGATACTTTCTTGCAACCTCAAGTAAATCGTCCTGACTTTCATAACGGAGCTTGCACTGCCAGAAGCCTGCCGCCCACGAGGGCATCTTTGGCGAATAACCCGTTAAGTCGCAATAAATTTTTGCTGTTTCGGCAGGAGTACTGCCTGCGAAAATGAAATAATCCATCTGGTAGGCACTATCTGCCTGCCAGAGCGTGTGATTGTTGGTAAATTCAACCCTTCCGGGGGAGGGGTTGTTCCAGAAAAAGCCATAGCCCAAAGAAGAGTAGATAACGGGCATGGCAGACTTTGTGTTATAGTGAATAAGCTCGCTTGAAGAGCCCTTTTTGTCAAAGTATGGGGTCTGCTCCTGGCCGAGCCCGTAAATGTGTTCACCCTTGTTGGCTTCAAAAAGTGCCTTTATCTGATAGTTGTCGCCCTCAACATGGCTGTATTTTCTGACGGGGTCACCCTCTTCACGGGTGGTGAGAATTCTTTTGCCGTTTTTATAAAAATGTATGCGGTAACCGCCCCAGACACGGCACACTTCGGCTTTCATGTTTCCGTTTTCAAGGCAGATGCAATCGTTACTTTTTTGTGTAACGGTTGCACTATCGTCCTTTGGGGGCAGAAGTGTCCAGCCCTGGTCGCTTACAGTGTTATTTCGTGTAGCGCGCACACGTATACAATCTGCACCGTAGGGCTCAACTAAAACAAACTCGTCACGCATCTGAAAGGTTATGCTTTTTTCGGTGTGCTTTAAAATACTCATAATAATCTCCATTCTGTCAGCTTGACAATAGAATTTTTATCTAATATAATTTTAACGTACAAAGAGGCGTGAAATCTATAACTATATTAACGAAAATTATAAATATATTGACCGGAGGGGATAAAAATGAAAATATATGAAAACCTGAGGCACGGAACTGATGAATTCCCCGTGGGAATTCATGACACAATATGCTCTCACGGCTTTTCCCTGTATCCGCACATTCATCGTGAATTTGAGTTTCTTGTAATGACAGAAGGCAAGGGAACTGTTTATATCGAAAACGAAAAATTTGAAATTAAAGCGGGAGAGGGGCTGTTTATCAATTCAGAGGAGCTCCACATAGGTATAAAAACCGATAACGAGCCTGCCCGTTTTTTTGCAGTGGTTTTTGCTCCCGAGGTTTTCGGAAACCTTGCAATGGATACAATTGTGCAGAAATATGTAAAGCCGGTTATTGAAAAGCAGGTAAGAGCGCCCAGAAGGCTTGACGAAGCGGTAATTGAGCTTTTATATAAGGTGCACGAAAAGCCCGGCGAGCTGAAAATAAAAGCGCTTCTTTACGATATCTGGGACAAATGCCTCGCCATGTGCGAAAAATGCTCTGAGGGCGCAAGGAGCAAAGCAGTTGATGAAATGAAAACAGTTATGGAATATATGAGGGAAAACTGCCACAGAAGCATTGCCCTTGAGGATATGGCGAAGCATATAAACATAAGTAAAGGGTATCTGTGCAGAGAGTTCAGGAGAGTTATTCACATGACACCCTTTGAATACCTCACACGCCTCCGCATTGATAAAAGCTGTGACATGCTCAAAAGTACAGACTTGTCCGTTGGCTGCATTGCCGAGCGCTGCGGGTTTAACTCCTTCAGCTACTTTACAAAAATATTCCGGGAAAAAATGGGTTGCAGTCCCAAAGAATACAGAAACAAAAGCGACATTCTTTGAAAAAAGATGTCGCTTTTGTTTGTTTACAGAGAATGAGTGTAATATTATAATTAAAGTGAGATAATATACGGAGGGAAATTTATGAAAAAGTTAATATCAATATTTTTAATACTGACAATAATTGCAGGATGTATTCCGATTTTTGCCAAGGAGGCGGATAGTATGAAAATTTATGTTTCACCCATGGGTGACGATGCCAATGCGGGCACATTAGAAAGCCCTGTTAAAACGCTGAGTGCTGCTCGTGATATGGCACGAAGTGTGGAAGGCAGTTCTGAAATTATTCTTAGTGCGGGAGCGTATAATCTTACCCAAACTCTTGTTCTTGATGCGCGCGACAGCGACACCACATGGAAAGCCTCCGAGGGCGACAAGGCTATTGTAACCAGTGCAAAGCCTGTTACAGGCTGGACTTTGCACGATGGCGAAAAGAACATTTACAAGGCAAGTGTGGAGATAGGCTTCAACACACGTCAGCTTTATTTTAACGGTGAAAAAGCAAGACGCAGCAGAAGCATTTCCTACATAGGCGGCTACAGCAATCTGGACCGCACCTGTGAATTGGGGCTCAACTCAAGAAACAACCGCGAATTTTATTTTTACGCCCACGAGGTAGACAACTGGCAGAACTTTGAGGATGTTGAAATACATCTTTTATCGGCATGGGTTGACAATGTTTTCAGACTTAAAAAGTACGATGGTGAAAATAACTTTGTTCTCACAGAGGTTGACAACGGAGGCAGTGAGGGTGTTGTGAAAGCTGCGGCTGTAAAAATTCAGGACATTGAAGCAGAGCGCATTTTTAACCGCGCACACCCCGACCTTACAGGCACAACGCGAGGCTATGCATCAAGAAGCTATTACTATTTTGAAAACGCATATGAATTTATAGATGAAGATACCGAGTGGTATCTGGACAGAAAAACAAACACCCTTTACTTTAAAGCCCCCGAAGGCACAAATATGAAAAGTGCAATTTTAACTGTGCCCACGCTTGAAACCTTGATAAAGATAGAGGGCACAAGTGAGGAAAAGGTTTGTAATCTGACCTTTGAAAACATTACCTTTGACTGCACAACCTGGACACGCCCCTCTGATGAAGGTCTGGTTGGTGCACAGGCATGTCAGTACACTTTAACCTCAACCCTTGAGAACGAAACAACCGTGTATCACATACCTGCAGGCTTTTATGCTGAGTATGCCGACAATCTTCTGGTCGATGGCTGCACCTTCAGAAATATGGGCGCTATGGCACTTGATTACTATGAAGGCGTTACAAACAGCAGCATTTTTAACAATGAGGTTTACAACATTGCATCAAACGGTATTTCCGTTGCAAAGTTTGCCCAGAGCGAAACAACCGAATACCATACTGCATATAACCCCGAAGATAAAAGTGAGATATGCAAAAACATTGATGTTATAAATAACACAGTTCATGATATAGGCACAGAATACGAGGGAGCTGTAGGCATTATTGCAGGCTATCCCGAAAATATTGTTATTGCTCATAATGATATTTATAACACGCCTTATTCCGCAATTAGTGTTGGCTTTGGCTGGACAAGTGCCGATAATGCCATGAAGAATAACGTTATTTATGCTAACCAGCTTTACGATATAGGTTTGGTGCTTTGCGACTTTGGTGCAATATACACCCTTTCAAAGCAGCCCGGCAGTGTGTGCGCAAGAAACTATATCAACAACGTTAAAAGACAGGAATGGTTTGACTACGGCTACGCGGCAATGTATTTTGACGAGCAGACCGAAGGCTACACCATAACAGAAAACGTTATGTGTAACATAGGCAGCGATGCATGGGGCGGAGGCATTAACTTCAACGGCTGTGCAGGCAAAAATACAACCAAGAACAACTACATAAATAAATCCATCAATACAGACGAGATAACAAAGGCTGTTACTAATGAAGCAGGGGTTATCAAAGATGCTGACTGTACACTTTTAGTAAAGGAAGCGGAGGATTATCTTGATAAGATAATTAACCCCGAAGAACCTTACGACGAATCGGATTATTATGTATATAAGGAAATTGTGCCCGTGAAGGCTACTGCAACAGCGACAGACAGCACAAGCAATGCTTCCTACGCAATCGACAAGAAGGAAAACACTTCCTACACTCTTTCGGGACAGCCTGCCCAAGGCATGAGCGGTCAGTACCTTATGATAGAGCTTGACGGCGAAACCGTGGTTGACAAAATTGTTATCAGCAGAGAGTATAATGCCGTAGGCGTAACTGACAACACCTATTGGGCGGACTGGTGCTTAGCAGTGGGCTGTGAGCTTCAGGGCTCAATGGATGGCAAAACCTGGGAAACAGTGGGCGTTATGAACACATGGCCTGACGGCACAGGTGAAATGGATGAGGATGTTTATAACCTTGAAAGCCCGAAAGCATATAAATATGTGCGCTACATAAGAACAAAGTACAAAACAGGCGGCGATTATGCTGTGTGGAAATTCCCCTCCGACGGTGGTAACAGATTAAACGTTAAGGAAATCAGCTTTTTCGGCTCTGTTAAGGCTGATAAGCTTGACGTAGTAAGTGTTAGTGCAACAGGCTGTGATGAAGGAAGCGATGCGTCTTTTGCGACAGATGGAGTTACAAATACTGCTTATGTGCTTTCAAATCAGACAGTGGAAAGCATGGACGATGAATACCTTTTAATCGAGCTTGATGGTAAGAGAACAGTTGACAAAATAATTATCCGCCGTAAGTTCAACGCTGCAGGTGATACTGCCAATAACTACTGGGCAGACTGGTGTCTGGCGGTGGGCTGTGAGCTGCAGGGCTCAATGGACGGAGAAAACTGGGAAACTGTTGGTGTTATGAACACATGGCCTGACGGCACAGGCGAAAAAACAAAGGAAATTTTTGAGCTTGCAAGCCCTAAGGCATATAAGTATATCCGCTACATAAGAACAAAGTATAAACAAGGTAGTGACTATGCTGTGTGGAAGTTCTCCAATGACGGCGGTAACAGACTACATGTGAGAGACATTGAGCTTTACACAGCAGAAAAATTGGAAATTTCAAGCGTTGAAAAGAATGATAATACTATTAATGTAAAGCTTGAAAACGTGTTCCAGGAAAAAGGCATACTTCTCATTGCAAGTTACAAGGGTGACGAGCTTCTTAATGTAGCAACTCAAAAAATTGAAGAAGGTAAAGAAGCGTATGACACACCTTTCATTAAGGACTGCAATAAAATAAAGGCGATGATTTTTGATTTGGAAAATGTTGAGCCTTTATGCAACGTAAAGGAAATAGCAGTGGAGGACTAATGGTGAAAAAACTGATTTCAATTCTATTATGCGGTTTGATAATTTTAAGTAGTATTCCCGCTTTTGCAAAGGAGGGGACAAGGGTGCCCATAGTTTATGATTTACAAACTGAATACCTTACAAACCCTTTGGGCATTGATGAACCTCTTCCCAGATTCAGTTGGAAAATAAAGTCTGATAATAGAGGCGTAATGCAAGAGGCATATAGAATCGTTGTAAAAAATGGCGATACCACAGTGTGGGATACCGGTAAGGTTGAAAGCGCAGAAAGCAATAATATTGTATACACAGGTCAAGCCCTTGAAAGTAAAACAAAATATTCATGGCAGGTAAAGGTGTGGGACAATTACGGTAATGAATCAGATTTTTCTGCCCCTGCAACCTTTGAAACAGCATTTTTACAGGGTGAATGGGAAGCGGAATGGATAAGCACGGGTGATACGACATATCCCAAAGTGCAGATTAACCTTGACGAGCCAATAAATGCAAGATACATAAGGTTAAATGCCTCAAAGCTTGGCGAAAGAGTGAATGGCTGGGGAGAAACAGGCTACAGATTACAGCTTGCAGAATTTGAGGTTTATTCGACAGACGGAGAAAATATTGCTTGGGGCAAAGCTGTCGCATCTCCGCAGGTTTTCACAAATGCAACCTGGTCACCTGAATATATTGTTGATGGTGTATTATCCTCAAGCGGTACAACACAAGGTTATACAAGTCAAATGTATTCAAGCGTTGGTACGAACGTGACTGTTACTGTGGATTTAGGTGCGGCATACGCTGTTGATAAGGTTGTGTTATACCCCAGAAACGATGCTCAGTCAATAAATCCGCCGTATGTTCCGTCCTTCCCCCAAAGCTATAAGATTGAATACAGTACCGATAACACTAATTTTGAAAGCGCATATTCTGTAGAAAATGCGCCCATTCCTCAATTTAAAGAAAATACAGGACTGCCTGTGTTTGGAAAAAGCTTTACTACAGACAGCGAAAAGGAAATAGCCTCTGCACGAGCATATGCCTCGGGTCTCGGTCTTTTTGAAATGCATATTAACGGACAAAAAGTGACAGACAGCGTTTTAGAGCCCGGCGAAACAAACTTTGACAAAAAAGCCTTTTATGTAACTTACGATATAACCGATAAGTTAGTAAAAGGCGAAAACGCAGTTGGTGTTTACATGGGTAAAGGGTTCTACTATAACCCCTCCTCGGACAGCACACGTTACAACCGCTCTCCTAAAATATGGGGACCACTCATGATTATTTCGCAGATTGAAATTACGTATACTGACGGAACAAAGGATACAGTTGTAACAGACGAAACATGGAAGCACACAACGGGTCCCGTAATTGAATCCGTTTGGCTTGGTGGTGAGGATTACGACGCTAACTGCGAAATAGAAAACTTTGCATTGCCTTCTTGCGACATGTCTTCCTGGGACAATTGCAAAATTGTGAAAGAGGCGGATTACCCCTTTGAAAGACTGGAAGCAAAAAGCTACAATCCGATAAAAGCTGTCGATAGTGTAAATGTTGAAAGTATAGCGGAAATTTCAAACAGTGACGGAACAAAGAGCTATACAGTAAAGTTCGAAAGGAACTTTGCGGGTGTATATACTTTTAAGGCTTCTTACGATAAAGGCACAAAAATAACCTTTAAGCCTGCAGAGCATATAAATGCAAACGGAACTGTTAACCAAGGCTCCACAATTATGTGGGGCAGCACGGGAACAATTTACGATACATATACATTCAAAGGTGAAGGCGAAGAGGAGTACACGCCCAAATTTGTGTATCACGGTTTTCAGTACTTGCAGATTGACGGCTCTGACAAACCTATAACAGAGGATATGCTCATAGGATATGTGTACCGCTGTGATAATGAGGTGGCAGGCAGTATTTTCGCTTCAGATGAAAACGTTACGAAGGTACACCAGATGATAACAAATTCCATTTCGGATAATATGTTCAACGTTATTACCGACTGTCCTCACCGAGAAAAGCTTGGTTGGCTTGAGGTTTCACACCTCTTGTATCCGTCAATTGCAAATAATTTTAACGTGGCGGCATATATGGAAAAAATCAGCGATGACATGATTGATGCCCAAAAGGATAGTGGCAGTATTCCTGCAATTGTACCGCCCTTGACGGTGGGTAAGAGTGAGCATGCACTTCGCAACAACAGCGATGATGATACTCCCAACGACCCAACCTGGTGTGGTGCACATATCATGGTGCCTTGGTATACATATCTTGCATATGGTGATGTAAGACAGCTTGAAAAGGCATATGATTCAATGGCAGAGTATTTTGCATACCTTACCTCTCTTGCCGAAAGAAGCAGCACACCCTACATTCTTGAAAGCGGAGACTTAAACCGTGACTTAGGCGACTGGATGAGCGTTGAGAGCACACCTGTTACATTTGTTGTAACCTGTACCTATTACCAGCTTGCAAATACAATGGCTGAAATTGCTGCGGTTTTAGGTAAAGACAGAGCTTATTATACCGAAGTTGCCGAGAACATAGAAACGGCAATTAATGAAAATTATTTTAACTATGTAGCTGCAAGCTACGGCACAAGCCAGACAGCTAATGCACTTCCATTATGCTTGGGCATTGTTCCCCAAGGGTATGAGGTAAGTGTTGCAAAGCATATTGCCGATAATGTTACGAGCAACGGATATCATCTTACTGCAGGTGAAGTTGGCTTGAAACCTGTGTTCAATATGCTTTCCGAATATGGCTATTCCGATTATGCATATAAAATGATAATGAACGAAACAAGTCCAAGCTATTATTATTTTGTGGCTAATGGCAAAACAACCCTCCCCGAAATATGGGACGGAGGAGCAAGCCAGGACCACTGTATGGCAGGACACGGCGAAGGCTGGCTTTATGAATATCTTGGTGGTATCAGAAATGGTTCTGTTGCCTATAAAGATATTATTATCGAGCCTCATATTGCAGAAGAACTGACACATTTTGAAGCGAAGGTTGATACAGCCTACGGAGAGGTCCTGTCACAGTGGGAGAAGGAAAATGAAGTTTTAACAATGAACGTAATAATCCCTGCAAATACAACAGCTAAGGTTTATTTTGAAGCTAAAAACCCGACAAAGGTTAAGGAAAACGGTGTACTGCTTGCAGATGTAGAAGGTGTAGAAAATGTTTATATCGAGGACGAAAAGGTAGTTGCGCTGGTTGGTTCGGGTAGCTACACATTTACAATGCCTCTTGTGACAAATGTCAGTCAAACAGAAATAAGACAGAATCCTTCTGTTACGGCAAATGGTGGCTCAAATCCCGAGTATGCAACTGACGGTGACGTGAATACTTATTTTATCATTGCAGACCAAAGTGAAAGCGAATACGAAAATCAGTATATTCAGTTTGAACTTAGCGGAACAGATGTTGTGAACAGGATTGTAGTTAAAAAGACAAAGGTTTCAGTAGGTGGCAACACAACTTACTGGGGCGACCATTCTTATGCAGTGGGTTGCGCTCTGGAAGGAAGCTTTGACGGCGCGAATTGGGAAACTGTATACACAATGCCCAAAAATGCCGACGGCATGGATAGTCAGAGTGATGTTGACATAACCTTAGATGAACCAAAGGCATATAAATATATCCGTTACATTCGAAAGGAAAATAACAGCTACATAGGCTGGGCAGAGAATAACGGCAACAAGCTTATCCTGGCTGACATTGAAATTTACACATTGAAGCAGAGCGAATGGGTGATTTCATCAGTTGAAAGGAACGGTACTGATATAAAAGTAATGCTGGACGGATATGGGGAATTAAAGGGTTCGTTGATTGTTGCATGCTATGATAAAAATCAGAGCCTTATAAACGTTTCACTTGCGACGGCAAATGAAAAACGGGCGGAATACGAAGCCGCTATTCCCAAAGATACAAAAAGGGTTAAAATAATGCTTATAACGTTGGATGGGCTTGAACCCTTATGCAAAGCAAAAGAAATAACGTGGGAGGACTAAAATGAAGAAGTTTGTTTCAATGATTTTAACGGGCGTGCTGACAATAGGCCTGTTGCCAACAGTGATGATGCCTATAAGAGCAGAGGAGGCACAAGTTGTGACAGAACTTTATGAAAAGGGTAATTTTGTTACGAGCTATAACCCGATTGTGAGCCGTCATGTAAATGGTTCAAGTCGCGCTTGGCGTGATGGTTTAATTTCGGGTAACGGTGAAATCGGCTATGTTACAAGTGGTGAGCCCTATAATGATGCTTTTATTTTCCAGTATAACTTTTTTAACTATCCTTCATCTCAGCCAAGGGAAATTCCTGCCGAATTAACAGGACAGTTGGAAGAAGCGAGAGAAAATGTGTTTAACCTTAACGATGACTGGCTTATCCGTGATGCAAACGGAAACAGACGAAGCAGAACATTTTATTACTCTTATCATCCGGGTCATCAGCTCCGTTTAAAGAGTAATTATACAGACACGGAAAAGGACTATATCCGTTGGACGAACTATGAAACTGCGGAAACGGGTGTGAAGTTTACGGATAAATACGGCACATGGAAAAGAGTGAGCTTTACCTCTCAGACAGACGGTGTAAGTATTACAAAAATTGAAAAGTCATCTGAGGAAAGCCTCATTAACATGACCATTTCTATTGATGATATTGACGACATGTGCAAAGCATGGGACGGTATGAGTAAAGTAAGTGAGCAACGCTACAAGAAGATTGTGCCTGATGATGGAGCTTACATTGCCCAGATTGCACACTACCCCTCGTACAGTGCGAGTGAGCTTATTGATGGCGGCTACGGCGGTGTGACATACATTATCGCAGAGGGCGAAAACGCAACAAAAACAAGAATCACACAGACCAAGGACGACCCCATGCTTTTAGGCAATAATAACGCAGTAGAAATTAAAAATGCCGAAAACGTTTACCTCATAACAGTAAATGACAGAACAAGCTCCATGACAGGACAGACAGCGAATGTTATGAGCAAATTTGAAAGCATGACAAGCTATACTCTTTTAGACGAAATGCTCAAAAGGGTAGTAGCTGTTAAAGACAAATACACAACAGACGGAAAATTCAGCTATGATGCGGCACTTTTGCCTTCTGCCGAAGCTCAGAAAGCGGAATTTAACCGCATGAGCTTTGACCTTGACGGCGACGAAGAGTATGAGTCTTATGATAACAATGCTCTTATAAATGTACAGCGAAATACTCCTGACAGAATTAACCACGAGTTTATGGAAAGAGCATACGAGCAGGCAAGATATGCGCAGATTTGCTGTGGCGGTTCGTTAGCACCCAGACTCTATGGTATGTGGGTTGGTGAATGGAACCCCGGCTGGAGAAGTATTTATACTCTTGATGCAAACGTAAACTTGCAGGTTTCTGCCATGAACACAGGTAACCTTAGCGGCGAATTCCAGTATGGTTATATTACATACTTCCTTCGTCATGCTCCCGACTTTATGTATAATGCTCAAATGGCATACGGCATGCACGACGCAATTCAGCTTAGTGTAAATACCGACTCTGACAGAGCAATGCACGTTGAATATGATAACTCATATCCTTTCCAGTATTGGAATGCAGGTGCAAGCTGGTGTCTTTTGCCCATATTTGAATACTGGCAGTGCTTTGGAAACAGGCAGATTCCTATTAACGAAAATATGCGTTTTGAAAATCTTCAGCACGTTTTAGGCGTAAACGACGGCGGTTTAACCGATGAGGAATACGAAGAAATCAAGAATAGAGGCTACCTTGATTTGGAAAAGGATATCCTTTTGCCACTTCTTACAAAGCAGGCAAATTTCTGGGAACAGATTGTAACACCTCGTTACTATATCGGTGCCGACGGTAAGGCGCATCACGATGAAAGCAAGACCCAATTAAATGAAGGCGAAAAGTATATGATTATACCCACATATTCGCCCGAAAACCACCCTATCGGCTATTACAGCACGTTAACAGCAAATGCAACCATGGATATTTCCGCAGCTCGTGACGGTCTGGATATGGTATGCAAAATAGAAGAGGCTGTGGGACGAGACGGTTGGGAAGAGGCCGTTGAAAAGTGGCAGACACTTAAAAACAATATTGCCGATTACAAGTACGACACTGACGGTGCTCTTCGTGAATGGGCAATGGAAGAGTATGAGGAAAACAACAACCACCGTCACTTAAGCCATTTGTATGTGGCATGGCCTGCCTACGACACTCAGAATGACCCCGACTTGACAGAGGCATCCCTTAAGGCTATCAATAACCGCAAAAAGTATAACACAGGCGATGCCACAGCCGGTCACGGATGGATGCATCAGGCTCTTGTGGAAGCAAGACTTAAATTAGGCGATTCCATGATGAAGTCACTCATGAAGATGATGAACGGAACGGCATACTATTCCTCCATGATGACAGACCATGATACAAACCGCCGAAACGATACATACTGCACAGATACAGCTTTTGGCACATTGGGTGCAGTAAACGAAGCATTGGTATTCTCAAATACAGGACAGATTGAAATTATCCCTGCACTGCCTAAAGATTGGACAAAGGGTAAGGTCACAGGAATGATGGCAAGGACACGTGTTGAAATCGAATCTCTCGAATGGGATATTGAGGGAGGATTTGCTACAGTTTCACTTAATTCCTCAGAGGATGACAACACTATCCGCCTTTCCTCGGGAGAAGCGTGGACAAAGGCAACTCTTGACGGAGAAGAGCTGCAGGTTAAAAATGATGAAAACGGTAACTACGTTGAAGTAACACTTAATGAAAATGAGATTGCAACAGTTCTTTTCACCCTTTCTGAAACACCCGATGGTACATACTTAATCGAAGAGGACGGCAAGTACTTACAGGTTGAAGGCATTGAAAATGGCTTGGAGGCAATCTGGGGCAGTCTTAACGACAACGCATATTGGAATGTGGAAAACACAACGGAAGGTTTGATCACAATCCAGAGCTGTGTAACGGGTAAGTATCTTACAAATGAAAACGGCGTAATTGTACAGAGAAGCTACACCGGTGAAGAAAATCAGAAGTGGAGCACAGATTATTTTGCAATGACAAGACTTAATAAGCTTGTTGATGTTATAATCGCACCCGACAGTATTGACATCACGGTGGACGGAGAAGTGGTTGACGCTATTGAACTCGAAAGCGGAGAGAGCGTTCAACTTGGTACAAAAATTGAGCCTGAGGGTGCAAGCGCGCTACTTACATGGTCCAGTGACAGTATAGGTAGTGGTGTTGTACTCTCAAACGGTAAATTAACTGCTTATGCACCCGGTAAGTTTAATGTTTCTGTTACAACCGACACAGGATTCACGGCAACCGTGCCCGTAAGAGTTACAGGCGATGCACGTGATGCGGTGAAGGCTGAGGTTATCAATGTGCGCGGTGCTGATGATGGTTATAATTCAGGCTGGGTGCCCCAAAATGCATTTGACGGTATTGCAGGTAAGGCATATGCTTCAAAGGACGATGCTTCGGCTAAATACATTGAGGCAGAGCTGAAGGTTGCCAAGGCGATTGATTTAGTTTACGTGACAGGCCGCTTCACCGGTGCTGACGGTGAGGGGGCTTACGCAAAGCGCATTAACGGCGCAAAGGTTTACGCATCGAACACGCCTTGGACAGGCAATAAAGCTGATGCGGTATTGGTTGGCGAAATCACTTCTGTTACTGCTACAAGTGCATACATCCCTGCAAGGACTCGGCTTGACACTAAGGGCGAAAAGTATAAGTACTACACAATTTACTTTGACAGTGTAAATAACGGCAGCAACATTTCCCTTGCTATTGATGATATTGCATTCTACACAGGTGGTGCAAGCTATGTGCAGAGCCTTACACCTGTTGTAACTGCCAAGGGTGGTGCAAATCCCCTTTATGCAACCGATGGCGATATTACAACAATGTTCAAGATTGAAAATCAGACAAATTATGCAAATGAATACATTCAGTTTGAGTTCAGCGGCACGGAAACTCTTAACAAAATTGTTGTTAAAAAGGGTATGATTGCATTAGGTGGTGTAACAAACTACTGGGGTGACCATGCCTACGCTTCGGGCTGCGTTCTTGAGGCAAGCCTTGACGGAGAGGCTTGGGAAACAATTTACACAATGACAAAACGCCCCGACGGCATGGACAATCAGAGCGAGGTTGTTGTAAATCTTGAGGAGCCCAAAGCCTATAAGTATGTGCGTTACATCCGTAAGGAGGCTAACAGCTATGTAGGATGGGCATCCAATGGCGGCAATAAGCTTATCCTTGCCGATATTGACTTCTACACCGTGGGCGCAAATGTTAAGGCTGAAATTGTAAAGCATGAGGGCAAAAGCCTGACGGTAAAACTTGAAAGTAATGTGACAGGAACATACAGCTTTATTGCTGCAGTTTATGATGGTGACAAGCTTATAGAGGTTGTAACTACGCCTGTAGACCTTATAGAAGAAACGCCCCGAGAGGTTGAAATTACAACAACGAAAGAGGGTACTGTACAGGTTTTTACATGGGGGGATAACATGGTCCCCATAGGCGAAAAAATTACAGGATAAGTAAATAGGCGGCGCTCAATGCGGCGCCTATTGCTTTTGAAAGAAGATATGGTATAATAAAAATGAGGTGATAGCATGCTTAACATTGCGGAAGCCAATATAAAATATCAGCTTGATAATCTTAAAATAAAGGTTTTACATATAAATTATGGGGTGTTCTACAAGCCTTTTCCCCGGCACAGGCACGGGAACAGGTTTTATGAGGCACATCTTGTATGTGGCGGAAGCGGCACTCTTATAGCCGATGGGAAGGAATATCCGCTAAAGGGCGGAACACTTTACATGACAGGTCCCTTGGTTGAGCATGAACAGATTACAAACGCTGACGACCCCATGGACGAGTACTGCATTCAGTTCGAAATAACAGAAACAAAAGGGACAAAGCAGGGGAAAACTGCAAAAGCACTTAAGGAAACAGTGTTCTGGATAGGTGAGGACACCCAGAATATAAAGCGCCTTTTTGAAATGCTTACAGAAGAAGCTGAAAACAAAAAGATAGGCTACATCCAGAGCGTTATCAATTTGTCTTTTCAAATTTTAGTGTGCATTGCCAGAAATTACGTGGGCAGTGAACAGGTGGGCGAGTATTCCGCCATTACACCCGACGACAAACGAATGGTTATTACCGACGAAATCTTTTTGTATAATTACAACACGGTTACGTTACCGTCTCTTGCAAAAAGGCTGAATTTAAGCCCACGGCAGGCACAACGGTTTTTAAAGAAGGCTTACGGAAAAACCTTTGTGGAAATGAGGACCGAAACAAGGCTTGCAAAAGCCGAAGAGCTTATCCTTGGTGGCATGAGCCCTGCCGAAGCGGCAATCAGCGTGGGATATGAAAGTCCCCTGAGCTTAAAAAGGAAAGATGCTTAAGCAAACCGGCGGACAATATGAAAAAAGCCCTGGTATTACCCCTGAGTAATACCAGGGCTTTTAGCTTCCGACTTTTTTGAAAAGTAGAAGATTTTAAATATAACCATTGGCAGTTTGTAAACATTTACAATAATAAATGCAACATTATTCCATGTGCTTGCATATCTGTGCGTGTTATAATAGGTATAGTGGGGAGTCGTATACTCCCGTGAAAAGGTGATGCTTATTATACCTTGGCAGAAAGGGGCACGTGAATGATAAAGAAAATAATTTCCGCTGTTTTGGTAGCGATAACCGCAGCCTCATTAATGACAGGCTGCGTAAATAAAACAGAGCAAACAGAGGCGACTGTAGATACTATCTACATAGGCACTCACGGTGTGGGCGATGACCCCAGGTGGAGAAACCCTGTTACAGGCGAGTCATACATGACATTGGCAAGAGAGCAGGCGGGCAGAAAAGCACTGGACGTTGTCATGGAAAAACACGGAGTTGACCTTCAGTGGAAAACCTGGCCCAACTCATCCGGACAGGATATTCTGCAGAGCGTGCTGGCAGGTGACCCTATATGCCATCTGGCAAACATATCCACGGGCAGTCTTGCAAATGTTTTGGGGCAGAATGTTCTTCAGACACTGGATGACTATATCGACATTTTCCAGACCCCCGATACAGAATGGATGCTCCGTCCGGAGTTTTACGGAGATTATTACTTCTTCAGCCCCGACCCTGCATTCATAACCGACTGGCCCTTATGCTATAATGCTACAATGATTGAAGCCGTTCCCGATTTAAAGGACGAAAACGGAAACACCTTGTATCCGTACACGTTGTACAAGCAGGGCAAGTGGACCTGGAGCGTTTTTAAGGACTATCTTGAAAAAATTCAGTCCTACTATAAAGGCAAAAAAGCAGCAAACGGCAGAGAGATTGTGCCCTATGATACAAACTACATGCACCTTCTGCAAATGGGTCTGCACTCTAACGGTGCACATATTTACGACGGAAACACCTTAGGTGTTGACACTCCCGAGGCAATTGAAGCGGCAGAATATCTGATAGACCTTATGCAGAGCGACCTTATCTGCTGCAGTGCGGCTGAATACGGAAAAAGCAACGCAAACGGAAACAGCAGCACCAACAACACCTTTGAAGCAGGTGCGAGTGTGTTCATGAACGGTGCAAGATGGCGCATGGGCGGCATTGGCGGCACTCTTGCCGAAAGAGGCGAAAGCATGGGCATTATTTTCTTCCCCAGAAGCGACCGCATCCCTTATGAGGGCGACTATGTTCCCGGAGAAACAGAATACAGCGTGCCTATGCCTGCAGTTGACAGCATGGCTGTGCTTAAGGGCTTCTCCAAGGAAGAGTCACGTCTTGCAATTAACGCCTATGTTACATACAATATTGAGCTTTATAAAAATCTCGGTAATGTTGATTCCATAACAGAATATCGTCAGGCAAATCTGGAAACAGACGCTTTGGGCTATGGCATTGACATATTCCACCCCGAAATAGGGGACGGAAACCTTGAAATTTTCACAACAATGAGCACCTTGAAGTGCAACGAAACAGGGGAAATAATGAACCTTTTCGGTCCCTATAACATGGAAATTTTCGGCAAGGCAGTGTACGGGCTGGACAATTCGCCCTCATACACTGTTGCCCTCAGGTCAAAAATACAAGGCATTTATGACAGAATAGCATCTGTTTCTGATGCTTTAAAAACAGAGGGTGCTCTTGACAATGTGGCACCCGGTATAAACCAGATTAATTATAATATCCCCATTGTGTTCCCCAAGGGCACTATCCCCGATGAAATTGACTGGGGTCAGATTATAACCATAAGCGATAATGTGGACGGTGCTTACGAGTTCAAACGGGAAAACGGAGAATTTTTATTGAAGGCAAATCCTCCTGCGGAAGAGGAGACAGAGCATGAATTTGAAAAAGATAAAATGCAGATTGATGTTTCCGATGTGGATTTTTCTATAGCGGGAGAATATGTGGAGGCAGTTAAGGTAACCGTAAGCGACCGTTATGACAATATCGCCGAAAAACGTTTTACTGTTTACGTTTATGACGAGGAAAACACGGAGCCTCCTGTGCTTGAACTTAAAGAAGACTTGCCCTCGCTCGCTCTTGAAACAGACACCTCAACTGTCAAATGGGCAGATTTGTTTGTCAACAAGGCTGAGGATGTAACAGGCATTGACCTGAGGGCGTTTGTAAGCGCAGATGTAACCGAGCTCGATGTTACAAACAAGGGCGTATACCCTGTAACGATCCATGTTACAGATTTTGCAGGCAACAAAACAGAAATAGGAACCTTTATTGAAATCAGTTAGAGGTGGAGAAATGAAAAAAATTACGGCATTGATGTTAAGCCTTTTAATTTTTGCAAATATAGGTGTTGTACAAAAAAGCGTGAAAGCAGAGGAATTGAATGTGTGGAAGTTTGAATTTGGAGCAAAGGATAAGGCTGTTAAAGACGGATATCTGCGCGTTACACCCGACATGCACATAATCAATAGCGAAAACCGTAACTACGGCTTTATCGGCACAAACGAAAAGGATTACCGTCTTCATGGTGGACGGATTGACGGTTTTATTCAGCTCGAGGGTCAGGTTATTGACCTTGTGGCAGGCGAGGGTGGCATTGCATCAAGGGGAATAGTGGACAAAACTGTTAAGGAGTTTAACAGCGGCGATTATTACCCTGTGCGCTTTGCGCTCAAGGTGCCCGATGAAACCTACTACAAAGTAAAAGCAACAATTACAACATTGGACCCCAACACTCCCGCAACGGCATCGCTCTATACTGAGCGCAAGCACCCCATTTTTACATACAAGGAAATCGGTGCAGGTGAAAGCGTTACGGCATCCTTTACAGTGCGCACAACCCCTGTTTATTACGAAAAGTCGGACCCCAAGGGGTTGGTTCCCGACACATATGTGAACATTTGCCTTTTAGGTGAAAATGCGGCACTTGCAGAATTGGAAATTGAACAGATAGAGTCTGCACCCACACTCTGGATTCTGGGCGACTCTACTGTTACAGACGGCGGCGGGCTGCTGCCCTTCTTCCCGCTTCAAAACTATACGGGCGTAGGCAGTGGCGTGACAAAGTATCTGCCCGGTGACATTGCCATGGTCAACGAGGGCGAGGGCGGCTTGTCTGCTCATGATAACAGCCATTTTAATGTTGTTAAGGACCGAATTAAAGCGGGCGACTTTTTGTGGGTTGAGTACGGACACAACCACAAGAGCGACGGCGTGGCAGGCTATGAAGGCGCTATAGGCAAGTATTACGACATATGCAAAAAGGTGGGAGCCACTCTTGTGTTGGTAGGTCCCATTGACCGCATCAACAATTACGACGCTAATACAAACACCTGGCACTCGTCCTTGAAGGGCTTTTCCGATGCGGCTAAAAAGTTTGTTGACAGTAAGCTTGCGGCAGACCCCGATGATAAGGTTGCCTTTGTTGACCTTAACGAGCCCAGCTTAAAGTGGTTTGGCAGTGTTACAGAAAGCGGTGTTGTAGAAAACCAAAAATATACAAACGAAAAAAAGCTTGTGTATTTCTATTTCCAGGCAAACAGGGGTGCAACTGATGTTGACCATACACATCCCAATGACAGCGGTGCGGAAAACCTGGCATATTTATTCTTTGAAAATGCCGACTGCAATACGTACCCTGCACTTAACCCCTTGCTTACAAGATTTAAAGAGGGCGATAGTGAAAAGCCCGTATTGGTAGATAGCCGCATTGTAAATCTCGGATTCCCGGCAAACAGCGCATGGCCTAATTATGTAACAGGCGTAAAGCACGAATACCCCCTTGAAATTATCAACGTTGAGATAAATGACAATGACGAAATTTTGTCAATAAAATGCAAGCTTCTTGACAAAAACAGCCTTACAAGCTATGCGGCAGGCTTTGTAGAGGTTAACGGAAAAACATATCAAACTACAATTGAAAGCCATATAGATAATTCTGCCGCAAACAACGGAAGCATTTATACCGTTGAGTTTGCAAAAGACAATCTGCCCATTGTGGGCGATATGCCCTATCGCGTTTACATGGCAGGGGTTGACATGGCAGAGGGCGACAAGCCTCTTGAAAACAGCAAGCCTTTTTCAAAGGATTACGCACCCGGAAAATATTCGGCATACATACTTGCAACAGCGGACGGTGATGTTGAAAAGTTTGACTACTACGGCTACGATACCTTGACAGGCAGCGGTGACTGGTCCTACGGCGGAGGAATGACAGAAAACCGACTTGACGAGGAAACAGGCGGAGAAAGCTTTGTACACCTTACAGGTGAAAACTTCAGTCTTTCCCGTGCACTCTCGCAGCTTGACGGCGGTATGGGCACAAGCGGAAGATATGAGTTCGGTGTTGACATTAAAAAGGGCATGGGCGGCAAGCTGAAGTTTTCCCTTGCAAACGGCTGGCGCAGTGCCACACCTTACATTCAAGGCGACAGCATTACACTTTTTGAGGTTTCGGATAATAATATTATGCTTAATGGCAAAACAGTAGGACACACCTCCTCGGAGGACTGGACAAGGGTGAACTGTGTGCTTGACATGGACGAAGGCATACTTACCTTGATGATCAATGGAAAAGAGGAAAGCTGTGTGCTTGATAGCTATTGCACATACGGGGAGCCTAAAATCCAGAGCATGTTCCATTTTGTTGTAAGCTGCGAAGGCACAGTTGATGTAAAGCTCAAAGAGCTTTTTGGTGCAAAATGCAATTTGTACGACAGAACAAAAACAGCAGTTGAAATTGCTTGTGAGGGTGAAATGTACGGCAGCGTTTCAATAGACGGTGAAAAGGCGAGCCATAAAGAAGTGAATGCAGGCGAATGGGTAAAGCTCACCGCTACGCCCAATGAAAATGGCAGATTTATAGGCTGGTTTTGTGACGGGGCGGAGTATTCTGTGGCTGAAACGGTCGACATAAGGCTTTATAAGAGCCTTGCTCTTACGGCAAAGTTCCTTGAGCAAACCCCCAAAACCACTGTTCTCCTGAAGTTTGCCGACATGCTGGGACGGGTTATCAAAACCGAAAAAGTGGATGTTGACATAAACGGAAGAGAGCTTCACGAGGAAATGACGTTTACTGTTGATGAAAAGTTCAAAGAGCCTATCATAATCGAAAACGGATTGTATAAAGAGGTTTATTTATTCAAGTATGCCGAAAAGGATGCTATAGCCTCGCTTCTCCCTGAGGGCGAAAACATAATAAGGCTTGTTTTTGATTACGACGGCAGCTATGTTTTATACGAGGATTTTGACAATGTAGACGGCACCTGGGGCTTTGACAAAGAAGTGCACGCAGGCGACGGAGCTCTCCATCTTTTAACAGGTGTAGGAACTGCAAACCGTACAAGCTCAGTTAAAAGCATGGACGAAAGCATACAGAGCATGAAAAAGCTTACGGTGAAATTTGAATGGAAAAGCGATGTTGACACCGCAAAGGGCAGAAGCTCCTCCTTCGACCTTACGGACGACAACAATCAGGTGATTTTTTCCATAAAAGCAAAGGGTAAGGACGGCATAAGCTACTCTGCAGCAGCTATGCCTGAGGTGGCTATGTCCAATAACTACGAGGGCGTCAATGATACGTACACAATTACCGTTTCGGCAGATTTTGAAAACGGTACTGTGTGGGGCAGTATAGTAAACAATGCCACAGGAAAGGTTACAGAATTTGCTCCCGCGCAGATGAATGCACAATGCCTTGCAAAAATAAGCGCAACCTACATTTACTCTTCCGCCTCTCAGCAGCTTTCAACCTTTGCAGTCCGTGACGACAGCGTAAAAGGCAATGTGGAAATCGTAAAAAAAGAAGGCACAACGGTAACAGTGAGGGTTAAAGGTACAAAAACAGGCAATCACCTTATTGTTATGGGCGTTTACCAAAATAACAAGCTTGTGCATGTGTTAACAAAAACAGTTTCACTCACAAAGGATGAGGAGGCTGAAATAACCTTTGACACTGTGCATGAGGGCGATGTGAAGATATTTTTAAATTAGAATGTCAGTTAAGCAGAAAACACCGAGAAGTCCCTCGGTGTTTTCTGCATTAAGCTTGTGTACGGATAGTGGATTGCTCAACAGGGCGCATCGTTTTATACTTGAATTGCGGAGGTGAAAGAAAGTGGACTTAATAAAAAGCGGAAAACTTCTATGTGATTTAAGAAAGGCAAAAGGTATGACACAAGCCGAGGTTGCAAAAAGGCTCGGGGTTGTGCCGAAAACAGTTTCAAAATGGGAAACAGGACATGGCTTTCCCGATGTGGCTACATTATCGGCTTTGGCAAACCTTCTTGGGGTGAGCGAAAAAACACTTTTGTCGGGAAATTTAGAAACTAATTCGGGAGATGCAGGTAACATGAAAAGAATAAAGTTTTACGTGTGCCCTGTTTGCACAAGCTTTATGCAGGGCGTCGGCAATTGCCAACTTACCTGCTGCGGCAAGCAGCTGCAGGCAATAAAAGCATCGCCTGCGGATGATGAGCACGCTGTTAAAATCACTGAAATCGAGGACGATTTATACATTGAATTCAACCACGAAATGACAAAGGAGCACTACATCAGCTTTGTCTCGTACGTAAGGTTTGACAGAGTACTGACAGTGAAATTATATCCGGAGCAGGATGGCGCAGTACGTATCCCGAAAATATACGGCGACAGAATTTATTTTTATTGCACAAAACACGGATTGTTTGAACATGCCATAAAACTACGCCGCAGAGCTTGATTGTGTCAACTGTATTCAAATTCGAAGCTTGCTCTGTCGTTTGTAAATTTGCAAAGAGGCTTATCCTTGTAAAAAAATTCGTAATACGCCCTGCAGGAAGCACTTTCGTGAATAGCTCTTTTCATGTCACCTTTTATGGGAGCGTAAAGCACTTGCGGATTCTTTTCTATAAGCTTTGCGGTGAGCTCATAATCACCTTGCTTTATGGTGACTGTATTTTTGTCAGAAGCTTTCAGCCTGGCACCAAGGTAGGTGGCGATTCGGTGCTCCTTCCCATGCAACAAAACTATACCTATAATTCCTGTGAAATTAAATCCGTACAACGGTATGTCCGCAACTGACAGCATCAGCGCCCCGTTTTCAAAGCAGCACTGAGTCCATATATATCGTGAGGGAAAGGACGAGCCACAATCGCCCTCAATATAACCAACCCCATTTTGAAAATTCAGCTGCTGACCGTTAAGAATTATCTCTCCGTCAATAAAGTGACGCATACTGTAAACACTGTGCCTGCATTGCATAAACGGAACAAAGCAAAAGGGCCCCATAATGTCATATTTAAGAGGCGAAAGAGGACCAAAGCGGAGGTGACCTGTAAGGGTAAGGTTATCAGTTTTGATATTCAGATTTATACCTTTTTCAGAGAAAACAGAATTCCCCAATATTATGCGTAACGGCTTTTGGGAATATTCCAATGAATCAAACGGGACGTTAAATACCCTCTCATCCGTAATAATTTGTAATGAGGCACTTTCTCTTTGATTGCTGCTGTGGAAGGCAGGAATAAATGCAATTGTTTTGTTGTTTGCGGAGCATTTGAAATACCAGCCTTTAAAGTAGTTAAATTTTGACATTGCTAATCTCCGTTTTTTATATAGTATTCCATATACTGCTGACGGGTATACAAACAAAGCTTTATATAAATAAACGCGACCGAATTTTCGGTCGCGTTTATTTGGGTGTAATTTACTTAGTTGGAGATTTCAACAGTCTTATTATCAGTATCTGTAACAACCTCTACAGCATCAACATAATTGAGCACAGCAGATATTTCTGCAATAATCTCGCCGTTTTCAACATAAAATTCTGCATTGGTAAGGTTAGATTCAGCACCGATATTGATAGTTGTTTCGCCTTCCTTTAAGGATGCACCGGAAGAAGTAATGGTAAGCTTTACCTTGCCCTCGGTTTCGTAGGTGTAGTCTACGCCTAACGCGTCAAGCACACTTCGAACTTCGCAAAGTACGCCTGTTGAACTGTCAGGGCGGTAAGCAGGAGTTTTGAACTCAACCTCGGTGCCGTTTACCTTAACTGTGTAAACGTCTTTTTCCTCAATTTCGGTAATTATCCACCTCTGGCTTAAAGCATCGGAGGCTTCATTCTGCACGATTGAATCGTCTGAAGGCTCCATTGTGAGGCCTGAGCTTTTTGAAACAAATGTTGCCAGATTGTTTTCGTCGTACTTGGCCTGCCACTTCTGATTGTCGCCTGAGTTGGAGGCGTATACAATAAGCACTTCGCCCACATTTGTGGAAAGACCGGGCACGTCTATGCAAAGGCTTGTTTCAACGTTTCTCAAGGAGTAGGTTTCGTTGCCTACAAGGCTCATTTTCCATAATGCTTCGGGGGTATTTTCATCGCCCTCAATTGTTGTAAGCTTGCCGTCAACTACTGCAAGCATTTTACCTGTTTCGGCGTTTTTAATTACAGCAAGCTTGTAAACGTCGCTCTTTTTACGTACAGCCGCATTTTTAACGTTTTTCTCAACAAGAGTATCGAAAAGAGTTTTTTCCTTTTCTGTCTTAACATTTGCGGGATATGCCTGCTGTGAAAGTGTGCTCATTCCGCCTTCGGTTTTAAACTCTACAGATTCAACCGTTATAGTTGATGAAGGTAAGCCTTCAATAGTTGCTGTAAGTGTAAATGCGCCTGCAGTGTTTGAGCTTCTTACAAAAACGCGGTTAACGCCGCATTCGGCATAGCAATAATCCTTATGGATAACGCTTGTGTCATCAAATGTACCCGAGTTATAGCCGCCGAGGAACTCGCCCTCGCCTTCAAAGGTAAAGTTTATTTTATCGTAAGCAAGCGGGCAAACGTTGCCGTTTTCGTCAACCACTTCAACATCTACATAGCAGATGTCACTGCCGTCAGCACGGAGCCCTTCGGGCCCTGTCACGGGTGTAAGTCGAATTCCTGCTGCAGGACCTGCGGTGTCAATCCTGTCCATGCCGATAATCTTGCCTTCGGTACTGTAGGCAATTGCACTTATATAGCCTGACTGCGTTACGTCAATGTCGGGGAATTCAAACACAAAAGTATCTCTGGGCATACTGCAAGAGCTAACTAAAGCACCGTTTATATAAAGGTCAATGCGGTCACAGCGCTCGGTGCCTATAACGTACACTGTCTTTTTTGTGGGGTCACGGCGCAAAACGGTGTCTGTATATTCCCAGTAGGTACCGTTCCACACTTTGTCGTTATAGTTGTAGTTTTCTTCTGTGTTTTGGGGGTAGTTCCAATGTCCGATAATATGTATATCTGCGCCTTCAGAATGCATTGCCTGAACTGCGTAGAAGCTTTCCTTCTTTATTCTGACAGGGTCAACTCTGCCCGATGTTCTTGCGTTTTCACTGCCTGCGTTTCTGCCGTGCATGTTAGAGTCGGACCATACCATCATTGCCGCACCGGAGTAGTAGTCGTTGCCTGTGCTGCCGCCTACACGGTTGTGGTAGAAATAGCCGTAGCCGTCGCCTTCAGAGGCAAGAGTAACACTCATGTCCTCCTGGGTAAGGTCCCAAACATCGTAGCCGTCTGTCTTTTTGGCACCCGCGCCCAGCCACTTGTTAACATAGTCATAATAGGGAGGGGAGTAGTCGTCCCATACTCGTCTGGGAGCTTCGTCACGCTTGTATTCAGTTTCAATCATGGGCATATGCTTATTAAGCTCATACATCGAGCCCTTTGCCCATGAGTCGTAGCGGTAAATCATTGTGCCTACCCATTCGGCAGCGGCAAGCTGTTCGACTGTTGTTATACTTCTTGAACCCATAAATCTGCCGCCGAAGGGGTCGAGTAGCTTTCTCATGTCGGTCATTTCCTGCATGTGCTCGGGCGAAATTGCCGCGTTGCCTGCTTCGTAGAAAATTACAGACGGAGAATTACGGAAGTAAATAATTGCATTACGCATTGCTTCCATTCTCATGTCCCAGCTTCTTCCGTCTGAGTCAGCTTCCTTGTCGCCTGCAGGGCACACCGATACAACACCGTATTTGTCACCTGCTCGGATTGCAACGGGCTTGGGGGAAACGTGCATCCAACGGATAAAGTTTGCACCCGATTCGCGTACGAGCTGCATGTCGTAATCTGAAAGCCAGTCGTTGGCAACGCCTATAACTGCCCATTCGTTTGTGGAGCGCTGGGCATAGCCCTTAAGATATGTGCTTTCGCCGTTAATAAGGAGACCGCCGTTGTCTATGTCAAATATAACCTCTCTGAAGCCTGTTGTCATTATCTGTGTGTCGATAACCTCACCGTCTACGGTAAGTGTTGTTATTACATCGTAAAGATATGGGTTATCAATGCTCCAGAAATTCAGATTATCTACTCTGCTTGTTGCAGTTATGTAGGTTACATCAACAGTATCAGCATTTGTGGGCACAGGGTTTTCGCTGTATGCATCAAAGGGAACTACAGTTTCAAAAACCACACCTGTGTCACCGGCTGCCTTAACAGTTGTCGCAGCAGCAGAAAACGCAGATATAACCTTATCGCCGT
This sequence comes from Clostridia bacterium, assembly GCA_017472685.1. GTDB lineage: Bacteria > Bacillota > Clostridia > UMGS1883 > UMGS1883 > RGIG1927. The sequence goes on from JAFUOO010000009.1 coordinate 35,554, forward strand.
CTTTAATGTACACGTTCAATGTAACATCCTTGTCTGTACCACTTTCATTTCTGACCTCAGCCTTTACGTTGATTGTTGCACTTTTGTTTTTTAGGTCAAAATCAGTTGCGTAAACATAGTTGCCTGTTGTCTTGAGATTGTTGTAAAGAGGTCTTGTCTGGTATATAAGAGAGGTAACATAAAGGTTTACATTGCCTGTAATACCGCCCTGAACTTCATTAAAGTCCTTCTGGTTCCACTGGAAGCCCCAGCCTGAATGGTCGCCGGGTGTATTGCCGGGGATTGTTTCAGCTGTGGTGAAGGTTGTACCGCGGTATGCACAGTTATCGGTAATTAAGGCAATGAGGTTGTCACCTTCTGTAACAAACGAGGATATATCAAAGCCTACAGGGGCAGTGCCTGCCTCATAATAGCCAACAAAGCTTCCGTTTATGTAAAGATAAATTGTCTGTCTTATAGCCTCAAACTCCAAAATGAACTTTTTGTCCGAAGCATCACCTAAGGTAAAGTGCTTTCTGTACATCATATATCCGCGGTACAGGCTTGCTTCGCCTGCGTCTTTGATAATGTTGTCGAAAGAGTCCTCGGCATTGGGTGCGTGAGGAACACTTACATTTTCCCAGTCGGAATCGTCATAGCCTATTTCATAAAAGGCTTTTCCCTCACGGACCATGCTTGCCATTGCCTCTGCCATGGGGTGGGGCACATCGGCTTTTTTAAACTTCCAACCCACATTGAGGTTAAAAACGTTTTCTGTCAGATTTTGGGGAGCATAATCTTCGCCTAAAACTACTAATGCCGGCACAAGCTGCAGCATTAATACACAAGCTAAAAACAATGCGATTTTCTTCATATTAAAACCCTCCTTCATTATTATAATTATTATACCTTAATTCCGCGAATTTTGGTAGCATATATATTGCTGAAAAGATTGCAGATATTGGCTTTTTTGTACACTATAAAATCTTTCCGGAATATTCATTGGAAAACGGCTCTGCAATGCAGGACCGTTTGTGTTTTAACGGGTTTTTGTAGGTCGGGGACTCGGCGTAATGCTTCTTCAAAATTGCTCTAAAAAATGCCTCAAACCCAGTTGGCAGGGGCTTAAGGCGTATACAAAGTTTTGAAATTTTGGGACACTTTTGAAAATTTTTATTGAAGAATAATATCAAGCTGATTGGGGGTGTTAAAGCTTATTCTTTATACTGCGAGCATCACTGTAGCCTACTGCCACAGCGGCATCGTGGGTTTTCCAACCTTCTCTGATAAGCTTTTTTGCTACGTTAAGCCTTGCATCGGCTTTTAACTCAGAAAAGCTCTTAGAGTAGCTTTTTACAAGAAAGCGTTGAGTTTGCCTGGGACTTAAACTAAGCCTTTTACTCAATTCTTCAAGGGTAAGGGTTTTGTAATCATTAAAAAAGCTATCTTCAACTATGTTGAGTCTTCTGTAGTCGGGTGTATTTTTTTCAAAAACAGATTGTTCGGCATCGCCTGAGTAGTTACGGACAAGCGCGGTAAGAATAAGCGACACGAAGCTTTCCGTAGCCTGAATATAGCCTATGCGCTTGCATACACATTCCTTACGTATAGATTCGAAATAAGGGAAGACATTGTATAAATCCTTTCCTATCCAGAAATGAGTTTCGCAAAGAAGGTTAGCCGCCGGATAAATATCGGATTTTTTAGAGGGAATAATTTCCATCTGAATACAGTATTCTTCGGTGGGATTATCAGTGTCGGTAAGCTGTTCGTGATAAATAAGAGGACCTGTCATATAAATAAGCCCTTTTTCAAGCGGATATTCACCCTCGTCGGTAACAAGTGTTCCACCACCCCCGGCAATATAGTGAAGCTCGTAAAAATTTTTCCCGTGACGATGCCGTTGGAAGGGCTTATGAAAAATACCGTGACTTATTTTTAAAATCTTTACTGTTAAGTTTTCAAACTGAAGGAACATATTGGCTTCTTCTATGAATGTCATAGCACAGACCTCCTTTATTCCATTGTATCATTATACAATGAAATGTCAAAGCAAAAATGTGTCATTTTTCAAATAAATATGACGTGTGGGTGCATTTACGGTTGAAGGAATGAATGTTATAATTAAATCAAAGAAAGGTGTGATATAGATGAAAAAGGTTTTATCAGCGATTATGGTTTTTGCAATACTGTTAAGCATTGTGCCCGTAAAGGCAGAAAAGGAGGATATTATGACAGAGGATGCAGCTATCGAGTATAAAATCCGGTATGACAAGCCTGCGGATACAGAAAGCTATGATGCATGGGAAAAGCTTTCTTTGCCTGTTGGCAACGGTAATATCGGCGGCAATGTATTCGGCGGATACGATGTTGAAAGAATTACATTAAACGAAAAAACTATGTGGTCAGGCGGCCCTGCTGAATCAAGACCTGACTACAATGGCGGAAATAATGTTGAATACGGAAAATACGGCGAAACATTAAAGGAAGTACAGAGATTGTTTGCCGAAGGGAAAAATACCGAGGCATCAAAGCTTTGCGATAAGCTTATCGGTGATTCTGACGGCTACGGCGGATATCAGCAGTTTGGTAACCTCTATCTTGATTTTGGGAAAGTGGAGAGTGTTGAAAACTACTCACGCGGCCTTGATATCGAAAGCGGTATTGCTTTTGTGGAATATGATTACAATGGAGTTCACTACACTCGTGAGATTTTTACAAGCTATCAAGAAAACGTTATGGTTATCCACCTTACAACTGATGGCGGAGAACTGGATGTAAACATTGCATTGGAGAGTGAAAACGGCGGAGCTGCACCAAGGAGCTCGGAAGTTGAAGCTATCGACAATACTATCCTTTTAACAGGTGAGCTGGACGATAATCAGCTTAAATATGCAGGTTTCCTTGAAGTTACAACAAATAGTGGCACTATATTGCCCATTGGAGAAAAGCTTCATGTAAAGGATACAGATGAGGCAATAATTATTCTCAGCATGGGAACAGATTATGCTCTCGATTATCCCATTTATCGTACCGGAGAAACGCAGGATGAACTTAACGCGAGAGTTATAAGCTATGTAAATAATGCAACAAAAAAGAACTATGAGAAATTGAAGGAAGAGCACATAGAAGATATTACAGAGTTACTTGGAAGAGTGGAGCTTGACCTTGGACAGAAGATGCCTCAGGTAACCACAGATGAGCTTTTAGCGGCATATAAGGCTGATGCCCTTGAAAAAGAATACAAAGCTTATCTTGAGGTGCTGTTGTTCCAATACGGCAGATATCTTTTAGTGTCCTCTTCCAGAGAGAATAATATTTTGCCTGCAAACCTGCAAGGTATATGGGTAGGTAAAAACGGAAGTGCATGGAATTCGGACTATCATATAAATGTAAACCTGCAAATGAACTATTGGCATGCATATAACACTAATCTCAAAGAGTGTGCAATCCCTATGATTGACTATGTCGAAGGCTTCCGTGAGCCCGGAAGAGTTACGGCAAATATCTACTTCGGTGTTGAGTCTACAGATGAAAACCCCGAGAACGGCTTTACTGCAAACACTCAATCAACGCCTTACGGCTGGACAGCTCCGGGCTGGAGCTTTGACTGGGGATGGTCTCCCGCAAGCGTGCCCTGGATGCTGCAGAATGTGTGGGAATATTATGAATACACCCTGGATGAAGATTTTCTTCGTGAAACCATTTATCCTATAATGAAGGAGCAGGCTGTGTTCTATTCCCAGGTTCTTATTGAGGATGAAGACGGAAGGCTTATTTCAACTCCTGCATACTCACCTGAGCATGGTCCAAGAACAAACGGAAATACATATGAACAGTCTCTTATATGGCAGCTTTTCACAGATACAATCACAGCAGGCGAAATTCTCGGTGAGAATGAAGAGGTATTGAACGAGTGGCGAAGCATTTTGTCAAGGCTTCGTGTGCCAATTGAAATAGGCGACGATGGACAAATCAAGGAATGGTACGAAGAAACAACCTTAGGCAGTGTACCGAAGTCCGATGCATATGGTCACAGACATATTTCGCACCTTTTAGGCTTATACCCCGGAGACCTTATATCTGTTGATACTCCCGAGTGGTTTGAAGCGGCAAGGGTATCACTTGATGCAAGAGTTGATGCTTCCACAGGCTGGGCAATGGGGCAGCGAATTAACACATGGGCGAGACTTGGTGACGGGGAGCATATGTATCAGCTCATTGAAACTCTTATGAAAACAGGTATCCTTGATAACCTCTGGGACACGCATCCGCCTTTCCAGATTGACGGCAACTTTGGATATACGGCAGGTGTTGCAGAAGCCTTAATGCAAAGCAATATGGGATACATCAATATTCTACCTGCAATTCCTTCGGCATGGAGCGAAGGCGAGGTTAAAGGGCTCGTGGCAAGAGGCAACTATGAGGTCGGTATTAAATGGAATGACTCTATAGCAAACGAAGTTACAATTAAGGCAAATGAAGGCGGAGATTGCGTCGTGCAGCTGACAGCAGGCGACGAATTGAAAATTACTGATTCAAAGGGCAACAATATAGCATATAAAACAGTGCAGAAAAACCGTATCAGCTTTGCGGCGGAAAAAGGCGAAGCGTATACAATCAGTAATAGTGGCGTAGTTGTTGCACCCAAAAATATTGAGGCAATAAGATATGGCAAAAACCGTGTTAAGCTTTCCTGGGATGAAGTAAAGGGTGTTAAAGGCTACAATATTTACCGCAAAGCCGATGAGGGTGAATTTGAGCTTGTTGCTTCTGACGTAAAAGGCAGAATCTATAAGGATGCTTCTGCACCGATGGATAAAGTATACACATATATGGTTTCATCCGTAAGCGAAAAAGGAACGGAAAGTGAACTGTCAGAAGAAATTTGTGAAACAGGCGGTCGAGAAGAAATTGTTGACAGTAACGATGGCAGGGTAAGGTATGCCGGCTCATGGCAAATGTATACTGAAAGTGACCACTACATGTCCACAAACAACTGCTCCTGGACAAAGGGAAGTACGGCTGAGCTTAAGTTTTACGGCACGGGAATAGAGTTGTATTCTGTTGCGAAGCCGAATTATAATGCTGTAAATATTTATATTGACGGAGAAAAGGTCGGAGAGAATTACTCTGTTAATTCTAAGGAAAAGCGGACGGATTTCCTCGTGTTTTCAAAGAAGGACCTCAAATACGGCGAGCATACCATTAAGGTAGAGGTGTTGGATAAGGTTGTCACAGGAGTAAAGGATTTGAGTATATCCGTAGACTATTTTAAGGTGTATTCGGATTTTTTAAACACCGGTATAGTAGCCGTTAAGGAAAAAGGCGACGATTATGTAAGCATTGAAACAGATTTTGATGATCCCGGAAAATATATAATGATTGTTGCCGCATACGAGGATATGATGTTGAAAGATGTGGCTACAAGAAATGTAGAGGTGCCTTGTGGCGTGGAAACCTTTAAAGTTGACATTAAGGCGAAGGATAAAATGGTTAAGGTATTTCTCTGGAATAAAAATATAGAATGTTTTTCGGAGATGATTGAAGAATAGTTTTATGCAAAGCGAAAGATTCCGGAAATACAAAAAATTTAAACGCAGACCGATTTCGGTCTGCGTTTAAATTTATCTAAAGGTTACGCTGCTCTGTTTAACGGGTTTAGAGAGGTCAGTTACCCGTCGGAGCGCTTCGGAGAAGCGAACAAAATGCAGTAAATAGAGTTTTGGTAGATGTAGCGTGGGAATGGGTGATTGATGGATAAAATTAGCATTGATTTTTATTTTATAAATCTCTATAATAAAAACCAAGGAGATGTTTTTTATGAATATGAATCTATTGCAAGGGAAAAATGTATATGCTTTTGGCGACAGTATTGTTTACGGACATACCGCTCCTGAAACATCGTTTATGCAACTAATTGCCGATGAAACTAAAATTACCCTTACAATGAATGCAAAAAACGGTGCGACAGTTATTGACACAGGTGAAAATACCATCGTCACGCAGGTAAGGAATGCATCTTGCTTAAAGCCCGATATAGTTCTGTTTGACGGCTATACCAATGATGCATATAGCTGCGTTTTGAAAAATATAGGTTATCCAAAGGGGCGCAACGAAACAAGCTTTGACAACAAAACCTTCTGCGGAGCGTTTGAGGAAATAATTTATACAATTAAAACAAAATGGCCCGATGCAAAGCTTTTATTTGTGGCTGTTCATAAAAATGCGGCACGTGATTGGAGTGTTCAGCTCACGCTGCATGATGCCGCTGTGGCAATATGCAGGGAATGGGGTGTTGAAATCGCCGATGTGTTTTCCGACACTGCATTTGACACAAGAGATGCTGATCAAATGAAAGAATTTATTATAGGTGCAAGCGGCTCGCATCCAAATGAGGCTGGCTACAGAAAATTTTACATACCGCTTGTAATTGAAAAACTCTGCGCTCTTGAACAAATGTGAATTTGGAGACATACATTTTTTGCATTGTTTAAAGATGTAAATACAAATAAGCAACCGAAAAATCGGTTGCTTTTAAGTTTTGTCGGAAGGTTACGACATTTGTTTTGGGTTTGTTCTCCGAGGTCTGTTACTCGCCTGAGCCCCTCGGAGAAGCAGACAAAATGCAGTAAGAGGTGTTTGGGTAGACAGGGCGTGTGAAATGGGTGATTGACGGACGCAGGGAATTTTGATAAAATATATCCAATAACTAAAAAAGAGGGGAATTATGTGAAAAAATTTGTACTTACACTAATTGTACTTTTTCTTATGGTAATACCGGCTCATGCAGAGGGCGTTAACCGGGCTGTTGCCATTAAAACAGATGAGGGCGTTTTCTTGTCATGGCCTATGGAGGAAGATGGCAAGGAATACACAATTTATCGTAATGGCGAGGCTATTGCCACAACAACTGTTACAAACTATACCGATGCAGGGGGAGATGGTACGGGCGAGTATAAAATAAATGATACCCAAGTTTCTGTGTGGAGCAGTCAGTACCTGGAAGTGCCTGTATCAGTGCCTCAACCTTATGAGGTTACAATACCTGACCTGCAGCGTGTTGTAATGACACCTGAAAACGGGGGAGATATTGCTTTAGGTACAGAGTGGACACTCTACCCTTACGGCAACGGTTACACAGTTTTCATAAACGATGAGGGTATCTGCTTAGATGTTGTTGATTGGAAGATAGATGTAGGAAGCGTGCTCGGTGTGTATGCATATAACAATGGTAACAACCAGCGCTTTATGATTGAAGAAGAAAAAAACGCTTGTTATTTAAAGGGTGAGCAGAGCGGGTTATATCTTCGTGTTGACGATGAGGGCACAATAATGCTTTCCGAAAAGGAAAATGCAACCCGCTTTATTATGCGTGACGCAGAGCGTGAAATGACAGAGGCTGTTCGAAAAACAGTTTATAATGCTTTACTCCCTGCAACATATTCTCCCGGCGATGCATCGCTCGGCGACCTTGACGGCGACGGCGAGTGGGAAATTGTCTTAAAATGGGATCCTTCGAATGCACGTGATGCGGCAAGCGGCGGAAAAACGGGAAGAGTTTTTATTGATGCATACGAGCTTGACGGCACACTTATGTGGAGAATTGACTTAGGCGTTAATATTCGTGCGGGTGCTCACGATACACAGTTTTTGGTTTATGACTTTGATGGGGACGGAAAGTCCGAGGTTTCCTTCCGTATATCCGACGGCACAATTGACGGAGAAGGTAATGTGATAGGTGACGGCGAAAAAGACTGGCGTGACGGTAACGGCAGAAACCTTGAAGGTCCCTTGTGGGTTGCAGTTTTTGAAGGTGCAACGGGTAAGCTGCTTGCTAAATGCGATTTTGATCCGCAAAACGTGGGCAGGGCGACCTTTGAAAGCTTTGGCGATGGCTACGGAAATCGCTCAGAAAGATATAACGCCTGTGTTGCATATCTTGACGGTGTAACACCGCACCTTGTGTTCCAGAGGGGCTACTATGCAAGAACAGTAGTTAGTGCATATACATATAAAAACGGCGAAATAAAGAAGGTTTGGCGCTTCGATACTGCCGATGAAGGTATGGGGCAATACGGAGGCAACGGTAACCACAATATTTCTGTTGCAGATGCAGATAATGACGGCTATGACGAAATATTCTTAGGCTCGTTAACCCTTGACCATGACGGAAGTGTATTATGGTGCGGGTTTGAAGGCCACGGCGATGCTATGCACCTTGGTGACTTTGACCCTGATAACGAAGGGTTAGAGTTTTTCTCTGTTCATGAAGGCGGGCAGTTTGGCTATACTATTCACGATGCAGCTACAGGTGAAAAAATATTTGATATACCCGGCGCAAAGGACACAGGCAGAGGTATGATAGCATGTGTAGGACCATTTGGTGGTAACTATATTGTAAACGTGGGCAGTGGAGCAAGAAGAATTAATTCATTAGGTGAGGATGTTACCGTAGGCGATTACGGTTCCTGTTTCAGAGTATACTGGGACGGCGATTTGTACGAAGAACTGCTTGGAGGCACAACAGTTTCGGACTATGCGGCAGATGGCAGTCGTGTTACATTGATTGATACATGGAATGATGGAGCAAGTGCTATTAACGGCACTAAGAGCACACCCTGCCTTAGTGTTGATATGTTTGGTGACTGGCGAGAGGAAATTATCTGGAAAACTCAGGAAAATACGGCGCTGAGAATTTACACAACAACTATCCCCACTGAATTTTCTCTGCCGCCGTTAATGACAGACCACGTATACCGCATGGGTATTGTGTGGCAGAACAGTAGCTACAACCAGCCACCTCATTTAAGCTATTACCCTGAATCGGGCTTAAGGCTTTGGATTGGTAGCGATAAGGCAGACATCAACGGTATGGAACTGGCGATTGATTCTGCACCCTATATTGAAAACGACAGAACAATGGTGCCCTTACGCTTTATTGCCGAAATGTTTGACTTTGATGTTTTCTACGATAACGGAAAGGTAATAATATCAAAGAATAATTCCGTGTTTGAAACAGTTATAGGCACACGTATATATACTATGAACGGCTTGGAAAAAGAAATGGATGCCGAAAGCGTAATTGTAAACGACAGAACGATGGTGCCTGTGAGAGTTATTGCGGAAGCCTTTGGTATGAATGTAGATTGGAATAACGAAGAAAGAATGGTTACAGTAACACGAGGCAGAGCAAAGGAAGACTTTGTGACTGTGTTTGTTGTGGGAAAAGGCAATGAAGCAGAAATTGGTGAAATGCTTAAATACTTCTTTGATGAAACTGTAGCAATTAAAGCTGTAGGTTCAATTGAAGAAATTTCGGGTGAAGAGGGCGACTATGTGGTTGTTTACTCAGACGCGGATGCTTCCGTGCTGAAAGATATGGGAATAGCCGTTATCAACGCAACAGATGTACAGATAAGCGAGGATATGACAAACCACGAAAAATTCAAGTGCGCTGAAGAAATTGCAAAACAGATGTGCCACACTATAGATGCGACGAGCCGTAAGATAGACGGCTATTCTCAGATGGCATCATTTACAGGAGAAAAGACCTTTGATGTGGATATATGGGGTGATACGGCTTGTTACCGTGTTACACTTGTGGGCAATGCAACAGTTGATATAAATAACGAAACTTATCTTACATGGGAAATGGAAGATAGCCTTGTTACTTATGTTGGCGCTGTGGACGGAAAAATCAGCGTGAAGTCACAGGGAAATGTAAATGTTACGATAGAGCCCTGGGACAGTGTTGAAACTGAAAAATTTGAAGCGCCCACTGATATGGAGCTTACAAATACTGTTGCAGGCATTGAAAGATATGAAAACGAAACTCGTGTAACAATCTATAACACAAACACTGAAGCAAAGAAGGTAAGGATAGGAAACAGCATTGTTACAGTATTGCCCAAGAGTGCAATTACATACGAAAAGAAGGTGTGGTAATGAAAAGGATAGGTTTAATAATTCTTGCGTTGATGTTAGTTTTCGGAAGTTCATGCGCATTGGCAGAGGAGGTTTGGGTTGCTTCTGTTGACGATATAGCCGAGGCTTTAGGCGTGACGGTTGACTACGACGAAAAAACAGACAGCCTTTTTGTAAACGGCATTGACACTGCAGCTGTAAAAGGCAAGGAAACAACGCTTTATGTAAACGGGTTTAAGTGCGAATATGATGCAGGAGTAATAAAAGAAAACGGAACGTTTTATCTCTCTGATGCTGTTGTGGAGGCTGAATTTGGTCTTACTGCTTCAAGTGACGGGAGTTTAATAAAATTGCAGAAAGAAGCTCCCGCGGTTGAAATTTCCCCCGACAAAATTTATGCTATTATAAACTGTCAGTCGGGTAAGGCACTCACGGCGGAAGGTAATAACCTTTTTACATCGGAATTTACAAAGGCTGAAGGGCAGAAGTTTAAAATACTTGATAGCGGAACAGAAGGCTTTTATCATATCCGCACAGTGGAAACCGACAGAAACCTTGATGTTTATAACCATTGGATGGACCCCGGTGTAAAGATTATTGTATGGGATCAGGGTGCAGGCGACAACCAGAAGTTCTCGATTGAAAGTGTAGAAGGTGGATACTACATAACCGCACGAGGAAGAGCGCTTCCCATTGATGAATACGAAGAAGGTATTGTACAGAATGCCGTTCACGGCGGCGAAAGCCAGAAGTGGCAGATTGTTGAGATAATATAAAACAGTAGCTTATGCAAACACACCGAGGGAAACCTCGGTGTGTTTTGTTTTTATGCAGATAATAAAAGAGGAAATGCAACGCATTTCCTCTTTTGTGATATGTGGCATTACAACCTTTGTTTTGTTTTCAGGCGGATGAAACTGCCGAGGATATTGGGTGCAGACTTTTAACTGAACTCCACAGCATGAATTTGACCTTTGCCGTGTCGGCAGAGGAGTTCAAGCTCACGGAAGCGGTGTTGTTATGGGGGATTGTCTTTGTCAGATGGGTTAAGCTTCCGTTATCATCGTATACAGCCACAAGAATTGTTACATTGTCGGCATTCACCTTAAGAGTGTAGGTTTTGGTGTTCTCCGAAACTGTTACAGCTGGAATCTTCAAAAGCTCGCCTTCAATATCCATGGCATAACCGAAACCGTAGCCTTGATTGACTGCCCACTCAATATAAGCTTTAAGACGGTCAGGGACGGAGCCCTTATAGTCCTGCTCGTGCGTGAAAATTTCAATCATATTACCGTTGTAGGACGTCAGCGAGTTCAGTGCTGTTGAGGTGTTTGCTACGCTTTCCAACCTTCTTTGTGAGCGGATTATACGTAAATTGAGTAGACCGTCATAATAGTCATTGTTTTCTGAAATATAATCATTTAACGCAGTATCAAAATAGTAAGACAGCCTAGTGTCATCGGCGGCGAGAAGACCGGTTATACCATAATCACAATCAATCATTGCTTTGACGTTTTCTGCCGTGCCTGTAAAGAAGCCAAGACGGGTTACTGTATCTATGCTTTCTGCGCTCCCTGTTGCATGCACAATTGCAGAGGTGAACTTGTTGTAGGATAAAGCGCTTTCGACGGGGGTTGCAAGGTTGTTTGAAAACGATGTGCTGCCATAAGCAGTTGTGTCGCATTCTGCATGAAAAGCAAACCTGAGCCAGTCCGAGCACGAGGCAAATTCATCCCGATAAGTGTCGGGAAGGTTTGAAATGTCATAGCTTGAATTTTTTGTGGATGTATTGAAGCAATTGAGGGTGAAAACTGCACCGTAATCATCGTGCAGCTTTTTTAATCCTGCGAAAAAAGAATTTTCAAATATAGAATTGTAAGGGTTATCGCTAATGTCATCCAGGCATGCGTAAACATCGTCAAAGGATATGTGCATATACTTTGTTTCCTGCGCCCGACAGGAAACATTCAATATACAGATATTTGTAAACAGAAGTATTATTGATAATGCAAAAGATATAAATTTTTTTATAGTAATCACCCTTTTGACTTGAATCATTTCACCGCAGAACAGAGAGGCACTATTTAATCAAATAGTTTTAAAAGTATCATTCGCAATTATTATATCATTCAGATGCCGTTTGTTCAATACAAAAGGGTTTTTTGTAAATGGTCGTGGGAATGGGTGATTGACGGAAGTGGAGAATTTTGATAGAATGCAGTTAAATAAAGCAAGCTGGGGATGGAAGAATGTACAAAAGCAGGCACTTCCATAGTTGCACCAGTTAAGGACGAATTGAGGGACTTAATATGATTATGAACGATTTATTAGCTAAGATTATAACTACAATAAGCACAGTTTTTTTGACAGAATTTATAGTTGGAGTTATTACTTATAATGCGCTATCTTGGTTGTTCCCCAATAGAAAGTGGAAAACAATACGAAAAATGATGAAAAACAATAAAATTGGTTGTCGCATAAGCCTATCGTACTTATTAAAATATGATAATTCATATAAAACTAAATTGTGTATTATTATTTGTTATGCGTATCGTGTGCTGGCGATATATATGGTTTATACTATTTGTTTCACTAATAATATTTTGGGCGAAAAAGTTTTCTTTCTATGGTATATACTGCTTGTGGTGCCAGGTGTAGTTTGGCTAAGACGGAATAGATGATAGAGAAAGCTGGGGATAGAAATACTTGTATAGCAGATTGTTTTACAAAACCTTGTGCGAATTGTTGCCGTGCGGATTGAGGGGGCGAATGTAACAAAATGCAGTGAGGAAAATTAAGTGTAAGAAATGAGCTAAAAATCAAGAATTTAAAATGGCGATTTATGTAGACTACACCGAGGGAAACCTCGGTGTTTGTTTTATCGGAAGGTTACTCCGTTGGTTTTTACGGGTTTTTGTAAATCGGTTACTCTTCGGAGCGCTTCACTTGAGCCAACAAAATGCAGTGAATGCGATTTTGATAGATGTAGCGCGGGAATGGGTGATTGACGAAAGTTGTTGTAAAGAGGTTTGAGGGGTGGTATAATTAAGTCAATAAACTTGAATTTGACGAGGTGATACTATGCAAAATACAGAAATTGAAAAGGCGATACCTTGGAACCCGTGGCACGGATGCAAAAAAGCAAGTCCAGGTTGTAAGAATTGCTTTGTATTCAAAATGGATAAGAGATATGGTCGAGATACCACTATAATCACAAAAGGCAAGACAACCTATGCATTGAAGGACAAAGATTGTCCACCTCATTCTTTGGTCAAACTTTGCTTTTCTTCAGATTTTTTCATCGAAGAAACTGATGAGTGGAGAGATGGTTGTTGGGACTTTATTAGGCGAAGAAAAGACTGTGTTTTTGTAACAACGACCAAACGCCCTGAAAGAATAAAAGATTGTCTTCCATCAGATTGGGGCGATGGTTGGGAACATTTCCATTTGAGTATTTCCATCGAAAATCAAGAGATGGCAGATAAACGATTGCCTTCCTTTCTTGCAGCGCCATTAAAACATCGTGAAGTTTTTTGTTCACCGCTGATTTCACCTATATCTCTTGGAAAATACCTGGATACAGGTTTAATCAAGTGTGTAAATGTAGGTGGTGAAATGGCTCCCAAAGCAGATGTTAGACCTATTATGTATGAGTGGGTAAGAGATTTGTATATAGAAGCGAGGGAGAGAAACATTGAATTTTATTTTCATCAATGTGGTTCTATGTTTCTCAAAGATGGTGTTAACATTGGAAAATGGAACTTGAATGAACAAATTAAACGAGCAGAAGAAATTCAGCATGAACTTGAAGAAACATACAAATAAATAAGAATTAGAAGACAAATGGGAACGTATATTTATTGTCAACTTTTCTTAAGGGGCAAATGCGTGCAACGGGGGACATATCTGTTTTTGCACTTGAGTCACTGCATTTTGTTTCGTTCGGTCAAATGACAAAGAGGCAGTGAGTGAAAATTGAGTGCACAAATGAGCAGAAAAGTGGTTAAAAATCGAGAATTCAAAATGCCAGTTTATGTAGACTACACCGAGGGAAACCTCGGTGTTTGTTTTATCGGAAAGTTACGCCGTTTGCTTTAACGGGTTTTTGTAAATCGGTGACACGGCGGATTGCTTCACCGAAATTACTCTTTTAAAAAAATCTCTGAAAGCCCTGATATTACTGGGTTTTAGGGACTTTTAAAACTTTGAAGTTTTGGGACACTTTTGGGACAAAACTGAACTTTTTACATGAAAGTAGCAATGTTTTGAATTTTGTTGCATATACTAAAAATAGGACTTGACGTACAATATTCTGTACGCTATAATGAAAGTACAGGATATTGTACTTGATAGGGAGGTAATATTAATGTTAGCAGTAAATTATACTAATCTTCGTGAAAATATGAAAACATATATGGACATGGTTACAGATGATTATGAAACAATGATTGTTACAAGGAAGGATAATAAGAATATCGTTATGATTTCTGAGGAAACCTATAATAACCTTATGGAAAATGCATACATTATGGGTAACAAGGCGAATTACGATTGGTTGATGGAATCCAAGGCACAGCTAGAAAAAGGCAAGTTTTCTGCACATAATCTTATCGAGGTAGATGGCGATGAATAAGATTTTTACAGAGAACGGATGGAAGGACTATGTATATTGGCAGACCGAGGATAGAAAGACATTAAAAAAGATAAATAATCTTATTGAAGATATCGCAAGAAACGGAAATGAAGGAATCGGAAAACCCGAACCGCTGACAGGTAATTTGACGGGATTTTGGTCAAGACGTATTAATGATAAAGACAGACTGATATATAAGTTGGATGAAGAGAATGTTTATATATTAGCCTGTAGATATCACTATGGGGACAAGTAGAGGCGAAAATAAGTATGAGTTTGATTTCACTGGCAAGCGGACAATCGTTGTGGCGAGGGTACGAGTATTATTGCGACAAAAAAGTTGAGTCGTACGAAGAGATAGGGATAAATCTATATTCCGGAAAAGTGAAAGGGCGAGGACAAACTTATGATGTTTGCATAGATTTAGCACATCCTAAAAGGTCTACATGTAATTGCCCGAATGCAAAAGGCAGAAGAATAATATGTAAGCATATGGTTGCGTTGTATTTTGCAATTTTTCCGGATGAAGCGGAAGAATATATAAGAGAAGTGGAAAAAAGCGAAGAGGAACGAGAAGAACTCAACTGTGCAATGGATGAAATGCTAATAAAGCATTTGAAAAGCCTTACGAAACAGCAATTGAAAGACGATTTGTATGAATTGATTAATTCCCTTCCTGAGTGGATGAAAGAAAAGTATATTGTTGAGAAAATAATCTATACGGAAAGATGTGAGGATGCATGGCAACAGAAGTAGAACTGTTAGAGCGAGCAAAGGTTTATATGGAAAAGCTGGCGAACGGCATTGACCCTATCAGCGATACGGAAGTTAGGGATGACGACTGCATTAATAACGTAAGGCTGTCGAGGTGCTTTTTCTATGTTGCGGATGTGCTGGGAAAGGTGATTGAAAATGGGGGAACAGTAACTGCAAGGAAAAAGCCGGGAACAATCCCATTTGCAATAACAGATGAACAGCTTGTGAATTATGAGTTTTCAGACAATCCGATTGCCCTTAGTGAAATTGCAAAAAGGATAAATGCACTCGTAAATGGCGAAAACATGAAAAAGCTTACATACAACCATTTGGCAGATTGGCTTATGAGTATTGATATGCTGGAGTATGCAACAAAAGGTGACGGAAGCATGACAAAGCATCCTACAGAGGCAGGGAAACGCATGGGGATAGGTGTTGAAAAGAGACAGGGCATGCGTGGTGAATATCTGACGGTGGTGTATAATAAGCAGGCACAGCATTTTATTGTTGATAATATGGATGCTGTTTTAGATAGTGTGAATAAGAAGTAAGTAAACGCAGACCAAAATCGGTCTGCGTTTAAGTTTAACGGAAAGTTACGCCGAATGTGACAAAATGCAGTAAGTGTGATGTTGTAAGGCGGGGCATGGGACTGGGTAATTGACGAAAGTATTGAAAAGGAGGGTGAGTAAAAAATAAGAGGCAAGAAATAGTGTGATTAATTAAAGAAGTGATAAAATTCTATTTTTGAATAATTTTAAAATAAAAAATGTCAAATAATACGACAATTTTATGCGACGGTTATTGACAAATAATGCGACATTTATTATAATGTATGGTAGAGTACGGTAGAGCTATGTAATTTAGCATGCCTTTGGCTAGGAGATTATAAGAATAGGAGAAGCATATGGCTGGAAATCAGAAGACTAATCAAGACTTTGAAAAAGAATACTATCAGCGTCTAATGGCAGAGCATTTGCCGGAACTTAGAAAAACTCTTGGAATTTCTCAATCAGACCTGGCTGAATTTATAGGCTCGACAAGGCAAAGTATCAATTCTATCGAAAACCAGAAGAGACCAATGATGTGGGATACTTTTATGAGTCTTATGCTGCTCTTTATTTCTAATAATGACACTAAAAAGCAGCTTGATGAGCTTGAAATTGATACTAAAAAAATCAGCAACTTCTTAAAAATTAAAAAGAAAAGGGTGAAGAAATGAATTACAATGTTAGAGTTTATATTGGGGACATGATTAAAGATATTCCTCTTTCTTCAAATAAAGGTCTTATTACTATTGGATCATCTGATGTAGATACATTAAAAGTTATGAGCACAGATATAATTCCTAATCACCTTTCTTTTGTGTTTAATAACGGTGTTTGGGGATGCACAAATAAAGTAACCGGGGAAACAAAACCAATATCCGACGGGGATATTTTCGTGATCAGTATGCAGAATAAGATTGCTGCAACGGTATATTCTGATGATATTATACCTCAACGAATAAAACTTAAAACCGGCTCAACTGTAACAATTGGGCGTGATTTTGAGTGCATGTTTCATTTGCCGGACAGAAGTGTTGGCAGAAAGCATGCAATTGTTGTTGTAGATGAGTTGGGTGCAACAGTAAAAGATCAGAAAAGTTTGAATGGTACATATGTAAACAACAGAAAAGTATCAGAGGCTTCTTTGAAAGACGGAGATATTATCTCAATAGGAAAATTTAATATTCTATACAAAAACGGAGAGCTGAAGCTTTGTGTCGAAACTGTTGCACAGGAACAAGCTGCGGAGTCAAAACGGAAAACTCCGGAATATCCGGTATTTAATGTTTCTCCCAGACTTCGACATCAGGCTTCGTCTGATGTAATAGAAATTCAGGCACCTCCTAATATCGGTAATATGCCTATGGTTAATTGGCTCTCCTTTTTGCCTATGTTGGCAACAAGGAGTCCTTATGCTGCTGTTTTCCCGCTAACCTCCGTTTTTTCTACTTTCTTACAAAAGAAAAAATATAAAAAGGCTCAGGAGGTTAGGCAGGAAAAATATGAGAATTATTTAGCTGATGTAAAAGCAAAAATAGACAAAAATCGTGAAGACCAGTTTTTGTCTTTAGAGGAGTCAAATCACGAAACAGGCAAGTGCTTTGATATTGCTACCAGACGTCAAAGAACACTTTGGGAGCGCTCTCCTGAAGATGATGATTTTATGAAAATCAGAATCGGTAAAGGAGACATACAAACCAGTTTCAGAATCAAGTTCCCTGATAGTGTGCTTAAAATGTATAACGACGAGCTTGAGGATCAGGGCGAAGAGCTTGGACGCGGTAATCAGATTCTCGAGGGTGCGCCTATTCTTTGCGATTTATATCATGATTTAAGCGTGGGTGTTATTGGCGATAGACAGAAAGCAATTACAGTGGCAAGAAATATGATTGTTCAGCTTGCAACTACTCACTCTTATAAAGACGTTAAGCTTGTTACGCTGTTTTCCAAAGAAGAGGCTTCAAGTTGGGAGTTTGTAAAGTGGTTGCCGCATTCATTTAATGATTCTCGCGATTTCAGATATGTTGCAAATACAATGTTTAGTGCTTCGACTTTAGATAAAACTATTGACGAAGAACTGAAGGAACGAAAAAACACAAGCGATAATGACTTTGGTCAGGGAAAGAAACAAAAGACACCATTCTATCTGTTTGTAGTAACCAATCCGGATATGATAGAAAAATCAGAAATCGAAAATTATCTTGATTATAACCGCGAAGGCTTCGGTGTTGGTGTAATCTATGTATATAATCGAATTCACGACCTGCCAAAGAGCTGTAACATAATTGTGGATATTCAATCGGATAAGAATGAGGTATTTCATAAATCAAATATCGGCTTTAAACAGAAATTTGAAATTGATAAGTTTGATGCAAGCAAGGCAGATATCTTTGCTCGAAGCCTTGCACCCGTAAGGCTCGCAGAAAAGAAAAACGTTGCAGACATGCCTACCTGCATTACATTCCTTGAGGGATACGGTGTTAAAAAGGTTGATGAATTGCCGATATGGGATAACTGGAATGATGCTAATATCGGGAAGTCAATGGCTGTACCTCTTGGTGTTAGAGCTAACGGCGAACAGTTTATGTTCAATGTTCAATGGGGTTCTGACTATACAAGGTATCATGGCCCGTTTGGACTTGTGGCAGGTTCTCCCGGTTCCGGTAAGTCTGAAATGATTCAGTCGTGGATTTTATCATTGACCACAAGGTTCTCTCCGGAAGACTTATCTTTTATAATTGTAGACTATAAAGGAACAGGTATGCTGATGCCGTTCAAGAATTTACCTCATGTAGCGGGTACAATATCTAACCTTGATGGTAATGTTAGAAGAAATATCATTGCACTCAATAAGGAAATGCGAAGACGACAGGCAATATTCGATGAGGTTGGTATCATTCCTCAAGATATTAAGGAATATCATAAACGAGGATACCACAAAACTCACAAGCCATTGCCCATTATCATTATTGTAATTGATGAATTTGCAGAGGTTAAAAAGAATCTGCCGGAATTTGTTCCTGTAATTGAAAGTTTGTTTGCTGTCGGACGTTCTCTTGGTATTTATGCAATCGTATCAACGCAGAAACCAAGCGGTGTTGTAACTGATAAGATGTACGGAAACAGCCAGTTTAGATGGTGTTGTCGTGTGGCAAGTACCGGAGACAGTAAAGAAATGATACAACGTGTTGATGCTGCTAAAATTACAAATGCAGGTCGTGCGTGTGTTCTTATCGGTGAGGACGATATTTATGAGCAGGTTCAATCTTACTGGAGCGGTGCACCATATCAACCGGACCGAGTAGAAAATCTTTCGCTTGACTTGCCTATTTCCATGGTTGATATATCTGGAAAAAGGGTTCAATACGAAACCTACAAGAAAGCAAATACTAATGATACTATAAAGGAAATTGATGCTGTTGTGGATTATATTAAATCTGTAACAGAGGAACACAATTTAGCTAAAGCTACTCCGGTATGGCAGGATAAATTGAAAAACAGAATTTATCTTGATGATATCCTTCCGGAAAACCATCAGACTGATTTCATTGTCAATGTGGGTATGGTAGACAATCCTCACGAGCAGGCACAGTATCCTCTGTCTATTGACTTCACAAACGGTGGTCATAGTTTGGTGTACGGTGCTCCTGGCACAGGAAAAACAACATTCTTGCAAACCTTTATAATGTCCGCTGCAAAAGCTTATTCTGCCGAGAAACTCAATATTTACGCTATGGACTTCGGTAGCTGGAGCTTAAATATTTTTTCTGAGCTTCCGCAGGTTGGTGGCGTTGCCATCGACAGCGAAGCTGAAAAAATCGACAAGCTCATTAATATGTTGAAAAAGGAACTTGATACTCGAAGAAAATCTTTTGCTCTTCAAGGAATATCAACTATTAAAGCTTATAATCAGGAAACAGAAAAGAAATTGCCATATATCGTTCTTGTTGTCGATAATCTTAATGGCGTTTTCGGTCACTATCCTGAATTGAGTGAATTCTTCGAAATGCTTCTTCAACAGGGTGCAAACTACGGTATCTATTTAATGGCATCAATGAGTAAAGAAATATTCAAGCTTTCCGGTGCCGTGAAGAATAACAACATTGCCCTTCAGATGAAAGATAAATCTGAGTACTCAGGTATCGTTGGAAAGACCGATGGATTGGAACCGGAAAACAATCCGGGACGCGGACTTACAAAAGGTAAGCCAATTGCACACGAGTTCCAGACAGCTCTTCCTGCTATTGGTGCAGATGAAAACGAA
Organism: Clostridia bacterium; assembly: GCA_017472685.1. GTDB lineage: Bacteria > Bacillota > Clostridia > UMGS1883 > UMGS1883 > RGIG1927. Next base: position 55,661 of record JAFUOO010000009.1, read on the forward strand.
GTTCTTGCTAACCTAAAGGCAGAAATAAAAGAAATGTCAACGGATGCAACTATTTTTGCGAAACCGATTCCAATAATGCCGGAGATTGTTACGTATAACTCGGTTGTTGGCAGTGGGATTGTATTGGGATTATCTTCCGATACTATCGAACCTGTGACAATTGATTATACAACATCCAATCACTGTATTCTTATTTCTGAAGAATATAAAAATAAGGGATTTAACATTGTCAAGGTTGTGCTTAAGCAATTTGTTGAAAAGGCTCATGCTAAACTTATCGTCTTTGATAATGGTGCAGATACTCTTTCTCGCTTAGGAGATGTTGCGGATAGAATCTTGAACTCTGCTCAAGAATTTGATGAATACATTTCTGAACTTGCTGCCGAACTGAATCAAAGAAAGAACACTGCTGATTTAAGCGTCGAAGACACGATTGTTGTTGCAGTTGATGGCTATAGAACTATGTATGAAGCAATAGATGAAAAAACTGCAACAAGACTTAGTGCTATTGTCAGAATGGGTAAAGGTCTTAAGGTATATCTTGTTGTATCAGAAGTTGCAGATAAGATTGCCACGCTTTGTTCAATAGAGCCAACTATGAAAAATATTGTTAGTGAAGGTGTTGGTATATTGGTAGGCGGAACTTTCAAGACTCACAGTGCATTTAATAGTGATCTGGATTATACAACTGCAAACGCAATGATGAACGAATCAGAAGCGTATATTGTAAGAAATACAAAGGCTATTAAATTCAAAACAATCCAAGATAGATAGGAGTGTAAAGATGGAGAACATTATTTTAACCCCAAAAGAATTCCTCTTCCTTTGTGCAGGAATGGGTGTTACAGAAGTCTACGGAATCATCGATGGTTACAAAGACGTTAATCTATCTGACATTTCAACTGAGATACGCTTGGTTCAACAATCACTTGAAAACAAAGGTTATATTGAATCAGATTTTGACGGTAATTCGTCAGTGTGTTCAGAGGTTATTGCGTATGTTGCAACATGTGCAATGTGTCAGAAATTAATAGCATTTGACAGCCAAATGAAATCCGGCGATAAAACAAATGTTGTATACTATTTTTCAAACGAAAAAATAGTTAAGTCAACACGAAAAGATGGTAATTATCATCTTTCATATGTGAACGCTGTGGATATTAATGACGAAATCAAAGAAGGGATTAAACTGGACTTGGTAGATGCTCCACAACAGTTTAACGAAGTGCATATTCCACAACGAGAGCTTGATAAGATCAAAAAAATGGTTTTGTCAAATGATAAAAAAACCGCAATAATAGCAATGCAAAAATACTTTGATGCTAACTTCACCAACATCATTTTGAGTAGCTTCGAGAAAAAAGAAAACTTCTATTCGGTTGTAGCTGTTGATTTCACATTAAATGATGATAACGTGAAAAACATAATGTTTATAAACAGCAACATTGCAAACATTAAAATGCAACCAATTGTTGTAGATTTAAAAACAGAAATAGAGTTTGAAGAAATCGACGAGCAAACCATATTTAGTCTTATTGACAATAATTTAAAGCTTGTTATCACAGAGCAGACTGGAGATGACACAAATGGTTGATTCGGCTATTATTACTATGTTGGATAAAATCGGCAACACAATCGGAGACTTTGAGCTTCCTCTCAAGATTCCAATGAAAGAACTCGGAAAAAAGTTGGTTGCCTTACTCAAAGCAATGGATAGCGACAGATATGTATGCCTTGAAAAAATTAAGATTGAATATAACGGAAAAATTCTTGATGAAGAAGACACATTATATCAAAACGCTGTCTGGGATGGTAGTGTTATTAAATTAATTTATTAAGGGCGGTGAATTATGTGTTTATTAGTATAGATTATGCAAGTGCATTATTACAAGCAAAAAAGTTAGAAAACACTGCTGACGAGTGTGCTGAAATTTTGCAATGCATTGAAAAACAACTTTCTGCTATTGAAGACACTTGGGAAGGAAGTGCTGCCGAGGCATACAAAGCCAAGTTGAACGAACTGAAACAGCAGAATATAAAATTGCAGAATGAAATACGAGGAACCGCTGCTTCTATAAAAGATGTGGCAAGAATTATAAAAGAAGCCGACGAGGCTGCTGCATCCAATAGTGAAGTAAGTTCTTCAGGTCGTAATCATGGTGGCGGTGGTTCATCCATTGGTGGCGGTAGTAGTAGAAAATTTTAAAAGGAGGTGAAATGTAAATGGCTTTAATTAAACTTACTGCCTCTGAATTGGAAGGCGTAAAGAGTCAAATATCTAAAATGTCAAGCAAGGCCTCAGAGTGTGCGAATCGAACGGCATCCGTACGAAACAATCTCGACATGGAAATATCGGCGAAGCGTAATATTGAAGAACGTCTTGATAACATCAAAAGAGATTTGACAAAACATTCAGAGTCGCTTAAATCGTATGCAAATGTTTTGAATGACGTAATAAACGAATTTGTAAGAGAAGATTCTAAGGGCAATATACTTCAAACTCTGCCAGATTGGTTCAAGAATGGTAGTGTGATTGGTGCTGCTGGTGTAGCGGGGGCCATGATAATGGCAAAACCAATGATCCTTCTTCTGCCTGCAACCGATTTAAACTTACAAAAAATTGCGAATGCTGCCAATCTGTTTGGTGACTCATCGGTTCAAAAAGAAGAAACAGGTTTCTGGGGCTCTCTTTGGAATAAAGGAAAAGAAGCTGTTGAAAAGATTGGTGACAAGGCTAAGGAAGCTTACGGAAATGTTGTTCAAGCCACAAAAGACTGCGTTTCGTGGGTGAAAGAAAAATACGACGAAAAAGGTGCATTCTATACTGCTGTTCAATATGGTAAGGCTGCTGTCAAGGTTGCTGCTGGTGTTGGTGCTATTGTAGTATCTGCAGGTGCTATTGCTGCTTCGGGAGGTGCAGCAAGTCCGTTGGCGGTTGCATCAATTGCATATGGAATAAATGATATAGCAAGTGGAGTCAAAGATGCTATAGATATTACTGCAGATGTAAAATCAGGCGGAGCTGGCGATATAGAAGAAAATAATCTTATGAAAGATGGAATGGAATTTATTGTCGGTGGTGCCGGCGGTGCAATAGGCGAAGTTTTAGGAAACGCAGAACTTGGTGAAGAAATTGGCGAAAAAATCGGTGCGGTTGCTTATGATGCAGGAAAAATCGCAACAACAATTTATAACATTTCTACAGGCTGGGATCAAATTCATCAAGCACAGGACTTCAATTTACAGGGAATGGCTGATGAAGTTGGTGATGCTGCAAAGCATGGTTGGGATTTAGCCACAAAAGTTGAGTTCAACAGTCTCTCTGATGTTGTAAAAGTTGATCTTTCATCACCTCTCACCTCGAACATTATTAAGATGGGAGATGGTTTGAAATATCAACTATCATTAATTGGAAATGAATTGCCAAATACAGTAAATGCTATTCAAAACGTTTCGCTAATTAACACTTTTGCAAACAATGTAGTTGGAAACCCAGTAGAAATAATCGAAGGTCTTTTTACAAATGATATTCCTGAACCGGGTGGCATCGTAGGACATATTAAAGATGCCTTTGAAACTTTTACAAGTTAAATATTTAAAACATAAACAATAAATTTAGAAAGGATTGAGTACTATGGTATTGTTACCTATCGGCAGTGTTGTTAAATTAAAGGAGGCTGAAAAGAAGTTAATGATTATCGGCATCCTTCAGAAAAACGGAGACAGTAAAACTTATGATTATATGGGATGCCCTTATCCAGAAGGTGTACTAAGCTCCGAAAGTATGTATCTGTTTGATCATGCAGATATTGCAGATATTAGCTTTTTAGGTTTTGATGATGTCGATCGACAGTTATTCATCAAAGATCTGGAAAAGGAATTGAACAAATTAGTTAAATAGAACGGATGTGATAGCATATGGCTGATTTGATAAAAATCGTTCCAGAACGAGTTAAAGAAGAAGCTGGAAAAATAAGAGATTGTCGCGAACAGCACATTGATCTTATGGATAGGCTTACAAATTTAGTAATTAACTTGGCGGATATATGGGAAGGCCAGGCATACGACACATTTTCATCAAACTATAAAGAAATGCAAAAAGAAATATCCAAATTTGCGGAAGTTCTTGAAAGTTACGCTGCAGAAATGGATGATGTGTCCAATCGTATGCAAAATACAGACCAGACCTTAGCGTCAAAAATCAACAGTTTATCTTAATAATAAATGCACGGGCATTTATAATAAAAATTTATTTATTTTTAGGAGGTCATTAAAATGGCAAAATTCAGAGTTGATTCAGAAGTATTGCAGACAAAAGCAACAGAGGTTAGAAATATCAAAACTGAGCATGAAAGCGTAGTTGCTAAACTTGGCACTATCGTTACTGCTCTTGCAGATGTTTGGGAAGGTCAGGCTTATCAGAAGTTCGTAAGCGACTACGAAAGCATTAAGCCTACATTCACAAGACTTGCTGAAACCCTTGAAAAGGTTGCATCTGATCTTGATAAGGATGCTGCAATCTACGCTGATGCTGAAGCAAGAGCTACAAGCAATAGCTAATTGAATAATTACATAGTGTTTATTGGGGCAACTTAGGTTGCTCCGATAAACACCAAATAACTCAGAATAACATCTTAGATGTTGTTAAAGCGAGGTACCGAATATGCTGAAATTTGATTGTTGTTTTTCAACTGATGTTGGAAAAGTAAGAAAAAATAATGAGGATAATTTTTATTTGAACGGAAACTACAAAAGGGTTCCCGAAGATTTAACATACACAAAAAGAGATTTGATATACAGGGGCGGAGTTTTTGCTGTCTGTGATGGCATGGGCGGTGAAGAACATGGTGAGAAGGCCTCTTTATTTGCAGTGGAAACACTGAAAGAATTTGATGAAAAAGACATTAACGAACACATTGACGAATATGTGAATACCGCAAATAAAAAAATTTGCGATTTAATTACCGAAAACAATGGCACAAGGTCCGGTACTACCCTTGCGCTTGTATATATAAAAGACGGTTACACAAACTGTTATAACATTGGAGATAGCCGTATTTACTTAATTAGAAACAAGAAAATTCAGCAGATTTCAGAGGATCACACTCGTTGTATGCAAATGATTAAGATGGGTGTGTTAACAAAAGAACAAGCTATGAGTCATAGAGATAGACATGTTCTAACGCAACATATTGGCATTTTCCCTGATGAATTAATAATACAAGCATATAATGCAGAGCCTATAAAAATACAAGACAATGACATTTTTCTTTTGTGCAGCGATGGCTTGACAGATATGTTATCGGATGATGAAATTGTTCATATTCTGAGTCCGAACATGTCTGCACAGGGATACGCAGAAGAACTAATAAGAGCTGCGCTCTCGAAAGGTGGCAAGGACAATATCACAGTTGGTATTGTAAAAAATATTGGCAAAAAAGAAAGCTTTTTTAAGCGGATTTGGAGGAAAGGATAATGGATGTATCATATTACAAAGAAAAGTATGAGCCAATAGATGGCAAATGGTTTATAAAGGAGCTGCTTGGTGAAGGCAGTTATGGCAAGGTGTTCAGAATTGAACGTGAGGATATGGGCGGAAAATACGATGCTGCACTTAAAGTTATCACTATCCCGCAATCTGAAAAAGAAATTGAAAGCATACGAGAAAGCCTTCAGGATGATAACAGTGTAAACCAATACTTTACCAATATGGCGGCAAAAATTGTTGAAGAATTTAAGCTTATGGCTCAGTTGAAGGGAAATACAAACATTGTTTCGTATGAAGACCATGAAATAGTTCCTCACGAAAATGGGATCGGATATGATATACTTATTCGTATGGAGCTTCTTAAGCCATTAAATAAATTTACAGATAATATTTCCGAACAGGAAGTTATTAAAATCGGCATAGATATTTGTAAAGCACTCGAAGTGTGTCAAAAGTATAATATCGTACATAGGGATATAAAGCCGGAAAATATATTTGTATCCTCTTTGGGTGATTATAAGCTCGGCGACTTTGGTGTTGCAAAGACAATGAAACATGAAATGACCGTAATGACAACAACCGGAACATATGTTTATATGGCTCCTGAATTAAAAAAAGGTGAAGAATGTGGTACTAATGTAGACATATATTCTTTGGGAATGGTTATGTATAAACTACTTAATTTCAACAGAGAACCTTTTCTTCCTCTTCCACCTGAAATGTTTACATTTGAGCAGCGCGAACAAGCACTGATTAATAGAATGAAAGGTGTACCGCTTCCCAAACCGGCAAACGCAAATGACAGGCTTGCAGAAATTATTTTGAAAGCTTGTGAATATAATCCAAAGGCTCGCTATGAAAGTCCAATGCAGATGAGGATGGAACTTGAAAATCTTTTGGTAAAAGCGCCCGTGGGTATTAAAGAAGATATTCTTACCGCTTCAAACGATGTTGCAACAGCCCTGGACGGAACAGTTGGCATGTTCAGCGAAAATAGACCGATAAATACTTCTCTGGAAACAGAATACGGAATCGACAACAACGAAACATCAGGAGTATTTTCTGAATTCGAACAAACAGAAGAAGTTATAAGCAATATTGATATGACGGTGAGTATATTCAATAAAGAAGAGAAACGAGAAGCGTTCGTTGAAGATGCTTCAAAGTCAAAAGACATGAGGGCAGAAGCAAAGCCTTACACAATACGATTAAATAAGGTGATGCCGTCTAATATGTTCAGAGGAATTGATGTTTATGTTGATGGCGAATTGGTGCTTAATAACATAATATCAAACATATATGAATTGACCATAAGCGAAGGTCAGCATACAATTGAAATAGTTATGACCCAGCTTAATGGCGATACCCTTTTATTAGGTGACATAATGTATTCAAAGGTAGCTAAAGCAATAGATAAAGGCAATAAATTATTAGGTGGAGCAAATCAAAGTGTTGAAGTGGTTGTCAATTCTGAAACGGATATCTATTATAGACTAAACAATGCAACCGGTGGAATTGATAAGGTTGACCCAAACAAAAAATCGTCCAAAAAGAAAGGTGTTGCTTTGGCATTAGCAATTTTTCCGTACACCGGAATTTTTGGAGTTCATGATTTTTATTTAGGTAAAAAAGGAAGCGGATTACTAAAGATGTTTACGTTTAACTTTTGTACGATCGGTTGGCTTATAGATATTATTACGATTTTGATAGGCCGGTACATGACAAATGACGGAGATTATCTCAAATAAACGATAGGAGCCACTTATATGGATATAAACTATTATAAAAAATACGAGCCTATTGACGGCAAGTGGTATATAACTAAAGAATTAGGAAACGGTGCTTTTGGAACTGTGTTTGAAATTGAACGCCGTGATTTTACGAATGATAAATCGGCACTTAAAATAATAACCATCCCCTCATCTCCTAATGAGGTTAGAAGCTATAGAGAGGAAAACTATGATCTTGACGAAAAAAGCATCTCCTCGTACTTCTATGGCTTTGTGGAAGAATTTACAAAAGAATTTGCTCTTATGACAAAACTCAAAGGACAGAACAATGTCGTTCGTATTGAAGACTATGATGTCAAAGAGCATGAAGATGAGGTCGGTTGGGATATATTTATCCGTATGGAACTCCTCACTCCTATGAACAAGCATTTTGCAAAAAATGCACCAAAAACAAGAGATGTGATCAAACTTGGCATTGATATATGCAAGGCATTGGAAGTATGCCAAAAATACTATATAGTGCATAGAGATATTAAACCGAGCAATATATTTGTATCACAGGATGGAGAATTCAAATTAGGAGATTTTGGCGTAGCTCGAACTTTGGAGAAAACCTCAAGTGGTTTATCGAAAAAAGGTACTTATACATATATGGCTCCGGAAGTTTATAAGGGCGAGGCTTATGGCTCAAATGTAGACATATATTCTTTGGGTATTGTGATGTACAAGCTCTTGAATAACAATATGGAGCCATACAAAAAAGGAAGAACTCATGAGGACGAAGAAAACGCCCTTATAGCACGCTTAAAGGGAGAAGTTATGCCCAAGCCGGCAAATGCTGATGGAAGGCTTGCGGAAATCATTTTGAAGGCCTGCGCGTTTGAATCTAAGGACAGGTATGAAAGCCCCCTGCAGATGCGAGAAGAATTAGAAAATATTCTTTATGCCGAAAATGAAGAAAAACTCATATTCCCCAAGGGTGACCAACTTGAATATGAGCCTTCTGAAGTTCCGGAAGAAACAGACCTGCCTACAAGCGGCATTTTTGATATAGAGCCCAAAGCAGTTCATGAAGACGAGATAGGTGATGGCCCGACGCGAGGAATCTTTGATGAAATCCCAACTGGAATACCGGAAGACGATATTGGAGATGGTCCAACAAGAGGTGTTTTTGATGAGGTGACTCCGGAAAAGGAGGATATAGAATATAAACCAAAAGATGAAAAATCCAAGATTAGAACTATTGGAATTATTGCATTTATATCCATGACAATTCTTGCAATGGCATGCTTCGCGTTGTTTGGTGGAAATAACATTAAGGACATAGAGAACATTCCGGAAGAAATAGTTCTAGCATTTGGTGAACAATTACAAATTGAGCCAGTTATTGTCCCAGAAAAAGTAGCGTGTGAAATAACATACACCATAGAAAACACAGAGATTGCGATGGTTGATGAAAATGGATTAGTTGTGGCAAAATCGCATGACTCAACAGGTGGGTTTACAAGATTATTTATTAGGGCAGGAAATGTAGAAAAAGAAGTAAGTGTAAGCGTTGCAGAACCTATAAATGCAAACACGCTTGAAGAAAAATATAAAGAAGCAAAAGAATATTTAGAAACTGTAAGTAGTAATACGACCATAAATCAAAATGATTTAGCTGTTGAAAAGTCGGAAATTCAGCAAACATTAGATTCACTTGAGAATTATGGTGTAAGCATTGAAGATATATCAGAACAAAAACTTGATGTTCTTGTGAAATTACATGATGAGAAATATGTTCAAAATCAGATAGATAATTTGAGTAAAGCATATGCAAAAGCGGATGAAATAACAGATTCTTTTACAAACTCATCTAACAATACAAATAATTATAACACCAAAAAAAACAGTGGCAGTAATACATCAACTGTTAAAACAACCAAACAAAAGACATGCAGTGTATGTGGAAGTACTGCTCACACAAGTCATCCTATATGTCCAGTATGTGGAAGTACAAGTCATACAAACCATCCGGTTGAATTACCTAAAGAAAATACTCAGGCACCCCCATCAATATCGTACTACGAATAAGGAGATATAACTATGAAAAAATTATTTTTTACAACTATTTTAATTATCGGAACTTTATTTTCTGCAATCAGTGCGAATGCTAATGAAAATATTACAGTATATGTGGATGGACAGTACTTAGCCACTTCTGCCCCTATATTGATGACTGTAGCGGATAGAACAATAGTACCCATGCGAGACATATGTGAAGCATTAGGATACAGAGTTGAATGGGATGGGACAGATCAGAGCATCATAGTTTCTGGCGGACATAATGACAATATAAGATTGAGTATGCGTATCAATACTTACAGTATGAATAGACTTGTAAAAACAAATTCCCCACATCAAATTACCATTAATCTTGATGTTCCCCCTATGTTGATTAATGATAAAACATACTTGCCTATTCGTGCATTATCTGAGGCTCTTTTCTTCAACGTTGATTGGGACGGTGCTACATCAACGGTGTATATTAACCGTCCTGAATATAATATAGGAGCTACTTCTGCTGGTGTTTATAGTAAATTAATGATGTGGGGTGAATACGATGCTCAAAAAGGATTTACACACGCAGGGTTAATGGATTTATACGGAAATGTTATTATTCCTTATGGACCGGCACCAACTTATGAAGAAGTTTTTAATAGAACTGATTTGATGGATATAATCAAAGATATTGATTATTCTAAAATAGATATTGGCAAAGATGGCGGATGGAGTTCATGGGATTATAGGGTATCTGTATATGACCAACAAGGCAAATTAGTTTTACTTGCAAACTATGCATTGGATGGAACTGTTCATTATATTGATTATGAAGTTTCCACAAAAAAAGGAACAGAAAACTATTGGTTAAGAGAAAATCATAATCCTAATACAGATTCGACAAAAGAGTCATTATATCTTGCTCAATATATTGATAACAATGGCAATCGCATATCTTATAACGAAGATGGAACTATCAAAGGTGCTTATTCGAGAGCTTGGGAAAGAATTAGTGTAGATGAAGTGGATAGATAACTCTTAAGAAGTTAAAATGAAGGTGATATTGAAGACATGCCTATTTTTGTGCATTCTGACTCAATTCCTAAAAACATGTAATTTTAAGTGTATCTATAGCTGAATCTTAACATACCGGAGGGAATGTCCGAATGTAACAAAATGCAGTGAGAAAAAATTGAGTGTGAAAATGTGCTTGAAAAACAAAAATTCAAAATATCGAGCTATGTAGACTACACCGAGGGAAACCTCGGTGTTTGTTTTATCGGAAAGTTACGCCGCTCTGTTTAACGGGTTTCTGTAGGTCTGTTACTCGGCGGAGAGCTTCACCGAAGCGTTGGAAGTGGACTACTTCGCGTTCTCTGAGGAAGCGGATGGGGTCGATAACATCCGGGTCATCGGCTAAGGCTAAGATGTTGTCATAAGTGGAGCGTGCTTTCTGCTCTGCTGCTAAATTTTCCGTCAAATCTGTGATGGGGTCACCTTTTGACTGGATATATGCTGCTGTAAAGGGCATGCCCGCGGCAGATGCAGGGTAAATAGCGGTGGAATGGTCCACAAAGTAGGGGGCAAAGCCGCTTTCTTCAATTTCCTTTTCTGTCAGGCCGCGTGTTAACTGGTAAACAATGGCGCCAATCATCTCAAGATGGGCAATTTCGTCTGTTCAACTATGTTGGAAGTTGCGGGCATAAATTCAGCTCGACATCAAGCTCTATCGGAGGTGAGGCCCAATTGCCTCCCGTGTGTAACTTTTCGGTGCTTGTAGCTTTTGTAAGTCTGATTGCTTTACCGCGCTTATAGTCGATACGTTTAATGCAAGCCTTTAAGAGGTTGTTTTTTTGTGCTGCAGATGCTTCCGGGTCTTTCAGAAGGTTAAGAGCATCTTGAAAACGACAGATAATATTTTGGTAATCTATAGCTGTCGGGATGGTAGTTTTTGCTTCGTGGAGGGCATCTAAAGTGCTTTGTTTTTCGAACAAGGTCTTTTCCTTCAACTTGTCAAAAATCTCTTTAGGCATGCCTTCTTCCGTGTATTTTTCCCACATTGCAATCTCTTTCTTTTCTAAATCGGCAAGCTTTTCCTCTAATCGCTTTATATGGTTCAGCTGCCGGGTTGTAGCGTCTTTATCTTCAGTCTGCAGTCTTATTTCAAAATCAGCGATTGTGCTCTTAAGTATATCATACACCCGGTCAAGCATCTCGTTGTAGAGGCAGGACGTTACACCGCAGAAAGATTGATTATCACAGAGAAGTCTGGCAGGGGAGCGCTCTTTACCATTCTTCATATAGGTTCTGAGGCTCATTGCTCTGCCACACTGACAGAATACAAGCCCGGCAAGAGGGTTTCGTACTTTAGCTTTGGGGGTGACCCTCGGAACGTGACGGCGTTGTACACGGTAAAAACGCTCTTCGCCAACAAGGGCAGGATGCTTACCGTCATAAAGAATATAATCACCGAGGCTCTTTCTCGGGCGGGTTTTAATAACTTCGCCGTTTTCGATGGTAGTGATGGTTTCGCGCCTATTCCAAAACACTTTGCCGATATACGTGGGGTTGGCAATAATACTTTTGATTGCATTTTGTGTCCAGTAATCACCTTTGCGAGGTTTAATGCCTAAATCGTTAAGGCGGTGGGCTATATTTGTATCGCCAAGGTTTTCGATATCCGCAATCTCAAAGATGTACTGAAGAACGGGCGCCTCTTTCTCGTTGGGGGCAAGGGTGGGGCACTTTCTTTTGCCTTCCTGTACCCATACCTTATCGAAGCCGTAAGGCGGTACTGAGCCGATAAAATTACCCTGCTGAACAGATAGGATTTTACCTCGGTTCATTATCTTTTTCGTGTATTCAAGATATTCGTTGCCCCTCTTGAGCTCTCTTTCAAAAAAGTCCCGGTCATACTCATCCGTGATGTCGTAAGTTTTGTACGGAGTAATTACTGCAGTGTTGGTGTACCGTAATAGCTTGATAAGCCTGCCAGCATCTTCAAGGTCACCACGGGAAAGACGCTGAACCTCTACACAGAGAATGGCTTTGACTTTTGGCGATTCTATAAGAGTGAGAAGCCTTTGCATTTCGGGCCTTGCTTCGATGGTTTCACCGGAAACAACCTCACGAAAACGATTTTGTTCTGGAATTGCTCCGGGCATATTTCGTTCACACCACTCGTTTAGTATGCTTTCATGTTTTTGTAGAACCTCTTCCACAGTAAGAAGGGGGTCATCAGAACGGCTCTTACGTAGATAGATTAAAACTTCTTCGGGAGCAAAAGTGGGTTGATACCACATAAAAAATAGCACTCCTTTGCTTTTTTGTATTGAAATAAAGGCAAAGATGTGCTATAATATATGCACAAATTCACCTTGATAGTTTAGTCACTTTTCATGTTGGATTTGTATCGCTGACCGCTTGGAGTTGCCGCTCCGGGCGGTTTTTCGTTTTTATGTGTTTTTATGTATAGAATTTTCAAACTGTTTTAGTACAGCTCTTTCTCTTGGGGATGTGCCGAAACAGGATTTATTGTATTTTTTAAACCATTCTTGTTCACGTTCGTACAACAACCGCATCCTTTCCGCTCTGATTTGAGCTGCGGTTTTTGACAATCCGCACAGTTTTGATATTTCGTCTGCAGAATGAATATCTAAAGCCCATAACACGCACGCAGGAGCTAAAAGTCTGCTTGCAAAGATATTTGCAGCATTTTCAGAAGGGTTTGGCTCTTTGGCTTCGCCTCGGTTCCAGATTGTTACCCCCTTCCGACAGCTGACGTTATCTGTCAACAGATGCCCCAGAACGATGTGACCGAGTTCGTGAGCTACAGTGAACCGTAAGCGCTCTTTAGGATTAACGGTATCATCATAAAAAATTATGTAGTGACCGTTTATGATGGTTGTAAAACCGTCATTGTTGTTGGTGTATTCGGTTAAATCATATAAACGTATAATATCTGTTGCTTGCGTATAGCTTATGATTTTAACGCCCATGCGCTCGCACAAACCGAATACATCGACAGGCAGGGAAGATACATTATTTTTTATTAAAATGTCCCACGCCTTGTCTCTTACTTTTTTGTAGTCGTTGTAGAATTCCGACTTGTTCATAGATAATCACCTCAAAGATAATTATCTATGTTTTATGCAACTATGTCATTGATAAATATTTTCCTATATATGAATATATTACCACTTAAAAAGTATCAGGCTTTTTAGGTGTTGATACTCCCGGCAGCTCTTTATCAAGAGCTGCTTTTCTTTCTTCCGGAGAAGATGTAACCTTGACTGTGCCGGATTTGCCGTTTCTTGCGGCAACGGGGATTTCTTCGTATAACTGTGCTTGTACATATTTTTCCGCTTTCAACATTTGTTTCATTTCGCCTCTTATTTCGGCTTTGTCGATTTCATCAAGATTCATATACATAGCGATTCCTTTATCCACAACAAAAGGATACTCTGTCGTTTTTGGTGATGAAACATCGGAATCGCTCAAAAGAGCTTGTAAACCGATTTCAAGAATTTCAACGATTGCTTTGGTTTGAGTTGACATTTTACGCTTATGCTGAAAATCGTTTATTTGTTCATACATTTCTTCTGAAACCGTTACGGAAAATCTTGGTCTGCTTGTTGCCATTATGTATAACCTCCTTTATAAAAATAGATTACACCATTTCACCAGTGATGTCAAGAATTTTTCACCAGAATCACAAAAAAGGCTTGACTTTTCACCACTGGTGCATTATTATTTAATTAAAAGTTCACCAGTGGTGAAGGAAGTGAGGTGAAAAAATGAACGTAAAGAGAATGAGTATTACTTTGCCCGAAGAATTGGAACGCAAAATCGTGGAATTGCGTAAAACAGAAAAGTTCTGTAGAGCCTCTTATGCGGAAATCATAAGAATGCTACTTGTGGCAGGTTTGGATGCGGTGCGTACGGAGAATTAGAAAACCCATACAAGTGTGAAAAGAGGTGAGAAAATGCAGGTGTGTAAAAATGCACATATTTTAACCATCAATGAAAAGGGGTTATTCCTTGATGATATGAATATGCGCAGAGTAATTGACTATAAGCTCGTCCATGGGGATATGGGCCCCTCGTTAACAATAACGATGGACGTAATTGTTGGTGGAGATATCAAGTTCGAAGAAGCAGAAGCAGTGGATATAAACCTTGATGAAGCGGTGCGAAATGCGGTTATGAAAAGCGGTACGAATGATACAGGGCGCGGTAAAAAGCTTATGCAAATACCACTAATGTTACCAATTGTTTCTTTTATTATCGCGATAGCTGCATTGATTATGAAAATAATGCGATAAAAGAAACGATGAGCGATGCAACGGATATTGCGGTAGGAATCCAAAAGCGGATTAGTTTGTCCTTTTTAGCCTCGAAGTAAGTAATGCCGAGTGCTGACGGAGTTACGGCGAAACCCCCGTCAATGTAAGGCTGAACGACAATGAGTTGTTTTGCTTGCAGCACAGTGTATATGTTTTCGGGAATATCAAAGACTTCCGACTTAATCCATTTTGGTTTGATAAAACCGTGACCATTTTCGTAGTAGGTATTTAAAATCTTTTTTAAAGAACGTTCATATTTTTTCATTTATAATCACCTCCTTTGAGGAGATTATAGCAAATCCAACAACGAAAAGCAAGCGATACAAATCCAGCAAAGAAAACGGCAATAAAACAGCGATACAAATCTAACGTGAAAATGGGGAACGTGGACAATGGTGTACGGCATATACATCATAAAGGGGGATTGATAGTAGTGACAGAACAGGTATGTAAGACGGTTAAAGTTTTTGAATACCCGGGAGCGATAGTGAGGGTACATATACCTGAGCTGTCAGAAGATGAAAACAGGAAGCGCATGCGCAGAATTCATGATGCGGCAGCGAGTCTTATAAGAAGTAAATATGAGAATTTAGGGGGATGAAGTTAATGCCTTTTTCAAAGGAAAAAGCGAAAAGAGCGGAGTTTGTTATCCGCGAGGTAAAGAATTTACTGCAGGAAATCAACCCGGATGTTAAAGGAGCCGGGCTTGAGGACAGAGGCGATTATGAGGAAGCGTTTGTTGAGTACAGCGACGGCAGCATAATCGAATTTGATGTTACCGGGACGACCCTTGCGGAATTAGCAACAGCTTTTATAGAAAGGATTGAATGCTATGAGTAATAAGGACAAGCAGTTTTTTAAAAAGGCTATAGCCATATTCGTGTTATTTGTGGTGCTGATAGCCACAATACATTGGCTGAACGCACCCGAGGTTGAAGCATGGGAGTTGCATACCGTACAGTACGGCGATAAGCTCTGGGACATTGCCAAAGAGCACAATCCCGGATACGAAGGCGACTTAAGGGACATAATGCATTGCATTAAGAAGGCTAACAGCATGGAAGACAGCACGGTATATGTTGGTCACGTTCTGGCAGTGCCTGTGATGGGTACATGAGATGGGGCTGGGGAGGAATTGGACACAAGAAGAAATTGACTATCTTTCAGAGAGCTGGGGTAGAGTTTCGGTTACTCACATTGCCGAGAAGCTCGGGAGAAGTGTTAATGCCATATACGTTATGAAAAACAGGCTAAAGTTGGGGAGATGGTTGGATAGCGGCGATTACATTACATTAAACCAACTTTACAATGCTGTTGCAGGTAGAAACGCAAGCAAATACACGCTGCTGAGTTGGATTGAGAATAGAGGCTTGCCTATACATAATAAAAGGCGTAACCAGAGTGTTGTTCGGGTTGTTTATCTGAGTGAGTTCTGGGAATGGGCTGAAAAAAACAGGTCTTTTATCGACTTTTCCAAGATGGAGCCATTGATATTAGGCGAGGAGCCCGATTGGCTTACAGAACAGCGCAAGAAGGATTTTAAAGCGTATGCTATTCAGCGCAAGGACCCTTGGACACCACTTGAGGAGGAAAAGCTTGTTTATTATCTGAAACAGCACAAATATACCTATGTTGAGCTGTCGAAGATACTTAAGCGGTCCTGCGGTGCTATTCAGAGGCGCTGTAGGGATTTAGGAATAAAAGAGCGACCTGTAAAGGCTGACAACCATGGACCCAACAGTATATGGACTACGGAAATGTACGAAATGCTTGCTGAAGGCATAAAAAACGGTGACAGCTATATGCTGATAAGCGAAGCAATCGGCAAGAGTGAGAAGGCTGTTCGCGGAAAAGTTTATAATATGTACTTTACGGAAGATGCGGACAAGGTTCGTGCAATGCTGCAGAACGGAGAATGGGGAAGCGGCAGACCGGAAGTGAGAGTAAAGCAGGCCGTGCACCTTTCGGAATACAGGACCGAGACGAAAAAGCAGCTTTCTGTAATAGTGGGGCTATTACGCTACAGGATGAACGAGCTCGGATGGGAGCCGTACTGGCAGAGGCACATGTGCATGAAGTGGGATGACTTGTACGGATGCAAGGCAGGCTGTGAGAGCTGCGACGAGTGTACGGCGTTTGAAAGAATTCCGCCTCAGTATTGCGCTCGATGCGGATGCACTTTCTTTGAGCGGTTAAAAAACAGGTTTTGTAATAAGTGCAGGGTTGCACGAAAGAAAAAGGCCCAGAAGCATTGGGCTATGAGAAAAAGAGGATAGTAGGATGAATGATTTAATAAAAAGAGGATACCCCTTCATTGTGTATGTGAAAAACGGAGAAAGATATACGCAGGCATTTTTAACACATCAAGCATGTGACCAGCGAATACGCGAATTGAAGAAGGTGGGCATTGAAGCGCATAAAGGTTTTGGTGGTGTAAACAGTGTGGATGTATTGCGAAATCAAAAAGCATGTGCTATGTGCTTGAAAGAAAAGTGTAATAAGAAATGTGAACATGTACACAATTACACATTAGACCAACTTGAAAAGGCTTATGACGAAGCAATAACTTATATTGAAAGCCGACCTAAAACTTGTCAATATTGTGGTCGTGGTTGCTTTGATATTGATAAGTTTTGTCCTCATTGCGGAGCTGATATGCGCAAGAAAAGGGAGGTGCTGAAATGAACGCTTTTGAAGCTGAATTTTATATAAAATGCAACAAGCTTTTTATAACCGAGTTGAAAAGAATACGGACACGTTTTGAGAAGAACCGAGTAAAAGAACTACAGGAGCTCATAGTGCTTGATGAAGAAATGGAGAACACTTCTGAGAGAGAAATCCAGGATGGGTATGGATTTGGATGCTATGACGAAGAAGAATACGAGAGACGGCTTGCTGCCTATCGTGAATATCATGCCAAAAAAGAAGCAGTGAAAGATATGCCGTCAGTACAATCTCAGCTGATAAACATAGTTAATGGCTGCATCCGAGATATAGAGAGCGAGATTGGTTATATAAAGATGCAGAATATGACAGAGGAAGAAAGAAATGAATATTACAAAAAGCAACGTGAGCTGGAGGAACGCAGAAAGAATCGGTTGCAGAAAGGCGGTGTGCAAGAATGAAAGAGAGAATCGCAGCATTTGTAGAAGAAGCGTTTTCTGAATGCTATACCCTTGATGATGTTGCAAGACTTTATTTTGATATAAGGATGGAATGTGAAAAACAGTTAAGTCATATGAATTTAAGCATTGCAAAGGAAATGAAAGCCAATGGCGTTCTTGAGGAGGAGTGAAAGTGAATGGCTAAATTGTTACCTTGTCCGTTTTGTGGTTGCGAAGTTGAGTTGATTGACTATACTAATAGAGTTTATGGCTTTTGGGACTACAAAATTAAGTGTAAAAAATGTCGTGCTTATATGGATAGTCCTTCAACGGCTATTGTTAGCGGATTCACTGAAGGTGCATTCAAGCAAACACGAAATGAAGAAACAAAGCAAAAAGCAATGCATGAATTGATAATTATATGGAATACACGTGCTTCGAAGAAGGGGAGGGCAAAGTGATGTCTGGTGTAGACTTTGTGTGTTGGGTTCTTGGAGTCATTTTGATTTTATTCATTTTGGGGGCGGTGGAATGATGGCTAAATATATTGATGCGGATAAGCTTGCAGATATGCTTAACGCAAAAGGGGATATGGCTGTTGGAACTCCGGCAAAAGTATTTTATCATGTGGCAAATATGCTAAAAAACTTGCCTCCAGCCGATGTTGTAGCGGTGGTGCGTTGTAAGGACTGTAAATATTATGCGGATAAGCAATGCAAAAAAATTCATTTCATTGCCCGAGACTTGCACATAAAACAAGATAATGACTTTTGCAGTTACGGAGAACGGAAGGAGGATGAGTAAGAATGAATGGCGTTGAATTGTATTTGAAATTCAGACAGGAGCTTGACAAAATCTGTGTTCCCGTTATTTTAGAAAATTTGAAATGCGTTGAATACATAGAGCATGATGGTAAAACTGTTGGGATGGTAGGAGGCGTTTTAGGATATATTGACATCGTTTACGTGTTGCCCGAATACCGACGAAAAGGACTTGCAAAAAAAGCGGTATTAGAGTGGTACAACAAATACCAGGCCCCCTATGAGAACACAAGGCTTCACATCATTAACAACAATATCCCTGCATTGAATTTTTGGAAAAGCATATTTGAGCTGTGGGAGGTAGGACACAACGAATTTGACACTCTTTACGAAATATTGAGGGTGAAAGGAGACGAGGAGTAATGCCGAAGTGCGATACGTGTAAAGCAAACAAGGTGTGCGACCACAACAAATACGGGTTTGAGAACTGTGGAAACTATATCCCGGGAGATGTTGTGTCAGTGGTAAAGTGTAAGGATTGTGCAGGTGCAGAGGAGCACCCTGCCTCACCAGCAATGTACAAATGCAATGGTTGTAATTTTATAAGAGGAAGATTGGTAAGTAAAGATTTTTGGTGCAAGTGCGGAAAACGAAAGGAAGGTGAAAAGAGTGACAGATAAAGAGATTATAGAGTCGTTGGAGCATTGCACGAAAAGCAAGCGTTGCAGGGATTGCCCCATGTATAAAGAGCACAATCCAAGGTGCTTGGAAATAACGGGCAAAAACGCACTTGACCTCATCAACCGTCAAAAGGCAGAGATTGAGAGGTTGCAGTTGGAAGTTGAGGCAGTTAACGAGCTTATAAATCCTTTGCCTTTCAAGTCAAATTTTGATAAAGCCATAGAGACCGCAAAAGCCGAAGCAATAAAAGAGTTTGCGGAGAGGCTGAAAAGGAACATCGGTTTTCTTGAACTCCCAAATGTAGTTGTAAGAGGACACATTGATAACATTATAAAAGAATTAACGGAGGAAAAGTAATGATAAACGAAATAACACGAGTAAGGACAGAATGGGCGGCACCCAATTATGTAGGAGAATTATTCGCAGCTGACACAAGCCAGGCACCGCTGCTTTCCATGATTGGAGGTTTGACAGGCTTTGGTAGACAAACTACAAGCAGTGAGTTCCCTTCGCTGGTAATTTCAGACAATCCCTGTGAAGAAGATATTATTGTTGCAATGCCGAAATCGGACGAAGGACAGGGGACCAATGTAGTCCAGAAGTTTGAAGAGTTTGTAGACCTTTCGTATTTGAGAAAGTCAAATAACAAGGATTCGGGCTTTTCGGATGAGGATGAAAAAGCATATCAGATACGCAACGCTCTTGTAAGGATGGCACGTGCTGTCGAACACAGCTTTATTAACGGTGTGTTCAATAAGGCGGTAAGCAGTGACGATGCAAACAAGACAAGAGGCCTTATTGAGCTTACGAAGAGCGGAACGCACTTTGATGCCAAAGAAGGATTGCTTTCAAGGCGTATGCTCGATGCACTTTATTTTCAAATGAGAGATGCAGGCGCGCACTTTGACAACATGGTAATGTTTCTGCCGGCGTTTCAGAAGCAGATGGTTGCTGACATTTATGCAAGAGAACTTAATGAGCCGATAATCGCAAGAGAAAATATCGGCGGTGTGAACGTTACACAGATTGAAACAGGTTATTTTAAGATGGGTGTTGTATGGGATAGATTTATGCCGAGGGACTCTGTTCTGCTTGTGGATGTGGCGCATATTGCACCTATGTTTATGCCTGTTGCTGATAAAGGCGTAGTTTATGAAACAGTTGGTGATGCCGACAACATAAGGATTTGTTCACATATTGGTCTTGCTCATGGACCTGCCTTCTTGCATGGAGCAATTACAAATTTGAATATCGGATAAAAGGAGGAAGAACATGAGTTATTACCATACATGCCCCCTTTGTGATGCGCACTTAGACCCGGATGAAAAATGTGACTGCACAGAGCAGGACACAACAGAAGAAGAAAAGGAGAATAAAGACGATGAAGCTTTACGAAATTGCGGAAACATATAACCGCTTTATGCAGGCGGTAGAGGATGGCGACGTTCCCGAGGAATGTATTGAGGACACGCTTGAGGCCATACAAGGGGAGCTGGAAGACAAGGTTGACAACATTGCCTGCCTCATAAAGAGCCTTGTTGCAGAAACAGAGGCAATGAAGGCGGAGAAGAAAAACCTTGAGGCAAGAATGAAGGCGAAGGCAAACCTTGCAGAAAGGCTCAAAGCGTATGTGTCTGAGACCATGAGAAACAGCGGTATCAATAAAATTGAGACCGTCAGAAATAAGCTGAGCTTCAGAAAGAGTAGCAGCTTGTATATCGAGGACGAGAACGAGTTTATTGCTATGGCTTTGGCCGAAAATGAAATGCTTATACGCCATGGCAAAATAGAGATTAACAAAGAAGTTGTGAAGGAGTATCTTGGCAACGGTGTGGTTATTCCCGGTGCGGAGATAAGAGAAAACTATAATCTGCAGATAAAGTAAGGAGGAAAAAGAGTGATAACAAGCGGAAAGATACAGACTGCTCAAAGAGTGGTTGTGTACGGAACGGAGGGCGTAGGCAAAACGCTCTTTGCATCAAAGTTTCCGGACCCTGTTTTTATTGACACAGAGGGCGGCACGAGGCGTTATGATGTTAAAAGGCTTCCCGAGCCTCACACGTGGGAGGTGTTGGCAAGCGATATAAAGTATGTTCTTGACAATCCTGCGTGCTGTAAAACGTTGGTTATAGACACTGTGGACTGGGCGGAAAAGCTCTGTGTTCAGTACATACTTACCAGAGGCAAAAGGGACAGCATAGAGGACTTTGGCTACGGCAAAGGGTATGTGTACCTTTACGACGAATTCGAAAAGCTTTTAAGAACATTAGACGAGGTTATCAGAAAAGGAATAAATGTTGTTTTATGTGCCCATGCTCAGATGCGCAAATTTGAACAACCTCACGAATTTGGCGCTTACGACAGATGGGAGATGAAATTGTTAAAACAGGTTGCCCCTATGGTAAAAGAGTGGGCGGATATGGTGCTTTTTGCCAACTTTGAGACACTGATAATAAAAGATAATAATGGCAAGGCTAAAGCGCAGGGCAACAAGAGGGTGATGTTTACTTCACACCATTCCTGCTGGGATGCCAAAAACCGCGAGGGATTAGCTGACAAGCTTGACTTGGATTTCAAGGAAATAGCGCATATTTTTGAAGATACTAAAACTGCAGCCGTTGATAATGCGCCTAAAGCAGACGATGTGCCCTTTACCTTTGAAGATAAGGCTGAGGAGAAGCCTGTAGAGGATAAGGGTTATATGGACAAGCTTCGCGAGCTGATGGCCAAGAACAAGGTTACAGACTTTGAGATAACGAAGGTTGTTTCTAAAAAGGGGTACTTCCCGGAGGATATGAAGATTGAGGATTATCCGAAGGAGTTTACAGAAGGCGTGCTTATAGGTGCGTGGGAGCAGGTTTACAAAGAAGTTGAAGTGTTACGCAGCACTGCATTTTAATTAAAAGAAAGGACGATAAAAATGACAGAATTAAGAGAATTAGGTTGGGACGATGTAATCACAAACGAAGAGGGCGGAGAGTTTATATTGCTTCCTCCCGGAGATTATGAATTCACGGTATCAAGCTTTACCAGAGAGCGACATAACGGAAGCACTAAGCTTCCGCCCTGTAACAAGGCTGTACTTAATATCCTTATTGAAACAAAGGAAGGCAGAGCAGTTATTAAGCACCAGCTGTTCCTTCATCAGAAAACAGAGGGGCTCCTTTGCTCATTCTTCAGAGCAATTGGCCAGAAGAAGCACGGCGAAGCTTTAAAGATGGACTGGTACAAGGTTGAAGGCAGTAAGGGCAGATGCCAGGTAGGTGTAAGAGAATACACTACTGATAGCGATGAGGTTCGCCAGGCTAATGAAATCAAGAAGTTTTACGATTACGAAGCTCCTGCGCCCAAGGCATTTACACCGGGTAACTTTTAATGAGCAGTGTAACGTTGAGGCCTTACCAAAATGAGGCTCGCAATGCTATACATACCGCGTGGGATAACGAGCAGCAGAAAACGTTGCTCGTTTTGCCTACAGGTTGTGGCAAAACAGTAGTTTTTGCGAAAATTACGGAGGATGAGGTCAGAAAAGGAAGCAGGGTTCTGATACTTGCCCACAGAGGTGAGCTGTTGGAACAGGCTGCAGACAAGATACACAAAACAACAGGGCTGATGTGTGCCAAAGAGAAGGCAGAGGAAAGCTGCTTGGGTAGCTTCTTTCGTGTTGTAGTAGGTAGTGTGCAATCGCTCCAGAGAGAAAAGCGGCTTAACGAGTTCCCGAGGGATTACTTCGGGACGATTATTGTTGACGAGGCGCACCATGTTTTATCGGACAGTTATCTTAAGATACTGAACCATTTTGACGAGGCAAACGTTCTGGGAGTTACAGCAACACCCGACAGAGGCGATATGCGAAACCTCGGACAGGTGTTTGATGGGATAGCCTATGAGTACACGCTGCCGAAGGCCATAAAGGAAGGGTTCCTTTGCCCGATAAAGGCATTAACGATACCGTTAACCCTCGACTTGAACGGCGTAAGCATACAAACAGGTGATTTTAAGGCGGCGGATATTGATACTGCGCTGGACCCGTACTTAGAGCAGATAGCGGAGGAAATGCAGAAGAACTGTGCTGACAGAAAAACAGTTGTATTCCTTCCGCTGGTTAAGACAAGCCAGAAGTTCTGCAAGATACTTAACGAGTACGGCTTTAGTGCTGCAGAGGTAAACGGTGAGAGTCGTGACAGAGCAGAGGTTTTAAAGGATTTTGAAGAAGGCAAATATAACGTGCTCTGTAATTCGATGCTCCTTACAGAAGGTTGGGATTGCCCTTCGGTTGACTGCGTTGTTGTGCTGAGGCCTACAAAAGTCAGAGGGCTGTACAGTCAGATGGTTGGCAGAGGGACAAGGCTTTCACCCGAGACAGGGAAAAAAGACTTACTGCTATTAGACTTCCTTTGGCACAGTGAAAGGCATGAGCTGTGCCGTCCTGCACATTTGATTTGCGAAAATGTGGAAGTAGCAAAGAAAATGACAGAGAACCTTGAGGAAGCGGCAGGCTGTGCGGTTGATATTTCGGGAGCAGAAGAAAAGGCTGTAAGCGATACTTTGGCAGCGAGGGAAGAAGCTCTGGCAAAAGCCCTTGCGGAAATGAGAACCAGGAAGCGGAAGCTGGTTGACCCATTGCAGTTTGAAATGAGTATACAGGCAGAGGATTTGGCTTCGTATGTTCCCTCCTTCGGATGGGAGATGGCGCCGCCCAGTGAAAAACAGGTTGCAGCGCTTGAAAAGTTTGGCATTTATCCGAATGAGATAGGCAATGCAGGTAAGGCGAAGCTTCTCCTTGACAGGCTGGGCAAGCGGCGAGAAGAAGGGCTTACCACTCCTAAGCAGATACGCTTCTTGGAGGGAAGAGGCTTCAAGCACGTGGGGACGTGGCAGTTTGAAACGGCAAGGAAGCTCATTGACAGGATTGCCGCAAACGGCTGGATGATACCCAGAGGGATTGTGCCCGGCGAATACAGGGAGGAATTAAGTTAAATGACAGCTGATTTAATTAAGGCTTTAGAATATATACATCCTTCAGACTGCGACTATCAGACATGGGTAAGTGTTGGTATGGCGCTTAAAGAGGAGGGCTATAGCGCAGAGGATTGGGAGGAATGGTCCAGGCGCGATATGGCACGATATCACGTAGGCGAGTGCAGACGCAAGTGGGAGAGCTTCCGCGGTGCATCGAGCCCTGTTACAGCAGGCACTATTGTAAAGATGGCAAAGGAAAACGGCTATATGCCCTGCGGAACAGAGCTTGAATGGGACAGTGTTATAGGCTTAAAGGTTGAGGACGAAATTATCAATACAAACTGGATAGAAGGCAGGGAGCTTGAGGGACCTAAAAGCTGGAATCCCGTAAAAGAGCTTATAACATACCTTGAAACCCTTTTTGATGTTGAAGAAAACGTTGGATATGTAACAGAGAGCTATAAGAACGAGGACGGGAAATACGTGCCCAGAAAGGGCGCGTATGACCGTACTGCAGGGGAGCTTATTGCCGAGCTCAATAAATGCAACGGGGACATCGGCAACGTTATAGGCGACTATCACGAAGAAGCGGGGGCGTGGATCCGTTTTAACCCGTTGGACGGCAAGGGTGTTAAGAACGAAAATGTCAGCGCATTCAAGTATGCTCTGGTAGAGAGTGACAATATGGAGCTTGACAGACAGAACGCCCTCCTTCGTGAGCTGGAGCTGCCTATTGCGGTGCTTGTATATTCGGGAGGTAAGAGCCTTCATGCAATAGTCAGAATAGATGCACTCAATTACGCGGATTACAGAAAAAGGGTTGATTACCTTTACAACGTATGCAGTAAAAATGGGCTTGTAATCGATATGCAGAACAGAAACCCGTCAAGACTTTCCAGAATGCCCGGTGTTATCAGAAACGGTAAAAAGCAGTACATAGTGGACACAAACATAGGCAAAAAGAGCTATGACGAATGGCTGGAATGGATAAGCGATTTGAACGACAATTTGCCCAGTGTTGAAAACCTTTCTGATGTGTGGGCGGATTTGCCGGAGCTCGCACCGCCGCTTATTGATGGTGTATTAAGGCAGGGGCATAAGATGCTTGTCGCAGGCCCCAGTAAAGCAGGCAAAAGCTACGCTCTGATAGAGCTGTGCGCTGCCATTGCAGAGGGCCGCAGGTGGATGGGCTTTGACTGCACGAAGGGCAAGATAATGTATGTAAACCTTGAATTGGACAGAGCGAGCTGTTTGCACCGTTTCAAGGACGTGTATGAGGCTTTAGGCTGGGAGCCGAGGAATATTGACAACATTGATATATGGAATCTGCGAGGCAAGAGCGTGCCTATGGACAAGCTTGCTCCGAAGCTCATACGAAGGGCGGCAAACAAAGGCTTTATTGCAATTGTAATTGACCCTATTTACAAGGTTATTACAGGTGATGAAAACAGTGCCGACCAGATGGCGAACTTCTGCAATCAGTTTGACAAGGTATGTACGGAGCTGGGCTGTGCGGTTATTTATTGCCACCATCATTCAAAGGGCTTGCAGGGCGGCAAGCGCAGCATGGACAGAGCATCCGGTTCGGGTGTATTCGCCAGAGACCCGGACGCACTTTTAGATATCATTGAGCTCGAGGTTACGGATGTGCTCATTAAGCAGGAAGTCAATAAAGCTGTATGCAAGGTATGTGAAGGCTACCTTGATGGTGAGGACTACGGCTTAGATGATGCATTAAGCAAGTCACGCATGCTGGAAATAAGCCGTAAACGCCTCACAAGCAATCGAATGAAAGACTTGGAGTTGGATATTGCCAAGGCTGAAAAAGCGGTCAAGGCACGCTCAGCGTGGCGAATTGAGGGCACTTTAAGAGAGTTCCCGAAGCTTGCTCCGATGAACGTATGGTTTGATTACCCTGTGCACCGTGCAGATGATACAGGAAGCTTATCAGACCTTGATGCAGGTGCAGCTGCTCCCGGGTGGCAGAAGGCCATGGGTGCAAGGAAGAGCAAGGAGGAAAAGGCAGGGGACAGAAAAACCAAGCTTGAGACCGCTTACAATGCTCTTTCTATGAATGGCAAGGTTACTGTAGGTGACTTGGCAGAGTATCTGGATATAACAGAAATGAGCGTAAGAAGATACATAAAAGAACATGGTGATTTCTGGATTGATGAGGGCGAAGTTGGCAGAAAGAAGTAGTAACAAAAACACGTTTTTGTGATTGTTAATAACAGTAACATTTTCCGTTTTTGTTAATGATGCCGAAAGTAACAAAAACACGTTTTTGTTAATGTTGTTACGAGTAACAAAAATATATATACTTCGTATATATATTTCATGCGTTTGTCCTACGGTCAACGAGAAGTATAGTCGTGCGTAAGCTGCCGCACGACGACTCTTCTTCTTGCCGTTGACAAGCGCGCATACGAAAGAGGTGAAGTAGGTGAGATTGAAATGAGTTTGGAATTTTTTATGCCGATGATGCCGCCGACGGTAACGCACCAGGAAAAGAAGATTACAGGCAGAGGTAAAAAGAAGATTGTATATGAGCCTATGGAGCTGAAGGATGCCAGGGCGAAGCTTCGGGCGCATCTTGCCCGGCACAGACCCGATAAGCCGTATACGGGAGCTGTGAGGCTGGTAACAAAGTGGTGCTTTCTGCCAGTGGGCGAGCATGAGCATGGTGAGTGGAAAACTACGAAGCCCGATACGGATAACATGATTAAGCTGCTGAAGGATTGCATGGTGCAGGAAGGCTTTTTCGTTAATGATGCTATTGTGGCAAGCGAGATGACAGAGAAGTTCTGGGCAGACCCGCCAGGCATTTTTGTGGGGATTTATGAGTTGTAAAGTTTTTGAAAGGATGAAGATGAAAATGACTGTTGAAAAGTTGAAGAAATATCCGGGCATGGTTATTATTAAAAAGGAGACAGAGACGAAACTTAAAAAGCTTCGTGATGAGATTGAAGCTCTGGAAGCAAGGATGAGCAGAGCAAAGAAAAAGTGTGAGCCAGACTGGAAAGTGGAAACCCTTCTCGGAATAAAACAGGAAAGACTTCGTGTAACGGAAAGGCTTTTAGAAAAGCTTGAAAAGAATACACTGGAGGTTGAAACAGCGCTGGATGCGGTTGCATCAGAGCTCAGCCCATTGGAATATATTGTCATACAGAAGCATTATGTAGAGGGGATGAACTGGAATCGGCTTATGGACGAGTTTCAGACAAAGCCCGAGTATTCGCAGTTCTGTTACGAGCGAAGCTCTTATATGCGCGCACACAGAAGTGCGCTTGACAAGCTCATAGCTTTAGAGGCTGAATAATAAGTGTGAGTAAAGAATTTAATGACGCTATAACGCGCGTGGGAGGGGATGCCTTTGACGCTTAAGGAATTGAAACAGTACAGAAGTATTTGTGCAGAGATTGACGAGACAAATATAGCTATAGCGAGCAAGATGGTGAACGATACCGTCTCCGGCTCTGATGCACGCTTCCCATACATAACGCATACGGTGAGTGTCGGGGGCTTATCATACACTGACGAAAACAGAAGGCTTATGG
This sequence comes from Clostridia bacterium, assembly GCA_017472685.1. Taxonomy (GTDB): domain Bacteria; phylum Bacillota; class Clostridia; order UMGS1883; family UMGS1883; genus RGIG1927. Next base: position 83,329 of record JAFUOO010000009.1, read on the forward strand.
TAAAGCTGCATAGTCTTGAACAAAAGAAAGCCGAAATTGAAAGCTTTGTTGATGGCATCGAGGACAGCCTTACAAGGAGAATGTTTAATATGCGATTTATAAAAGGCTGGTCGGTGGCAAAGGTGGCGTACAGGACGAATAACACACAGTCAAGTGTAAAAATGAGGTGCAAGCGGTATATAGAACAAAAAGCGGAGGATTGACCCTCCGCTTCGAGAAAAGTGCTATGCGTGTCTTGTTAATGCTTTTTGCAAAATTTTTTGAAAGATGTTACTTTTGTGACCTTTTCCTGTGATAAAATTTAAAATGGATAAAGTGTTTTGGTTTTCTACTTTATTCCTCCTTTTTTTTTTTACGAACACCGCTTTGTACAGGCGGTGTTCTTTTTGATTGTATGGAAGGTGGTGTTATGGTGAGCGCGGGCAGACCGCTTAAATATACAAGTAAAAAGAAGCTGCAGGAAGCTATTGACGATTATTTTGAAAAATGTAAGGGTAGGAATGCAACTGATGTGGAAGGCGAATTTATACGCGATAAGTACGGATTGCCTATAATAGTGGACGCTTTTGTGCCTACCATAACGGGGCTTGCTTTGCATCTGGGCTTTAAAAGCAGACAGGCGCTCATAAACTACCAAGAACGCGAAGATTTTGCCGATATTATTCGTGAGGCGAAAATGCGAGTTGAGGAGTACGCAGAGCGCAGGCTTTTTGACCGTGACGGAGTGAGAGGTGCAATGTTTACCCTTTGCAACAACTTCGGATGGAGTGAAAAGAGCTCTGATAGCAGCGAAGAAGAGATGCTGAAGAAGATGGATGAAATGATAGGTGCGATAGACAATGCAGCTAAGCGAAAAGCAGAATGAATATTGGAATAACGCAACAAAGCGTTGGAATATAAAGTCAGGAGCGACCAGAAGCGGCAAAACATATCTTGACTATTTTTTAATACCGAAAAGAATAAGACAGGCAGGAAGCGGCCTTATTGTGCTGGTTGGTAATACGAAGAATACCGTAGAGAGAAACGTGCTTGCTCCGATGCGGACAAAGTACGGTGAAAAGATGGTAGGAACGATAAGCAGTAATAATAACCAAGTGCGGTTGTTCGGCAGAACCTGCCATGTGCTTGGCGCCGAAAAGGTAAACCAGGTTTCGAAGATACAGGGTGCGGGTATTTCATACTGTTACGGTGACGAAGTGACAACGTGGCATGCAGATGTTTTTAATATGCTAAAGAGCCGTTTGAGTGAAGAAGACAGCATATTTGACGGAACGTGTAACCCGGAAGGACCTAAACACTGGCTGAAGAAGTTCCTGGACAGTGATGCTGAGATTTTTGCTCAAAGCTATTGTATTGATGATAACCCATTCCTGCCGCCTGAGTTTGTTGAAAATCTGAAGAAGGAATACTGGGGTTCGGTTTATTATGACCGCTTCATCCTGGGGGAGTGGATTCCTGCAGAGGGCATTATATACAGACAGTTTGCAGACAATCCACATAAGTTTACAACTACTGATGACTCTGATGTTGCTTACGCACGCATAGGGGTTGACTTTGGCGGAAACAAATCTGCACATACTTTTTATTGTGTTGGGTTTTCGGCAGACATGAAGAGGGTAAAGATACTTGACGAATACTACAAAAAGAAGGAGATTACTCCAGAAGAGCTCGAGGACGACTTTTGTGATTTTGTTGTTAGGAATAAGCAAAAATATCCCTTGTGGGAAGCTCGATGCGACAGTGCAGAGACCACTCTGATAAAGGGCTTGCAGGCAGCTGTTATAAAACGTGGTATAGCAATTGATATTAAAAAGGCTATGAAGAAGCGGATTACTGACAGAATACGCTTTGTGAATGTGCTCATAAGCCTGGGGCGTTTTAGTGTTGTGGAGCATTGCAGCAAGCTTATAGGTGCCATGTGCGAAGCGGTATGGGACGAAAAGAAGAACGAGGATGTCAGACTTGATAATGGTGAGCTGAACGTAGACAGCTTAGATGCGATGGAGTACGCAATTGAGCCTGATATGGATAACATATTGATGCTTCGGTAAGGAGTGTAAAAAAAATGGATATACGAACACTTTTAAATAAAATGAACATTGAGGTTGTGGACGTAGAGGGCGGAAAGAGCGACATAAAGCTCTGGAACAGCTGGTACAAGGGCTGTGTTTCTGAAGTTCACAAATACAGCGTATACAACGGCGTTAAGAAAGTTTCGCAAACAAGAAAAAGTCTTAGGATGGCAAAGAGAGTTTGTGAGGACTGGGCTAATCTTTTGTTAAATGAAAAGGTTGTTATTTCTGTCAACAACGAAGAAAGCGACAAAGTGTTAAAAGATGTGCTTAAGAAAAACAACTTTTGTGTGAATGCAAACAGGCTGATAGAAATAAGCTTTGCTCTGGGTACGGGTGCTTTTGTTGAGTCAAGACGAGACGGTAAAGTTAAAATTGATTTTGTGAGAGCAGAATATATTTATCCGCTTTCCTGTGAAGGTGGCGTTATAACAGGCTGTGCTTTTGGACAGGAGATTAAAAACGGTAAAAAGAGAAGCTATTACATACAAGCTCATGTGCCCAATGAAAACGGCGGATATGATGTGCATAACGGCCTTTTTGATGAAAACGGTGTTGCGCTACCGCTGGGAGATGCAGTGGAAGTGGTTTTTCACTCGGAGAAAAAGTTGTTTCAGATTATCACACCTAACAAAGTAAATGCGAGGAGAACAGATTCGCCTTTTGGGGCATCGGTGTTCAGTGATGCTCTTGATGTTCTTGCAGGTATTGATATAACATTTGACAGCTTTATTAACGAATTCAAGCTCGGCAAAAAGAGGCTTGTTGTGCCGATGAGCATGGCGAAGAAGATGCTGAACGAAAAGGGTGAAATGATACCCGTTTTTGATTCCAATGACGTTGCATTTTATGCAATGGAAGGAAGCGAAGAGGAAAAAAGTAAACTGCAGGAGATTGATATGAATCTCCGTATTGAAGAACATATAAACGCACTTGAGTGTATTCTTTCGGTGTTATCGGACCGTTGCGGATTAGGCAGCGGAAGATACAGCTACAAGGAGAGAGCTAATGCTGTAAAAACAGCTGAAGAAGTTATAAGCGATAAGAGTGAGTTGTACCAGAACATTAAAAAGCATGAACTTGTGCTGGAGGATGCTTTGATTTCAATGGCCGATGCCATATTGTTTCTTAGTGGTATGCCTGAAAATGAAGCAAGTGTTATGTTTGACGATTCAATTATAGAGAATAAGGCTGCGGAATTCACAAAATACATGGAGCTTCAGGCAGCGGGCGATATTGCGCCGTGGGAAGTAAGAATGTGGTGGACAGGCGAGAGTGAAAAAGAGGCAAAGAAGGCTTGCGAGGAAATTGCCGAAGGCTTTGGTGATGAATAATGCTTACCCCGGACAAACTTGATTATATGCTCGACACGATGAAAGTGCAGAAAGAACTTGAAGAAGGCATTATAAGAGATATAGCTCGAAGAATTACCAAGACAGGATATGTTACAGAAACTGCTGATTGGCAGGCAGAACGTGCGAGGCAGGCGGGGATTCTTCGGGAGGATGTTATAAAAAGAGTTGCATCAAGCACCAAAAAAAGCGAAAAAGAAATACGACAGCTTTTCAAAGAAGCGGAATTTTTGATTTTTGACGGCTCTGACACTCCTACACGCGGAATGAAGCATATATGGAATGCGGCACTTAGGAAAACCTGCACAACGGCGGACAACCTTACAAAGACCGTTGCATTAACAAGTCAGAAAACGTATATCGAAGCGGCAGATCTGGCGCACATGGAGATAATGAGTGGTGCTTTTACATATGACCAGGCTATTACGAACGCGATAAAAAAGGCGGCGCGGGACGGAGCGAAGGTGAAATATCCTTCGGGGGCTGTTGCAAGTGTTGAAACAGCGGTAAGGCGTGCGGTGCTTACGGGCATTAATCAGACAAGCGGCAAACTTTGCGAAATGCGCTGCGAGGAGCTGGGTTGTGATTTGGTTGAGGTAAGTGCACATTACGGTGCGAGACCAAGCCATGCTGAGTGGCAGGGCGGGGTGTACTCCCGAAGCGGCAGGCACCCGGAGTATGAAAGTCTTGTTGATGCAACGGGCTATGGAACGGGCGAAGGATTGATGGGTTGGAACTGCAACCATAGCATGGCTCCTTTTTTCGAGGGGATGAGTAAGCGTAATTATACCGAAGAGCAGCTTCGTGATATGCGTGAGCATACGGTTGAGTATAACGGGAGAACGATGACCGATTATGAAGCCAGCCAGATTCAGCGAGGAATGGAGCGTAAAATAAGGCAGTCTAAAAACATTCTTACTGCACTCGATGAGCAGGGGAAGGTAACACCTTCGATTGAACAGAAGAATGCTTTTGCGGCAGAGTCTGTGAGGTTAAAGGCGAGGGAAGGAAAGCTTCGTGATTTCTGTAAGCAGACGGGCAGAAGAACGGATGCCGTAAGAACAAGGACTGCTTCATGGAACAGGAGCACGTCGCAAAAGGCGGTATGGGCTAATAAGAAGGCTTATAGTAATATGTCGGTTGCCTCAATAAAGTGGCCTGCGGAAGGAAATCCTATTACCCATGAACAATACAAAGAAATAAGAGACTATGCTTTAGAAAGAGGAATCATTCTAAAAGGTTTTAAAAAGTCTGATGTTGATATTGCTCTTGTAAAGGAGCTGATTGACGATGCGGAAAAAATGCTCACAAAATACCCGGAATTAAAAGATAAGCCGTTTTCCATTTTAAGAGCACCTATGAACGATGCAGATTTTGCTTCTGCCGTCGCTGTTCATAACCAGATTGTTCTAAATAATAAAGCTTTAAGGGATAGGCGAGCACTTGCACGAGAATACAAAAAGTTAGTTAACGAAGGCTGGTTCGTAAAAGGAACAAATTATCATTCAGTTATATATCACGAGTTTGGGCATTTGGTGGGGTCAAAACGTAATATTGATGGAATGGAAGTAATGAAAAACGTGTTGGGAACGACTTCAACTACAGAAGTATTGGCGTTTTGTAGAGATGATTTGTCAGAGTATTCGGCAAAAAATAAAGCTGGAACAGAAATAATCTCGGAAGTGTTTTCTGCTTATGAAGGTGGGATAACCAACGACTTCGTATTGACTTTCATGCGGTTGTGTGGTATTTTAAAATAAGAGAGGAGGTCTTTATGTGATGAATGCAGATAGAGAACCTATGTATTGGATGTCAAATAAAGACTGGTATAGAATCAATAAAGAAAAAGATGAGTTTGAGCTCACTGATAAGGCGCCTGAAAGAGCAAGAAGAAGCTTTGAAATGTGGAACAAAACCGATAGAAAAAAATGATATCACCTGCCGAAAATGGTATGGTGATATTTTTGTGTAAAATTTGTCCCGGGCACGACGGTAAAAGGCTTGCTCATTGTTTTTCTCCTTTTTTATAAGGGCTGCGCTACGGTGCAGCTCTTTTTGTATGCAATGTTGGTGTAACAGGAAGCACGCAGGAAGCGGAGGTTCGAGACCTTCACATTGCACAAATCCTTGGCAGGGAGAGCCTGCATAAAAAATCTATAGGAGGAATGACGAAATGTCAAAATTGGAATGGCTTAAGGAAATCTTAAGCGGCAAGGGTATTGAAAATGTAGAGGAGATTATGGCAGACGTGTCAAAGGAATTGCCGAAGCATTTTGTACCCAACGAAACGTACAACGGTAAGGTTGAGGAAGCAAAGAGGCTGCAGGGTATTATTGACAAGGCTCCCAACAGCGATGAGCTGCAGAAAAAGTATGATGAGCTGCAGGCAAAGTATGATACAGACACTCAGAAGCTTAACGATGACCTTATCGGAAAGGACCGTAACTATGCAATTGAAATTGCGCTTTCTAAGACGGGTGCAAAGTCAAGCAAGGCGTTGAGGGCACTTCTTGATGAAAGCAAGATTGAGTATAAGGACGGCAACCTTTCGGGGCTTGACGAACAGATTGAAAGCGTTAAGAAGGAACATGGATATTTGTTTGGAACAGATAAAAACACAAGCTTTTCTTTAGGTGGCGGCGGTAGTGAAGAAGACAGCTTTACAGCTGCTATGAAGAAAGGTGCAGGTTTAGAATGATTTAAGAAAGGAAGATTATATGAACAACATTGAATTAGCTCAGAAGTGCTTACCTGTGCTTGAAGAGATTTATTCTACAGAATCCTTGACAGCACAGCTTGATGCGCAGACAAAGAATGACTATTCGGGCACACCCGAAGTTAAGGTTCTGACTGTTGAAACAGACGGCCTTGGTAATTACAGCCGTGAAAACGGTTACCCTGAAGGCGATGTAACAGCAACATGGGAAACTTTTAAGCTTGCTTGTGAAAGAGGCAAGGAATTTTCTGTGGACAGAATGGACGATGAGGAAACTCTTGGTCTTACATTTGGTGCGGTTACAGGCGACTTTGAAAGAGTGCACGTTGTGCCCGAAATTGATGCGTACCGTTTTGCAGTTTATGCAACAGGCGCAGGTACATCTGTACCTAAGGCCATTACAGAAGAAAACATTATTGCTGAAATTGACGAAGCTGTTAAGGTTATGGATGCAGAAGAAATTCCTGCAGCAGGCAGAATTTTGTATATAAACACAAACCTTAAGCCTGTTCTTAACCGCGGCATTGCACGCCAGTGGGGCAGTGATGCAACCATTTCTACTCTTTTGAAGGAGTACAACGACATGAAGATTACATACGTTCCTCCCAAGAGATTTGTGACAGGTGTGACACTTGGTGAAAAGGGCTTCTCTGTGACTGAAGGTGCAAAGAAGATTAACTTCATGCTTATCCACAAGGATGCTGTTAAGCAGGCTAAGAAGCTTGCGATGCCTAAGGTATTTGACCCCGACACAAACCAGGACAAGGATGCGTGGAAGCTTCAGTACAGACTGTACCACGATGCTTTCGTCAAGGAAGGCAAGAAGCTTGGCATTTATTCTTGTACAGAGGAATAAGAGGCAATAATGGGCGGATAACCTCCGCCCGTATAGCTTAAAGAAAGGATTGATATTATGAAAAAGATGAGAAAAGGCGGTATTACAAGACTTGTAACAGACCGTGAGGCGCAGTACCTTGCTTCTAACGGTTACACGGAAGTAAAGGACGAAAAGACAGCTGCTCCCGGCAAGAAGGACGAAAAGACAGCTGCTCCCGGCAAGAAGGACGAAAAATGATTTATTCTGTTGAAGAGCTGGTGCCGGTGTTTGGTTTGAATTACAGTGGCTTTTGCGACCTTGAAGAGACAGAGCAGATTGAATTGATAAATCGTCTGGCAATACGAGCAGAAGCTTATATTGACCGTATGAGCTTTTACCGGCTGAGAGGGATATGCGAAGAATATGCCGAAGATGTGAAGCTTGTTATCTGCAAGGTCTGTGAGCTTATGCATAGGGAAGCGGAAAGCGGCAATGTGGCAAGCGAGAGCACAGATGGATACGCGGTAACGTATAAAGAATCAAGCTCAGTATACTTAAAGGGAAAAATCAAAGAGGTTTGCATGGATGTACTGGGTCACACAGGGATTTTTGAAAGGACGATAGGTGTTATATGATAACAAACAGGACTGTAACTATAAACACAAGCATCTACAAGGCTTATGTTTTTAAACAAAACAAATTAAAGGCTGACGATATGGGCGAAAAATTTGACTGCAAGGTTACAGTTCGTGTACCGATTGTCAGAAATCAAAAAATAAATGTGGAAATCGGGGACTGTATTTTTGTAGACGGAACACAGTGGAAAGTCGTTGGAGTTACGTGCAACAGGACGGGGTATAATCCTCATTACCACATTGTAGGCGCGAGGTGACAATATGAGCGTAATTGATGCTGTGTACGAGTGGCTTGGCGAATACGTTAAGAACATTAACGTGAATTATCTTGCTCCTGTATCAGCCGCAGTGAGCATTGAGGCAAATCCGGGTAATCATGTTGTGAGAAAATATATTGATGGAGGGGAGCTGAGACAGCTTCCCTTTACTGTTGCCCTTCGTGATGATTACGGTAGCAATGTAGAAGCAAATCTGGAGGCGCCGAGATTTTTCGAGGACCTTGAAAAGTGGATAGAAAAGAAAAATCGGGCAGGGAAGCTGCCCGAAGCGGATGGTATAAAAGCGGTCAGTTTAACATGTACAAGCCATGGGTACGGTGTGAGCAATACCACATCAACGGCAAGGTATCAGATGAACTGCAGATTTTTATATACGGTAAAATAAGAAAGGAATGATTTTATGATTTTAAGAAGCAAGAAGATACCCTTTTTGGCAACAGAATTTTCTTCTGACGGAAAGGGCTCAAAGTTTGCGAGAATGACAAACTTTACGGAGTTCAACGTTTCTAAGAACCCCAAGGAACATTCTTCAAAGTATATTGATGAAGACTTTGAAAGAAGTGAAATTGTAGCATACGCAACCAGTGCAAACTACAAGTTTGACTATGAGCCTGATAATGTTGTACATCAGAAGCTCGCACAGGTTGCGGATGAGGAATTAACTGGTGACGCAGCAAAGGTGACTATTGCAATTGTTGATATGTTAAATGGTAGCGAAGTTGCTTCGGGTAACGTTTACCCCTGCCGTGTAAGAGAGTTTTCTGCAGTACCTTCCAGCGAAGGTGATGACAGCGACATTTATACATATTCCGGTACGTTTAAAGCGGTGGGTGCTACTACACTCGGCTATATGCAGATAAATGAAGACGGCAGCGGTACGTTTATGGAAACGTTATAAAGTTGTAAGGTGCGACCAATGGGGGCAATCCCCATTGGTCCTTTGATATGAATTTGAAAATAACAGGAGGAAAATTATGAGAGAATTTAAGTTTAATAACAGAAATGTTATTGAGTTTTTATTTGAGGGAGAGGTTTTTTCTGCACCTTTTGCAAAAGCAAGCACAGCCATGGGCGAAATAGGTCCTTTACTCTCGCAGGCTGTGAAAAACAGAGAGGTTTTAGATACAAATGTAACCAAAACACTTGAGATGCTGGATGAACTTTTTGGAAAAGGCAGCATTAAAAAGATTTTTGAAGGCAGAGAGATTGATGCTCTGGATGTGTGCGACCTTGTAATGTTTATAAGCGATGAGGTTGTTGCTTTTGGCGAAAAAAAAGAAGCTGAAGCGAAGAAAGCAATTGCGGATGCGGAAAAGAGAAAGTTTTTAAGCAATAGCTAATATATGAAAGAAGACAGGAATGAGGCTTCATGGGATTTAAGATTGAAATTGATGATTTTGACAGCATTCTGAAAAGGAGAGGGCTGGAAGAAGGTGGCATGGTGCAGAAGATGTTTGACAGCGAGGTTGAAAGGCTGTGCCGCCCTTACGTTCCTGTTGACACGCATACTCTGCAAAATAGCCCCGAAGCTGCAACCGATTTTGGCAGCGGGGTGTTGGTTTATAACACGCCCTATGCCAGAAGAATCTATTACACACACAGAGGCCAGGCTGCCAATAGTGCAAAGCCACAGGATCCTCGAGCAGGCAAGCTGTGGCTTGAGAACATGAAAAGAGATAATATGGACCATTTGAAAGAGTTTGTAAGCGAGCTTACGGGATGTGAGGTTGAGTAATGTGTTTGAATTGCCTGAAAGTTTTGTTATAGACGGGTCGACATACCCTATAAACACGGATTTTTTAACGTGGGTTGAAATAGGCGAGTTAATGGGAAAAGAAAAAACGAGCGAAAATATTGGAAAAATGCTTTTGCTGTGTTTCCCGGAGAAAAAGATGCCTCCACTCGCAAAAACAATTGAAGAAATTTTGAAATTTTACCGTAGAGAGAAGAACGCCGCGGAGAACAAGACGAAAGAAAAAAAGCCTGTATTTGATTTGGTTTATGACTTTGGGCTTGTTTCCGCGGCTTTTTTTAGTCAATACAAAATTAATTTGAGAAAAGACAAGTTGCATTGGTGGCTTTTCTGGGAGCTCTTTGAAGGCTTAAAAAGCGAAGAGAAAATTATCAAGGTTATAGGATATCGTGCAGCTGATGTCTCAAAGATAAAAAATAAAGAAGAAAAAAAGCATATTAAAAAAATGCAGGAAATATATAAATTGCCAAGCAAAAAACTGGCAGACGATGATGTGGGATATGAATTAAGCAAGCTGTTTTAGACGGCGTCTGCAATTGATAAAGGATGTGGGATTGAATGGCGTTTGACGGAAGTGTAAAATTTGATACAAAACTTGATGAAACAGGGCTAAAAAACGGACTGGATAAAGCTTCAAAGACGGCAAAGCTTGCTGCAGGGGCTATAACTACGGCAATTGGTGCAGGTACAGCTGCAGCTATAAAGGTCGGCAGTGATTTTGAAAAAGCAATGAGCAGCGTGTACGCAATTTCCAATGCCACAGGTGAAACTGCGGAAAAGTTGAAAAATGCGGCAGACGAAGCGGGCGCAACGACACAGTTCTCGGCAACTCAGGCTGCTAATGCATTAGAGTACCTGGCTCTTGCAGGTTATAATGCCGAGGAAAGCATGGCCGCATTGCCAAAAGTCTTGAACTTAGCGGCGGCAGGCGGATTGGATTTAGCGTATGCCAGTGACCTTTTGACGGATAGTATGGCCGTAATGGGACTTGGAATAGATGACATGGACAATTTCTCTGACCAGTTAGCTATGACGGCGAGCAAGGCTAACACAAGCGTTGCACAGCTGGGCGAAGCGGTGCTTATTGCAGGCGGACAGGCAAAGCTGTGCGGAATGAGCGTTGATGAGATGAATACCGCATTAGGCATTCTGGCAGATAAAGGTATAAAGGGCAGTGAAGGCGGTACGGCCCTTCGTAATGTGTTGAAAAACCTTTACACTCCTACATCGAAAGCGGCGGACGAGCTTGAGAGACTTGGAATAGTGACAAGCGAAGACGGCAAGCTCAGAAATGTGCAGGATGTATTGATAGACTTGAATGCTGCGCTTTCGAGTTTGAGTGAGTCTGATAAGGTTGAGGCAGTCGGCAATATTTTTGATACGCGAACAATAGCAGCTGCTACAAACCTTTTGGACGATTGCAACGAAAGATGGGATGAGCTGAACGGCTATTTAAATGACTGCGACGGGTCGGCAGACAAAATGGCAAAAACACTGACGGACAACCTTTGGGGTAGACTTGAAGAAGTTTCATCTGCAGCGGAAAGTTGCGGTATTGCATTTTATGATGCTATTTCAGAGCACCTTAAGGTTGCAGCTGAAGAGGGCGCGAATCAGCTCCAGAGCCTTGCGGTAGAAATGAAAGAGGGCGAGTTAAAGGAGGGTATTGAAGCTCTGGGTGCAGGTTTGGGTGCGCTTATAACCAATGTTATTGAGCTTGCACGTGTGGCATTGCCTCCGCTTCTGACTTCTATCGGTTGGCTTTGTGAGAATATAGGCATTATAGGGCCGTTGGTGCTTGCATCTATTGCTGCAATTAAAGGTTATAAAATATTGCAGATGGTTACCACATGGTATAACGGTACAATGGTGGCAGTAAGAGCATATTCGGCAGCAGTTGCAGCAAATAGCGCTATGGAAGTCAGGGGGATAACTATTTCTGGACTCTTGGCCTCTACACTGAAAGCAAAAGAAGTGTTGCTTGCATTATTGACTGGAAAAATGAGCATACATACTGCTGTGACGGCGCTTGCTACAAAAGAGCAAATGGCATTTAATGCTGCAATGAATGCAAATATGGCAGGGGTAATTTTTGCGAGCGTAGTTGCGCTTACAGGGGTTGTTGTGGCATTGACGGCTGCGATGAACAAAGAAACTGCTGAGGAACGCGCATTGAGAAAGGAAAGAGAGAGGCTCAGCGCTGCTACCAACGAACTGAAAGGAAAACAAGAAGACTTAAAGAAATCCTTGGAAGACACACTGACTGCTCAATTAGGCGAAGCAAAAGCCGCAGAAGAGTTAGTTGACGGAATCGAAGACCTAATGAAGGTTGAAGGATTGTCTGCTGCAAGTAAAGAAATAATGGCGGACCGAGTAGAAAAGCTAAACAAGCTGCTCCCGGACTTAAACTTGCAGTATGACAAGGAAAAAAATGTTCTAAAAGATGCGAATGGTGAAATTTTAACAAACACAGATTTAATCCGTGAAAATATAAAAGCAATGCTGGAAAGAGCAAAAGCTGAGGCTTACTATGATAACTACGTGGAAAGTTTAAAAAATGCAGCTAATGCTGAAAAAACTTTGCAGGAAGCGAAAGAAAGCCTTGCAAAAGCCCAGGATGACTATAATAAAGCAGCAGCCGAAGCTGAGGAAAATGCAAAAAACAAAACCGGCATAATGGCAGGCGTTGCTATAATTGACCCTAAAGTAACAGCAGCGCTTAAGGAAGCACAAGAGACTTGTGCCCTGGCTGAAGAAAATCTTTACAAAATTTATGCAGACTCAAAGTACTGGAAAGAAATGTATGAAAAAGGCGTTATTTCAGGTAGCGAATATCCCAATGGTGTCGTGGCAGGTGTAGACAGCAAGTTGAGCGAAGTCGATGCTGCGGGCGTAAGAGTGGGTGCAGCACTTGACGGCGGTTATCGGCGCAAAACAGGGACACAATCGCCCGCAAAAGAAGGTATTGAAAACGGTGAATTCTGGGATGAAGGTATTGTAATCGGTGTTGAAAACGGGCTTGAAGATGTCGAAAAGGCAGGTGAGAGTGTCGGTGAAAGCTTGATTGACTCTTTTAAAAATGAAGCCGGGGGATTTAGAGATGAACTTAATGACATTTTAAGTGGCAAAGGAGTTCCGAAAGAAAATAACGAAAAGCAGACAGAGGCTTATGATGAAAGAATTGATGTTTTAGAAAAGCGGCTTGAAATGGAATTCATTACAGAAAAGGAGTATCTTGAAGAGAAAGAAAAACTTCGTGATAAGTATCTGACCAAGGGGACGAAAGAGTGGCTTGATGCTACACAGGAACTATATGAAGGCTGGTTGGAAATCGAAGAGAATGCCATTGAAAAAGAAATTTCCCTTTTGGAATATCGGTATAACACGGGGATTATTACGGAAGAAGCATACTATAAGGAATTAAAAAGAATTCGTGATACATACTTTGCTGATAACGAGGAAGAATGGCGTAAATACACCGAAAAGATTGTTGATTATGAGAGAGATAAGGCTGACGATATTGTTGATGTTATTGAGGACACAACGGATAAGATAAAAGATGCTTACGAGGATGCGTTTGATGATGTAAATGACTCTATTGATGACATGGCTGACGGCTTAAAGAATGCAGGCGATTTTTATGTTACAGGCACTGTTGAGATAAACGGCAAGGATGTTGAATACAGCTCCCTTATAGACATGGACAAAAGGGCAAAGTGGTACGAGGACCTTTACACCAGAGCTGCAGGCGTAAAGGACAGGCTGAAAAACAGCGGGTTTACTGATGAGGAAGTTGATTCGTTCTGGGAGCATTTCAGAAACATGGGCGAAGAGGGCATGTATGAATACGGCAATCTTTTGCTTAACAGCTCCGATGCAGATTTTGTTAAACAGGTAAAGGGTTATCTTGAAGGAGAAGCCTGGGGACAGAAAACGGCCGATTTGATATATGCCGATGACAAGCTTGATGCTGAAAAAACTTTTGCAGAAGATGTTGCAAACATTCTGGTTGAAGCAGGGAAGGAGCTTTCCGAGGAGTTTTACACTTTGGGGGATTTAAGCGGAGAAGAGTTTTCTGAAGCCTTTTTGGAAAACGTAAGAAATGCAATGAATGAAGCAATGAATGAAATACAGGCATTGACTGCGAATTTTGAGACTGCAGAAGGAGCATCCACCTTTTCGACCGTATATAATTTTTATTCTTCAGGGCAGACAGTGGGCGAACAGCTGATGGATGCAGACAGGCATGCTGCGATTGAAAGGGGCAGGAATGGCTAATGGAACTGAGATTTTTTAACAAAAAAGGAGAAGTAAGATTTTTCGGCGGAGGTAGTGAAGGGAACTGGCATATAATCGAGGTAGAAGGTTTAGGCCTTCTGCCTCTTACTACGCAAACGGTGAATTACTATGGCGAGCACGGACAGAAAACCGTGAGCAAAACTATGCCCGGAAGACCAATAACTATTACAGCGGAGGTTAAGGGTGCAGACCGAAATGACAGAGCGAAAATTGTGTCTGAAACATTGAGAATTCTTGCGAAAGACGGAGTTCTGGCAGTGAGGACTTTTCGGGAAAGAGTAGTGGACTGCTATTTGAAAGATTTGAGAGAAGGAAACAGAGATGGGAATTTTCGCACATATGTTTTTCAGTTTATGTGTGATGATTGCTATTTCAGAGACAGAAACGAGACTGAAGTTATGTTGTCGGGTCGTGCCGATTTGCTGAAAGATGGTTTTATTATTGGTGACGGAATTGTTCTGACGGAGCGAAGGTGCGGCGGAAGAATTAATAATAATTCTGATGTTGAGGTCAGAGGGAAACTGATTCTTGTATGTAACAGGGAAGGTTGTGTTGTTGTGAAAAACAAGACAACAGGTGCGGAGCTCAGGCTTTCAGGCGAAGCGGGAAATTTGTACGAGATTGACCTTGACGAACGAACAATCGTTGATGGGGACAATGTAGACTGCATAGGCATACTGAATGATGACTGTTATATGAGTGAATTTTATCTTGCAGAAGGAGTAAACGATATTGTTGTGTCTGATGTAGAAGGCAATGATATGGTTGGAAGCTTAAAATATGTTTATTTTAAAAAGTATGTGGAGGCGACTGACTAATGGATGTGCGTTTTTATAATTGGGAAGGAAAGCTTCTGTGTATTGTACCCCGCATGGAAAGTGTGAATTGGCGTGTGTATTATAACGAAGTTGGCACGTTTGAGATGCATATGAGTATAGAAAGCCCGCAGGCAAAAACGCTTATGGACAACCAGTATATAATTGCCATTTGTGGGAAGTTGCAGGCTATTGTGGTTATTAAAACCGTTGAAAAACACAAACTTATACTTTACGGAAGAACGCTTAATTGGCTTTTGAAGAAAAGAGTAGTGATGCCCCTTGAAGAAGACAATACCAGAAAGAATATTATAAGCGAAGTAAAGAAATGCATACCTACAGACTACAATATGGTGATGGGTACACTTCCTACAGGCACATATGAAGCTGAAGATACAATTGAACGCTCAAGTGCAGAGACGGCCGGAGCGGCCATAGAAAGCCTTTTAAAGCTTGCCCACCTGGGACATGCAGTAAGACTCGAAAAACAGACAGACGGGGCTGCGGAGTATATTTTTGATATTCTGGAGGGCAAGGAAACTGAAATTGTTTTATCGGAAGAATTAAGGAACGTGCAAGAGCTTATTTATACAGATGACATGCTTGACTATTGCACTGCCGGATATTATCTGAAGGACGAGGTGTGGACAGAATATACAAAGGACGACACAAAGAAAGGCATTTATCGATTTGAAGGTGTTTTGGAGAGCGAAAATAAGACAGATGCGGGAAATGAGTTTAATGAGTTCAGATGGAAAAAAGTTTGTGAAGGAAAAGTTAAAACGCTTAAGCTTTTTAAAGACTATGAGCTGGGCGATATAATCAAAATTAAATTTAAGCGAGGAGGCTTTTCAGTCACAACCAAATACCGTGTTACGGGGGCACACCTGTGGTACGAGAGTGAATCTGAAGGTGAAGAGCCTATTTTTGAGGAGGTAATTGACGAATGAGTTTCAAAGTCAGTTTTTTAGACAATCAAGTATGCGGAGTGGATGATTTTAACGCAATTGTCAGTGATATTATGACTGGGGGCGTTGTTACTAACGACTTCGATAACACAAGCGCGTATCAGATGAGTAAAATGAATGTGGTGACAAAGAATGTGGTAAGTCAGGGCGTTTCTGCGAAAGAAACAAGCCTTGCATGCACAGTTGGCGCGGGAGGCGTATATGTAGCTCCTGGGTTAGGCGTTTTCGGAAGCGGTGCAAAAATTAAGGTGACAGAAAGTGAATTTGTTGAATGTAACGATGTTGAAAATGCCTATGTTTATGCATATCACGATGTTATCAATAATGTTGCGGGGATAAAGAGTGCAAGCGATGGTTTTCCCGCAGAAACTGAGGCTGGATTCTATGTGCTGCCGCTTTGCCAAATTGAGGGAGGTATATTTACAGACAAGAGAGAATATGCCAAGTCAAATGTAATAAAGGCTTGTGATACGGTTAATACGGTAAAGAAAATGGTTTTAACCGTGCCCAACAAAGATTATGATGGACAAGATATCGTGGTTTTGACTGCAAGTGACAAAACAAGACTTAATTTTTTGCTTTTTTTGACGATTGAAGGTGTTTATATTGTAGAAGAAACTAATTACGGAGAATTTCGTATTATTTATAGTCTCACAAGCTCTTCTGCGGAGAGCTTGAAGATACTTGGCAACGTGATTTTATGGGAAGGCACGGGAACTAACTACACATATTTAAAAGACTTTAAGAGAGATGCTACCGGAAATATTTGTGCGGAAGTCAACAGCGGACTTCTTAGTAGTAGTTATGAGTATATATTATATGCATCGGTATATGAGGAGGTGAGCGAATGATGAGAGATATTGTGTTGAAAAGAACGTTTGCCACCCAGTACTTAACCGCACCTTTGTACGAGGGTGATGGCGGTTACAGGCTCTGCCTGAACTGCGGAAAAGATTTAACCGGGTGCGAGATTATAGGCAAGGTTAGGCGCAGTGACGGAACTATTGTAGCGTATAAGGGTGAAACTGATAGCTGTTTTGCTTACTGCCGCATTGAAGCAGGAGCTTTAACGGTAAGCGGCGAAGCGGAAATAAGATTGGAGATTGTTTCTGCCGTGAGTGTGGTTACTGCAATTGTTGCAGAATGCGTTATTGTAGAAAAGCTTAACGGTGAGGATGTTACAAGCGACGACAGATACCCGATTTTGACAAGCCTTGTGAACGAGGTGCGACAGCTGAAGGAAGATGTTGAGGAAAACCTCGCCGAATTTCCCTCGCTTGTTGATCAAGGGGTGCAAGAGGCCAAGGATTATGCTGATGGAATATTAGCGTTAAATGATGCTATGGTATTTAGGGGCGTTATCTTTGATAATATAAGCGCCATTCTCTCCGCTAATAATTGGCATGCGGGCTGGACATGGAAACTTGGAGTAGCTAATGATTACGACACTCTTTATTATAAGTCGCCCGCAGTTGAAGTTGGCGATATGCTTATCGCCATACAAGACGCTCCAAAATCTGAACTTGGGTTGGGTAATGAAAGTATAAACGACTACTTCATTGTTATGCAAGGTAATGTAGACGGTGCTGTAACGAGCGCGGAGACGAGTTCTGAAGATGGAGAGATTCCTGTGTTCTCAGGAACAAACGGTAGGGTTATAAAAAAGAGTGGTGTTAAACCGCATACTCATGATAACAAGGAAGAACTTGATTTAATTAATAAAGTGGACGACCTTGAAAAGAAAGAAAATAAAGGAGTTGCAAACGGTTACACTCCTCTTGATGAAAAAGCAGTTGTGCCTGATGAGCATCTACCTATAACAAGGGAACATACACTACTTTCCAATGCCCTCAAGGGTACTGCAAGCGGTGCTGTTGTGGCACTTAGTGATGTATCGCCTGTGGAGCACGAAGTGAAGATAAAGGTAAATATTGTAGAAGACGAAGCACTGGCACCCGAAAGTGTAACATTAAGCAGGTATGGGAAAAATTTGTGCCCAAAGCCCGCCATCTCGGTTTCTGGTACAGTGCCATATAAAAACGGTGCTTGTTTTATGAAAAATATACAGCCTGGGAATTATGTGGCACAGGCAAAATTCAAACAGACGGGCACTCAAACGTCAGTGGGCATAAATATTCGTAAAGTAATAAGAGATGAAGATGGAGTTATATCATCCTATGAAAATATGAATACAATTAAAACATCGACCCAAACAAGTGGTGTGTTAACCCAAACCGCTACAATAACTGAATTTGGAGAATATCAAATACAATTATTCGGAAATACAAGTTCAAATTCCTTTGAATCTGGATATGTAGCTGAATTTACTGAGATTCAATTTGAAGTAGATAACGGTACAGGCGAACCTACCACTTTTGAAGAGCCTGTAACAGCAATTGTCTATACACCAAACGCAGATGGCACGGTTGAGGGGGTGACGAGCATCGCACCGAATATGACACTTATTCCCGATACGCCTAATACTTATGTTGATGTTGTGTACAACAGGGATATTAATAAGGCGTTTATTGAAGATGACTGGAAAGCATCGCCCGTGTTAACAATTGAAGTGACAGAACAGTGTGCGGCAATTGATGTGACGAAAATTGACGGTAAGGCGTTTGAGTTTGCTGAATTGGCGGGATATGTGGAGCTTGTTACCACTACTCAATCTGAGGGCAGGCTGTGTATAGTTCCGAACAAGACTGCAAGTACAGCTTCTTATAGTGGGCTTGTAGCTTTGAATGCAAACGGAGCAACAAGCAATCCAGGTCTTACTAAAGGGTTGTTTGAGTTTCGAAAAGAGTACGGGATGTGGCACACTAAGGGCGTGTCTAACTCAACTACTACATGGCTTGCCGGCTCAGGTGATGTATATGAACATTGGGAGACTACCAATAGATTTGGTGATGCGAACACAATTACAAGCTTCCGCCTTATACCATACAGCGGAAATTTCAATGCCGGCACAATAATTAAAATATACGGGAAGGCGGCAAAAGCATGAAAAAGTGGCTTAACGGAGAATATGTAGAAATGACGGAAGAGGAAGTTAAAGAATGGGAAGAAGCCCAGGCTGTAATGGCGGCGGAGGAGGAAGGGACATGATGGAGCTTTTGGAAGAAGTGGGAGAAAACATAGTTGCCGTTGTGCTTTTTCTGCTTAGTGTAGGGAGTGTGTTTATAGAGGTCAGCAAGATTAAGCTCAATCCGTGGACGGCACTGTTTAAGTGGATAGGGAATGCACTTAACAAGGAGCTGAAGGACGAGCTTAAGGAAGTAAAGAGTGAGCTTTCTGAGACAAAGAGCTTTGTTAAAGAGCTTGAGAAGCTTACGGACCTTAACGAGATTAAGCGTATCAGAGCGGAGATATTTTCCTTTGCGGATTCTTGCCGTCTTGATGTGAAGCACACAAAGGAAAACTTTTTGCACATTATAGACATTCACGATGACTATGAAAAGTTGCTTGAAAAGCACAATATGGAGAACGGCAGAATGACGAGTGAGTTTAATTACATAAAAGATGTGTACCGTGTGTGCATGGAAAGGGATAGTTTTATTTAAGGAAGGATGGTTGTAGTGAAAATAAACTGGAAAGTAAGATTGAAGAACAAGGCGTTCTGGGTGACGATGATACCTGCGGTAATTGTGCTCATACATGCAGTTGCAAATGTGTTTGGGTACAACCTTGATTTGTCCAACTACGGGGACAAGCTCATTGCAGTAGTGGAAGCGGTGTTTGTACTCTTGGGTATACTGGGCATTGTAATTGACCCTACAACAGCGGGCGTAAAGGACAGCGACAGAGCACTTACATATAACGAGCCAAGGGAGTGATAAATATGCTTCCTGAGAAGTTTATGTTGCCGAATGATTTGATACCTGACTGCAGGGACCAGGGGAAGTTTGATATATGCGTGGCAATGGCGCTGACAGCAGTTCTTCAGATTATTTACTACAAAAAGACGGGGAAAAGAGAGCAGTTCTCTCCAACATGGGGAGCTGTGATGTGGCGCAAGGATGTGGACGGGCAGAAAAATATGGCAAGCCTTGTGCCTGACAGTGCAATTCCTGCCATGATTGAGGCAGGGGCAGTATTCACGAAAGATTTGCCCGAGCTGATGGAAAACCCTGAGGCGTATGAGTATGTAATGGCACGCCCTGAGCTGAAGGACAAGGCTATACGACTTGTTGATGGGTTTGAAAAAATAAACTATGGTAGCCGTGAGGCGGAAGTTGAGGCTATAAAAACAGCCTTGTATGAGAATATGCTTCCGATTGTAGCGACCGTCAAAGAAAAAAAGAGCGGCCACTTTGTTCCTATCATCGGTTGGGATGATGCTAAAGAACTCTTTTACGTTATGAACTCGTGGGGAGACAAAGGTGGTGCAAAAGGACATGATTCTTATAAATATAAGGATTTGAAGAGTGGGTATCTGATAAAGCCTACAGCTGAAGAAAAAGAGGAGGTTAAGAGCATGAGAATCCTGTTAATGCCAGGACACGGGGGTGGAGACCCCGGAGCAATAGGGTTTGGTTATGAGGAAGCGGACTTGGCAAGAGAGGTTGTGACACTTCTCGCCGAGAGACTTAAGTGTTCCACGTCCATAGAAGTTGACGTGTTCGATTTTAACAAAAACCCTTATAAATATCTGAAAAACAATGCTTTTGATTTTACAGAGTATGATTATGTGTTCGAGGTGCATTTAAACGCCTGCGTTGATGACGAGAAAGGCGATGGTAAGACAACAGGCACGGAGATATTAGTACATACTACAGAAGTGAGTACAGGCGTTGAAGAGGCAATACTGAAGCATATTTGTGCTTTGGGATTTAAAAACAGAGGTGTGAAGAAAGTATCTTATTTGCAAAACATGAACATTTGCAAAGGCAAGCAGGGCGTGAGCTATGCGTTGTTGGAAACATGCTTCATTGACGATTTGGACGATATGGAGCTCCTTGCAATAAAGAAAAAAGAGGTTGTAGAAGCGATTGTTGATGGCTTATGCGAAGGCTTCGGTATTGAAAAGAAGGAGGTTGTGAATGTGGATAAGTTTACGGATATAAAGGGGCATTGGGCGGAAGATATTATCAATCAGGCTGCAGAGGAAGGCGTTGTGAACGGCAGAGAGGACGGAACATTCGGGCCCGATGAGCCGATTACAAGAGCTGAAGCGGTTGCAATGATAATGAGAGCAAGAGAAAAGTAAGATATAAACAGTAAAAGACCCTGTTTCCGATTTTGTTTCGGAGCAGGGTCTTTTTTTGTTTTGTGTTCTATAACATGGAACAGGCTTACTTCCAACATAGGTGTACACATTCTTCTGTACCAATGTCGTTCAGAAGCCCTTTTGTTATTTCGTCGGGCATGGAGAAACGCTGGCTTAAATAGCGGAGGCTGGCAGCGAGCTCGCCGTCGGGTCCACCATATTGTGATAAAATTACCTGAGCCATTCTGGGGTCAGGCTTTTTGATTTTTACTGGGTATTGTAATTTCTTTTCATAAACCCACATGGGTTAATCTCTCCTTTCCCAGGCATGAGGATTCTGTATCCATTGCCACGGGGTCTTTTTTTGTGACGAGGTGGCAGTAAGAGGTCCGTATTTGGATTCGTACTCTTTTCTAAGGGAAGCTGCCTCATTAACCTTTTCGCGGTAAAGCTCAAGTGCGCTCTGGCAACAGGGATGTGTGTCCAGATACAGCATCAGGTCATATGCGGCAAAATCTGCAGCCTGAAGGCGGTATAATAAATCAGTTCTTTCACTCATTTGTCATGCACCCCAAATCTGTAGCATAGGTTAAAAATTCTTTGCCGTAAACGCCCTTGGGCTTGTAAAGCTCGGGGAAAACCGTGCCCTTGGAAAGGGCGGTTTCGTTGTCGTAAACGGTGTCTATCTGTTGAAGAGGTGTATAGGAATATGCAAGGGGCAGAGAGGAAAGACAGGTTGTGCATTTTTCGTTCATAGTTTGTCATCCTTTCAGAGCGGCATTGCCGCTCATTGCATAATATGACATAGGTGCAAAAAATGTTACATATTGACAGAAAGTGGGTAATGTGATAGGTTGAATATGAGGTGAAAAGTATGATTTTGGACGAGCTTTTCAGCATGCAGGATAAAGAATACAAAAAGTTTCACTCGCGGCTTATGCCTACGGTAGACGAGAGCGTCATTATAGGCATCCGTGTGCCGCAGCTTCGCGCGTTTGCAAAAAAGCTTGCGGGCACAAAAGAGGCGGAAGAGTTTTTGCAAAAGCTGCCCCATAAATATTATGAAGAAAACAACCTTCATGCCTTTCTTGTAGAGGGAATAAAGAATTTTGACACGGCACTTTGTGAAATAGAGCGCTTTTTGCCTTACATCGACAACTGGGCAACCTGCGACATGTTTTCCCCGAAGGTATTTAAGAAAAACCCTGAGAAGCTTATGGATAAAATTAATGAATGGATTAAATCAGAAAAAACCTACACCGTCAGGTATGCAATCGGGCTTTTAATGCGCATGGATTTTAAGAAAGAGCATATGGATATGGTTTCCGCCGTTAAAAGCGATGAATACTATGTTAACATGATGATTGCATGGTATTTTGCAACGGCGCTGGCTTTTAGTTACGATGAAGCAATTGTGTATCTTGAGGAAAAACGATTGGATAAATGGGTGCACAACAAAACCATACAAAAGGCATTGGAAAGCTATCGTATAGATAAAGACATAAAAACAAAGCTGCGAGGGATGAAAAAATGAGAGTTTTTAAGCCGAGCTATTATGAAAAATTTAAGTGCATTGCAGAAAAGTGCAGGCACAACTGTTGCATCGGGTGGGAAATTGATGTAGATGAGGAAAAGCTCATAGGTTACATGACAGCACAGGGTGATTTCGGTAATCGTCTCAGGGAAAGCATTTCACTTGAAGGCGATTGTCCGCATTTTGTGTTGGGCGCAAATGACCGTTGCCCGTTTTTGAATGAGCACAACCTGTGCGACATTATTATCAATATGGGCGAGGAAGCCCTTTGTCAAATATGCTCTGACCATCCCAGGTTTGTAAACTGCAGTGAAGAACGAGAGGAGGTTGGCTTGGGCTTGTGCTGTGAGGAAGCAGCACGGCTGATACTTACATATGAAGACAAAACAAAAATAATCGGCGAAGAGAGCGAGGACGATGCTGTTATTTTCGGAGTCCGTGACATGGTTATTGAAAAGCTCCAGAACAGGGAAAAGACAATCGACGAAAGAATTGCCGACGTGAAAGAAATGTTTCGTATTGAGCTGCCTCAAAAGCAGTGGGACATTGAATTTTTAAAGCTTGAAAGGCTTGATTCAGCCTGGACAGGCAGGATAATGGCAATGCGTGGTCAGGGACATGAGCTCAGCAAGGACTGGAGCATACCCTTTGAGCAGATTCTGGTGTATTTTATATACCGATATATGTCGGAGGGTCAGTTTGATGGGCGATATAACGAAAGAGTGCTTTTTGCCCTCTTGAGCTTTCATATCATACGGGAGATTTTTAAGCGGAGCGAGGAGACCCTGGAAGCGCTTGTTGAAATTTGCAGAATGTACTCAGCAGAGATTGAGTACAGCGAGGAAAATGTGGAAGCGCTGCTTGAACAATTGAATGACTAACAAAAAAAGACTAAGTTTCATAGAAATGAGACTTAGTCTTTTTGCATCCTTGTGCTACTGCTTTTGTATTTGTTTTGTGATAAAAGTATAGCGGGAGGTGAAGCATGGAAAAGTATATTACAGTTTTTGTTTCGGGCATTGGGATACTGAGCATTTTTGTGGAGATATCAAAAATTAAGCTTAACCCCTGGGGCAAGCTTTTTGAATTTATCGGCAGTAGCTTAAACCGCGATGTAAAAAACGAACTGGACAACATCAAGGGGCTTTTGAAATCCCAGAGCGAAGGGCTCAAGGAGCTTGAAATGACAGTGGACATGAACGAAATAAAAAGAATACGGGCGGAGATTTTTGCCTTTGCGGATTCGTGCAAAATGGGTGAGAAGCACACAGAGGAGGCTTTCCTGCACATTATTGACATACACGAGGACTATGAAGAGCTCATTGAAAAATACGGCTTGACAAACGGGCGCATAAGCCTGGATTACGAGTACATAGTGGGGGTTTATCAGGACTGTGTGAAGAAAAAAGTTTTTTGATTTAAAGGAGGAAATTTTATGAGCATTGAATTTTTGACAAATCTGGCAGCGGTGAGCGGTGTGTGTATCGCTGCAGTAAATGTAATTGTGGAGGTTTTGAAGGCATTCTGGCTAAAGGAAGAAACCAGCCGTCCGTTGGCTGTTTTTATAACCTCGGAGCTGATTGTGTTTTTCGTAATGGGGGCATACTGCACTCTTGAGGGGATAACACTCAATTTTATGATTGGTGCAGGTGCTTTCTTTGGGGGCTTTTTTGTGTCTTACGGGGCAATGTTCGGCTATGACAAGCTCTACGGAGCGGTGCTTGAACGCTTGAAGCAGGCGATACATGGGGAGGAAGATGTATGATAGATAAATTAATTGAGGTTGCTGAGGGCGAGATAGGCTGTAGCGAGCCAACAGGTGACGACAAGTATATCAAATACTACAACGAAACAGGTGGAATGAGCTTTGGCATGAATGTGGCATGGTGCGCCATATTCGTCACATGGTGCAAGGCAAAGGCAGGGGTGGATAAAAGCATCATTCCGCATTTTGCATCCTGTGACTTGGGTAAAGAATGGTTTGAGAAAAAAAGCTTATATCAAAAGAGCCGTGCCTATGGAGGCAGTTATGAGCCGAAAAGGGGCGATATTATTTTCTTCAGCTCAAAGTATACACAGAACGACTCGACCCATGTGGGCATTGTGACAAGCGTTTCGGGAAATGCGGTATCAACCATCGAAGGGAACACGGGGGACAAGGTGGCGCGCAGGTCTTATTCGGTGGGGTCAAAGTACATTATCGGCTACGGTGTGCCCGAATATGCCGCATGTAACGGAACGTACATAGTGAAAGAAGGCGACAGCCTGTGGCGCATTGCAAAAACCGTGCTGGGGAAAGGGTCAAGATACCCCGAAATCATGGCGCTTAATGATATGGACGATGCGAGGATATATCCGGGAGAGATGTTGTATATGCCAAACAAATAAGAGTTTCTGAATAATTGCGACTAATGCAAAGAAAGAACGACAGTTGATTAACTGTCGTTCTTTCTTTGAGCCCTTTTGGGATAAGGGGTTTTGACATCCGTAATTCCTAATATATAATCAGTAGATACGTTATAAAAATCAGCAAGTTGAATGAGAATGTCAATTGGCAGTTGCCTTTGGCAATTTTCATATTGAGAATATGTGTTTTGTTTTATGTGCAAAAAATCAGCGATGGTCTTTTGCTTAATGTCCGAATCTTCTCTTAAATCCTTTAATCGCATAATAAAGCACCTCCCAAAATCTGATGATAGACTTATTATATAATTTCACAATTTGAGATATTGACATATATCTCAAATTGTGATAAAATGTCGATAATCCAGGTTATGGAAATTTTAAATGTGTAGCTTGAACGAGTTCACTGAAGGAAGGAGGTTTCGGAAATGGCAATTGCTTCTTTGGTATTAGGTATAGTTTCTGTAGTGTTATCGGTTTTTGGGGGCTCGCTTATAGGTTTACCGGTTGGTATTGTTGGCGTAATTATGGGTGTGCTGGCTAAGAAAAAGACTCCTGAAAACGGTATGGCTACTGCAGGGTTAGTTTGCTCAATAATAGGCACGGCAGTCAGCGGTCTTGTTTTTGTTGCTTGTGTAGGATGCGCGTCATGCTATGGTACGGCAATTAACGGAGCGGTGTCTTCCCTGTATTAAGAAACGAAAGAGGCAACAGTGGTTGCCTCTTTCGTTGTCTCAAATATGAAAAATTGGAGAAAATTATGTTACCATTTATAAAAATTTTTGGATTTACAGTGCCCATGTACAGCCTATGTATTGAGGTGGGGGTATTTTTTGCCGTTTTAGTTCTGTTCTATGACTGCAAGCAGAAAAACGTATTATGGAATGACGCCGTTATTATTGGAGTTACGGGAATTGGCATCGGTTTTGCAGGTGCAAAGCTATTATATGTCATAACTGCATATAGTCCGCACGAGATTGGTAAAATTATTTTTGAGGGAAGGCTGGAGTATATATCAAACGGTGGTTTTGTTTTCTACGGAGGATTTATTTTTGGTATTATAGGTGCACTAATCGGTGCGCGCATTTCAAAAAGTAAATTGATGGTGTATGAAAACGTGCTTGTAAAATTAATACCGTTAGTACACGCGTTTGGGAGAGTGGGCTGTTTTTGTGCAGGGTGCTGCTACGGAAGACCGATAAGGACAGGTTTTGGAGTGGTTTATACAAATCCCGCATCTGATGCTCCTTGCGGAATAAAACTTTTGCCTGTGCAGTTATACGAAGCAACATTTAACATGCTACTTTTTGCTATTATGATATTTATTGATAAGAAAAAACCATCGAATAAAATACTTTTACCTGTTTATCTTATAGGATACTCAATTGAAAGATTTATAATAGAGTATTTCAGATACGATGAAATACGCGGACGATTCCTGTGCTTGACAACATCCCAATGGATAAGCGCAGGATTGTTCGTGGTAGGAATTTTGGTTATATTTGTAAGGAGAAAATTGCAACAAATTTGCGGATTCGATAAGTTATATGCAATCCTGAACGGGAGAAATAAGCAAGGAAAAAACGTGCTATAATGTAAAAATATTTTGTACAATACTAAAATAACGAAAAAATTATGGTAAAATTTGAAAAATAACATAAAAATTGTTTCGGATTTAGGTTGACAGGTGCCAAAGATAGTATTATAATGGAAGCAACGTATTTTTGCGTTAATTTTTTTTATTTTTAGGAGGCAAATGTTTATGAAAAAGACATTAAGCTTAGTGCTTGTACTTGCTATGGCTCTCCTTGTTCTCGCAGGCTGCGGCGGCAACGGCGAAACAGGTAGCGTAGACGGATACACAGCAAACAACACAGAGTACTTCATCGGTGGTACAGGTCCCCTCACAGGTGACGCTTCTTCTTACGGTATTTCCGTGCAGAACGGTGCAAACATTGCGATTGAAGAAATCAACGCAGCAGGCGGTCTTAACGGTGTGAACTTCAAGTTCGACATTAAGGACGACCAGGCAGCAGCTGACAAGGCTTCTACAGCATATGACCAGCTCTTCGAAGCAGGCATGCAGATTGCTATCGGTTCCGTAACATCCGGCTCCTGCGAAGCTTTCGCTACAAAGGCAGCAAGCGACAGCCTTTTCTTCATGACACCTTCTGCATCTGCAGAAATCTGCATTCAGGCTCCCAACGCTTTCCGCGTATGCTTCGGTGACCCCGACCAGGGCGTTCTTGCAGCTCAGGAGCTTGTAGCTAACTATGAAACAATCGGTGCTATCTACGACGAAAGTGATACATATTCCACAGGTATCTACGAAGCTTTCGAAGCAGAAATGGCTAACCTTGGTAAGGAATACACAGTAAAGACATTCAACGCTGAAAACAACAAGGACTTCTCCACACAGGTTGAAGCTCTTAAGGATTGCGACGTTATCTTCCTTCCCATCTACTACACAGAAGCAGGTCTTATTGCTAAGGCTGTTGTAGCTAAGGGCAGCGATGCTGTTCTCTTCGGTTGTGACGGTCTTGACGGTGTTGCAGGTCAGATTGACGAAACTGTTACAAACCAGATTAAGTACATCACTCCCTTCGACGTAAACAGCACAGATGCTACAGTTTCCGCTTTCGTTACAGCTTATGAAACAAAGTATGGCTCCAAGCCCGACCAGTTCGCAGCTGACGGCTACGATGCAGTAATGGCTATCTACGAAGCTATGAAGGCAGCAGGCGTTAACGATGTTACAATTGCTCCCGATGCTCTTTGCGAAGCTGTTACAGCAGCTATCACAGCTGAAGGCTTCTCCTACACAGGTGCTACAGGTACAATGAGCTGGGATGCTTCCGGTGCAGCTACAAAGGTGCCCGTAATCATCGAACTCAACAAGTAATTCAGACAACCTGAACTCGGTTTGGTTGGACATGGACAACATGTCCAACCATTCTTTGGTTTATAGAAGCACGGTTTCTATGAAGCAAAGAGTGGTTGGGCGGGGCTTAACCACAATAAATTAAAGGAGCAACATTATTATGATTACATTAATAGACGGACTCAGTCTGGGCAGTATTTATGCCCTCATTGCACTCGGCTACACAATGGTGTACGGTATTGCAAAAATGCTGAACTTCGCTCACGGTGACATTATCATGGTTGGCGCATATGCAATCATGGTTACACTTGCAGCGACGGTTTCTCCCATTGCAGCCATAGTTGCAGCGATTGTTATCTGTACAATTCTGGGTATTCTGGTTGAAAAGCTTGCGTATAAACCCTTGCGTGGCGCTTCGCCCCTTGCAGTTCTTATCACTGCTATCGGCGTGAGCTACTTTTTGCAGGGCTTGGCACAGCTTGTGTTCGGCTCTCAGCCCAAGCCTGTAGGCAGTGCATGGAAGCTGCCCGCAATAGAGGCAATCAACAGCCTCGGCATCACAACTGCTGCAGCTGTTACACTTGTATGCGGTATCATCATTATGATTGCGCTTACACTTTTCATCAATTGCACAAGAACAGGTAGCGCGATGCTTGCTGTAAGTGAAGACAGAGGTGCGGCAATACTGATGGGTGTTAACGTTAACAAGATTATCTCCATTACCTTCGCTATTGGCTCAGCTCTTGCGGCTTTTGCAGGTATGTTCTATCTTTTCCAGATTCCCAACACTGAGCCCACCTTGGGTGCTATGCCCGGTATCACAGCCTTCACGGCAGCGGTTATCGGCGGTATAGGCTCTATCCCCGGTGCTATGGTAGGCGGTGTGCTCTTAGGCGTTATTGAAAAATTCTGCCTTGCATCACCTTTGGCACCTTATACAGTTGCTATCAAGTTCAGTTTGCTTATTTTAATTCTGCTCGTTAAGCCTACAGGTCTTTTGGGCAAGGTTGTAAGAGAGAAGGTGTGATAAATGGGAAAAATTAATATAAAAATTAAACCCAAGCACCTTGTAAATTACTCTATTGTGCTTGTAATGCTCCTTATCGGCGTTGTTATGCTGGAAACAGGCAATCTTCGTCCGTCCATTGCACAGCTCTTCACACAGATAGGCTACAGCATCATTCTGGCAGTTTCACTTAACTTTGTTGTTGGCTTTCTGGGCGAGTTGAGCCTTGGTCATGCCGGTTTCATGTGCGTTGGCGCATACATAGGCGGCTTAAGCGCTGTTATGCTCAAGCAGGCTCTCGGTGCATCTGCAAAGCTGCCCGTGCTTGTTATCGCAATGCTCATAGGCGGCTTGAGTGCGGCAGTGTTCGGCTTTGTTATCGGTCTTCCGTCACTTCGTCTTAAAGGCGACTATCTTGCAATTGTTACCTTAGCATTTGGTGAAATCGTGCGTAACGTTTTCATGAATCAGAAAATTTTCGGCGGTGCAAGAGGTCTTACAACAGGCTCTCTTACATACGACACAAGAAGAGCACCCACGCTTTTCATTGTTACGTTTATCGTAGCACTTGTTATGCTTATTATCATTCAGAATATTGTCCGCAGTAAGCACGGCAGAGCCATAACAGCTATCCGTGACAACGAAATTGCGGCAAAGGCAATGGGTATCAACGTAACCTTTTACAAGCTTTTTGTATTTATCGTTGCGGCGTTCTTCGCAGGCTGTGCAGGCGTTATCTACGCTCACACAACAACACCTGTTTTGTACACATTCTTCTCCTACAACTATTCTATCGAAATTCTTGTAATGGTTGTATTGGGTGGCATGGGCTCAATTACGGGCTCAATATTCTCGGCAATGTTCATAACTATTGTAAACTTCATGCTTCAAAGTCAGCTTTCGGGCGACCTTGCTTCTCTCCGCAACCTCATTTATGCGGTAATCCTTATCGTTGTGGTTGTGTTCAGCAATGCGCCTGCTCTCAAGAGCTTCAGAGAAAAGTATTCCTTGGGCGCACTTTTCGCAAAGCTGTTCCGCGGAAAGCTTTCTGACCCCGCAAAGAGAAAAGACGACGAAGCTAAGTGGGACAGAGTGCCTACTAAGATTAAGATGGACGCACTCCTTTCAACAGACTTGAATGTTGACTATACTCCCGCTCGTCCTGAGGACTTAAACGGCGGAAAGGAGGGCAAATAAGATGAGCGACATCATGCTTAAAACCGAAAACCTGGGTATTACATTCGGTGGCTTAAAGGCTGCACAGGATGTTAATATCGAAATCAAAAAGAAACAGCTTTACGGTCTTATCGGCCCTAACGGTGCAGGTAAAACAACAATATTCAACCTTCTTACAGGTGTTTATAAGCCTACTGCAGGTAAGTTCTATCTCGATGGGGAAGAGCTTACTGGCAAAAACCAGGAAGCCATCAACCGCAAGGGCATTGCAAGAACATTCCAGAACATCCGTCTTTTCAACAATATGACTGTTGTGAGAAATGTTATGGTTGGTCTTCATAACAATCCCGAATTCAAGTGCAACCCCTTTGTGAGCGCTTTCAGATTGCCTCGTCACTTCAAGGTTGAAAAGGCAATGCGTGAAAGAGCAAAGGAGCTCCTTCGTATTTTCGGTCTTGAAGACGAAAGAAACTCTCTTGCCTGCAACCTTCCCTACGGTAAGCAGAGAAAGCTTGAAATTGCGAGAGCTCTCGCCACCAACCCCAAGCTTTTGCTCCTCGATGAGCCTGCAGCAGGTATGAATCCTCAGGAAACAGAGGAACTAATGGACACCATCCGTTTTATCAATAAAGAATTTGACCTTACAATACTTCTTATTGAACACGATATGAAGCTTGTAGGCGGCATATGTGAAGAGCTTACCGTGCTTAACTTCGGTAAGGTGCTTGCAGAAGGCGAAACAAAAGAAGTTCTTAATAACCCTGAGGTTATCAAGGCGTATATCGGCGATTAAGGAGGGATTTGTTATGGCAATGTTAGAAGTAAAAAATATTGAAGTTTGCTATGGCATGATTCGTGCCATCAAAGACATATCCTTTGAAATCAACAAGGGCGAAATTGTTGCCCTTATCGGTGCCAACGGCGCAGGTAAGACAACCACTCTCCACACAGTTTCAGGTCTTTTGAAGCCTACAGCAGGTCAGGTTTTGTTCGACGGTAAGGATATTTCAAAAATCCCCGCACACAGGATTGTTACTATGGGTATGGCACATGTGCCTGAGGGCAGACGCGTTTTCCAGCAGCTCAGCGTGCTTGACAACCTTAAGCTCGGCGCATACACAAGAACTGACAAAAAAGAAATTGCGGAAAATCTTAAAAAGGTTTACGACCATTTCCCCCGCCTTGCAGAAAGAAAACATCAGATTGCAGGTACACTTTCCGGCGGCGAACAGCAGATGCTTGCTATGGGTCGTGCCCTCATGAGTAACCCCGATATCATCCTCATGGATGAGCCCAGTATGGGTCTTTCGCCCCTCCTGGTTAAAGAAATCTTCGCAATTATTGAAGAGCTTCATAAGTCGGGCGCAACAATCCTTTTGGTTGAGCAGAATGCAAAAATGGCACTCAGTGTTGCAGACAGAGCGTATGTTCTTGAAACAGGCTCTATTGCAATGAGCGGCGATGCAAAGGAAATGCTCAATAACGACGATATCAAAAAAGCATATTTAGGACAATAAAACTAAAAAAGCGCAGGAGAATTTCTCCTGCGCTTTTTTGATGTCTTGGGGATAGAAGGATTGTTAGCGTTTCTCCCGAATAAATAAAAACGCCGTAGGAATAAATCCTACGGCTGGTCTGAGTGGGGAGACTCGAACTCCCGGCCTCTTGAACCCCATTCAAGCACGCTACCAATCTGCGCTACACCCAGATATTAAGTTGTTGCCTTTCAGCTACCTTATGAATTATAATGGATAAAATTTGATTTGTCAATAGTAAAATTCAAAAAAATAAATAAATTTTGTCTTATTGAATTATTATCCATAATTCAATACTCTTTTGACTTTTAATGTTGTCTATGTTATACTTACATTATAAGAAAAAACTAAATATAAAGGAGTGTGTCAAATGCAAGGTATTTTTGAAGCGATTAACAGCATATTTTCGTTCATAGGTCCCGTGTCGGACTTTTTGTGGGATTTTCCCACAAACTTTGAGTGGTATGCAAACATTCCCGTATTGGGTAGCTTTTCATTGGCAATAATTCTCCTTTTGGGCTCGGGTTTGTTCTTTTCGTTCAGGCTCGGATTTATACAGGTTACGCATTTTAAGCGTGGCGTTAAAATAATGGCACAAAAACGTGCCGTTAAAACAGGTGTTTCACCTTTGGCGGCATTCATGCTGTCGTCGGCTATGCGCGTTGGTCCGGGTAATATTATCGGTGTTACGGGTGCCATTGCAGTTGGCGGCCCCGGTGCTGTTTTCTGGATGTGGGTTTCAGCTTTCTTTGGCATGGCAGTTGCCTACATGGAAGGCGTTCTTGCACAGATTTTTAAAGAACAAAAGGACGACGAATTTGTTGGCGGCTTGCCCTTCTATGGTAGAAAGCTTTTAGGCAACAAGGTTTGGGTAGGCGTGTTTTTATCTGTTCTCTACATATTGTATGCGCTGTGCTGCTTGCCCGCACAAGGCTTTAACGTTGTGTCCTCTGTGGGCAGAATGGCAGAGATTGTAACAGGTGCAGCCATTGCGAGCGACTCTCTTTTCTATTATATAATAGGCGCACTAATTGTGGCGGGAACAGGGCTCATAGCTTTTGGCGGCATCAAAAAGGTAACCAAGTGGACCGATAAGATGGTACCTGTTATGGCAGTTCTGTATATCGTCACCGTTCTGGTGCTTATAGCTCTTAACCTTGGCGCAGTTCCCTATTTCTTTACAGCAGTATTCAAGGGGGCATTTCAGCCCGAAGCAATATTTGGCGGATTGTTCGGCACTGTGCTTGCCCAGGGAGTCAAGCGCGGTCTTATGAGCAACGAAGCGGGTCAGGGCACAATCACAATGAGTGCAGCTGCCTCGGACGCGGAGCATCCCTGTGAGCAGGGCATATTAGCTTCTATAGGTGTATTTCTGGATACTATTATCATATGTACGCTTTCAGGCTTTGTGGTTGTAATGGCACACTGCTGGGACAAAGCCGATGCGGTAGCATGGGCGGCCATGGACAAGCTTCCCAAGTTTACCGCATCTATTGCAGAGCTTACCCCCGGAACTGCAATGAATGCCGTTGTAACATTCCTCGTTACATTGTGCTTTGCGCTTTTTGCGTACACCACACTTTTAGGCATGATAAGCTTTTCCGAAATTGCCGCAAATCGTATCCGTAAGGATAAGGGCTTTATAACTGTAGTGCGAAGCATCAGCTTGTTTGTTGCTGCATTTGGTATTCTTTGTAATATTGCAGGGCTCAATCTCGATAACCTTTGGGCATTCTCCGATTTGGGCAACATTCTTATTGCATATGTGAATATTCCCATTGTATTTATAGGCGCAAGGTATGTGTTCCGCGCCACAAAGCATTATAAGAAAAACGATAATACGCCGTTTACGTCAGAAACTATAGGGCGGGACGACTGTACCTTCTGGGACGAAAGGTCAAAGGAACAATGATATATACAACCTGCACAAAAACCGCCGGAATAATTCGGCGGTTTTTCACATATGCGTAGAAGGTAAAAAAAGGGAGAAAAAAGTTTAAAAAATGTGTTGACAATTTAGTTTTTAAATGGTATCATACAAAAGCTGTCTGAAAGAGACGGCAAAGAAAAAGGTATATAACACACATTGAAAGAGCTTTTAATGAGCTGAAAAGCCTTAAAAAACTTTCCGAAAAATTGAAAAAAGTTCTTGACAAAGCAATGTGTTTTATATATAATAGATTTTGCCTCGCGAAGAGAGGCGCGGATGTTTAGCAGAGCTTCCTTGGAAGAGCTGATAAATATAAAGTCAAGCCAGTTGGCTTGTGAACCTTGAAAATTAAATAGCTAAGGGCTCAAATGTTATTTGAGTATAAACTTAAGGTTTTTTACAAACCAGACAAATTTAGTCAGTAAACGAACGTAAGTTCAAGTTTTAAAGAGCTAAATCAAAATTTCTAAGACTTTATAGTTCCTAAGGGAACTGAGATATTTTTTTTAGAGAGTTTGATCCTGGCTCAGGACAAACGCTGGCGGCGTGCAT
>JAFUOO010000010.1 GCA_017472685.1 Clostridia bacterium
ACATAGCCTGTAAAGATTTTCTATTCGCTTCGGCAAAGCAGTTCGCCGTCGGAAACATCCACATGGAGCGTCGCGCCTGCTGCAAGCTCGCCGCTGAGGATGGTTCTTGCAATGAGAGTCTCCACGCTGCTCTGCAGGTAACGGCGCAGGGGGCGGGCGCCGTAGAGAGGATCATAGCCCCGCTCAATAATGAGCTGCTTTGCCTCTTCACTGATCTCCAGCTTCAAAGAGCGCTGAGCCAGACGCTCACGGAGGCCATGAGCCATAATGTCGATAATTCCACCAAGGTTCTCTCTGCTGAGAGGATGGAACATAATTGTCTCGTCCAGACGGTTCAAAAACTCCGGCCTGAAGGCTCTGCGCAGCTCGCCCATGACAGCTTCCCGGGCAGCTTCGGAGACATGGCCGTTTTCGTCTATGCCCTCCAGCAGGTACTGGCTGCCCAGATTGGAAGTCAAAATGATAATAGTGTTTTTAAAGTCCACTGTTCTGCCCTGAGAGTCGGTGATACGGCCATCGTCCAGAATCTGCAGCAGAATGTTGAACACATCGGGGTGAGCCTTTTCAATTTCGTCAAACAGAATAACACTGTAGGGCTTACGGCGCACCTTTTCTGTAAGCTGACCTGCATCGTCGTAGCCAACGTAGCCGGGAGGCGAGCCAACAAGCTTGGAAACAGAGTGCTTTTCCATAAATTCACTCATGTCTACTCTTATCATTGCATCCTCATCGCCGAAAAGCGCTTCGGCTAATGCCTTGGACAATTCTGTTTTACCAACACCTGTGGGGCCGAGGAATATAAATGAGCCTATGGGGCGCTTGGGGTCCTTCAAGCCGACTCTGCCACGGCGAATTGCCTTTGAAATGGCAACAACTGCATCGTTCTGACCAATAACTCTTTTGTGGAGTACGTTTTCAAGGTTTCTGAGGCGGTCGCTTTCCTCTTCCTGGAGGCGGTCAACGGGAATGTTGGTCCAGCTTGAAATGATGGATGCAATTTCAGACTCTGTAATTGTGCCGGAGAGCTGTGCTGTTTCATCCTGCCATTTGCCTCTGAGCTTTTCGTATTCACTTTTAAGCTCCTTTTCTTCGTCGCGGAGCGTTGCCGCCTTTTCAAAGTCCTGAGAATTTATAGCCTCGGTTTTGGCATTCTGCACATCCTTGATTTTATCCTCAAGCTCCTTCAAAGAGGGGGGAGCTGTGAACTTTTTAAGCTTTGTGCGGCTTGCGGCTTCGTCCACAAGGTCAATTGCCTTGTCGGGAAGGAAGCGGTCTGTGATGTAGCGGGCTGAAAGCTTTGCGGCAGCCTCCAATGCGTTGTCCTCGATTTTCACACCGTGGTGAGCTTCGTATTTAGGACGGAGCCCCTTTAATATTTCAATTGTGTCCTCCACTGTGGGCTCGCCTACAATTACGCTCTGGAAACGGCGCTCTAAAGCCGCATCCTTTTCGATATACTTGCGGTATTCGTTAAGTGTTGTTGCGCCGATAAGCTGAATTTCTCCTCTGGCAAGGGCGGGCTTTAAGATGTTTGCTGCATCAATGGCACCCTCGGCGGCACCTGCGCCGATAATGGTGTGGATTTCGTCAATAAAGAGAATTACGTTGCCGTCCTGAGTAACCTCTTCCATAGCCTTTTTAAGCCTTTCCTCAAATTCGCCGCGGTATTTTGCGCCCGCAACCATGCCCGAAAGGTCAACGGAAAACACTCTCTTGTTCTTTAAAAGCTCGGGAACATTGCCCGAAACAATCTCCTGCGCCAAGCCCTCGGCAATTGCTGTTTTACCAACACCCGGCTCACCTAAAAGAACGGGGTTGTTCTTTGTTCTGCGTGACAAAATCTGTATAACACGGGCAATCTCTTCGCTTCTGCCTATAACAGGGTCAAACTTTCCCTCCGAGGCAAGAAGGGTGAGGTCTCTGCCGAACTGGTTAAGTGTGGGTGTGCTTTTGCTTTTTTCTGCGGATTTGTCCTCACTCTTAACGGAAGCGGAAGCGTTTGTAACAGCCTCGGTCAGGTCGTTATATACAGTTCTGGGAACGCCCATGGAAAGAAGTATTTTGAACGCCACGCTGTCGCTTTCACGGAACATGGCAAGAAGAATATGTTCTGTGCCGATGTACGAGGAGTATGTTTTCTTTGCTTCGTATGCACTCTGCTGAAGAATGCGTGTTGTGCGGGGCGTGAAGCCTGCAAAGCCACCAGATCCCGATGCTGCGGAAACTTCAAGAACCTTTTCTTTTACCTTTTCCTCGGTTATGTTGAGCGATGCGAGGAATTTTGCAGCAAAGGACGTTCCTTCCTTAAGAAGACCCAATAAAAGGTGTTCTGTGCCTACAAAGTTACAGTTTGTTTCCTGTGCTGAAATTTGTGAAAGTCGGATGGCTTCTCTTGCTTTTTGAGTAAAGTTATGTTCATTCATTAAAAATCATCCTTTTCTGTTAGGTTATTTTAAGTTTTCACGGAACTTCTGCGCCCTGAGCACATCCCGTGAGGTAGGGTCAGAATCCGTAAGTGCGCCTGTCTGCGCGAGCGATGCGGGAAGTGTGGTAAAAAGCGTTTCGGAAAGCTTTTCGGGTGTTACGTTATTTATTATTCCCAGAGATATGCCTAAAAGAACATCGCTTGAGAATGAAAATGCTTCCTCGGAGGAAAGAGCGTATGAATTTGTCAGTATGCCGTAGGAGCGCATACATCTGTCTGTCATTCTGACGCGGTTGTTTTCAAACAATGTGTTTCGCACCATTTCTTCCTTTTTAAGAAGCTCCTCTGCGGCAAGGTTAACCCTGCCAAGGATATCTTTTTCTGTTGCGCCTAAGGTAATCTGGTTGGAAAGCTGATAAAACGCACCCTTTGCCTTGCTTCCTTCGCCGTATATTCCGCGAACGGCAAGCCCTAATTTATTCGCCCATGTGAGCACCGAGGATATGGAATTGCTCATTGTAAGAGCGGGCAGATGAAGCATGAAGCTTGCTCTCATGCCTGTGCCTGCGTTTGTGGGGCATGCTGTGAGATAGCCGAACTTTTCGTGGAAAGCAATGTCAAGCTTTTCCGCTAAAAGATTGTCGATTTTATCGGCTGTGTCGTATGCTTTATCAAGAGAATTTCCATCTGCAAACACCTGTATGCGGATGTGGTCCTCCTCGTTTATCATGATGGAAATTTTTTCGTCCTGGGAAATTATAACTGCACGGGGAAGTGTGCCCTTTAAAAAGTCGGGGCTTATAAGGTGCTTTTCGGAAAGCGCCATAAGTGATATCTTGTCACATTCCTCCGAATAGATAATTTTAAGGGTATCCTTAAGTGCAGATGCTGAAAGTGCACACCACACCTTGTCTATTACCTCATGCGCCATATCGGCATTCATGCGTGAGGGGAAGGGAATGCTTTTTAAGTTGCGGGCAAGTCTCACTCTGCCTGATTGATAGTTTGTCATTATAATCTGCCCTCCATTTCCTTGATTTCGTCACGAAGTCTGGCTGCCTTTTCATATTCTTCCTTCTCAATGGCCTCCTTAAGCTGTGCCTTTAAAAGGTCAATACGGTTTTCGGAAGCATTGCCGCTCTTGCCGGGTACCTTGCCTGTGTGGGTGTTTGTGGAATGAATTTTTTTCAAAAGTGGCATCATTGAGGATGCAAAGGTTTCGTAACAGCTTGCACAGCCCGGCTTACCGTTTTTCAGAAATTCGCCCTTTGTCATGCCGCAAAGAGGGCACTTTTCGTCAGCGTCTGCCGCTCTTTCGCCCTCATTGAAGAAGGAGGAGAAGAGGCTTGAAAAGCCTAAATCCATGTTTAAATCCTTGTAAACGTTGTTTTCATTGGCGCAGGAAACACAGAGCTTTTTCACTGTTTTCTTGCCGTTAATCACCTGGGTTAATGTTACTGCTGCAGGATTAATACCGCATTTTTCACACATCATAAAAATCAGTCCTTTCTCAGCTGTTGATAATTGTTATGAGCATGTTTTTGAATAAAACAGCTCTTGCTTCATTTTTCTGCCCCGACAATATACTTTTGTCAGAAAGGGCAGCTGCCATAATGCTTGCTTCGCGCTTTGTTATGAGCGAGGAATCCAAGAGGCGCGCGAGGTGGGCGTTGGCAGTGGGGTAGTCAAGGGTGGTGCCTACCGAGCTTATAAGATATGAGATAAAGTTATCAAAGCCTGTTTCAACACGGCGGATTGTAACGCTGCCACCGCCGCCGCGACGGCTTTCAATATAATAGCCGCGCTCGGGAGTGAAACGTGTTTTGATAACGTAATTTATCTGGGATGGAACGCAATTGAGCTGATTGGCGAGAATATTACGCCTTATTTCAACGCTGCCGTCTGATGAGGAAAGCATTTCGTTGAGCATCTGTTCTATTAAATCTGATATTGTCATTTATAACACCTCATTTGACTTTGACTATCTTTGACTTTAATTTATCACTCTTTTTTGTAAATGTCAAGTAATTTTTGAAAAAATGTTTTAAATGAGGAATAAGTGTGTTATAATGAAACAAATTTATATGTTACGAGGTGGCATAAATGCAAAAGATAATTGCAGCAACAAAAAACAAGAACAAGGTAAGAGAATTTAAAGAAATTCTTCCCGATTTTGATATTATTACACAGGAGGAAGCGGGAATAGACCTTGATGTTGAAGAAACAGGCACAACCTTCAGCGAAAACGCACTTTTAAAGGCTCAGGCAATATTTGACAAAACGGGCATTCCTGCACTGGCAGACGACAGCGGGCTTGAGGTTTTTGCATTGGGCGGTGCACCGGGTGTGTACAGTGCACGCTACGGCGGAGAAGGGCTTGACGATTTCGGCAGACTTACTCTTTTGTTGAAAAACATGGAAGAGGTTGACGACGAGCTCCGCGGTGCGCAGTTTGTGTGCTCCATTGCCTTTGTAACAGGCGAAAAAACCTACAATGCCCAGGGCATTTGCGAAGGAATGATTATCCGTGAGCCTCGCGGAGAAAACGGCTTTGGCTACGACCCTGTTTTCTATGTGCCCGACATGGGAAAAACAACAGCTGAAATGTCAAGCGAGGAAAAAAACAGCATAAGCCACAGAGGCAAGGCATTAAGACAGCTTGCCGAGATTATTAAAGAATAAATTTTTTCAGCGATTAAAAAAAGCGCGGTTAAACCGCGCTTGGATTATTTAATTATTTAATCAGTTACAGCCGCAACCGTTGTTTGAGAATACGCCGTTGTTGTTACCGCATCCGCAGAAGAGGAACCAGATTATAATGAGGATAATGATCCAATCGCAGCCACAGTTATTGTTATTACATCCGAACATAAAAGTTCTCCTTTCAATTCTTTGAGTTGGCAGGTATTTTCCTTTCGGAAGAAATCTCCCTGCAATACATATATATTTCAATTTAAAAATTTGGTTACTTTTAAAGGAAAAATTTTTTTGAATTTCAAAGGAAGAGTTGATAATAATAGTTATGAGATTGTTTATATCTCACTATTTGAAAAGGGAGGCGAAGCAATTTGAAAAGGATTGCTGTCATTACGGCTCTTTGCATTATGCTGCTGTCAGGTTGCGGGTGCAGTAACAGAGACGATGTAAATAACGACGGTATTATCGGAAACGATAACGCTGCAAATGATAGTGTTGTTGACGATAATGCTGTTGATGAAAACCCGGGCACAAACGACAATATGGCAGACGACAATATGACAGATGACAATATTGTGGGAACGGACGAGCCCTCGGGCAATGCACGAAGCATGCTCGGCAATGCTGCAAACGGCGTAGGTAACGCAGTCGACGGTGTGGGTAACGCAGTCGAAGATGTGGGCAGGGGTGCAAATAACGTGATGCACGATATAGGTAATGCGATAAGATAATGAAAAAATCATTATCGGTGCGCACTCTGAGGAGTGCGTTTACATAATGAACGTGAAAATTTAACAGGGGAGGAAGGGCATGAATCATATT
Source organism: Clostridia bacterium (assembly GCA_017472685.1). Lineage (GTDB taxonomy): Bacteria > Bacillota > Clostridia > UMGS1883 > UMGS1883 > RGIG1927. The sequence continues at coordinate 5,945 of JAFUOO010000010.1, forward strand.
TCATTTCCCAAGCTGGGACTGCAGTTTCACCTTAATGAAACAATAAATGTTTTCGGCTTCAACATTTACTGGTATGCGCTGATTATTGCAACGGGCATGCTTATTGCAATTACAATTGCATTTTTTGAATTTAAAAAGCATGGGCTCAATTCCGACGACCTGGCGGATTTTGTGCTTTTTGCAATACCCTTGGGCATATTGGGTGCAAGGCTTTACTACGTTATATTTGACTGGAGCTATTACGCCCAAAATCCGGGGGACATACTTGCCATATGGAAAGGCGGGCTTGCCATCTACGGCGGTGTTATAACGGGATGTATCGTGGCAATTGTGTTTACAAGAATTAAAAAAATATCGTTTTTATGGTTTGCCGATATTGCAACTGTAGGGCTTTTTATTGCTCAATCACTGGGCAGATGGGGCAATTTTGTAAACGCAGAAGCCTTCGGCGGCCTTACAGAGCTTCCCTGGGGCATGATTGTTGACGGTCCCGATGTAAAGCCCTATTCACCCTTTGGCCCCTGCCATCCGACTTTTTTGTATGAATCCTTATGGAATTTTGTAGGCTTTCTGATTTCATATTTTATTATTTACAGATTACTTAAAACGAACGGCTTCAGCTTTGCCTTTTACCTCATATGGTACGGCGCGGGAAGATTTTTTATTGAAGGGCTCAGAACAGACAGCCTGTGGCTTATACAGGATGTTGTAAGGGTAAGCCAGCTGGTGGCATTAATAAGCGTAGCAGGCGGAATTATTACTTTACTTTACATCAAAAATCTCGAAAAAAAGGAAAAATTTCTGAAAACGGAGCAGTAATGTTACAATTTGATGAAATTTATGTTGTGATAAGATAACAAAACTTGACTGACTAAAATTGTTGTGCTAAAATTGCAGTATGGTTTTCTGGGGTATTTTTACCCCGGGGCAAATAAAAATATAGGAGGATGAAAATATGAAGACAAAAAGATTGTTGTCTTTTGTATTGACAGTAGTTATGCTTTTGTCAGTAGCGGTTATGCCCGCTATGGCAGAGGAAACACTTGTTCTTACAGATATCGACGCGTCCACTGTTGAAGGTAAGGCTGTAAACAAGCTTGTTTCCAGAGGCATTATCAATGGCTATGACGACGGAACATACCGTCCCCAAAATTCCATTTCAAGAGCAGAGTTCTGCGTTGTTATGGTAAAATTCCAGAGCCAGCAGGATTATATCAATCCCGATGCGTATACAGGCTTTGAAGACCTTGATACAGACACAAACTACGCCTGGGCACGTCCCTACGTTGCAAAGGCTGTAGAGCTTGGCATTATCAACGGCTTCGAGGACAAGACCTTCCGTGCAGCTGACCCTGTAACTTACGAACAGGCAATCAAGATGATTGTGTGTGCACTCGGTTACGAAGAAGAAGGCATTAGGCCCACTATTCAGGGTGACTGGTCCAGCGGTTACGTAAAGATGGCTATGGACCTTAGTATTACAAAGAATACTTCCATTGCAAATAAGGGCAGAGCAGCTACAAGAGGCGAGGTTGCAATTCTGGTTGCTAACTCTCTTGATGCAGAAAAAAATTCCGACACAGGTATTGACGGCTGGAAGCCCGTAAATCCCGATGAGTCTCTCGGCTACGAAGAGGTTAAGGGTATTGTAACAGGTACCTTCCTTACAGAGCTTGAATATGCAGACAGCTCCGTTCCCAAGAACTGTATCCAGATTGACGACGAAATTTATGAAATCGGTTTCTCTGCAGATCCTAACGAATTCCTCGGCGGCGAAGTTGAGGCAGTTGTTAAGGAAGCAGGCGAAAACAACGATTATCCCGTAGTTGTAAGCATGGAATACACTGACAAGAAGGATGTTCTTCAGATTGAAGCAGGTCTTATCGGTGTTTATGACGAGGGCGTGCTTGAATATCAGACAAAGAGAGACGGCAGCTACAAGGAAGCTAAGATTGATGACGAATATATCACAATTTTCAACAACAAGGCTTACGAATATGATATTGAAGACCTTGAAAACATTGAAAACGGTAATGTAGTTCTTGTTGATAACAACGGCGACAAGAAGTTCGATGTTATCAGAATTAATTCCTACGAAGTATTTGTAGTTTCTTCCAAGAATTCTTCCAGCCAGAAGATTACTCTTATGTATGATGCAGAATATGAAGGTGACGACACAATCGTATTCCCCGCAGAATCCACATCTCTCATTTTCTCTCTTAAGAGAAACGGTAAGGAAATCAAATTCAACGATATTTCCAAGTGGGACGTTCTTAACATCAAGGCTTCTCCCGAAGATGCAGACGGTAAGAGATACTACGAAGTTATAGTAACACGTAATACTGTTTCCGGTAGCATTACAGAGCGCGACACAGACGACGAAAGCTCAATTGTAATCAACGATACAGAATACTATATTGCAGACTCCCTTCTCGAATACATCGCAATGGGTGGCGAGGATGCACCTTCTCTCGAAATTGGCGAAAACGCACAGGTATATCTTGATGCGGCAGGCAAGATTGTTGCTGCAGCCGAAGCAAAGAACGATGTTTCTTCTGAAAAGTATGCTTACCTTGTTGCTCTCCGTCAGGACAGCGACGACAGCGATTATGACCTTGAGTTCAAGCTCTACGGTGTAGACGGTAAGATGCTTCAGATCGGCTCTGCTGCAAAGATTCAGATTGACGGTGTTAAGTATAAGGCTCTCGACGAAGATATTCTCGATGTGCTTGAAACATCCGCTAAAAAGGCTAACGGCACATATGATGCTGCAGAAAACTATACTTACCATCAGCCCATCATTTATCAGACAAACTCCTCGGGTCTTATTTCTGTAATGCATACAGTAAATTCTCCCGAAAACGAAAAGATTTCAATGGAAATGAACACAGAAGAAGACGACTACTTTGTTGAGTACGACGAAAGACAGTACAAGTCCTCTTCCAAGAGCTTTACTGATTTCAAGGTATCCTCTTCCACAAAGATTATGTTCATTCCCGATAACAGAAACAACACAGATGATTACCTCACATTCTCGTCTTATTCCAAGGCTTTCGCTAACGGAAGAAAGTATCATGTTGAAGCGTTTGGTCTTACATCAAGCGGCACAGCTGCACTTGTTATGATGTACTGCCAGAACGACTCCAGAATCTACACATCTTCTTCTCCCTGGATGATTGTTGCATCCAAGAGCGAAACAAAGGACGGTACAGTTATCAAGGGCTACAAGAACGGTACAAGCTACTCCTTGTCCAGCGTAACTGTTTCTGAAGACGACGGTCCTTCCGTAAGTGCTATCGGTAAGGGTGACATCATCAGATACATCCTTGACGGTAACAACGAGCTTGTTGATTACCAGATTTGGTTTGACGCAAGTGATCCTTCACAGCTTGAAGAAGTTAATACAAACGACGACCTTTATGTAGATGAAGAAAACGATACAACAGGTGCAAACCGTATTATCGAAATTCACTCTACAAGCACAGAGCCCAGAAGCAACTACCCCAACGCAACCTTCCGTCTCCAGTTCGGTACTGTAACAGACCTTACTCTTAAGGACGGCGACGATGACGATTCTATCGACGAAGAATCCATCACAGTTTCCGGTGTGTTGGTAGAAGACGGTATTGAAATGGACTACTTTGACAAGGAAGATTCTTCTAACCAGAGTACAATCTCCAAGTCTATCGGCTCTTCCGTAAAGGTATTTAGCTATGACCGCGGCGGCAGAAGCAGTGACGTTGTTGCAGAGGCAGACCTTTCCGAAATTCTTCCTTATTCGGAATACGGCGATGACGCAACAAGAGTTATCGTATACACAGCAAGCGGTACACTCAGAATGGTTTACATCATTCAGGAATAATCTAAAAACTAAAAGGCGTTGCTGATGCAACGCCTTTTTACTTGAAAAAATTGTAGGGTTATGGTAACATATTCCCAAGAGGTGAATTATTATGAATTGTTATGAAACAGCTAAGGGCTTAAGGTCGCTTGCAGTTTTCAGATGTATATTGAACAATGACATGATAAAGGCGTTTCTGGAGCTTTGTGAAGCACCTGACGAGGACAGGCTGGGCGCTTTTACAGAAAAGCTTTATCAGAAGGGCGATAACATTTCCAGAGCCTTTCTTGAGGTGGTGCTTTTATCGGAAAACCTTCTCAGCGTAAAAAAGGCTTGTGACGAGCCCACGAGCCGCATCATTCTTGACAGGGCAAGCAAGGAGCTTGAAATTATCCGTAAAGCGGCAGAAACAGAAAGCACAGCCTTTTCAGCCTTTGGTTTATGGAAGGTTGAAACGCTGGATTTTGAAAAGCTTTTCAGCGAAAGACTTGACGACATTAAAAGCACAGGTTACGGTGTTTATGCAGAAAACACCATGTTTACCCTTGAGGGCAAAAACATTGTTCCCGCAATTTTTAAGGACGATACCACAATTGACTCCTTGAAGGGCTACGAAAGACAGAGATTGCAGATTGAAAATAATATAAAGGCACTTATAAAGGGCAAGGTTGCCGCAAATATGCTTCTTTACGGAGACAGCGGTACAGGTAAAAGCGCCACTATAAAGGCATTGGCAAATTTCTATGCGCCCATGGGTGTAAGGCTCATTGAAATAAAAAAGAGCCAGATATCGGAAATACCCTACATAATGGGGAAGGTAAGCAACAATCCTCTAAAATTCATACTTTTCCTTGATGACTTGACTTTTGACCCAAGTGACGATGCCTTCGGTAACATGAAGGCTGTGCTGGAAGGCAGCGTTGCCGCACGAGCTAAAAATACCTGTATATGTGTTACAAGCAATCGCAGGCACCTTGTAAAGGAAACAATGGCTGACCGTGAGGGCGGCGATTTGCACAGGCGTGACACCATGGAGGAAATCGGGGCGCTGACTCAGCGCTTCGGCTTGAGCGTTGTGTACGAAAAGCCCGACAGGCTTTCCTACATCAAAGTGCTTACAGATATTGCCGCCGATTATTCAATTACAATCAGTGAAGCAGAAATCAAAGAGGCAGAGGCTTATGCGATAAGCAAGGGTGGCAGAAGCTGCCGTGTTGCAAAGCAATATGTTGAAGAACTGATTAGGCGAATGGATTAAAAACATATTCATAAAAATACACTGCAACAGCAGTGTATTTTTACTTTTTGTGGACATATTAACCTTGGAGGCGATTGAATGAAATATATATGCAGTGTCTGCGGTTGGGTCTATAACGAAGACGAGCAGGAAATAAAATGGGAAAACCTGCCCGACAATTTTAAATGTCCGCTTTGTAACGTTGGAAAGGATAAGTTCGAAAAAAGTGAGTAGCTTTTGCTACTCACTTTTTAGTTTTTCCAATACCTTTTTGTATGTATCGGGCATTATGCAGTAATCGGGGTTTTTGTTCTCAAGCTCAAGCAGCAAAGAAGCAGCATCCATCCATTTTAACGCCGAAATTTCCTCTTTCTGAAATGTGAAGGCTGTTTCAGGTGCATCGTAATGCAAAAGGTAAACCTTGTTGTATTCACGGTCTGTAAAGGTTTTCCGGTAAAAAACATTTATCTTTTCCACCAGCTGGTCAAAGGCGTGTGTAAGGCTGCTTAAAGCTGTTTTAATACCCAATTCCTCGCCAAGCTCCTTTAAAGCAGTATCCTCAAAGCTGTCGCCTGCAGATACATGCCCTGCACAGGAAGTATCCCAGCAGGAGGGGAAGCTGTCCTTATTATCCGCCCTTTTTTGCAGAAGAATTTCATAGTTGTCGTTAACAATGCGGTAAACATAAATATGCACAGCTGCATGAAGCACACCCTTTTCGTGTGCAAGCGAACGCTCAATTATTTCGCCCGTGGGCGTACCGTTTTCGTTGTAAACATCAAAGTATTCCATAAAACCTCCAAAAATAGAGAGGGCATTCGCCCTCTCTATTTTGTGTCCAATTAGTTAGTTTGTGTCATTTTCCAATTCTGATTATAGGCAGAATTCTTGTAATCCTGAACAAGCATGTTGTTGGAGTTAATTGTGAGATAAAGTGAGGAATGAACGCTCTTGATGAGGTAGGTGTCATCGCTCTGCTTTTCAAGAATCCATCTCTGGTTGGGGTCTGTGCCTGCATACCATGTGATAATGGGGTCACCGGGTGTAAGAGACTGACCGTTAACGTCAAGATTCATACCTGTTGCAAGGTTTGTAATGAAATATTCGCCGTTACCTGCATCTGTAAGTGTCCACTTTTGGTTATTGGGAATATCGCCTGTTGTAACAAGCAGACCGTTGTTGTCTGTAAGCTTCAAATCGCCGATTGAGAAGATGCGGTATGCGCCACTCTGAGGAACATTTGCGCCCTCGGGCATTGCCATTTCCTTAATTTCCCAAAGCTGAATAGCATTTCTTGTAAGAGAGGACTGGATTGTATTTGTAGCTGTTGCCTGTACGGGAAGGCCGGAGGAAGCGGAATAAATAAGTGTTCCACCCTCAACATCCTTGATTGTGAACATCTGGTTTTCAGCGCCTGTTGCATCCCATGTAATGATTTCGCCGCCTGCTTCTACGCTGTGACCGGAAACGTCAAAGTTCTGTCCGTTTGAAATGGACTGAATGAAGAAGAAACCATCTGTGGGAGCGGGAACAAAGCGGAACAGCTGGCTTAATTCGCCGTCCTTGGGTGCTGTGTATTCAAGTGTATTGTGGTCTGTTGCTGTAAGCGCATTGCCAGTTTCCTTGTTGATGAGAGAATAAACCTTATCCTTGTTGATAACAGTTGCAACAATTACGGGAGCCTGCTTTGTTGTGAGTGTAACTGTCTTTGTAGTGCCGTCCCAAGCTACTTCCTTGTCAAAGGCTTCGCCTATGGCACGCACGGGAAGATAGGTTGTACCATCCTGAAGGATGGGGTTTACGACATTACCATTAGCATCCTTTGCAGTGAACTTGCCGCCGTTGATAAAGATGTTTATAACGTCTGTCTTTTTTGCAAGGACGCTTACACCATTGATAAATACGCTCTTTGTTGCGTTGTCCCACTGAACATCGAGGTTAAGTGCGTTTGCAATTGCACGAACGGGAAGGTATGTTGTGCCGTTAACGAGGATGGGCGGTACTTCTACGCCCTGTGCATTTCTGCAGTCGATAACTTCGCCGTCGAGAATAACTGTTACATTGTCTTCTGCCATTACGGGGATTGCAGAAAGTGCCATGATGAGTGTGAGTAAGATTGCCATTAGTTTTTTCATTGTGTTTTCCTCCTAAGATGTAAAATTATTATTTAACAGGGCTAGTATCCAGCTCTGCTTACAAGACTTAATTGGTTGGTGCGGGTATGCTTTCCAATGGAACCGCAATGAAGGATGCCAAAGTCCAGTTCTGTTTATAGGCTTCGTTTAATTCTGTGTGGATAAGCTTGCCGTCGGAAACGGAAAGATAAAGATTTGAATGAACACTCTTTATGAGATATGTGTTATCTTCCTGCTTTTCAAAGGTCCATCGCTGGTTGGGGTCGCCGCTAGTTGCATAGGTGATAATGGGGTCGCCCGAGGTTTTGGAATTGTTTGCAACGTCCAGGCTTTTGTTTGTTCCCATGTTTGTTATAATATATTCACCATCTGTATTGGAAGTCAGAATCCATTGGCAGGAATCCTCATCGGCAAGAGCAAAGGTGTCTGCAGTAAGCTCGTAACAGAGGGTGTTAGCTGCCTTTTCAACGGGTGTGAATTCAACAACATCCCACTTCTGAACTAAGCTCTCACGCTTTTCGTTCTGCTTTAACATTCCTGCGGAATCCTCAATGGGTAAAAGGGAGGAGAGTGCATAAATAAGGTAGCCGTCCTCTGTTTTTTCAATTGCAAACTTTTGATTGTCGGCTGTGCCCGGGTTGTATGTAATGATTGATGCACCTACATTTTTGCTGTTGCCGTTAACATCAAAGTTCTTGCCGTTTGAAGCTGTTATATAGTAGTATCCCTCTGTATCGGACTCGGTAACCTTAAAGCCCTGGAAGCTGTAATGATAAAAATCTGTAAGCTCAAGCCCCTTGTCTGTAAGGCTTATTGCTTTACCCGATGCCTTGTTAACAAAAGCGTAGGTTTTATTCTCTTCAAATTCTGTAATCTCACGGCTGGTAAGGATAACTGTGTGTGTTTCCTGCTCCCATGAAACGGTTTTGTTGAAATGCTCGCTTATGGCACGGATGGGAAGGTAGGTTGTGCCGTCCTTTAAAATGGGGTTTACAACATTTCCGTTAATATCCATGGGGATTATTTTTTCGCCGTTTATGTAAACATTTACAACATCTGTTTTTTCGGCGTTTTCGGGTGCGCCGTTAATAAACACGCTTTTTGTGGCGCTGTCCCATTCAATGGTAAGGTTTAACGCACCTGCAACTGCACGCACGGGAAGATAGGTTGTGCCATTCTGGAGAATGGGGCGCACAATGTTCCCGTTGACATCCTTGGGAACAAGCTCAACTCCGTCGATTACCACCGTTATGTAGTCAGACCCTGCCAAGGCAGAAACCGACGATAAGAGAAGCATAAAAATTAATGTGAATACAAGAAACTTTTTCATATATACTCTCCTTGGTATAATTATATATTTACATTATATATTATCAGTTTATATTTGTCAAAATAAATTGTATAAATATTGTAAAAAGGGGTTGCAATATTATGCGCAAGGGTGTATAATTATGAATATTTTTGAAAGGAAGTATCGTTTATGATAAAAGTTGGTGTTCTTGGTGCCACAGGCTATGCAGGCGAGGAGCTTGTAAGAATTTTGTCAGGTCACAAGGAAGTTAAAATAGAAATGCTTGTTTCCCATTCCTACGTGGGACAGAAAATGAGCGACATTTACCCTCATTTAAGAGGGGTTTGCGACATTGTGTGCGAAGATTTAGATGTGGACGCGGCGGCAGAAAGATGTGATGTTGTTTTCACAGCTCTTCCTCACGGTGCATCAAAGGAGGTTATTCCCGCTCTTTACGCTAAGGGCTTAAAGGTTATTGACCTCTCGGGCGACTTTAGGTACAACGATGTTAAGGTTTACGAGCAGTGGTATGGCGAAACACATTCCAATCCGGAATTATTGGACGAGTCTGTTTACGGACTGTGCGAGCTTCACCGTGAAGAAATAAAGAAGGCACGCCTTATCGGTAACCCCGGTTGCTACACAACCTGCTCAATACTTGGCATGGCTCCCTTGGTAAAGAACGGTTATATTGATAATCAGTCCATTATTATCGATGCAAAGAGTGGTGTAACAGGCGCAGGCAGAGGCTTACATATCAACTATCATTTCTGCGAATGTACAGAAAACTTGATGGCTTATAAGGTTGGTACACACCGCCACACAAGCGAAATTGAACAGGAATTGTCCCTTCTTGCAAATGAGGACATTGCCCTTTCCTTTACGCCTCACTTAGTACCCATGAAGCGCGGCATTTTTGCAACCTGCTACGCTAATTTAAAGGCTCAGAAAACAACAGAAGAGATTGTTGAGTTATACAAGGAATTTTACAAAGGTGAAAAGTTTGTGCGCGTTTACGATGCGGGCAAGCTTCCCGAAAGTAACCATGTATCAGGCAGTAACTTTGTGGACATCGGCGTTGTTGTGGACAAAAGATTAAAACGGGTTATTGTAGTAAGCGCCATTGATAACCTTTTCAAGGGTGCGGCAGGTCAGGCTGTGCAGAACATGAACATTATGTTTGGTCTGGGTGAAGACACAGGTATAGGACTTGCGGGATTTTATATGTAAGGAGATTTTATTATGAATTCACATATTGAAAAAGCAAATGTCCTGGTGGAAGCGCTGCCTTATATGCAGAAGCTTTCCGGCAAGACAATTGTTATCAAATACGGCGGTAATGCCATGATAAACGAGGAATTGAAGGAAACTATCGTTGAGGATATTGCGCTTTTGAAGCTTATCGGTGCAAACCCCATTGTTGTACACGGTGGCGGCCCCGACATTACAAGCGCACTCAAGAATGCAAACATCGAAACAAAGTTTATTAACGGCCTCCGTTATACAGATGCCGATACCATGCGTATTGCCCAGATGGTTTTAGTTGGTAAAACCAATAAGGAAATTGTTTCACTCATTGAAAAGCACGGCGGTAATGCCATCGGTATCAGTGGTATTGACGGCAAGTGTATCAAGTGTGAAAAGAAAACAACCATTGTTGACGGCAAAGAGGTTGAGCTCGGCTTTGTAGGTAACATTGTTCGCGTTGACGGCAAGGTTGTAAACCTTATCTGCAAGGACAAGTACATACCCGTTATTGCACCCATTGGTATAGATGACGAGGGTAACAGCTATAATATTAATGCCGACGATGTGGCAAGCGCAGTTGCGGCTGCTGTAGGTGCCGAAAAGCTCATTTTCCTTACAGATATTGAAGGCGTTAAGGACTCAAGCGGCAATGTTATTTTTGAAATGACCCGTGACGATGTTAAGGACAACATAGCTAAGGGCGTAATTTCAGGCGGCATGATACCCAAGGTTACAGGCTGTGTGGATGCAATTGAAGCAGGTGTACAGAAGGTGCATATCATCGACGGCAGAGTGCATCACTGCTTGCTTCTGGAAATATTCACAGACACAGGTATCGGTACAATGATAACCAATTAATTGGTTATCATTGTAATGAATAGTGAATAATGAAAAATGAAGAGTTAAGGAGAAGATTTTCTGAAGGAAAATCTTATTGATAATATGGTTAAAACAAATGCTATGCGGCTACTTGAGCAGGCAAAGATAGAATTTACAACAAAGGAATACGAGGTCGACGAAAATGACCTTAGCGGCGAAACCGTCGCCGCTAAGGTTGGCATGGACCCCGACAGCGTTTTCAAAACCCTTGTCACCAAGGGCGACAAAAACGGCATTGCAGTTTTCTGCATACCCGTAACAGGCGAGCTTGATTTAAAAAAAGCGGCAAAAGCAACGGGTAACAAGAAAATTGAAATGGTAGCTGTCAAGGAGCTTTTAGGCTTAACAGGCTATATCCGCGGAGGCTGCAGCCCCGTGGGCATGAAAAAGCAGTATCCCACATATATTGACGAAACTGTTATACTTTTTGACGCTATTGCTGTTTCTGCGGGTGTGCGAGGCTGCCAGATGATATTAAATGGAGAACAGCTTGCAGAGTATGTTAAAGCGGAAATAGTTGATTTGTGTATGTAAAATTTAAAACACCTATTGACAAACAGGTTGATAGGTGTTATATTTTAATTAACAATTGAACAATTATTCAACTATTAAAATGAGGAGGCGGTAAAATGTTAGAGGAAGAATTGTTATACGACCTTGCGGAACTGTATAAGATATTCGGCGACAGCACCCGCGTAAGGATACTGTATGCCTTGTTTGAGAAAGAAATGTGTGTTAACGACATTGCGGAAAGCCTGAATATGACAATGAGTGCGATAAGTCATCAGCTGAGGATACTTAAGCAGGCAAGGCTTGTTAAGTACCGTAAAGAGGGCAAGGCAGTGTTTTATGCACTCTCTGACGACCATGTAAAGAGCATTATTGAAATGGGTCTTGAGCATATAAGTGAATAAGAAAGGCGGTAAGGTTATGAAAAAGGTATTTAAGCTCGAGGAGGTTGACTGTGCAGTATGTGCGCAGAACATGGAAAACGGTGTCAAAAAGATAGCAGGGGTAGAATCTGCTGTTGTGAGCTATGTTACACAAAAGCTTCTTATAGAATGTGACGAGGCTGAACTTGACAGAATACTTGACGAGGCACAGAAGGTCATAAAAAAGGTTGACCCCCGTTGCAGAATTGTGAGGTAGTTATGAGCAGAAGACAGAAAGAAAATTTGTACAGAATAATAGCCGCAATAGTGCTTTTTGTGGGTGTTGTGCTGCTCCCTGTTGAGGGAATTGTAAAAACACTGCTGTTTTTAGTGCCTTACTTTATCGTTGGCTATGATGTGCTGTGGGGTGCTGTGCGCAATATTGCAAGCGGCCATCTTTTCGACGAAAACTTTCTCATGGCATTGGCAACGGTGGGCGCATTCTGTATCGGTGAATACCCCGAAGCGGTTTTTGTAATGCTGTTTTTCCAGATAGGGGAGCTTTTTCAGAATATCGCCGTGGGCAAAAGCCGCAAGTCAATTTCCGCACTTATGGACATTGCGCCCGAGGTGGCGTTTGTTCTCCGTGATGGCGAATTCTGCGAGGTTTTTCCCGAAGAAATTGCAGTTGATGACATAGTTCTTGTAAAGCCCGGCGGAAAAATTCCCGTTGACGGTGTTGTGACAAAAGGCTGCAGCGATATTGACACCTCCGCAATGACAGGCGAGAGCGTGCCGAAAACTGTAACAGCAGGCGACAGCGTTATAAGCGGATGTGTGAACATGAGCGCACCTGTTGAAATAAGAGCCACAAAGGAATACTCCGAGTCCACCGTTATGAAGGTGCTGGAGCTGGTTGAGCACTCTGCCATGAACAAAGGGAAATACGAAAGCTTTATCACCCGATTTGCACGCGTATACACTCCGGTGGTTGTTATTCTTGCGCTTTTGGTGGCGTTTGTTCCACCCATATTTACAGGCAACTTAACAAGCTGGGTTTTGAGAGCACTGTCATTTTTGGTAGTGTCGTGCCCTTGCGCTTTGGTTATAAGTGTTCCGCTGTCGTTTTTCGGCGGTATTGGTGCAGCAGGCAGACGCGGCGTGCTTGTAAAGGGCAGTAATTACCTTGAAATGCTTTGTGGGTGTAAAACCGTTGTTACCGACAAAACAGGCACGCTCACAACAGGCAAGCTTCTTGTTACGGATTTTGACAACAAGGATGCCGTTAAGCTGGCAAGCAGCCTTGAAAGGTTTTCCACCCATCCTGTGGCAAGGGCTGTTGCTAATGCCACCAATGCAGTATTTGAGGTACAGAACATGCGCGAATTTCCGGGCAAGGGAATGTACGGCCTGGTTAAAGGCAAAGAGGTTTTTGTGGGCAACAAAACCTTTCTTGAGGAAAACGGAATTGAAGTGACAGGAAAGGGCACGGTGTTTATAGGCGTTGACGGCGAATATGCGGGCAGTATCACAGTTTCTGACCGCGTGAAGGAAAACGCTCGTGATGCTGTCAAGGAGCTTCACAAAATAGGCATCGACAAGGTTATTATGTTAACAGGCGACGGCAAGGAGGGTGCAGAAGCGGTTTTCTCGGAAACAGGGCTTGACGAAATGCACCACTCACTTCTGCCTGCCGAAAAGGTTGAACTGCTCGAAAAAATTATGAGCGAAAGCCGTGGCAAAACAGTGTACCTCGGTGACGGTATTAACGATGCTCCCGTTTTAAAAAGGGCGGACTGCGGTATTGCCATGGGTGCTATGGGCAGCGATGCGGCAATTGAAGCAAGCGATATTGTTTTTATGAATGACGATATCAGTCTTCTGCCCGAAAGCATAAAAATTGCAAAAAAGACGGTAGCCATTGTCAGAGAGAACATTGTATTTTCCATTGCGGTAAAGGTTTTGGTGCTTATTCTTACAGCCTTTGGCTATGCCGACATGTGGCAGGCAGTTTTTGCGGATGTGGGCGTAATGGTAATTGCGGTATTAAACACGCTGCGGACACTGAAACTGTAAAAATGCACAAGGCGGTTTACAGCTTTGAGCCGAACACTCTTTGCGCAATTCATAAATGTTGAATAAAAGTCACTGAATACACAGAAAAATGCTGAAAACCATCAGTTTTCTATTCAAATTTGTGAAATTATGCGCCTTTTGTGAAAATTGCATAAAAATAAAAAAAATAATGGGCATATTTCTAACTATTCGTGTATTGAAATATGTAAAATTCTTTGCTATACTTTAGTTGTACCGAAAAGGTACGAAACTTTTTTCATTTTCCCTCCTTTTAGTGACAGACAAGATCGTTTATTGTCTGTCTTTTTTTTTTCGATTTTTACCCCGACGGATTTTCTGTCGGGTTTTTTTGTTGTTGACGGAAAATTTGACAGATGGTATAATTAAATTAACTATGAAAGGAAGGGATTAAGTATGAATATTCTTGAAAAAGAGGGCGCTTGGTGTTGGTTTGCTGACCCGAGAGCAATTTCCCACAACGGCAGAACTTTTATCGGTTGTATTGACGTGCATGGCAACATAAAGGCCATTATGCTTCACGAGGGCAAAAAGACCGAGGTGTTGGTGCGTTCAAATTTCCAGCCCGATGACCACGACAACCCCACATTCCTGGTGCTTCCTGACGAGAGGATTATGATTATTTATTCCCGCCATACAGACGAGGCGTGTTTCTATTATCGCATTTCAAAAAAGCCCTGCGATATTACTGACCTGGGCGAAGAGAAGGTTTTAAAAACAAACCACAACACAACTTATCCTTCGCTCTTTATTATGGAAAACGACCCCGACCACATTTACCTTTGCTACCGTGGCGTTAACTGGCACCCCACCTGTGCGCGCCTTACAATGCCCGATGAAAATGACAATATTGAATTTGATGTTGAGCCCTTCCAGATTGTAAAAAGCAATGTTCAGGGTGCAGGCTGCCGTCCTTACGCAAAGTACGTTTCTGACGGCAAGAGCAAAATTCATATGGTATATTCCTCAACTCATCCTGATAATGTGTGCCCCGTGTGCATATATTATTCGTGTCTTGACACAAAGGATTTTACCCTTTATGACATTGAAGGCAATATCTTAAAGGATAAGGTTAACGAGGCTCCCTTTGAGGTGTCGGGCTACGAAACCGACCCTAAGTTTGTTGTTGACCCTCACACCACATCCAAGCGCGGCTGGGTGTGGGACGTTATGATTGGTGAAAAAGGCGTAAGTGCTGCCATTGTTAACATTGCGCAGGATAAGATTACACAGCATTATTACTATACATATTACAAAGACGGCAAGTGGAAGAAGATATTTGTGGGCAATGCACACAAGTTCCACCGCTCCGACACTGAGTTCTGCTACGGTGGCGGCATGAGCCTTGATAAGGACTACGAGGGTGTTTGCTATGTATCAATCCCCTTGGGCACAGCTTTTGAAATTGTAAAATACACTGTTGATGAGAACGACCATGTTACAAGAAAGGTCTTGACAAAGTACAGCGAATTAAATAACATCCGTCCCTATAAAATCAAGCAGGGACCCCTTGTGTGGATGAGCGGTGACTACTATTACTGGATTGTAAACTCCCGCTACCCTCAGGGCTTCCCCACAGGCGTGTATATTGACGGAGAGGTCGGCGAGGATATGTACAAGGACGGCATAAAGGTTGTTTGCAGCAGCGAGGCAGACGGCGTTATTTATTCCGACAGCGATGTTACTCTTAAGGTTGAAGGCACCACTGTTACCTTCTGCAATAAAGTAAGCGGCAATCCACTCTCCACCTCTGACTGGAACAAGGAACACAACGCTACAACCGACGGCAGCAAAAAGCTTGTGCGTCCCGAAAAAATGGAATTTGAAATTGTTAAGACGGATGATGCCTTTGTCCTCTTAAGGGAAGGAAACGTTGATGTGTATGTATCCCGATAAGGAAAGCATGAAGGAAATTGAAATAAGCCATGAGTATAAATTCAAGGGCAGAATTGTTAACATGCGCCTTGACACAGTGAAAACACCCGAGGGAAATGTTGCATCCCGTGAAATTGTTGAGCACCCGGGTGGTGTAGGTATTGTTGCCCTTGACGAAAACGGCAATGTGTACATGGAATGGCAGTACCGCCGCCCCTTTGACGATTTGGTTTACGAAATTCCTGCAGGCAAGCGTGATTGTGGGGAAGAGCCTATCGTGTGCGCAAAGCGTGAGCTGGAGGAGGAAATCGGGCTCTGCGCAGAAAACTGGGTTTACCTCGGTGTGAGCTACGCATCTCCGGGCTTCTGTACAGAAGGGCTTCATTTGTTCCTGGCAACCAATTTGTATCAGGGCGAAGTCAACCGCGACCAGGACGAGGTGCTGATTATTGAAAAGGTTCCCCTTGAAATTTTGGTTGAAAAGGCAATGAGCGGCGAAATCAAGGACGGAAAAACTCTTATCGGTATTCTTAAAACCAATGAATATCTCCGTAGAACGAAAAAATAATCAAATTTTCGTCAAAAAGGTGTTGACAAGGTGCATTTAAATATGTATAATGAATATGAAAATGATAATCGTTATCATTTTAGAAGCGAATTAAAAATTATTTTAACATAAAGGAGATTAAAATTATGAAAAAGTATGTATGTCCCGTATGCGGTTATGTTCACGAAGGCGAAGCGGCTCCTGAAAAGTGCCCTCTTTGCGGTGTTCCCGGCAGCCGTTTTACAGTAATGGAAGAAGGCGCAGCGTTAGCCGCTGAACACGAATACGGCGTTTACGCCAAAACAGTAAAGAACAACCCCGACATTCCCGAAGAAGACAAGAAGTATATTTTTGAACAGCTTATGGCAAACTTCCAGGGCGAATGCAGCGAAGTTGGTATGTATCTTTGCATGGCTCGCATTGCACATCGCGAAGGCTATCCCGAAGTAGGTCTCTACTGGGAAAAGGCAGCTTATGAAGAAGCTGAGCACGCGGCTAAGTTTGCAGAGCTCCTTGGCGAAGACCTTGAAAGTAACATGAAGGCTACAACAAAGGATAACCTCAAGTGGAGAGTTGACTGCGAATACGGCGCAACAAAGGGCAAGTTTGACCTTGCTGTTATGGCTAAGAAGTATGGCTTAGACGCTATTCACGACACAGTTCATGAAATGGCGCGCGATGAAGCAAGACACGGCCGTGGCTTGGAAGGATTACTCAAGAGATACTTTAAGTAATGCAGAGTGCAGAATGAGGAATTGAATGAAAGAAATTCGCAAGGCGAATTTCCTCCTGAATTATTCATTATTCATCATTCAATATTCATTATTTTAAATGGAGGATTTGATTATGGCAAAGTATGTATGCCCATGTGGCTATGAATATGATCCTGCAGTTGGAGATCCCGATAACGGTATTGAAGCAGGAACAGCATGGGAAGATGTAAGTGAAGATTGGGTATGTCCTGTATGCGGACTTGGTAAAGACGCATTTACAGAGGAATAAAAAGATTAAGGACCGCTTAAAGGCGGTCCTTGTTTTTTTAGGGGTGGCATAAACAGCACCTTGTTTATTGTTTACAACAGGAATGCTTTGTGATAAAATCAGTACAAGAGGTGGTTATATGCATTTTATTCTCTGTATAATTTTATTAATAGTGGGGCTCATACAGCTTTTTGATCCAAAGTCATGGTATGAGTGGAAAGAAAGCTGGAAGCACACTTCCCATACAGAGCCATCCGATGACTATATAAAAAGAGTTCGCATATCCGGAGTAACTGCTATTGCATTCGTATTGTTAGCTATAGTACTGTCATTTCTTGTGTGATGGGAGATAAAGTATGGAAAAGCGGAAAATACATATTGATTTAAATGAATACCCACAAAGCTTTCACAAATTTTTGAAAGATGCTACCGTGTATGACAGCAGCTGTTCAAAAGAGGCGAGGGTTATATTTATTGATAAGGATGGCGGTTACTACCTGAAAAAGGCAGAAAAAGGAAGCCTTAAAACCGAAGCAGAATTGACAGCATATTTTAACCAAAAAGGCCTGGCAACCGAGGTTTTGGCTTATGAATCAGATGCGTTTGATTACTTTTTAACGAGAAAGGTGCAGGGTGAGGATTGTGTGTACCGAGGTTATCTCGAAAACCCGAAAAAGCTTTGCGAAACTACAGCTACACTGCTCCGCAAATTACACGAAGAAGATTTTTCCGATTGTCCCATAGACCGGCTGAACACTTATTTTGAAACTGTTGACAATAACTATAGAAAAGAAATATTTGACAACAGCATATTTACCCCTAAGTGGCAGCTTGGAAACCGGGAAGAAACAAAAAAATACGCTGACAGCAACAGGCATTTACTTAAAAGTGATGTGCTTTTGCACGGTGACTATTGTCTGCCTAACATTATTCTTGACAACTGGAAGTTCTCGGCATTCATTGACCTGGGCAACGGTGGAGTCGGGGACAGGCATATTGACCTTTTCTGGGGTATATGGACCTTGTATTTTAATCTTAAAACAAATAAGTACGACGATTATTTCATGGATGCCTACGGCAGAGACAAAATCGAAGAAGAAAAGCTCTATTTGGTGGCGGCAATGGAGGCATTCGGGTGATTGATTAAATAAAGGAGATAAAACCATGTATTTGTTTTTTGGTATTGCATTGATTGTTCTGTCAATTGTACAGGTTGTTTTTATGGACAAAATATTTGAAATTCACGAAAAGTGGAAGTACGAGGGTAATGCAGAAATGTCGGATGACTATGTTTTCAACCAGTATATCGGAGCAGGGATAGGTGTGCTTGTCGGATTGATTTGTATTTTTGTACATATATTCTGACTATTGAATTTGTAAATATGTTGTGATACAATAAAGATAAACAAAGGAGGAATGAAAATGGATATTAAGGCAAAGGTAGAAGAAATCGTAAAGAAGATTATGGCGGACAAGGACATTCTTGAAAAATTCAAGAAGGACCCTGTAAGCGTGGTTGAGGAGCTTGTAGGCATTGACCTTCCCAACGACCAGCTCGAGCCCTTGGTTGAGGCTGTAAAGGCTAAGATTACTGTTGATAAAATTGGTGACGTGCTTGGCGGTCTCGGCGGACTTTTCAAGTAAAAACAAGTTGAAAAAGGCGACTGATTGTATCAGTCGCTTTTTTATGTGCGTTTTTTTGTACATTACAGACGCTATAATGATATTGAAAAAAATAACCGGAGGGTCAATATGGAAAAGTATGATTTTATAAAATTTATCAACTCGAAGGACATAAGGGCACATTTGAAAAAGACAGGCTACGAATTGAGCGAAAGAGAATGTGCCTATGTTGTGTGTGAAAGCTATCTGCCACTTAAACAAAAGCACGAAGCGTATGGTGAGCTTATAAAAAACACCTCCGACGAAATGCTTAAAGAAACCCTCGCAAAAAGAATAGAGCTTGAAAAAATCCTTCTGGATGTTTTTTTTCAGAGGGATAATGCCGTCTATGTTTACCGCTACATCAGCAAAGGTGACAGAGAATGTGAAGAGATTTATGCAAGCTGCGCGAGGTGTATGGAAAGTGCCTTCCAATGGAATGAGCGTGCAAAATTTGTAAGGGTCAGAAAACGCTGGGTTATGGGTGAAGATAGTGAAAGCAAAGAAGTCAGCGTGCTTGTAAACAAAGAAGGAGAGGTTATCAATATTGCCTCCCGTGGAATTTTAAGCGAAGAGCTTTGTGAAGAATTCTGGAGCATAGTAAATTTGTGGCAGGAGCAAATCTCTATTCCCTTGCCCTTTGAACGGGGAGATATTCTGTACACAATAACCGACGGAGTTTTTGTGTATGAAAACGAATGGGAAGAATCTCATATGGACGGCTATATGCATAACTGCTACGATTGTGAGGAGGCTGTTGTGGGGGTGTACCGTATAATCAGATGGCTTGATGCAGAATATTATACGGGAAGATTAAAAGGTAAGGAGAAAAAGCTTAAGGATATAAGCGCCTTTCTCAAGGGAAAGATGAAATTGGTTGATTTCATCCAAAGCTGCCGACAAATGAAATAACTAAACAAAAGGACAGTTGCAATTAATTGCAACTGTCCTTTGTTTAGCCTATCTGGCGCTTGCCAAACCAGTCGATGCTTTTAGCGCCAAGCATTTTTGCCTGGGCTTCAATCATGCGTGTGGCTTCTTCAAGTGAATTTGCCTTGATGATGTCGGTTTTCATGCCGTAATTCCAGGCAATGCCTGCAGGCTTCCATTTCATTTCGTATGTATTCATGCTTTCACCTCCCGAGAAAAGTGTATCAGAAGGGCTGTGCAAAAAAATGCACATAGTTACACATTATAAAGATTGTTTTTAAGCTTTTTCCTGACCTCGTCGACAAGACACTGCGGCTCAAGCGCTACTGCCTTGTCGATGTTTGTAAGTGCCCATTCGAGGGCCTTTTGGTAGGGAATACGCCCTGTGACCGTGAAGGTGTTGTCATCAAAGGGAGTAAATTGCGGCGTAACGAAGCGGCGTGAGAAAAAGTCCGACACAGAATCCACAAGAGAGTTGTCGCATTTAAAGGTTACGGTTGTGTATTCATTATATGCGTTGAGAAATCCATCTGCGTAGATTTGATGGCTTATGCTTGCGGGAATATTTTGGTAAACCTCTTCGGTGACAGTAACATTGCGCATCTGCTCAATGCGGAAAAGTATTGAGCCGTGCTTGCCGGGGTCAATGCAACGGAGAAAATATCGGTTGTCGGATATAAGAATTTTGCACGGCAGAAGTTTGAAATGTCCGTTTTCCATTGGAATAAGCTCGCCATTTATATTTGGCTTTACATAATCAAATTCAATTTTTGTATTTTGTATCATAGCCATGTCTATTGCTTCGATTGCCATATAAAACCACGGGTTGTAGCGTGAGTTTTTGACATGGTCGCTTACAACCTGGCGGCGGTTGTATACGCCGTTGTGGAAGCTCATAATATTATTTAGCTCACGACGGATAATATGTTCCTTTTCCTCTGACAATAAGGGGTTTAAGGCAAGGCTTTCATGTATAAGCTTTATCTGGGACGGTTTTAGTGGGCGCTCGTAGTTATAGCCAAGACCGCCGTTTGCTTCATAGCCTGTAATATCAAAATTTAAATCTTGCAGAGCGGAAATAGCCTTATACACCGTGGCGCGTGTAACCGGGAGGTTGTAGCGTTCTTTCATAATGCTTATAATTTCGCTCATTGTTATGCAGGTGTTTTCGTCGGTCTGGTTTTCAAGTATGCGGAATATGCATAACGGAATATGTCGGCTTTTGAAATCGGACGAGGGTTTCTTTTTGCGGTGCGAAATGAGCGTAAATTCAAGCCGTTCGTTATCGCCCGGCGGAAGCGGCGTGACAGGGAGCATAATACCCTGTCTTTGTTTTAAATAGTAATCGGGTGGGGGAAGGGGAATGTTCTTTTCTTCGCACAGCTTTTTAAGCTTAGCGTATGAAATGTTAAGCTTGTCGGCAACGCGCGTAGGAGCGTCCTTCCATATTTTTTCATAAAGCTTTTCGCGTGTTAATGTAATTGTTTTTGACATAACTGTCACCTCGTAATTATTTTATCATTCTGCATATAGTTTATCAATATGGGTGTGCAAAAAAATGTACACCCCTGGGGTGACCGCTTTTTTGTACATAAACTGTGATATTATTAATACAAAGGGGAGATTTGTTATGAACGAAAGATTTAACAATCCGGAATACATGGAGGAAAATTAATATGTACACAATACCGCCAAAGAAAATGATAACAATCAATATTCTGAACATTTTACGAAAGTATTCCGACATGGACCACCGCCTGACGGGGCAGGAGATTATGGAATACTTAAAAAAGGACTACTACATGGATGTTGACCGCAAGACCGTAAAAAGAAACCTCATGAATTTAACGGAGCTGGACTACGGCATTGACTACGAGGAAATAACACGCACCGACGCTAAGGGCAGAGAGTCCTCCATATGCACAAACTGGTACATACAGCGTGAGTTTGACGACTCGGAATTAAGATTTTTAATTGACAGTCTGCTTTTTGCACGTGTACCCTCAAGTCAGTGCAGAAAGCTTATCGAAAAGCTTAAAGGTCTTTCAAACATTTATTTTGAAAAAAAGCTCAGTCATATTTATACCAATATGGCAGCGGAGAGTGTGAATAAGGAGCTTTTTTACACGGTGGATGTGCTCAGCGAGGCCATAGAAAAAAAGAAAAAGGTAAGCTTTGTGTATAATGCCTACGGAAGAGATAAAAAGCTGCATCCAAGACGTGAAAAGCTTTACGTTGTGAGCCCTTATGCAATGGTTGCTTTAAATGGGCGCTATTATCTTTTGTGCACCTCGGACAACTACGATACAGTAGGAAATTATCGCATTGACCGCATTACGGGAATAACAATGCTGAACGAGAAGGCTAAAAGCAATGAAAAGCTTAACATTTCCGAATACATGGCAGAAAGGCCCTATATGTTTACGGGGAAAAGCGAAAGAATAAGAATAAAAATTGACGAGCGTGTTGTGGACCAGGCTGTTGATTGGTTTGGTGACAAAATCAAGTTCGAGCAAAGTAGCGGAGAAACCTTTGCCGAGGTGTATGCAAACCGCGAGGCGTTTTTCCATTGGGCACTTCAGTATGGGTTGTGGGTTGAGGTTTTAGCACCTGCAGATTTAAGAAACAAAATGGTTTCTGCAATTGAGCGCATGAGAGCAAAATACACCGCCTGACAGAGAGCAAAACGGGATGTTTGCAATGCGCTTGGGGCTTGCTTTGCGCTTAAAAAAGGTATAAAATTACCTTGAGGTGATTTTTGTGAAGGATATTAAAGCAATTTTCGACAATCTTGATAAAAAGCTGGAGGCTGTTGCAAAAAGAAACCATAACAAGCTTCCCTATACAACAGTTGACGGCGTATATGACAATAAATACGAAACAGATGTCTGCTGGTGGACAAACGGCTTCTACCCGGGGCTGATGTGGGTTATGTACAATGCCACAAAAAAGGACTGCTATAAGGAAGCGGCAAGAGCTGCACAGAAGCTTTTGAAGGAAGCTTTCAATAACCGTGACGGTCTGCATCATGATGTGGGCTTCATGTGGTATCTGTCCGAGGGCAGCGATTATATTTTAACGGGTGACAAATCAGCCCGTGACACGGCTCTGTACGCTGCTGATATGCTTGCTGCAAGGTTTAACCTTAAGGGCGGCTTTATACGTGCCTGGAACGAGGAGAATGGCTTAAAACGTGACACCTGGACCATTATTGACTGCATGATGAACATTCCGCTTCTTTATTGGGCGAGCAAGGAAATTGACGATGAGCGGTATGCACTTATTGCAAAAGCTCATGCAGACATGGCAATGGGCGACCATGTGAGAGATAACGGAAGCACAAACCATATCTGTATACATGACAATGAGGACAGAAGCCTGTCCGAAACCCTTGGCGGACAGGGCTTAAAGGTTGGCTCCTGCTGGTCACGAGGCAATGCCTGGGCAATTTACGGCTTTGCACAAAGCTTCCTACACACAAATGAAAAGAAATATCTTGACACTGCAGTAAAGTGTGCTGATTACTTCATTGATAAGGTTGAAAAAACAAATTGGATTGCACCGAGCGATTTTGACCAGGGTGACGAGCATTGGATTATTGACACCTCAGCAGGTGCAATTGCAGCCTGCGGCATGGTGGAAATCTGGAAGGCTACGGGGAATGCAAAATACCGTGATGCGGCAATAAACATCATTAAAGCAACAGCAGAAAAGTACTGCGACTGGGACATAGAGCGCGACGGCGTTGTTATGTACGGAAGTGAAGCTTACAACACCAACAGCATACATAAGCATCTTGTTTACGCTGACTATTACTTTGCCGAATGCGTGGCTCTTTTGCTTGGAAACTCAAGGACAAATTAATTTAATGTTAAAATTATAAAGATTGACACCCCTTTATTTAATTGATAAAATAAAGGGGTGTTTTTTATGAAAAAGTTTTTAAGTATAATACTTTGTTTGATAATGGTGCTTGTGTCCCTGCCTATTAATGCGGAGGATTTCACCTTTGACATTTACGATTCTTTTTCTGCAGGAAATACTGACGAGCTCACTCTTATGGAAGTTGACGAAGAGGCTAAAGCTGCTTTAGAAGAAAAGCTTTTTGCTGCGTGGAACAATATGGACACAGAAGTTCAGTTGTACCCGGATGTTAAGATACATAAGGACGATATAGTAAAAGTCTTTTCCTCAATTTTATTCGAAAACCCGCAGTACTATTATATTGTAAAAAGCTTTTCCGCTACATTGAAAGATGCCGGATATATAGGTGAACTGTATAATCTTAGTTATACCGTTGACAGTATGGATGAGGTGAAGGAAACCTGGGCAGAAGTTGATAAGGCAACAGAAGAAATACTTTTCAATATCAGTCCTGACATGACCGATTTTGAAAAAATTGTAACCGTGCATGACTATATGGTAAATAACTATGTTTACGATCTTGCGGATATGGATCAAACATATTTCATTTTGCTTAAAAAGAAAGGTGTATGCATTGCTTATGCAGAGGCTTTTCAGCATGTGATGAATGTTCTGGGTATTGAATGCACAGTTGTAAAATCCGAAGAAATGGGTCACACATGGAACATGGTAAAGCTCGATGACAGATGGTATCACATCGATGTTACATGGGACGACCCCAGGCTTGACCGCTTTGCCCAGATGAGCCACGAATTTATGCTCTTGAGCGAAAGCGAAATTAAAGCCTCGGGACATACAGGCTTTGAAGCACCCTACTACGCAGAGTCAACGACTTATACGGATGCTCCATGGCGCGATGAACCGGGTGCTCTTGTAACAGCAGACGGCATTATGTACCGTATCGAAGGCAATAACCTTATTGACGAAAACGGCAACATAATATATAAAGACCTTGACGGTGGTGACGGGTATTGGGACACATCGGAAACCACGGGTGTTAAAAATGCAATTTTTGCAGGCTTGTGCGAAATAAACGATGTGCTGTACTTTAACACCGATACAGGCATTTATTCTTATAACCCCAAAACAAAGGAAACAGAATGTGTGCTCGAAGATTACGGATTATTTGGCTTATATGCAGATAAAAACACCGTTTTTTACGGAACTTATGATTTCAACACAGGAACGTTTATAAAAAAAGGTGAATTGCAGGTTTGCCAAACTTTTGTCAAAGAGCCTTACTATGAGAACGGAAAGGCTGTTGTAAAGCTTTATAACGATTACGATAGTCCTGTATGGATAATAAGTAAGGGAGATGGTTATAAGATACATAAGGCAGACGCTAAAAGCATTACCATAGCTCAGTTTGAAAACGGAAGTGAGCAGACAATTTATGTGTGGAAAAATAGCTTAGAGCCTGTTGTTGGAACCTTTATTGTAAGTGAATAAAAAAGAAACCCGCTGATTTTAAATCAGCGGGTTTTTGTGTGAAATTATTTCTTCATGGGAATGCCCTGTGCGTCAAGCTTAGCAATGATAGAATCAACAACCTCCATTACTTCATCCTTTGTAAGTGTTCTTTCACCGTGGGAGAAGAGAATTCTTACAGTGATGGACTTGCCGGAGTCGTCAACGTATGTGTCAAGAAGCTTAACAGACTTGATAAGAGGGCAGTTAGCTTCTTCAATAGCCTTGCCGATGGGCGCATACTTGTCGGAAACAAAGGAAACGTCAATTTCCATTTCGGGATACTTGGAAGGCTCTACGTACTTTATGGAGTTGTTCTTTTCACCCGAGAATGCTTTAACATCAATCTCAGCAAATACGATAGCTGCCTTTTTGTCAATCTTCTTTGAAATAACAGGGTGAACAATGCCGATAGTGCCCAGACAGGTGCCGTTAAGGCAGATTGCGTTAAGGTTTCTGGGATGCTCGTAGCTGTGTGTTGCCTCAATAGCCTCGAAGGATAAAGAAGCATGGCGGAGGTCATCTGTGATGACAGCCAAAATATCACGGAGGTAGATGTACAACTCTTCTACGCTCTTTGTTTTGTCAAAGAGTGTGATGCAAAGCTTCTTTTCTTCCTTACAAAGACCGTCTTCCTTTAAGCCTTCAACAACTCTGCCCACTTCAAACACGCCGAAGGAGGGTGCGTAGGAAGTGTTAGCCTTAACCTGGCAAAGCTGTGTGGGAACAATGGACTTACGGATTGTTTCAATGTTGGGGTTTGTTGCGTTCACAAGCTTAATGTTGTCTTCAATTTCAATGCCCAAATCCTTATACTCATCGTAGTATGCCCATACGTAAGAGTGAAGCTCATGGAGCGAAAATCTCTTTACTAAGATATCCTTAATCTTTTCTTCCATTGTCTTCTCTTCAGCAGCACGAACAGGATAGAGCGGAACTGCTGCTGTGTTAATTTCGAAGTTGTCGTAGCCGTAAATACGTGTGATTTCTTCGATGATGTCAGCCTTCATTGTAACGTCCTTTGTTGCTCTCCATGAGGGAACTGTTACGTTGAATGTATCAGCCTCTGTTTCAACTGTGAAGCCAAGAGCACGGAGTGTCTTTACGATTGTATCGTTATCAATTTCAATACCTGTGTAACGGTCAACAAACTTTTTGTCGAATGTGAGCTTACGAGTGGGGTAGGAGTAAGCGATTTCGTCTGTAAGAGAAGAAACAACCTGTACACCGGAGTCAATATCTGTCAAAAGCTTTACAAAACGTGCGATTGCAGGAACAGTAAGCTCGGGGTCAAGGCACTTTTCATAACGCTGAGAAGCGTCTGTACGGTGAGCTAAGCGCACTGTGCTCTTACGGATACTAACTGCATCAAAGGTTGCACTTTCAAGTGTAAGGCGTGTTGTGTCTTCTACAATTTCGCTGTCCAAGCCACCCATGATACCTGCGATTGCAACGGGAGTATTGTCGTTACAAATCATAAGTGTGTTTTCGTCGCAGTTACGGTCAACACCGTCAAGTGTACGGAACATGTGAGGTGCCTCAAATCTCTTTATGCGGAGCTTTTCAACCTTTCTTGAGTCAAATGCGTGCATGGGCTGACCCATTTCAAGCATAAGGTAGTTTGTTAAGTCGGCAAGAAGGTTGATAGAGCGCATACCGCAGTAGAAAAGACGGATACGCATATTAACAGGACTTACGTTCTTTGTGATGTTTTCAACCTGCAAGCAGGAGTAACGCTGACAAAGAGGGTCTTCAATCTTCATGTCAATTCTGGGAAGACTGTCGTACTTAGTGAGGTCAACACTGTCAAGACTCTTCAATTCTCTGCCTGCGATTGCAGCAAACTCACGTGCAATACCATAGTGACCCCAAAGGTCAGGACGGTTGGTAAGGCTCTTATTGTCAACCTCAAAGATAATGTCGTCAACCTCGTAAGCATCCTTGATAAGTGTACCGTTTGCTAAATCATCAGTAATGTCCATAATGCCGTCGTTGTTGTCACTAATGCCGATTTCCTTTTCGGAGCAACACATACCATAGGAGGTGTAGCCTGCCAACGGACGGGGAGCAATTGTGATTTCGCCTATGCGTGCACCAACGGGAGCAAAGGCTGTTTTCATACCAACACGAACATTGGGTGCACCGCACACAACGTCAATGAGTTCACCGTTACCTGCATCAACCTTTAAAAGGTGGAGCTTTTTGGAGTCGGGGTGGTCGTTAACCTCTTTGATTTCGGCAACAACAATGCCGTCAATGTCGCTACCTTTAAAGAAAATCTCGTTTTCAACTTCTGCAGTTGAAAGAGAAAACTGGCTTATTAATTTTAACTTATCCAGACCTGTGAAATCCACAAAGTCGGAAATCCAATTCATAGATAAAAACATAGTTATCAATCCTTTCTGTAAGATGTGGGGAATTTTACACGGACCGTCGGGGACGCCGGTCCCTACGATTATTCGTCGTCAGTGAACTGAGCGAGTGCTTTAAGACTACCCGAGTTAAGGTCACGGATGTCCTTAACGCCGTACTTCATCATGGCAAGGCGAGTTAAGCCAAGACCGAAGGCGAAGCCTGTATATTCCTCGGGGTCAATACCGCCTGCCTTAAGTACTTCGGGGTGAATCATACCACAGGGGCAAAGCTCAAGCCAGCCTGAATGCTTACAGGAGGGGCAACCGTCGCCACCGCAGATAAGACAGCTGATATCAAGCTCAAAGCCGGGCTCCACAAAGGGGAAGAAGCCGGGACGAAGACGAACCTTAATGTCCTTCTGGAATACTTCACTGAGCATTGTCTTCATGAAGAAGATAAGGTTTGAAATGGAAATGTTCTTGTCAACCATAACGCCTTCCATCTGGAAGAAGGTGTTTTCGTGGCAGGCATCTGTTGCTTCGTTTCTAAAGCATCTGCCGGGGAAGATAGCCTTAATGGGCTTACCCTCGTTGATAAGAGCATCCTTATACTTTTTATAGATAGCATTCTGTGCCGCAGATGTGTGGCTCTTAAGAAGCTGACCGTTTTCAAGATAGTATGTGTCCTGCATATCGCGTGCGGGGTGGTGCTTGGGAATGTTGAGTGCCTCGAAGCATTCGTAGTCTGTTACAACCTCACTGTAGTCTTCAACGTGGAAGCCCATGGACTTGAACACCTTTTCGCACTGGCGCTGAACAAGTGTAATGGGGTGATAGCTTCCGCGATTGAGGTTTGCGGGAGTAGAAATGTCGAACTCGGGCATGGAGTTAATCTCTGCAATGATTTCGGCATTCTTTATTTCTTCAAACTTGTCGGCAATTAGTTTGCCTGCTTCTTCCTTAAGGACATTTACCTTCTGACCAAAGTCCTTCTTTTCTTCGATTGAAAGGTCCTTCATACCCTTCAAAAGTCCTGTGATAGAGCCGTTTTTGCCTAAGTATTCAACTCTTAAAGCATCAACTGCAGCTGCATCGGTAGCCGCGTTCAGTTTTGAAACAAGCTCGTCACGGAGTGCTGTTACTTTTTCTGACATAATAACAGTCCTTTCTTTATAGATAATAAAAATTATAGACAAATATAGTGAAAACAAAAAAAGCTCGCCCCACTAAGGGACGAGCATAATAACCCGCGGTACCACCCAAATTCAGGAATTTTCCTGCACTTTAGTGCGTTTTACGTGACGCTACACCCTGCTTAATCAATGCTTTCGCAGAACGCTCCAATGCTGAAATTCAACCGTAAAAACATAAGACTGCTCACAGCCGACGACAGTCACTCTCTTGTATGCCCCTTTACAGCCTACTTACACATTTTCAACGCGTGTACCCGATTATTATATAGCTAAAACGCGATAAAGTCAAGTATTTTTGCCTCGAAAAGTACATATAAATATGAAGAGGTGAACTATATGTGGAACAAAATCAAGCCCTTTGTGTACTTTGTTGCGTTAAGTCTTGGCGTTGGGGCTTTAGCGGCATTTCTCACAAGAGGAAATATGAACATTTACGACGAAATTACCACTCCGCCCCTTGCTCCGCCCATGCAGCTTTTTCCCATTGTGTGGACTATTTTATACATCCTAATGGGTGTAGGTGCGGCCTTGGTGTACAGAGAAAACAAAAGCGTGCCCGCTGTTTTTTACTTGCAGCTGGCAGTTAATTTTTTATGGAGCATAATATTTTTTAATTTGAGAATGTTTCTGCTTTCATCAATCTGGCTGGTGTTCCTCATTTTCCTGATATGGCGAATGATAAAACAGTTCAGAATTTACGACATAAGAGCGGCATATTTGCAGTATCCGTATCTTATATGGTGCATTTTTGCGCTTTATCTTAATGTGGCAATATGGTGGCTTAACAAATAGACAAAAAGAGACGTTCAATGAACGTCTCTTTTAATGTTGGATTTTAAGCAAGTTTTGCCTTGATAACTTCTGCCATCTTGTCACACTTGCAGTTAGCAAAGAAGAGTTCACTGAACTTTTCTCCGCCGATTGCACCCTTTAAGAGGTCCTGGTCAATGTTTTCAAGAATGTAGAACATATCCTGATGTGTAACCTTCTTTACTTCATCAAGGATCTTCTTATTGCGCTGTTCGGGAACAGCTCTTTCCTTGGGATAACCGCCGCCCCATTCTTCAACGAAGAGCTTTTCAAATACGTACTGGAGGTTTAATTCGCAGCCCCAGCCCCAGCCCTTAGCGAAGGGAAGAGCGATAGCGTTACCGTTGTTAACCTGTGTGAACTGATATGCGTCTGTGGGGTCTACAACGTGACCGCAGAGAACGCCGGGGAAAGAATTACAAGCGAGCATTGCGCCTTCACCTGTACCGCAGCCTGTGATTACAAGGTCTGCTGCGCCGGAGTTTAAAAGAATTGCAGAAAGAATACCAATCTGTACATATGTAAGCTGTGCTGTGTCTTCAGCAGAGTACATGCCGTAGTTGTGAACTTCGTGTCCGAGGGGCTCAACAACCTTCTTGAGTGTAGCTTCGATAAGAGCATTCTTAGCTGCCTGGCTGTTTTCATTAATAAGTGCAATTTTCATTTTTATCATGTCCTTTCAATAATATTTATTACCTATATTCTATAGGAAAAGAGCAGTTTTGTCAATGGACAAAACTGCTCTTTGAATTAACGATGTCTGCGATGAATATGGAACATCTTTGCGGCTTCTTCAAGCATGTTACTGCGACGGTGCTTAACCTCGTCGCTCATGGGCTGAATATCGCCGGCGGCGGTAAGCGCCATGCGTGTGAAGATGGGACCGAAGAGTTCATATATAAGCACTGCAAAAAGAATAATATTGCGGATTAATGTGCCCTGCTCGCCCATGGTGTTGCCTGCAATTGTACACATTCCGAGCGCCACACCTGCCTGAGGCAGAAGTGTTATACCGAGGTATTTGCATACCTGGGGCGGACACTGTGTCAAGCGGGCGCTCACACCTGCACCTATATATTTGCCGAGAGAACGGAATATGATATATACAACACCGATTGCAACAATTGCAACGTCACCGAATACGCCCAGCTCCAGTTCGGCACCGCTTATAACAAAGAAAAGTGCCAGAAGGGGCGAGCTCCATTTTTCGGCTCTTGCCATCAAATCATGAGAAAGGGGACAGATGTTACAGAAAATTGTACCCAGCATCATGCAAACTAAAAGAGAAGAGAAGCCTACATGCACGGGACCGATATCAAAGGAAAGCTTGGAAATTGCAACTGTTACAAAAACAAACGCTATTGTCATGTTAAGTCTATTGGTGTTGGAGTTGAACATTTTTTCCAGCTGAGTAAGTATGTAACCCATTATTGCACCCAAAACAAGAGAGCCTGCAATTTCAATAAGAGGATTTACCAATATGGAAACAGTATCAACTGTGCCAGAAATCATTGTGCGTGCAATACCGAAGGATACAGCAAAGGCGATAAGACATACGGCATCGTCAAGAGCAACTACCGGGAGCAAAATGTTTGTGACGGGACCCTTTGCTTTATACTGGCGTACAACCATAAGTGTTGCCGCAGGAGCTGTTGCCGAGGCAATGGCACCTAATGTTATGGCCTGGGGAAGTGTGATAACATGGGGCATTGCATAATGAAATGCTATAAGAGCAATGTCGGTAAAGAGAACGGCTGCCAACGCTTCCCATATGCCGATTGCAAATGCCTGCTTACCTGTTTTCTTTAAATCTTCAAGTCTGAACTCGCTGCCTATGGAAAAAGCAATAAAGCCTAAGGCAACGTCTGCAACAAGTGCAAGGTTGTGAACATCTGCGCCTGTGGCAAAGCCAAAGCCTTCAATGCCCAATCTGCCTATGAAGTAGGGACCGATAAGCACGCCTGCAATAAGATATGCCGTAACTGCGGGCAATTTTAAGGGCTTGAATGCTCTGGTCATTAAAAGACCGCCTAAAAGTGCAATTGATACTGATAATAAAGTGCTTGACATAAAACCGCTTCCTTTATATGTAATATAAATGAGTGTCGAAAAGCTGGCACCAAAAATGAATTATAGCACCCTTTACATGGAATGTAAAGTTAAAATTTGCAAAAGAAAAAGGGATTTTTTAAAAGAAAATTTGGTGGATTTTTTGATAGTGAACGAAAATATATTTTGAAAATTGCTATTGACAAAACCGTTTTCAGATATTATAATAATAAAGCTGACTATTTCAGCATACATTTTAATATATTCCTCTATAGCTCAGTCGGTAGAGCGCATGACTGTTAATCATGATGTCGTTGGTTCAAGTCCAACTGGAGGAGCCAGGATCTTTAGCTCAGTTGGTTAGAGCTACCGGCTCATAACCGGTCGGTCCGGGGTTCGAGTCCCTGAAGATCCACCAA
>JAFUOO010000011.1 GCA_017472685.1 Clostridia bacterium
AATTAATTAAATGCAGAATGCAGAGTGCAAAGTGCAGAATTAAGGAAAGAACTGCTTGGAGAAGTCCAAGCAGTTCTTATTTTTTAGGGTAGGGGGTCTTTTCGTCTGTTAAGCCTGCGAGATAGTCCATGCTTGTATTTAATGCAATGGCAATCCGCTTGCATTGCTCAAAAGTGTAATATCTTTTCCCGCGCTCAATCTTAGAATAGTCGCTCTGGTCGATGCCTGTAAGATGCTGCATCTTTAATTGTGTGAAGCCTTTCTCTTTGCGCAAGGCTGTTAATCTTTCTCCTAAATTCATTTAAATCACCCAATATAATTATGTCAAATTGACCTATTGAAAATAGGGTGGAATTGACCTATAATTATATTGGAGGTGATAATATGGAATTATACGAACAGATATTATTAAAAATATTAGGCAGGCAGACAGAGTTTAGCTCAGTTGATTCAAAAAAGTTAAAGGAGATTTTTGATTCAGAATGTTATAGGACATTACAAAAAATTCAAGAAATTCTGAAAGACGACACCCTTGATGACAGCGAGTGCTTTGGCAAAATTGAAGAAATTGTTTGTGTGTTTGAAAGTATGGGCAGCGGATGCGGGACACGCCATGATTTTTAATTAAAAAATTGTACAATAAAAAGCTCTCAGCAATGCTGAGAGCTTTTGAACTTAGTTTGCTTTGTCAATGTTGGGGAAGATTGCAAATGCAAGCTCATTGCTGGAAGCGAGCTTCCATTCACCATCAAAATGTGTGATGGAAAGAGTTACACGTGTTGTAACTTCTCTTGTTGTGCCTGCTCTGATATTGTCGTAGAAGGACTGTGCCACAAAGTCCTCGGGAATGTCGCCGCCTAAAAGCTCGCGGTCAATTGCGTACATTTCGTACAAAGGCTGGATATCGGGTGCAGTAACCTCAACAATTACACTGAAAACGTTTTCCGAAATCTGTGTGGGCTGAGGGAAGGTGTAGGTAACACCCTGCGCCTGATAAATTGCTCTGAGCACACCCGACAAGCCCTCGCCGTCGAGAGCAAATGCAGAAATTGCAATTTCGGGGCTCTTGAGATAGTCATTCATTTTGTTATAGGAAGCAAAAAATTCTGTCAGAAATTCGTTTGCATCCTCGGCAGTAACACTTTTATTCATTCCGCAGGCGGAAAAGCAAAGCGCAAGAGTTAGAGCAAGTAATAATGCAATTATTTTTTTCATGTGTAGGGCTCCTTTAAAATCTAACTAAAAGTTATTATACGACAAAACGGGTGAGATTTCAACAGGAAATATACATATTTTTTTGGCATAGAACGCAGTTGCAAAGAGGTATGCTTTGTGATAGACTTAAATAAAGGAGGCGATTTTATGGAGCCGTTATTTACAACAAAAACTACATTAACCCTGGATGAATGCGTAAAAATGCAAAAGTATAGATTAAGAGGGAGCATCTTTATACGCATTCCTTTTGTAATATTTTCAATTCTAATGCTGCTGTATTCCTTTTATTACAGCCTGTATATTTATGCGTTGGTATTTGCAGTTTTTGTATGGTTTTGGACTTTTGGTGATTCGGTGATTGATAAAATGAGAGCAAAAAAGATGTACAACAGCAACAAGAGTATTCAGAATCTCGAGCTGACATACTATTTTTATGAGGATTATGTAATTCAGGAAAGCGAAATGGGCAAAACTCAATTTAAATATGCTGACCTTTACAAAATAGGAGAATCCAAGACAAATTTTTATTTGAGGGATACAAGGGTTTCAGCTATGGTTATTGTGAAGGAAAATTGTTCTGATGCACTTTGTGAGTTTATAAGAAAGCTGAAGGTGAAATAATGGACGCTTTATATACCGTAAAAACAAAACAAACATATGAAGAATATAAAAAATATAACGATTTTTTATATAAAAGAACAAAATTAGGACTGTTAAGAGTAATTATTGTTATAGGTTATATTTTAGTTAGTGCATTAATGTTCTATCTTGAAATG
The DNA here is from genome assembly GCA_017472685.1 of Clostridia bacterium. Taxonomy (GTDB): domain Bacteria; phylum Bacillota; class Clostridia; order UMGS1883; family UMGS1883; genus RGIG1927. The sequence goes on from JAFUOO010000011.1 coordinate 1,992, forward strand.
TATAAACTTCTGGAATTCTTTATAGTGTTCTTTGTTGTTTATATTGCATATCTTTTTTATTATAAATGGGCAAGAGTCAGAAATATAAAGAAAAGCTATGAATCAAATAAGCTTGGTATGAATTCCGTTTCGGCTATTGTTTTTTACGAAGACCATTTAGACATAACTGATGAACACAGTCAGGGGACAGTTCCCTATGATAAAATATATAAGATTTACGAATCGGACACTAATTTTTATATAATGATGTCTAAAATGAGCGGTATGGGCATTGTGAAAGCAGAATGCCCCGAAGCACTTTGTGAGTTTATAAGAAAGCTGAAGGTGAAATAATGGAAGCTTTATATACGGTGAAAACGAAATATACATACAAAGAATACCGAAAGTTTTCGTATTATTGCATGTGGCATTCTTCTTGGGTAACCTTGGCGATTTGTTATGTAATTATGGTAGCTTTGTTGATACATAGCGTAATAAACGAAAACATTGTTTCCTCTTGTATTGCAGTAGCCTTCTTTGTTGTAATGCCCATATTTGTGGAATATACATTCAGAAAAGCCTATAAGTCGAAAAAGTTTAACGGCGGAGAAATAATCATGCATTTTTATGAAGAGCATGTTGAGAGCGAAGGTACAAAAGGCACTACAAAGTTTTTGTATAAAAACCTTTATAAGGTTGTGGAAACAAAAACAAGCTTTTATATTATGATGGGAAACAATATGGGTTTTATTGTAATGAAGGAAAACTGCTCTGAGGAGCTTTGTGAATTTATAAGAAACATTAAGAAGGACTGAGCTTTCGCTCAGTCCTTTATTTCTTTATCAATGAATTCCGTTGAAATTATTTCGGGCTTTACCTGCCCTGCTGTTTTATTTTCAATCATTTTTTCAAAGCGGTTGGCATCGGGGGTTTTTACATACACAATAAATTCAACACTGTCCGTGAATAAGGTGTCTTTAAGGATGTACTCGCCGTCCTCCTGTATTGCATACTGTAATGAGCCCATAGCTGAATAATCGCACTTTACGGAATATATGTTGCAAAAAAGCTTTTCAATCCTTTCTGCAGCATCCAGCCCTACCTGTGCGCCCTTTGTATATGCACGCACCAAGCCGCCTGTGCCCAGTAGCGTGCCGCCAAAGTAACGTGTGACCACAACGCAAACATCGGTCAATTCCTCTTTTCTGAGCACATCAAGAATAGGCATGCCTGCCGTTCCTGCGGGCTCACCGTCGTCGGAGTAGCGCATTATGTTGTTGTCGCGTACAATGTAAGCGTAGCAGTTGTGGGTTGCATCAGAATGCTTTTTGCGCACTGCATTAATAAATTCAATGGCTTCGTCTTCACATGCAACAGGCTTTACATAGCCGATAAAACGAGACTTTTTGTCCACAAATTCATCGTATGCACCTTTTTTAACTGTTCTGTAGTTGTTCATAGTATCACACCATTTAAATTTGATTAGGTAACTGCAACAATTTAAAGAATGATATGTGCTTTGCACATGAAATACTGACGCATGATATATCGCTTTGCGACATGATATGAACCTTTGGTTCATTAAGGTAGAAAAATCTTCGATTTTTCCATTTATTCAATCATAAGATTTGCAAGCGCCGTGAGCGAAGCGAGGAAGTACCCTTGGGGTGCAAATCTACCGCAATGCACGTAGTGCATATCATGAACTGTGTTCATTTCATGGCGTAGCCATATAATGCCGCAGGCATATCATTTTTATGCCCGTGTTGTGGGTTGCAGTTAGTTTGTGGTATATTGCTTCAGCTTTGCTTCGAGAATTTCGTCTGCAAGTAAATCCATTTTTATGCCTGTGTCGGTGTATTCCTCGGAATAGATAACCTCGCCGTCGTGGAGTTTTGCCGCAGTGCCCGAGTCAGAGTAGGGGATTAACACCTCTATCCGCTTTTTCTTGCCGGGAAGTGCATCTGACACCTTTTCAATAAGCTCATCCAGACCTTCGCCTGTTACGGTGCTTACTGAAACATAGTCAGTATAATGCCCTTCGGGACGGGGCGAAAGAGAGGGAGCAATGTCGCACTTATTAAATACTGCGATTATTTTTTCAGCCTTGCAGTCCAGCTCACGTATCAGCGAATCAACCACCCTTATGTTGTGACACATGTTCGGGTCAGCAGAGTCAATAACGTGCAATATTACATCTGCCTCAATTGTTTCTTCCAAGGTGGAGCGGAAGGCTTTCACAAGGTGATGGGGAAGCTTTCTTATAAAGCCTACCGTGTCAACAAGCATCACGTTTCTGCCGTCGGGCAGCGTAATTGCTCTTGCGGTGGGGTCAAGTGTGGCAAAAAGCTGGTTTGCCGCATACACTTCTTCTGACTGGGTAAGCGCATTCAAAAGCGACGATTTGCCCGCATTTGTATAGCCTGCTAAGGTGCAGGTTAAAACGCCGTCCTTTTCTCTTCTTGAGCGTATAAGGTTGCGGTGGCGTTCAATGTCACGAAGCTCCTCCTCCAATGCCTCAATGCGTCTTCTTATATGCCGTTTGTCGCTTTCCAGCTTTGTTTCACCGGGACCTCGTGTGCCTATGCCGCCGCCCAGACGGGAAAGGGCTGCGCCCATACCTGTCAAACGGGGAAGGCGGTATTTTAATTGCGCAAGCTCAACCTGAAGCTTGCCCTCCTTACTTCTTGCGCGGAGCGCGAAAATGTCAAGAATAAGTGTGCTGCGGTCGATTGTACGCACACCTGTTATGTCTTCAATGTTTCTGGTCTGTATGCCTGTTAATTCGTCGTCAAAAATTATGAGGTCGGCATCAAGTGTTTCTGCCGCAAGGCGCAGCTCTTCAAGCTTGCCTTCGCCTAAATAAGCCTTGTTTTCGGGCTTGTCCTTATTTTGCACCAAAGTGCCCACAACAGTAGCACCGGCAGTTTTGGCAAGCTCACTAAGCTCTGCAATGGATTCGTCAGTTGTGTCGTTTAAAACATCTAAGCTGCCTGTATGAACACCGCACAGTATTGCACGGGTTACCTTTTCTTCGTTTTCGGTCATTGCGTCACGACCCTTCAGAATGTATTTATACTTTATTATACCCGCAGGGGATAACTTTTGCAAGGAAAACAGGAAATTATTACAATTTGCCTACAAATCTTTACAAAATCGGCAATTGTATGCTATAATAGCTACGTATGTGTTAGCATAAATCCGAAAGGAATGATAGTATGAAAAAGAACATAAAATTACTGTTTTTAATATGTATCATTGCACTTGTTGCCACTCTTTCCGGCTGCACAAAGGAAGGCTACGTGGCAAGCAAAGTGTCGGTAGGTGGAGTTGACATAGGCTCAATGAGCCGTGACGAAGCGATAGCGGCACTCTCTGCTGTGAGCATGGATGCGGAAAGCTCAGTAAATATTTCCATAGAGGGCGAAGAAGGCATTCAGATTAAAGCCGGCGATGTAAATGCGCAGTACAACGTTGAAAAAACCGTTGATAATGCCATAAGTGAAAGCAAGGGCTTTTTTTCGGGTTGGTTTAAAAAAGAGCTTCCCATGCAGGTGGACATTGACCAAGCACTTCTTGATAACGTTTTAAGCCTGGTTGAAAGAGACGTTGTTCAGACCTCGGGCAAGGTTGTTGAAGGCGGTCTTGAGATAACAAACGGCATAAGCGGCAGAAAGCTCGAAAAAGAAAAAATATACTCTCTTATTGCGGCAGAGTTCGGTGCAGCTGAAAAGAGCGAAATAGTTCCCGAATTTATTGTTGCAAAGCCCGACGATGTTGATAAAAAGGAATTTCTTGATGCCTTTGTTGGCGAATACACAGAAGCCGGATACGTTAAGGATGTAGACGGCAACATAACCGTTACAGAAGAGTCTGCAGGCGTAAAGCTTGATGTTGACAGCGCAGTAAGCATTATGGAAAGCCACAGCGAAGAGGGCGAGGTTTACGTAATCCCCGCAGAAATAACACTTCCCCAAAAAACAAAGGCTGACCTTGAAGCAAAGCTCTTCAGAGACACCTTAGGTACATACAAAACAAGTTATGCATCCTCAAGCGCAGACCGTTCAAGCAACATCAGCCTTGCAACAGGAAGCATAAGCGGAATGATACTTATGCCCGGCGATGTGTTCTCCTTTAACAATGCGCTTGGTGAAAGAACAACGGCGCGCGGCTACAAGAGCGCAGGTGCTTATGTGGCAGGCGAAACCGTTCAGCAGGTAGGCGGCGGTATATGCCAGGTTTCCAGCACACTTTATAACACCGTGCTTCTTTCAAATCTTGAAATTGTTGAAAGAAGAAGCCACCAGATGACAGTGAGCTATGTGCCCATGGGCAGAGATGCTACGGTAAACTGGGGCACAACAGACTTCAGGTTTAAAAACAACACCGAATACCCAATAAAGCTTATTGGCAAAATAGAGGGTAAGAGCGTAACACTTTCAATTGTGGGCACAGAAACAATTGAAAACAAAAAGGTGGAAATTGTTACAAACGTAGTTTCCACACTTGCACCTCCCGTTGAAACTGTCGAAGACCCGCTTCAGGAAATAGGCTACTCCAAAACTACACAGAACGGTACTCAGGGCTATGTTGTAGAGGCGGCAAGGGTTGTTTATTCCGGCAACACACAAATCTCCCGCGAAGGGCTTACCAAAAGCCGCTACAATCCCAAGAAAACAATCGTAACCGTGGGCACAAAAGAGCCTGCTCCTCAGGAGGACACACAGATGCCCCCCGGGCTCCTGCCTTTACAGCCCGAGGTGCAACAGGTGCCTGTAGTGCCGGGCGTATAAACAATTCCCACAACGATAAAGGAAGGAAATGAACAAATGGCAAAGAAGGAATACGGCGATCAGAGTATAGAGCTTTTAAAGGGCCCGGATAAGGTAAGAAAACGCCCCGGCGTTATATTCGGCTCTGACGGTATTGACGGCTGCGAACACAGCATGTTTGAAATTTTGTCAAACTCTATCGACGAAGCAAAGGAAGGCTTCGGCAAGGTTATAGAAGTAACATATTTTAAGGATTTAAGCATTGAAGTACGTGACTACGGCAGAGGCATTCCCGTTGGCTGGAACGAAAAGGAACAGCGCCACAACTGGGAGCTTGTTTTCTGCGAAATGTACGCAGGCGGTAAGTATTCAAAGGGCGACGGCGAAAGCTACGGCTACTCTCTTGGTCTTAACGGTCTGGGTCTTTGTGCAACTCAGTTTGCATCCGAATATATGGAAGCAACCATCAACCGTGACGGTTATGAGCACAAGCTCTACTTTGAAAAGGGCGAAAACAGATACGGTCTTTTAAAGGAAGAAAAAAAGTACCGCCACACGGGAACAACCATCAAGTGGCGACCCGACTTAGAGGTTTTTACGGAGATTGACATTCCCCTGCAGTATTTTCAGGAAACACTCAAGCGCCAGGCGGTGGTAAATGCGGGGCTTCGCTTCAAGCTGGACTATAAGGGTGAAAAGTACGAGTACTACTATGAAAACGGCATAGTTGACTATGTGGGCGAAATAGTGGGCGAGAAGCACTTTACCGATGCCTTTTACCAGGAGGGCGAAAGAGTTGGCCGTGACCGTGCCGACATGCCCGACTATAAGGTGAAGCTCACGGCGGCATTCTGCTTTAGTAACGATATTAATCTGATTGAGTATTATCACAACTCCTCCTTCCTTGAGCATGGCGGTGCACCCGACAAGGCTGCAAGAAGCGCCTTTGTTGCATCCATTGACAACCTCATAAGGAACGAAAACAAATACAACAAGAACGAATCCAAGATTACCTTTGTGGATGTGCAGGACAGCTTGGTTTTGGTAACAAACTGCTTCTCCACAACTGTAAGCTACGAAAACCAGACAAAGAAAAGCATAACAAACAAGTTTATTCAAGAGGCAATGACGGACTTTCTAAGAAAAGCACTTGACGTGTATTTCATTGAACATCGTGCCGAAGCACTCAAAATTGCCGACCAGGTGCTCATCAATAAACGAAGCCGTGAAAACGCGGAAAAAACCAGAACAAGCATAAAGAAAAAGCTTGAAGGCAAGATTGATATTACAAACCGTATTGCAAAGTTTGTTGACTGCAGAAGCAAGGACCTTACCAAGCGCGAGGTTTACATTGTGGAAGGTGACAGTGCTCTCGGCTCCTGTAAAATGGGTCGCGACAGTGAGTTTCAGGCAATAATGCCCGTGCGAGGTAAAATCCTCAACTGCCTCAAGGCTGATTTTACAAAAATCTTCAAGAGCGAAATCATAACCGACCTTGTCAAAGTGCTTGGCTGCGGCGTTGAGGTAAAGAGCAAGCACAACAAGGACATAAACTCGTTCAATCTTGATAACCTCCGCTGGGCAAAGGTTATTATCTGTACCGATGCCGACGTTGACGGCTTCCAGATAAGAACGCTTATTCTGACCATGATTTATGCACTCATGCCCACTCTCATTGAAGAAGGCAAGGTCTATATTGCCGAATCGCCGCTCTTTGAAATAACACACAAGGATGAAACCTATTTTGCCTACAGCGAAAAGGAAAAGGCGGATATTCTATCTTCCCTTGAGGGCAAAAAGGTGAATATCCAGCGCAGCAAGGGTCTTGGTGAAAACCAGCCAGAAATGATGTGGCAGACAACCATGAATCCCGAAACAAGAAGGCTTATTCAGGTAACACCCGAGGATGCCGAGGAAACTGCCGAAGTGTTCGAGCTTCTCTTGGGTGACAACCTTCAAGGCAGAAAGGATTATATTGCCACCTTCGGTAAAGAATATCTTGATATGATAGACGTAAGCTAAAAAGGAGCCCACAGGCTCCTTTTTAGCTTGACAAAACCCTAAAATGCTTGACAAAACGCCTATAAAAGAATACAATGATTATATACGTATAACTATACCTAGGAGATGATACTAATGAGAAATGACGAAAAAACCATGGAGAAGGTAGTTGCCCTCTGTAAGAGCCGCGGCTACGTTTATCCCGGTAGTGAAATATACGGTGGTCTTGCAAACACTTGGGATTACGGTCCCTTGGGTGTTGAATTCAAGAACAACGTTAAAAAGGCTTGGTGGAAGAAGTTTGTGCAGGAGTCTCCCTACAATGTAGGGCTGGACAGCGCAATCCTCATGAATCCCCAGACATGGGTTGCTTCCGGTCACGTTGGCGGTTTCTCTGACCCTCTTATGGACTGTAAGGAATGTAAGAGCAGACACCGTGCGGACAAGCTTATTGAAGACTTTTGCTTTGAAAAGGGCGAGGCTATCGTAGTTGACGGCTGGTCCAACGAAAAGATGCTTGAATATATCGCAGAAAACGACATTGTCTGCCCCAAGTGTGGCAAGAAGAACTTCACAGACATCCGTAAGTTCAACCTTATGTTCAAGACCTTCCAGGGTGTTACAGAGGATGCAACAAGCGAAATTTTCCTCCGTCCCGAAACAGCTCAGGGTATTTTTGTAAACTTCAAGAATATCCAGAGAACAACACGTAAAAAGGTGCCTTTCGGTGTAGGTCAGATCGGTAAGAGCTTCCGTAACGAAATTACACCCGGTAACTTTACATTCAGAACAAGAGAATTTGAACAGATGGAGCTTGAATTCTTCTGCGCTCCCGGCACAGATATGGAATGGTTCCTTTACTGGAAGAACTACTGCAAGCAGTGGCTTCTTGACTTGGGCATGAAGGAAGAAAACCTTCGTCTCCGTGACCATTCTCCCGAAGAATTAAGCCATTATTCCAATGCTACAACAGACTTTGAGTTCCTCTTCCCCTTCGGTTGGGGCGAATTGTGGGGCATTGCTGACAGAACAAACTTTGACCTTACTCAGCACATGAACCACTCCGGTGAAAACATGGAATACATGGACCCTGTAACAAACGAAAAGTACATTCCTTACGTAATCGAGCCCTCCCTGGGTGCTGACAGAGTTGCGCTTGCATTCCTCTGCGAAGCATACGACGAGGAGCAGGTTGGCGAAGGCGATACACGTGTTGTACTCCGTCTTTCTCCTGTCCTTGCACCTGTTAAGGCGGCTGTATTGCCCCTTTCCAAGAAGCTTGGCGACAGCGCAATGGAAATTTACAACAACCTTATCAAGAAGTACGCCTGCGACTATGACGATGCAGGCAGTATCGGTAAGAGATACAGAAGACAGGACGAAATCGGTACACCCATCTGTATCACAGTGGACTTTGAAACAGCTGATGACGGCTGTGTAACAATCCGTGAAAGAGACACTATGGAACAGACTCGAGTAAAGATAGAAGACCTGGACGCTTATATTTCTAAGATGCTTGAATTTTAATTTAAGCAGTCAATTTTATGGAGGGAATTGATCATGAAAGTAGTAGTTCTCGCGGCAGGATATGCAACAAGACTTTATCCTTTGACAGAAAATTTCCCGAAGCCGCTTCTGGAAGTGAACGGCAAAAGCATTCTTGATTATCTCATTGAAGACCTCGACAAAAACCCCGATGTGAACGAGCACATTATTATTTCTAACGCAAAGTTTGCTCACATTTTTGAAGACTGGGCACAAAAGAGCAATTACACAAAGCCCGTAACCGTTCTTAACGACGGCACACTGAGCAACGAAACAAGACTCGGCGCAGTAAGAGATATCCTTTTTGCAATTGAAAAATGCAATATCAACGAGGACATCTTTGTGCTTGCAGGGGACAACCTTGTGGACTTCTCGCTTAATGAATTTGTTGCGTTTGCGAAAAACAACGACGGCAGCAGTGTAATCGTGAATTACGAGGAAAGCCTTGAAGAGCTCCGCAAGTGCGGTGTAATGGTGCCCGATGAAAACATGAGAATTGTTTCCATGGAAGAAAAGCCCCAAAATCCCAAGAGCAATTGGTGCGTAGGTCCCTTCTATTATTACAGAAAGGAAGACCTTAAGTGGGTTAAACAGGGCATAGAGGACGGCTGTGCTGTTGATGCGCCCGGCAGCTTTGTGTGCTATCTTTGCGAACAAATCCCCGTATATGCCTGGGAAATGCCCGGCACACGTTTTGACATCGGTGGCTTTGACAGCTACGAAGAGGTAAAGAGAACTTATAAAGGAATCGTAAAATAAATAGTGCAGAATGTTAGATACAAAGTGCAGAATTAAGGAAAGCAGACAGAAAATTCTGTCTGCTTTTTGAATTGAAGGTGGTTTTATGGACACAAGAAAACTTATTTACGATACATTTTTAAAGCCCTTTGAAAAAAAGCAGTACGGAAATGTTGGCGTTGAGCTGGAGTTTCCCTTGGTTAATTTAAGTAAGGCGCCCGTTGATGAGGCTGTCAGTAAGGGCGTGTTTGACTATTTTCTACAGCGAGGCTTTAAGGTTGAGCTGGAGGAAAACGGTCAGCCGCTTTTTATTACAAACTCTGATGGAGATTGCCTCTCCTACGACAATTCCTACAATAACTTTGAATTTGCAATGAACTACGGCGATAATCTGTGCCGTATTGCTGAGCGGTTTTTTCCTTTGCTGGAGGAAGTTCAGGCATATTTTAAAAGATGCGGTCATTCCCTTGTGGGAATAGGGAGCAATCCTTATAAAAAATATGCAGATAAAAATCATGTGAATTTTTCCACCTACAATATGGTTGATGAATATCTCACTACCTTTGGCAAAAACAGCCCGTATCCCGATTTCCCTGCATTTTTGTCAAGCGCACAAACTCATCTGGATATACCTCTTTCTGATTTGCCCTATGCCTACACGTTATTTGGCAGACTGGACTTCGTAAGGGGACTGATTTTATCAAACTCTCCCGACTTTGAGCGCGAAGGATACATTTGCTATCGCGATTATCTTTGGGAGCAAAGTGCGTTTTCTCTTTGTCCCAACATAACCGGTAAGGTGGATGGGGAGTTTAAAACCCAACATGATTTGGTGGACTATATAATGTCAAAGGGTATGTTTAACCGCATCCGCAACGGAAAATATGAAATTTTTGAGCCTGTTGGCATTGAGGAATATTTTGCCCGTGAGGACGCAAGGGAAGAGGATATTGAATGCTACCTTTCCTTTAAAAATGTGGAAATCACACGTCGCGGCACTCTTGAAATAAGAAGCGACTGTGCACAGCCATTCCCCGATAGCTTTGCCCCTGCGGCATTCAGCCTGGGTATTTTGTATAACATGAATAAGGTAGAGCGCCTGCTTGATTCCTTTTTCAAAGAAGAAGGAATTGAAGATGCGAACACATACCTTCGTGAAAAGACAACAAAGGGTGAATTTATCGCGTCTAAAAACAGCCTGAATGAGCTTATAAGTAAAATTCTCGAATATTCGGAAGAGGGCCTTCTGAAGCGTGGTAAAGGTGAAGAAAAGCTCCTTTCGCCCTTGTATCGCAGATGTATGCTTTTATCCTGCCCGGGAAGAGTTGCATACCGCTACAGCGATGACGACATCGTAACAATGTATGGTTATTATTAAAAAAGGATGCAAGTAAATTTTACTTGCATCCTTTTTGGTTATTTAATCTTTAAATTAAGTGTTTCGGGCATTACCTGCACATAGGTCTGAGCTGTGGGGTCGAGCACAAGCTCCTTGCCGTCCTTGGTGTAGAACTTAAGCTTAGCGGTGCGGGAGGACTTTTTCCATGTAAGAGGCACCTGCATGCCGTCCTTTATGTAAATGCCTTTTCCCGAGCCTGTGGTTTCAAGCTGTATACGGGCTGTGCCGTCGCCAAGGGGATAGCTCTTTGCAAACTGAATAATAATCTGCCCTGCAGCAAGCTTTGCGCCTGACTGTGTGGGGTGATAATCGGAATTGATGAAGCGTTCGTAAAGCTTTGTTTCTTCGTTATACTTATATTTTACGTAGTAAAAATCAGCATAGGGAATTGTAATGTCAACTGCACTTTCGCCCTCATATACGGATGCATCCGTTGAAAAGGCAAAGGGCAGAGTGTCGGTTGTTTGTTTGTAGCCTAAAGTGCTTGCCAGCTTTGAAAGATTGCCTGTTGAAGTGTACAAGGAATGGTAATCGCCCTTATACTTTCTCTCGCGCCAGTAATACTTCGGCTCATAGGAAAGACCGTTGAGGCTTGCCACGCCGAAAGACGAAATCTGCTCTAAGGCAAGGGGGCTGTAGCCTGCGTGGGAATAGAGCGCATCGTTGTCAAAAACATAGTCAAGGAAGTAGTGCCTTGAAGAGCGCACGGGACCAATTTTCTGAACAGTCACACCCTTGAATATTGCCATAAGGCGTGTCGCTTTGCCCTCAACGTACATCTCATAAATAAGGTAGGCATCCTCTAAGCCTGCATGCGGGCGGGAGGAATTGCCGTCGTTATCAATCATAACAGCATAGGGGCGCTCGTCGGTGAAGATATTGTAGGTTTCTTCTTCCACGCTCTCCGTCCCGTCTTCGGCTGCCTCAACTGTTGCCTCCTCGGTGGGAATAGTTGCTTCCTCTGTGGGGTCGCTCACGTTGCCTGCAGTGCAGGCGGACAGGAGCAATGCAGATATTAAAATCAATGCAAATAGCTTTCTCATAAAATTCATCTCCTCTTCGGATGAAGCGTATAAATAACTATAATTATTTTAACATAAAGGCGCATTGATGTCAAGAAAGGCACCCTCAAGGCAAAAAAAGTTAAAAAAGTGTTTGACACGGGGGCAGTTTATGTGTAAAATATAACCTATACACGAAAAAACGTTTTCCTGTGACGGACATTTGTTTTTAAAAGATGGTTAAAGCTGACATGACAGGCAGAATTGAAGGGATGAACATAATGAACAGAAACGACGAATTGTTTGAAAAATATCTGGGCGTTGCAATGTCCAATTACGACATGGACCCCAATGCATACTCACGCTACAGCGTAAAGCGTGGCTTACGTAACGAGGACGGAAGCGGTGTGCTTGTAGGTCTTACAAAGATCGGTGAGGTTCACGGCTATATTATGGACGAAGGCGAAAAAAAGCCTGACGTTGGTAATCTCCGTTACCGTGGCATCAGTGTGACTGATATCGTAAACGGCTGCACATTGGAAAACCGCTTTGGCTTTGAAGAAACAATTTACCTCATTTTATTCGGCAAGCTCCCTACAAGGGAAGAGCTTATAGAGTTTACGGAATATCTTAACTCCTGCAGACCGCTCCCTAAAAACTTTACCGAGGATATGATATTAAAAGCACCCAGTGCGAATATTATGAACAAGCTTGCCAGAAGTGTGCTTGCAGAATATTCCTATGACCCCAATCCCGATGACACAAGCCTGGAGAATATGCTCAGGCAGTCTATCGAACTGATTGCGCGTTTCCCGGTGTTCATTGCCCATGCATATGCAGCAAAGGCGCACTACTTTGACGGCAAGAGCCTTGTTCTGCACACACCCAGCGAGGAATTATCGACAGCAGAAAACTTTTTATATATGATGCGCCCCGACCATGCTTACACCGAAACAGAAGCAAAGGTATTGGACCTTACGCTTATCCTTCATGCCGAGCACGGCGGTGGTAATAACTCTGCCTTCACAACTCATGTTGTGTCCAGCTCAGGCACAGACACCTACAGCGCAATAAGTGCGGCAATCGGCTCCTTGAAGGGACCCCGTCACGGTGGCGCAAACGCTAAGGTTATGGGCATGATTGACGATATAAAGGCACACATTTCTTCCCTTACAAACGAGGCGGAAATAACAGACTACCTTGCTAAAATCATTACAAGACAGGCATATGACAAAACAGGTCTTGTATACGGTCTTGGTCATGCTATTTACACCGTTTCCGACCCCCGTGCCGTAATTCTGGAAAAAGCTGCAGAAACCCTGGCAAAGGAAAAGGGCAGAGAGGAAGAACTGGAGCTTTATCGCATCATAAAGAGAACTGCGCCCAAGCTTTTTGCTGAAATCAAAGGTCATGATAAAATCCTTTCTCCCAACGTTGACTTCTTCTCGGGCTTTGTATATTCAATGCTGGGCATTCCCCGCGATGTATACACACCCATGTTTGCCATGGCGCGTGTTGCAGGTTGGTGTGCACACCGTATTGAGGAAATGACAATATCCTCACGTATTATCCGTCCTGCATATAAGTCGCTGTCCTCAAGAAGCCAGTACGTAAAGCTTGAAGAAAGATAAAAGTGCATAAATTAAAAGGATTTTGCCAAGGCAAAATCCTTTTTTCTATTGAAAGAGCAATTTAAATATGATATTATAAAGCAAAGAATTGCTTTGTTAAGGAGGAATTTTAAATGGTAACAAGCATCAGAAACGGTATGCCCATGCTCGACACAGACGGGAAGCCCATGCACGCTCATGGCGCGGGCATTATGGAGGATAACGGATATTATTATATGTTCGGCGAGGTGCGCGACGGCGACAAGAGAGTTGCCTGCTACAGAAGCAAGGATCTCATGAACTGGGAGTTCAGAAACGTTGTTCTGCGTATCACTTCCGAGAAAAAGCCTCATTACATGAGAACAGACCTTGACCTTGTGTATCATGGAAAGGGCGTAAACATTGAACGCCCCAAGGTTTTATACTGTGAAAAAACAAAGCAGTACGTTATGTGGATGCACTATGAAAACGGCGTTGACTACAATGCCGCAAGATGTGCCATTGCCACATGCGACACTGTTGACGGCGACTATGTTTACCGCGGAAGCTTCAACCCTGTAGGCAACGATGCGCGCGACTGTACACTTTATAAGGACAAGGACGGCACAGCGTATTTCTTTGCTTCGGGAAGAGACAATGCCGACATGATGGTTTACCGCCTTTCCGACGACTATATGTCTGTCGATGAGCAGGTAAAGGCTCTCTGGGCAGGTCAGTACCGCGAAGCGCCCGCAGTTTTTGAAAAGAACGGAAAATACTATATGCTTTCCTCCATGTGCACAGGCTGGAACCCCAACCAGGGCGGCAGTGCATCCTCCTTTGGTATCGAGGACAGATGGTCATCCATTTCAAACTTCGGCGACAGCGTAACCTTTAACTCTCAGCCTACTGCAGTTGTAAAGTTCGGCGAGCACTATATTTATGTTGCTGACCGCTGGGATCCGGTTGACTATAACAACTCCGGTTACATATTCCTTCCCATTACAATTGAAGACGGTGCATGTCATATTGAATGGGCTGACGAAATTTCCTTTGATGTCAAGACGAAGACCTATTCCGTATTTTCCATCGAATCTGAGGACTACCGTATCATGGCAAATGAATTTACGGCATATCTTTCAAGTGACGGTGCAGATGTGTTCACGCGTCCCCTTTCCTACAAGGACGAAAGCCTTATCTGGAACTTCTGGGAAAAGGGCAACTGCTACAACATTGTGCACAAGGCAACAGGAAAGGGTCTTGCCTCCGACGGCACAATGCGCGACATTTCCGACAAGAGATCAATGCTCTGGACTATAGAAAAATGCGAAGACAGAGTGAGAATTGTTAATGTTGAATCCGGAAAGGTGTTTGCAGTAAGAGGCAGAAGAGTTATGCTTGCATCTCCCGACGACAAGTTCGGCTATTGCAGAATAGTGAGAAAATATTGATAATACAAAAAAATCGGTTGCCTGCGGCAACCGATTTTTTTGTATGTTGATTATATAACCTTAAAAGCTGCAAGAATAAGAATTACCAGCAAAACTGCATATACAGCACCTACAACTGCCTTGAAAACAACGGGTGTTTTCTTCGAGGAGTAGTAGAGGTTTTTGTCTGTAAGGTATGCATAAATCATGTTGAATACAAGAGCAATACCCAAAGCAACCCATGTAACGATTGTACCCCATGCGCGTGTGCTGTTGCAGATAAGAGCTGCAATTGATGTGATTGACACGAAAAGACACATGAGAGAATACTTCAAAAATGACTTGTTTGACTTATATGCTGCGTATGCTGCGATGCCCATGAAGCCTACAATGCCGCAATAGAAAAGAATGCGTCTGATTGCAGCTGCCCCTGCTACGGTAACTGAAGAATTGGACATGGATGCGATTACCGCAAGCAAAAGTGCATAAATTATAACTGCACAGTTAACAATGGTAATGTTATTTTCTGCCTTCTTTTTAATGGCAGTATCTATATTTTTAACAGATGCTTTTGCAGACCTTTTCATTGTCACAGCCTCCTGAAATTGTTTACTACTTAACTATAATACAATTTTTTTCAGGTAAAGTCAACAAAAACAAGAAAATTTATGAACGATAAAAAATCATGTTGTCAAAAAATGAAAAAATGAGCAAAAAACTAATTTGAAACTATTGCAAACAAAGCCCACTTGATGTATAATGTATTATTAGAAAATTAGGAGAAAAATCCTATGGGATTTATCGAATAAATGAAAGGGCAGGTGCTGAAATGAAAGCATATTTAATCCTTGAAGACGGCTCAGTTTACGAGGGCGAGAGCATTGGTGCCGTGCGTGACTGCACGTGCGAAATCGTTGCAAATACCTCAGTTGTAGGCTACGTTGAAACACTTTCCGACCCATCTTACTACGGTCAGGGTGTTGTTCTCACATATCCTATCGTCGGCAGCTACGGCGTTAACCTCTCGGACATGGAATCAGAAAGAATCTGGGCAAAATGCCTTATTGTACGCGAGCTCAGTGAAGCGGCAAGCAACTTCCGTATGGAAATTACTCTTTCCGATTACCTCTGCCGTTACGGCGTAACAGGCATTGAGGGCGTTGACACACGCGCTATTGCAAGCAAGCTTCGTGACAAGGGCTCTATGACGGGCTTTGTAACAACAGCTCACTTTGAGCTTGACGAGGTTGTGGCAAAGCTTAAGGAATACAAGGCAAAGAACGGCATCAAGGCTGTAACAAGCGTAAGCAGCCGCCATATCGAAGGCAGTGGCAAGAAGGTTGCGGTTATTGACTACGGCGTTAAGAAGAGCATTGTTGAGTCTCTTAAGGCTCGCAATCTTGACATAACAGTTTATCCTGCCACAACACCTATTGATGAAATCCTTGAAAAAAAGTACGACGGCATTGTTCTTTCAAATGGTCCCGGCAACCCCTGCGAATATGAAGATGTTATTGCTGATGTGAAGAAAATATACCAGTCTGACATTGCTGTTTTGGGTATTGAGCTCGGTCATGAGCTGATGGCTCTTGCAGCAGGCGGCAGTGTTGAAAAAATGGAGCACGGCCACAGAGGCGGCAACTACCCCGTAAAGTTCAATGACCTCGGCAGATTCTATATCACAAGCCAGAATCATGGCTACGTTGTTACAGCTATCGATGAAAGCGTTGCAGAGGTAAGCCACTATAATATCAACGACTCCACAATAGAAGGTCTTAAGTACAAAGGAAAGAACATTCTGACAGTACAGTTTGCTCCTTGCCATGAAACAGACTTTATCTATGACAACTTTGTAAGCATGATGGGAGGTTGCGAAAATGCCTAAGAATACTGATGTTAAAAAGGTTCTTGTTATCGGCTCAGGTCCTATTATCATAGGTCAGGCTGCCGAGTTCGACTATGCAGGTACACAGGCGTGCCGTACTCTTAAGGAGGAAGGCATGGAGGTTGTGCTCATAAACTCCAACCCCGCTACCATCATGACCGATAAGGACATTGCGGACAAGGTTTATATCGAGCCCTTGACAATTGAAACATTAAAGAAGGTAATCATCGCCGAAAAGCCCGACTCTATCCTTCCCACACTGGGTGGTCAGACAGGCTTGAACCTTGCAATGGAAATTGCGGAAACAGGCTTTTTGGAAGAGCACGGCGTAAAGCTTCTGGGTACAAGCCCCGAAACAATCCGCATGGCTGAGGACCGTCAGGGCTTCAAGGATGCAATGGAAGATATCGGTCAGCCCTGTATCGCATCAAAGGTTGTTGAAACCTATGCCGACGGTCTGGCATTTGCAAAGGAAATCGGCTTCCCCGTAATTATCCGTCCCGCTTACACACTGGGCGGTACAGGCGGCGGTATTGCTGAAAACGAAGAAGAATTCAGTCAGATTGCACCCCACGGTATCCGTCTTTCCAGAGTTGGTCAGATCCTGGTTGAAAAGTGTATCGCAGGCTGGAAGGAAATCGAATTCGAAGCAATGCGTGACGCATCAGGCAGTGCTATCACAATCTGCTCCATGGAAAATCTGGACCCCGTAGGCGTTCACACAGGTGACAGTATAGTTGTTGCACCTGCGCAGACACTTGCCACTAAGGAATTCAACATGCTCCGTGAAGCGGCACTTAAGATTATAAACAAGCTCGGCGTTGAAGGCGGCTGTAACATTCAGTTTGCTTTAGAGCCCAATAGCTTTGAATATGCAGTTATCGAGGTTAACCCCCGTCTTTCCCGTTCCTCTGCATTGGCAAGTAAGGCTACAGGCTACCCCATTGCAAAGGTTGCTACAAGAATTGCCATGGGCTACAACCTTGATGAAATCAAGAACGCTGTAACAGGCAAGACCTTTGCAGGCTTTGAGCCCACAATTGACTACATTGTTGCAAAGTTCCCCAAGTGGCCCTTCGACAAGTTCGTAACAGCTGAAAGAAAGCTGGGTACACAGATGAAGGCAACAGGCGAGGTTATGAGTATTGCCACAAGCTTTGAGGGTGCTCTCTTAAAGGCTGTGCGTTCTCTCGAGCTTAACATTTTCCAGCTTGATTTGCCCCAGTACAGAGAATTTACAAAGGAAATGCTTTACGAGGAGCTCAAGAAGATTGACGACATGCGTCTGTTTGTTATTGCTCAGGCATTCCTTAAGGGCATCACAGTTGAAGAAATTCATGACATAACAAAGATTGACAACTGGTTCCTTACAAAGATTAAGGCAATTGTTGACCTTGGAGTGGAGCTTAAGAAAGGCTCCCTTACACCCGAAAAGCTCGAAAAAGCAAAGATTTACGGCTATACAGACAAGATTATCGGCGAATATGTTGGTATGGACGAAAAGGCTGTAAAAGAAATGCGTAAGGCAAACTCCATTATGCCTGCATACAAGATGGTTGACACCTGTGCAGCTGAGTTCGAAGCAATTACACCCTACTACTACTCCTGCTACGGAAGCGAAAACGAATCCAAGGGCGAAGTACAGGAGGGCAAAAAGAAGATTATGGTACTGGGCTCAGGTCCTATCAGAATCGGTCAGGGTATCGAATTCGACTACTGCTCCGTTCACTGTGTATGGGCACTCAAGAGTCTTGGGTATGAAACAATTATCGTAAACAATAACCCTGAAACAGTTTCTACTGACTTTGACATTGCGGACAAGCTCTATTTCGAGCCCCTTACACCCGAGGATGTTGAAAACATTGTTGACCTTGAACAGCCCTACGGTGCAATTGTACAGTTCGGCGGACAGACAGCAATCAAGCTCACAAAGGCTCTTAAGGACATGGGCGTAAGAATTCTCGGTACAAAGGCTGAGGACGTTGACAGAGCAGAAGACAGAGAGCTCTTTGACGAAATTCTGGAAGCAAACAACATTCCCCGTCCTGCGGGCAGAACAGTATTCACCTGCGAAGAGGCAATTGAGGCAGCTAACGAAATCGGCTACCCCGTGCTTGTTCGTCCCAGCTATGTATTGGGCGGTCAGGGGATGGAAATTGCATATAACGACCGCGACATTACTGTATACATGGAAATTATTAACCGCAGTGTACAGGAGCATCCCATCCTTGTTGATAAGTATGTTATCGGTAAGGAGGTTGAGGTTGACGCAGTATGTGACGGCGAGGACATTCTCATCCCCGGTATTATGGAGCACATCGAAAGAACAGGTGTTCACTCCGGTGACTCAATTTCTGTTTACCCCACACAGACAATCAGCCAGAAGGACATTGACACAATTATTGACTACACAGAAAAGCTTGCAAGAGCACTTAACGTTGTAGGTCTTATCAATATTCAGTTTATCGTTGCATCCGACGGCGTATACATCATCGAGGTTAACCCCCGTTCCAGCCGTACAGTGCCTTACATCAGCAAGGTTACTAACGTGCCCATTGTAAAGCTGGCTGTAAGAGCTATGATGGGTGAAAAGCTTAAGGATATGGGCTACGGCATAGGTCTTAACCCTGCGGCTGACTACGTTGCAGTAAAGATGCCTGTGTTCAGCTTTGAAAAGCTCCACGATGTTGACATAAGCCTTGGTCCCGAAATGAAGTCTACAGGTGAGGTTTTGGGTATTGCTCCCACCTTCCACGAGGCTCTTTACAAGTCCTTCGTTGGCAGCAACATGAAGATTCCTACAGAGGGCAACCTTCTTATCACTGTAAGAGACACAGACAAGGAAGAGGTTTGTGCTCTCGCTAAGGAATTTGAAAAGCATGGCTTCAGAATTTACGCTACAGGCGGCACCTGCAAATACCTTATTGACAACGGCGTAAATGCAAAGAAGGTAAACAAGATTGCTGAAGGCGCTCCCGACATTCTGGACTTCATCTCAGGCGGCGGTTGCGATTTGGTTATCAACACACCTACAAGAGGTCGTCAGCATAACCGCGACGGCTTCAAGATAAGAAGAACAAGTGTTGAAAGAAGCATACCCTGTCTTACAAGCCTTGACACTGCAAAGGCACTCCTGGCAAGTATTGAACAGAAGTCTGCAGGCGATGTAGGTATTATTGATATTTCAACCCTGTAAAGTTGAAATATCAAGTGCAGAATGCAAAATGCAGAGTGCAGAATGATATAACTAACATTCACCGCCGAAAATGTCGGTGGTGAATGTTTTGTTTTTGGTGATTTGTATGACGATAGATTTTAACGAACAAGAAATAATAATAGCGAGGGTTAAAGCTCTTTTGGCGGGCGAGGAAAAGTTCGCCCTGGTTGAAACCTACGGCTGTCAGCAGAATGTCAACGACTCGCAAAAGTACGAGGGCATTTTAATGGAAATGGGCTACACCTTAACCACGGACCGTGAAAAGGCAGACTTTATAATGTTCAACACCTGCGCTGTCCGTGAAAATGCCGAAAAAAAGGTCTTTGGCAACATAGGTGCATTAAAGCATCTTAAGGCAAAAAAGCCGGATATGGTTATAGCTATTGCAGGCTGTATGAGCCAGCAGGAGGATGTAAGCAAGAGATTAAAATCAAAATATCCTCATGTTGACATGATTTTGGGCACCCGCGCTATGGCGACCTTTCCTGCTCTTCTGGAAAAGGTGCTTACCGAGGAAAAGTGCCGTGTTATAGAAAGACAGGAGATTGACTATATCTGCGAAAACGTGCCCACCAATTACGACGGTGGCTGCAAGGCTTTTGTTTCCATTATGTACGGCTGTAACAACTTCTGCACCTACTGCATTGTGCCCTATGTGCGCGGAAGAGAGCGAAGCCGCAGCATGGATGCTGTTCTTAGCGAGTGCCGTCTTTTGGCAGAAAAGGGCGTTAAGGAAATAACGCTGCTCGGGCAGAATGTCAACAGCTACGGTAAGGATATGGGCATGACAGAAGGCTTTGCAACCTTACTTTCCGAGGTTGACAAAATAGAGGGAATAGAGCGCATAAGGTTTATGTCAAGCCACCCCAAGGACATTTCCCACAAGGTTTTGGAGGTTATGTCAGAAAGCCGCCACATCTGCCACCAGCTTCATCTGCCGCTTCAGTCGGGCAGTGATAAGCTTTTACGCGAAATGAACCGTGTTTACAACCGCGAAAGGTATCTTTCCATTGTAAATAAGGCAAAGGCGCTTATGCCCGATTTGGCAATAACAACGGACATTATTGTGGGTTTCCCCACGGAAACAGAAGCGGACTTCGAGGATACAATCAGCATGCTTAAAGAGGTTAAGTATGACAGCATCTTCTCGTTTATATATTCACGCCGTGAGGGTACTCCTGCGGCGAAGATGGACTTTGTGTCAACCGAAGAGGAGATTAAGGCTCGCTTTGACCGCCTTTTAGAGGTGCAGAACGCCATCAGCTATGAGCTCAACAAAAAGTGCGAGGGTGAAATTCAAGAGGTGCTTGTTGAGGGTATAAGCAAGGAAGACGGCGTTTTAACAAGCCGTAACTACGCAAATAAAATAGTTAATTTCCCCGGGGATGAAAGCCTTGTGGGCAAAATTGTAAAAGTAAAAATAACCAGGGCACAGACCTGGATTTTGTTAGGAGAATTATTATGAGTGAAATTTTAACTAAAGCAAGAGAATTAGGTCAGGCTATTGTTGACAGCGAGGAATACAAAAACCTTAAGGAAGCCGAGGAAAAGCAGGAAAAGGACGAAGAGGCTATGGCTCTTCTGGTTGAGTACAACAACGTGAGAAAGGCTCTTGCAGAGGAAATCAACGCCTCCGAGGTAAGCGACGAAAGAATGGCCCAAATCCGTACGCAGCTCGAGGAAACCTACGAAAAGGTTATGAGCCACCCCACAATAAGCGAGTATTATGAAGCTCAGCAGAAGTTTGAGAGCGTTGTTCAGCAGATGAACGCAATCCTCACATATTTCATGACAGGTCAGATTTCGGGCGGCTGCTCGGGCAACTGCTCAGGCTGTTCAAGCTGTGGTTAATTTTTGGATTAAATGTGAATAATAAGTAAAAACAAAAGCGACCTTATTGTACAGTAAGGTCGCTTTGTGATAAAATAAAGAAAAGGCGGTGATAGGTATGAAATTTTTAAAGCCTGCAATGAACAGGTTTCTTGTGGTGAGTATTGCACTTTTGGCGCAGGTAGGCTTTCTGGTTGTTGTAAGCAAGGTTTTTGAGGGCAGCGCAAGTGAAATTAACAATCTTATAAGAGCTTTGAGTGTTCTCACCGTGCTTTTTGTTATAAACGAAAAGAGTAACCCTGCCATCAAAATGGCTTGGGTGGTTTTTATACTTGTCACGCCCATTTTCGGATGCATACTGTATATTTTAATGGGTGGGAAAAGACCCCGACGCCATTTGAGAAAGGCGTGTGAAAATGGTGAAAGAAAAAATCTTGCCTACCGCACCAAAAATGATGCTGTAGCAGAAAAGCTTAAAATAGAGGACGAGGGGCTTTATGTCCAGAGCAGATATCTTGACAATCTCCGTTATCCCCTCTACGAAAACACCGATGCAACCTACTACCCTTCAGGCGAGACTGCTTTCCCTGCCATGCTCCGTGAAATAGAAAAGGCAAAGCACTTTATATTTCTGGAATATTTTATTATCGATGACGGCGAAATGCTCACAAGGCTCGAGGCTGCATTGGAAAAAAAGGTCAAAGAAGGCGTTGAGGTGCGCTTTATATACGACGATATGGGAAGCGTGTTCTCAGTGCCCTCAGGCTACGAAAAGAAGCTTAAGGCAAAGGGCATAAAATGCTTCTCCTTCAACCCGTATCTGCCTGTTATAAGTGCGGCAATGAATAACCGCGACCACAGAAAAATACTTGTGGTTGACTCCC
Source organism: Clostridia bacterium (assembly GCA_017472685.1). Classification (GTDB taxonomy): domain Bacteria; phylum Bacillota; class Clostridia; order UMGS1883; family UMGS1883; genus RGIG1927. Next base: position 24,262 of record JAFUOO010000011.1, read on the forward strand.
GTGTTGCATTCACCGGCGGAATAAATATTGCCGACGAATATATAAACAAAATCGAAAAATACGGCTACTGGAAGGACACCGTTGTGAAAATCGAGGGCGACGGTGCAAGGGCATTTACCCTCATGTTTCTCGATTTGTGGTACGCCTTTTGTAACAAGGACGAGGATGCAGAAAAATTCCTTGTAAAGACAGATTTTGAAGGTACGGCGGGCGGCTATGTACAGCCCTTTGCCGACACACCTCTTGACGATGACACCGTTGGCGAAAACGTGTATCTTAGTGCCATAAATAATGCCAGAAAATACATTTATATCTACACTCCGTATCTCATTCCCGATTATGAGCTGAACAGCGCACTGTGTCTTGCGGCAAAAAAAGGCGTTGATGTGAAAATAATTGTGCCGGGCATACCCGACAAGAAAATTGTTTACTCCATGACAAAGTCCTACTACCGCACCCTTATAAATGCGGGTGTCGAAATTTACAAGTTCAACCCGGGCTTTATTCACGCAAAGGGCTTTGTGTGCGACGATATTATTTCCTGTGCGGGCACAATAAACCTGGATTTTCGCAGCATGTGCCACCATTTTGAATGTGGCTGTGTTTTCTACAAGGCTCCTGTGATATCGCAAATGAAAGAGGATATGTTAAAAACCCTCGCTGAGTGTGAAAAAATAACTGACTTCCAGCGCTTTAACGGATTTTTCGGCAGCACCTATCACGCGATACTCAGGCTTATTGCACCGCTGATGTAAAATAAAAAAGAGCCTTGGGCTCTTTTTTATTTTGAGAATATTTCGTAGAATATGTTGTTCTCTGTTCTGCTTGTAAAGTTCCTTGCGGCGAAAACCGTGTGTTCGGTGATGCGATCGTTTACTACACTGCCCTTTGTCTGTATTTCATATGCTGTTGCTTCCACAACACGCGCAATTTCCTTAACGGGTGTAATCGCACCCAGCATAAGCACAATGCACAGAAGCGTTGCAAGGATTTGCCTGTCTTGGGAAAAATATTTATCAAGCGCCTTTGCGCTGAAAATGCACAGCACTACAAGAAGAGGGATTGACGCTCTCATACAGAAGTCAATTGATGTGCCAACCTTAAAAAACGGAATTATGAGAAGTGACACAACCGATATGAAAAACAGGCTCGATTTTCCCCATGCGGGGAGAAGCAAAAGTGTGAGGATAATAAATTCAAATATAATAAATAGAAGGTAAAATTCCAGCTTGAGTAAAGGTGTTTTTGCCATAAGATATGCCAGCGGCACAGCAGGGATAAGGTATAAAAGCTTTGTTAGCTTAAAGCTTTTATTGGTGCAGGTAAGTAAAAAGGCAGCCAGCCAGAATACAACCACAAGGATGAATATCCCCAAAGAGAAAGTTGCTGCCGAAGTGCTTGCCGAGCCTGTCGAGGTAGAGGATGCGGCTGTTGAAGCCACGTTGCCTGCAAGGTAAATAAATGTCATTATGCCCGAAAGCCCGCCACCTATAACATTCTGAAAAGTAAAGAGCGAGAAAAAGGACGCCTTTATGTTTTTGGTGAAGGGTCTGTCGAGCAATTCACCCTCATAGTCACATACTGCACACCATACGAATATGGGGATAAGCCCGATAAAGGGGAGCGTGCTTGATATAAGGGTAAGACCCATAATGAAAACAAGGTTTTTGTTGTTTTTTTCGATAAGCATCAATACCGTTGCAATCCATACGGGAATACACTGATTGAAAACCCAGAAAAGCTGAGTTGTATGTGATGAAAACTGAAAGTACGCGCTCCACCACTCAATATGTGTGGTGAGGCTGCTTCCCTGGGGGAATGCCCATGTGCCTATCTGCAGCTTTGTAAGAGAATCAAAAAGGTTGGTTATAAGGCTGTGACCGAGAAGATCCATACCGCTGAAAAAGAGAAATATCACCAACGGATATATAACAATTTTTTTGTGAATTATACAAAGCAGATACCAAAGAATTAAAAGCCCCAGGGCTGCCCATATTATCTGGAAAATATAGCCTGCCCCAAGAGTGGTCAGTTTGCCAAATAATGCCGAGGGAAGCCAGAAGCCTATGTAATAAACCAGACCCACCTCGTTGCCCGCGTCGGTTATATATGTGGGCGGCCAGGAGTAGTTGACAAGTACATCAAAAAGGGTGTTACGTGTGGCGTGGTCATTGTTTTGCCACATAACATTTCCTATACCCGATAAAAGCACCATAATAACAATCAGTGCAACGCCTCCCGCTATGCGGAAAAATGTAAAGCACTCAAAGGGCAGTGAAACCGATGCCTTGCTGTCCTTTGCTGCAAGATAAACCGAGGCTATTATGCCCCCGCTTACCAAAAGCGCGAAGTACCACTTGAGAAAACCTGCGGCAAAAATCAGAAAAGGCAGGGCAATATAAGAATATATAATCAGGTTGAAAAGCTTGTTTTTTTGCATAATTCCGCTCCTTTACAGCTTTACCATTTTTCTTAAGTATACATTTTTGCCCCTTCTTTGTCAACAAAATGAGCATAAAGTTTGACATAGAGAATATTTTTTGGTATTATAAAATATAATGACGTAAATTGTGTGTTCAGGAGGTACGGTTATGAAGAAAATAAGCGTAGTAATTCCCACATATAACGAAGAAGAAAACGTTAAGCCTATGGCGGAGGCTGTAACAGCTCTTTTTGATGTACAGCTGGAAAAATACGATTACGAAATAATTTTTATAGACAACTGCTCCAAGGACAAAACACGTGAGCTGCTCGGTGAAATCTGCAAGGAAAACAAAAAGGTGAAGGCAATTTTTAACGCGAAGAATTTCGGTCAGTTCAATTCACCCTATTACGGTCTTTTGCAGGCAACAGGCGACTGCGCGGTGCTCCTTGCTGCAGACTTTCAGGACCCTGTTGAAATGATTCCCGTTTTTGTTGAAGAATGGGAAAAGGGCGGCTATAATATTGTATGCGGCATTAAAACCTCCAGCAAGGAAAACAAGCTGGTGTATTTGCTCAGAAGCATTTACTACAAACTGATAAAGAAAATGAGCGATGTCGAACAGATTGAGCATTTTACGGGCTTTGCTCTCTATGACAAATCCTTTATCGAAGTTCTCAGAAAGCTCGACGACCCCAAGCCCTTCCTCAGAGGAATTGTTGCAGAGCTTGGCGGTAGGAGAAAGGATGTTCCCTACACTCAGCCCCGTCGTCGTGCAGGCAAAACAAAAAATAACTGGTATTCGCTCTATGACGCTGCAATGCTCAGCTTTACCTCGTATACAAAAATCGGGTTAAGGCTTGCAACCTTTGCGGGCTTTTTTGTGGGTATTGCAAGCTTTGTAATAGGTATTGTATATCTCATTTTAAAGCTCATGTACTGGAATCTCTTTGCGGCAGGTCAGGCACCCATTCTGCTGGGCATGCTGTTTTTAGGCGCAATACAGCTTATATTTATAGGCTTTCTCGGCGAATATATTATAAGCATTAACAGCCGTGTTATGAAAAGACCTCTGGTCGTTGAAGAGAGAAGGTTAAATTTTGATGATGAACAGTGAAGAATGGAGCAGTGAAGAAAAGCTGAGAAAACTCCATGACGCTTCAATGCTTCTCCTGAAAAAGGCTGACAGCGTACTTAAAGCGCACGGCATAGAATATATGCTCGACGCAGGCACTCTTCTTGGAGCGGTGCGCCATAAGGGCTTCATTCCCTGGGACGACGATGCCGACATATGTATGCTGCGTGAAGAGTACGATAAATTCATAAAAATTGCACCAACACTTTTTGACGGGGATTTCGGCTTTGTCCTTCCCGGGCAGAAGGGCGATAACAAGTTTTACGACTTTGTTCCCAAAATAACCTACAAAAAAATTAATGTGGCGCAGGCAGGGTTAGACGACTTGTTTTACGGGGGCAAATACTCAAACCCGGCACTTGACATATTTGTTATTGATAAGGTGCCAAACAGCCCATTGGGACAGTCGCTTCATACAAAACTGCTCATATTTATATACGGCATGGCAATGGGTCATCGCCGTGAAATTGACTATTCAAAATACTCAAAGGCAGAAGCAGCTGTAATATTTGTGCTTTCTAAAATTGGCGCCCTTATGCCTCTCAGCTTTATAGCATCAATGTATGATGGTGCGGCAAAAATGTTTTCAAAGAAAAACAAAAAATGGGTTATGAGCACCCACTCGGCAATGGATCACTTCGGTGATTGCTATATGTGCGATTGGTACAAAGAGAGCATCGAGGCTAATTTTGAAGGCGAAAGCTTCCCTATGCCCTGTGGCTATGATGACATTCTTAAAAAGCATTACGGTGATTACAGGGCACTTCCACCCAAGGAAAAACAGGTGCCGAAGCATCTTCAGTTTGACATATTCGAAACAAGGCGGGACTGATATGAAAGAATTTTTCAGTATTCTGTTTTCATTTGATTTCAAAAAGATTTTTTATACACCTACGGACAACGGATTACTGCAGTTCTTCCGCTACGCATTTGTGGGCGGCTGGGCAACAGTTGCTGACTGGGGCGTGTTTGCACTTTTTAACGAGGTTGTAAAGCTGCATTATCTCATAAGTGCTCCCATTGCATTTCTGATGGGACTGACGGTGAATTATCTTTTATCCAAGAAATTTGTTTTCTCGGGCGAAAAAAACGAACACACCGCATCGACAGAATTTGTTGTTTATGGTATAATAGGAATAATCGGTCTTTTAATGACCATGATTATAATGTATTTGTTGACAGAATTTGTAGATTTTATACCCATGATTTCAAAAATTATTGCCACAGCGATTGTGCTGGTATGGAATTTCCTTGCAAGAAAGTTTGTTTTGTATAGGTAACAGAAAGGCTGGATACTAATGGAAAAAGTAATAATTGTAGGCGCCGGCCCTGCGGGGCTTACGGCTGCATATGAGCTTTTGAAAAGCGGCGGAGAATACTGTGTTACAGTGTTGGAGGAGTCTGACTCTATAGGCGGCATTTCCCGCACGGTAGAGCATAACGGCAACAGAATGGACATCGGCGGTCACCGCTTCTTCTCGAAGGACAAGCGCGTAACCGAATGGTGGGAGAGCATTATGCCTCTTCAGGGTGTTGCTACCTTTGACGATAGGTTGCTTGGTCGTGAAAGAGAGCTTTCGCCCGATGGCCCCGACCCGGCAAAGGTTGACAGGGTTATGCTCAAAAGACAGCGAATTTCAAGAATTTACTATAAAAAGAAATTTTTTGATTACCCCATAACCATGAAGCCTCAGACCTTTATAAACATGGGTCTTGTTTCAACAGTGAAGGCAGGCTGCAGCTATCTTAAGTCAACTGCAAAAAAGCTTCCCGAGGATAATCTCGAAAACTTTTACATCAACCGTTTCGGCAAGGTGCTGTATTCAATGTTTTTTGAAGGCTACACCGAAAAGCTTTGGGGCCGTCACCCTTCGCAGATTTCTGCCGATTGGGGCGCACAGAGGGTAAAGGGGCTTTCCGTTAAAGAAGTGTTGAAGGACATGGTTGCAAAGCTCACAGGCAAAAAGGGCGAGGGCAAGGTTGAAACAAGCCTTATTGAGGAGTTCTCCTATCCCAAATACGGCCCCGGTCAGCTGTGGGAGGTTGTGGCTGAAGAAGTGGAAAAAATGGGCGGTAAAATCATGATGAACTGCCACGTTAAGAAAATTGTTAACGATAACGGCCGCATCAGTGCCGTTCAGTATATGGAAAATAACAAGGCGCGTGTTATGGAGTGCGACACTCTCGTTTCCACAATGCCCATAAAGGACCTTGTTGCAGGGCTTAACGGCGCAGGCGACGAAATGACACGCATTGCGTCAAATCTTCCTTACCGCGACTTTGTTACGGTTGGTCTTCTCTTAGATAGCCTCAATCTTAAAAACAAAACCAAAATTAAAACAATGGGCAACATTGTTCCCGACTGCTGGATTTACGTTCAGGACACAGGCGTAAAGCTCGGCAGAATACAGATTTTTAACAACTGGTCCCCCTATATGGTTGAGGATGTTGAAAACAAGGTATGGATAGGTCTTGAATATTTCTGCGACGAAGGCGACGAATTCTGGAACATGGAAGAAAAGGCATGCGTTGACTTTGCCGTAGGTGAGCTTATCAAGATGGGCGTTATCAGAAAGGATGCCGTAATCCGTGACAGCCACCGTGAACGGGTGAAGAAGGCTTATCCCGCATATTTTGACACATATTACGAAATTGACAAGCTTATAGATTATCTCAATACTATTCCCAACCTTTTCTGTATCGGCAGAAATGGTCAGCACCGCTACAACAACATGGATCATTCCATGGTAACAGCTTTTGAAGCTGTTAAGAACATTGTTTCCAAAAATGATGACAAGTCAAATATCTGGAGCGTGAACACCGAAAAGGAGTACCACGAGACAAACGCAGAAAACGATTGACTTTGGCAAAAAAAGGTTATATAATTATCTCGTCAGGGGAGTAGTTTGCCGCGTTGGCGGTAGCTTATATCGCCATACCCGAGCAACAGCTCCGTATAAGCTTTAAATGACAAGACCTACGCATCTAATGCGTAGGTCTTTAATTTTTTTAAAAAGAGAGGAATGTGGAAAATGATTTTTGTATGGTATCTTATGGCGGCGGCAGTTTTGGTTTTGTTTTCAGTCAAGTGCGCAGATTATGTTGATATGATTGACAAAAAAACAGAGCTCTCGGGCGCATTTATCGGCGGTGTTATTCTGGCTGCGGTAACAAGTCTGCCCGAAGTTATTACAAGTATTTCGGCAGTTGCTATCGGCAACGATGACCTTATCATTGGGAACGTTTTAGGTAGTGACGTTTTCAACCTCTGCATTTTTGCAGGACTTACACTTGTGTCCACAAAGGCATTCAGAAAATCTGTTGTAGGCACTTCGCATTTGAAGACTATTGTTTGCACTGTGCTGGCATATCTTGTAACAGGCTTTGTACTCTTTACAGATGTTGACACCACTATTCCCGGTGTAAGCATAAATATGGTTTCAATCATAATTGTCATCCTCTATGCAATTGCTTGTAAATTCATGACAAGTGACGATTCGGAATCCGACAACGAGGACGATATCAGCCTTACATTAAAGCAGATTGTAACAAGATTTGTTTTGTGTGCATTGGGTCTTGTTGTATCAAGCGTTATCATCACACAGATTACAGATACCATCACAGTACAGTATCCTATTTTTGGCTCCTCACTTGCAGGTGCGGTTTTCCTCGGCGTTGCAACAAGTATTCCCGAATTGACAAGCAGCATTGCTCTTGTGGGCAAGGGCAACTACAATGCCATGGTTGGTAATGTTGTGGGAAGTAACATGTTTAACTACATTATTTTCTCCATTTCTGACATACTTGCATTCCGCTCTGACGTATATCATTCCGAAGTGCCCGAAGCGATTACGGCAACAGGTCTTACAGGCTCTCAGCTTCTCGTGGTGTTCGGTCTTTTGTCGGCATTCCTTACAGCAGCATCTCTCATTGTCAAGTATAAGACCAGCAGTGAAAAGTCACTTGAGAAAAATTCTGTTGCAGTTAATCTTACAATAAAAGTGCTGGGCGTGCTCATAATTGCAAGCTATATTTCATACCTCGTATGCTCCATGATGGTTGCGGCGTGAGGTGAAAAATGTATCCTACAATAGAAGAAGCTTTTCTTGAATTGGAAAAGGGCAACCAAATTAACCCCGGCAGATGGGTTGAGCACTGTAAGTATACAGGCGAAGCGGCAAAAAGCATTGCCGAAGCGGCAGGACTTGACAAGGAAAAGGCGTACGTGCTGGGCACACTGCATGACATTGGCAGGCGAGTGGGCTTTGTGGGCATACGCCATATTGTAGAAGGCTATAACTATGCCATGAAAAAAGGCTGGGACGATGTGGCACGGGTAAGCATGACACATTCCTTTGCGACAAACACTCCTCTTATAAACCCTTCGATGATGGACCTTACAGCGGAGGAGTACGAATTTACAAAAAGCTATCTTTCCTCCATTGAGTATGACGACTACGACCTTCTTATGCATCTTTGCGACAACATAGCCCTCCATTCGGGATATGTTTTAATGGAAAAGCGTATGATTGACATAAGCATGCGCCACGGTGTGCACGAGGGCACCGTTAAAAGATGGGAAAAGCTTTTTGAAATAAAAGAGCATTTTGAAAAGAAGATGGGCAAAAGCATATATTCTGTTCTGCCCGGTGTAATTGAAAACACATTTGAAATATAAAAGCAGGGTGTTGCATACGCAACACCCTGCTTTCGATATGAAATAAAGTTCAGTGAACTTTATTTCGTGTAAAAATCACGCCGTAAGGCATATCAAAAACCTCTGAGAGGTTTATATCGCGTGCAACTGCGTTGCACATTATAGGTCGTCCGCATCCTGGGTGGGCTTGTCATCGCGGTCACGAGGGGTGCCTGTCCAGCTGCCCAAGGGGTCTGTGTGCAGTGTGTCCGGGTTTATAAATTCCTTGGCAATTTCTTCGCCGAGCTTTTTTATGCGTTCGTTTATATGAGGCTTTTTCTTGTCGTTCATTTAATTATAATTACACCTCCTTTACAATTCTGTTACTATTATTGACTAAAAAATATAAAAATATATAATGTATATTAGGAAGAAAGCACTTAAAGAAAGGCAGTGGAATTGCATGAAAAAAATAACGGCTCTTTTCCTTATTATATGTATGTTGTTTTCAACGGCATCTTTTGCCGCAAGCGAGGAGAGCTTTGGTACAGTATATCTTTTCGGTGACGATTGGGCAAAAAGCTGGGGCGAAAGTCTCGGCGGCTTTTTCTGCGAGCCTGCGCTTTTTGTAAATGCGGCAGGCAGCGGCGAGCTTTTAAGCAAGCTGCCCCAAAAAGCCGAATACGCACGCATAAAGGCGGGAGATGTGGTCATTCTTTCCTACGGAATTCTGGAAAAAGACCGTCCCATGGATAAAAACGCCGATTTCAAGAAAAGCCTTGAAGATGTTACAGCCCAGCTTCAGAAAAAGAATGTAAATATTGTTTTTGCATCCATCTGCAGCAGTGTCAGGTTCAATTCCCTTACGGGGCAAATGGCAGAAACAAAGAATTTTTATACAGAAACAACACGCAGCTTTGCAAAAGCAAAGGGCATTACTTATATTGACCTTGCATCTCTTACGGCTTCCATGGCAACTGCGGCAGGCTCAGGCGGCATCAATGCAATTTACAAGTCCACCCTTGAGCTCACGGAAAGAGCGGACAAAATATGCGCATTTGAAATTTTTAAGCACCTTGCAAAAATTGAAAATGTTAAGGGCAATCTTAAAATGAATCTCAGCAGTGTTTTTGACATAAATCAGGGCGAGAGAGCAAGAAGTATTGATGTGTCCCTTGAAAACAGCTTCACCGATACCTTTGCAATTTACACAAAAAACGGTACCGATGTGGTGGTTGAGGGTCAGCTTTTTAACGACGGCAAGGCAATTGTTGCAAAAAGCGTGAACGGAAAAATAAATGTCAGCTTCACCTCCTGCGAACAATTGCAGCTTGCACCGGTATTTGTGTTCGAAGCTATGGACTTTGCCACAACAGCTGAGCCCTTCAAGGCGCAGATGTACGGCGGTGTGTATGACATAAGCGTGAGAAAGAGTGAAGCACTTAAGGCAAGCGTATACCTTGACGGCTATCTTATTGCGTCAAACCTGGACATGCCGGGCACAGAGATTGTACCCGAGGCGGCTGTGCACACCTTTGACCGCTACCATTTTGCAGGCGGTGAGTTTGCCGTTACCGTCAAAGGACTTACCGATAAGCTTGATTTTATAATGTTTCGCGAAACGGATATTATAAACGAAAAGAAAATCCGCATTTTCGTGGGCGGTGACTCCACGGTGTGCAACTACTATCCGCTTTTTAGAACGGGCGCTGAAAAGGACGGCACCGTTATGACAGGCTGGGCAATGTTCCTGGAAAAATACGTGGATGCACGTGTCATGAATCTTGCCGCAAGCGGTGACTGGGCTAAAAAATGGTTTGACAACAGCTTCTCCATCGTTGAAAAGGAAGGCGAAAAGGGAGATATTTTTGTTGTTCAGTTCGGTATCAACGACAGGGGCAAGTCCACTGTTGAGGAAATGACGGCGTGTCTTTCCGATATGGTTGACGTTTGCGCAGAAAAGGGCATGATCCCCATCTTAGTAAGCCCGCAGATTTCTGCAGGCTATGGCTGGGGCGACGAGACTGATGTGGGCAAAAGCAACGGCGGCAATTACAGCAAGTTTTTCGATGCGGTCAGAGACCTTGCCACAGAAAAAGGCTGCTTCTATGTAGACCTTACGGATATGTCCTCGGGCTGGTTTTCCGAGGTAGGGCGCGAAGAGGTGTACAAAGTGTATCATCTGTGGGACTATGAAAACAATGCTCCCAAGGACATGATGCACCTTTCCTCGCGTGGGGCAGACTCTATGTGCAGGTTCTTTGTGCTGGCACTGGAAAAGCTTATTGAGGCAAAAGCCGTGGATAAATGGGGAAATTCTCTTGAAATGTTAAGAATTTGGTAAAAAATTTATGTAAAAAAAGTAACAAAACTATTTACACGGACGAAATTTTGGTGTATTATATATGATAGATGTATAATAATATAGGTATCTCTATGCGAAGGAGAGAAAATGAAAATGAAACGCATACAAAGAATATTGTCTGCGGTATTATGCTTTGTGCTTTTAGCTTCGTGTGTTTCCGCTTTTGCAACGAAGGATGAAACACCCGTTTCAGAAACAGAGTTTCTTAAGCTTGTTTGTGACACTGCGAAAATAAAGCCACTTTTGCCCGAGGCGGTAAACTCAAATGTGCCCGATGCAGAGTACATTCAGGGAGCGCTCAGTGCAGGTGTTATTGACCTTGATGGCTTTAATCCCGGTGAAAATATTACAAAAGAAAAAGCTGTGGCAATGCTCGTAAGAGGGCTTATTGCCATGAAGAACAGCCTGTCCGTAGGCGTGGATCTGAATTTTACGGATAAGGACGAAATTGACCCGAAGCTTCTTACATATATTGAAGTGGCTGCAGCCAACGGCATAATTGAAAATGCCGGTGCGTTTGAGCCGAAGTCAACCTTGAGTACAAGCGAACTGTCAGGATGGAGCACTCTTATGAACGAAAGCTATATGCGCCTTCCCGTGGTAAAGGGCAGCGGCATACGACGTATACAGTTCCCTGTAATAGAAGATTCCGGCGTTGAAAAGCCCGGTTATATCGATGAAAGATACCGTCTGGTCTTCAACGACGATTTTGAAGGCGACAGCCTTGATACAACAAAATGGGGTTATAACTACTCCTGGGGTCATTCCCACAACCATGCTGCATGGTGTGTACCCGAAAATGTAATTGTAAAGAACGGTATCCTCACCTTAAAGGGTGAAAACAAGCAGCACCCCGATGCTGTAGGAAAACAGGGTACCTTCAACAATAAAAAGTATGACATTATTTATACTTCAGGTGCGGTGAACACTCACCATAAGTATAATTTTGACTATGGCTATTTTGAAGCCAGAATGAAGATGCCCAAGGGAAAGGGCATGTGGCCCGCATGGTGGATGCTTAAGGACGGATGGCCGCCCGAAATTGATATGCTCGAGGTTTTATGCTCAAAGCCCAACGAGCTTCACGTAAATTTCCACTATGGTCCTGCATGGAACGAGCATTACAGTCACGAACAGGTTTTAAACCTTGGCTACAGCACAAGCGACGAATTCCATACATACGGCTTTGAATGGACCCCCGATTATATGCGCTACTATGTGGACGGAGTGCAGGTGGGACACGATTTCACCAACAAGAGTGCCATAGCTGAAGCAACGGGAATGTACATGATACTTAATCTTGCCATTGACGGCTGGGACGGCAAGCCTGATTCAACCACACTATGGCCTGCTGAGTTCCAGATTGACTATGTAAGGGCATGGCAGCTTAATGAGTAAACAATACCGAGCCCGAAAGGGTTGGGTTTTGTGCCCGTGAAGGGCATTGAATATGTTTTAAATTTTTGAATATACATGTCGGGTTGCCGACGGTTATTAGGAGGAATGTCAAATGAAAAAGAAAAGCATGATTTTCAAGATGATCTGCTTGGCTCTCGCGATTGCACTTTGTTTTTCTGTAACCAATGTTTTTGCAGAAGAAGCTGAAGAGGCAGTTGAAGAGGTTGTTGCAGAAATCGCTCCCGATGCTGAAGATGTTACTGAAGCAGAGGAAGCTGAAGAGGTAACAGAAGCAGAAGATGCTACAGAAAATGAAGAAGTTGAGGAAGAGGTTGAAGAAGAGGAAGAAATTCTTGACCTTTTCACAGCAACTCTCCGCGACGGCGGTGTATATGTAACTCCCGGCGAAGATAATGCAGCAGTATTTACATATGATAACCTTCGTTACAAGGTAGCTGCAGGTCAGGGTAACGCAATTAAGCTTGACGGCTTTGAATCCAACCCTGCTATCGAATCTGAGCCCATTATCGACACTGCGAAGAATATTCTTCAGGCAAACGGTGAAATTACAACAGATGCAGCTCATAGCGGTTACTTTGGTCTTTCCGCATCTGCAGGCGATGTTATCTACCGTACAGGCGTAACAGGCGATGCAATTTATGTTTTCTCCGCTTGGATGAAGATGCCTTCCGGTGGCTCCATCGGCGATGATGACCGTGCCTTCAAGGTTATTGCTGAAGACGGCGATGTTTATACTGTAGGCTGGAATGAAATCGGCAGAGAAGTTGACGCTACAGGCTCCTGGCAGCAGGTTCTCTTCACTTTCAAGGCTCCCGAAACAGGTCTCTTCGCAATCGACTTCAACTACAAGGGTAAGAATCCTCTTGCAATTGATGACATTGAACTTTACGAAGCAGAAATTTTCGACAATCCTCTGGAAATAACAGATGTTGTATGTATTGACGCTGACGGAAACGAGTACACACGCTCCTCCGGCTTCACAACAAGCGGCACACTCACACATACAACAACTCTTTACAACTCTGATGAAGACGACGTATTCTTCACAGCAGTAGCTGTTCTTTACAAGAACGATATCATGATTGATTTTGTAACTGTTGAAGACTGCGCTCTCGTATTGGATGAAGCAGAAGTTACTTTGGATATCGAAATCCCCGAAGACGAAGACCTCACTCAGTACAAGTACATGGTGTATTTCATAAGCGATACAGCTCCCACACAGTACTACGGTGCAATGCCTTCGTTGATGAACCCCTACATAGTAGAGGGTAAGTAATTTAATCCGATATGAATGGAGGAAGAAAGATGAACGGCAATAAAATGACAAGACTTATAGCTGTAGTTGTTTGTGCTTTTATGCTCATTCAGTGCACAGCAATCGCTGCTTTCGCGGCAGACATTGCCCCCGAAGCAGTTGTATATGTAAGACCTGAAGTTACAGATGTAGTTGCTAACCAGGTTGGTAACAACTACGTATATGTTGATATTGTTACTGAAAACTGCGACAACGACCAGACCGTTATGGTATACATGCTCGATGCTGCAGGCGAGCTCGTAACAGTAGGCTACGCTCCCGTGGGCAGCAACAAGGCAGAAGTGAAGCTTGGTGCTCCCGACGATGCAGACACAGGCACATACACACTCGTTACTGCACTTAACAAGGCAGCAGATGTATTCAAGAGCGAAGTTTTCTACATCGGTGTTGACGACGTTAACGGTTTCTTTGAAGCAATCAACCTTACAGATGTTGAAGCAAGCGTTGTAGAAGAAAAGCTCGATGCTACTTACAATGCGCTCTCCGTTATCGAATGCACAGAGGACGAAGACGGCAATGTAATCCTTAAGCTTACAGGCAAAGACTATGAAGCTCTTACAGACGATGCAAAGGAATTGTTTGCAGAACTTATCCTCAGCGGTGTGGACGGCGAATTCCTTCCCGGCAAGGGCTCTTACACTGCCGAAAACAGTGAAGACTTTGTAAAGGAAGCTTACATTGTGGCAGCTTACAATGCAGGCGGCATTTCCGACGAAAAGATGGCAGAGTTCATTTACAATTTTGCATCCGTAATCGGCTTTGATGCTGAAGACGAAAACCTTTACGGCAAGATCCAGGACAAGGACACTCTTGCAAAGGTTGTAAAGACAATCGCAGAAGAAGTTACAAACGTAGATGGACTTGCTGAAGCTCTTGAAAAGGCAGCTGCAGTTCAGCTTGTTAACGAAACCCACTGGCTCAATCTCGTAGCCACAGTAAAGGCTAATAACGATATTTTTGAAGTTGATGAAGAAGAAATCGAAGAGCTTGAAGATACAAAGAAGCTCAGAACACTCTTCTGTGACGAATTCAAGGGTACATATTACAGCGTTGAAGAAATCCAGGAAGCATGGGAAGACGCTTACGACGAAGCAGAAAAAGCTTACAAGAAGGCAACAAGCGATAGAGGTAGCTCCGGCGGTGGTGGCGGTGGCGGCACCGTTATAAAGACTGCTGAAGTAAGCACACAGCTTTCTCAGGACGAAAACAACAAGGACCCCAACGTTGAAATCAAGGACTATTACACAGACGTAGCCGGCACTCAGTATGACTGGGCAAGCGATGCTATCCTTAACCTTTCCAAGAACCAGATTCTCTTAGGTTACGGCGATAAGACATTCGGTCCCGAAAAGAGTGTTACAAGAGCTGAATTCATGAAGATGATTATTAACGTTCTCGGTATGGCTGATGTAACAGCAACATGCTCCTTCACAGATGTTGACCCCAATGCTTGGTATTACATTTATGTAGCAAGTGCTGAAAAGCTCGGTCTTGCTCAGGGTTACGGCAACGGCTTGTTCGGTGTGAACGACACCGTTACAAGACAGGATGCAATTACAGTAGTTTACAGGGCTGCTAAATTGAAGGGCTTGTCTCTTGATAAGTTCAAGGCAAGCACAGCAGTGTTCGAAGATAGAGGCGAAATCGCATCTTACGCAGTAGAGGCAGTTGACTCGCTCTACAATGCAGGCGTATATCTGGACACATCGGCTCCTTTGAAGAAGTTTGAACCCACAAAGAATGCATCCCGTGCATATCTTGCATACGTACTTGACCAGATTTACAGATACATGAAGTAATTAAATCCAACAGATAGAGAGGTTAGCAATATGAAAAAAAGAATTCTGAGCATGCTCTTAATGCTCACAATGGTTTGCTCTCTTATAGTTGTTCCGAACAGCGTGCTTGCGGCAACGTATTATGACACAGTAGATACTGACTGTGAACTTGCAGTTGACGTGCTCGATGCTTTGGGCATTATGGGAGGTTATACGGACGGAAGCTTCCTTCCTTATAACACAATTACACGTGCCGAAATGGTACAGGTTGCCGTAAAGCTTGCAGGCATTGACGGCTACAGCGAAGAAGCTCCCGACGACATGGAGCTCTTTGCCGACATGTATGACTACGACGGTTGGGCAGGTGGCGTTATCGCCATTGCTAAAACTGCAGGTATTGCACGTAGTGACGCAGACGGTAACTTCAACCCCGATATGTCCGCTACATACGAAGATGCTGTACAGATGGTTGTATCCGCACTTGGCTACGGTCATGAAGCACAGGTTCGTGGCGATGAACTTAAGGATTATGTTTATGTAGCACAGAAGCTCGGCATTACAAAGAAGCTCAGCACAGGCATGGGTCAGAACATTACCCGTGGCGATGTTGCAAAGCTTGTTTACAATGCTCTTACTGTAGACCTTATGCTTCCCGTATCCTACTCCTATGACGGAACTGTAGTAAGCTACGAAGTAGTTGAAGGCAAGAATGCTCTTAACACCTTCTTCAAGGTGCAGGAAATCAACGGTATCATTACAGAAAACGAATATGTAGCTATTGACGGTGAAACAACTATCGAAGAAGAGCAGGTTCTCATCAACGATGAAGTGTTCAACGTTGGCTATACAGATATCGCCAGCTTCCTCGGCTACTATGCAACAGTTTATGTTCTTGATGCTGAAGACGCTACAGAAAACAGAACAGTTATTGCGTACACAACAAAGAGCGTAAAGAACAACACTCTTACAATTACAAACGATAACCTTGAAGAGGTTTCCTACTCTGCAGCAGAGGGTTACTCCTTTGAATACTGGGCAAATAAGGACACAGACAAGAAGACTAAGACTGTTACAACATCTGCAACTCCCCTTGTACTTTACAACGGCAAGGCAGTTATTGATGTAACAAAGGAGCTTCTCAGCCCTGAAAACGGTCACGTTGTACTTATCGACAACAACGGCGACGACAACTACGACATTGTTGATATCTGGGAATACGAACTCGTATATGTATTCTCCGCATCTCAGACATCCGGTAATGTTTCCGGTTACTACGACCGTGCAACAACATACAAGTTCAATCCCGAAGAAGAAAGCTATCACGTAACATTCCTCAATGAATACGGCGGAATTGCGCAGCTTTCCGACATTAAGCAGTACAGCGTGCTTTATGTTTACGAATCTCTTGACCAGAAGGAAAAGAAGGTTGTAATTTCCAACAGAAAGACATCCGGCACAGTTGACGAAGTTTCCACCGACGGCTATTACACAATCGGCGGCGTTGAATACGAAATTTCTCCTTCTGTTGAAGGCAGAATTGAGCTTGCAGTTTCCGACGCAGGTGAATTCTACCTCGATGCAGATAACCGCATCGCAGGCTTTGAAGGTACAACAGTTATTCGTAAGAACATCGGTATGTTTATAGCTGTTAACGACGGCGGCTTGAGACGTGGCTACCAGATGAAGGTGCTCACTCAGAACAGCGGTGTAAAGATTTATAACATTGCTTCCTCTGTTGAAGTTAACGGCGAAAAGATGTCCTCTGATGAAATTTACGAGCTTGCATTTACAGATGCTCTCTTCGGTACAAGTGAAGACCCCGAGTACATTTCTAACGGTCTCCAGCGTCCTCACCCCTCAAGAGCAGCTT
Source organism: Clostridia bacterium (assembly GCA_017472685.1). Lineage (GTDB taxonomy): Bacteria > Bacillota > Clostridia > UMGS1883 > UMGS1883 > RGIG1927. The sequence goes on from JAFUOO010000011.1 coordinate 41,202, forward strand.
TCCTCTATAAGCTTAACTCTAGCGGTGAAATCTGCGAAATGACAGTTGTTGGTGAAGACGATACATATCTTCAGACACGTCAGATCAAGACATCCGGTTACCTTTACTACAGTGCAGGCTACCACTGCTTACACTACAGCCAGGAAAAGACAGTTGACGAATTCGGTAATACAGTCGGTGTAAGAACATACTGTGACGATAAGACAATTAACTTCCTTGCAGAAGAAGCTGTTTCCAAGACAGACGACAACCAGTCCTTCTACACAAAGCAGGTAAGCACATATTGGGATAACTATAATTTCGATATTTATGATTACTGCTGGGCATACTACTATAGCCCCGACGGAGAAAAGATCGACATGCAGAAGACTGTATGTAACTTCCTCGTAATGGCTAACTGGTATGATGACTCTGTTGACTCTTCCGAAGATACAGAACAGAACAGAGACGCTACATACTATCAGGACAATACACCTCCCAAGTTCATCCAGCACATTACAGAAGCGTATGACAAGACAAGCGGTGAAAAAACATACAGAGTATATTATTTTGATGGTACAACTGTAAGAAATGCACTCATCAGACCTCAGTATTCTTGGGTTGCACATCTTGACGGCAACGTTAACAATGCGCTTTACCCCAACGGTTACCCCGTAAGAGTTTCTACTGACGGTGCATACATTGAAGACGTGGCTCCTTACTTTGATGCAGGTCTTTACGAAAATGCATCCATGTTAAAGGCTACACAGCCCATCTATAACGAAACAACAAAGACTTATGTAATGCCCTTCATGCCTTTCTACCAGGAACAGTGGAGAAGATGGAACTACTGGTCCAGCTATAATTACTGCACACGCTTCTACTGCGGTATTGTAACAAGTATCGACGAAGTTGTAGGCAGAAAGCTCTTCAACGTTGCAGCTGCAACAAGTGAAAATCAGGGCGCAGGCGTTGACGGCGGTAACAGCTACAACCTTTCTGTGCTTTCTAACGAAAGACTTGAAGGTACTGTTTACAGAATTAACTTCGACCGTGAAGGTAAGTTCGATTCTATTTCAAGAGGCTCTCTTGACGATATCGCACCGGGACAGCTTGTACTTGTAAGAAAGCGTGCATACGACACATCTCCCAAGTGGGAAGCTCTTACAGGTTATGCTATAAACGATATCTTCATCATTTCTGATGACGCAGCAGAACTCGATTACCTCTCTGATTTCTACAATCAGGTGCAGGAAGAAATCGTAAACGCTGAATAAAGCTTATTAAATTAAAATTGCGAATAGCAAATGAAAACACACCACGGAAAACGTGGTGTGTTTTTGTGTGTTATTATATAGCTCAGTCGGTATCGCACACAGCTTTAGCAAACAAAAAAGCATGCTTACGTTTGTGGTGCCCGACATCAACTCCCTCACGGTCGTTGCTTGTCGACCACGGCACAGCCTTTGTGTGCTCCCTTCATCGCCCGCAGGGCGCGGTCGCTACGCAGTTCTACCTCCTTCGCAACGCTCAGTCGGTAAAGAGCAGGCTTTAACATGGTGGATTAAAGTGAAAGAGCCAAACAAAAAAAGCAAGTCTTAAGACTTGCTTTTTTTGTTTGGCTCCTCCAGTTGGACTTGAACCAACGACATCATGATTAACAGTCATGCGCTCTACCGACTGAGCTATAGAGGAATATTCATTCGCTACCCTGTTATTATAACTGTAATGATTTGAAATGTCAAGTGTTTTTTTGAAAAAATTATAAATTTGCATTGCAGAATTTATTGTGCTATAATTTCAATAAAATACAGCATAATGAGAGAGTTACAATGCATAAGAAAATTATTGCCACATCGGCAATGCATAACCGAAAAATTGAATATGTTTTGTCGGGAGATTTAGCCCTTTCGGGGAATATTATAAAAAAGCTTAAAGCCACAGGGGGAATTCTGCTGAACGGAGAAAGTGTACACGTTGACAAAAGGCTCACCGAGGGTGACTGCCTGGAGCTTATTTTCCCTTCCGAACAGTCGGAAAACATCACAGCCGAAGACATACCCCTTGAAGTGCTTTACGAGGACGAGGATATTCTGCTGGTCAACAAGCCGCCTTTTATGATAACACATCCGTTGGGTGAGCACTGCTCGGGAACACTTGCCAACGCAGTTATGTTTTATCTGAAAGAGCACGCACCTTTCAGGGTAATAACAAGGCTTGACAAGGAAACCAGCGGTGTTGTACTGATTGCGAAGAACGCACTTTCGGCACAAAGGCTGAATGCTGCCATGAAAGACAGAACGATTGAAAAGGAATACGTTGCCATTGCCTGCGGAGTTATTCACTCAAAAGAGGGTGTTATAGCTGCGCCCATAAAAAAAGCTGAGGGTATAAAGCGCACGGTTTCACCCGAGGGCAGGGAAGCTGTAACGAAGTATAAGGTCATAAAAGAAGCAAATGGATTAAGCCTTGTGAAGCTAACGCCCATAACAGGGCGGACGCACCAGATAAGGGTGCACCTAAAGCACCTGGGAGCTCCCATATACGGCGACTGGCTTTACGGCAAGGCAATTGCAGGCGAAAGGATAAGGCTTCATTGTAATCGTATAAGGTTTAAGCATCCATTAAAAGCTATAGAAATCACCGTTGAAGCTGCTGTGCCCGATGATATTATGCGCCTTATGAAATAATAGGTTGAAAACCAATGAAAAATATGGTATGATTATAAAAAACACAAAGGAGGCTACATTATGTTAGCAGATTATAAAGTTTCGTTTATTGAATTTTTGCTTGATGCAGGTGTTCTGAAGTTTGGTGACTTTATCGCAAAGAGCGGCAGAAAGCTTCCCTACTTTATCAACGCAGGCGAAATCAAGACAGGCGACCAGATTTGTAAGTTGGGTGAATACTATGCACAGTGCTATAAGGAAAACATCAAGGCAGACAACGTTGTGCTTTACGGTCCCGCATATAAGGGCATTCCGTTGGCAGTAAGCGCTGCAAGTGCACTTTCTCGTGATGGCATTGACCTCCCCTTCTTCTTTAACCGCAAGGAAGTTAAGGACCATGGCGAGGGCGGCATTTTTGTTGGCTACACACCCAAGGCAGGAGAAAATGTTGTTATCGTTGAAGACGTTATTACAGCAGGTACAGCTATCCGTGAGAGCATTGAGCTTATGAAAACTCTTGACGGTGTTAAGATTAATGCCGTTATGATTATGGTTAACAGAATGGAAAAGGGTCTTGGCGAAATCAGCGCCATGAAGGAAATTGAACAGCAGCACGGCTTCCCCGTATATTCTGTTGTTACAGTTTACGAGATTATTGAATATCTTGAAAGCCATCCCGAAAGAATGAGCGACCCCGACTGCATTAACAGAATTCGTGAATACTTATCTGTATACGGAGCAAATGACTGACGCCTTTAGCGCATAATGCCCAAACCAACCGCTTGCAGTACACAAAGTACAGCTTCGGGTCAGGTTTGAACATTCTGCATCTAAACTCGTTCAGTCATTGAAAATACGAATTACAGACAATCGGCATCTTAAGGGATGCCGATTTTAAATGAGGGTGGTTTTATGAGCGATGAAAAGCTTAAGGAAAAATTTCCGAACATAAAAACCGAGGAAGAGCTCTTTGAGGTTAAAAAGTATTTATTCAAAAGAGCTTGCGGTATAATACTTCTGCTTATAGCCTTTGTATGTCTTGTTTTGGACGAGGTTGCAGCCTTTGAGGCGGGACTTCCATGGTCAACCATTTGTGCACTTTTGGCTGTGTTCTTTTTCTACAGTAGCTGGAAGCATAAGGATTTTGTTTTCCGCATGAAGGAAGATAAAACCAGAGAAATAATCACAAAAAAGATGATGCTTGATGAAATGTGCGACAACTATTCCGCAAATAAAAGACTTATAGGCTTTGGCGTTGCAGGCTGGTCAGTATTTATGCTGTTCATATTCTGCAAAAATGGGATGGATTATATTTCGCACAATTGGATAGGTTTTGTGATTGTAATGGGTATAATATGGACGCTTTTCATCATATGGCTTATTGCATCTAAGCTTGACATGGATAAAGCAAGGCAAAGCCTGGAGGAGGGTGTAGTTGTACTCTCATCTCCCGTTAAAAAGAAATTCACCTCGGGAAAAGGCGGTAATTTGCATTATTTTTCCTTTGAAAGTGAAAACTACGGAAAATATAACAAAATGGTTTTAGAGAGCGAATATTATGTAACCGAGGTTGGAGATGCATACTATCTCCTTTTAAGAAAAGCAAAAAAGAAGTACAAGCTCATGGCAATATTTAGCCCGAAAAAGTGGGAGCTTGATGAAGAATTGAAAAAATATTTAGTAGAGGAAGTAAATATATGAAAATAGCAACAACATATGAGCAGGGACAGATTTTTCAGCACTTTGGTCACACCGGTGCATTCAAGATTTACGATGTTAAGGACGGCGAGGTAATTAAGAGCGAGGTTGTGGACACAAACGGCTCAGGTCATGGCGCACTTGCGGGCATGCTTCTCAGCTTGGGCGTTGATGCGCTCATCTGCGGCGGCATCGGCGGCGGTGCGGTAAACGCACTTAACATGGTAGGCATTGAAATTTATGCAGGCGTATCCGGTGACTGTGACGAAGCGGTGGAAAACCTTCTTGCAGGAAACCTCGATGCTAACGCAGAAGCAAACTGCTCACATCATGACCACCATCACGGTGAGGGTCACACCTGCGGTGAACACGGCTGTGGCGGAGGTCACTGCCATCACTAAACGATTCTGAGGTGATTTTGTGAAAAAGCAAGCATGGATAATAATAGCAATTGCCGTTATATGCTGCGGTGTGATGGGTGTTGTGGACGCAATCATTCAGCCTCAGTATTGGACAAAATCGGCGTGCAAGGTAGCACTGTTTCTCATTCTGCCTGCCCTTTTTGCACTCTGCAACAAAAACGTGGACATTAAAAGCCTTTTTAAGCCCAACAAAAAGGGGATGAAGCTGGCTGCCTTTTTGTGCGTGCCTCTGTATGTGCTCATATTGGGCGCATACCTTCTTCTGAAGGATGTGTTTGATTTTTCTGCTGTTACAGGTGCACTTACGGGGAATATAGGCGTTAACAAAAACAATTTTGTTTTTGTAGCTATATACATATCCTTTGTAAATTCACTGCTGGAGGAGTTTTTCTTCCGTGGATTTTCGTTTTTAACCCTTAAGAAATATGCACCAAGAAAGCTTACCTACATATTCAGTGCATTGGTTTTTGCCCTTTATCACATTGCTATGATGACGGGCTGGTTCAGCATATGGGTTTTTGCAATTGCACTACTGGGGCTTTTCCTGGGCGGACTTATTTTTAATTATCTTAACGAAAAAAGCGACAATATCTATACTTCCTGGTTTGTGCATATGTCGGCAAACTTTGCAATAAACACAATAGGGTTTATGCTGTTTGGAATAATATAGAGAAAAATCGGCTGAGTTTCAGCCGATTTTTAATTTGATTGTAAAGTCGATGTAATTGTAATGTAAAGAGGTTGTGGTATTATATAACTAAGGAATGGGGTGGTAATATGAAAAAGTTTTTAGTAGTTCTGGCTATTGCTGCTATCGTATGTGCTTTTGTGGTATCGGCTCAGACAGAGGAGAGAGGAAGCATACAGATTAATAACACGCCCTTAGGCCAGGAAGTGTATTACGTTAAAGGCGACAAGGGCTTTTACATTCCCGTAAGAGCAGTGTGCGAGGCTATAGGCTGCATGGTTGAGTGGATTGACGAAACACAGACCGTTGTAATTAAGCGGAATGGTGAAGAAGCACGAATTCAAATTGGTGCGGAAAGCTTCAGCTTTGAAGGAAACGGCAACCATTATACCAGCTATCGCTGTAATCCTGCTACCTTCATTGACGGAAAAACCTACGCTCCTTTAAGCGTTATTCTTGAATGCTTTGACGGAGCAAGGAAGCATTTTGAGGATACAGGGCTGCTTTTGATTGTTGCATATCCCACCTATAAGGATGCATCCGTGCTGGTTGATCTGGGCATTATATCACAAGAGGATTTTGAAAAGGAAGGCTACATAACAAATGCCGAAGCACTTTGGACAATAAGCGATGCAATCGGATGGGATAAGGATGATGTTGACCTTGAAGAGTGGCCGAGATATACACGACTGAGAGACTATGATAAGGAATTTAAAAGAATGGTGTTAAGCCTTGTACATGGTCCCATTAACTATGACGAAATACCTCAAATTAAGTTTGAGGAAAATATGACCGAATATGAAGCGGTGCTCTACTGCACACGACTTATTTACGACACCTACGGTTGCACTGACGTCGGTGACCGACATTACACTGAAACAGAGGACGTTTACTTCCGTGCAGCAATGAAGAATATTATCGATACAGCAAATGCAACGAATGCCCAAAACAGCATTGAACGCAAGGCATTTTATAACATTCTGTACAGGACAATGTGTTATGAATACAGCCGTGGCGGATATTCCCTTACAACAGACAGATATATCTGTGACCACTTTGAAAAGACGATTGATTTACTGAATAATTGATAAAAGCACCTTCGGGTGCTTTTATTGTTTTACGATAAAATTTGGTTGACAAAGGTAATGCAAAAAGGTTAATATGTACTTATAGGAAAGGGAGTGTAAGCATGTACGAAAAAAGCATAGTGCATCATATTGCTAAATGGGTTATCGAAATCATGTTTTACTGTGGCATTGTGTGCACAGTATTGGTGCCTTTTACAATTGGAAATCTTATTAAATATTTTTCCTATTCGCCCCAGTGTGAATCGGTTTACCGCATAACCCTCACCTTGGCAGGAATGTGCGCAGTATACATCCTTTTTTACATAAAGAAAATGTACAAAACACTTCTTGATGGCAGCCCCTTTGTGGACGAAAATGTTACAGCCTTCAGGCGCATGGCTGAGGCTGCTGCTTTAATTTGCGTAATATTTATAGCACAGGCAATTCTTGCCTTCACCGTGGGAAGCGTAACAATTGCACTTATTTTTGCAATCGCCTGCCTTTTCTGCCTTACCTTGAAGGACTTGTTCAAGCAGGCTATTAACTATAAAACAGAAAACGATCTGACAATATGAGGTGAAACGAATGCCCATTATTATAAATTTAGACGTTATGATGGCAAAACGAAAAATAGGGCTTATGGAGCTGAGTGAAAAAATCGGCATCACGCCTGCAAATTTGTCCATACTTAAAAATAACAAGGCAAAGGCAATCCGCTTTTCAACCTTGGAGGAAATATGTAAGGTGCTACAGTGTCAGCCCGGAGATATAATTGAATTTGTTGAATGAAAATGAGAGGTTGTTATTGCGGCCTCTTATTTTTCGTTAAATAATTATCGAAAAACAATAAAAAGTTGTTGACAAACATTGGTGTGTAGTGTATATTACTTCTTGAAAGGGGATGAAAAAATGAAAACTCTTTTAAAAGGAATAATTTACGCAACGAGCCTTGTTATGGTGAACAGGCTGATTTTAAGCTTTAACATGCAACAAGTCGCCTTTTGGGCATTCGTTATATTCTTTTTGGTGGGTGCAGGGTATCTGGCAACAAGCAGAAGCCTTGGAAGAATGTTCGGCTGTGGTTTTACGGCGCTCTTTGCTCTTGTGCCCATTGACCTTATAATCGGGCTGGAGGAAAGCTTTTATCCTTCCGACTGGTTCGAGGTGTATATGTATGGCTTTTTCGGAACAATGGTTGCCGTCCTGGCATCCTACATGCTTATTGAAACAGGTGTATCGGAAAAGCTTTTAAATAAAATGCAAGAAAAGGGTGGAAAAATGCAAGAAAACGAAATTTTCAGCAAAAGCTTAAAATTTAAAATGCTTATATATGCCGCATTAACGGCACTTAGCTTTGCCTGCCTTGTGCTGGCAGATGGGGCAGGTGTAAGCGTGTTCGTATTTATCGCTCTGCAGGCTGTAATGCTTAGCTTTGTAGTGACCGAAAAGAAAAAGCTTTTATGGCTTATTCCAATGGGCGTTTTGTGTCTCAACTCATTTTTAAGTGCAAACACAATCTGGCGTGTGCCCAATTTTATAGTGTGCGTAGTTCTTTTTGGGCTTATGTTCACCCCTCTTAACATAAAAAATGTTACACTCGGCTTTTTTGTGGACATTGCGGAAAGAGTGTGCGCTCCGTTAATTGATTTGACAACTCCCGTCTCCTGGTTTTTTGAAATAACCGAAGGAAAGAAGGGCTATGTAAAGCGTGGAGCGATAGCGGCAGCTATAAGCCTTGCTTGCGTTATTGTGCTTTGCGCGGTGCTTTCAAGTGCCGACATGGTATTTTTGCATGGTGTTGAGGATTTCACCGATTATTTTTCGGGCATTTTCACTGCAAAAACCTTGTGGAAAATCGCGCTTGGCATCTTAGCAGGGCTGTATCTTTTTGGCGTAGTGTACAATTCCTACTTCACTTACGATAAGGACGACAAAGAATTTAAAATCAAGGGTGATTTGCTTATCATTGCTTGTGTTATGCTTTCAGTTTTAGCCGTGTACACAATTTTCGTTGTTATCCAGTTTAAGTATCTGTTTGCAGGAGGCACGCTTCCTTACGGCCTTAACGTAACCGAGTATGCACGAAAGGGTTTCTTTGAGCTTTTAGGCTTAACAGGGGTTAACCTTGCGGCAATACTTATTGTGACAAAGCTCACCGAGCATATAAAGGGCAAACGAGCTGTTTTTGTTAAAGCTATAAACATGTACCTTTGTGCTGTAACGGTGGTACTTCTGGCATCCTCCTTTTACAGAATGCAGATATACAACGAAACTGACGGCTTGACAAGGCTCCGTTTTTTAGTTTTCGGCTTCTTAGCCTTTGAGCTGATAGGTCTTCTGGCAACCTTTTTCTACATTGCAAAGCCGAAGTTCAACATTGTTATGGTTTACGGTGCACTTGCACTTTGCTACTACATGGTTTTAAATGTTGTGCCTATGGATGCCATCGTTGCAAAAAACCAGGTGGACAGATATCTTAGCGGACAAAGAAACGAAACAATATACGTAAGGACACTTTCAATAGATGCCGCAGAAGAAATTGCACGAATATACCATGAAAGCGCAGACCCTATAGCAATTCAGAACGCAGAAAAATGGATTGAAGAAAAACAAGCTGAAGCTAAGAGACTCGACAACGGCTGGCGCAGCTTCAATTTATCCAGGGAAAGACTTTACAAAATATGCGGAGAACTGAAATGACATATATTAAAAAGTATTTTAATTTGTTAACACTTCTGCCATTGCTGTTGTGGTCTGCTGTTTTGGGCATGGGCTATAGCTTTGTGCCTGTTAACTACAATTGGTTTCTTGCTGGCTTTTTACTTATGCATATTTTATATGCGTTCTTCGCTGTGAAATTCAAAAACTATGCAGAGAAAATATCGGAAGTATTCGGCATTCTGGCACCTTTCATTATGCCGGCAGGGACAATACTTTTGTCTGCAGTGCTCGAAACTGACGGAATATACGCAAAACAAAGTGCCATATGCGCAGCTTTTATTTTACCTGTAGCAGTTATAACATCGCTGGTTGTATTTTTTACTTACGCAAAACGCGAATGGGTAAAAATAACGGTAGGTATAACAGCAGGCTTTATTTTAGGAATTTATTTCATTATTTGCGCAGGCTTCTTGTTTTCAAGGTGGTTTGTGGCATTTGAGCTGACGCGAAGCGTAGCATCGCCGGATGGCAACTATGCAATCGAGATTATAACCTACGATGAGGGCGCATTGGGTGGCTCCACAAAGGTTTTAGTTAAAGGTACGGACGAAATTTACATAGGCTTGGGAACACTAAAAGAAAGAAGCCATGCAATAGAGCACGGCAGATGGGCACAGGAATATGAAATTATCTGGACAGGTAATGAAACCTTCATTCTCGACGGAGAGGAATATTGTGTAAAAGACTATGTAACTGCACCTTGAAAAACGCTTTCATACATGGTAAAATAGTCCCAAAGGAGTGGAGACAGTCGATATAAATCTCTCACAAGATTTTCGATATGTGCAAGCACTCGATATGCCTGGTGGCTCGATATGTTGCCTTTGGCAACGAGAATAAGGAGTGGATTATCATGTTCGATGCTTTAAAGGTTAAAAATGAATGTGTGCAGTGGATAAGAAAGTTTTTTGAAGAAAACGGCCCTACCTGCAATGCAGTTTTAGGCATTTCCGGCGGCAAGGATTCCTCCGTTGCGGCGGCGCTTTGCGTTGAAGCCCTGGGCAAAGACCGAGTTATCGGCGTTTTGATGCCTCAGGGCGACCAGTTTGATATTGACTGCTCCCACAAATTGTGCGACCACTTGGGAATAAAGAGATACGTTGTTAACATAAAGGATGCAGTTGAAGCAGTTGTAAATGCAATGCCCGAGGAGCTTGAGCTGAACACTCAGTCAAGAACAAACCTGCCTCCCAGAATAAGAATGAGCGTAGTTTACGCCGTGAGCCAGAGCTGTAATGGCAGAGTGTGCAACACCTGTAACCTCAGCGAGGACTGGGTTGGCTATTCAACACGCTACGGCGATGCGGCAGGCGACTTTTCGCCACTTTCCTTCTTAACCGTGCGCGAGGTTAAGGAGATAGGCCATCTTCTGGGGCTTCCGCATGATTTGGTTGAAAAAACACCCATAGACGGCTTGTGCGGCAAAACCGACGAGGACAACTTAGGCTTTACCTATGCCGAGCTCGACCGCTATATCCGCGAGGGCGTTATCGAGGACGAGGCGAAAAAGGCGAGAATTGACCATTTGCATAAGATTAATAAGTTCAAGCTTGAATTTATGCCCTGCTTTAAACCGGAGATTTAAAAACATTTGCTACAGCAAATGTTTTTAAAATGCAGAGTGCAGAGTGCAAAATGCAGAATTAAGGAAACCACTCAACGAATTTTTCGTTGAGTGGTTTTTGCTTTCAAAAAAAGAAGCACTTCGATGAAGTGCTTCTTATCATTTTAAATTAGTATACAATATTTTCACTGATTGACTTTAACTGTACAAAGTTGTAAAGGTAGTCAACTGTACCTGTCTTAGCTGTTGTACCGCTCATGTTGTAACCGCCGAAGGGGTGGTTGTAAACAACTGCGCCTGTGCACTTACGGTTAATGTAAAGGTTACCTACAAAGAAGTTGTCCTTTGCATATTCAATGTTCTCGCGATTAGCACTGAACACAGAGCCTGTAAGACCGTATTCTGTAGCGTTTGCAAGGTCAATAGCATCTTCAAATGTATCAACCTTCATAACTGCAACAACGGGGCCGAAAATTTCCTGGTTGGCGATAACGCTTGTCTTGGGGTCAACGTCTGCAATGATTGTGGGCTTTACGTAGAAGCCTACGGAATCGTCATATGTACCGCCTGTAATAAGTCTGCCCTCACTCTTGCCCTGTTCAATCATTGATGCAATCTTGTCAAAGGATGCCTTGTTGATAACTGCGCATATGTCCATATTGTCTTTGCCTGCACCCTGCTGGTAGCTTTCAGCTTCTTCCTTGAAGTATGTAAGAAATTCGTCATATACATCGGAAAGAACAATTGCACGGCTACATGCGGAGCACTTCTGACCCTGGAAGGTGAATGCTGCTGCAGCTGCCTGCTTTGCAGCCCATCTTAAGTCAGCGGAGGAGTCAACAACAATTGCGTTCTTGCCGCCCATTTCTGCGATAATTCTCTTAATCCACTTCTGACCTTCGTTAACCTTAGCAGCACGTTCAGCAATGCGGAGACCTACTGCCTTACTGCCTGTGAAGTTGATAAAGCGTGTAAGGGGATGGTCAACAACAAAGTCACCGATTTCGGAGCCTGAGCCGGGGATAAGGTTAATAACGCCTGCGGGGATGCCGGCCTCTTCGCACATTTCAACAAACTTGCACGTTGTAATAGGTGCATCGCTTGCGGGCTTGATGCAAACTGTGTTGCCTGTAACAACTGCAGAAATTACCATGCCTGCCATAATGGAGAAGGGGAAGTTCCACGGAGGAATTACAAGACCTACACCAATGGGACGGTATTCGCTGCGGTTGTTTTCAACTGTACTTTCAACTAAGGGAACGGGATGCTCTTCAAGATAAACAGCGCCCTGTGCGTAAGCATTGAAGAAGTCAATAGCTTCGCAGATTTCGCCGTCGGCTTCGCCGAAGTTCTTGCCTGTTTCAAGAATCATCCAGGCTGCGATTTCATATCTGCGCTTCTGAAGTACGCCGATAAGACGCATTATGTAGTCATACTTTACGCGTGTGGGAACAAGTCTCCACTCTTCGTAGGTGTCGTATGCAACACGGATAGCTTTGTCCGCCAATTCCTTTGATGCGTTGGAGGCATAGCCTATAACCTGGTCCTTCTTACAGGGGTTGATGGATGTTGTTTTCTTTTCTGTGAAAATCTTTTCACCGCCGATAACTAAGGGGTAGTCCTTGCCAAGCTCGAGTTCAACAGCGGCAATTGCCTTTTCCATGTTTTCCTTTACCTTAGGATTCGAAAAGTCGCGCTCGGGCTCGTTTACAAAAATTCTGTTCATGTAAATTTCCTCCTCATTGTATAGTAAATTTAAAATAAAAAACAAAGGCTGAAAAGCACACCGCTTTTCAGCCTACATTTTATCATGAAAAAATTCAATTGTAAAGAGAATTATCTCACACTGATACCCTTATCGGAAAGAAACTTTTTCAAATCCTTAATGCCTATTTCGCCGAAGTGAAAAAGGCTTGCCGCCAGCACCGCATCGGCTTTGCCGTCGAGGAATGCATCGTAAAAGTGCTCCATTTTTCCCGCACCGCCCGATGCAATAACGGGAATGGAAACGCTCTCGGAAATTGCGCGTGTCAATTCCAGGTCATACCCTGCCTTGGTGCCGTCACAATCCATGCTTGTTAAAAGTATTTCGCCTGCGCCCATTTTTTCAGCCTTTTTTGCCCATTCCAAAGCATCCAGGTGAGTATTTATCCTGCCGCCTGCAACGTAAACATCCCAACCGGAATTATCCTCACGCCTTTTGGCATCTATTGCAACAACCACACACTGACTGCCGAATTTTTCAGCTGCCTCGCGTATCAGCTCGGGGCGCTTTATGGCAGAGGAGTTAACAGAAATTTTGTCTGCTCCTGCTAAAAGCAGCTTTCTGAAATCCTCCACGGTTTTTATGCCGCCACCCACAGTGAAGGGTATGAACACCTTTTCGGCAACTCTTCTTACCATGTCTTCAACGGTGCCGCGGTTATCGCTTGTGGCGGTAATGTCTAAAAATACAAGCTCGTCAGCGCCCTGCTTATCGTAGGCAATTGCCGCCTCAACGGGGTCACCTGCATCTATTAAATTTACAAAATTTACACCCTTTACAACCCTGCCGTCCTTAACGTCAAGGCAAGGGATTATCCGTTTTGCGTACATAAGTTTTCTCCTTAAGGAGCGGGGACACACCCGCTCATTCATTTTTCATTTTTACGAGAAAATCCGACTGGGTGGGTTGACTGTGGGTCGGGAATGTCCTCGTACTATACGAACATGGGCTTTAGGCGTCTTGGCGATCGCCGTTTTTCAGCCTTATTATAATTTTGCAAAATTGGAAAGTATTCTGAGCCCCTCTTCGCCGCTCTTTTCAGGGTGAAACTGAGTTGCGAAAACATTTTCCCGTTCAACCGCAACCTCAATGTCAATACCGTAGTGTGTTGTGGCAGAAACTATATCCTTGTCCTCTGCATCTAAGTAATAGGAATGAACAAAGTATACAAAAGGCTTGTTAAGCCCTTCAAAAAGCTTGCCGTGACATTCAAGGTCGTTCCAGCCCATGTGTGGGATTTTTAAATCGCCAACCTTAGGCAGGCGACGGATTTTGCCCTTAAGAATGCCGAGCCCTTTTACGTTGGGCGACTCTTCGCTTTCGTCAAAAAGCATCTGCATACCCAGGCATATGCCTAAAAGGGGCTTGCCTGCTTGTGCCTCCTGTTTTATTACCTCACAAAGACCCGTCGAATTAAGGTTTGCCATGCCCTCGCCGAATGCGCCAACGCCGGGAAGAACAATTTTGTCAGCACTTTGTATAACTGAGGCATCGGAGGTGACGGTGTTTTCTATGCCAAGAAAGTCGAAAGCCTTTGCCACGTTTTTAAGATTGCCTGCGCCGTAGTCAATTATAGCTATCATTATTCATTTACCTTCGCTTTCATTTCGCTTACAATTTTGCTTATGCGTTCACGCTCAATTTTTGCGCTTACGCGGTTTACGATGATACGTGCCGACAGGGGGCAGATTTCCTCCAGTACATCAAGTCCGTTTTCGTAAAGTGTTTTACCCGTTTCAACAATGTCCACAATAACATCGGAAAGATTTGTGAGCGGTGCAAGCTCTACCGAGCCGTTGAGCTTTATAAGCTCTATGGACATATCCTTGGATTCGAAATAGTCCTTTGCAATATTTGTGTATTTTGACGCAACTCTCAAGGGGGAGTGCTCGCCGAGCCTGCCCTTTAATTCGCCTGGACCGCAAACGCACATTCTGCACTTGCCGAATTTCAAGTCAACCATTTCGTAAACGTTTCTGCCTTCTTCCAAAATGGTGTCGCGACCAACAATGCCTATGTCAGCCGCGCCGTATTCAACATAGGTTGCAACGTCGCTTGCTTTTACAAGAATGAATTTAAGCTTATGCTCTTCGTCGGTAAAAATGAGCTTTCGGGTTTTTTCAAGAACTTCGCTGCAGTTGTAGCCTAAGTCCATAAGTATTTTAACGCTGAGCTCTGCAAGTCTGCCCTTTGCAAGAGCAATTGTAAGATATTTCATAGCACTGCCTCTTCCTATATAAAGTAAACATTTCTGATGTTTTTATCCCGGGCGATTTTCTTTGCGGCTTCCTCGATAGGGGAGGTAACATCAAGGATAACCTTTTTGCCCTCTGCTCTGAGCGACTGTGCAAGAGCGTAGGCCTCGGCACGCTTTCCCTTCGAGGTGAAAATAATAGCATCGGCACAGGGATTTAAATCAAGAGCGCCGTTGGCGCGCAGAATGGCGTCTGCAAGGCGGTCAACCCAGAATGCCACACCTGTTGCGGGAAGGTCAAGGTCAAATCGTCTGCCCAAGGTGTTGTAGCGTCCGCCGCCGCAGATGGGGAATGCCGATGCCGTTGTAAGGGCACGGAAGATAACGCCTGTGTAATATTTGAAGCTTCTTACCTGACCCAAATCCACGGTTATATATTTTTCCAGCCCGTAGTCCTTGAGAATTTCATAAACCATGCAAAGCTCATTGATTGCATTGTGTGAAACGCTGTTGAGATTGCAGGCTTTATATTTTGATAAAACCTCTTCGCCGTCGCCGAAGAAAAGGGAAATTTCTGTCAGGATTTCGCGGTTAATACCGGAAATTTTGTGGCTGTTGCAGAATTCTTCAATTCCGATTGCAAATTTTTTGTCCACAAGAGAGCGAAGAATATCCGCATCTGCAGAGGAAAGGCTGCAATCATCAATAATGCCTTGTATAAAATCAGAGTGGGAAAGCTCTATCTGGAAGTCCTCCAGTCCCGCTTCGGAAAGCGCCGTTGTGGTGAGGGCTATTATTTCAGCATCTGCCTCGGGTGTGTTGACACCGATGATTTCAACGCCTGCCTGAGCAAACTCTCTCTTCTTCGCACTTTTATATGCTTCACCGCTGCGGAAAACGTTGCCCGAGTACCAAAGCCTCAAGGGCAGGGGCTCTTCGGAAAGATGCGAAGCCACCGCACGGGATATGGAGGTTGTAAAGTCGGGACGGAGCGCCAGAATTTTACCACTGGGGTCAATAAGCTTGATTGCCTCATCCGTAGGAATGGACATATCGTCGCCGAAAACCTCCAGGTATTCAAAGGTAGGGGTTTGTATTTCGCTGTAGCCGAAGGAGGTGCAAACCTTTTTAATAGCCTCGGTTGTGTGAGCCTTTAAAAGACAATCCTTGCCAAAAATGTCGCTTACACCGGCAGGTGTTCTGAGAATGTTCATAAAATCATACCTTTCGGAAATATATAAGATACATTATAATAAAACAAACGCAAAAAAACAATATATAATGTGAAAAAATATCAAAAAAGAGGCATAGAAAAGTTTAAAAATTTAAATAAAATACTTGAAATGGGGAATATGTTGTGTTACAATATTACTGTGTATTATCGGGTAGTGTCGATAAATATGCAAATAAGTATTTAATTTTAGTTTAAATAAAGGAAGGTGCAGTTAATGAAAAAACGCATTTTGAGCCTTGTGCTTGCCCTTTCAATGTGCCTCAGCTTGTTCACTTTCGGTGCAGCAGTTGAAGCAGCAACAATAGGCGAGCTCTTGGAACTCTACAAAGACAGAGTCTGGGATTGGCAGACAAATCAGTTCGATGCCATGACAGACGAACAGAAGGCTGTTATGGATGAGGCCTGGACAAACTATGAGGCAAACGAAGCCGAAATCAGAGGATTGGCTGAAGAATTCGCTGACCTTGTGATTACAGATGCTTACCTCGAAAATGGCCTCGCAGACACAGAAGACGACAAAGATGGCACTCTCAAGAACCTCTTTAAGTGGAAGCTTATGAGAGACATCATGGAAGGTAAAATCGATGTAACAAGCGAATATGCCGATTATGCAGATTGGCTCAATCGTTTCACAGATTTCGAAACAGCTAACGACGAAGCTATCAAGGCTTCTGCTCCCGTTGCAGCTCTTAACGGTCTCGGCGAGTATTCCGACACACTTACAGAATACTTTGGCGAACTTGCAGAGTTTTACGAAAATGGTCTTGTGTTTGAAGGTGCAGATGCAGACAAGGCAAAATTGTATGTTGAAATGTTCCTTGCTGACTATGCTGTTGATGAAACTAAGCTCGCTGACTTTATGACTGAACTCAAGGCTGATATTAAGGAGCTTATGGTTGACGGCATCGTTAACAACTTTGAAATCGGTCTGCAGGTTGCTACAGGTCAGATTACAAAAGAAAACACAACAGGTCTTCTTGATATGATTGCAGACCGTGACATGAAGGGTGCTTTCCTTCTTGTTGGTGAAGACCTTGCAAAATACCTTGTAAACGATTTCGTTACTGGTGTTCGTAGCCAGCTTCTTGCCCTTAACAAGAAGGACATCATGGCTGCTGTAATTGGCGATGCAACATCCATCCTCAGTGGCAACAATGAAGATGCAGCTGATGCTCTTTACCTCACAATGAAAAATCTTGCAAATTACATGATTGATGACAAGATGGATAAGGTTGAAGAGGCTGAAGATTTGGCTAAAAACAAACTCGGTATCGAAATTACAGAAGTTCTTATTGAAGAAACTGTTGACAAGGTTCAGGCAGCTATGGCATTAGTTCACCCCGATCACGGTCTTGAACTTGTTCATGTTAACACATTCCTTGGCAGAGAACTTCTCCGTTATGACGACGCAGGTGAATACGTTTACCTTAACGGCGCTGAAATTGACGGCGATACAGTAACAGAGCTTGCACTTGGTTTCGGTCACAGCCGTTACCCCGTATTCTCTTCCATGAATGAATACGGCATTGCTTCCTTTGACGCAACCTATGACGCAGACGGCATCAAGGTTTATGCAGGCGACGATATTGGTCAGATTATGATCGAAGTAACTGAAGAAGCTGACGGTGAAGCTACAGTTGTAGTTTACCGCGGTTACACAGACGAAGACGTTGACGGTGTTGTAGACAACGAAGAAAACGTTTTAAGATATGTAACAACATTTAAAGTTACAGCTACAAGCGATGCAGCTGCTGACGCAGACATTACAGTAGATAAGACTCCTACTGTTGATGATCCCACTGTTGAAGTAAGCGGTACAACAAGCCTTGACGAAGTAAAGATTACTGTTAAGGATGAAGAAGGCAACGAAGTAGAAGTAACAATCAAGGATAAGGACGGCAACGAACTTGATCCCGATGCAGTTAGCAAGGAAGACCTTGAAGACGGTATCGTAATTGTACTTCCCGATGGCGTTGAAGACGGCGATGAGTTTACAGTAGAAGTTAAGGATCCCGCTGATGAAAGCGTGCTTGATTCTGAAAACGTAACAGTTGAAGCTCCTTATGTAGAACTCGACGATGTACTTGACACAACAGTTGACGGTACAATCGAAGTTAAGGGTACAACAAACCTTGACTATGTAACAGTAGCTATCGTTAAGAATGGCGAAACAATCTACGCAGTAGTATACGAAAAGGCAGAATTCGAAGCAGGTATCACACTCAATGCTCCCGACAATGCTCAGGAAGGCGAAGTTTACACAGTAGTAGTTGGTACAGAAAAGGCTTCCGATTCCGATGAATTCGCAATCGAAGGCGCAGATGTAACATACGAAGTTGTACTTGACGATGTAGCTGACACAACAGCTGACGGCACAATCGAAATCAAGGGTACAACAAACCTTGACTACGTAACAGTAGCTATCGTTAAGAATGGCGAAACAATCTATGCAGTAGTATACGAAAAGGCAGAATTCGAAGCAGGTATCACACTTAATGCTCCCGACAATGCTCAGGAAGGCGAAGTTTACACAGTAGTAGTTGGTACAGAAAAGGCTTCCGATTCTGACGAATTTGCAATCGTTGCAGAAGGCGAAACAACAGTTACAGTTGATAAGGAACCCACAACAGCTGATCCTACTGTTGAAGTAAGCGGTACAACAAGCCTTGACGAAGTAAAGATTACAGTTAAGGATGAAGAAGGCAACGAAGTAGAAGTAACAATTAAGGATAAGGACGGCAACGAACTTGATCCCGATGCAGTTAGCAAGGAAGACTTTGAAGAAGGCATCGTAATTGTACTTCCCGACGGTGTTGTAGCCGGCGACGAATTTACAGTAGAAGTTAAGGATCCCGCTGATGATGCAGTTCTTGACGATGCTGACGTTACAGTAAGCGAAGCTCTCTTCATCACACTTGAAGACATTGCAGACTTCAAGCTTTCTGATAACGAAAACGCTGAAATTACAGTTAAGGGTACAACAAACCTTGCAAATGTTGTAGTATCTATCACACTTAACGGTGATGAAGTATATACAGTAGTTCATACAAAGGCAGAATACGAAGCAGGTATCACAGTACAGATTGACAATGCAACTGTTGGTAACGAATACACAGTAGCAGTTGGTCAGGAAGGTACAGAAGCTGAAGATACATTCAAGATTCTTCCCGAAGAGCCTGTTGCTCCTTCCGGTAGCCTTGCTATCAGTGGCAGCAAAACAAGAAAGGTTAAGGTTGGTAATACAACTTCCATCACAGCAACACCTCAGAACATTAAGCCCGATGGTGCAACTGTAGAAATCGTTTGGACAACAGAAGACGGTGGTATTATCGAAGTAACAGAAGTTGTGATTGACGATAGAAACGATGCAAGCATTGCTACAATTACAAAGCTTGCAAAGGGCACAGAAAAGGTGACAGCTACTCTTTATGTAAATGGTGTAGCAGTTGACTCTGAAGTAATTACAATTAAGAATCCCTCTTCCGGTGGCGGTAGTGGTACATCCTACACAGACATCACAGTTAAGGTTGACGAAACTAAGGATGTTGTAAAGGCTCCCACAGGTGGCGTAAATGTTGAATTTAACGGCACAGGCGACGGCGAAGTTAAGGTTGAAATCGTTGACGGCGTTGTTGTTGTAACAGGTGTTAAGGAAGGCGAAGTTAAGGGCGAAATCAAGGTTACTAACGAAAAGGGTAACACAATCCTTACAGGCGACTACAAGTTCACAGTAACTGAAGGCGACGAAGTAGTAGTTCCCGAACACGAATGTGAATGGCCCGATATCGCTGCAGGTTGGGAAGGTAAGGCAAGTGCTCACTGGGCTCACCTTACAATCGACGCTATGACAATCAACGGCTACATCAAGGGTTACCCCGATGGCTTGTTCAAGCCCGACCAGAACATCACAAGAGCTGAATTTACAGCAATCGTTTACAGAATTCTCGGTCTTGAAATAGCTGAAGACGGCGTACTTTACGACGATACAGTAGGTCACTGGGCTCAGGATATAATCGCAACAATGTCTCTTCCCGAAGGCTACGGTATGACTCGTGGTTACGGTGACGGCAACTTCGGTCCTAACGACTATATCACTCGTGAACAGGCAGTTGCAATTATCGCAAGAGCTAAGAGCGCAGTTTGGGTAGAAGCAGAAGAAGGCGCTAAGGACATCTTCACAGATGCTGAAGATATCAGCTGGTGGTTCGACGGCGAAATGGATGCCGCTGTAACTAACGGTCTTATCACAGGTTACCAGGATGGTTCCTACAAGCCTCTTGGCTTCACAACAAGAGCCGAAGCATGTACACTTCTTGCACGTGCTTGGCCCGAAGTTCTTGAACTTGACTGAGTTCTGACTTAATAATCAATTAAGGTATAAATCAAAAGGTTGCAGCTTGCTGCAACCTTTTGAGATTGTTTTACGTGTGTGGAAATATTTGGATGAAAATCCATTGGAAAGGAAACAATTATACCATGAAAAAGACTTTTAAAAAATTAACGGCAGTTTTAGTAACATTGGCAGTTATGTTTACATCCATGCCCGTTGCTTTTGCAGGCATAGGCATGGACATTGAAGTGGCATATGAAGAATGTGCCGCAATGTACCCCGAATTTGTTGATGCAGTTATTGCACAGGGCGCAACAGAAAGCCAGATTATCGGCTTCCTTAGTGATGTACAGGGTTATCTCCTTGACCTTGATGTGGAAATTACAGAAGACAATTTCGAAGACTACTTTATTGAAGCAATTCTTGATGCAATGTCAAAGAGAAAGCACATGAAGCTGAGAGACGCTCTTGCGGCGGCATTCCCCGGCGCAGTTGTTGACGGTATGGACGGTGTTATTGCTCCCGAATTTCAGCCCTTGGTTGAAACTATAAAGCTCATTTTGTTTGCTGAGGTTGAAGACGAAACCGAAGAAACAACAACCGAGGAGGAAACAACCGAGGAGCCCACAGAAAAGGAAACAGAGCCTGTTACCCAGCCTCCCA
This sequence comes from Clostridia bacterium, assembly GCA_017472685.1. GTDB lineage: Bacteria > Bacillota > Clostridia > UMGS1883 > UMGS1883 > RGIG1927. The sequence goes on from JAFUOO010000011.1 coordinate 62,196, forward strand.
CAGAGCCTGGAAATGAGGAAACAACTCAGCCTCCCACAGAGCCCGAAAAAGAGGAAACAACACAGCCTCCTACAGAGCCTGAAAATGAGGAAGCTACACAGCCTCCTACAGAGCCTTCCACTCAGCCCGGAAAAGAGCCTGTAACAGGTGGCCCCGGCTTTGAAGACGAGGGTGAGGAGGTTACACAGCCTTCTGATGAAACACCCACAGCTCCCAAGCTTACTTTTACTGACATCAATCAGGCGCCTTGGGCAGAAAAGGCTATATATGCCCTTGTTAATTCCGGCGTTATAAACGGCTACCCCGACAAGACCTTCAAGCCCAATAACCCTGTTACAAGAGCAGAATTTTCAAAGATGATAACGCTTGCCTCCGGCAGATATGTAGAAAAGGACAAGGCAACATATGTGAGCAGCTTCTGGGATGTGGCTGCAACGGACTGGCACTATCCTTACGTTTCTGCAGCATTGAAGTTCGGCTTTATTACAGGCAGAAGCGCAACCATTTTTGACCCCAATTCAAATATTACACGAGGCGATCTGTGTCTTATTGTTTACAGATATATAAAGTCTATCAATCCCGAATTCAAGGCGAAGACTAATGCTGACGGCACTGCAATCACATTTGCAGATGCAGCAAATGTACCTTCATGGGACGTTGAGGCTGTAAACGCATTGTATTCCAACGGCATTGCACCCCTTCGTGATACTGTTAACAATAAGTTCGAGCCCACGCTTCCTGCAACAAGAGCAGAATGTGCAGTAATTATTTACAATGCAATGAACGCAGCACTTGGACTTAAATAACTTTCATTTATTAAAAAGGAACGCAAATTGCGTTCCTTTTTTTTACACAGAAACAAAAAACCGCACCGATTTTCGGTGCGGTTTTCATTTTAAACTATTCAACTTATTATTCAGCGTCTTCGGAAGAGCTTCTGCCGTAGAGGTTGAATCTGAAAAGGCGGGATTCGTCTTCAACGTTATCACATTCGATTGTTGCCTGGCTGAGCTTACCGCCTTCAAGAATGCTCTTGAGACCGATAAGACGGCAGAATGCGGACTGAAGGTTGATTTTGTCACCGTCTTCTGTTGTCATCCATACATTGCCTGTGCAGTTGGAAAGCTCCTGAATAAAGCCCTGAAGATCAAGATCATGTACTGTAAATTTTCTCATAGTTAAAACCTCCTCATAATTGAGAGTTTGTATTGTGTAGGTTCCCTACACGCACATAGTATACTGAAAAAAACCATTTGTCAACACTATTTATTAAATTTTGTGATTTTGAACAAATCAGGAGAAGGATTGCTCTGTTCTGTTGATAATTTCGTCCTGTAATGCCTTGGAAAGGTTACGGAAATGGTCACTGTAGCCTGCAACACGAACAATAAGGTCCTTGTATTCCTCGGGGTGCTTCTGCGCTTCAATAAGTGTTGCGCGGTCAATAACATTGAACTGAATGTGGTGACCGTCTAAGGCAAAATATGCACGGATTAATGCCGCAAGGTTTTTGAGTCCGTCTTCACCCTTGAGCACTGCAGGGGTAAACTTCTGGTTTAAAAGAGTTCCGCCTGTCTTGAGGTGGTCCATCTTGGAACAGCTCTTTATAACAGCTGTGGGGCCGTTGGTATCGGCGCCCTTTTCGGGAGAGATACCTTCGCTCATGGGCTTCTGTGCCTTTCTGCCGTTGGGGAGCGCACCGCAAACCTCGCCGAAATAAACATGGCAGGTTGTGGGGAGCATATCGATACGATACTGACCGCCCTTGATTGTGGGTCTGCCTGTGATATAGTCGCAGTAGCTGTTGAAAACCCTCTTCATAATATCGTCGGCATAGTCATCGTCGTTGCCGTACTTGGGTGTTTTATTACTTACAAGGTTATAAATGCGGTCAAAGCCTTCAAAGTCAGCCTTAAGAGCATCAACAAGCTCTGCCATTGTAAAGCTTTGCTTGTCAAACACATTGTAGCTGATAGCGGAAAGCGCGTCTGTAATTGTGCCTATGCCAACGCCCTGGATGTAGTAGGTGTTGTAGCGGGCGCCGCCTGCGTTGTAGTCAACCGCCTTTTCAATACAGTCCTCCATAATAACAGAAAGGAAGGGCACAGGCATATACTTTGCATAAATCTTTTCGATAATGTTGTTGCCTGCAATCTTTATGTCAAGGAAGTGGTGCATCTGCTTAAGAAATGCATCGTAAAGCTCTTCAAAGCTCTTGAAGTCCTCGGGCATGCCTGTCTTGAGACCTATCTGCTTGCCTGTGTAGTTGTCAAAGCCGTTGTTAAGTGTAATCTCAAGCACCTTGGGGATGTTGAAGTAGCCTGTTAACGCGTAGTTTTCCTTGCCTAAGCAGCCTGTTTCAACACAGCCTGTGGAGCAACCGTGGCGTGCATCCTCAATTGATTTGCCTGCATTAAGAAGCTCCTGGATAATAGCCTCTGTGTTGTAGAATGCGGGCTGACCCCAACCCTTACGTGAAATTTCACATGCACGGAGCAAAAACTCATCGGGTGTTTTTCTCGAAATCTGCACATTACTGGAGGGCTGAAGAAGCTTCATTTCGTCCATTGTGTCGAGAATAATGTAGCTTACGGGGTTAACGCCGTCCTTGCCGTCCTCGGTGATGCCGCCTGTGTTCATGTTACAGAAGTCTGTATATGTGCCGCTTTCCTTAAGGGTGATACCAACCTTGGGGGGAGCGGGCTGGTTGTTGAACTTAATCCAGAAGCATTCCAAGAGCTCACGAGCCTTATCGTAGTCAAGTGTGCCTTCCTTCAATTCCTTCTTATAGAAGGGGTAAAGGTGCTGGTCAAGTCTGCCGGGAGTGAATGCATCCCAGGGGTTAACCTCGCTTGTTACGCCAATATGTACAAACCAGTACATCTGGAGTGCCTGGTGGAAGGTCTTAGGCGCAAATTCGGGAACAACCTTACAGTTTTCGGAAATAAGAACGAGGTCTGCCTTTCTCTGTGGGTCTGTTTCCTTTTCGGCAAGCCCTTTTGCATATTCGCTGTAACGGCGACCAAAGGCAATAATGCCGTCGCAGGCAATTTTCATTGCTTCAAGCTCTGCTTTTTTATCGTATGCGTTTTCATCGTTGACAAAGTCAAGGCGGGCAATACGTGCGTCAATATCTTTCTTGAAGTCAGCAAAGCCCTTTTTGTAAATAATGTTGCCTGCACCTGTGTGGCCGGGACCGCGCTGCTCCATAAATTCTGTGAACATGCCAGCGGCGTAGCAGTCCTTCCATTCCTGTGAGGTGGACTGCATAATCTTGTGGCGGATGGAGCGCTTTTCCCAGTAGGGAATAACCTTTTCTGCCTGAAGCTTTTTGTCCTCCTCCGTTACGGAGAAGCTTATAAGCTCTCTTGCGTCCATAACCTCCATGTCTTCGATTGTGTGACAGCACAGCTCGGGGAAGGAGGGTGCACACTGCAAGTTGTGACCCTTTTCGCCTACAATCAATTCGCCTTCGTTTATAACGAGGGTTTTTCTTTCCATATATTCCTTAAAAGCCAATGCGCGGAGCACGGGAATGTCCACACTGCCTTCGTACTTCTGATACGCCTCTGTCATAATGACAGCACGCTCAATTGAAAGGGCAGGGTTTGTGGAAACGCTCATTTCGCGCAGCTTTTTTGTTCTTTCTGTATAACCTCTCACGAATATTCCTCCTTTAATAGGTTTTGTCAGCCACCAATTTTAATATCGGTGAATAAATATTTTGCAAAAATTCTCTTGATTTCTTCAAGCTTTTCGTCCGACGGGGTGGACATTGAGTTCGAATCGTAATCACGTCCGAGCTTTGTGTATTTATACTTGCCCATGTCATGATAGGGCAGAATATTTACCTTTTTTATGCCAAATTCGGCAGAGCAGCGGGCTGTTTCTTCAATGTCGGCTAAATCTCCATTACAGCCCTCTATAACGGGAAGCCGCAGGTTTACATTTGCACCGATTTTTGAGAGCTTTTCAAGGTTTTCCCATATAAGAGTGTTTTCAACGCCTGTTATCTCCTTATGAAGGGAGGACGAAAAGGCTTTTATGTCGTATAAAAACAAATCTGTATAGGGCAAAATTTTTTGAAAAACCTCCCACGCAGCAAAGCCAGAGGTATCCACCGCGGTATGTATGCGCCGTGCCTTGCAGAACTTTAAAAGCCTTGTAAGCATTTCGGGGAACATTAAGCATTCTCCGCCCGAGAATGTAACGCCGCCGCCCGATTCGCTGTAGAAGGGAATGTCGCGCTCTAAAACGTCGCAGATTTCGTCAAAGGTAAGAGCCTTGCCCGAAATTTCCCTTGCGTTGTAGTAGCATTCCTCCGTGCACTTGTGGCAGGAGGTGCATTTATCTGTATCTGTAATTACAGTGTTGTTTTCAATTGTTATTGCACCCTCGGGGCATGCTACGACACATCTGCCGCAAAGGGTACAGTTTTCGCGGTTGTACATAATTTCCATTGATGCAAGGTGCGTTTCGGGGTTGTGGCACCATTTGCACCTTAAGGGACAGCCTTTAAAGAAAACCGTTGTTCTTATGCCCGGACCATCCTTTGTGGAAAACCGCTGAAGGTTGGATATAAGTACATTTTCCATAACAATAGCCTTTACCTTTCCGATTAAACAGCAATTTGCAACTCATTACTATTTATCAGAATAATTCTATATCTTTTTTGGCAGTATGTCAACAAAAAAAGATATGTTTTACACCCTCAAGCGACAATATTTTAGCAGTCAAAACTGTATAATATAAAAGACGGGGTGATAAAGTGATTACTGTTTACATAGATGTGCTGTTCATGGTTAATTTTATGATAAATATTCTCATTGTGGAGGGCACGGGCGTAATCCTTGCTGCCGACACAAAATACGCTCGAAGCCTCCTTGCCGCATTGACGGGTGCCGTGTATGCGGCTTTGGTGTTTTTTATAAAAGCGGAATTTGCCCAGAGCGTTGTAATGAAGCTTTTGCTGTCGGCGGTTATGGTGCTCATTGCCTTTGGCTTCAAGGGCAGGGTGCATTTTTTGAAAATGTGGGGCAGCTTTTTTGTTGTAAGCTTTATTTTCGGAGGCAGTCTTTTTGCGCTCATGAGTGCAACAGGGCTGGGAAGCAGCTTGGGCATGATTTACTCAAACGGGGAAATTTACCTTAACCTGCCCTGGAAATGGGTGCTTTTGTCGGCATCGGGGACATATTTTCTTATTTATGTTTTTGGAAGAATACGCAAAAAGCGCATTGCCACACAGTCTGTTTCAAGAACGCTCACCATATACACAAACGGTACAAAAACCGAAACAACAGCCATTATTGACACGGGCAATTCTCTTTTTGACCCCATAACCGGTGCGCCTGTCATTGTGTGTGAGCGGGGCGAGCTTGAAACAATTGTGCCCCAAGGGGAAGCGCTCATGGAGAAAATGTGCGAGGCAGGGCTTAAAGTGAGGCTAATACCATTTTCAAGCATAGGTAAAGCTGACGGGCTCATGCCTGCCTTTTTGCCCGATATGGTGAAAATAGACGGACGGGAGGCAAAGGGGTGCCTTATAGGTGTAACAGAAAGTCGGCTTTGTAAAGAAAACGAATATCATGCATTGCTCAATCCTGCAATGCTGGTTAAATAAAAGGAGACATATCATGAATATAAGAAAACTTATCGGCCAGATTGCAAAAATAAGCTACAGGGAGATAATGGAAACAGTTAAGGGTGAGGTACACTACATAGGTGGTGCCGAAGCACTGCCCCAGGCTCTTGACAAAAACCAGGAGGCGGAGCTTTTAGAAAAAATTGACACAAAAGAAGCAAAGGACACTCTTATTGAACATAACCTGAGGCTTGTGGTGTATATTGCAAAGAAATTTGAAAACACAAATATCTGTATCGAGGATTTAATCAGTATAGGAACAATAGGGCTCATAAAGGCTGTGAACACCTTCAAACCCGACAAAAAAATAAAGCTTGCAACCTATGCCTCAAGATGCATTGAAAACGAAATACTTATGTATCTGCGGAAATACAACGCAAGAAAGAGTGAGGTCAGCTTTGACGAGCCCTTGAATGTGGACTGGGACGGAAACGAGCTTCTTTTGTCAGATGTGCTGGGCACGGAAAACGATACCGTGGAGGCATCCTTAGAGGAAGCGGCAGAGCTGCAGCTTCTTAAGGGCGCAATGATGCGTCTTAATAAAAGAGAGCGTGAAATCATAAACCTCCGCTACGGACTTGAGGGCAGAAAGGAAAAAACCCAGAAGGAGGTTGCTGATATGCTCGGCATAAGCCAGAGCTACATATCGCGCCTTGAAAAAAAGATTATGACACGGCTGAAGAAGGATATAGCGAAGAATATATAAATTAATTGAAAATAAAAAGTATATTCACAAAACATTCAAAAAATGGTATTATAGTTGCAGTAGAAGGTGATTTTATGAAAAAAATAGCTTTTGTCTATAACCCTCATGCAGGGAAGGGCAAAATAGAAAATTGCTTTGTTGACATTGTAAGAGCCTTTTCAAAAGAGGATTGCGAAATCACACTTATGCCCACAAAAAGGCGCAACCATTGCAGTGAATATATTGCCCATGAGGGGCACAGGTTTGATAAAATTATTATAGCAGGCGGTGATGGCACCGTAAACGAGGCATTCAACGCACTTATGACCTTGGAAGAAAGACCCATTTTGGGTTACATACCCATGGGCACCACAAACGACTTTGCCGCCTCCTGCAACATTCCCACAGACCCCGCTATGGCTGCAGGCGTGGCAGTGGGTGACTATGTAAGCTGCATTGATGCCGGAAGGTTTAACGATAAATACTTTTCCTACGTTGCCGCCTTTGGTGTGCTGACAGATGTTGCCTACGACACCCCTCAGGAAAACAAAAACCTTTTCGGGCGGGCGGCGTACATCGTAGAGGGCATAAAAAGGCTTGCAAATGTGCGAAGCTATAAAATGAAAATTGAATGCAACGGTGAGGTTATTGAGGACGAATTCATTTTCGGCATGGTTGCAAATTCAAATTCTGTGGGCGGTATAAAAATAAAAAGCCTGCAGGTGGATTTATGCGACGGGCTTTTTGAGGTGCTGCTGTTTAAGAAAATACAGAAAGCCTCCGACCTTAATGAAATAATAGCCGACCTTCTGAACAAAAAGACGGATAGCGAGCACTACTATGTGATAAAAACCGATAAGGTTAAGTTTTCATCAACTGAAAGCATTGCCTGGACCCTTGACGGCGAATACGGCGGAGAGGCGGATGCGACAGAGGTTGAAAATATCCCCCGGGCAATAAAAATTGCTGTTGCCGAATAAATAAAAACGTGGTATTATGTACAAATGAAAGGAATGAGTTAAAATGGCAAAAAAGCAGTTTAAAACCGAGTCAAAGAGAATTCTTGACTTAATGATAAACTCCATCTACACGCATAAGGAAATTTTCCTGCGTGAAATAATTTCAAACGCATCCGATGCTATTGACAAGCGTTGCTATGTGGCACTTTCCGAAGGTGCCCAGGGCTTCGATAGAACAGATTTCAAAATCCGCGTGGAGCTTGATAAAGAAAGACGCACAGTTACCGTTTCCGACAACGGCATCGGCATGACAAAGGAAGAGCTTGAAGAAAACCTGGGCACAATTGCAAAGAGCGGCTCTTTAAGCTTTAAAGAAAACCTTTCCGAGGAGGAAAAGGCTGAAAAGGAAATTGACATTATAGGTCAGTTCGGCGTAGGCTTCTATAGTGCATTCATGGTTGCAGACAAGGTGACAGTTACAACAAAAAGCCTTAAAGACGACCAGGCTCACGTATGGGAGAGCACAGGCGTTGACGGCTACACAATCCGCGAATGCATAAAGGACGAGGTTGGCACAACAATTGTTATGTACATAAAGCCCAACACAGAGGACGAGGTTTATGACGAATTCCTGCGCCCCTACCGCATTAAGGGCATTATCAAAAAGTATTCCGACTATGTGCGCTACCCCATTGTTATGCCTGAGGAAAAAACAATTGAAGGGTCCGATGCAAAATACTTCGAGGACGAGGTTGTCAACAGCATGGTGCCCATCTGGCAGAGAGGCAAAAGCGAGGTTACCGACGAGGAGTGCAACAGCTTCTATAAGGAAACCTTCTACGACATGAACGACCCCTGCAAGGTTATAAGGATAAACGCGGAGGGCAGCCTTAACTATAAGGCAATGCTCTTCATCCCCTCAAAGGCACCCATGACATACTACACCAAGGAATACCAGAAGGGCTTAAGCCTTTACACCTCATCCGTTATGATTATGGAGCGCTGCGAACAGCTTCTGCCCGAGCACTTCCGCTTTGTAAAGGGTGTTGTTGATTCGGACAATTTGTCCCTTAACATTTCCCGTGAAATATTGCAGCACGACCGTCAACTCAAGCAGATTGCAAATAACCTCGAAAAGAAAATAAAGAGCGAATTAAAAAAGCTCATGACAAGCGAAAGAGAAAAGTACGAAAGCTTCTTTACTGAGTTCGGTCTGCAGCTTAAGTACGGCGTTGTGTCCGACTATGGCGTGCATAAGGACCAGCTTTCCGACCTATTGTTGTACTATTCCTCTCTTACGGACTCCCTTGTAAGCTTAGAGGAATATGTATCCGCTATGCCCGATGGTCAGAAATATATTTACTATGCCCGCGGTGAAAGCGTTAGTAAGATTAACCTGCTTCCCCAGGCAGAAACAGTAAAGGAAAAGGGCTACGGCATTCTCTACCTTACAGACGATGTTGACGAGTTCGTTGTTAACATCTTAGGCACCTTTATGGAAAAGGAATTCAAAAACATTAACGACAAGGACCTTGGGCTTGAAACAGACGAGGAAAAGCAGGAGGCTGAAAAGAAGGAAGAGGAAAACAAGGAGCTCCTTGATTTTGTGAAGGAAGCGTTAGGCGGCGAGGTTGAGTTTGTGCGTATATCCCACAAGCTTAAGAGCCACAGCGTGTGCCTTACAAGTGAGGGCGAGGTAACACTGGAGATGGAAAAGTACTTCAAGAGCCTGCCCGGCGAAAAGGAAAACGCCATTAAGGCAAGACGTGTTTTGGAATTAAACGGCGAGCACCATGCCTTTGAAGCGCTTAAAAAAGCCTTTGAAACCGACAAGGAAAAGGCAGGCAAGCTTTCCAAAATCCTTTACACACAGGCACTTTTAATTGCGGACATGCCCATTGAAAACGCTGTGGAATTTGCGCAGCTTGTAAGCGAACTGATGTAAAAAAATACCGTTGGGATTTCCCAACGGTATTTTTCTGTTTTAATGTTCTGCGTATGTTATAATTGTATCGTATTCGTACTTTATTGTGAAATCTTCTTCGTTATCCTTGTGGGTGGTTGAGCTTAAAAGCTCGCCGTCGGGATAATATGTAAAATCGGTAATCTCCACAACGCCGTCCTCGGTAAAAATGTTCTGAATGATGTTGCCGTCTTCTCCGTAGACATCCTCGCTTACCCATGAATCTGAGTTGGCGTCGTCCCAGGTTGTTTTAACCTTTTGGTTTTTCTCATTATAAAAATATTCAACAACATAATACAGATTAAAGGGTGCGTCATACTCTTTCTTTATGAGATTATTGTTTGCATCGTAGGTAAAGGTTGTAACATCCGTAGTTGCACCATCCTTATAGGTTTCCTTTACCATGTTGCCGTTTTCGTCATACTCGTATGAATAGGAGCCTTTGTTGCCGCTTCCATCGACGCCTTCTTTTTTTACAAGCGTGCCGTTTTCGTCGTATATATAATCCCATGTGATTACATAGCCGTCGGAATTATTTTTTGACTTGACCACAACCCCGTTTAAATCAAGCTCATATTCGTTGAGAATGTGCTCACCGTCAGATGTAAGCTGTTCTTCCTTAACAATCGTGTCGAAGGCATTGGAGGTAGTTTCGAGTGTGTATGAAGTGCCGTCGCTACGTGTTGCTGTGGTTTTTTCTGTTATCAGAAAATTTGTGAGAAGGGCTTTTGCGTCGGCAAAAGCCTCAATGTCCTTTAAAATGCTATAAGCCTTGTCACATTCAGACGAGGCAATTAAACCAACTGCTTCACTGTATTTTTCTTCAACAGATAAGGTGGGCAATTCCGTCTGTTCGGTAGGGTCTGTAGCAGTGCTTGTGCATGCTGAAAATAAAACTGCAATACAAAGCGTTAAAACGAGTGCAAAAGAAAAATTCCTCATAATGAGCCTCCTTACACAAGACTTTGATTTCTGTGGTACATGTTGGACATTTTTCTGAAAAAGTCCTTGTTTACACCATCCAGGCTTTCCTTTGTAATTCTGAAGGACCAGTTGCCGTCTGCCTTGCCGGGGGTGTTCATCCTTGTGTCTGCACCGAAGCCACACAAGTCCTGCACGGGAACGATTGCAAGAAGAGCGCTTGATTCAAAAAGCGTTCTTATGATAGTTTGGATACATGGTGCATTATAGCCGCCCATGCCCCAGTCACCCTCAAAGTTGCAGTAGGAGCAGATTCTCTTACGGGACGCGTCGTCTGCCTCCCAGAGCCAACCGAGGATTGTGTTATTATCGTGTGTGCCTGTGTATGCAACAGTATCCTTGGAGTAGTTATAGGGCATATGTGTGTTGTCCCCGTCGGAGAGGAATGCGAACTGCATAACGCCCATTCCGGGGAATTTTGTATCCTTTACAAGCTGACGCACATCGTCGTCAATGTCGCCTAAGTCCTCAGCAATAATGGGGCTTGTGGGGTATTCCTTTCTGAGTGCATTGAAAAAGTCCATCCCGGGACCCTTTATCCATTCGCCCTTTGTTGCCTTTTCGCCTGCAGGCACAGACCAGTAAGCAGAGAAAGCTCTGAAATGGTCAATACGTACTGCATCGTAAAGAGAAAATGCGTAGCCCGCTCTCTTTATCCACCATTTGTAGCCATCCTTTTTCATTGCGTCCCAGTCATAAAGAGGGTTGCCCCAGAGCTGTCCTTCCGCACAGAAATAGTCCGGAGGTACGCCTGCGCAGGCGCGAAGGGCACAGGTTTCTTCATCTACTGAGAAAATGCTTCTGTTTGCCCACACATCTGCTGAGTCGTGTGCAAGGTAGATGGGCATATCGCCTATAATGGAAACGCCTAAGGCATTTACCTTTTCCTTAAGAGAAGCGAACTGCTTGTGAAATTCATACTGCAAAAAGAGTGCAAAGAAATATTCGTCCTTTAATTCTTCCTTTGCCTTTTTGAGCGCCTTTTCCTCTCGCATTTTTTCGCCCTCGGGCCATTCCCACCAGGGAAGAAGGTCATGATGCTCCTTAAGAGCTGTGAAAAGAGCGTAGTCGTCGAGCTCCGGGTTCTCGGTTAAAAACCTTTCAAGTACGCTCATACCCTTTTCCTTGAAGCGGTCAAACGCCTTTTTAAAAAGGGGCAGGCGTGTTTCCTTTAAAAATTTGAAGTCGGCACTGTAGGGCTGAGGCGCAACTGCGCTTTCAAGCTCCTCCTTTGTAAGGAGCTTTTCTTCAAAAAGGATTTCGGGGTCAATAAAGAAGGGGTTGCCTGCAAAGGCACTGCAGCCTGCATAGGGGGAGTTGTAATCGTCTGTAGGGCAAAGGGGCAACACCTGCCATGCGCGGATATCCATGCTGCGGAGGAATTGGGCAAATTCAACAGCCTCCTTGCCAAAGGTGCCGATGCCGTATCTGCCGGGGATTGAAGAAATGTGACACAAAACGCCACAGGAACGGTTGAACATATCGTTTCTCCTTAAAAGCTAAAAATTGTTTTGATAATATAATAAATAACGGGAATGAAAACCGCAGGGAGCATATTGCCCACCTTGAATTTAGGCTTGTAAACAAAGTTAAGACCTATTGCCATAATAAGTATATTACCGATAAGACCCATCTGAGATATAACTGTATCGGTGAGGTATGGTGCAACAAGTGATGCACAAAGGGTTATGCCGCCCTGATAAATTATAAGCGAAAAACAGCTCATCATTGTGCCTATGCCCAAGGTTGAGGCAAACACAACTGCCATAATTCCGTCAAGGATGCTCTTTGCGAAAAGGATGTTAGGGTCGTGGGAAATGCCGTCGTTGAGGGAGCCCACGATTGCCATGCTGCCTACACAGAAAAGGAGCGAGGCAGACACAAAGCCCTCGGCAAAGGTTGAGCCCGAGTCGTTCTTTGTAAGCTTTGCCTGGAAAAACTGACCCAAATCGTCAAGGCGCTTTTCAATGTCAATAAGTGTGCCGATAAGAGAGCCTATTGCAAGGGACAGTATCATAAGCAGTGTAAATTCCGACGACAGAGTGGCGCCCGATACAAAAATGCTGTTTGTCACAACGCCCGATATGCCTATGGTGAAAACTGCTAAGCCAAGTGCACTCATTATGCCCTCGCGGAGCTTATCGTTAATGAGCTTTTTTGCAAAAAGCCCGATAAGTGAGCCTGCTACAACGGTGAGTACATTTACAATTGTGCCTATACCTGTTATGTACATAAAAAATCAAGACCTTCCAAAAAAATATTGATATTATTGTAACATAAATTGCCGAAATTTCAAGGTAAATTTGCAAAAAACTTGAAAACATAAAATGTCGGTGCTATAATTAATCTAATATACATTTTTTAAAAAAGAAGGTTTGTGCAATGTTGTCTCTTGATGTGAAAATTCCGAAGAAGGAATATAAAATACATATTGGAAAAAAGCTTTTTGACGAAGCGGACACTCTTCTTAAGGATTTCTGCTGCGGGAAAAAGGTTTGCATTGTTTCCGACAGCAATGTGTTTCCCCTTTACGGCGAAAAGGTTGAAGCTGCTGTAAAAGGGGCAGGCGGCGATGTGTTTTCGCTTGTTGTAAAAGCAGGCGAGGAAGCCAAAAGCTTTGAAAACCTTGAATACTTGTGCCGTGAAATTATCCGCCACGATTTTACCCGAAGCGATGTTATAATTGCACTTGGCGGCGGTGTTGTAGGTGACCTCACTGCCTTTTGCGCATCTGTTGTGCTCCGCGGCGTGACACTTATACAGCTGCCCACAACCCTTTTGTCGCAGGTGGACTCCTCCGTTGGCGGGAAAACTGCCGTGAACATTCCCGAGGGCAAAAACCTGGTAGGCACCTTCTATCAGCCCAAAATGGTATTGATTGATACCGACACACTTAAAACTCTTCCGCCCCGTGAGGTTGCCTGCGGTATGGCAGAGGTTATAAAATACGGTGCTATCCGCGACAAAAAGCTTGCCGAGGATTTGCTCCGTGGCGATTTTGAAATAGAAAACGTTATTGCCACCTGTTGTCGAATCAAAGCCTCCATCGTTGAAAACGACGAGCACGACAAGGGCGAAAGAATGCTTCTTAACTTTGGTCACACCTTGGGTCATGCAGTTGAAAACTACACAGGCTACGGCACCTACTCTCACGGTGCTGCTGTGGCAATCGGTATGTGCGCAATCACAGAGTGGAGCGAAAAGAGTGGCATAACAGAAAAAGGCACGTATGCTATGATAAAAAAGCTTTGCGAAAAGTACGACCTGCCCACTCATATTGACAATTTAGCGGGTATGACGGGTGCGGCTATGCACGACAAAAAGCGAAGCGGCAGCAAGATAAGCATTGTGCTTGTTAAAAGCATGGGCGACAGCTACTACGAAAAGGTAGATGTGGCATTGCTTGAAAGTATAGCAAAGGGATGATTTGAATGGATATTAAAATTACACCGTGTGCTTTGCACGGAAACATGGAAATACCGCCTTCAAAGAGCTATTCTCACCGAGGGCTCATTGCGGCGTATTTAGGAGGCGGAGAAGCCATAGGCGTAGGCGAAAGCGCCGACACCTGCGCTACACGTGAGTGCCTTAGTGCATTAAGCGAAAAAAAGCCCCTTTTTGCCAACGAGTCGGGCTCGACACTCCGCTTTATGATACCTATTGCACTTGCACTTAACGGCGAGGTTGAAATTTCAGGCTCGGAAAGGCTTATGGAAAGACCCCTTGACGATTATTTCAAAATATTCGACGAAAAGGGCATTACGTACAAACTTGAAAACAACACCCTTTACGCAAAGGGCACACTTACAGGCGGCGACTACTTTATAAGAGGCGATGTTTCCAGTCAGTTTATAACGGGGCTTCTGTTTGCACTGCCCCTTATAAAAGAAAATTCGAGGATTGTCATTACCACAAAGCTTGAAAGCAAGGCGTATGTGGACATGACACTTGATGTTTTAAAAAAGTTCGGTATTGAAATAACCGCGGAAGAAAATACCTACGTTATAAAGGGCAACCAGAAGTACCAAAGTGAAACCTATACGGTTGAGGGCGATTTTTCCCAGGCGGCGTTTTTCCTTGCAATGGGCGATGTTAACCTTACGGGGCTTAATAAAGATTCTATTCAGGGCGACAAGGAAATTGTTGAAGTATACCGCCGCATGGGTATGGAGATTGAAGATACAGAAAATGGCTACAGAACAAACGGCAAGGCACTTAAAAACATTGAGGTGGATGTAAGCCAGATACCCGACTGTGTGCCCGTGCTGGCGTGTGTTATGGCTGTAAGTGAGGGCGAGGGCAGGATTGTGAATGCCGCACGCCTCAGGATAAAGGAAAGCGACCGACTTGAGGCTATAACAAAGGAGCTTAAAAACATTGGCGCCTCTGTTATTGAGGGTGAGGATTATCTTATCATACAGGGCAAAAAGAGCCTTACAGGCGGTGTGTGCTCATCGCATAATGACCACCGCATCGCAATGGCACTTGCCACAATTTCACCCTACTGTACAAATGAGGTTATTATAAAAGGCGCGGAAAGCGTAAAAAAGAGTATGCCTGATTTCTGGGAAAGATTCAGGCAGTTGGGAGGTAAGGCAGATGAGCTCAATCTGGGGTAACAATATAAAGCTTTCTGTTTTCGGCGAAAGCCATTCAAGAGGCATAGGCGGTGTTATAGACAACCTGCCCCCGGGAATAGAAATTGACATGGAGGAAATTGCCTTCGAGCTTAAAAGACGGCAGACAGGCTCCTCCAGTTTAGCAACAGCGAGAAAAGAGCCCGACATTCCCGAAATTTTGTCGGGTGTTGTAAACGGCAAAACAACAGGCACACCCCTTGCGTTTGTTATTTACAATCAGGATCAGCATTCCAAGGACTACGACAACTTAAAAACCACCGCACGCCCTTCTCATGCGGACTACACAGGCTACCTGCGCTATAAGGGCTTTAACGACCACCGCGGCGGCGGACATTTTTCGGGCAGACTTACTGCACCCTTGGTTTTTGCAGGTGCCATTGCAAAGTGTGCACTTAAAAAGAAGGGCATATATACAGTATCACGCATTAAAAGTATTATGGACATTGAGGATAATCAGTGGGATTTATCCTGTATGAGCATTGATAAGGCAAATGAACTTAAGAACATGATACTGCCTACCGTATCACCCGATGCGGCAAAGAAAATGGAAGATAGAGTGCTTCAGTTAAAGAGCGAGCTTGACAGCGCAGGCGGCGTTATTGAATGCGCTATCATGAATATGGAAAAGGGCATAGGCAACCCCATATTCGACGCTTTTGAATCGCGCCTTTCGTCGCTTATTTTCTCCGTGCCCGCAGTCAAGGGGCTGGAATTCGGCGAAGGCTTCAACGTAACAAAAATGCGCGGCAGTGAAGCTAACGACACTCTTTATACTGACGGTGAAAATATTTACACACGCACAAACCACGACGGCGGTATAAACGGCGGCATAACAAACGGCATGCCCATTGTGTTCAGAACGGCAATCAAGCCCACTGCATCCATTTCCCGTGAGCAGGATAGCGTGAATTTTGTGGAAAAAACCAACGAAAAGCTCACAATCCAAGGCAGACACGATGCCTGCATCGTTGTAAGAGCGGTAAGCGTTATTGATGCCTGTGCCGCACTTTGTGCATTCGACTATCTTGTTGAAGCAAAAATGTTTTAAAAAAGGTGAAAAACATGGAAAATCTTGAATATTACAGAGCAGAAATAGACAAAATAGATACAGAGCTTATTTCTCTTATGGAAAAGAGAATGGATGTGGCAAAGCATATCGGCACTGTTAAGCTCAAAAACGGTATGCAGGTACTTGACACAGCACGTGAAGAACTTGTTCTCAGAAGCAGAATGGAAAAGGTAACTGAGAAGGAATACGAGGGCGTTATAGAAGAGTTTTTCATAAAGGTTATGGCTCTTTCACGCTCCGTACAGCAAAAGCTTATCGACTCCTTTGAAATGAAAAAGGCACTTGTGGGCAGAGCCTGCTATCAGGGTGTTGACGGAGGCTACGGCTCCATTGCCGCATCAAAAATTTTCGACGAAAACATTTACAACGTAAAAACCTTTGAAAATGTTATCGAAGAGGTTGAAGCGGGCAACGCTGACTACGGTGTGCTTCCTTTGGAAAACTCCACAACGGGCAGTATAACCGATGTTCTGGATATGCTTTGTCAGCACGAGGTTTACATAGTGGGCGAGACGGCCATTAAGGTGGAACACAATCTTTTGGTTGCACCCGGCACAAAGGAAGCTGACATTACCGATGTTTATTCCCACGAACAGGGCTTTTTCCAGTGCAAGGAATTCCTCAAGGACAAAAACTGGACCCTTAACAGCGTTGTAAACACCGCCGTAGGTGCAAAAACCGTGAGCGAAAGCGGTGATAAGACAAAGGCGGCAATTGCTTCAAAGAGAGCGGCAAAGCTCTATAACCTCCAGGTGCTTCACGAAAGCATCAATTCGGGTAAGGCTAATGCCACAAGGTTTATTGTTATCTCCAAAAACCCCATTCTCAGCGATGGCGCAACAAAGTCGGCAGTTGTGTTCAGCGTGCCTCACGTTTCGGGCGCACTTGTGCGTGCATTGGAAATTTTTGCACGCCACAGCGTAAACCTACTCAAGATTGAATCCCGCCCCGTTATTGACCGCATGGGCGAGTACCGCTTTTTTGCCGAGCTCGAGGGCAATATAAACGATGAGAACATGATAAATGCTGTAAATGAGCTCAAAAAGTACGCCACAAGCTATAAATACCTGGGAAACTTTAAAAAAATATGAATTATTGAAAAAAAGTATTGCTTTTTAATCTGTTATATGATATTATACCAATTTAAAAAATTTGCGTTTGACAAAATCGGAAAAATATGCTACAATTTAAACATAGCATGATAAAAGGAGAAGGATGTGAATTTTTTATGTACAGCATAGGCGACAGCATTGTTTACCCTTTGCACGGAGCAGGTGTAATCGAAGCTATTGAGGAGCGTGAGGTGTCAGGCCTCATGTACCGTTACTATGCAATGCGCATTCCGTTAGGCGACATGAAAGTTCTCATTCCCATTGACGGTGCTGATAAAATAGGCGTAAGAAACCTTATTTCTGCCGCAGAGGCAGATCTGGTTATGGAAGCCTTCAAAACCGTTGAAATAGATGCAAATCTTAATTGGAATAAGCGTTACCGTGAAAACATGGTAAGGATAAAGAGCGGCAATATTTTTGAGGTTGCGTCTGTTGTGAAAAGTCTCATGATGCGCGATAAAACAAAGGGGCTTTCCACAGGCGAAAGGAAAATGCTTTCTAATGCAAAGCAAATTCTTATAAGTGAAATTGTAATGAGTAAAAACACCACCTACGAGGTGGTTGACAAAGCTCTTAAGGACATTGTCGAAGAGCAGATGCTTCAAAAGCCCAAGGCGGAATGATTGTCTTTGCGGCGTAGTTGGCATTGTTACCGAGTGCGACCGTATGTGCGGTCGCACTTTTTAGTTTTATGTTATTGAGGGAGGCAAGGTTGTATGTTGAATAACAAGTTTTTTTCGGCAATTATTTTGTCGGCAGGTAAATCCCAAAGAATGGGGTATAACAAAATGCTCCTTAATATAGGCAGCAAGAACGTGTTTGAAAGGACTGTTGAAGCCTTTGAAAACTGCGAGGCTATTGACGAAATCATTATTGCCGCACCTGCAGACAGCATTGAGGAATACGGAGAGCTTGTGAAAAAGAACGGCTACGCAAAGGTTGTGTGGATTGTAGAGGGCGGAAGCACCCGCCAGGGCAGTGTAAAAAACGCCTTGGAAAAGGTTTCCTCCGACAGCCACTACGTTGCCGTGCATGACGGCGCACGCCCTCTTATTAAGAGCGAGTCAATTACTCTTGTGGCGCAGGCGGCTATTGATTTTGGCGGCGCGGTTGCATCTGTTTTGAGTGTTGACACCTTAAAAAGTGTGGACGATAATGGCATGATAACAGGCACAATTGACCGCGAAAAAACCGTGCAGGTGAGAACTCCGCAGATTTTTAAGAAGGAAATTCTTTTAGAGGCGCACAAAAAGGCCTTGGAGGACGGCTTTGAGGGCACGGATGAGTGTATGCTGGTGGAAAGATGTAACCACCCCATTAAAACAGTTATAACAGGCAGGGACAACGTTAAGCTTACATATCCCGAGGACGTTCTGTACATGACAGAGGTTTTGCGCTCACGTGGCGTGCTTTAAAACTCAGAGTGGAAAGGAATTAATTATGAGAATAGGTATAGGCTGTGACACACATCGCCTTGTAGAGGGCAGAAAGCTTATTTTAGGCGGTATAGAAATTGAACATGACAAGGGGCTCTTAGGTCATTCCGATGCAGACGCACTGGTGCATGCGGTGATTGATGCTATTTTAGGCGCTGCAGGCTTAGGTGACATAGGAACACTTTTCCCCGACACAGATGCAAAGTATAAGGACATTTCCTCCTTACTGCTTCTTGAGGAAGCGGGCAGACGGGTGAGGGAAAAGGGCTTTGAAATTGTTAATATCGACACAATAATCATTGCCCAGAAGCCTAAGATGGCGCCCTATAAAGCACTTATGGCAGAAAAAATGGCAGAGGTTTTAAAGCTTGACCCGTCACAAATTAACGTTAAGGCAAAAACCAACGAAAAGATGGGCTTTACAGGCAGGGAAGAGGGTATCGAAACCCGCGCAATAGCTCTTCTGAATTAACAAATTGTTCATTAATCTTTGGCGAAACGTATATACTGTGCAGATATTATTAGGCTAAGGAGGCGATTATATGAAGCTTAAAAAGATGGTATGTGTCATTGTATTGACCATAATGCTTCTCTCAAGCTTAGGTGTACCTTCAATGGCACAGGAGGTAACCGTAAAAATTGACGAGGAAAAGCTTAACTGCACCACACCCGCCCGCATTGAAAACGGCAGCACAATGGTGCCAATGAGAGCCATTTTTGAAGCTCTGGGAATGAGCGTTGAATGGAATAACGAAGAAAAAAGCGTTACTGCAACCAAGGAGGGCAAGGTAATAAAGCTTGTCATCGGCAAAAAAACCTTGCAGGTAAACGGAGAAGAAGTGGAATTAAACGTAGCGCCCTTTATTGAAAACGGTAGCACAATGGTGCCCGTAAGAGCGGTGAGCGAAAGTGTTGACGCCAAGGTTGAATGGAAGGGCGACAAATACACAGTTGAAATCACAACTGCCGAGTATGAGGAAAACAAGGACAAATGGAAGGACAACACAGGTGTAATTGATGTTGGCAACATGACTGTTTCCGGAAGCGGTGTGAACGTTGACGGAAACGTTGTTTACATAACTGAGGGCGGCGATTTTTCCCTTAAGGGTGAGAATGACAACGTAATGATTCACGTTGACACCAAGTACAAGGTAAAGCTTCGCCTTGAGGGTGTTAAAATGTCAAACCCCTCAAATCCCGTAATTTTCTTTGAAAACACAAATAAGTCCTTTATTACTATTTCAAAGGGCACTGAAAACTATATTACAGACGGAGAAGAATACACCGCTCTTGCCAAGGCGGCAATATTCTCCAACGACGATATTGAAATAAAGGGCGAAGGCACCCTTTATGTTACAAGCAAGGCACACCATGCTCTTGCAAGTGACGACGATATCAAGATAGAAGAAGGCACACTTTTGTTAACTGCCGACACAAAGGACGGCATCCATGCCAACAATACCGTAAAAATACTTGGTGGTGACATAACGGTTACTGCAAAGGGTGACGGTATTCAGGCTGAGGAGGATGTTGTTATCGAAGACGGCAATATAAATGTAACCACTACAGGCGAAGTTGCTGAGTCCTTCGGCAATTGGGGCGGCGGAATGCCTCAGGGTGGCTTCGGCGGAGGCAGAGGCTGGCGTGATAGAAATAATCAAACAACAGAAGGCGTAACACCTCCCGAAGGTATGACCCGTCCCGAAGGCTTTGTGCCCAACGGCGAAATGACAGCACCTGAGGGTATGATGCGCCCCGAGGGCTTTGCGCCCAACGGCGAAATGACTCCTCCTGAAGGCATGACACCTCCCCAAGGCTTTGAGCCTCCCGAGGGCTTTAATCCCGAAGGCGGCATGATGCAGCCCGAAAATGAAAACACAACAGCCCCCGAAGATGAGGCTACAGCCACAAAGGGCATCAAGGGTGAAACAAACGTTACAATCACAGGCGGTAATATAGTTGTAAATTCTGCCGACCACGCAATTCACTGTGCAGGCACTCTCAATATAACAGGAGGCGAGTTAAGCCTTTCCTCGGAAAAGGGTAAGGGTATTTCCGCTCACGGCGATGTTTACGTTGAAAGCGGAAAGATAGACATTTTGAAAGCAACAGAGGGCTTGGAGAGCAAGGCAAACCTCACCATCAACGGTGGCGAAATCAATATCAAGGGCAGTGATGACGGTATAAACGCAGGCGGTACAGGCGGCAGAGATGTGGCAAACCGCAACAACAGTGAGGCAACAACCGGTCACGACCTTGTTATCACCGGCGGCACCATTTTTGTGAATGCATCCGGCGACGGGCTTGATGCAAACGGCAGAATGATTATTGAGGGCGGCAGCATTATTGTTGAGGGCCCCACAAACAGCGGCAACGGTGCACTTGACTCCGGCGGCGTTATAAAGGTTAACGGCGGCACAATGATTGCACTGGGTGCATCAGGCATGGCAGAGGTGCCCGATAACGATTCACTTCAGCCCTCCTTCAGGCTGGTTGTGTCCGAAAACATTGCAGCAGGCAGCAATATTGTTATAAAGAATGCGGCAGGCGAAGTGCTTTACAGCTATACCACTATCAAAACAGGTAACAGCATTGTATTTTCTTCCGATAAGCTGACGGTGGGTGAAACATACACCGTCACAATAGGCGAAAGCGTACACACAGTTGAGCTGGGCAGCGTGGTGACCAATGTTGGTAACGGTAATGGTTTTGGCTTCGGCGGACGCAGATGGTAAAATAGACGGAGTGTTGTGAAAACAACACTCCGTTTTGATGTGTCTGTTGAATAGCACCATGAAAAGTGATACAATTATTTTAATAAGAAATTTATGAGGTGAAGCGTTATGAGTAAGTTCCAGTTATCCTGCGAATCCACAGTTGACATGCCTTATTCCTACGTGTCGGGAAGAGACATTACTGTTGTATTTTATACCTACACCGTGGACGGTGAGGTTTATGTTGACGACATGTGCCGTGACAGTGAGGCACTTCCCAATTTCCACCGTATGCTCAAGGAGGGCAAAATGCCTTCCACATCACAGATTAATCATTATACTTATCTTGAATATTTCGAAGAGCTTCTCCAGAAGGGCGACGTGCTGCACCTTGCGTTTGGCAGAGGCATGTCTGCATCTGTTGTAAACGCAATGAATGCTGCCAACGAGCTCAAGGAAAAGTACCCCGACAGAAAGCTTATTGTTGTTGACACCCTTGCAAGTGCATCGGGCTACGGCATGCTTGTTGACTATGCGGCAGACATGCGTGACAATGGCAGCACCATGGAAGAGATTGAAGCATGGGTACTTGAAAACCGCCTTAACGTTCATCATCAGATTTACGCAACAGACCTTTTCCACTTAAAGCGTGGCGGACGAGTTTCGGGTCCTGCGGCAATGCTTGGTACTGTTTTAGGCATCTGCCCCATTATGCGCCTTAACGCAGAGGGCAGTATTCATGCCTACGGCAAGGTAAGAAGCAAGAAAAAAGCAATTGCGGAAACAGTTAAGGTTATGGAAGAGCATGCACAAAACGGCTACGACTATTCGGGCAAGTGCTTTATCTGCCATGCAGACTGTATTGATGATGCAAACACTGTTAAAGCAATGATTGAAGAAAAGTTCAAGAACGTTGATGTAAAGATTTTTGATATAGGTACAATTATTGCCGCTCACACAGGTCAGGGCACATTGGCTCTGTTCTTCATGGGCGACGATAGATCAAAACTTTAAAATGCTGAGGTATCGCATTTTAAAGTTTTGAAGTAATAAGTAATAGGGAATAAGTAAGGAAAAGAGCCAATCAGTTAAGATTGGCTCTTTTTTAATGATATAGCTGAGATTATTAATATTAACGGGAAAATTGCGGCGGCAAGAAGACCTGTGTTCAAATTGTCAGCAAAGGCGGACGAAACAAAGCCTGTAAGGGTGGGCCCTGCGCTGCAGCCTAAATCACCTGCTAAGGCGAGGTAGGCAAACATCAGCGTGCCGCCCTTGGGAAAGTGCTTTGCTGCCATTGAAAATACCCCCGGCCAGAGAATGCCTGCCGACAAGCCGCAAAGGGCACAGCCTATAAGCGAAAGAATGCTGTAGGGGCTCAGCGCCACCGTAATGTACGATACAACGCTCAATATGCCGCTTGCAATAAGGCATTTACGCAAGTTGAGAGTATCACCGAACTTTGAATGACCCACACGGGCAATGCCCATCATAAGTGAAAACATACACATGCCCGTAATGTCGCCTATAGCCTTAGGCACACCAAGTGCACTTTCAACAAAATAGGACGCCCACTGGCTCATTGCCTGCTCGCTTGCACCTGCGCTTATCATAAGGAAAATGAATATAATAAAAGCCCTCTTTGAAAAAAGCTCCTTAAGGCTCATTGCGCTGTTTTCTTCGGTAAGACGGTTAACGGGCACCAAGGCAAAGAAAACGGCATTAAAAGCGGGCAGAAGAGCCCATATACAGGAAAGCACGTGCCAGCTTTCCTTACCGAAAATGCTTAAAAAGAGGGTTGAAATAATTACAACACCCATTGTGCCCCAGCAGTAAAACGAATGAAGCAGGCTCATTACCGATGCCTTGTTGTCCGTAGGGCAGGCTTCGGCAATAGGGCTTATCAATACCTCAATTATGCCACCGCCCACAGCGTAGATTATTACGGCAAAAAGTATCATGGGGAAAGCGTTTTCCGCCATAAGGGGCAACACGCCCAGCGCTATTAATCCTGCCGATGAAAACACATGGGCAATTATAATGCTCTTCTTGTAGCCTATGCGGTCAACAAAAAAGGGTGATATAAAGTCAACCAGGAGCTGAACGAGAAAGTTTATTGTGACCAGAAGTGTTATCTGCTCAAGAGGAATGTTTAACTGCTCGTGAAAGATAATAAACAGGAGCGGAGCAAAGTTATTTACCACCGCCTGCGTTATGTAGCCTAAAAAGCAGGCGTAAAGCGTGTGATTATAACCTATTTTCATTTCAATTCCTCCGGAATTTTCATATCCTTGAAATAGTACTCGCGGTCTCTTTCACCGATAGGTCTTACCACGCGGCAAGGATTACCAAAGGCAACAACATTTTCGGGAACGTCGCGTGTTACAATGCTTCCTGCGCCGATAACCGTATTGTCACCGATTGTAACACCGGGCAGAATAATGCTTCCTGCGCCTATCCAGCAGCACTTGCCGATTTTTACGGGCGCGTTGAACTGACAGCCCTTTTCACGCAGGGGAACATATATGGGATGTGCCGCCGTGGCAATGGTTACGTTGGGTCCGAAAAGGGTGTTGTCGCCAACGTAGATATGTGTATCGTCAACAGCGGTAAGGTTAAAGTTTGCATAAACATGGTTGCCGAAATGAATGTGCCTGCCGCCCCAGTTTGACCTCAGCGGCGGCTCTATGTAGCAGCCCTCGCCAAGCTCGGCGAACATTTTCTTTAAAAGCTCCTGTCTCTTTTTCTGCTCCGAGGGGCGTGTCTGATTAAAGTCATATAAAAGCTCAAGACATTCTCTCTGCTCACCTAAAAATTCACTGCTCTCAAAATAAAGCTCTGTAGAATGTACCTTGCGCTTAAGCTCATTTATATCCATATTTTTATTCCTTTCTTAATGTGCAAAGGGTAACCATAACACATACGATAATATTTGCACCTACAATTGATGCGCCTGTGGGCAAGTCAAGATAATAGGAGGTGAAAAGCCCGCAAAGGAAGCATACCACCGAAACTATTGCCGATAAGACTACAAGCGAGCGGAAGCTTCTTACCAGACGACGGCTTGTAACTGCAGGGAAGATAATTAAGCTTGAAATTAAAAGCGTACCCATTATCCTCATGCCGATTACAATTGTGAGTGCCGTTAAAAAGGATATAAGGAACTGATAAAAGTTCACGCTGATGCCGCTTGCCTGGGCAAAGCTTTCGTCGTAGGTTATAAGGAAAAGACGGTTGTAGAACACAACAAACATTATAAGCACCACAACAACCAGCACAATGCTCAGGTACATGTCGTAGGTGGAGGAGGCAAGGATTGAACCGAACATGTAGTTGTAAACATCCACGTTAAAGCCCTTTGAAAGGCTTGTGATTATAATGCCTAAGCTGAGGGCACCCGTTGACACCATGCCGATGGCAACATCGCCCTTGCCGCCCTTTCTTGTCAGGCTCATAATAACAAAGGATGCCGCCACAACAACGGGCAGTGTAACAAAAATGTGCTGAGCAGGGCTTAAGCCCAATGCTACAGCTAAGCTCACCGCACAGAAGGCAACATCTGCCAAGCCGTGACCAATCATGGAGTAGCGCTTTAAAACAAGGATAACGCCTAAAAGCGCCGCACAGAAGGATATTGCCGTGCCTGTTACCAGGGCACGTGTCATGAAGGGGTAGGACAAAAGGTTAATCAATTCTGCCATAAGTTAGCCCTCCATTCTTCAATTGAGCCCACAAAATCAACGTGGGAATTATTCATAAGCATAACGCGTGAAGCGTACTTGCCTATCGCCTGATAGTCATGCGATGCCATTACAATTGTAACGCCCTGCTTGTTAAGGTCGCGATAAAGGCTGTAAAGCTCTTCGCTTATTGAACTGTCAAGCCCTGCGAAGGGCTCGTCAAGAAGCATGAGGCGGGGGCTTTTGCACAAGGCTCTTGCAAGAAGCGCTCTCTGCTGCTGACCGCCCGAAAGGTTTCCTATGCGTGTGTTGCGGAACTTTTCCATGCCTAACTTTACCATGGATTCCTCGGCACGCATTTTATCCTCCTTTGAATAAAAGGGAAGAGTCTTGCCCGACTTCTGTGTGCCCGAGAGAATTATTTCCCATACAGTTGCGGGGAAGTCCCTGTCTGCTTTGTTTGACTGGGAGAGATATGAAATCTGCTCCTTGGGAAAGTGAATATGCAAGTGTCCGCTCTTTATTGGGCAAAGCCCTACAATGCCCTTTAAAAGTGTGGACTTACCGCTTCCGTTGGCACCTGCAATGCAGAAATAGTCCCCCTCGTTAACCGTGAAGGAGGCATTATCAACGGCGGTTACGTTGCCGTAGTTTATTGTAACTGATGAGGCTGTTAAAATTTCCATTACAAAAGCCCCTTTCGGATGTTTGATAAGTTTTCGGTCATGATTGATATAAAGGTTGCACCCGCCTCGCGCTCCTGGGCACTTGTGTTATGGCACGAGTGCAGAACTAAAACCTCGGCGTTGTTGGCGGAGGCTATTTCGCGTGCTATCTTAGGGTCGGAAAACTCCTCGCAGAAAATAACCTTTATGTCATTTTCCTTTACATAGTCGGAAAGAGCCGCAATATCCTGCACACTGGGCTCGGAGTTTGCACTGCAGGAGTCGTATGCAGACTTATATTGTATGTTATATCTTCTTGTGAGATAGCCCACTGCAAACCTGCCCCCGAAGATTAAGTCCTTTTTTTGTCCTTCGGCAAAAAGGGCGGAGTATTCCTCGTCCAATGCTGTAAGCGCATTTGTAAAGTTCAAAAGGTTTTCGGTAAAATATTCTTCGTTCTCGGGTGAAAGAAGAATGAGCTCTGCGGCAATTGTTGCGCACATTTTCTTTGCATTGTCAAAGTCAAGCCAGATGTGCGGGTCAAGGGAATGCTCATGCTCGTGCTCTTCCTCACCATGAGAAAAAAGGTCAATGTTTGAGGAAACATCAAGCACCTTTACATTGCCTCCTACAGAAGAGGCAATGTTGCCTGCCCAGCCCTCCATCGCATCTCCCGTGTAAATAAAGAGATCGCTCTTAGAGATTTTTGCCATATCCGCAGGGGACGGGTCATAAAGATGACTTTCCTGACCTGCAGGGAGTAAGAGTGTTACATCCACTTTATCGCCACCTATCTGACGGGCAAAGTCATACTGGGGGAAAAGTGTTGCAGTTATGCGGATTTTACCCTCCGATACATTTTCTGTGCTGCAGCCAGTGAGGGGCAAAAGCATAAGTATAAGTAATAACGAAATTAGTTTTTTCATGGTGCACCTCACAGTCCTGCGCAGTTTTTGCACTTGCCGTAAAACACTGTTTTTGAACAGTCAATTACAAAGCCGTAGCTTTCACGTGCGCTTTTTGCAAAGCTTTCTGCAACCGAGCGGTCAAGATGCTCCAATCTTCCGCACATGTCGCACATTAAGTGGTAGTGACCGTGGCAGTCGCCGCCTTCACCTGTGTATTGGTAGTAGGCTGTGTTCTTTTCACCTAAGGTATATTTCCTTACCTTGCCAGCCTCCTCCAGCTCGCGGAGATAGCGGTAAACCGTTGCTCTGCCGACCTTTTCGCCCTGCTTGTGTAAAAGGGTGATTACGTCCTCAGCAGTAACGTGATTGCGGTTGTTTTCTAAAACCTCGGTAATTAATGCTTTTTGTTTTGTGTTATGATGAACAGGCATTTTTTCTGCCTCCTTTTTGAAATTGAAACTAAGTATCAGTATACACCTAAAGGGGAAGAAAGTCAATAAAAATGCGCCCTTAAACAAAAAAACTCCCCGATTTTCGGAGAGTTTTTAAAAATTATTCTTCGTTTTCCTGATAGCCGAATTCCTTCAAAAGGAAGTTGGAATTTCGCCAGTCCTCCTTGACCTTTACCCACAACTCAAGGAACACCTTTTTATCCAAAAGCTTTTCAATATCACTTCTGGAGTAGGAGCCTATGCGCTTTAACATTTCGCCGCCCTTGCCGATGATAATGCCCTTATGGCTTGCCTTTTCGCAGAAAATTACCGCGCCGATTTTTGTTAAGGTGTCGCCCTCTTTCATGTACTCAATCTCAACAGCAGTGCCGTGGGGCACCTCCTTGTCAAGAAGACGGAGCATTTTTTCGCGGATGATTTCTGCAACGATTTCTCTTTCTGTCTGGTCGGTTATCATGTCGTCGGGGTAGTACATGGGTCCTTGGGGCAGAAGCTTTTTGATTTCGTCTAAAACTGCATTTATGCCGTCCTTTTTAAGGGCAGAAATGGGGATAATTGAAGCAAATTCGCCAACGGAGGTTGCATCGGCAATGAGAGAGAGCATGTCCTCCTTGTTTTTGACGGTGTCTGCCTTGTTTATAATGAGAATAACGGGAAATTTCTTATTAAAAAGTCCCTCAAGAATTTCCTTTTCGTTGTTAAGAAGCTTGCCTGTTGCCTCTGTTACAAAGAGCACCGCATCAACACCATCGACAGCATCGGTCACAACCTTGTTCATGTATTCGCCCAGCTTTGTTCTGGGGGCATGTACACCGGGTGTGTCCACAAATATTATCTGGCTGTCATCGTCGGTTAAAATGGTAAGTATTTTGTTTCGTGTTGTCTGGGGCTTGTTGGAAACAATGGCAATTTTTTCGCCTGTAAGTGCGTTTAAAAGTGTGGATTTGCCCACGTTGGGTCTGCCTACTATTGTTATAAAGCCTGATTTAAAATTATTCATGACGTATCTCCTATATATTTGTTTCTTTTTTCAGAATATCAACTGTTTTTACCATGCTCTCACGCTGTGCAGGGCTTATGTAGCCTAAACTCAGGAGCGAGTCAAGATAAAGGTATAGCTTGTCTGCTTCAACTGATGCACTTTTACGGAGCGCAGAAAGCTCTGTTTTTGCCAAAGCAGGGTTTTTCAAGGAATAACAGCTTTCGCACATTTTGCACAACGCATCAAAAAAACGGGAGGAAATAAGCGTTTCCGCTTTTTCTGTCTGCAGAAAACGGCAGAGATTTGTGCCCTTTTCCAGAAGATCCAGGGATAGTGATTTTTCGTTCATAAATAGTCCTCCTTGTTATTTCAATAATGCTAAGCCATAGGGAACAAAAATGTACAAGCCGATAATTGCCGAGAGAAGAGCACATATAAGTGCGGCACCTGCACTTATGTCCTTAGCCTTACCTGCAAGAGGATGAAATTCGGGCGAGGCAAGGTCAACTAAAGCTTCTATTGCCGAATTCATGCACTCGGCAAAAAGGCAAAGTGCGCAAAGGCTGTACACAACGCACCTTTCCCATTTAAGCAAGGGGAAAACAACTGAGCATATTACAACCAATAGAGCCATTACAAGGTCAAAGCGGAAGTTACGCTCCGTTTTTATAACCTCTTTTATGCCCTTTAAGGCATATGTAAAACTTGAAAAAAAGCTTTTGTTTTTCATATCATCGCCTCAGATCCATTTTTTCGGCAATTTCCTTTTCCAGTGCCCGCATAACGGTGGCATCGTCCTCTTCTATATGGTCAAAGCCCATAAGGTGCAACGCCGAATGAAGTGACAGAAAGCCCACCTCACGGATAAGCGAATGACCGTACTCCTCACTTTGCGCCTTGGCTTTTTCCAGGGAAAGCATAATGTCACCTAAAAGAAGAGTGTCGCCGTCGTAGTCGCCCTCGTTTACCAAGGCTTCGCCCTCGGGTGAAAACTCAATAATGGGGAAGGAGAGCACATCTGTTTCACGGTCAATCTTGCGATAAAGGGAATTAATTTCCCGTATTTTTTCGTTGTCAGTAATTGTAACGCTCACCTGAACGGGAACATCTGACCATTCAAGTGTGTCCAGTGTGGTTGCAACAGCTTCTTTTATCACAGCCTCAAGCTCCTCTGTAAAGGGAAGCTTGTCCTGCTCATTTTCAAATATAAAATCAATCATTGCCATATAATCAGTCCTTTTTCTCGTTCTGAGGATAAAGAATTCGCTTGTGGAAATACTGGTCAAGTGTTTTTACAAAGGCAGCCTTTACCTTTTCAAGGTCAGAGAAGGTAAGTGATGTGCCCGACAGCTGACCTTCGGCTATTCTGCCCGAAACAATGTCGTCCACAACCTTTGCTGCATCCACATCGCCCTTTTCACGCATTGCTCTTACAGCCGCCTCGCAGGCATCCGCAAGCATAATTATTGTTGCTTCCTTGCTTTGCGGAACAGGTCCCTCATAAGTGAAAAGTGCGGGGTCTACATCGGGATTTTCACTTTTTGCCTTGTAAAGGAAATAAGCTGTGGTTGTAGTTCCGTGGTGCTGAGCGATAATGTCCTTCACTGCGGTGGGCAGGCGATGCTGCGTGGCAAGTCGCACACCGTCAGTCACATGCTTTAAAATTATTTCTGCACTTTCTTCATAGGGGAGCGTGTCGTGAGGGTTGCCTGCGCCGAACTGGTTTTCCTTAAAGTATAAGGGGTTTTCCATTTTGCCGATATCGTGGTAGTATGCACCCACACGTGCTAAAAGGGCATTTGCACCGATAGCCTCTGCCGCCGCATCCGCCATGTTGGCAACGGTTAAAGAGTGGTGGTAGGAGCCGGGAGCCTTCATGAGCATTTTCTTTAAAAGCTTGTGCTCGGGGTTTGAAAGCTCGCCTAATTTCATGGGGGTTATAACGTCAAACATTGCTTCCCAGAAGGGGATTGTGCCTATGGTGAGTATGCCTCCGAAGAAGCCGCCCAGAAAGGCGTATACAAGTATTATGAAAACATCAAGAATGCTTTTTGATGTATCAATCACTATTGCGCTGTAGGTAACGGCATATGCAAGTGAAGAGAGTGCCGTTGCGCTTAAAAGATGTGCTCTGCGGCGTACACGGGAGAATATGTATGCCGTTGCCGCGCCTGCAAGGATAAGTGCAAGGGTAACTGAAAAGTCGTTAGTCTGTATGCCTGCAAGAACAGCTATTATTATGTTTATAACGCAGGAAAGGTTGCTACCTAAAAGCAGTGCCACCAATGCGGGAATGAGCGATATTGGCATAACATACAGAATGTTTCCGCCGCTTTTTACGCCGAAAAGAATTATGAATGAGCCTGCAATTGTCAGCATGGAGCATATTACGGTGGTTATGGTTGTTGTTGTTGAAACCTCTTTTTTGCCTAAGGTTATGTAGTAAAGAATGGCAAGCCCTATTGTGAGCAAAAGGAGGGAAACCACGCTTACCGTGTGGAAAACGTCAATCTGTATGGCACCCTTTACAAAGCCCAGCTCCTTGAGCATGGCAAGCTGTGCCTCGGTAATGATTTCACCGCGACGGGCTATTACCTGGTTTTTCATGTATGTAACGTTGGAAACAGCATTGGCTGCAACCTCCTTCTGGCGGAGGGTTTCCTCTGCGCTGTAGGTTTTGTTCACGCTTATTGATCCTTCGCAAAGATCAAGGGCAATGAGTAAAACAGCAGCTTTTGTGTTGCCCAGGCTTGAAAAGTCCTTTTCAAACCTTTCCATGCCTTCGTTTTTATCGGTTACGCCCTCTGTCATTATATCTTTGAGAATGTCGGGCGCATTTTCTGCAACAAAGTCAAAATCACTATCCGATATTTCAAGGGCAGCGGTGTATGCCTTTTGGGAAAGATAGGTTTGATTTTCAATCGTTGTGCCCTCAGGCGCAGTGGATTCCTCCACGGGCTCTTCGCGCTTGCTGCGTATAAGGGTAAGTGCCTTGATAACGCGGTCAACAGCCAGATCAACGGAGCTGAAGTCCGTTACGTAAACATCCTCAACAGCTGCTGCAGCCGCTGCCTTTCGTGACTGGGTTGTAACGGTATCGGTAATTGTTCTTGTGGCGTATATGTCCTCGGGGCACACTCCGCCTACCGAGACATCGTACTGAGTTGACAAGCCCGAGGCAATAACCGTGCCCACGAGAGCCGCAAAGGTCAGCGCAATCATAAAAATGCACAGAATTCTCTGTCGTAGTGTCATTGTTAAATCTCCTTTAGCGTGAGTTTCTTCTTGCTTCGTATTTTTCGTATGCTGCTATAATCTTCTGAACAAGGGGATGACGTACAATGTCGGAGGCAGAAAGGTGGCAAATTGCCAAGGATTCAATGTCGCGGAGGATTTTAACGGCCTCCTTAAGACCGCTCCGCTTTCCGTCGGGAAGGTCAATCTGGGTAACATCGCCTGTTATTACACAGCGCGAGCCAAAGCCGATACGTGTTAAAAACATTTTCATCTGCTCGGGTGTGGTGTTCTGTGCCTCGTCCAGAATGATGAAGGCATCGTCAAGTGTTCTGCCTCGCATGTATGCGAGGGGCGCCACCTCGATTGAGCCGCGCTCAACATACTTCTGGTAGTTTTCAAAGCCCAGCATGTCAGCTAACGCGTCGTAAAGTGGACGAAGGTACGGGTCAACCTTCATCTGCAAATCGCCCGGGAGAAAGCCCAGCTTTTCGCCTGCTTCAACTGCGGGGCGTGTAAGGATAATGCGGGAAACCTCCTTCTTGCGGAAGGCGTCCACAGCCATGGCTACTGCAAGGTAGGTTTTGCCCGTACCGGCAGGGCCAATGGCAATAACTACGGTGTTGTTCTTAATTTTGTCAACATAAGCCTGCTGACCCTTTGTCTTGCACTTTACGGGTCTGCCCTTTGCGCTTATGCAGATGGTGTCGGCGCTTTTAGCGTAATCGGGGCTGAGCCCTGCCAGAGCCATGTCAATTGCATAGCGCACTGCCTGCTCGCTTACCTCCTCGCCGTTGCGGTGCAGGGCAAAAAGGTTTTCAAAAACATTGCCCGCTCTTTCGCAGCTTTCGTCGTCGCCCACAATCTTTATAATTTCGCCTCGGTTTGTTATTTTTACGTTAAATGCCTTTTCCATAAGCTTTATATTGAAATCAAAGCTTCCGAAAACTGCAATGGTTTCGTCAATTGTCTGTGCCTGAATTATCTTCTCCAAAATTCATCCTCCGCTCTTTGGCGATTGGCTCCTCACACAACGCACGCATTGTAAGGGTAACTTTCTCGCCGTCATCGTTTATAAAAGACTCGCTGTACACTACGGGAAAGCCCTTAGCTGAAAGTTCTGCAAGAAACTCTTCTTCACATGACTTTTTCATGCTGTCGATATCGTTTTCCTCGTATGTAACCAAGACCTCGTGATACTCTGTTTTTGTAAAAGTTGCTCCAAAGGGTGCAAAAGTCCTATTATTCTCTATAATATCATAATTCTCATACAAAATGCTACTGTTTATGAAAAGTTTTAACCGAAATTTTTCAAAATTTATTGATAATCGTTCAAATTTATTGCCTGTAGGGGTGCGGATTTCGTTTTTGTGGGGAATAACAACGCATTTTTCCTCCCACACGTTGCCGTAAACCTCGCCCGAGGCATGTATGTGCTTTTCAGTTTCACTATCCTGTGCCATTACGCCCTCAATCAGAAGCTGACCCTTTAATACAGTATCACCTACGCTGACCTTTGCGATACCGTTTTTGGGCATTATTTTTGTTATAACTGCGTCATGGGTCGAGTATACGTTATAAAAATCCTCCTCGTTGAAGATTTCGGGAGCAGGGGCACGGTGGGCAAACTTTACAATGGCGCTTGCTCCGCGTATGTCCACCCACAGCCACATAAGGTCGGGGTTGTCTATAAGGATTTGGTTTTTTACATTCCCGCGGTCAATGGTAAGCTTCAACGCACCCCTTTTAACACCGAGCCTTTCAAGCTCCTTTAAAATGAGCGCTTCCTCCTCCTTTGTGGCATCGATAATATTTACATGCCATATAAACTGCGTTGACAAAAATAGCAAAAGGAAAATGAGAAAGGGCGTAAGGATTGCCACAACGCGGGTTTTGCGCTCGGCTAAAATGACGGGAAGCCCGCCCTGACGGATAGTTTTCAAACTGCCTGTTACCTTTTTGTCGGATAAAAGCAGCCTTCCACCCTTTAAACTTACACTAAATTCAACTCGGTCGGGAGACGTGCGCACTATGTCGCGTATGAAGATGCCCTTGGCTGTTGCAATGTTTATTATTCTTTCGCAGAAGGTGCCTGTTGCCTCCATCCTGCAGTAGCCGAAAAGAAAATCTATAAGCTTAAGCTTCATGCACTCACCTCTTATTCAAAGCTCAGATTGCGTATATCGCCTCTTACCGATATGCTTTCGTCGGTCATAAAGGCAAGGCGCAGATTTATTCCGTCTATGCGAACGATGCCGTCGCTGGTGTTGACCCTTACAGTATCGGGCGAAAAATCCATCAGTGATTTAAAGTTGTCAATCTCCAACGCTGCGGTGCCGTAAAGGGTTATGTTCGGGAGCGCGCCCAACGTTCCCGTGGCAAGGTCAAGAACGCTCTCAGCTTTTGAAAGCACACTTTTTTTTGATTTTTTGTTTTCCTTCATAAAATCATCCTTTCGGTATGTACAAATAAACTATACATATATTTATTACGGGAGGGGTCAGATTATGTTTATAGCAGTTTTGTTTATTCTCATTCTTTTTCCCGAGGAGGCGCAGATGGGTGCGATAGATGGGCTTAAGGCTGCCTTTGAAACTGTAACTGTAGCCATACTGCCCTTTGCGGTAGTGTCAAGTGCGCTCATATATTCGGGCTTTGCAAAAAAAATGGGCGATTTTTGTGCCCCTCTTTTTAAAAGGCTTAAGCTTCATCCCTACGGTGCTACGGCACTTATTACCGGTCTTCTGGGCGGCTACCCTACAGGCTGTAAGATAGCCTGCGAAATGTATGGTGAGGGGCTTATTGATAAGGAGGAGTGCGAAAAAATCCTCTCTTACACAAATAACGGCGGGCTTATTTTTGCATTGAACGTGTGCGGAAATGCAATGTTTCAGGACAAAAGGGCAGGGGTTATAATTTTTATTGCATCGACTGTTTCTGCTCTTTTAGCAGGGCTTATTTTTGCAAGAGGCGATTACAGCGTAAAGACGGGTGAAAACAAAAAACTGCCCCTCATGGCAGCTTTAGGAAAAAGCATTGCATCAGGTGGCAGTGTGGTGTTGAATATTGTAGCATCCTTCATTGTTTTTTACGCTGTGGCAAGTGCGCTACGGCTTGATAATGTGCCATTTTTAGAGGGCATTTTTGAAATGACAAAGGGTGTGGCATATGCAGGAAAAATAAAAAACATTCCCCTTGCAGCCTTCTTTTTTTCCTTGGGCTCTCTGGGCGTTTTTGCCCAGAGTGCGGCTATATGCAGCGAGTATGACATAAGCTTGAAAAAATATGTGCAAGGAAAGCTTTTGCAGGCAACAGGGGCGTTTTTGGTTGCATACTTAATTGTAAACCGACCCTTTTTCGGCAAAGAGATAGTTTTGTTTTCCTTTCTGGCAGTTGTGGGGGTTATATTTTCAATAAAAGCAATAAAAAAGCTCTACGCGAAAGCGTAGAGCTTTTACTTGTTTATTTGCTTGCTAAGAAATCGTTGATTTTCTGTACAAGCTCATCGGGGTCAACACCGTGAACAAGAGCCGCCTGCTCTAAGCTTTCGCCACTTGCAGAGGGGCAACCTAAGCAGTGCATGCCGATTTCAAAAAAGATAGGAGCTGTTTCGGGGTCAATTCTCAAAACATCCATAATGATTGTGTCCTTAGTTACCTGTGCCATAATAACACCTCCGTGTATAAAAATTGTTTGAAAACATTATATTCATTATTCCCGCAAATGTCAAGGTGTAATCATTTCCTTGATTGAGGGAAGAATATATTCTGCTTTTTCCTTTTCAAAGTAGCCGCGTGCTCTTTCACCTGAAACGCCTGTTAAAACTGCCAGGAAATCGCTTCCCATTTTCTTTGCGGCAAAAAGGTCGCTGCCTGCATCGCCTACAACCAGTGCCTTTGAAAGAAGACTCTTGTCATAGTCGCCCGCAACTATCCTTTCGTCGGGATAGCTTGTTCTGTAAAGCGCCTTAAGGAAAATGTAAGGCTCGGGCTTTGTGAGAAGCACCTTTTTGCCCAAAGAAGCAAAATGCTCCTCGGCATTCATAATGTGTGTATAGGTTGCAATTGCATCACTCTCAAAAAAGCCTCTTATATCCCAGAGCTTCATTGGGTTTGAAACATCGCGGTCGCTTCTGCCTGTGGCAATCATGAGCTTTTTGCCCTTTTCTTTAAGTGTTTTAAGCACTAAAAGAATGTCCTGGAGTTCTATTGCGGGAACCTCGCGCATTTCCATGGAGGGTTTCCCCGGGCAACGGGGCTTTGTGTTGTAAAAAACCTCAAACTCGTCACTGCCGAAGTACCACTCCTGAAACGAGTCGCGGCACATGTTCCATACAAGCTCATTTCTGCGGCAAACCTCTACGGGAAGGTTAAGATTCTCCGATAAAAGACGGGCACATTCCTCATAAAGGTCAAATGCCATAAGGGAGCTACCGTTTATGTAGTGATAAACCTCCTCATAGGAGGAGCATTTCCCCGTGAGCATGTATGTGAAAATTATGTAGCCCAAATCCCAGTTGGAATTTACACCCCGCTCCTTTACCAAGGTTATGGTTTTGTCGTTATAAAAAACCTCACTGCGGATTTCTTTTACATTATCAAGGGCGGCGATGGGGTCAAAGGGCTTACTGCCGTAGTAATGAGGAGCATTCAACAGCTCGTACACCGTCAGTGCGGCAATGTCCCAATAATTCTGCTCGCTTGTGATAACGCCGTCCATGTCGAATATGATATATTCGTATTTGTCCAAAAATTGTGCACATTCAGCCATCAGATTTCTTCAACCTCGAATGTAACCTTGCCTGCAACACCGCTTGTCATGCCCTTGCGGCTTTCGTCAACGGTAAAGGCATTTTTAAGCGCAATACCGAAACTGCGGAAAATTGCCTCCCAGATGTGGTGTGTGTTTTCACCGCGTGTAAGGTCAATCTGCACTGTGCAGCAAGCGCCCTGGCAGAATGCGTCAAGGAACACCAAAAGCTCCTCAGAAGCCATGCCCTCAACATTTTCGGGAATGGAAACCGCAGGATAAAAACCGAAAAATGCTCTCTGCTCAAAGCTTATTGTTGTGTGTGCAAGCGCCTCGTCAATCATACCGAAGCCGTCGCCGAAGCCCATAACACCATCTGTCGTTTCAAGCTTTCTTGCAAAGGCTTTACCAAGCGCCTGCCCCAAATCCTCTGTAACAAGGTGAGCAAGGCAGAAATCTGTAAGAGAAACCTCTGCTTCAATATTGAAGCCCGATCTCCACACTGTCTGTTCAATCATGTGATTTAAAAAGGGGAGAGGCGTCCTTATTTTGCTGCGGTAGTCCTTCTTAACGGGACCGTCAGAAAGAATTACCTGCATTGTGCTTTCTGTGGTTTTACGTGTAACTTTAATCATTTCTATCTGTCCTTTTGTTTTATTTACGTTCCTTTACTGCCAAGCCGTGTGTGTCAAAGCCTTCAACGGTTGCCATCTTGTATGCATAGTCACGCACTCTTTCAAAGCCCTCACGTGATGCATAGCCTATGGAGGAGCGCTTTAAGAAGTCAAATACGGAAACTGAAGAATATGTCTTTGCAAAGCCGCCTGTGGGTAAAATTGCATTAGGTCCTAAAAGGAAGTTGCAAAGTGTTACGGGTGTGTATTCGCCCAGAAGGATTTCGCCGGCATTCTTAATGTCGGGCAGAACATCAAAGGGCTTATCGCACATAACCTCCATGTGCTCGGGAGCGTAGTCGTTTACAAACTGAACGCTTTCAGCAAGTGAATCTGTAAGGATAACACCACCGTAGCCCTGCTCAACAGCTTCGATAAAGCTCTTTCTTCTTTCGGAAATCTTTTCCTTCTGTCTTTCGATAATGGGAAGCACCGCATCAACAAGCTCCTTTGAATGTGTAACTAAAAGCGCGGAGGAGTCGGGGCCGTGCTCTGCTTCAATCATCCAGTCAAGAGCAACCTTTTCGGGGTCAGCTTTTTCGTCAGCTAAGATAATAACCTCACTGGGACCTGCGGGCAGACCTGCATCAATCTGCTGCGAGAGCACTCTCTTTGCGGCTGTTGCATAGCTGTTGCCGGGACCGATAATTTTGTGGCACTTGGGAACAGTTTCTGTGCCGTAGGCTACTGCGGCAACTGCCTGGATGCCGCCCATTTTATAAATTTCTGTAATGCCGATAATTTTTGCAGCTGTTAAAATTGCATCGTCAACCTCGCCTTTCTGATTGGGAGGTGTGACAACAACAATCTTTTCAACGCCTGCAACCTTTGCGGGCACACCGAGCATAAGTAAAACCGAGGGGAAGCTGCCCTTGCCGCCGGGCACGTAAAGGCAAACATCAACTATGGGTGTTGTCTTTTCGCCTACCATGAGCCCCTTGTCAACGTTTGTAAACCACATTTCCTCGGGGAGCTGCTTTTCGTGAAAGTCGTAAATGTTCTTGTATGCGTATTCAATAGCCTCTCTTGTTTCCTTGTCAAGGCGGTTGTAGGCTGTTTCAATTTCCTCTGCTGTCACCTTGATTTTGTCCTGTGTAAGGCTTACGCGGTCGAACTTTTCTGTGTATTTCAAAACAGCGGCATCGCCGAAGTCTCTCACCTCGTCGGAAATTTCCTTTGCAATTTTCATCTGCTCGGTAATGTCCGTTTCTGCACGCTTCATTATTTTTGTTTTTTCTTCCTGTGTCATTTCAGAAAGCTTGTAGATATTCATTGAAATCATCCTTCCAAAATAATTGTTATCCATTATTATAAGCCTAAATTGCGGGATTTGCAATAATTATTTTGCAGAGAAAAATTTTTGTCGGATTTTGCTCAAAAAAACGGAAAAACAAGAATTATGTAAACCAGTTTTTGATGGTTTTTTCATATGTTGGAAATCCTTCAACTTTCCACACAAAAGCTACAAAAAATATGTGGAAGTTGTGGAAAAGTCTGTTTAAAACCGCAAAATGCACATTTTGAGCCTGTGGAAAACACAAAACGCTACAATGTGGAAAGTGTGGAAAACTTTTTGGAGGTTTACATAATTCGCAAAGATGGAAGAACTGCGCAAAATGCGGGAAACACGCCGTTTGTGTCGAATTTTAAAAATATTGACCTTTAGTAAGTTTTGTTATACAATACACTAAGAAGGATGGGAGGCAAAAAAATATGGATATAAACACTTTTCAGAAAAATCTGGGCTACACCTTTAAAAATACAGAGCTTTTGAAAACAGCCCTGACACACACCTCCTACGCTCACGAGAAAAAGGTTGACAGCTACGAAAGGCTTGAATTTCTCGGCGATGCCATATTGCAGATGCTTACAAGCAGATATATATACAATAATTACCCCG
This sequence comes from Clostridia bacterium, assembly GCA_017472685.1. Taxonomy (GTDB): domain Bacteria; phylum Bacillota; class Clostridia; order UMGS1883; family UMGS1883; genus RGIG1927. The sequence continues at coordinate 100,640 of JAFUOO010000011.1, forward strand.
ACTTTCCCGAGGGTAAAATGAGCAGAATGAGGGCAAACATTGTTTGCGAGGCAACCCTTTTTAAAATTGCCGAAAAGCTCTCCGTGGGTGAGTTTGCCCTTTTAGGCAAGGGCGAGGAGTTAACAGGCGGCAGGTCTCGCCCTTCAATCCTTGCGGATATGGTGGAGGCAATTCTTGCGGCAATATATCTTGACGGCGGCATTGATAAGGCTCAGGAGGTTATCTTTGACGCATACGGTCACATTATCGAAGCGGCGGCAAAGGGCAAGCTTAATTCGGACTATAAAACAGAGCTTCAGGAAGAGCTGCAGAGGGCAGGCAGTGTGAATATTGAGTATTGCCTTGTGAGAGAGGAAGGCCCTGCCCATAACAAGCTCTTTACAATGGCGGTTGCACTTAACGGCAAAATCCTCGGTACAGGCGAGGGCAGAACAAAGCAGGAGGCTCAGCAGATGGCTGCAAAGAACGCCTTAGAGGTGCGAAAAAATGGCTAACATTCCGATTTTTATACCACATGCGGGCTGCAAAAACGACTGCGCCTTCTGTAACCAGAAGTCCATCACGGGGCAGCTTGTGCCCCCCACAATGGCGGAAAGTGCAAAAATTATAGAAGAAATCCTTCAATCCTTAACGTGAAGCGGGCACACAATTGCCTTTTTCGGCGGCAGCTTTACAGGGATAGGAATTTCCCTCATGTGCGAATACCTGACCCTTGCCGAAAAATACGTTGACAATAAAAAGATTACGGGCATCCGCCTTTCCACACGACCTGACTATATAACAGAGGAAATTTTGGACATTTTGGGAAAATACAGTGTAACAAATATTGAGCTTGGCGCACAAAGCCTTGATGGTGAGGTGCTTAAACGGGCAAACCGCGGGCACAGCGTATTTGATGTTGAAAATGCGGCACGTCTTATAAACGCGCGGGGCATAACCTTGGGGCTTCAGATGATGATAGGTCTGCCAAAGGATAATTACGAAAAAAGCATTAAAACGGCAAAAAGGTTTGTGGAGCTTGGCGCAAAGGAGACGCGCATTTATCCTACGGTTGTGCTTAAAGGAACCCGCCTTGCAAAAATGCTTGAAGAGGGAGACTATGTTCCCGAGGCTTTTGAACAAATTATTGACACTGCTGCGGACTGCTTCAGCATATTTTTCGAAAACGGCGTAAAGGTTTTGAGGATAGGGCTGCAGAATTCAAAAGAGCTTAAGGAAAACGCAGTAGGCGGCTTTTACCACGAGGCACTGGGCGAGAAGGTTTACTCTCGCGTAATAAGACGCAATGCCCAAAGGGCAGGCGAGGGAACAATTTCCTACAACAGCCGCTTTTTAAGTAAGGTAACAGGGCAGAAAAAGGAAAATATGCCCTATTTTGAAAATTTTACACTTTGCCCCGATGATAGCCTTACAGGCGTTACGGTCAACGGAAAATATGTGTTGACAATTTAAGCGTAAAAGGATAAAATAAATAGGATAATTTATATAAGGAGTTGATCAGTATGGTAATTAAAGTAACATTACGTGATGACGTACGCGAGTTTGAAGCGCCCATCACCTACATGGACATTGCGAAAAGCATTTCCGAAGGATTGGCAAGGAATGTGCTCTGCGCCACCAAAGACGGAGAAACGGTAGGTTTGTACGAAACCCTTACCACTGATGCAACCGTTGAATTTAAGGGCTTTGACACACCCGAAGGCAAAAACACACTTCGCCACAGCGCAAGCCATGTGCTCGCTCAGGCAGTTAAGAGAATTTTTCCCGAAGCAAAGCTGGCTATAGGTCCGGCTATTGAAAACGGTTTTTATTATGACTTTGACCTGGACAAGGGCTTTTCTCCAGACGACTTGGCAAAAATCGAAGCTGAAATGAAGAAGATTGTTAAGGAAAACCTTCCCATTGTACGCTTTGAATTGCCCAGAGACGAAGCATTGAAGCTTATGGAAGAAGCAAACGAGCCCTATAAGGTTGAATTAATTAACGATTTGCCCGAGGACGCGGTTATTTCCTTCTACAAGCAGGGCGACTTTACAGACCTTTGCGCAGGCCCTCATGTACCCAGTACAGGTGCTGTAAAGGCATTTAAGATAACCAGTACTGCAGGTGCTTATTGGCGCGGCAGCGAAAAGAACAAGATGCTTACACGTATCTATGCTACAGCTTTCACAAAGAAGGCTGACATGGAAGAATATTTAGCACAGGTTGAAGAGGCAAAGAAGCGTGACCATAACAAGCTGGGCAGAGAGCTGGAGCTTTTCACAACCTGCGAAGCCATCGGTCAGGGTCTTCCCATTATGCTTCCCAAGGGTGCTGTTATGCTTCAGACACTCCAGAGATTTGTTGAAGACGAAGAGACACGCCGCGGCTGGCTCAGAACAAAAACTCCCTTCATGGCAAAGAGCGATTTGTACAAGATTTCAGGTCACTGGGACCATTACAAGGACGGCATGTTCGTTCTCGGCGACGAAGAAAAGGACAAGGAGGTTTTTGCCCTCCGTCCCATGACATGCCCCTTCCAGTATCAGGCATATCTCAACCGTGCACGCTCCTACCGTGATTTGCCCCTCCGCTACGGCGAAACAAGTACGCTTTTCCGTAACGAAGCAAGTGGCGAAATGCATGGCTTAATCCGTGTAAGGCAGTTTACAATTTCCGAAGGTCACTTAATGTGTACTCCCGAGCAGCTTGCTGACGAATTCAAGAGCAGTCTTGAACTGGCAATTTATATGCTTAAAACTCTCGGTCTTTACGAGGATGTATCCTACCGCTTTAGTCAGTGGGACCCTGCTGACCGTGAAAAATATATCGGCACAGACGAACAGTGGGCAGAAGCTCAGGGCATGATGAAGGAAATTCTTGATAATCTCGAAATTCCCTATGTTATAGGTATCGGCGAAGCGGCTTTCTACGGCCCCAAGCTTGACATTCAGATCAAGAACGTTCACGGTAAGGAAGATACACTCATAACTCTTCAGATTGACCAGATGCTTGCTGAAAAGTTCGACATGGTTTACACAGATGCTGACGGCACAAAGAAGCACCCCTACATTATCCACCGTACAAGCATCGGTTGCTACGAAAGAACACTTGCTCTTCTTATTGAAAAGTACGCAGGTGCGTTCCCCACATGGCTTGCTCCCGTACAGGTTAAGCTTCTTCCCATTGGTGAAGGTCACCGCGAATACTGCCGTGAACTCAATACACGTCTTATCAACATGGGCATCCGTAGTGAGGTTGACGACAGAAGTGAAAAGATCGGCTACAAGATCCGCGAAGCACAGCTTGAAAAGGTGCCTTACATGCTCGTTGTGGGCGATAAGGAAATGGAAGATGGTGCAGTGGCTGTACGTAGCCGTAAGGACGGCGACAAGGGCAGCATGAAGGTTAACGACTTCATTCTTGCACTTATGGACGAAATCGCAAACAAGACACGCTAAATAATGTATAAAAACCTCCGTGGCGGTAAAAAATACTGCCAAAGGAGGTTTTTTGTTTTGAAAAAAATATTGTCTTTTGTTATAGCAAGTACATTGATTTTATCAAGCGCGCTGTTTTACAATTTAAAAACGACGGACGCGCTGTCGCGCCTGGGCTCAACGGGCAGCGAGGTTACAAAAATCCAGACCAGGCTCAAAAACTGGGGCTACTACAAGGGAAGTGTTGACGGCAAGTACGGCACACAGACCCAAAAAGCTGTTAAGGAATTCCAAAGGAAAAACGGCCTCACTGCCGACGGCATTGCAGGCAGTGCAACGCTGAGTGCAATGGGCATTTCCTCGTCAAGTTCAACGGCGTCAAATAACGATGTGTACCTTCTTGCGAGAGCTATTAACGGCGAGGCGCGCGGTGAGCCCTATGCAGGACAGGTTGCAGTTGGCGCCGTTATTTTAAATCGGGTAAAGCACCCCTCCTTTCCCAATACGGTTGCAGGGGTCATTTATCAGCCCGGGGCATTTACTGCAGTTGACGACGGGCAGATTGATGCGGCAATGACCTCCTCCTGTGAGCGTGCCGCCCGTGATGCCTTAAACGGCTGGGACCCTACAGGCGGTGCCATATATTACTATAACCCTGTTACAGCCACAAATAAATGGATACGCTCACGACCCATTATATTGACGATTGGGAAGCACGTTTTTTGCAGTTAAGGTGCTCAGCATCTTAACTGCAAAAAAATGAATAATGAATGATGAAGAATGAACAATTAAGGTAGAAATTTCGCCGGGCGGAATTTCCTTGACAATCCGTTTGCCTTTATATATAATTGTGATATCACAATTAATTAAAGGAGTTTTACAAATGGCAGATATCAACAACAATGAAGATATGAACATGGAAGAATACGAGGTAGAGATGGTTTCTCTCTTTGACGAGGACGGCGACGAAATCCAGCTTGAGCTTTTAGATGTTATCGAATACGAGGGTGACAGCTACGCAGTTATGCTTCCTCCCGATGACAACGAGGTGGTTATCATGCTTCTTGAAGAGCTTAATGACGAGGAAGATGTTTACGCTCCCGTTGAAGATGACGAAACACTCACAGCTGTGTTTGAAGCATTCAAGGAAAAGTATAAGGACGAATTTAACTTTGAAGACTAAAAAAAGCACCTACGGGTGCTTTTTTATCTTCAAAATAGTGCAGATGCGGTGGAGTCCGAAGCAAAGCGAGGCGAACGACACCCATGCGAAAACTGCCCACGATTGGCGAGCTGTAGCGATGACAGAGTGGGAGCAGTTGACCGCGTGCAGAACGAAGGAAGGGATTTGCCAATGGCAAATCCCTTCTTATGTTTATTTATATAATGCAAGGTCTGTGAGGGCGAGTTTAGGATAGCCTGCATTCGGGGAATTAATTGTTACTTTAATTGACAATTGGTTTACTCCGGATGTATCTATATCAAAAGAATGAGGCATGGATGCAGTTACGGCTGTAGCTTTATACAGAAGTTTGCCATCTCCATAGAAAAGAACATAAGATGTATCACTGGCGGAATCGTCTTCAGGCTTCCATACATTTATGTCATATTTTTTAGGAATAACAATTTTACCCTTCAGTGTATCATACTGACTATTCAACGGATAAGAAATAATTATATTAGCTGCATCGTCATCGTCTTCAATTTGCTCAAACTGCCCAGTATATACAGAAAACAAAATCCCGTTTGTATATACGTTGTTATTGTGATCTGTTACGGTGCCGTTAATAATAGCAAAATCACTCCATATGCTGGCTTCTCTATAATCATTATACTGAATTTTATGAAGATAATTATCAGGTTTTGTTTCGTCCTTTTTACCTATATACACACTTGCGGTTGCACCGTCCCATTCAACTTCCTTGCCGAAAGCTGATGCAACTGCACGCACGGGAAGGTATGTTGTACCGTTCATAATAAAGGGTTCAACGGTATTTCCTACCGCATCCTTTGGTACAATTTCCGCACCGTCAATAAAAATTTTAATGTTGTTGTAGAAAACTTCGACGTTCTCGCTTATTTCCTTTGCACCTGCAATGCCGCCTATGCTCATAACACCAATAAGCAATCCTGCGACAAATCCTTGCAATCGCTTTTTCATAAAACTACCTCCTGAAATTGAATTTGTGCTACACAGTTTGAGTTTAGCATAGAAAAAATAAAAAATCAACTCAATTGAGGTAATTATTTCAACTCAAAAGGGGTAGAGTATTATTATCTTCTACAGTTGGCGGTGGTAATATTGAACATAGGTGAAGCGGTTAAATTAAGGATAATTGAGCTATGCAAGGATAAAGAAATAACCGTAAACAAGCTTGCTACAATAAGCGGGCTTACACAGTCTACTTTAAGCAATATTATAAGCGGAAGAAATAACAGCACTACCATATCTACCATAAAGAAAATATGTGACGGATTGGAAATAAATATTGAAGATTTTTTTCATTCGGATTTATTTAAAAACCTTGAGCAGGAAATAAAATAGCAACCGTTTATGGCTAAACGGTTGCTATTTTTTCGCAGAATTCAAAAAATTCTTCTCTTGTATAAGCAGAATTTAAAATTTCTAAAAGTGAGTTTGCACTCAAGCGCGAGGGGAGGGACAGCTCTTTTATAAGAGCCTGGCGAAGAAGGCTGCTGCCTTCCTGACCCGAAAGCCCCAATGAATACAAATCAGCCTTGGTAATTGGTGGCCCTTTGGGCTCTGTGCACGTTGCCTCCGCTTCCTTTAAAAGAAGAGCCAAGGTTTCCTCATCAATACCTTCAACACCCAATAAGCCTTCCTTTGAGGGCTTGTCCTTGCGTTTTTCCTTGCCCTTAATGTCGGGAATGTAAATGTTTTTAATATATTCCTGAGGGATAAAGCTTTTCAAATGACTTCTTATGACAAAGCCTGCACGGTCAGAGTCAGTTAAAATAATAAGCCCCTGCCTTTGGGCAAGGGCTTTTAAAAATTCTCTCTTGTCTTTGTCACGAAAGATGCGAAAGCCGTCGGTTGTAATAATCAAGGCATCGCACACCTTGCTAAGCTGCATTTTATCGTATTTACCCTCAACAATGACAGCTTCTTTTATTTTAATCATAATCTCGTTTCGATAAGACCGTAATTACCGTCCTTTCTCTTGTACACAATATCGGTGGAATCTGTTTCCGCATTAAGGAAAATGAAAAATTCATGTCCTAAAAGATTCATTTGAAGTATAGCTTCCTCAGCGCTCATGGGCTTTAAGGAGTATGTCTTTGTGCGGATAATATTAAATTCCTTTTCCTCTTCAACGGGAGCTTCTTCAACTACGGGAGCTAAAGCTTCACGGCGTAAATTCTTTTCAAGCCTTGTTTTGTTGCGTCTTATCTGGCGGTCAATGGCAACCTCTGCTCTGTCAACCGCATCGAGAATATCTTCATTGCGCTCTTCAGCACGGTACACAAGACCGTTTGCAAAAATTGTTACTTCAACTATTTTATCGTTTTTCTGAGAGGAAACTGTAACAGTTGCCTCTGCGTCATCACTGAAAAATTTAGCGAGCTTACCAATTTTCTTTTCAATCATGCCCTTGTCGATTTCGTTAACGAATGTCTTTCTTGTTGTGATAGTAATCTTCATACAGTAGCCTCCTTGTGTCTTTTAAGAAAGATTGACTTTCTTTGTGTATATTATACAATCATTTGGGCTTGTACGCAATAGTTTGTTGTGAAATTTAACAAAAATGAAATATATTAACAAATTGCAAATAAGATAATTGTCATACAAAGAAACAAGAAAATTATATTTACAAAAAACAGGGCTTGTGTTAATATTAAATTTAGGAGATTATAACTCTGAAAGGATGGAGAACATGAAAAAGCGTATAATTGCAGCTGTGCTCATGAGCATTATGGCAATTGCCCTTTTATCGGGCTGTGCCAACAGCGACGAAGCAGAAACAGGTGCCGTTGTTGATACCATTTACATCGGTCACCACTATATTCCCGAAATTGACCCTACATATATCGACCCTATTACAGGTGAGCCCGGTATGGCTCCCGACAAGAGAATTGCATCACTCAATGCTCTTGCAACCGTTAAGGAGGAGCTGGGCGTTGACGTTAAGTGGAAGGCATGGATAAACGGCGCCACACGTGACTGTCTGCAGACAGTTCTTGCAGGCGACCCCTTTGCCCACATGGCAGTTTTGTCAGGCTCTGCTCAGGCTACTGTTCTTACACAGAACGTATTGCAGCCTCTTGACCCTTATCTTGACGTGTTTGAGCATCCCGACGCAGAATGGATTGTTATGCCCGAGGTGTTCGGTCATCACTACTTCATGGAGCGTGACCTTATCTACGTTACTGACTGGCCAATGGTTTTCAACATAAACCTTATTGAAGCTGTTCCCGAGCTTAAGGACGAAAACGGCGACACAATCTTCCCTTATGATTTGTACCGTGAGGGCAAGTGGACCTGGAGCGTGTTTGAAGATTATTTAGGCAAAATCCAGCGCTATTACTCCGGCAAGAAGGGCGCCGCAGGTAACGAAATTGTGCCCTTTAACACAAACTATGTTTACGCAATACAGATGGCGCTCCACTCCAACGGCGCAGCTATTTATGACGGTAACGCATTAAACGTTGACACCCCCGAGGCTATTGAGGCGGCTGAGCATCTTGACTCGCTCATAACAAAGGGTCTTGTAAGCTGCAGCTCGGCAGTTTTCGGTCAGACAGCTGCTAACGGCGGTACAGGTATTGACGGCTACTTCCGTAACAGTGAATCTGTATTTACACATATGGCAAGATGGAGAATGGGCGGTGCAAGTAATGTGCTTGCAGGCAGAGGCGAAAGTATGGGTATGATTTTCTGGCCTCGTCCTGACGATGTTCCTTTCACAGGTGAAGAATACGTTGAGGGTGCTTCTCAGTACCGCATCTGTAAGCCTGCATGTGACGCCATAGGTCTTCTCCGTGGCTTTGGCTTTGAGGAAAGCAAGCTTGCTGTTCAGGCATACGTGCTTTACACAGAAGAGCTCTATAAGAACATGGGCAGAACAGAAACAATTGCCCAGTATCGCGAAACAATGGCTCCCAGTGAGGCAATTGTGTTCGGTATCGATATTTTCCATCCCGAGGTTGGTGACGATAACCTTAAGGTTTTCGAAATGATAGGCGCCTTAACAGCTAACGAATTCAGCGAAAACATGGGTGTTATGGGTACATATGCTGTTGACATTTTCGGCAACAGCGTTTACGGCGTAGGCGGCTCGCCCAAGTATGCGGCGGCTGTCAAGGCAAAGAAAGCAACTCTTTACAACCGTATTGACACAATCGGTACATCCCTTAAGGCAACAGATGCTCTTGATGCTGTTGCACCTTCTGTACAGCTTGCAAACGCAAACATGCCCATTGTATTTCCTGCAGGCACCGATGCCTCGGCAATTGACTGGGCTGAATATTTCACCGCAAGCGATAACGTTGACGGCACATACGACCTGAAGACAGAAAACGGCAAGCTTCTTGTGAAGCCTAACCCCGCAATTGAAGAGGCTGAAGAGGGCGAAGAGATTGAGGCTCTGGACTTTGAAGAGGGAAGAATGAAGGTTGATGTTTCCCTTGTTGATTTCAACACCACAGGCGCGTATACAGACGGCATGGTAGTAACTCTTACTGACTCCTACAACAACACAATTGAAAGAAAATTCTCTGTTTATATTTACGACGAAAACAACCAGACACCGCCCACACTTGTTTTAAAGAGCGAGTTTGGCGCACTTGCAAAGGAAGTGGACACAGGCAGTGTTAACTGGTTTAACCACTTCTGCGAAAAGGCAGAGGACGTTAACGGCGTTGACCTCAAGAGCTTTGTATCTGCTGATGTGAGCGAGCTCGATGTAACAATCCCGGGCACATATCCTGTTACAATTTACGTTGAAGATTTTGTGGGCAACAGAAGCGAACAAAAGATTGATGTTGTAATTGAATAATAGCATAATAAAAACCACTGCAGCTGCAGTGGTTTTTATTATGCGTTAAGTCCTGTTTCGTATAATTTCTTATATACTCCGTTAAGTGCCAGTAATTCTTCGTGGCTGCCCATTTCCCTTACACCGCCGTCTTCGATTACAACAATCTTGTCGGCGTTTTTAATTGTGGAAAGGCGGTGAGCAATAATAATTGTGGTACGGTTTTTGATAACCTTATCTATTGCTTCGTGTATAAGCCTTTCTGTGCGGTTATCAACTGCACTTGTAGCCTCGTCTAAAATAAGTATGGGTCGGTTACGTAAAATTGCACGGGCAATGGCAATGCGCTGCTTTTGTCCGCCGGAGAGGCGCACACCCCTTTCGCCTACGATGGTGTCGTAGCCCTGCTCAAGCTCAGAAATAAAGCCGTCCGCATTAGCTAAAGCTGCTGCGGCGAAAACCTCCTCGTCTGTTGCATCCGGTGCGCCATAGCGTATGTTTTCACTTACAGTGCCATGGAAAAGAAATACATCCTGTAGCACCATGGATATGTTTTCGTGGAGTGAGTGAAGTGTCATGTCTCTTAAATCCACTCCGTCAAGGTAAATTGCGCCACCCGTGGGGTCGTAAAAGCGTGTTGTCAGTGAGGCAATAGTTGTTTTGCCTACACCCGTTGAGCCAACCAAAGAAACCGTTTCACCCGGGCTAATTTTAAGGGAGAAGTTACTGAGCACTTCAGCCGCTTCATTGTATGAGAATGAAACGTTTCTGAATTCAATCTCGCCCTTGCATCTGCCGATTTCGATTGCGTCTTCTTTATCGGTAACGTCGCTTTTGACCTCAAGCATCTGAAAAATTCTGTCCCCTGCGGCTAAGGAATCCTGCAGGTCTTCATTTGTGCGGGCAAGGGAGTTTATTGGTGCATAGAGGGAGGAAAGATAAAGCAAAAATGCCACAACCTCGCCTGCGTCAATCTCACCGCCTGCCGCCATAACACCGCCAATGCCGATTACAAGCACTGTGCCCAGCTGGTTTAAAAAGGCGATAAAGGGGTGAACAATACTGCTCTTTTTGAATGCCGCCATTGTAAGACGGGTATAGTCGTTAGTTCTTTTGGAGAACTTCTCCTTTTCGCGGTCAAGGCAGTTGAAAACCTGTATTTCCTTTATGCCCGAGAAATTGTCCTGCAGTGTGCCGTTGATTTCCGCAACAGTCTGGTGGCGGTTGTTGAATAACGGGCGCACCTTTTTTGCGTAAAACCACACGCACACACCAACAACGGGAAGGGTGAGTATGGCGTAGATTGCCAATTTCACATTCATGGAAAGAAGCATTACGATAACGCCGAAAAACATTACCGAGTTTGCCAAAATGTCGGGCGCACAGTGAGCTGTGAAAAGCTCCAAGGTCAAGGTGTCATTAATGACACGGCTCATGAGCTGACCTGTCTGCTTGTCGGAAAAGAACTTGGGCGAAAGGCGCTGAATGTGGTCGTAGAGCTTATTGCGCATTTCTTCAACAAAGTTCCAGGCGGCATAGTGGCTCACATAAACCTTTACTGCCTGGGTGACAAATACACCAAAAGCAATTAAAAGAAAGAGTAATGCCAGCCTGGGTGCTTCCAGGGGAAGCTTTTGGGGTTCATCTGCAATGAGGTTTACAAGGCTTGAAATAAGCCTTGGTGTGAAAAGTGACAAAACTGAATTGAGAATTGTTGCAACGGCAGTAATAAAAAGAAACAGGTGATATTTCTTTGCCGCCTTTAAAAGCTTAAATGCTGTTTTCAATTTTCTGCACCTCCCAGCATGGCGAGAAATTCTTCCTCGCTTATTGTGGCAATGCCGAGCTTCAATGCTTTGTCTAATTTGCTGCCCGCATCCTCGCCCAAAAGAACATAGTCGGTTTTCTTGCTTACGGAGGACGAGGTTTTTCCGCCGTTAGCTTCAATAAGCTTTGTAGCTTCCGCTCTACTTAAGGTGGGCAGTGTACCCGTTAAAACAAAGGTTTTGCCCATAAAGAGATTGCCCTGTGGCTTTTCCTTTGACAAGAAGTTGACACCTGCGCTCCTTAATTTTTCAACAAGCGCCATGTTCTGCTCAATTTCAAAAAAGTGCTTTATGCTTTCAGCCATTATCATGCCGAAATCCTCGCAGGAGGCTATTTCTTCCGCGGATGCACTAATAAGAGCATCTAAAGAGTCAAAGCTTTTAGATAGCACCTTGCCTGCCTTCTGACCGATATTTCGTATACCTAATGCAAAAATGAGCTTGGAGAGGTCATTTTCCTTTGATTTTTCAATAGCGTTAAGCAAATTGTCGGCACTCTTTTCGCCCATTTTATCCAAGGAGATAATATCTTCCTTTTTTAGGGTGTACAAGTCAGCTGCGGAGGAGATAAGGTTGTTATCCAAAAGCTGGTGAACAACCGCGGGACCTAAGCCCTCAATGTCCATAGCGCCCTTTGATGCAAAGTGTATAACGTTACGTGCAAGCTGTGCAGGGCAGGCGGTGCCGCTGCAGCGGTATGCCGCTTCACCCTCCTCGCGGTATACGGGAGCGTTGCACACAGGGCAGAATAAGGGCATTTCAAAGTCCGTTTCCTCGCCTGTACGTTTTTCGGGGAGCACTTTTACAACCTCGGGGATAATGTCGCCTGCCTTCTGCACAACGATTGTATCGCCGATTTTAATGTCCCTTTCACGGATAAAGTCAAGATTGTGAAGCGTTGCACGGCTTACGGTTGTGCCTGCAAGGCGTATGGGGTCAAACTCGGCATTGGGGGTTAAAACGCCTGTTCTGCCAACCTGGATTACAATGCGGTTGAGCCTCGTTGCCTTCTGCTCAGGCGGATATTTGTACGCCGCCGCCCATCTGGGATACTTTGCCGTTGAGCCGAGAGTGCTTCTCTGAGCAAGGCTGTTTACCTTTATAACGGCACCGTCAATGTCAAAGCCCAACTCGCCGCGTCTTTCGCCAATGGCAAGCACCTCTTCAAAGGCAGCTTCAATTGAATTGAAAACCTCTTTTATGGGTGAGGTTTTAAAGCCTAAGAAGGAAAGATAGTCAATGGCTTCCTTGTGTGTGGAAAGAGTCTTGCCCTCAATTCTCTGAACATTGAAAACGAAAATGTCCAGCTTCCTTGCCGCAACAACGCTGCTGTCCAGCTGCTTCAATGTGCCCGAGGCAACGTTGCGGGGGTTTTTGAAGGGCTCAAGCCCTGATTCCTCCTGCTTTCTGTTAAGTGCCTCAAAGGATTTGTGAGGCATATAAACCTCGCCTCGCACTTCAAGATAAGGCACGCTTTCCTTAAGCTTAAGGGGAATTGAGCGTATTGTTTTTAAGTTTTCGGTAACATCTTCACCAACATCGCCATCGCCACGGGTTGACCCGCGGAAAAATACACCGTCACGGTACTCCAGCGACACACTTAAACCGTCAATTTTTAACTCGGTTACATATTCAACCTTTTCACCAAGGGCGGCTTCTGTTTTTTTGCCGAAGTCAATAACCTCTTCTTTTGTGAAAAGGTCGTTAAGGCTTTCCATGCGGACCGTGTGGCTCACGCTTTCAAAGCCCTCGAGGATTTTGCCGCCTATGCGCTGTGTGGGGGAATCGGGCGTTATGAGCGAAGGGTCTTCTGCCTCCATGCGCTTTAACTCACTCATAAGACGGTCGTATTCAAAGTCTGAAATTTCGGTTTTGTCAAGGGTGTAGTAGAGGTTTGAATGATAGTTTATTAAATTGCGTAATTCATTTATATCCATTTAAATTTCCACCATATCGTTTGTATAGATTGATTTTCTGAGATATTCGCAGTCGCCCGAATTATAGCTTTCGATATACTTATTCATGGCTTTTATAACAACATCGGGCTTTAAGTTTGCCTGACTGCCCGCTGAAAGGAGCATAGTCATGTATCCGTCTTCTATTTTAATATCTGTAATATCGCCTCTTATATCCGTGTCTTTTATACCGCTTTTTGTCTTTTTAGGTACAATCATGCTTCCAAGATTAAGAAAGGCATCAAGCTGTGATTGGGTAGGCATGTTGCAGTAAACGTTATAAAGGCAGTAGGAAAGGTGCTTGACATCGGGCTTGCCCTCTTTAACCTCAATAACCTCCAAGCCTTCGGGCATAACAGTGCTGAAACGCTCTAAAAGCTCATCTGTACTGATACTTTCCGTTACGGAGAAAAGCATTATTTCACATTCACTTTCGTAAAATACGGACAAGGGAAGTGCAAAGGAAATCTTGGGATGAGGGTTGAAGCCCTCGGAATATGCAATGGGAATACCGCCGCGGCGGAAAACGCGGTTGAACACCCTTACCATGTCCAGATGGGAAATGTATTTTGCTCTGCCAAACTTTTTGTAGCGGGCATAAAAATGATTATTTTGTAACACTGCATTTTCCTCCTTCACAAAGGGTATTGGCACCGCAAGCGGAGCACTTTTCACGGCAGTTGGGAGTTGTGGCGGCTTCCTTTGCCTTTTCGTTTTCTCTCTTTAAAAATTCCCGTGTTACACCGATATTGACAAAATCCCAGGGAAAAAGGTCGGCGTAGTCTCGCTCTCTCACGTAAAAGTCGGGGTTTACATCGGCATTTTTAAATGCCTCGTTCCACTTTTCAATGTCAAAGGTTTCGTTCCAGGAGTCAAACTTACAGCCAAGCTTGTGAGCTTCGATAAGAACTCTGTTCAATCTTCTGTCGCCGCGGGCAAATATGCCCTCTAATACGCTTACATCGCTTTCGTGATAGCTGTATTTTACATGGCGGTTTGTGATGGCGTTCTTTAAAAGCTGCTGCTTGCGCCTTAATTCTTCACGTGTGTTCTGCATAGCCCATTCAAAGGGGGTAAAGGGCTTGGGCACAAAGCTTGAAACGCCTATATTTACACTGGGAGGGCGCTTTTTGTTTTTGCTCACCTTATAATACTCCTCAACAACCTTATGAGCAAGGTCGGCAATGCCTAAAATATCCTCGTCGGTTTCATAGGGGAGACCTATCATAAAGTAAAGCTTGATGGTTGTCCATCCACCTTCAAAGGCAAGGCGTGCACTGCGGAGTAAATCCTCCTCGGTTACGTTTTTGTTTATAACGTCGCGCATTCTTTGTGTGCCTGCTTCGGGCGCAAAGGTAAGACCGCTCTTACGTACCTTCTGCACCTTTTCCATTAAATCAAGTGAGAAGTTGTCCACTCTTAAGGAGGGGAGCGAAAGCCCGATTTTTTCCTTTTCGGTTACCTTTAAAAGCTCCTCGGCAAGCTGGGGAAATTCTGTATAGTCACTTGTGGAAAGCGAGCACAGACTGAGCTCCTCGTAGCCTGTGGAGTTAATCAGTTTTATTGCATCGTTTGTTAATGTTTTATAGCTCTTTTCACGCACGGGGCGATAAATCATGCCTGCCTGGCAGAAGCGGCAGCCGCGTATACAGCCACGGAACACCTCAATTGAGATGCGGTCGTGAACAATGTTTGTATAGGGCACTATGAACTTGTCCGGGAAGGAAACACTGTCAAGCTCCTTTATAATGCGCTTTGTAACCTTTGCGGGTGCCTCGGGGCAGTTGGGTGTAAAGGACTTAATTGTGTTATCCTCATTGTACTCAACATCATAAAGGCAGGGCACATATATACCCTCAATTTTTGCAATCTTTTTTAAGTAATCAATTCTTTTGCCACCCTCATTTTTCCACTCAATGTAGGCATCCATGAGCTCGTTTATAACCTCTTCACCTTCGCCCATTGTAAAAAAGTCACAAATTTCAGCTAAGGGCTCGGGGTTATATGCACAGGGACCGCCCGCGTTTATGAAGGGGTCGCCCTCTTTACGTTCGCTTGCAAGAAGGGGGATACCTGCTAAGTCGAGCATATTTAAAATGTTTGTATAGCACATTTCGTACTGAAGTGTGAAGCCCAAAAAGTCAAAATGGCGCACACTTTCACGGCTCTCTAAGGCAAAGAGGGGAGTATTTGTTCTCCTCATTTCCTCTTCCATGTCAATCCAGGGGGCAAAAACTCTTTCACACCAGGTGTCATTGCGCTCGTTTAAAACGTGGTAAAGTATTTTTATGCCAAGATGGCTCATGCCAACCTCATATGTGTCGGGAAAACAGAAGCCGTAGCGGATTTTAACAGTGTCGGGATTTTTCACAACGCTGTTTAACTCACCGCCGGTGTATGCACTGGGCTTCTGTACGTTTTTCAATATGTTGTCTATATTAAGCATATAAGTCATTCCTTTCGCCATATTTTCACAGAATATATTATATCTTTTTTCTCAGCTCTTTTCAATAAAAACATTACATTTTACCCTTGAAATATCCGATAATTCTGGCAGAAACAGTTTTCTCCATACGGTTTTTCTCGCCAATGAGCAGTAAAAGGGTAAGAAGCAAAGGCAGTATGAGTGGCAGGCGCTGCTTAAGAGAGAAAAAGGTGATGCCGAAGATAAAAAGCAGCGAAACAAAAAACGCATATTTCCCGAATATGCAGTTAACAAGAGCCCCTCCGTCAAGAGGGGCTACGGGCATAAGGTTAAAAAGGGCAAGTGCAAGGTTTTCCTCGGGATATATGCCAAGTAAAAACATGATAAGATTAAAAAGCGGACCTGCAAGAAGGATTAGAATACTGTGCTTTTTGTCGGGAATGGATGAAAGGCTCAGCATACAGCCCCAGGGCAGAAGCTTAAGAGAGGCAACCTTTTCCTTAAGCATAAGGCTCACCATGCAGTGCGAAAGCTCATGACAAAATATGAATACATACAGCGTGAAGAAGCGATTTCTGTACATAGTAAGCCCCATAAGTATAAAGACGGGGATTGTCAGCGGGTGGATATAAAGCTTATGTTTCAAAAAACTCACTCCAAAAACGTATATTATTCTATTGAAATTTATTGGCAAATATGATATACTGGGCTAAATTAATTGGGGCGGTGATAATATGAAGAAGATTGTTTATATTGAAGGCATGATGTGCGAGGGCTGTGCAAAAAGCATGAAGGAAGCCTTTGAAAAGATGGTGGGCGTGGACTCGTGTAAGATTGACCTTAAGAAAAAGTGCGCCGTAGTAAAGCTTCAGGGCAATGTTATCGACACTGCTCTTTCCGACTGTGTTGAGCGTACAGGCTTCAAGTGCGTAGACATAAAGGTTAAAAAGGGCTTATTCTGATACAGTAAGTTATAAGGGAGCGTAAGGATATGATTAAAAAAGTTATTTTAGCTGTTTTGGTCTGTATCTTTGCGCTCCCTTTTTCTGTTTGCGCAAAGTATTATAATTCGCAGGAAATTTACACTGATGCCTTTCCGCCCGTAAGGGACCAGGGCGGGTACAGCGATTGCTGGAGCTATGCGGCAATCGGCGCCTTAGCCCATTCCATGGCAGTTAACGACAATGCCGACTTCTCGCGGGAGGACGCCCTTTTTTCCGAGGGGCATATGACAGCTGCGATAAATACTACAGAGGACAGGCTCCTTGGAAAATACACACGCTCTCATAGTGAAGGCGGCAACCGTGCAGGGGCAGTTGCCTACCTTGCCCGAAGTAGGTTTTCGGGCCCCGTTCTGTATAAGGACTATTGCGACGAGGAATACGAAATGTATTTGTCGGGCGTAGTGAGCTACAGAATGCTTAATATTGAAAAAAAGCAGGCAACCCTTACAAAGGCACAGTTTCTTACCGACAAGGGTGAGGGCAGCAGCTATGCAAGCTACGATAAAGAAACAAAAACCCTCGTTTACGGAAAAAACAAAGAGGTTATAAACAAAATAAAAAATGCCGTAAGGCTTTACGGCGGGGTAGCTGTTTCATATTATGCCTATGAGCGCGACCAAAAAACCTACTATAATCCCGAAACCGCGGCATACTGCGTTCCCTGGGAGCACTATATCCGCAAAAAAACACCAGACGGAAACGCAGTATTGTTCTCAAATAATACATATCGTTTTGAACGCGCAACAAACCATGCCGTTGTGATTGTTGGCTGGGACGATGATTATTCCTACAAAAACTTTAAAGATGCCCCCGTATCCTTCGATGGGGAGAGCTACACCTATGAAAACGGCGCATGGATTGTAAAGGGCAGCTGGGGTGAGGACTTCGGTGATAACGGATACGAGTATATATCCTACATGGAGCCTACCATAGGTCAGTACGCCACAAGCTATGATATGGAATACACCCAAAATTACAGCATGGTTACACACACCGAAAAAGGGCTCATGGGAAGCGTGCGCTTTCCGTCAGTAGGCTACGGCGTATGTGCGGCAAACCGCTTTGAAAAAGAAGGGCTTATAAACGCTGTGGGCATTTATGTGTGCCACGAAAATGCCTCGGTACAGCTTCTTATTGACACCGCGCCTGAGGAAGAATTGAAAAGGCTCACTAAAGAGCAGTTTGATAAAAATGCACTCACACTTATTGACATGGAAACAGGCAACGAGGCAAAATCTTTAAGCTTTGAAAACCCCGGCTATTATCTTTTAAGGCTTAAAACACCCGTGAAAGCCTCGGGCAGGTTTGACATTTATGCAAAATATACGGTGAGTGAAAAAAGTGACCTCGTTCTTCCCTCGGGAAGCAACCTTGGTACAGATGAGGCATTTGTGCCCAAGGTGAGCTATTGGGCGCACATAACGGGCAACGGTCATGTGCACGAGTGGACGGGCATTGACACCAACTGGTGTATATCCGTTTTTACAACCGATGCAGATTTTGAAAAGGTCAAGGTGCAAAAGGGTGCCGACAGCGTAAAGCTTAAGCTTTACCGCTATAACGAAAACGCTGAGGGCACGGTTATAGCTGTGTTTTATAAAAACGGAGAGGTTGTTGAAAGAAAATGCCTTGCACCATGGTTTGACCAATACGGCTATTGGGAAACCGAACTTGAGACAGATGCAGATTGTGTAAAAGCGATTGTGTGGCAGAAAAATAAAAAAATGTCCTTAGGAGAGCCCTCCTAAGGACATTTTTTTTATTGCTGTGGTGCAACGGCGTATACATAATCGGAGTATAACGTAAAGGGGATCGTTTCGCCGTTTAAAAGCACGTGTGTTGTTTTGGGTGCATAAATTTTAATTGCTTCGTCGCGCTTTGTGCTTGCACGAAGTGAACTTGATTCCATTTCTATAATGCCCGAGGAAATGTGAATGTACAAATCCTTTATGGGTGTGGGGCTGTCGATCATATCAGTGGAATTTATGCAAAGCTTTTTTCCACCGGAAATAAATATTCTGCCATTAATAAGAAGTGCCATATCACCGTCAAACTCGCAATCCAGAAATCTGCCCGGGGCAGTATTTTGTGTGTAGAAAACACAGCGGTCGCTTTCAATGTCAAACACAGCACTGGAGGAGGACAAATCCTCCGGGGTGGTGCTGTAGGCTGAAACGCGCTTGGCATCCTTCTTAAAGGGCAGCAGCAACGTTGTCATGGAAACGGACTGCCCATACTTTGTAAAGGTTGTCATGTGGCTCTGCTCTGCCATGCCGTATCCGCGGGAGAAAATGTCGTCATTGATGCTTGCTGTGTCAGCATCGGGGCACACAAGGGTTATGTTGCCCTCGTCAAAGGCTGTGCTTACGTGATTATTGTAGTCGCACACGGGGTTAGCGTGGGGCATAAAGTGCCAGTTCTGGTTAAACTGCAATGCAGGTGTGTCGGTTGAAACGTAGTCGGAAACTATCGAGAAGCCCTCGTTTTTCAGAAAGAGCAGACTTCTCTTATGCGTTGCAGCAATATCCTTATAGGGCTTTGCCTCGCTTACGGCAAAGTCAAACCGTGGGCTTGACACGAAGCGTGTGATTTTCGCATCGCTTTGTGAATGGGGCACACACTTGCAGTTTTCTATTTCCACCGTGTTGTGCGCCTTTGCACTCTTGAGATGAGCAGAAATTTCGCTTTGGGAATAGCCGTAACGACCCGTATCCGTAAGGAGCGGACGGTTGTGGGCAAAGAGTATAACACTTGCTATATCATCGTGGGCGTGCCCGTCAAAGGGGTTTGAATGCATGGCAACATACATGCCCTTTTCCCCATCAAAGCTGTTACGCATAATAACACTGCCCGAGTAGGGGTAGTAAACGCTCATTGGAACAGTGCTGTCGTCTTTTCCGCCCGCTATAGCCTTGAACTTTTTTGTGGGGAACATTTCACCCACAGCCTTAAGGTATTCAACTTTGCTCTGGTAGTTGGAGTCACCCACGTTTGTGTCGTAAAAGTTGGGGTAAATCAAATCAAGGGATGCGTCAAATGCCTTTTCAATCCTGCTGCGCATAAAAGCACTGTAGGGGTCGTTGTTTATATGCGCAGATTTAATTGCCGAGGTAAACAAATCCGTGCACCAAAAGGAGTAGGCAAGCCCTGCCTCGCGGAAGGAAAAGTCAGGCGAGTACATCTTGTCAAACAAGCTGTTCAGTACATCGCGGGTCTGGTGCTTCCATTTTTCGTGCTCCTTTAATTCTGGCAGAAAGTCAATAGCCTTACTAAGCCCGCTTGTGCGCACAACAGCCCAGTTGCTCCAACCCAAATCGGGGTTTTCACAAAGGTGCTTCATGTCGCGGTACATAATGTGGAGTATGGACACAAGGTAATCGGGTGTCATAACGGGGGTATCTATAAGTGCATTTAAAACGGTGGTGAAGTTGGAAAGGCGTTCGCCTGTTTCCAGCACGCGGTTAAAGCCACCCTCCTTTTTCTTTGAAAAGGCATCCATAAGGAACAAAAGCCTTTCGCCGTAAATTGCATTTTTTTCAACGTCGGAAAGATACTGGTGCGCCATGGGTCGGGCAAACCAGAAACGGCAGGTAACGTTTAAATACTCGCTGTCGCTTCCCTCGGGTGAGGTCCATTCGGGGCCTGTGGGCGAGTTTTCCCAGGAATATACATTGCCCTTTACGCTGTTCCAGGTAAGGCTTTTGTCCCAGGAATGGTCGCTTATGCGGAAGAACAAAAGCTCCTTGGTTTTGCCCTTGGGAATAGAAATACGCGCAGAAAAGCGTGCCGACACAATTTCCGAAAAGTCAATTGCTGAAAAGTCAAAGCCCATGTAAACTCTGCCTGTGTTTACGCCGAATGCGGAGTCTACGCTGTCGCTTTCCTCACATATTTCGTAAATGTCCTCGTCGCTGAGTGGCTCCGAGGGGCTTTTTGTGGAAATGTATGCGTATTTTGAGGGGGCAACCTTAATTTCCGCTCCATCCTTTGTGCCTAAAATAACATGAGGCGGGAAAATTGACGAGGGCGAATAAAAAAGTGCCCCCTCCTTTTCCTTCTGCCTGCTCATTATCATGAAGGATACTTCCTTCTGCAAAAAGGGCATTATATCAAGACTTGAATAGTCATCCGTGGGCGCAAGAAACAACGAGGAAAGATAACAATCTGCCTCGTTGGGACCCGAAAGAATGTTGTGCCTTGATATGTAGGCTAAGGGAAAATTTTTGTCCTTTTCGCCTATAGGCTCTGCCGAGGAAAGGTAATTTGCCTTTCTTTCAATAAAATATTTTAGCAGCTCTTTTTTTGCACTGTTATAATCACGGCAGTACACATAGTAATTGACCTTGTCCATCTTAGGGTGTGACAGGTTGAAAATTTTGAAAAATTCTGAAATCTGCATATAAAACCAATGCGCTCCTATCGTTTGTTAGAGAAGTTTATTCCACGGCAGATGTATGCCGTTTTGTATTTTTTCCATAAAATGTCCTTGGCATTCTGCGCTTTTTCCTCGTCGTCAAAAATGCCAAAAACTGTGGGCCCGCTGCCCGACATCTGGGAGCCTATTGCCCCTAATGCACGCAAATCGTCCTTAACGGCGGAAAGCACGGGATAGTGTGCTATGCTCACGTCCTCAAGCACGTTGCCCATGTTTGCACACATTTCGTACAAATCGCCATTTTCTAAAGCCTCAATAAGCTTGTCCGTAGGCGGATGCACAATATCCGGGCAGGCGTCAATATTGTCGTAAACCCATTTTGTTGAAATGGAGAAGGAGGGCTTTACAAGCACAATGTGACATTTGGGAAGGGGCGGAAGGGGCGAAAGCTTTTCACCAATGCCTTCTGCAAGGCGTGTGCCGCCTATTATACAGTAGGGCACATCTGCACCCAGGGCTGTTCCCAGTTCGCAGAGCCTTCTGGTGGAAAGACGGGCGTCGTAAAGACGGTTGAGCCCTGTCAAAACGGCGGCGGCATTGCTTGAGCCGCCTGCTAAGCCTGCACCTACGGGAATGTGCTTTTTAAGATATATTTTTACGCCACCCTTAATGCCTGTTTCATTAAAGAACGCCTCTGCGGCACGGTATGCAAGGTTGTCGGGTCCTGTGGGCAGAAAACGGAGCGAGCACTCCAATTCGATGCCCTCGTCGGTTTTTGTGAGCTCAACGCTGTCATAAAGCGACACCGTCTGCATAACCATTTTAACCTCGTGGTAGCCATTGGGGAGCGTGCCTAAAACATCCAACGAAAGATTAATTTTTGCGAAAGCCTTTACTGTAAGATTATCCATAATTCACACAGCCTCTCTTAACTTTAATATATTAATTATATCAAAATATCAGCTTGAATGCAACAAGTGAAAAAATTTGTGAAAAAAGTATTGACATAGGGGATAAAATCGTGTAGAATAGCAAAGGTGTAAAGTTAAATGACTTTACAAGGAGCGTCAGTTATGGAAAAAAATCTGAAATACAGTGCTCTGCTATCTATATACGGTGCACTTTTAACGGAAAAACAGCTTTCAACAATGGAATATTATTACGATGATGACCTTTCCCTTGGCGAAATTGCCGAAAACACAGGCATCAGCCGTCAGGGCGTGAGGGATTTTATCAAGCGCGCAGAGGAAATGCTTGACTTTTATGAGGAAAAGCTCGGGCTGCAGGCAAAAATGCGTTACATTGACGGCATTGAAAAGGCGGCAGTTAAAATAAAGGAAAGCACACAGTCCACCATGCTTAACAAAAAGGTTGAAAAGCTTACAGACGACATAATTGACATGGCGCATAAACTCAGATAAAGATAGGAGAAACAAAATGGCTTTTGAGTCCCTCGGCGAAAAACTGCAGAATACGTTTAAAAAGCTTACGGGCAAGGGCAAGGTTTCCGAAAAAGATTTGAAGGATGCCATGCGCGAGGTCAGACTGGCACTTTTAGAAGCCGACGTCAGCTTCAAGGTTGTTAAGGAGTTTGAAAAGAAGGTTTTCGAAAAGGCTGTAGGCAGTCAGGTGCTGGAAAGTCTTACTCCCGGTCAACAGATTATAAAAATCGTGCGCGACGAGCTCACAGAACTTATGGGTGGCAATCAGTCCAAGCTCACCGTTTCACCTAAAGCTCCTACAGTTTACATGATGGTTGGTCTGCAGGGTGCAGGTAAAACAACAACCACCGCAAAGCTTGGCGCACTTTTGAAAAAGAACGGCAAGAGACCACTTCTGGTAGGCTGTGACATGTACCGTCCCGCAGCTATCAAGCAGCTTGAGGTTGTAGGCAGCCAGGTAGGCTGTGACGTATACGCAGATTATGACGAAAAAAGTCCCGTTAATATTGCCAAAAAGGCAGTTGCAACGTGCGATTTATCCAAGTATGACACAATTATTCTGGATACAGCAGGTCGTCTCCATATAGATGAAGCTCTTATGGGCGAGCTTGTTGACATAAAAAATGAAACACACCCGGCAGAAATTCTGCTTGTCATTGATGCAATGGCAGGTCAGGACGCGGTAAACGTGGCTGAAAGCTTTAATGAACAGCTCGGCATTGATGCAATTGTTCTCACAAAGCTCGACGGCGACACACGTGGCGGTGCGGCACTGAGTGTTAAGGCGGTAACAGGCAAACCCATTAAGTTTGCAGGTATGGGCGAAAAGCTTACTGACCTTGAGCCCTTCTACCCCGACCGAATGGCGTCCCGTATTCTTGGCATGGGCGATGTTCTGAGCCTTATTGATAAAGCACAGGCGGCTATTGATGAGAAAAAGGCGATTGAGCTTGAGAAAAAAATCAAGGAGCAGAGCTTTGACCTTAACGACTATCTCGACCAGCTCGAGCAGATGAAGAACATGGGTCCCTTGGAAAATATGCTTAAGCTTCTTCCCGGTGTTGATTCAAAGGCGCTTAAAAATGCTAAGGTGGACGAAAAGAAGATGGCACATATTGAAGCTATCATCAAGTCCATGACAAATAAGGAACGCGAAAAACCCGAAATCATCAACCACAGCCGCAAGATGCGCATTGCAAAGGGCAGCGGCACAGAGGTTTCGGAGGTTAACCAGCTTTTAAAGCAGTTTGAGCAGATGCGGAAGATGATGAAAATGTTCTCTGACCCCAAAAAGCTCAAGAAAATGAAATTCCCGTTTTAAATTAGGGTAATCCCCGATTTACTATAAAAAATTTATTTTAAGAGGTGTATTAAAATGGCAGTAAAAATCAGACTCAGAAGAATGGGTGCTAAGAAGGCTCCTTTCTACCGTGTAGTAGTTGCAGATTCTCGTTATCCCCGTGATGGCAGATTCATCGAAGAAGTAGGTACTTACAATCCTATGACAGAACCCTCCACATTCACAGTTGACGCTGACAAGGTTAAGCAGTGGATGGCTAAGGGTGCTCAGCCCACAGATACAGTTAAGGTTCTCCTTAAGAAAAAAGGAATTATCGGTTAATTCCCTGTCGAAAGGATTAAAGAAAATGAAAGAACTTTTAAAGGTTATAGTTCTTCCCTTGGTAGATAACCCCATGGATGTTGAAATTACAGAAACTGAAAAGGAAGACGGCGAAATCCTTCTTTCCTTGAAGGTTGCATCCGGCGATATGGGTAAGGTTATCGGTCGTCAGGGCAGAATTGCAAAGGCTATCAGAACAGTTATGAAGGCCGCTGCAAACAAGGACGGCAAAAAGGTTGCCGTTGAAATCGTAGAATAATGCGAAACGAAAAGCACACAACGCGAGTTGTGTGCTTTTTTGTGTGCAATTGTGCATATAACGAGAAACGGCAGGCTCTCTTCCAAAAACCTGCTGTAGAAATCATAGTAAAATCGGATTTTATTCCTATACGGTGCCAATATTTGAGCAATATGTAATTGCAGAATATATTAATAGCGGTGATTTTGAAAAACATATAAATAGGGTCGGAAGAAAGCATCGTCAAAAAATTAAAACAAAAATAATTAAATTACCTATTGACAAGGTAGGCAAATAGTGCTACAATACAACCAACCTAAGAAGTAGGTAATAAATGAGAAGGGGGAACATTGTTATGATAAAGTTTTATACGGCTATTGATATGATGGGAATGTGTTGCGCATGGTGTATGTGTACGTTTTCTTTGCGCCCGTGTCTGATATGTTCTCCGTCGTCGCATCATTGAATGCGAAATAACGCTTTTAAACCGGGAGACTTTATCGGAGTTTCCCGGTTATTAATTTAAAAAGAAGGTGCAGATATGAAATTTTATTTCGAAGAGCTTGTAAGAGCGAACTTTCGATTTGGACGAATGTGACAGTAAAATCCTGAGTACATAAACTATTGAATATAACAGTGAAGGAGATTTACTATCATGAAAAAATTAACATCAATTATACTTATTTTGATACTTACACTTTCCCTGGCGTTTTCTCTTACAGGATGCAGTAATGATTCTAATTCAATCACAATTGCTATTCCCAATGATACAACTAACGAGGCAAGAGCATTGCTTCTGCTTGAAGATTTAGGTTATATCAAACTCAAAGACGGTGCAGGTATTGCTGCCACAATTCTTGACATTGAAGAAAATCCTCATAATATTGAATTCAAAGAAGTAGAAGCAGCGCAACTTCCGAACATTCTTCAAGATGTGGATTATGCAGTAATCAACTCAAATTATGCTATTGACGCAGGACTTAATCCTACAAAGGATTCTCTCGGAATCGAAGGCTCGGCGTCAGCCTACGGCAATATTCTCGTTGCAAAGAAAGGTAATGAAAATACCGATATAATAAAAGCACTTGCCGCAGCATTAGAGAGTGAACAAGTAAAAAATTTTATCGAATCAGAATATGACGGTGCTGTAGTATCCGTAGTTGATAAGCCTACTGATGGTTTTGATGCATCTGTTGATTATACGACACTTGCAGGAAGTACAATCACTATTGCGGCAACTCCTGCACCTCATGCCGAAATTCTTGAAATTGTGAAGAGTATTCTTGCAGAAAAAGACATAACTCTTGAAATTATTGAATTTAATGATTATGTTCAGCCCAATAATGTGGTAGAAAGCGGCGAAATCGATGCTAACTACTTCCAGCATATTCCTTATCTTGACGACTTCAATGCAGAAAACGGAACACACTTAGTTTCAATTGCTGCTATCCATGTTGAACCTATAGGAATTTACGGTGGCAAACAGACTTCTCTTGATGCGATTAATTAAGCAATAATACCGGAGGCTATTATGATAGAAATAAAGAATATATCAAAAAGATTTAATACAGCCGACGGCATTGTAGAAGCTTTAAACAATGTATCACTATCAATTGCTGATGGAGATATATTCGGAATAATCGGTATGAGCGGTGCGGGAAAAAGTACTCTTGTACGATGTATCAATATGTTGGAAAGACCGGATAGCGGTACGATTGAAATAGACGGATGTGACATAGGTAAACTGTCCGAAAGAAAACTTCGCACCGTGCGTCGCGACATCACAATGATATTTCAGGGGTTTAATTTACTTATGCAACGAAACTGTTTAAAAAATGTATGTTTTCCCCTTGAATTATCCGGTGTAAAAAAATCGGAAGCGAAGAAAAAAGCACTGGAGCTTTTAGACATTGTGGGACTTCGTGATAAAGCCAAGGCATATCCTGCACAATTATCCGGCGGTCAACAACAAAGGGTTGCCATTGCCCGGGCACTTGCGACAAATCCTAAAGTTTTGCTTTGCGACGAAGCAACCAGCGCACTTGACCCTACAACGACTAATTCTATTTTGGAATTAATACGCAACATAAACGAAAAGCTTGGTATTACGGTTGTTATTATCACGCATCAGATGAGCGTGGTTGAAAGTATATGCAAGAATGTTGCAATTTTAGACGGCGGTGAAGTTGTTGAACAAGGCACGGTTTCCGAAGTGTTTACCCATCCGAAATCTAAGGCTGCACAAAATCTGGTGTTCCCCGAAATGGAATCCGGGTCAGCTATTATTAATAAAGCAGGGGACAGGATTATCCGCATTGTTTTTAACGGTGCATCGGCAACAGAAACTCCTCTAATTGCAAGAATGGCTGTCCAAAAAGGAATTGAAGCGAATATCGCTTATGCCTCCACAAAGAGTATTAACGGAAAAGTTTACGGAAGTATGCTTCTTGGTATTACGGGCGATAAAGAAGTCGTAAAATCCGCAATAGATTATCTGACCCGGACGTCGGACGTTATGGCGCAGGAGGTGGAAAATTATGGGTAACGATATTTTTTCATCAGAAGCATTATTTGAAGCGTGGCAGATTATAAAAACACAATTTCCGCTTGCAATATGGGAAACTATTTATGTAACCATTTTGGCAACCGTATTTGCGATTTTAATCGGATTACCCTTGGGAATTTTGTTGGTAGCAGGGGAAAAGGACGGCATTTTACCTCTTCCGTCATGGCTGTTACAAATACTTAATGTAATAATTAATCTGCTCCGTTCAGTTCCATTTTTAATCTTAATGATTTTGGTATTTCCTCTCACAAGATTAATTGTGGGGACTGTTGTAGGTACAACGGCTTCAATTGTACCGCTTGTCATAGCTGCCTTTCCATTTGTGGCAAGGCTTGCAGAAAGCAGCATAAGAGAAATTAATCCGAACATTATAGAGATGGCACAAAGCACAGGAGCATCACCAATGCAGATAATCATTAAGGTGATGATTCCCGAAAGTGTACCGTCCCTAATATCAAATGCAACTATCGCCTTTACCACTATTCTGGGATACTCTGCCATGAGTGGAATTATCGGTGGTGGCGGTCTTGGAAAAATAGCCATAAACTATGGTTATTACAGGTATAAATACCTGATTATGATTCTTGCTGTTATTTTGCTGATTGTGATTGTACAGATATTCCAAAGTATAGGTACATATCTTGCGACGAAAACGGATAAACGTTTAAAGCGTAAATAGCATATAATGAATGTGTGAAAGAAGGGAGGAAAAAGGATGCAACTTAATTGGGGATTTATGGAAAAATACCTGCCTATGTATATAGATGCAGCAATATTGACTGTAAAAATAGCCTTTGGGGGGATTTTATTCTCTTTAATTACAGGCTTTATATGTGCGATAGTGAGATATTACAAAATTCCGATTTTAAATGGCATCGCCATTGTTTATATAGAGCTAAGCCGTAACACTCCATTATTGGTTCAACTTTTCTTCCTCTATTTCGGACTTCCTAAAATAGGAGTTGTCTTAAGCGCAGAGGCGTGCGCAATTATAGGAGTAACCTTTTTGGGTGGAAGTTACATGGCGGAATCCATACGAAGTGGATTTGAATCAATAGACAAAGTTCAGCTCGAATCGGCGGCAAGTCTCGACCTTGGGCCATGGCTCACCATGAAGGAAGTGGTTTTCCCACAGGCGATTGCCGTGTCAGTTCCCGGTATATGTGCAAATGTAATATTCCTAATTAAAGAAACTTCGGTTGTCAGCGGAATTGCTCTTGCCGACCTAATGTATGTGACCAAAGATTTGATTGGTCTTTATTATGAAACCGATGAAGCGCTTCTTATGCTGGTTATATTTTATTTGATTATACTGCTTCCGATTTCAATTATCGCATCTGTTTTGGAAAGGAGACTAAGATATGCAGGATTCGGGGATTAATGTACTTTTTATGGGAAGTAACTTTTTAAGACTTCTTGAAGGACTTTGTGTAACCCTCAGAATCAGTCTGATTTCAGTCATATTATCGATACCGTTAGGAATATTTTTCGGTATATTTATGACTCTTAAAAACCCTTTTTCAAAAGCGATAAGCCGTATATATCTGGAGTTTATACGTATTATGCCACAACTTGTGCTTTTGTTTATTGCATATTTTGGCGTAACGAGGGCATTCGGATGGAGCCTATCGGCTGATGTGAGCGCTACGGTGGTATTTGTTCTGTGGGGTACTGCCGAAATGGGCGATTTAGTGAGGGGCGCGCTTATAAGCATACCGAAAAACCAGTATGACAGCGCCTTTGCACTGGGTATGACAAAGGCTCAGACCTTTATTCATATAGTAGTGCCCCAGACCTTCAGGCGGCTTATTCCACTTACGATAAACCTGACAACCAGAATGATAAAAACAACAAGCCTTGTTGTTCTTATCGGTATAACCGAGGTTTTAAAGGTGGGTAAACAGATTATTGATGCAAACCGATTTGAATACCCGAGTGCGGCGCTTTGGGTATACGGTGTAATATTTCTTTTGTATTTTCTGGCGTGCTGGCCGATTTCTGTTATGGCGAAAAAACTGGAAAAGCGGTGGGGGTGAATATACATGGAAAACAAAGTTCAGCTTAAGATAAACAACCTCAGAAAACGCTTTGGCACGGAAGTTGTTCTTGACGGGATTAACCTGACGGTCAATAAGGGCGAGGTTGTGGTTGTCCTGGGGCCGTCGGGTTGCGGTAAGAGCACGCTTTTAAGATGCATGAACGGTCTGGAGGCTATAAGCGAGGGCGAAATCCTTTTAGACGGTGAAAAAATCACAGCGGGAAGCAAGGAAATAACAAAGCTGAGACAAAAAATAGGTATGGTCTTTCAAAGCTATGATTTATTCCCTCATAAAAATATCCTGGACAATGTAACATTAGCGCCGATAAAGGTGCAGAAAATCCCCCGCAAGGAAGCGGAGGAGCGAGCAGAAAAGCTGTTAAGGCGAGTCGGCCTGTGGAAAAAAAGAAAAGCCTTTCCCCGCGAGCTGTCGGGCGGGCAGAAGCAGAGAGCCGCTATTGTGCGTGCCCTTTGTATGAATCCTGAGGTGATGCTTTTTGACGAGGTAACCGCCGCGCTGGACCCACAGATGGTACGCGAGGTGCTTAATGTAATGCTGGAACTGGCAGAGGGCGGAATGACAATGGTAATTGTCACCCACGAAATGCAGTTTGCGCGGGCTGTCGCAGATAAAATCATATTTCTGGAAAAGGGGAAAATCACCGAAGAGGCAGAACCTGAGGAATTTTTCACAAATCCGAAAACTGAAACAGCAAAAGAGTTCTTACAAAGCTTTGTTTATGAAAAGCATAAGATACAGTAAATGCTTTTGAAAGAAGGAATTATTTATGAAGAAAAATATTTTTGTTAAGTTTATTGCCGCAGTCATTACAGCGGTGCTCCTGGCAGGCGCTCTGGCAGGTTGCGGCAAAGGCGAAGGCGGCACTGCTTCATCCTTCCGTACCCTTGACGAAATTAAGGAAAGCGGAAAAATTGTAATAGGCGTATTCAGTGACAAGGCGCCCTTCGGTTATGTTGATGAATACGTCGAGTATCAGGGCTATGACGTGTATTTTGCAGAGCGCATTGCAAAGGATTTAGGCGTAGCTGTTGAATATGTGTCAACAGACCCCGCAAGCCGTGTTGAATATGTTGCGACAGGCAAGGTTGATATAATCCTTGCAAACTTTACTGTGACGGAGGAGCGGGCAAAGCAGGTTGATTTTGCGCTCCCCTACATGAAGGTAATGCTGGGTGTTGTTTCGCCTGACGAAAGCCTTATTACAGACGTTGAACAATTGAACGGTAAAAACCTGATTGTTGTCAAGGGCACAACAGCCGAAACATATTTTGAAAAAAATCATCCTGATATTAACCTTCAGAAGTATGACGAATACGCAGATGCTTACAACGCACTTCTGGACGGACGTGGAGACGCTTTTTCGACGGATAATACTGAAGTTCTGGCGTGGGCGCTTTCAAATAAGGGCTTTACTGTAGGTATTGACGCACTCGGTAACGCCGATACTATCGCACCTGCCGTGCAGAAGGGTAACACAACTCTTTTAACTTGGCTCAATGACGAAATTAAGGCTCTTGGAGAAGAACAATTCTTCCACGCGGACTACGAGGCAACCTTATCTGAGGTTTACGGTGAAGCGGCAGACCCCGATTCACTGGTTGTAGAAGGCGGAAATATAGACTGATTTGAAAAAGCCAAAAAGCTTCTCATACAAAGTTTAGAAAAAGCATTGAGGACGGTCCCTCTTTGGTTGTCGTATTCCGACAATCAAAGAGGGACCGTCTTCAATGCTTTTGATGTGCGAGCAATAAACTTAAAAGGAGGCTTTTTTGTAGGTGCATGGAGGAAAAGCAGATGAAGCTTGTAAGCGGAGGAGTTGACTCCTCCGTGGCAGCTTGCCTTGTTAAGGAAGAGGGCTTTGAATGCATAGGCATAACAATGAAGCTGTTTAATAATGACAGTGCGGGATTATCCCGTGAGAATACGTGCTGTTCGATGAAGATGTTGTTGTAGGCGGTGGAATAATACAATAAAAAGCAACCCCCAAAAATGAAGTGAGGGGGTTGCAATACATACTGTTAATTTTTAAATTGACTGTAGGTTTTTGCAACTACAATCGCTGAGATAATTGCTGTCAAGAAGTCAGACACAGGCATTGAATAGAGGACGCCGTCAAGCCCGAAGAAAACAGGCAGGAAAATTGCAAAACCAACACCGAAAACTATTTCGCGTACCATGGAGAGCACGGTGGAGGTAACAGCTTTTCCCATAGCTTGCAGAAAAATGAACGTTGCTTTGTTTACACAGGCAAATATCATCATACAAAGATATATTCTGAATGCTTTAATTGCAAAATCGGTATAGTATATACTTTCATTTGCCGCACCGAAAATCTGAATAAGTGCGTGTGGGAAAAATTCTACTATTATAAGTGCAACCGCGCCGACAAGAGCTTCCGCAGTCAGTAATCGGGTGAATAAATCCTTAACCCTGCCTTTAAGTCCCGCACCCATGTTGAAGCCGACAATAGGAATGCAACCGGCTGCCATGCCGACAACAACAGAAATTACAATCTGGAAAAATTTCATAACAATCCCTACAACAGCCATGGGTATCTGAGCATACTGAGTTTGGCTGAAAATTGTATCCATAGCGCCGTATTTGCGCACCATGTTATTTATTGCCGCCATAGCCGCAACAAGTGAAATCTGTGACAGAAAACTGCAGATTCCCAGCACGAGCGTTTTGCTGACGACCTCTGATTTAAGAGTGAAATCTTCTTTTGATATTTTAATGATTTTTGTGTTGCAGAGATACCACAGTGAAAGCAAAGCGGTAACGACCTGCCCGATGACAGTTGCAACTGCCGCGCCCATCATACCCCATTTGAATATAAATATGAATATGGGGTCAAGAATGATATTTATGATTGCTCCCGCCAATGTGGAAATCATTGCAAATTTGGGACTTCCGTCCGCACGGATAACGGGATTCATTGCCTGCCCGAACATATAAAAAGGAATACCCACAGAAATCCAGAAGAAATATTCCTTTGAGTGGAAGAAGGTTTCTTCGTTGACAGTTCCGCCGAACATGGCAATAATTTGGTCGCTGAAAATAAGATAAACGGCTGTTAAAACTATGCTTGTAATGATTGTAAGCACAATGGAGTTACCGATGCTTTTACTTGCTTTATCAGTATATTTTTCGCCAAGACTCAGGCTGACGAAGGCGCAACAGCCATCTCCAATCATTACCGCTACAGCGAGCGAAATTACGGTAAGGGGAAATACAACCGTATTTGCCGCATTGCCGTAAGAGCCTAAATATGAAGCATTTGCGATAAAAATCTGGTCAACAATATTGTACAGTGCACTTACAAGTAAAGATATTATGCAGGGTATGGCGTATTTTCGCATGAGCACACCTAAGCTTTCGGTTGCTAAAAAATTCTGATTTTTTTCTTCCATATAAATTTACCTCCTGAAGCACAAAAAAATAATGCGTAAGTCCATATCCGGACTTACGCATTTGCTACTCGATGGGTAAATTATATCACTTTTAGCAAAAATTTCAAGAGTTAAAAATTGAAAAAAGTTTGCTTCCGTTTGAAAGATAAAATGTGCAAAATGCTTAACGGAGTCTAAACTTATTTTTTGAACAATCGCAAAAGGTTTGGGAAAGAAGGTTTCCCAAATATAATAGGCGGGGTTAATCGCATATCGTTTGATAAAGTTGATAGTTTTTACGGAATGTTGCACCAAGTTTGCACCAAGACTCGCACCTATGCTATTCGACAAATTGGAATTTACTCAGTTAGTAATCTTTCAGTTTCTTCCATGTCCTTTTCAATCAGCGGACGCATACTGTCTTTGTACTTCGATAAATCAGCACCATGAAAGCAGGATAGTATCCTTGGAATGTATTGTGGTTTTGCCATACCTACTTGTACAAGAGCCTTAATACATTGTCTGGCAGTAATCGGTTTTTCGTCCGTAACATGCGAAAGATACTCTGATAGAATGGTATCGAAGCGGTTATTATCATCCCACTGAGCATTGGCGGCAAGAATGTGCAATGCACGATTCCTTACCAACGATTTAGGATGATTAAGCAGCGAAGCAAAGGTATCAAAATATCCATACCATTCATCGGTATCTTGACTCTCGGATATGATTTTATCAGCAATAGCACAAGCGAATTTATCATCTTTCGATGTCAAATTCGCAATGAGGTTTTCGTGCATTAAATCTCACCTCCAAATTCAAGTTTATCGAACTGATATCATTATATCATAATAATGTGAATAAATAAAGAGAACGGCATAAAAAAACAGCACCCATTTGCATGAGTGCTGTAATTTCTTGATAAATCCCAGTTGGGAGATACTTATCTCTTGGAGAACTGAGGAGCACGACGAGCTGCCTTCAAACCGTACTTCTTTCTTTCCTTCATTCTGGGGTCTCTTGTTAAGAAACCAGCCTTCTTGAGGTCGGAACGGTATGCTTCTTCATCTACCTTAAGGAGTGCACGAGCTACACCATGACGGATAGCACCTGCCTGACCTGTGAAGCCACCACCCTGTACGTTACAGATTACATCGAACTTGTCGAGTGTGCCTGTAAGTGTGAGGGGCTGACGAACGATAACCTTGAGTGTTTCAAGACCGAAGTAATCATCAAGGCTTCTCTTGTTGATAACAACGTTACCTGTGCCGGGTACAAGACGTACTCTTGCAACGGACTTCTTTCTTCTACCTGTACCGAAATACTGTGTTACTGCCATTGTTAATTACCTCCCTTACTTAATTTCGCCTGTCCATGCCACGGGCATCTGAGCTGCGTTCTGGTGTTCTGCACCCTTGTATACTCTGAGACGAGTGAGTGCCTTTGCGCCAAGTGTTGTCTTGGGGAGCATACCCTTAACAGCCATGTACATAGCTCTGTCAGAATGCTTAGCCATCATTTCCTTTGCGGATACTTCCTTGAGGCCGCCTACCCAACCTGTGTGGTGACGGTACATCTTCTGGTTAAGCTTGTTACCTGTGAGAACAGCTGCATCGCAGTTAACGATGATTACGTGATCACCGCAGTCTGCATGAGGTGTGAATGTGGGCTTGTTCTTACCGCGAAGGATGCTTGCAGCTTCTGCAGCAACACGTCCTAAGCTCTTGCCTGTAGCATCGATAATATACCAGCTTCTTTTAACTGTGCCGGCATTTTCCATGTAGCTTTTCATTGAAAATTACCTCCGTTTTATATATTTGAAATAAACCGTTGTTTGTTGGTTTTTTCTTTCAGCATGATGTATTTTAATATAGCAGGAGGAAAATGTCAACACCTTTTTTATAAAAAAATAAAAAAGTTTGGGTTATCTCTCGATTTCTCCTGTTTTCACTTGTTTTCTCTTGTTTTCTCAAATGGCAAAATGAAAAATTTGTGTTGCAGAAGTGTAATATTCATTGTATAATGCAGAAAGACGGAGATTTTACACAAAGAAGGTGGCACAATGAGAAAAGCATTAAGCTACATGCGCAAAGCTGTTGAAGACTATAATATGATAAAAGAAGGCGACCACATTACTGTGGGTGTATCGGGCGGCAAGGACAGCCTCACTCTTTTAGTGACCCTTGCGGCATTAAAAAGGTTTTACCCCGAAAAATTTACGCTCTCTGCCATAAGCATTGACATGGGCTTTGAGGGGATGGATTTTTCGCCCATAAAAAAGCTGTGCGAAAAGCTTGAGGTGCCCTATTATATAAAGAAGACAGACATACGCGAAATCATATTCGACATACGAAAAGAGAAAAACCCCTGCAGCCTGTGTGCAAATATGCGCCGCGGTGCCCTTAATGAGGCGGCAAAGGAGATAGGCAGCAACAAGGTTGCTTTGGGGCATCACTATGACGATGTTATCGAAACCTTTATGATGAATCAGATTTTTGAAGGCAGGCTGGGCTGTTTTTCACCCGTAACATATCTTGACAGAAAAGAGGTATGGGTGATACGCCCCATGATTTATATGCCCGAATGGTTTGTTAAAAGCTTTGCAGAGAAGGAAGAGCTTCCCATTGTGAAGAACAAGTGCGAGGCAGACGGAAATACCATGCGCGAAGAGGTCAAAAAGCTTCTTTTTGAAATGGAAGGCAAATACCCGGGGCTGAGACAGCGCCTCTTTACAGCTCTTTGCACAGCGAAAATTTCCGGCTGGAAGGAAGCAAGTGCGGCGGCACAGAAAAACAAAAGGAAGTAGTTGTGACTACTTCCTTTTGTTTTTAGGGAATAAGTAATAGTGAAGATGGAATAGGTGCGGTGCAAATTTCTTGGGAAATTTGTTTTTTACAGTATCCCTACAGATGTGTCGCAACATGAAACAAAGCTACGTGCCTCATGATTATTATAAAACAAATAAACACAAATGTTTTATAATGGTATCAAACGGTCACATTTGCAACGATTTTTAAAGAGGAAGTTTTTGCTTCCTCTTATTTTTATGTAGAAAGTCGTTGAAAAGAGCTGTTTTGTATGATAAAATTATATATATGCAATGTGAAAAAAATTTGTAAAAAGGAGACGGATATATGAAACTGGAAAAAGTGATTTTAAAAAGAGACAATAAAACCATTTACCGTGACGGGGATTTCAAGATTAAAGTGTTTGAAGAAAACTACACAAAGGCGGACGTGCTCAACGAGGCACTCAATCAGGCTTGCGTAGAAGAAACAGGGCTCAATGTTCCCGCAATTATTGACGTTGAGTGTATTGACGGAAAGTGGTCCATTGTTTCACAGTATATAACCGGCAAAACAATGGAACAGCTCATGGAGGAAAACCCCGATAAAACAGACGAATATCTGGAAATGATGGTGGATTTGCAGCTTGAAATTTTTTCAAAGCCCTGCCGTATCATGAACAGACTTAACGACAAGCTTACAAGCAAAATTATGGAAAGTGAGCTCGATGCCATCACAAGGTTTGATATGCACCGCAAAATACTGGAAATGCCCAGCAGATTGAAAATATGCCACGGTGACTTTACACCCTCGAACATAACACTGGCTGAGGACGGAAAGGTTTACATAATCGACTGGTCCCATGCGGCACAGGGCAATGCACCTGCAGATGTTGCGCGCACCTGTTTGTATATGAGGCTGGCGGG
Organism: Clostridia bacterium; assembly: GCA_017472685.1. Lineage (GTDB taxonomy): Bacteria > Bacillota > Clostridia > UMGS1883 > UMGS1883 > RGIG1927. Next base: position 136,665 of record JAFUOO010000011.1, read on the forward strand.
CAAAAAGGAGCTGGCAGATAAATACCTCAGCTTGTACATTGAAAAGAGCGGACAGGATGAGGAGTACGTTTGCAAGTGGTTCCCCATTGTTGCTGCGGCAATGAGTGTGGATGTTAAGGAAGACGACAAGAAGCTGCTTTTAGAATGGATTGAAAAAGCTGATTTTTAACAGATAAGGAGAATTTGGAAAATGAAAATTACAGTGTGTATAGGAAGCTCATGTCACGTGAAGGGCTCGCGTGAGGTTGTTGAAACCTTTAAAAGACTTATTGAAGAAAAAGCATTGCAGGAAAAAATAGAGCTTGGCGGAACATTTTGTCTTGGCAGCTGCCGTGACGGAGTGTGCCTTGAAATGGACGGACAGATTTATTCTGTAACGCCCGAAACCGCGGAAGATTTTTTTGCAGGCGAGGTTTTAAAGAGATTATGATTATTCAGATTTGTATAGGCAGCTCATGCCATCTTAAAGGCTCCTATGAGCTTGTCGAAAAGTTTAAGGCTGCAATTGAAGCTCACGATCTTGATGCAGAAATTACCCTTGCAGGAAGCTTCTGCACGAGCAAGTGTAACCGCGAGGGTGTTACCGTGCTAATTGACGACAATGTGTACACTGGCGTTACACCCGAGAGCTTTAAGGAATTTTTCAGGGAAAAGGTCCTTGCTAAAATCTGATAGAAGGGAAGTAGGCTTTATGTCAAGCTGTATGATATCAAAGAAAAGTAACTGCAAAAACTGCTATAAATGTATCCGCAACTGCCCTGTAAAGGCCATTCGTTTTTCGGGCAATCAGGCTCACATTATCGACAACGAATGTATTCTTTGCGGCAGATGCTATACCGTATGCCCACAGGACGCGAAGATGGTTGTGAGCGATGTTGAAAAGGTAAAGGTGCTTATTGCATCGGGCGAGATTGTTATTGCCAGCATAGCTCCTTCCTTTATCACAAAATTCCCGTCGGTGGGTATTGAAAAAATGACAAAGGCATTGAAAGAGCTGGGCTTTACCGATGCAGAGGAAACCGCGATAGGTGCAACTATTGTTAAAAACGAATATGAGAGAATGCTCCGTGACGAGGAGAGAGACATTCTCATTTCCTCCTGCTGCCACAGCATTAATTTACTTATTCAAAAGTATTTTCCAAAGGCGCTTATGTACCTTGCGGATGTTTTAAGCCCCATGCAGGCTCACGGTGAGTCTATAAAAAAGCGCATGCCCGAGGCAAAGGTTGTATTTATCGGACCCTGCATTGCAAAAAAGGATGAGGTTGACTTTTACGGTGAATTTGTCGATGCGGCACTCACCTTTGAAGAGCTGGAAGAATGGCTCAAATGTGAATATGTAACAGTTGAAAAGGATGTTGATTCCTGTGAAAAGAGCCGCGCAAGATTCTTCCCTGTTACGGGCGGCGTTCTTAAAACAATGGCTTGCGATGCGCCGGGCTACGAATATATAGCCATTGATGGTGTTGAAAACTGTATGGAAGCCCTTAAGGAAATTGAAGAGGGCAGATTGACAAAATGCTTTATTGAAATGTCTGCCTGCAACGGCGGCTGCGTGAACGGTCCTGCAATGGGCAATAAGAAATACTCGCCCGTTACGGACTATGTTGCCGTTAAGAATTATGCCGGAGGCGAGGACTTTGATGTAAATCAGCCCTCCTCCTTTGAAATACGAAAAACCTTTGAATATATTGCGCCTGCGGTAAACAAGCCCACAGACGACGAGGTTATGGCTGTTTTAAGGCAGATGGGCAAGTTTAAAGCCAGCGACGAGTTAAACTGCGGTCTTTGCGGTTATAACACCTGCCGTGACAAGGCGGCTGCCGTGTGTCAGGGCAAGGCGGAAATAAGCATGTGTCTGCCGTTTTTGAAGGATAAGGCAGAAAGCTTTTCCGATACAATTGTTAAAAATACGCCTAACGGACTTATTGCGCTCAACGAAAGCCTGGAGGTGCAGCAGATTAATGAGGCGGCAAGGAAAATGCTCAATGTAAGGTATTCCTCCGACATTTTGGGCGAGCCCGTTATACGCATTCTCGACCCCAAGGATTTTGTTGAGGTGCTGAGTACCCGCCGCGATATACGTAAGAAGAGAGTGTACCTTGCGGAATACAAGAAATATACAGAGCAGACCATTGTTTATGACGAGGCTGCAAGAATGCTTGTTGCCATAATGCGTGATGTCACCGACGAGGAAAACGAACGTGAAAAGAAGGAATCCATAAGCCGTCAGACTGTTGAGGTTGCAGATAAGGTTGTTGAAAAGCAGATGCGTATTGTTCAGGAAATTGCATCTCTCCTGGGCGAAACTGCCGCTGAAACAAAAATAGCACTTTCTAAACTGAAGGAGTCGATAGCTGATGAATGATTTGTGTGCTGAAATCGGATACAAAAGTATAAATCATTTCGGTGAAGAGCTCTGCGGTGACCATGTGGACATTGTTGAGCAGGAGGACGAAACCTCAACGGTGATAGTTCTTGCCGACGGTCTGGGAAGCGGTGTTAAGGCGAGCATTTTGTCAACCCTTACATCAAAGATAATTTCAACCATGATGGCGGCAGGGCTTCCCTTGGAGGAATGCGTAAAAACAATTGCGGCTACACTGCCCGTGTGCTCCGTGCGCGGAGTGGCATATTCCACATTTACCATCATACATCTGATAGACCAGTCTGTTGCGGAGATAATTCAGTACGATAATCCCCAGGTTATTGTTCTCCGAGACGGCAAAAATTACGATTACCCCAGAACTGAAATGACTATTGACGGCAAAAAAATATACAAGTCACGCCTTAACCTTTGCGAAAATGACCATATCATTGCCATGAGTGACGGCTGCCCTCATGCGGGAATAGGCATGGCGTATAACTTTGGCTGGAAAAGAGAAGAAATTATTGAGTTCATGGAAATGATGAGTGTTTGCGGCTACACTGCAAAGAATTTGTCTACCATACTTGTTGACGAATGCAACAAGCTTTACGGCAACAAGCCCGGTGATGACACCACGGCGTGCGTTGTGCGCATAAGAAAGCGCGAGCCCATGAACCTTCTGTTCGGACCTCCCTTTAACCGCGACGACTCGGGCAGAATGATGGCGCTTTTCTTCTCAAAGGAGGGCAAGCACATTGTGTGCGGCGGCACAACAAGCTCCATTGCAGCAAAATATCTGGGCAAGCCGTTAAAGGCAAGCCTTAACTTTGAATCCTCCGACGTGCCTCCCATTGCGGAGATTGAGGGCGTTGACCTTGTTACTGAGGGCGTTATAACCATAAACAAGGTTGTGGAGTACGCCAAGGACTATATAGGTGAAAACCGCCTGTATGAAAAATGGAACTTTAAGCGTGATGGTGCGGCTCTTATTTCCAGACTTTTGTTTGAAGAGGCTACCGACATCAATTTCTATGTGGGAAGAGCCATCAACCCCGCCCACCAGAACCCCGATTTGCCCATCAACTTCAACATTAAAATGAACCTTGTTGAAGAGCTGACAAAAAGCCTCAAGGCGATGGGTAAGCGCGTTAAGGTCAGTTATTTTTAGTTTGTTTTTACGTTGTGCGTCTTGCCGGCCACGGCAAGGCGTATGGTCAATTTATATTTGTGGCAGAAAGGCTACGTGAATTATGAGAAAGTTTGATACAAAAGTCCAGAATCTGAAGTATCAGGTTCTGAAAGAGGTTGCAAAAGAAGCCTGGGACGATACTTTGCTCCGGAACTTTTTGAATATACCCAAAATTATTGTTCCCGGCGACGAGCCCACCATGCGTTGCTGTGTAAATAAGGAAAGAGCCATTTTAGCAGAAAGAGTGAAAATGGCAATGGGCGGCAACCGCGAAAATCCCAACAACATTGAGGTTTTACCCATGGCTTGTGACAAGTGTCCTGCATCGGGCTACGAGGTTGTTGCGGACAGCTGCCGTAACTGTCTTGCTCACAGCTGTGAGGACTCGTGTAAATTCGGTGCGGTGTTCTTTGACCATGACCACAGGGCACATATTGATAAGGACAAGTGTAAAAACTGCGGTCAGTGTGCTCAGAGCTGTTCCTTCTCCGCTATCGTGAAGAGAGAACGTCCCTGTATGAAGGCGTGCAAGGTTAAGGCTATCAGCGCAGAGGGCGGCAGTAGTGCGTCTATCGATAACAGCAAGTGTATCCAGTGCGGTGCCTGCGTGTACAAGTGCCCCTTTGGTGCAATTACGGATAAGAGCTACATACTCAACGTAATTGATATGCTTAAAAAGAGCGCACAGGGTAAGGGCAGGGTTTACGCTGTGGTTGCGCCAGCAATATACAGCCAGTTCAAGTATGCAAAGCTTGGTCAGGTGGTGGCAGGGCTCAAGGCTCTGGGCTTCCACACTGTTGTTGAGGCTGCATTGGGCGGCGATATGGTTGCCTTGAAGGAAAGTCGCGAGCTCAGCGAAAAGGGCTTTTTAACAACCTCCTGCTGTCCTGCATTTGTGGCGTATATAAAGAGCCAGGTGCCCGATATGCTTCCCTATGTTTCTCACAACTTTTCACCCATGGTGGAAATGGCAAAGTTTATTAAGGAAACCGACAGCGAGGCAAGGGTTGTGTTTATAGGCCCCTGTACTGCAAAAAAGGGCGAAGCAAAGCTGGAGGCAAGCAAGCCTCATATTGACGAGGTGCTTACCTTTGAAGAGCTGCAGGCGCTTTTTGACAGCCGTGACATTGAGCTGGAAAAGCTCGACGAGGATGTTCTGAATAATGCGTCCTACTACGGCAGAATTTTTGCCCGTAGCGGCGGTGTAACAGAAGCGGCGGCACAGGCATTAAAGGAACAGGGTATTGACTTTGAGGCAAAGCCCTTGGTGTGCAACGGCATTGAAGAGTGCATGAAGGCGCTTTTAGTAGCATCAAAGAAGCTTAAGGCAGGACAGATGCCCGAATATAACTTTATTGAAGGCATGGCGTGTCTTGGCGGATGTATCAACGGCGCAGGCTGCCTTACACACAGCGAAGTGAAAAACAAGATGGAAGTTGACAAGTACGGCAAGGAAGCAATGGAAAAATCCATTAAGGATGCCGTTGATGCAGTTATGATTTGATAAAAACATTACTGCATCAGTGTCCGCATTTCGGGCGGACATATTGCAATTTTCAGCTTGCTGGAAATTATATCGAGTTGCACAGCAACATATCGTAAAACGAAAAAACTCTCAGATGGTTTAATCATCTGAGAGCTTTTTCGTTATCTTATGAAATTTGTTCTTGAGCCTGTCTCGGGAGTGGGATTGGGTACGCCGTTTTCCTTGCCGAGCTCAATGCACTTTAAAAGCCATGCCATGTTGTGACCTAAGTTGCGCATTGTCTGCATACCTTCTTCGTCACGCATTACTTCTTCGGCGTTGGAGCCATGTACCATGTTCCAGTAGGAAGAGGAAACAACGGGCATATTGGAGATTGTAAGGTGCTTTGTAAGCTGGTCAAGCGTTGCTGTTGTGCCGCCACGGCGGGCAGATGCAACAGTGGCACCAAGCTTGTATTTTAAATCCTTACTGCCTGCGTAGAAAAGCCTATCCATAAACGAGGTTATTGCGCCCGATGCGGAAGCGTAATGAACGGGAGAGCCGAACACAAAACCGTCAAATTCATTAAGGCGGGCAATAATCTCGTTCACACAATCGGAATTGTTGACGCATTTGCCTTCCTTAAAGCAATAGCCGCAGCCCATGCAGCCGCTGTTTGTTTTGGAAACGTTTACAATTTCTGTTTCCACACCGTCCTCATTAAGGGCTTTTGCAACCTCGTTGAGGGCTGTGTATGTACAGCCCTTAAGATGGGGGCTACCGTTAATAAGTAATACTTTCATTAAAATTCCTCCTAAAAAAGCCTTTGAAAACATTATATTCTCAAAGGCCTTTAAAATCAATTATTTTTTAATTTTTTTGTATTCCTTAAGCATACGGAGAGGCTTTTTTGCCATGGGGAAGAGTGCGATAAGGTTGAACACTGTCATAAGCGCAATGCCAATGTCTGCAAGGTGCCATGTGTCTACCGCTGTGGAAAGACCGCCCATAAAGAGCATTACAAGTGCAAAAACCTTGTAAAGTGTCTGGCTTGTCCAGTTGTCGCCGAAGAGGTATGCCACGTTGCTTCTTGCGTAGAAGAGCACACCTAAGAAGGTGGAAATACAGAACAGGAACAGAATAACTGACATAAATACTTCGCCTGCATAGCCCATGTGGAAGTTCATTGCCTCATTGAGCATAACAGAGGGGTCGTTGGAATGAGCGGGGTTTGCAATGAGCACAAGCATTGCAGTACATGTACAGATAACAATTGTATCGATAAACACGCCGAATGCCTGTAAAAGGCCGCCCTTAACGGGATTGTCGATGTCAGCTGCCGCTGCCGCACAGGGAGCGGAGCCGCTGCCTGCTTCGTTGGAGAACAAGCCGCGCTGTGCACCCATGGAAATAACTGCACCAAGCGTGCCGCCGACTGCGGGTCTTAAACCGAAGGCTTCGGCAAAAATTCTCTCAAACACACCGGGGAGAGCTTGGAAGTTGATAATCATGAACACTATTGTTGTAAAGAAGTAAATAACTGCCATGATGGGAACAATAATGTCGAGCACCTTTACGGTTGTGTTCTTGCGGAGAACGATAACTGCACTGATGAAAACAAGCGCAATTGATGTGTACAAGGGGTCAATATGGAAGGTGGAATTGAGGTCAGAAGCAATGCTGTTGCCGATAACCTGGCTGATGCCACCCCAGCAAATGAGTGCACTTATTGCAAAGAGTATTGCAATAACAGACTTTTTCTTGCCCTGTGCCTTTGCAAAAAGAGCGTGCAGGTACTGAGCAGGACCGCCACGGAAGCCGCCGTAGAGGGGGTCACGCTCCTTATGAAGCTGTGCAAGTGTTGCTTCGATGTATGCTGTGGAGGTGCCTAAAATGGCTGTAACCCACATCCAGAACACACTGCCTGCGCCACCGAATGCGATAGCCGCCACAACACCCAAAAGGTTACCCATACCAACTCTTGTTGCTGTGGACACAATAAGTGCCTGCAAGCCCGAAAGACTGTTCTTGTCGGAGGATGATTTTTTCTCAAGTGTGAGACGCAGCATTTCGGGGAAGAAACGCACAATAAGGCACTTTGTTTTGATTGTGAAATAAATGCCTGTGGGTATTAAGAGAATTGCTAAAAGCGGGATGCCTATTGAAAGTCCGCCCGGAAGAGTGAACGTAATAAATGAGGCATCGGAGAAGATGTAGTAAATGAAATCAATTATGTTTTTAAAAATTTCCATTTTCCTTATCCTTTCTGTTGAAATTTTAACAAAAACAGTATATACTATGGCTAAAGACAAGTCAAATTGATAATATTTGTGAAAACCATCGAAAATTTCGATAACGCCTCATCAGTCGCCTTTGGCGACAGCTTCCCCAAAGGGGAAGCCAAATAGGAAAGGAGATTTGAGTATGGACATCAAGAATTTAACCACATTTATATATGTAGCCGAAATGAACAGCTTCACAAAGGCGGCAGAGGCTTTGGGCTACACGCAGTCAACAGTTTCCTTTCAAATAAAGCAGCTGGAGGGGGAGCTTGACTGCAAGCTGTTTGAAAGGATTAACCACTCAGTTTCACTTACCCAAAAGGGGAATGAGCTTCTCAAGTATGCTCACACCGTCAAGAAAATGACCGATGAACTGAAGGAGGGCATGACAGATAAAGCCGAGCCCATGGGGCACGTTACATTGGCTACGGCGTCGAGCCTCTGTAAAAATATGCTGGGGAATAACTATGCCCACTTTTACGAGCACAACAGCGGCATAACACTGAAGGTTATTGAAGCTGGCACAAGTGAAATGCTTCGTATGGTTGACCATAATGAGGTTGACATGATACTGACCCTTGACAGCCACATTTATGACACCGACTACATAATTGCCAAGGAAGAAAGGGTGGGTGTGCATTTTATTGTATCAGCCAAGAGCTCTTATAAGGATAAGGTAAAAATAGAAGACATTAAGGACTGTCCCTTTGTGCTTACGGAAAACGGCATGAGCTATACCAGAATTTTTGAAGAAAAGCTCAGCGAAAAATCCTTGGAGATTAAGCCCGTTTTAGAAACAGGCAATACCGACATTATATGCGACATAATAAAGCAGGGGGTGGGAATTGGCCTTCTGCCCGACTATGTAACCGAGGAAAGGGTAAAAAGGGGTGAATTACGCTATATTGAGGTTGAGGGCTTTGATATTGAAGTGTGGAAACAGCTTTTGTATCATAAAAACAAATGGGTGTCAAAGGAAATGGATGCCGTTTTGAATTACTGCATAAAAAAGGAGTTTGCTTAACGCAAACTCCTTTTGGTTTATTGAAGCTTATTCAACTGCTGTTACTGTAAATACCTGGTTTTTAGCTGTATCCAATGCTTCCTGTGTAACGGAGCCGTCTTCGTTTACTGTAAGGTAGAGACCTGAGTGTACTGCCTTGAACATTACACCGCCCTCTACTTCTTCCTTTGTAAACATCTGGTTGTCAGCACCTGTGGCACTCCAAAGGATTGCTGCCTTGCCTTCTTCAACCGAGAGGTCGAGAATGTCGATAAGTGTGCCTTCCTTAGTATAGGTAAGTGTGTAAACACCCTCGGAAAGCTCCTTCACCTTCCATGCAGCAGCCTCGTCAACTGCATTTACAAACAGGTAGTTTGCATTATTGTCAACTGCGCCGAGGTACTTTTCAGTGCCGTTAACCTTGATTGTGTAGTCGAGATTAGATGTGTTCTTTTCAACTTTTTCAAGAGTAAATACCTTACCCTTGTTTTCAATGCCTGAAACAAGGTTGTCGCCCTTTACATCGATGGAAAGAGAATATCTTTCGCTTTCAAAGGTGTAGCCACCGTCAGCCTTATAAACAGCAAACTGCTCGTTGATAGCCCATGTGCCGCCGTACTGGTTGATTGTCATGCTGGGAAGACCGGAGTCATCGAGCTGAAGCGAAGAGCCGGAGTGCTTGGGGAAGAAACGGATTGTGTCAGCTGTCTTTTCAATTGCGAAAAGCTGAGCAGCGTTGCCTTCTTCGTAATCCTTAAGAACTACGGGAACTTCGTTGTCCAAGGATGCGTCTGTAACTGTCCACACCTTGCCTGTTTCCTTGTCCTTTATTGTGTAGTAGTAGGAATCGTCAATTTCACTTGCTACGCTTCCTTCTGTCTTCTTAGAGAGGATTTCTTCAATGTCTGTAATGCACTTTTCGTACTTTTCGTAATCAGCAAAGTATTCCTTGTCTGCACGGTAGAGCATACCGCGGAGAACGTTACAGCGGTTGGGATAAATTTCTTCAAGGTACTGGAATGCTTCTGTGTCACGGCTCATGAAGAAGAGCTTGTTAAACTCTGCCAAATCTTCTGCCTGGTTAGATGCGCCGTAGCCTGAAATCGGAATAGCGTCCATGCTTTCAGCGTAGCTCCATACATCGTTGTTGGGAAGCACGTTACTGTCTAAGATATGACCCAATTCGTGGCAGAGTGTGCTTGTAATCTGCTGGCTTGTCTGAGGCTCGTAGTTAAGACGGATCCAGATTGCGTTACCGCCGCCGTTAAAGCTGTTTGCACCGTCGCCTGCCTTCCAGTAGAGCCAATGCACATACTGGCGGATAGCATAAGGTGTTCTTGCGATAGCTTCGATGGAGCGTTCAACCATGGGAACGTCTTCCTCGTTACTTACAAATGTGAACTTGTGCAGCTGACCGGGTGCGTCGCCTTCCATTTCTACTTCGTAGAGCCAGCAGGGGCGTAAGTCGCCGCGCCAGATGTCAAATTCGGGCTCGTATGTCTTCTTTACGATTTCATACTTTGCAACATGGTCGGAGGCAAGTGTGCCGCCTACCTGATAGCTTGCTGTCCATACGAGAGCTTCCTTAATGAGGTTTGCCTGTTCTTCGGCTGAAAGGCTTAAGTAATCAGCTGCAGCAAACTTGTTTTCGGCGTTTGCCATTGCCTGCTGAGTAATCCAGATTTTGTCTGTGAAGTATTCGTCAGCCGCTCTCTGTAATCTTTCGTCCAGGAGCTTGTAGCCGGGTGTTGTAGAAAGAGTGGAAAGAATGGGGCCTGATACATATTCAAGCTTCCACTGTGCGTAGTCACTTTCCTTATCAGCTGCCTGGATAACTGTGCCGTCCTTTTCTGTGAGCACCATGTCACAGTGAGCCGGAGTGATTGTGTAGTAGCCGTCACCAACACTCGTAAGTGTCATCTTCTGCTGAATGTTGGAGTAGTAGGTGTACTGAATGAGCTGTACGCCTTCGTCCACCTTTGCATCGGGAACATCCAATGAACGGCCGGAGAGCATGTTTACAAAGTAGCCCTGTGTGTCGTTAATTTTTGCATAACGGAACACCTGGTCACGGTTGTAGTAATCAAAGGGCTCTGTAACAATGGCTGCAAGGTTTTCCTTGTTGTAGTCTTCCGCTACAATTACATTGCCTGTTGCCTTGTTTACAATGCGGTAGTAGTTGCCGAAAGCTTCGGAAGCAACCAAAACGCTCTGACCTTCCTGGTCCCAGCCGACGAAAGCTCCCTTGTCTTCAAAGTAGTCACGGATTGCTGTTTCCTCTGTGGAATCACTGCCGTCAAGCTCGCCTAAGGGAGCAAAGGTTTTGTAGCCCTTATGGTAGCCCTTGTCGGTGATAACTGTGCCGTCAAGTGTTACGGATACGCCTGCTGCAAAAGCAGACACGCTTGAAAATGCCATGAGCATTACAAGCAGGAGAGAAACTGTTTTTTTCATTTTTTTCTTCCTTTCATTATTTAAAAAATTTTAATAAAAACTCTTTAATGTGCGGTACAGACACGCTGCCGCCTCTGCACGTGTGGCAAAATCCTGTGGCTTGAAAAGGTGCGAATCCTTGCCTGTGAGGATGTTGAGGTTGGTGCAGTTTTTAACGCTTTCGTACGCCCAGGGGCTTATCATAAAGCTGTCGTAATAAGTAAGAGGCATGTCATAAGGCAGCGGACCCTTTGCAAGAAGGTAAGCACGGTACACAATTGTTGCCATCTGCTCGCGTGTGATGCGCTCGTTGGGGGCAAAGGTGTTTTCGTCAACACCTGTTATAATGCCTCGTATGTACGCCGCTTCAACCCAGCCTGCGTACCAATCGCCTTCTTGTATGTCGTCAAACTTGCCCGAGTAAGGCACCGACACCAGCGAAAATGCGCGTGCCACCATGGTTGTGAACTCCGCACGGGTTACATAATAGTCGGGAACAAACTGTGTTGTGCTTCTGCCCGAAATCACGCCTGCACTTGCAAGGGATGCAATCATGCTCTCTGCCCAGTGGGCTGTTATGTCACGGAAGGGATGAGTCTTAACGCTTTCGAGCTCAATAGGTGTCATGGGGCTCATCTGAACGGGCTCGTCCTCGCCGTTTTCGTTGCGACCTATTTCCAAGGGGAGCGAGCGCACGCTGTCGCCCACAAGACCCGAGTATGCACAAACGGGAGTAACCTCGTAAACTATGAACTGCCCTGCCATGTCGGGTGTAAATTCAAGATAATCCTGATTGGGAACACCGATTGGCACATACTGCCCGTCGTAGCTTGAGGAAATGTACCAGCGGGTTGTGCTTATGTCCGCATCGGGGGCAGCGGTCATGTTGTTGTAGTAGCTGTAGCTGCCGCGGATAAAGTCGCCGTATTCTCCGCCTGTTGTGGTAACGTCGAAAGCGGTGAGCTCGGCATTCTCTATTGCAATGTCGTCAAAAATAAGACCTATATCGCCGCTTGACTCAATATGAAGCACAAGCCTTCCCACAACGGTGCGGTCAAAGCTGAAGGGCACCTGCGTGTCTAATGTGGGGTCATACTGTGCAAAGGGAATGTATTCGCCTGTTATAATGTCAGCAATAAATGCTGTTATTGTTGCCTTGCCGTAGCCTGCGGGTGCTGTATACACATAATATTCACCCTCAAGAAGCTCCATGTAGGAGTTGTTTATCACAAGGCAGGTGGAATCGGGCGAGTAGATATGCGCCGATTTGTCGCCGTCGTAGTCAATAATGGAGAAGGCTGAGCCGTCGGAGGAGGTCCACCATTCGTCGGGGCTTTTTTCCTCAAAGCCGCCGTCGCCTACTGCGTCTTCGCTTACAGTAACGGTGTGTGTTGCTTTTATGTTGTCGAAAACTGCTTCGATAACATAGTCGCCGCACCCTGCGTCGGAGGACACGGTTATTTCGCCACCTTCAAGATACACGCCCTCATCCTCGGGGTAAACCTTTAGCATTGCTTCAAGATTGTCCATTTCCTCGCCAAGCTGGTTTCGTATTGTTGCATAGCAGGGAAGTGTTACAGACGCGGAGGGAAGCTGTATATGACCGGGCGCATGTACAGAGATGGAGGAGGGAGCCTCCTCTTCGGCGCCAAGGTACACATTGTCGATGTAAATGGGCCGCTCTGTGGGTGCATAAAGGTTGATTGTCAAATCGTAAAGACCTGTATCGGCAATCATAAACGCACTTGTTATGTTGCTCCATTCGCCGCCTATGCCCGTTATGTTTATTTCGGCATAGCCCGAATCTGCAAAGGACAAATTTGAAATATAAACGGAGGAGGATTGATAGCTTTCGTCGCTGCCTACATCCGCTCTGAATACGTACATGTTGCCTGCTAAAAGAAGCAGCTGCTTTGTGTAGCTTATACTGGTGTATCTGCCCCAATCGCCCTCATCTTCCGCGTAGAGCGAAAGCATCTCGTCGGCATAGCTTAAATAGCCGTCGGAGACCCAGTTTTCCTCGCCCTTTTCAAAGGACGGGTCAGACAGGAGGTTTTTTGTTGTGGTAACGGTTATTGATGCGTCCTTGGCAAAAAAGCTTGTGGAAGCGGAATAGGTGATGGTGAAGCTTTCACCCTCCTTTGCCTCGGGATAAACCCGTAATTTGCCTTCACTTTCAACAAACTCAACCCCCTCGGGGAGGTTTTCAACCGAAACATCGGGATTGTTTATAAGAAGGTTTATGGGCAAGCCGTCCGAGTCGTAGGTCACAAGGTTGTAGCGGTAGTCCGCAAAGCCCTGCTCGGGCACAAACACGCTGTCGGGTCCCTCGAGCACTGTGTATTCCGGAATTCTTGTTTCGGGAACAAGGGTTATACTGTCTATAAAAAAGCCAATGTCCTCGTCGCCTCCGTCAAAGGTTATAACCAAAGGCACGTGCATGTCCTCTGTTGCCATGAAGCTTGCAGTAACAAAGCCCCAGCTGTAGCCTACAGATGAAATGTCGATAAAGAGCTCGGCGCCGTTTCTGCCTATGTAGGCGGATGCCTCACTCTCTTTTTCGCTGTCTGACAAAGGATTCATCACATACGCCGTAAAGGTGTAGATTTCACCCTCCGTAAGGTGTACGAAGTTGTTGTATTCCAGAATGTGACCGAAAATGCCTGTGGACTCGTCACCAAAGGGGTTTGAAACCTGCAGACCCCAGTTGCCCTCAAAGGCACAGTTTTCGTCGCGTATGCCTCCAAGCCAGTCATTTGCTGAACCCTCCTCCTCAAAGGAAAATTCAAACAGTGAAGCCGTCTCTTCCGCAAAGGAAAAAACAGGCATGACGGTTATTATGTATATTGTAAGTAAAAGCAAAGCGTAAAGCCTTGTGTATTTGAATTTCATGTCAATCTTCCTAAAATTTAATGATATAGTCACACACAGTAATTATATCATGATTTTAAGTAAATGTCTACAAAAAGAGAGCACAAAAAATGTGAATTTTTTGTGCTCTCTTAACATATCGGATTTAATTATTCGACAATTCTTGTCCAACCGAAGGTGTCTTCAATAACGCCTGACTGGATGCCTGTGATTGTGTCGTAAAGCATCTGGGATACTTCGCCTATTTCGCCGTTGTTGATAACCATCTTTACTCCCTTGTGGCACAATTCGCCAACGGGGGAGATAACAGCGGCTGTACCTGTGCCGAACACCTCTTCAAGTGTGCCGTTTTCATACGCGGCGATAATTTCGTCAATTGAAATTCTCTTTTCACTTACGGGAATGTTCTTTGATTTAAGAACATTGATAACGCTGTCACGTGTGATGCCGGGGAGGATGGAGCCGTTTAATGCGGGTGTAACAACCTCGCCATTTATCTTAAAGAAGATGTTCATTGCGCCAACTTCTTCGATGTACTTTCTTTCAATACCGTCAAGCCATAAAACCTGGGAATAGCCCTTTTCGCCTGCCACTACCTGACCCTTAAGGGAAACTGCGTAGTTGCCTGCGGCCTTTGCAAAGCCCATACCACCACGTACTGCACGAACGTATTCGTCTTCAACATAAATTTTAACAGGGTTTAAGCCTTCTGCATAGTAGGGACCTACGGGAGAAAGGATAACCATGAACTTGTAGGTGTGAGAGGGGTGTACGCCCAAGAATACATCTGTTGCAAAAATGAAGGGACGGATGTAAAGGGATGTGTTGGGTGCAGAGGGTACCCAGTCGCGCTCTACGTTTACAAGCTCCATAACAGCCTTTGTGAATTCTTCCTCGTCAATTGCGGGAATGCAAAGACGGTCGTTGGAAACATTCAATCTTGCCATGTTTCTGTCGGGGCGGAACATACGGATTTTGCCGTCGGGGCAGCGGTATGCCTTTAAGCCCTCAAACACTGCCTGACCGTAGTGAAGTGTTGTTGTTGCAGGGTCCATTTCAATAGGGCCGTAGGGAACAATTCTGCCGTCGTGCCAGCCAATGCCCTCGGTATAGTCAATAATAAGCATGTGGTCGGTAAAGGTCTTACCGAAGGGAAGGTTGCTCTCGTCCACGGGCTTTGCCTTGGGGGCAGTTGTTTTTGTAATTTTAAGTTCCATTAAAAACATCTCCTATGTGTGTATTAGGTATATTATGCACCTTTTTTACCGAAAAGTCAAATTTTTTTTAAGTGCATTGTGTAGGTTGCAAAATCTCCGTGCGGAAAATCTATAAACGCACCACGGTGCATCAATTCATCGGCAGAATAAACATTGCCTGTGTGCTCGTCGCGGTATAGTGCACCATCTTCCAGACCGTCCAGCTTTATAATGGGGAAGTACACATTTGACTTAAAAAGTATGCGTGCCGCACAGAAGAAGCTTTCACTTTTATCCTCGTTTACTATCTGCCATGCACCGATATTGCCCCTAAAGGGGTCGGCAAGGCGGTAAAAGGTGCCGTACTGCACAAGTGAGCGTATTTTTTTGCACTCCTCCACCTGCAATGCTATTGCATCAAGGTCAGCTTGGGGCAGTGTTGTAATATCAAGCTCGTAGCCGAAGTTGCCCGAGAGGGCAATGTCGCCACGGGTTTTCATGCTTGGCTTACGTGCGGTGTAGTGGTTGGGCGATGCGGTAACATGACTGCCCATTGTGCTTGTGGGGTAGCCGAAACTCGTTCCGTACTGAATGTACACGCGCTCAATGGGGTCAGTGTTGTCACTTGTCCAGATTTGTGGCATATAGCAAAGTATGCCTGCGTCAAAGCGTCCGCCGCCACCCGAGCAGCCTTCAAAGAGCACCTCGGGAACAGCCTCGGTAATGCATTTTGTTATGCGGTACATGCCCAATGTATATTCATGGTTATAGCCTGAGCGTGGCATGTCGGTAATATAGCGGTTATAATCCCACTTAACGTAGGAGATGGGCGCCTTTTTAAGGATGGACACAACGCTGTCGATTACATAGTCCTGTACTTCCTTTTTTGTTAAGTCCAACACGAGCTGGTTGCGGCTTTCGGCAGGCTTTAACCCATGTGCGTGGATTGCCCAGTCGGGGTGAGCACGATAAAGGTCGCTGTCGGGTGAAACCATCTCCGGCTCAAACCACAAGCCGAACTTAATGCCCATGGCGGTCACCTTTTCAGCTAAGCCCTCAATGCCCGAGGGAAGCTTTTCGGTATTTACGTACCAGTCACCTAAAGAGCAGTTATCATTGTTGCGCTTGCCAAACCAGCCGTCGTCAAGCACAAACAGCTCAATACCCAAATCCTTTGCCAAGGATGCAATTGAGAGGATTTTTTCCTCATTGAAGTCCATGTAGGTTGCTTCCCAGTTGTTAATCAAAATGGGGCGGGGCTTATTTTTCCAGTAACCGCGTACAATGTTGTCCTTTATAAACGAGTGAATTGCCTGTGAATTGCCCGTGAAGCCCTTGCCCGAGAAGGTTATAAGGCTTTCGGGCGAGGTGAAGGTTTCGTCCTTTTTAAGTGTCCATTCAAAGCCGAAGGGGTTAATACCCTGCATAACACGGGTACGCATTCTCTGGTCAGTGTCAATAACGGTGGAATGGTTGCCCGAATAAACAAGCATAAAGGAATACACATCGCCACTCTTTTCTGTAGCATCGGGGCTGTGGAGGCATACGTAAGGGTTCATGAAATGTCCGCTGCCGCCGCGTGCGTTATTAATGTCAAGTGTGCCGCGCACAACGGGCGAGGTAACCTTTTCACGTTCAAAGCCCCATCTGCCTGCAAAGTGTGTTTCACAAAAATCAGAGTGCTCAAAGTCAATACTCATGGAATAAGCGCTGTCAATCTTTAAACTGCCCTCAGCTCTGTTTGTGATTTCAACATGGCGGGCAATGGTGTTCTTTGTTTCAAAAACAGTGTAAAAAAGCTTTACTTCAATGTTATTTAAGCTGTCGTAAAGTGTGATTTCCAGCGTTTCGGCGTCATTTGACGCGTCAAGTGAAGAGGGGAGGCCACAAAGAGGCTTCTTGCCCTTGTAAATTTCGTGGCCCTTGTATTTTAAAACAGAAATTTTGTCGCCGAAGGAAACCATGGGCTTACGTAAATCTGTGTGACCGTAGGTGGGTGCTTCCTGGGCAATTTCGTCTAATTTAACGCCGTCCTCACCCCAGGAGTGCCAGCAGTAAAACCTTTCGGGTACAATGCAGGTGGGATGTGCTTTTATTTTTTTGCCAAAGTAGCAATGGACTAAATAGTCGCCCTTGCCGATGCGGAATATGTAGCTTATGTCCTTTCCTTCAAGGAAAAAGTAGTTGTCTTTAAATAAAATCATAAAATTGCCTCCTTAGTTTGGTAGTTGCCTTCCCCTTGAGGGGAAGGGGGACCGCGTTAGCGGTGGATGAGGTGTGGTTGAGAGTTTGAAGTCTCTTCATAAATTATACCTTGAATTTTTACGGATTTCAAGGTATAATAATATAGATATAGTATAAACTAGGATATTTTTGAGAAAAAACTACATAAGTAGGTGGAATAAATGTATTTAAAACGTGTTGAGCTGCAGGGGTTTAAGTCCTTTGCGGACAAAACAGTAATTGAAGTAGGCACGGGCGTTACGGGCATTGTAGGCCCTAACGGCTCGGGCAAGAGCAACATTTCCGATGCGCTTCGTTGGGTTATGGGCGAAATGAGCGCAAAGAGCCTTCGAAGCGGTAACATGCAGGACGTTATCTTCAACGGCACACAGAAGAGAAAGCAGCTTAGTTTTGCCGAGGTTACACTGGTGCTTGATAACGAAAGCCACTTTTTTCAGTCGGATTTTAACGAGATAGCTGTTACAAGACGCGTGTTCAGAAGCGGTGAAAGTGAATATCTCATTAACGGCGCACAGGTACGCCTTAAGGACATTCATGAGCTTTTCATGGACACAGGCTTGGGTAGAGAGGGCTACAGCGTTGTAGGTCAGGGCAGAATTGATGAACTCCTTTCCGCCAAGGCTGAAAACCGCAGACAGGTTTTCGAGGAAGCGGCAGGTATTTCAAAGTACCGCCACAGAAAGGACGAGGCTGAAAGAAAGCTTGAAAAAACCGAGGACAACCTTGTAAGAGTGCGTGATGTACTCGGTGAGCTGGAAAGCCGTGTAGGCCCCTTACAGCGCCAGAGCGAAAAGGCGAGAAAGTATCTTGACCTTCGTGAAGAGCTTAAGGGAATTGAGGTTAGTGCATCCGTTGACATTATTGACAAAAACCGCGAAGAGGTTAAAAAGTACGACGAGCTTTTAAAGATTGCAGCAGAAGACCTTGAAAGAGAAAAACAGCTTTTAGAAAATGCAGAAAAGGAAAGCGACGCTCTTTATGCGCTCATGCGTGAAAACGACGAGAAAACCTCAGCGCTTCGTGAAGAGCTGGACAAGGCTAAGGACGAGCACAACAACCACGCTAACAACATAAAGCTTTTAAATAATAACATTGAAAACTACAAAACAAACATTCTTTCCATCGAGGCTGAAATAGGGGCAAATGAGCGCCTCATTGCCGATGCGCAAAAGAGTGTAGAAGACATAAACAAAGAGGAAGCACAGCTTACCCAAAGGCTCCAAAGCCTTAATAAGGAGCTTTGTGAATTAGAGGCTGCAGGCGCTGTTGTAAGCGACGATATGGCGCAAAAGGGCGTTGCGCTTGAGCAGGTGCGCAGCAAAATCCGCGACATGGAGCGCACCCTCAGCGAGGCTGACACAAAGAGCGCCTCCTTGGAGGTTTTAAAGGAAAGCATCGAAACGAGACGCTTTTCCATTGAGGTTGACATTACACAGTCCCGTGACGGCGAAAGAAGGCTTAGTGTAGAATCCGCAAGGCTTGAAAAGGACATTGACGAGGCAAAGCGTGCCCGTGAAAATGCGGAAAAGGTGTTTTCAGAGTCCAACGGCGAAAGCGAAAAAATAAACCGTGAAATTGACGAAAAGAAGGACGAATTTAATCGCCTGAGCGCCCTTTGCGGTGAAAAGCAGGGCAGACTTAAGATGCTTGAAGAAATGGAAAGAGCACTTGAGGGCTACCAGAGAAGCGTAAAGGACCTTATAAATGCACATAAATCGGGCAGATACCCGGGCAAAATAACAGGCATTTTTTCAAAGCTTATTGTGGTGCCTAAGGAATATTCCACAGCTATTGAGGTTGCATTAGGCGGCGCAATGCAGAACGTTGTTGTGCCCGACGAGCAGGATGCAAAAGAGGCTGTTAATTTCTTAAAAGAAAATAAGCTTGGCAGAGTAACCTTCCTGCCCCTTTCCAGCCAGGAAAAGAGAAGGCTTGAGGGCGAGGGCAAAATCCTCAAGGAAAAGGGCGTTATCGGCATTGCGGCAGATTTGGTTGAAAGAGAAGCATTTCTTGACAACACAGTTGAATCCCTTTTGGGCAGAGTTGTTGTGACCGACAATCAGGACAACGCCATCCGCCTTGCAAAAAGCTATCGCTATAAGTTCAAGATTGTTACCCTCACAGGCGAAGTGTTCCAGCCCGGCGGCTCAATTACCGGCGGTAGCATGAACCGCGCATCAAGCGTTCTTGGCAGAGAAGAGGAAATTGAAGAGCTTAAGAAGGAAGTTAAGAGGCTTAATAGCCTTTCCGACAAGGCTGAGGATGCCATTGAGGACTTGATGGATAAGGCTCACTCTGTTTTGGAAAAGAGAGAGGAAGCACGAAGCATTCTTTCTGAAAAGGACATTGCACTTTCTCGTCTTGTGGCTGAAAAGAATGCAGTTGACACACGCCTTAACGAGGAAAAGGACCGCCTTCTTCGCCTTGAAAAGGAAAAGGAAGAAATTGCATACAAAATTGCAAACAATGAAACCTTAAAGCACGAATATGCCCTTGAAAAGGAAAATGTGCAGAAGGCACTCGAGAAGGCTGAGGAAGAGCTTAACGAAAAGCAGAAGGCGCTGAGCGAAGCCATGAGCCGTAAGGACGAAGCCTCCTCCCGTCTTTTTGAAAAGAGGATGGATGTTACAAGCGCCGAGAAGGACCTTGACCTTATAAAGGAAAGGCTCAACCTTACAAAGATAAGAATAGAAAACCTTGAAGCAGAAAACCGTGCAAAGGCTGCTTCAAAGGAAATGATTGAAAATAACATTACACGCTGTAAAAACGAAATTACGCTTTGCGAAAAGGACATGGCAGAGTCGGAAGAAAAAATAGGTGGCATAGAAGCGGCAATTATTGCACAGGCTCAGGGCAAGAGCGGCACCGACGAAAGAGTGGGCATTCTGCGTGACGAAATAAGACGACTTAATGACACTATTTACTCCTTGCAGAACGAAACTGTAAGGCTTGAAGGCGAAAAAAGCAAGATTGACTACAAGATAGAAACTGCCGTAAACCGCTTGTGGGACGAATACGAAATGACATATTCCGAGGCAAAGGAATGCTACGTGCCGGGACTTTCAATTCCCGAGGCGCAAAAGCGCATAGCATCCCTGCGCGGTGCGCTTAAGGCGCTTGGCAACGTTAACGTTGACGCCATTGAGGAATACAAAGAGGTTAAGGACCGCTACGAATTCCTCTCAGGTCAGGTTAAGGACATGGAAGAGGGAAAGGCAAGCTTAGAGAAGCTCATTCGTGAAATTACCGTTGTCATGAAGGACATATTTGAAGAAAAGTTCAAGGTTATAAACACCTACTTCGGTGAAATATTCATTGAGCTCTTCGGCGGCGGTAAGGCATCGGTATCGCTTCTTGATAAGGAAAATATACTTGAGAGCGGTATTGAAATTGAAGTGCAGCCTCCGGGCAAGAAGCTTCTTTCAATAAACCTTTTATCCGGTGGCGAAAGAGCCCTTACGGCAATTGCGCTGCTCTTTGCCCTTATGAAGGTTTCCCCCTCGCCCTTTGTTGTGCTGGACGAAATTGAGGCGGCACTTGACGATATCAACGTTTACCGCTTTGCAAACTACATGCGTAACCGTGTTGACACAACACAGTTTATTGTTATCACTCACCGCCGCGGCACAATGGAATCTGCCGATGTGCTCTACGGTGTAACAATGCAGGAAAAGGGTGTAAGTAAGCTTCTTAGCATGAGCTTAAAGGATGTAAAGGAATACGAGGAAGCATAAAAAATGCAGAATGCAAAGTGCAGAATTAACGCACAGCAGTAACTAAAGCCCACAAATTGGAAAGGAAGATAAAATATGCTTTTTTGGAAAAAGAAAAAGGAACAGATAGAAGAGGCAGTTGAGGAAATAGCTCACTCTGCCGAAGAAAAAATTGACGAAATAGCCGATACGGTTGAAGAAAAGCTTGAAGAGCTTGGAGACAAAATTGAAGAAGTAACTGACGCAATTGAAGACAAGGTTGAGGCTGCTATCGAGGAAATCAAAGAGGAGATTGTAGCTCCCGAGGAGGAAAAGAAGGGCTTTTTTGCACGCCTCAGGGACGGCTTGGGCAAAACAAGAACTTCTATTTCCGACAAGGTGAGCGAGGTTTTCAAAGCCTTCAAAAAGATTGACGAGGAATTTTACGAGGAGCTTGAGGAAGCACTTATCCTTGCGGATTTGGGCATGAGCACAAGCATGGAGATTGTTGAAAGGCTCCGTGAAAGAGTTAAGGAAAAGAAGCTTACCGAGGAAGATGAGGTAAAAAAGGAGCTTCGTGACATTGTTGCCGAAATTTTAAGAAGCGAGGACAGTAAGCTCAAGCTTGACACAAAGCCCACCGTTATACTTGTTATTGGCGTAAACGGCGTTGGTAAAACGACCACAATAGGCAAGCTTGCATCCCGCCTTAAAAAGAGCGGTAAAGAGGTTGTGCTTGCGGCGGCTGACACCTTCCGTGCGGCTGCGGCTGACCAGCTGGAAATATGGGCAGAGAGAAACGATGTGCGCATTGTACGCTTGCAGGAGGGCGCAGACCCCGCCGCTGTTATATTTGACGGCTGTGTTTCTGCACGAAGCAAGGGCGCCGATGTTTTAATCTGCGACACAGCGGGAAGACTGCATAACAAGAAAAACCTTATGGATGAGCTTGGCAAGATTTACCGTGTTATTGAACGTGAGCTTCCCGGCGCGAGAAAGGAAGTTTTGCTGGTGCTTGATGCAACAACAGGTCAGAACGCCGTTAACCAGGCAGAGGAATTTAACAACGCTGCAAACATTACAGGCATTGTTTTGACAAAGCTTGACGGCACCGCAAAGGGCGGTATTGTAATCACAATACGTGAAAAGCTGGGCATTCCCGTTAAATTTGTAGGCGTAGGCGAAGGCATTGATGACCTGCAGGAATTTGATGCCGACAGCTTTGCAGACGCATTGTTTTATTAAGGTGCGGGGACAGCAATTCTGTATGTTGAGGGATACAAAACAATGAAATGCCTAAGGCATGATATAGCAATGCCATGAAATAAAACCTTGCGGTTTCATGATATGCCCGAAGGGCATTATGGTAGATTTGCAATGCACCGTGAGCGAAGCGTGAAAGTGCTCTGGGGACGCAAATCAATTATTGAATAAAATGAAAATTCGTAGAATTTTCTACCTGAATGAACTGAAGGTTCATATCATGTCGCGTAGCGATATATCATGCGTGAGCAATTTCATGTGCGAAGCACATATCATTCATGATAATGGGTCTTTATATATTCTAAAATATTGTTTTATAAATAGAGAAGAGGAATTGTAATTGAAAAAGAAAATGTGGCTTATACCCATTTTGGCAATATTGGCAGTTTTATTTGTTGCTTTAGCTATGTTTTTCGGCTACTACACCGATTATGTCGAAATACGTGAAATAGGAGTAGAATACACAACAGTATTCTTTAAGGACATTTTTGCGCAGATTGAAATATTTGCTTTAATATTTGTGCTGATTTTTGCGGTAGCCTCCGTAAACCTTTTACTCGTAAGGCGTAATGCTGTAAGGATAAACGGCTCTGTAAGCTTTCTTTTAAAGCGTAAATTTGTGTTTTTAGAGGGAGCCTTAGCGGCAATCTTTGGTGCGCTGACCTTTTCAGCCCCCTTGGCAAGAAAGTTTTTGATGTTTTCAAACTCGGTAAATTCGGGCATTACAGACCCTGTGTTCAATAAGGATTTGAGCTATTATTTCTTTAACCGCTCATTTTTACAGAGCGCATCGGGGGTTGTAATTTCCGTTTTAAGCTTAGGTTTGTTTGTGAACGTAATACTTTATTTTATCATTCTTGCAAAGGGCGATGAGAAAAACGTCAAGGGCACTTTAACCGACAGCGGCGTTTTCTTTCATCTGGCATTAAATGCAATTGTGCTGTGTGTTGTGTACGGCTTTACCTACTACTTTAAGGCACAGGGCATACTACTTGACCAGACACATACCTACGCAGGTGCAGGCTATACCGATGTTAAGGTAATAATGCCCTTTTACAGCTTTGCACCGTATCTTTTGTTTGCTCTTGCGGCTATAGCGGCACTCTTCCTTTTTAAGAAAAAGCTTCTGGCAACGGTTATAACAATTGCTGTTTTCCCGACACTTCTTGTGGGGGTAAACATTGTTGCCGAGGTCGTGGACGCACTTCACGTAAAGCCCAACGAAACAACGCTGGAAGCACCCTATATCAAGCATAATATTGACTACACAAAAATTGGCTTTAAGCTCGAGGGCGTTACAGAGCGCACATTCCCCGCCGAGGAAAGCCTCACACGGGAAATCCTCGAAGAAAAAAGCGACATTGTAAACAACATACGCATAACTGACCCCCAGGCAACGCAGGAGGTTTTAAACTCCACAAAGAGCATACGAAATTATTACGTGTTCAACGATTCGGATATTGTGGAGTATCCCGTTAACGGCAAAAACACTGCGGTGAATGTTTCCGTAAGGGAAATTGACACAACAAAGCTTGACAAAAATGCAAACAACTATATAAACAAAACCTTTAAATACACTCACGGTTACGGCATTACCATGAACCCCGTAAACTCTGTTAACAGCGAGGGTCAGCCCGATTTTGTAATTGAGGATATGCCCATTGTGAGTAAGGACGGGGCACCGGTGGTTTCAGAGCCCAGGATTTATTACGGCGAAAAAACAGACAGCTACTGCATTGTAAACACCGACATTGACGAGTTTGACTACGCCTTGAATAACGAAAACGTTGAAAACAATTACACAGGAGAAAAGTCGGGCATTGAAATGAATTTATTCAACCGACTTATGTTTTCAATTAAAAACGGCGACTACACAATGCTTGTGTCGGGCTATATCAATTCAGATAGCCGTCTTCTTACAAACAGAAACATTTTAAAGAGAGTAAAAAAAGCGGTGCCCTTTATGCAACTGGACCCCGACCCCTATATTCTCATTGACAGCGAGGGCAAATTAAAGTGGATTGTGGACCTCTACACCTACACCGACCAGATGCCCTACTCCAAAAACTATTCAGACTTCAACTACATCCGTAACAGCGCAAAGGCTGTTGTGGATGCCTATGAAGGCACGGTGGATGTTTTCATAACAGACGAAACCGACCCCATTGTTATGACCTATAACAATATTTACCCCTCTGTTATGAAATTAGGCGGTTTGCCTGAGGACTTGAATTCTCACATCCGCTACCCCGAATTTTTGTTTGATGTGCAGAGCGAAATGTATCTTCGCTATCACATGAACGACCCCGAAATTTTTTACTCAAACTCTGACCTGTGGATGAGGGCAAAGGAAAAGTACCGCGGCGAAAGTGCAATTGACGTGGTGCCCTATTATAACCTTCTTTCCGTGGAGGATTTCGGTCGCGAGGGGGCACAGCTTGTTCTCATGATGCCCTTTGTGCCCGCAAACAAGGAAAACCTTGTGGGCTGGCTTGCCTCCGACAGCTATGGAAACCTTATTTGCTACAAGTTCCCCTCGGGAAGAACTGTTTACGGCACACTCCATATTGAAAACAGGATTGATGCCGATGCAGACATTTCCAAGGAGCTGTCCCTCTGGGACCAGGGCGGAAGCACGGTGCTAAGAGGCAATGTGCTGGTTATTCCCATTGCAGACTCTATCATTTACGTTGAGCCTGTGTATATAACAACCTCCAACCAGGCGGCTGTGCCCGAGGTTAAGCGCATTATCGTTTCCTATGGCGACAAGGTTGTAATGCGCGAAACCCTCAGTGAGTGCTTTGATGCACTTTTCGGCAAGGGCGAGGAGGTAGAGGCTGTGCCCGAGACAGACGAAATTGAAGGCGCACTTAATGACTTAGCGGTGGCGGTTGAAGCCTACGACAGAATGCAAGAGGCTCTTAAAAACGGCGATTGGTCCGCCTTCGGAACAGCAATGGAAGACTTGGGTATAGCAATAGAAAGTATGAGGTAAGACTATGAAAAAGGTATTGGCATTAATTTTAGCTTTAGCCGTATGCTTTGGCCTTGTAGGCTGCGGCAATGGTGTGAAGCTCGACGAAAACGAGGTTATTGTAGGTAACGGCACCTGGCAGATTACAAAGGATGGCAGCGTGTATACAATAATGGACAACAACGTTAAAAAGGATGACGCGGTTTTATACGAAATAAATAACATTAAAACCTACAACCTTTACGCATTGGGTGAATATCTGTATGTAAATACTCTTGACGGCGCAATGCAGCTTAAGCTCGACGGCTCAAAAATGAGCAAGTTCGGCTCAGGCGACATTATTGCCGCAGGCGGTAAGTATCTTTACTATCAGTCAAGCGACAATAAGGTTAAAAGCATGATTGTGTACAAGATTAACATGGTTGACGGCAGCCAGATTCAGCTTTTCCAGGACACAATCGTATCTGTTGAGCTTATTGATCACGGCGTGTTCCTTTTCACAGGTGAAAGCGGTAACGAATATGTGAATGAGCTGGGTAGCGACGAGGGCATGTTTTATTCACAGTGGCTCGGCGAGGACGCCACAACTCCCACAGAATAAATATAAAGGAGGAAAAAAATGAAAAAGGTAGTTAGTATAATTATTGCAGTTGTTATGTGCTTGTCTGTAATACCTGCTATGGCGGAAGATGTTATTTCAACCGTTTTAATCAACGGTGAAGAACAAAGCTTTAGTGTTATCAACGGCTATGTGCCCGTAAGAGCATTTACCGAAAGCGTGGGCGCAACTGTTGAATGGAACAATGACGAAAGATGCGCCGTTGTTACAGACGGCGGCGTTGAAATCAAAATACCCATCGGCAAAAATTGGGTGCAGAGAGCAGGGCTTAAGCAGAGTATTGACAAGGCAAGCATTATTATAAACGACCTTTCCTATATGCCTCTTGATGCCCTTAAGTGCTTTAATGCAACCTATGGCGGTGACGAAAGTGTAGTTACTATCGAAAAGTCCGTTTTTGACGGCAAGTACGTAAAGCTTACTCAGGACGGTAAGGCTCTTATGCCCAATGAGTCAGGCAGCATTGTTATGGCCCACATTAGCGAAGACGATGCTCAAGTATGGAAATTCACAAGCAGAGGAAGCGGTGTGTACCGCCTGGAAAACAAAGCTACACAAAAAGCTATTGACGTACCTAGCGACAGTAAGGAAGCAGGCAAGGCTCTTATCCAGTATGCTTTCACAGGCGGCGGCAACCAGAACTATGTGCCCATAAGAAATACAGATGGAACATACTCTGTTCAGTGCTATAACTCTCAGCTCTTTATGACAGCAGGCGAGGACGGCACCATCACACAGGAAGAGCAGACAGAGGCTGACAACCAAAAGTTTACTTTGGAGGTTGTAGGTGCAGGTGAAGTTACAGCAGACACTATTGCAGCGGATACTGAGAAAGACCCTTATGCAAATAAATATTGGTCAATAATCATTGACGATCTGGCGTTAAAAATGGAATATACCAATGCAACTACTAAGGGGAATGCAGAAGAAGCAGATTTGTATCAAGCATGGAGAGAATTGCCCGAAAACAACGATAAGCAGGTTTGGCTTTTTGTTCAGCGCGGAGAAGGAAGATATGGTCTCATTAATAAAAAGCATCCTATTGATATCGGATTTGAGGCAGTAATAGCAGCTGATGGTACTGTTAAGCTTGAAAACCCTGATAACAGATATCAAGAGTCTGTTATAAAAATTGTTCCTCCTCATGCAAGTGTTGATATGTATGGTGAAAGTCAGTTTGTTGGCGGTAAGTTCATTACACTTACAATGGACGGAAAGAATCTGATTGTTAATGAAGCAAATGAAATTGCTCTTAGCGATGAAAAAACCGATGTTGCACAGTGGGAAGCGGTTGCAGTAGGCAGCGATTCCTTTACACTTATTAATAAGGAAACAGGCAAAGCAATTGATGTGCCCAACGAAAGCAAGGAAGCGGGAGTAAAGCTTTCCCAGTATACATCAAATAAGAAAAACCACCAGATTTACTCCTTTGAAGAAGCAGAGGGTGGATATAAATTAAAGAACAAGAACTCAGGTATGTACCTCACCATCAAAGAGGGCGTTGCATACCAGGAGGAAGCGGCAGATAGCTCTCAGGTATTTACATACGAAGTAGTAGGTGAAAGTGACACAAAAATGGTTGCAATCACCGCCACACCCTTTGTTTTGAAGGGCGACGAAGCCGTAACAAACGTTAAATTACAGTGGAACGAGGTTATCGGCGCAACGAGCTATGACATTTACCGCTCTGTTGACGGTGGCGAGTATGAACTTATAGCAGCACTCACAGGCTTTACTGTTGACGATTACGATTTGGAAATCGGAAAGACATATACATACCGTGTTTATGCGTTAGATGATAACGGCATGATAGGCTCTGCTGCAACAAAGGCATTCACACCCTACGAAATGCCCATGGATATGAAGAGTACAACAAACCTTGAGCCCAGCGGTATGAGTACACCTTCTAAGGGCATGAGAGATGCGGACGGCTTGTATTACAGGTTTAGCCAGAAGAGCCGCAACGACGGCGGCAAGGGCTTTGGCTGGATGGAAATGACAACCAGTGTCGATGGCGTTACATATTCTGACCCTAAGGTAGTGCTCACTTACGAGGATATGCTTAGTCATGAAACCTGTAAGGATTTAGAGGACATTAAGTTTGAAAGCGTAAACATCAAGTACAATAAAAAGGCAAACAACTTCGGCTTTATTGCCCACGCTGAAAAGGGTAGTGGCGGTTACGACTTTGCGCGTATTTCCATTGCAACCTACACACCCGGAGACGAAAAAATGGTGTTCCATGGTGCAGTACGCCCCGGTGGCGACGATGTACGCGACCTTAACACCTTCATTGACGATGACGGCACAACCTACATTATGGGTGCAACACACAACAATGCTGACCTTGCCATCTACCGCTTAAAGGACGACTGGTCGGGCATTGAAAAGCGCGTAGCGCTCATAAACCAGGGCGCGTGGAGAGAGCTTCCCAACATTTTAAAGGTTGATGGTTACTACTACCTCTTCACATCCGGCTGTGCAGGCTGGTACCCCACCCCCGGTATGTACAACAGTGCAATAAACATGGAAGGCCCCTGGAGCGAATTAAGAAACGTTGGTAATATGACAACCTTCTCCTCTCAGTCGGGCTATGGCTTCTACTTAAAGGAAGACAGCACAAACTACATTATGAACTCCTACCGCTGGATGGGCAACTGGAAGGATGCAACCATAAAAACAACACAGTCCCTTCGTTTCCCCATAACAGTTAGTGACGGCTACGCATTCTACGACTATTTCGAAGAGCTTCTTTATAACTGGGACGAGGATGTATTGGTGCCCGTACAGCGCGGCAGAATACTTTCCCAAAATCGCCCCACAAGCTACGGCAAGAATGCTAACGACGGCAACTACAAGAGCCAGTGGTCTGTTGACACAACCTGGCCTTACTCATGGGAGGTTGATTTAGGTCATGTTTACAATGTAAACCAGGTGCAGATTTCATGGTTTATCCGCATAGGCAGCGAGCCTTACTATAACTACATTATTGAAGGCAGCGAGGATGGCGTTAACTACACAACACTTGTTGATAAATCAAGCGGTTACACAGACTACGGCTTCACCGTAGACAGCTGTATGGGCAAGGCAAGATATGTAAAAGTAACCGTAACAGGTGCTAAGCCCAGAAGCGGTGAAAACAACTATCCTTCCAGCTTCTATGAAATTAAAGTTTTTGGCAGATAAATAACGCATAAAAATAGCGACTCATTTGAGTCGCTATTTTTATGCGTTAAAATAAACTTAGATTTTAAATGCTTTATCAACGGGAACAGAGCAAATAACGCCCTGTGCTTCGGTACGGATGCCGAAATGCTCATTAACTGCGGTCATAATTTCATTGCGGATGCTGTCGGGAGCGAAAATTGCAACAATTTCCTTTTCGTCCTGAATCTGCAAATCAGAAAGATGCTCGCTCTGCTCTGCGCCTGTCATTCTGGCACGAATAACTGTGCCGCCTGTTGCGCCTGCTTTCTTTGCTGTCTGCATAACCGCATCTGTGTAGCCCTGATTAACTGTTATAAATATTAAGCTGTGCTGATATTCACTTGCCATTGCATTTTCATCTCCTTCAAATTCTGTGTCCTGGGTGCTATGCAGGATAAGCTCGCTTGTAATCCTGCCTATGGCTGTTGTTGACAAAATCATCATTAAGCCGTTGTAGCCACTGGTGGAGCCTAAATCCTTTGCAATGCTTGTTGCTAAAGATTTAACCGCCTTATAAGGAGCAAAGGAAAAAACCACGTCCTTATAGTTGCTGGCTAAGCCCAAAATGTCCATCATTTCGCTGGAGGCTGTGCCTGTGCCTGTGCTTCGCATATGAAAATCGATGGAGTGCTTCTGCATCATACTTATATAGCTATTTGCCTTGCCTCGCTCTATTATGGAGATTACCATCATAATTCTGTTTTCGTTCTTAGCCATTATGCACTAACCTCCTCGTTATCGTAATACAGAATATCGTCTTCGATAAGACTTAATTCGTAATGTACCTTGGAAAGCATTCTCTTTCTCTTCACGTTGCTGTAAAGACCCATAACCTGAATTGTGATAAGAGGTGTCATTGCAACCATTGCAACTAAGCCAAAGGCATCTGTCAACACGTTGCCACCCAATGCCTCACACGCACCCACTGCAAAGGGAAGCATGAAGGTGGTGGTCATGGGACCGGACGCTACGCCGCCCGAGTCGAATGCAATACCTGTGTAAATTGGGGGAACAAAGAATGTAATAGCAAGAGAAATTGCATAGCCCACAATAAGGAAGGGGTAAATGGGAATCTGTGTCACAACTCTGAGCATTGCTAAGCCTACAGACACGCCAACGCCTATGGACAGCGCCAGCCCGATTGCCTTCTGGGTAATGGCACCGTTTGTAATTTCTTCAACCTGCTTTTTCAGTGTATGTACCGCAGGCTCGGCAGAAACTACAAAGTAGCCCATGAGCATGCCTATTACAACAAGCATATACTTGTTGCTGCCTGTTGCAATTGTGCCCGCAATGAGCTTGCCCGCGGGCATGAAGCCTACGTTTGCGCCCGTAAGGAACAGCACAAGCCCAAGGAAGGTGTAAACAAGACCTACGCTTATTTTCAACACCTGATGCTTTTTGAAACGCTTAAAGATAAGCTGGAACAGCACAAATACGCCTACGATGGGTAAGAATGCTATACATACCTCTTCGGCATAAAGAGGAAGCTCATACACAAAGTGCATAAAGGCATCCATTGTTGTTATGTAATTATACACCACGCTCTGCGTTGTTTCCGAGGTGGGTGAGAAGCAGATGCTTAAAATAAGAACGGACAAAATGGGCCCTATGCTGCATAGTGCAACAAGACCGAAGCTGTCCTCTCCCGAGTGCTTATCGCTTCGGATAGATGCCATACCTGCACCGAGAGCCATAATAAAGGGTACTGTAATGGGACCTGTTGTAACACCGCCCGAGTCAAAGGCTGTGGGGATAAAATCGGCGGGGGCAAAAATTGCAAGAATGCCTGCCAGAAGGTAGAAGCCTAAAAGCATTTTTGACAGGGGAATGCCTTTTCTTGTTCTTATCATGGAAAGTGCCAGGAAAATGCCCACACCTACAGCCACCGATAAAATGAGAACAAGGTTGGGAATTGACGGCACCTGCTCTGCCAACACCTGCAAATCAGGCTCGGCAATGGTTATCAATGCACCTAAAATAAAGCACACAAAAATGGGTATAACGATGTTTTTTGACTTATTAATCTGCACACCTATACCTTCGCCCAAGGGCTGCATGGACATTTCAGAGCCGATGGTGAAAAGGCTCATGCCTGCCAGAAGCAGCAGTGTTCCGAAAATGAACAGAACAAGAATGCCTGCATCCAACGGGGATATTGAAATGCTCAGTAAAATTACAATTGCTGCTATGGGGAGTACCGAAGAAATGGACTCATTCATAGCTCCTTTCAAAAGTTTCACATAATCTCTCCTTTAGGCGAGGGAATACGCCCTTTTTCTTATTAAATCTGCACTCTTTTCAGTTTGCCGTTCATAAAAGACCGTAACAGTATCTATTAATAAAATAATACCAAGAATAAAGAAAAAAGTCAATCAAAACAGAGTTCAGATTGACTTAAGATTTCTGACAAATCTTAACAGCAACAGCATAGCCGTGCTCCGCAGCATAAGTTAAGCACAAGGTTTGCCGCACAGCACTTTATGCAGTAGTCCGTATCGATATTGAATTCCCTGCCGTAGCCTGCTCCCGTGCGGCGGTAATCCTGGTAAAAGCCTCCCTCGCCGTTAAGCGCAGAATTAAGATTGCGGTAGGTGGGGTTATTGGGCTCCATGCCTGCGGCAGTACGGGCATATTCACGGGCAAGTATATTGTTACCCAGCCTTGCATTGGCAATTGCACTTAAATAATACCACATGGCGCTGCGCTCGGTTATTGTATTAAGGGTGTTTATAGCCTCGCGGAAATAGCCCCGCTGAATGTATACCGAGGCTGAACGAAGCCGTGCATCGGAGGTAGATGCAGTGTCACTGTAGCCGGAATAGCCGCCTCCTGCAGCCTTTCCGCTACGCATATCCATAATTTTATTGTAGGCTTCGCCGATTTCCTTGAACTTTTCCTCCGCCGCCTCAGCGTTTTCGGGGTTAAGGTCGGGGTGATATTTACGGCACAGAGCTCTGTATGCTTTTTTTATTTCATCATTTGTAGCACTTGGCGAAACGCCAAGCACTTCATAGGGGTTTTTCATTCAATCATTCCTTTTGTGAGGCTTATGCTGCCATATTCCCGAATAGATAATATTGCGCAGAATTTCAATATTGTCAACCAGGGGAAGCTTTTCAAAATGCATTGCACCCTCGGTTGCCATCATGTTAAGTATAATTTCGCATTCCTTCTGAAAGTCGGGAGCACTATACATTCCCCTGAGGGGATTGGGGCGCTTTTTCTTTATGTCCTCTTCTATGTCGTCACGGGCATCGGCAATGTATATAAACTTGCCCAGGAAAAAGCCTAAACGGAAAAGCGTATCCTTCCACATGTCGTTCTCAGGGGTAAAAACCTCGCCTAAAATGGTGCCGAAAAGGTTTGCGCACTCTTCAAGGGAGGCGCACCTTTCCTTTTCCAAAAGCTCGGTAAGGCAACGCTTTATGCAATCGCACTTACCCGGGTACTTCTTTTCAATAGCCTTGAATTTCGGCTTAAGATACAAGCCATAGAAAAGCTTGATAATATTTTTGTCGTCCTGCCAGTCGTCAAGGCACTTGTAATAAGCCAGAAGAATTGTCATGTCCGCAACGTAGGGGGAGTATTTATCGGTTGTCTCACGATGCTTTTTGCACACATGGCATATGCAGCGTGCGTCACAGCTATGGTTTTCTGAGTCGTAAAGTGAATTTAAGAGCATGGCAAGAAAGGTCATGTCGTAATTTAAGCACAAGGACGAAAGGTAGCCGTTTTTCTTAAGAGAACGGCAGATGCCGCAATAGTGCGCCCTGTAAACGTCAAACTCTTTGAACTTTAATTCGCTCTTGTTTACAACAACTCTGCCAAACATCAGCTTTTCCTCTTTAAAACTTCGCCGCAGGGACAGTTGATGCTGATTTTGCCCCTGCCCTTAGGCACGCGGAGCGTTCTTTTGCACTTGGGGCACATAAAAAGCTTTGCCTGTCCCTTGTTTTTGAGCTTCGCCTTTATAAAAGACACGTAGGGCAGTATTTTTGCGTTTTCCTGCCTGCGCTTGTAGATGTTTTTGGAAAACATCCTGTATATTGCGTAGCATATGCACACCATGCCAAGCCCTCTGAAAATGCTGCCTGCAGGGGAGAGCAGGTTTAAAATGACCGATACAATCAAAAGCACTATATTCAATTCGTCGCTGCCGTAGCGTCCGTACATAAATCGCATTAATTTTTCTTTCATGTTTATCACTCCTGTTTAAACAGTATAATTATAATACTTTTACCTGTTATTGACAATATGTAAACAATCTATTAAAAATATCAAAGTTTAAATTTGTGTTGATTATTATTGAAAATAAGAATATAATTAGGAAGACAAGGATGTGACAGCATGAAAAAAAGTAAAACACAGACCTTTATGGCAAGCGTTGCCATGGTTATGTGCTCACAGATTGTAATAAAGCTTTTAGGTTTTATGTACAGAATAGTTATAACAAATATCCAGGGCTTCGGTGACGAGGGTAACGGTATTTACAGCTACGGCTACCAGATTTATGTTCTGCTTCTGGCAATATCCTCGGTTGGTATACCAAACGCCATTGCAAAATTAGTCAGCGAAAAATGTGCAACAGACGACTTTAAAAGCGCCTACAGAATATTCCGCTGTGCGTTAATCCTTTTTGCCATTATCGGCGCTCTTCTGGGCGTAGGACTTTACTTAGCGGCGCCTCTTATCGACTCTGCCATGTTCGATACGCCCACAATTGTTAATGTTTTAAGGGTGCTTTCACCTGCTATACTTTTTGTATCTGTGTCCAGCGTTATACGCGGCTTTTTCCAGGGCATGAAGAACATGAAGGCAACCAGCACCAGCCAGGTTATTGAACAGCTCATAAAGTGCGTTTCCACAATTTTAATTGTGGTTGCAATTGCAGGTAACTCCCCTGAGGTTATGGCAACGGGCGCAACGGTTGCAACCACGCTTTCAACCTTTTTGTCACTTTTGTATGTCATATGGTTTTATAAAGCAAATAAGGCAGACATCCGTGAACGCCTTTCAGACTCAAAGCCCTTGGTGCGTGAAAGCTTTTCGAAAATTGCAAAAAGCATTCTTTACGTTGCAGTGCCCATTTCTCTTGGCTCAATTGTTGCAAGCATCAACCGCGTTGTTGACCTTACAACCGTTGTGCAGGGCTTAAAGGTGGCACTTAGTGGCACACCCAATCTGGACAACGTTACAATGGCGCTTAGTGGCATGCTCAGCAAGGGCGATGTTATCATAAATCTGCCATTGGCGCTGAACATTGCTTTTTCAACGGTGCTTGTTCCCACGGTTGCAGGTGCAATGGCGATAGGCGACAAAAAAACCGCCTGCGACAAGGTGAGCTTTTCACTTCTGGTTTCTATAGTAATAGCATTGCCCGCAACGGTTGGTTGTATGGTGCTCGCTGACGAAATTTTCCTCATGCTTTACCCCAATGCACCCGAGGGTGGCTATCTCTTTGCAATAAGTGCAATAACAATTTTCTTTAGTGCAATAACTCAGACAAACGCAGGAAGCCTTCAGGGCTTAGGTAAGGTCTTTGTGCCTGCCATTGCGTTGGTGGTTGGCGGGGTTGTAAAGCTTATTGTAAACCTTGTTTTAATTCCCATTCCCGAAATTAACATTTTAGGTGCGCCCATCGGCAGCGTGCTTTGCCAGGCGATAGGCTGTATAATCACATTTTCCGTTGTTAAGAAAAACCTGCCTATGAAGCTTAGCGCGGTTAAATATGCAATAAAGCCTTTGGCTGCAGCCCTGATTATGGGTGCGGTGGTGTTCCTGGTTTCAAGAGGACTTACGGGCTTTGTGGGCAACACTCTTTCAACCATTCTTGCAATCGGAGCAGGTGTTATTGTGTATGCTGTTATGGTGCTTATTGTGTTCGGTATTTTCAATGAAGATGAGCTTAAACAGCTGCCCGGCGGAAGAAGCCTTAACGGTCTTATCAGCCGTGTAAAAAAGGGCTGATTTGAGAAAATTTTCATATTTATTAAAAAAACTCTTGCAAGTAGCGAAAAAGTGTGGTACAATCCATTTGTTAATTATCAGATGAAAAATAAAAGGCGGTGTGTATAAATGAATATATTTTTAACAATACTCTATATCGTAGTAGCAGTTGTACTTACAGTAGTAGTACTTTTCCAGCAGGGTAAGGACCCCAGAGAAGCAAGTGCAGTTATGGGCGGAAGCGGCTCCTTCTTCTCCAAGAACAAGGGCGCAACAAAGGAAGCACTCCTTGAAAAGCTCACAGCAATTGCAGCAGTTCTTTTCGTAATCCTCTCTGTTGTAATGTTTATCTTTGTAAAGTAATTTTGTAAATCAAAGGGCTATTGCGTTTGTGCAATAGCCTTTTCTTTTTTAACGCGAGGTAATAATGACCAGGAAAGAAAAAATTAAAGCTTTTATTGAAAGCGATGTATATGTGCCCATGACCGCGGCGGACATTATGCACTGCTTGCAGGTGCCGCCGGAGGATAAGGACGAGCTTTTACAAATCCTTACAGCGCTTGAAGCTGAGGGCGAAATCATATACACAAAAAAGAGAAAATACATCTCCTGCAAAAAGAACGGGTACATTGTAACCACCTTTTCGGGAAGCGGGAAGGAATACGGCTTTGCAAGGCTGGAAAAGGGCGATTTATTCATTCCGCCCGACTCAACCCGCGGAGCCATGGATGGCGATACAATCCTTGTTTATCCCACCACGAAGGGTAAAAACGGAAAAACAGGTGAATGCGAGGTTGTGCGTATTCTGAAAAGAGGCATAACGCGCTTTGTGGGCACATATAAAGAAGGTAGGTACTATGGCACCGTTAAGGCAGACAACAGCCGTATAGGCGGACTGTTCACCGTTACGGACGAGGATAGGCTCGGTGCACTTGATAATCAGAAGGTGCTCTGCGAGATTGAATCCTATCCCACACACGACCGTTATGCCGTTGCGAAGGTGGTGGAGGTTTTAGGTTTCCCCGATGACTTCGGTGTTGATGTTTTAAGCGTCATATATAACTACGGCTTTGAGCTTGAGTTCCCCGTCGAGGTTATAAAAGAGCTTAACGATATTCCCGACAGCGTTACGGAAATTGAGCCGGGGAGGCTGGATTTGACCGACAAGATTATATTCACCATCGACGGAGCAGATACCAAGGATATTGACGATGCCGTTTCAATAGAAAAGGTTGGCAATCTTTGGCGCCTGGGTGTTCACATTGCCGATGTTTCACACTATGTAAAGTGTGGAAGTGCTCTTGACAAGGAAGCTTTAAAGCGCGGCACAAGCGTGTACCTTGTTGACAGGGTTATCCCCATGCTTCCGCCTAAGCTGTCAAACGGCATATGCTCCCTTAATGAGGGTGTTATGCGTAACGCCATGAGCGTTTTTATGGACATAACAGCAGAGGGCGAGGTTGTGGGCTATTCCTTTGCAAAGAGTGTTATAAAGTCTAAAAAGAAGGCAACCTATGATGCCATTTTTGCAATCATATCCGGCGAGGCGGACGAAAGTATTGCAGAAGAATATGCCTCTGTTATGCCCTCTGTGTACGAAATGTATGAACTTTTCAAGGTGCTTAAAAAGGCGTCACACAAAAGAGGCAACATCGACTTTGACATGCCCGAGGCAAAGGTTGTGCTTGAGGATGGCGAGGCTGTGGACATTGTGCTCCGTGAGCGCAACGAAGCCCATATGATGATTGAGGAGTTTATGGTTATCACCAACTCCACCGTTGCAGAGCATATGACAAAAGCAAACCTGCCGTCCATATATCGTATACACGAAGCTCCCGACGGCGACAAGCTGGACGCGTTCAAGAACTTTGTTTTAACCTTGGGATTAAAACCGCCTGTGGGTAACATTACCCCCTTGAAATTGCAGGCGTTTTTGGATAATATAAAAGACAAGAAGGAATTTCCCGTTGTGTCGCAGGTTGCACTCAGAAGCATGCAAAAGGCTAAGTATTCGCCCGAAAATGCAGGGCATTACGGGCTTGCACTCAGTTATTATACGCACTTTACATCGCCCATACGCCGTTACCCCGACCTCTGTTTTCACCGCAGCTTAAAGGCGGCTATCGAAAACGACAAAAAGATGCTTAGCTACATCAAAAGGCATAACAAGGAAGCGGCGGAAGTATCCAGCGAAAGAGAGCTTGCTGCCGAAAGATGCGAAAGGGATGTTGACGACATCAAAAAAGCTCAGTGGATGGAAAAGCATATCGGCGAGGAATTTGACGGCATTATTTCCTCCGTTACAAATTTCGGCTTTTTCGTAATGCTTCCCAACACTGTTGAAGGGCTTGTCCGCATTGAAAACATGACAGGCGAAAGGTTTGACTACGACGAAAAGTCGCTCAGTATACGCGGCTACAAAACCACTTATAAGCTGGGTGACGAAATAAGGATAAAGGTTGTGGGCGTGGATGTTGCCCAGGGCCGTATTGATTTTATGCCGGAGGGTATGGAATATGGAGAAAAACAAAAGACAGTTAGCAGTAAACAGAACAGCAAGGCACGAGTATTTCATCGAGGAAACAATCGAG
The DNA here is from genome assembly GCA_017472685.1 of Clostridia bacterium. Taxonomy (GTDB): domain Bacteria; phylum Bacillota; class Clostridia; order UMGS1883; family UMGS1883; genus RGIG1927. The sequence goes on from JAFUOO010000011.1 coordinate 174,011, forward strand.
GCAGGACTGGAGCTGTTCGGAACAGAGGTAAAAAGCATCAGAGAAGGAAAGGCAAATCTTAAGGAAAGCTATTGCGAAATTGACAAGGGCGAAATGTTTATACACGGCATGCACGTGTCGCCTTACGAAAAGGGCAATATCTTTAACCGCGACCCCTTAAGGGTGAGAAAGCTTTTACTTCACAAGCGTGAAATCATGCGCCTTTTAGGCAAGGTCAAGCAGGACGGCTACACCATCATTCCTCTTGATCTGCACCTTACAGGTCAGCATGTTAAAATGGAAATTGCGCTGGCAAAGGGCAAAAAGCTCTACGACAAGCGCGAGGATGCGGCAAAACGCAGCGCTAAACGTGAAATTGACCGCGCAATTAAGGAAAGAAATGCTTATTGATTTTTTAAAAATAGTATGTTAATATTATCAAAGTGACTTGATCACTTATTCACTATTCCTTATTACCTATTACCTGCGACACTATGTGTCGCATATATGGGGGCGTCATGGCTTCGACGGGGATTTTGAAATCTGAAGAGCGGGCAGAGGTGGAGACTCTTAAAACTCCGAAATTAAATTTAAACGCTAACAATAATTTAGCTTACGCTGCCTAATTAAGGCAGCCGTCCTTCTTAAGAGTACCGCGGCTTAAGTAAGGGCGTCGACCAGCGGTGAACGTGATACGGCTAAGCTTTGCGCCGTACATGACAAATGAAGCTACCAAAACAGGTAGGTCGTCAATAGCCGCCCTGCAGAGGGAATGTTAATATGTTGACTGCGCCCGGAGAGAGCGGAGGGATAGGTTTTCGGACAGGGGTTCAATTCCCCTCGCCTCCACCATAATAGTGCTACTATTATGATACAATTTAAAAAGGATGAATAACACCGTAAATAAGACGAAAGTATCGTAATAGTATAACGAAAAAGTTAAAAAGAGCATCGTTAGGCAAAACCGCCTAGCGATGTTCTTTTTTTGTCGCAAACCCAGAAATGCCGGGAAAAGCATATTTGTGAAGCAAAATTCTGACATGGGGCAAAAGAACCTCGAAAAGTAGCAAAAATCGGTTGAATAATAGTTTTGCTATTATTGCCTCTTGAAAAATTGTTTGGGAAGGTGTATAATATATACAAAGGGGACAGGGCTGGGGGACGGTCGCGGTCGGTAGTCCTGTTTATAGGACATTAAATTGGATAGTATTATTTTATCGAAGAAACGGGTATAGAATAAAAGGGAGGAAGAAATATGAGTTTAAATGGTTTTGAAATTGTGGATTTAAGCAAGGTTAATCCCAAGGAGCTTATTGTAAAAAACAGTGAACAGAGAGCTGGAGAATTACATATATTAACGGCTGATGGGTTGGACTTTTTTGAAAAGAGGCTACAGTGCAGTGTGGGTGAAAAAAAGCTAACGTTGAAGCTCTACCGGGAACGTGCAAAATTGACTCATGCGGAAGCTGCTGAGTTGCTTGGTCTTACAAAGGATGGCTACTTTAAAATTGAAAGCGGGCAGATTATGCCCAAACTGGCGGTCGCATTAAAAATAGCGGCGTTATTTAAAACCTCAGTAGAAGAGTTGTTTTTGGTATATTGATGGGATTGCAGGAACGATAGTCATTTAGTTATTTAAGAACAGTTATTTGAAAGAAAAACATAGCAGTAATGCTTGAAGTTCTCCCGCGTAATATGGTATAATATAATTGTGCGTTTGCACTTGTGTGTTAATACTATGAAAAATGGATATAGGGAGAATGCGGATGTTTGGAGCGAACGAAAAATATATTGTTAGGCTGATGTTAAAAAATAGAATTCATGAATCAGAGGGGCAAGCGTACGAAAATCTTTTTACTATTATTATGCAGAAATCCAACCCTAATTTTGAACAAGTAAAACCTTATGGCAATATTGGAGATTGGAAAAATGACGGATTTGATAAAACTTCGGGTACCTATTACCAAGTGTATGCACCTGAAGATATCACTAAAGCAAACACTGTTGATAATGCAATTAAAAAATTAGAAAACGATTTTAAAGGAATATATGATCACTGGAATTCTATTTGTCCAATAAGAAAGTACTATTATGTAATCAATGATAAATATAGAAATCTTCCTCCTCAAATTCACAATGCAATTTTAAACTTGGGAAAAAAATATCCAGAGATTGAGTTTAATCTCTTTAAGGCAAAGGACTTAGAAGATTGTTTTATGAGTTTGAATGATGACGAGATGGTTAGTGTGGTTGGATGTGTGGCAACGCCTCATATTCAATTGGATTACTCAGCATTGACAGACGTCATTTCACACTTGATGGAGTTAAGAGGAGACTACATGGACTATGAGCGCCTTTTTGTTCCTGACTTTGAAGAGAAAATTCGATTTAATAACTTAAGTCAACGTATCTCGGCACTATTGATCGGGGCAACTTATCAGGTTGCAAGTCTTGAAAATTATTTTAAAAATAATAGCGAATATGCAAAAGCTGATATTCAACAAAGAATTTCGCATGCTTACATTGACGCGGTAAATTCAGTGGAGAAAGCTGAGGAAAATTATGGAGACCAGGTTTTTATAAAACTAATTGATAAAATATATCCAAACGGAACTCCCGGAATAAAAAATGCGGTGTTGGTACTAATGGCGTATTTTTTTGAAACATGTGATATTTTTGAAAAACCAGAAGAGGAGATGGGAAATGATGATCCTTCCTAAGAAACATTTATATTTGGAAGAATCTCTTTTTGGATTTGGAGCATATTTATTAAAACATATTCAGATGAAAATCAGTGTGGATAAGTTATGGAAGATATACATATCTGAATATAAAAGCAATATATATCAAATAAAATTTAATTTTGATCAATATATTATTGCAATAGATTACCTATTTGCAATCGGGGCAATAGAAATGAATGAAAAGGGGGAAATATATTTTGCAGTTAATCAAGTTAATAGCAGATAAAGATACATTTCATCCTGTTTGTTTTAAAGAGGGCATTAACATAATCGTGGGAAAGAGGAGTAACCCAAATGTGAAAAATGATAGGAAAACATTTAATGGTGTTGGGAAGTCGTTAGTTATTCATTTGATACATTTTTGTCTATGTTCTAATAAAATTGACGCATTAAACAAATCTTTGCCAGACTGGAATTTTACGCTTTTCTTTTCATGTGAAGGGGTTGAACATTATATATCTAGGAACACTAGTGAACAGGGAATAGTTATTTTAGATGGTCAAGAATACAAGTTAAATGGAGCTCGTGAAATTTTACTTGATATGGTTATTCCCGACAAAGAAGTTAAGAAATATATTAATTTTCAACCGCTCTTGTCTAAGTTTATAAGACGATTTAGACAAGCGTATATAAGATATGATGATTCTAATTACCATCCAGATATGTATATGAATTTATTATATAATGGGTTGCTATTAGGATTAGATGTGGATTTGATTACCAAGAAGAAAGAACTGAGAGAAGAACAAGATAAACTGAAAAAGACAGAAAGAACGATTAAGAGTGATAAGATGTTTAAGCAGTATTATCTTGGAAATGAAGATGCTCAAATGGATATGGACGTTCTTGAATTTGAAATAGAAAAATTGGAAAAGGAATTGGCTGAATTCAAGATTTCCAACAACTACCATGAAATAGAAGAAAGAGCAAATATGGTTAGTTACGAAAAAAAGGAGGTTGAAAATAAATTAGTTGTTGTAGAAAATAATATTAAGAATATTAAAGCGGCATTGGAAATCCAAGCGGACTCTTCAATGGAAAATGTTGTAAGGATGTATAAGGAAGCGTCTGTAGAGATCGCGGAAATGTTAAGAAAAACTTTAGAGGAAGTAGAGAACTTCCATAGAAAGTTATTGCAGACCAGAAATGCAAGACTGAAAGAGGAACTTAGAAAAAACGAGGAAGAATTAAAAAAACTTACTTTGAAAATTGAAGAGTTGGGTGAAGAAATGGACAGGTTGCTCCGTTATTTAAATACTCATGGGGCACTCGAAGAATATACTTCCTTAAATAAACAACTGGCTGATTACCAAGTGCAACTTAATCACATAAAAGAGTATCAAGAATTAATAAAAGCTTTTCAAAAAAAACAAACAGAAATTAAAAATCAACTGATAGCTGAGGATCAGTATACATTGTCTTACCTTGAGGATTCTGAGAGCGTTCTTAAAGGATTAAGGAAAAAATATGTCGAAATGACAAAGGAATTCTATCCGAACAAAAAAAGTGGACTTTCAATCGAGAATAATGCAAGAGAGAATCAGTTGCGGTTTAATATTGAGGCTAGAATAGAAGATGACTCGTCTGATGGTGTGAATGAAGTTAAGATTTTTTGCTTTGATATGTTAATGCTTCTGCAAAAAACAAGCAATATACGCTTTGCCTTTCATGACAGCAGGCTTCTTGCTAATATGGATCCTAGACAAAGGACTATACTCTATAGATTGGCGTTTGATATTTGTAGTGCGAACGGATTTCAATACATAACATCTATTAATGACGATGCATTGGAAAGCATAAAGAATATTATGGATAGCGATGAAGAGTATGTCTCTATAATGGAGGATGGAATTATATTAACGCTTAATGATGACTCGGAAGAGAGCAAGTTGCTAGGAATACAAGTTGACATGGATCTGGAAGGATAAAAATATATATCTTAAGTATTAGGTTTAAGCATCTCTTTTGAGATGCTTTTTTAAAACAATTTATAAAGAAGGCAAAGTTTTAATAAAATTCTGTGCGCGGGAGTTTTATGGGACAGGTAAAAATTATACTGTAGGTGTAAACTGAAAATGTTGTGAAAGAGGGCTATTTTGATGTTGAAAATATCGGAAATAAAAGAATGTTTGGCGCCGGCGGTGGAGATGTTTAAAACGGTATATCCTATGGTTGAGGTGCCGGAAATTATGGCCTGCTCGCCGGAAAGAGCAGAAAAAGTGAGAGAACAGGCTGTGCAAGAATGTGGTGCTGTGAATGAAAAATATAATGACAGCCTTGCGGCGGAAGTTATCTGGGGACCTATGGGGACGAAGATACTCTTTTATCAATCAAAGGCCATCGACAAAGATGATGTCTATCACAATGTATGGCATGAACTTGGACATGTAATGTTTGGGAGAAATACAAAGTATGGAATTGAGATTGAAGAAAATTCACCGATATTTCTTGGCTATAATTTGCTGAGTGAGTTTATGGCAGAATACATTGCCTATACAGTGAACGAGTTTAAACCGTTGTGGTATAATGAAGATATTAATGATAGGCTGATCCGAGCGTTATATGATGGTAAAAAGATTATACAACCTTATAGCCTTAGTATGTATCTGGCAATGGCTATGGGTAATCACGATATTACAAAAGATGAGCTTTCGCAGGGAGGCTCGTATACGTCCGAAGATGTATGGGAAAGCATATTGTGTATACGTAGAGTGATTTCTAAGCAGGTTGCAAAGGAAAATTTCTGGGAACCTGATATAGCTTTTATAGAGGAAATAGGCGACTTGTATATGGAACTAATGTATACTTTGATATGGGAGAAGCGTATGAAAGGTGGGAAAATAGGCTAAAAATATGCACAATATTTAATCTCCGGCAGCCTTTTTGATGTTTTTTATTATGGTAAAAACCAGAGTATCAAAAGGGTGAATTTGACCCGTAGTCAAGAAACTTGACTGTGGGTCTGTGGTGCTGCTCATAATTTCATAGTAAAATATAGTTAACAAATATATAGGAGGATATGTTATGTTGAACTGTAGTGTAATAGAGGCTTGTATCCCTATTGAAGTTGAGAAATTTAAAAAGAAGTTTCCGAACTCATATGTGCCACAGATTGTTGTGTGCCCACAGGAGGGACGTGCACAGTTTAGAAAGAAAGTTTATGACGAATGTGGTGCAAAAAAGACCAAAGACATTGCTTCAACCGCAGGAGAGGTAATTGCCGGGACTAAAGGTATTCAGATTATTATTTATCAAAGGGCTATGATTAATGCGGAGGTTGTTCAGCGTACGGTATGGCATGAATTGGGGCATGTCAAAGTTGGGATTCCGGAAAAATATGGAATTGACGACAGTGAAGAGTCTTTTACGACTAACGGATATAAAATCGTGAGCGAATTTCTGGCGGATTATATAGCCTATGTGGTAAATGACGGGAATGCATTTTCTTATCTTGATAAGCCGCAGGTGTATATGACAGAAGCTTTTGACAAAAGCACCGGAGATTATGTGTACAAGGATTCATTAGTAAAGGCTATGGCTATGATTATAGGCATTAAAGATGTTGACCAGGAAACCGTTCTGAAAGAGGCTTTTGGAGTGCCTTCATTTGTGGTGTATCTTTTGGATACATTGCGCAAACAAACTGAGAAACCTGAATTTTGGGAATTGGACATTGAATTCTTTATGGAAATCGGTAATTTATACATAGAACTTCGTGATAGCGCAGTCAGACAGAGTAGGTTGAGAGGAATACTGGGGAGATAATAGTCGTAGGAATTTATCTGAGCGGTAATGCTGTAGAAGGTTCAAAACAAAAAAGTAAGATAGACTTAATCTATATAAATAAATCTACATATTAACCTCCTTAGAGGGTTTGACAAATGTTTTCTTTTGTGCTAAAATGTATGTAAATAAATTTATTTACATACAAAAGAGGTGCGATAATGACTGCAACTTCGTTCGGCGCATATCTACGAGAGCTACGAAACTCTCGTTCACCGAGTATGACACAAGAAGAATTGGCTAATGCAATAGGAAGAAGTAAAATGACGATAAGTCAATTCGAAAAAGAAAAGAACGCCCCTCCTCAAGGAGAGTTGTTGAATAAAATAATTGTAGCTTTAAAGGCAACTGATGATGAAGAAAACACTCTTCGTTTTCTTGCTGCCGAATATCGAAAGAAGGTTCCAGGAGATATTGAGGAGTACTTTTTTAACAATCCGTGTGTATGTAAAGCTATACGAGCTGCCAAAAATGCGAATCTCAGTAATTCGGATTGGGAAAAGGTTATTCTGTTAATATGTGACTGTAGTCGAAATTTGAGCTGATTTAAAAAGAAACATTGGAGTGTAATTATAAATGACAAAAAACGAATTGACATATATATCATTATTTAGCTGTGCGGGTATCGGGTGCCTAGGTTTTACAAAAGCCGGATTTAAATGTATTGCAACAAATGAGCTAATCTCGCGTAGACTAGAAATACAAAAATACAATAATAAATGTGAACGAGAAGAAGGTTATATTCAAGGGGATATAACTTTGCCAGAAACAAAAGAATTGATATTCAAGGAAATTGAATGGTGGAAAGAAAATCGAAAAATTGATAGCGTGGATGTTGTTGTAGCTACGCCCCCATGCCAAGGAATGTCGATTTTCAACCATAAGAAAAAAGATTCTGATATAGTACGCAATTCATTGGTTATAGAATCTCTTACTTTGGTAAAAGAAATACAGCCAAAGTTTTTTGTGTTCGAAAATGTCCCAGCATTTATGGATACAGTTTGTTTGATCAATGATGATGAGAGGTGTAGTATACGTGAAGCGCATAATCGTGTATTAGGAGAAGATTATGTATTTTACGCCGACACGATTAATTTTAAATTATATGGTTCTAATTCAAGCAGAACGAGAACATTAGTTATTGGTGTTCGCAAAAATATCGCGCAACACATATCTCCTGTAGAATTGTTTCCTGATCGAACGAGCGAACCTACATTACGCGAAATCATAGGTATGTTGCCCTCCTTGAAAACTATGGGAGAAATATCTACATCAGATATATACCATGCATTTCGTTCTTATCCAGAGTATATGAGACCCTGGATTTGTGATTTGCTTGAGGGACAATCCGCTTTTGAAAACGAAGATAAGATGAAGAGGCCTTATAAGATTGATAAAAACGGAAATATTGTTGAAAATGCTAATAAGACAGGCGATAAATACAAGCGTCAAGTTTGGGACAAGGTAGCAATGTCTGTTCACACTCGAAATGATCAATTAGCAAGCCAAAACACAATACATCCCTCAGATGATCGCGTGTTTAGTATTAGGGAATTAATGCGTATGATGACTATACCAGATGATTTTGCATGGTCTGCTACGCCCTATGCCGTACTAAACGCGATGACTTTAGAAGAGAAAAAGAGATTTTTGAAGAAAGAAGAAACAAATATTAGACAATGTATAGGAGAGGCTGTTCCTACCGAAATCTTCCGAAAGATTGCTGAAAAATTATCATCGTTTCTAAAAGAAAAACATTATCTGGATGCATACATTCGAAGAATAATCGAAAAACATTCGTTGAATGTTTTTGAAAACTTAATGGAATATATTGATAATAATGGCTTACGAACAAACGGAACTGAAGTTTCGGCATCAACACTTTCAAGAATTGCAGAGCTTGCCAATAATGCTCGCATTGAAAACGCTGCATATTATACCGGTAAAGATACGCTGACAGAAATATTCCAACATTTACCGATTATTGAAAAAGAGACAGTTCATATACTTGAACCTGCTGTTGGAGCAGGCAATTTCATTCCTTTCTTGATACAAAAATACTCATATGCACAGGAGTTGGTTATAGATGTCCTGGACATCGACGCGCCTGCTTTAGAGATCTGTAAAAAACTAATGTCGCTATATAATGTGCCTAAGAACGTAACGATTAATTATATCTGTGCAGACTATATTACTTATGACTTTAAAGATGTGCAATACGATCTTATCATTGGGAACCCACCGTATTTAAAGCTTTCTTCGAAGAATAAATTACTTGAAACTTACCGTTCGGCTACTGGTAATGCAGAAGCAAATAATCTTGCGGCATTTTTTGTTGAGAAAAGTCTAACAATGGCAGACAAAGTGGCATTTGTTTTGCCGAAAAACTTTTTGTGCAATACAGAATACAAAATCACTCGAGAAAAATTGTGTAAAAAAAGCATTAGCACAATTGAAGATTTCGGTGAATATGGTTTTCGCGGTGTGCATATTGAAACACTTTTCATAATTATAAATACAAAGAAAAAACCAGGAAGTACATTTGTTAAATCGTTGCCTAAGGGTATTGCATTACAACAAAAACAGCGGTATATAACAGATGGATCTTTGCCAAACTGGATAATATACAGAAATGAATTGTTTGATGATGTTTTATCGCGGAAAACATTTGATGTCTTTAATGTTTTCCGCGATAGGCAAATTACCAAGAGTTCCGCATTGCCGGGCGAAGGGATTTGGGTGATAAAATCAAGAAACATTCCTCGTGACGGAACTAGGCTGGAACATTGCGGAGATTACGATATGTATGTTAATACTGAAACAATTGATTCTCTGGAAGTATATAAGTATTTGCATCGTACAGATGTCTTTTTGGTGCCAAACATGACTTACTATCCGAGGATGATAAGGAAACCAGATGGTGTTGTCACAAATGGTTCGATTGCAATCTTTGAGCTGAAAGAAGGATATGAGATTGGAGATGAAGGTATAGCATATATCGCAAGCGATGAGTTTGAACAGTTCTATAGAATTGCGCGAAATCATGCAACACGATCGCTAAATATTGATAATGTTTCGATATATTATTTTTGTATATAGTTAACACAAAAGCTAAATTGACCCTCTCTAGAAAATGGAGAGGGTCAATACATTTTTCAAATATTTGAAAAATGTATTGACAAATATTTGAACTGGGTGTAGAATTATATTAGGAATGAATAAGGGGTGAAATATTGTGGAAAATAAACGCGATAGGTTTGTGAGAATAGTTGAAGCACGTACTAACAAAATACTTGATATGCTTCGCTTACTTGCGAATTGTGCAAACAAATCAAATTATGAATATGACGAAGAAGATATAAAACAAATCTTTTCCGCTATTGACAAGGAAGTGAAAGCAACAAAGAATGCTTTTCTTGGATTGGAATCCAAAGAAGAACGTTTCTCTCTTAAAAACAAAGATTGATTTATTGGAGGGTGAGTATGGATAATAAGCAACTTGCGTTAGCGTTAGTAAACTGTGAAAGTGAAAGAGAAATTATAACCTTATTAAAATCTGAGGGATTATGGGATAACCCGGCACATTGGCGTGCTTTTGGGGATAACGATAACAATTGGTCTACTATCGGCAATCAGCAAAGTGATGCCGATGCAGCCCTCGTTGAGAAGATAGTAAATTCCGTAGATGCCCTATTAATGAAAGAGTGCATGGTAAGGGGCATAGAACCAACTTCACCTCAGGCTCCACGTAGCATAGCGGAAGCACTAGAGTCTTTTTTTGGTATAACCGGAGGAAAACTTCAGAATTTAACAGAAAAAGAACGTACGGGGTTGGCTCAAAATAATATAATTTTAGCTGCAACTGGAAGAAGCAAGAATGAGCTTAATATTGTAATTGCCGACCGCGGAGAGGGACAGTCTCCGAAAAGAATGCCTGATACAATACTGTCAATTAATAAATCCAACAAATTAAAAGTTCCCTTTGTTCAAGGCAAATTTAATATGGGGGGCACAGGTGCTTTGTGCTTCTGCGGAGAGCATAATTTTCAACTTGTAATAAGTAGAAGATGCCCTAATATTCCCAATAATGGTGATCAATCTCACGGTTTGTGGGGGGTTACTATTATTCGCAGGGAGCGTCCAACAAGAGAAAATGGTCTCAGAAGTTCAAAATTTACTTACCTGACTGATGAAAATAAAGATGTCCTTTCTTTTGTCGCAGATGAAGGAATAGATATTATTCCTTCATCCAAAGGTGCTTATGATACAATGCAGTATGGCATGTATTGTAAAATGTATGAATATAAAATGCCTGCCGGACTACGTTCGAATATCAACATGAGATTATACAATCGCCTTTCTATGCTTTTGCCTAATTTGGCTTATCCAGTATATTTAGATGAGTGCCGTAGTGGTTATAACGCTCATACTATGCATCGCACATTGTCGGGTCTTAATGTACGCTTAAGTGACCAGCTTTCTGAGGGTGATACTAGTAATATTGAGGCAAAAATACCTGTATCTTTCACAATTGAGGGGCAAAAGGTTGATGCAGCGGTATATGTTTTCAAGAAGAAAAACGGCATTGATAGAAATGGTGAAGAAAGAAAAGTTGATTTGACGCAATATCGAGGAGGTGAGGGCGTTTTATTAACGCAAAATGGCCAGACTCATGGAAGTTATGATAGAAAGTTTTATTCCAGAGGTGCTGTTGGATTATCATATCTTGCCGAACATATTTTGACAATTGTGGATTGTTCAGGAATTGACGAGGCTACTCGTGAAGAGTTGTTTATGAACAGTCGCGATCGTACTAGAGCTTCAACTTTTGCTACTAAATTGGAGGCATTTTTAGAGGAATATCTAAAAGAAAACGAAACTTTAAAAAGTATTCAACAACGGAGACGAGAAGAAGCTATTTCAGATAAGCTTGATGATGCGAAACCTTTGGAGGATGTATTGTCATCAGTTTTCAAGTCTTCTTCTGTTCTTTCGCGACTCTTTGTCCTTGGGAAGAAACTTCAAAATCCCACGAATCTTGGTGTAGCTTCTGAAACCGAGGACTATGAGGGCAAATATAATCCTTCATTCTTTACGATTTACAGAAAGAAAACTGATTCCGATGGTATATATCAAAGAGATGCGCAATTAGATAGAAAATTTCGTATACGTTTCAAGACAGATGCTAACAATGATTTCTTTGTAAGAGAAAAGTATCCTGGTGCGTATGAATTATTGCGAGAGGGTATTTTAGCAGAAGATCACATTGTTCATCTTCACAATGGCGTTGCCACTCTTAATGTTGAACTTCCCCAAAATGCAAAGGTCGGTGATATATATCATTACAGCTTTACTGTCACAGATACTAATGTAGACCGTGCGTTTAATAACGAATTTGAAATCCATGTCGTGGAAAACCACGAATCGACAGGCGGTGGCGGTGGCAGAACACCTCCTAGCGGAGGGCAGAACGGAAAGACTGCTTTGACGCCCATGGGTATATCGTTGCCTAAGGTTGAAGAGATTCATAAAGAGAGATGGGACGAGTTCGATTTTACAAAAGAGTCCGCATTGTGTGTTAGAAGATTTGGCGAGGCGTATGATTTCTTTGTGAATATGGATAACATTCATCTTCAAACAGAAATAAAACCTATCGCAAAGAATGAGGGGAAGATGAAACTTCTTAAAGCACGATATAAATACTCAATGGTCCTTCTTGGATTGAGTGTTCTCGGTTACTATGATAATCATAAAGAGGATACTGGCAACGAAGACTCTGCCGAAGATGTCATCAAAAAAATCTCAGAAATGATTTCCCCAGTTATATTGCCGATGATAGATGTTATGGGTGATGATATGAGCGAAATTCTGGGTTGAAAACTATATTGAATTAGGAGAGTCTATTGTGGCAGAAATAATTGTAATTTTGGTATTCGTAGTGATTTACCTTGTGTGCAAAGCTAACTTCAACTATAAAGTTGATAACTATCCTATCAGCAAAGTTGATTCAAGTAAAATGATCTCCGATAAGGTTCGCAATAACCTTTCCAATGCACAGGTACAGAGAAATATGATAAACGGGAAGTACGATAAGCGGTAGGGTACATACCAAATACGTTTGCTTACTTTTATGTATTTAGAACCTTTAAAACAAAAAAAGATTCAATGAGTTGAAAGGCAGAATAGAATCAAAATATAAAAGATGATGCACCACACAGAGGAGCAAAAACCAATGTGTGGTGTTTTTTGTTGAATTTTGTATGATGCTATGATAAACTACTAGTATATTGTTATAAAATAAACGAAAGAGTGAGAGGATATGAAAAAGTGGTTTTTTCCATCTAGGGGATACGGCGAATTAGAAGGGTTTTCGAACCCGGGAATAGAAATGTTCAAGGGCGAACCATTGAGAGCGATGGCTAGAGAAGTGTGCCAAAACTCTTTGGATGCTCGCATAGAGAATGGGAAGCCACTTAGAATAGAATTTAATAGGACTCATATGAAAGTCAATCAATTCCCCGGTATGGAAGAATTGAAAGAAGTTTTGAAACAATGTTTTAAATTTTGGAGAGGTCAAGGCGACAGTAGGACTTTGGGTTTTGTAAACAATGCGCTGAAAGCAATTTCAGACGATAAGTTTTTTGTTTTAAGAATAAGTGACTATAATACTTCCGGGTTGGTTGGTGCTTTTTCAGGAGAAAACATATCTCCATGGAAAAGTTTAGTGCAGGGTAATGCGTTTTCTGTAAAGAAAAGTGATAGTTCAGCAGGTAGCTTTGGCATTGGAAAAGCTGCTCCCTTTGCTGTGTCAAAAATTCAAACGGTATTTTATCGTACTTATGATGAAGATGGAGTTCGCGCAGCCCAGGGTGTTACACATTTGGTATCGTTTGAAAGTGATACCTTTAATTTTGGAGAAGATCCTATTCGTAGATCTACAGGATATTATGGTGGGGAACAAAAGAATAGTGCATTGAAAAATATTGAGAAATTAGATGCCATAAATCAAAGAAATGAGAAGGGAACTGATTTGTTTATTCCGGCATTTGATTTTGCGACAGGGAAAAGCGATTGGAAAGATGAAATAGCTGTAGAGATAATTGAAAATTTCTTATACGCAATATACTCGGGGAAAATGGAAGTACAGATTGATAATCTGTTATTGAATAAGAAAACATTAGGCGGGCATATAATGCGACTTTTGCCTAAGACTAAACACTCATATGCATTTTATCAAGTAATAAGTGATAATGATCAAGTGATTGTAACAGAAAAACAATTTGGAGCAATGGGATCTTTAGAATTGCGATTGTTATATAAAGCCGACGCAAATAAAAAAGTGCTGGTTGTGAGAAATTCGGGTATGAAAATTGCTCAAATTCCAAGCTTGCCTAAAGGGATTTCATTTGTTGGATTTTTGGAATTAAAAGGGGAAAAATTAAATAGCTTTTTTAGAGAAATGGAGAATCCACAACATAATAAGTGGGAACCTAAGAGACACAGTGACCCAGAACGAGCAAAACAATATAAAGAAATAGTAGAAGATTGGGTAAAGGAAATTATAAGTCAAAAAGTAAAAGAGATTAGTGGCGAGGAGGTTGATGTAGACTTAAGTGAGTATTTTCCTTCGGAAGAAAATCAAGGGGAAGGAAATTTTGCGGAAAAAAGAGAAGGATTATTGGATTCTGTAAAAGATATAACTATGGATGACTATGAAACACCGGGACCAAAGCTCAAAGTTAAAGATATTGGAGGAAATATACAGACTGGTTCATCTCGGCATATGGTATCGGGAGTAATTGATGATGCGGGCAAGGATGTTGGGCATAGACATAGGACGGGAAACCGAAAGGGAGGAAATCCTACCGGCAGAAAAGGTTACATACATCCGGATGGTGAAGACACAGTGTATTCGGGAATGCGAGAGGTAATTGTTTCTGCAAGAATAATAAGTAGGCAAGGCGGAGTGAATCGATTGATATTTAGAGCGGAAGATGATATAAGTCACGGTGAACTCGAGATTTCCACCATGGGGGAAAACGGGAAAGCATACCGACTTGTTGTAAAAACTGCAAACAGCTCGACCGCAAAAGTGAGTGTTAATGATGGACGAATAGCTATATACAATGTGAAACGCGGGGAAAAGTACACTGTAGAATTTGAAATATTCGGAGAGCAGAAATATGCAATGGGGGTAAAAGCGTATGGAAATTAAAAACAGATTATTTCCCTATCCTGTCTTGTGCGAAGAAAATGATGATTACACGAAGAGCATTTTCAATATTAAATGCAATAGAAAGGAAGAATTACACGATATCGTCTTTGAATTTAGTGTAGAACTTACAAATGAAGCGATGCAATGGTTATTAAGAGATGGCATAGTTGAATGCATTGTGCACATTGAATGTTCGGCAACCTCCTATAGAACGACTGTGAAAATCAATGGAAATCAAAAGAGTTTTAGGATTCCCAAAAATCGTGTCAATCAAGTAATAACTATGGTTGGAATGCTTGTGGCAAAAAGACCGATCAAGGAATTCTATAGCGAAGATTTAAATGAGGACTATCAGGACGAAATCATAAGTTTTGATCAGGCATCCATTTTAGCATATAAAAACTTGCCCAAGGTTCATATATACAAAAATTATGAGGAATTAAAAGGAGATAATGCTTTTTTTACTATTGTAAAGAAAATGCAATCTGAGCAAGAAGAAAGTCTTCCAATTGAATATGACTTGAATGCGCCTAAAATTAAAATACTCGTAGATGAAACCACTTTTGATGAGTATGCAAAATACAGAATCAATCCAAAGCTTGAGGCATTAACGTCGGCCCTCCTCATTCTTCCTGCATTGGCCTATATGATTGATGAATTAAGAAACGCTGATGTTGAGTCTTATAAAGAGTATTTTTGGTTTCAACAAATTGCAAAAGCATACAAGTTGAAGGGAAAAAATTTTATTGAGGATGTTCTTAATGCAGATGTGTCTGCAATAGAGCTTGCGCAGGATATGTTGAATATGCCAATAAAAAGAGCATTCTTAAGTTTGGGAGACGTAATAGAGGGGTAAGAGTATGAAATTATACTTCATGAAGCAGCAGGCAGTTGACTATATAAAAAGCAATATAGGACAATTGTATATAAATTATTATAGAGAAAAAACGAATAAGTGGATATATGATCTGTTTGATTATGAACCATTTGAATTCTTTGTAGAGATCCCTGATTTTGAATTAATGCCAATAGCCGTCAAGCGAGATCAACGAGGTGAAACTGAGATTGGAAATTGCAAGTTGCTATTTGAGAATTTAAAAAGAATCAGTGAATCACAAGCAGCTGATGAAAGATTTTGGGCAGGACTGTGTAATGGGGTTTATTATGAGTATTGCAGAAAAAGATGGGATTATGATAATTTAAAGTTTAAAGATGAAAAAAAGGATGCTGAAAATGTTTTATCCAGATTCTTTTTTAGCGGAGGTATGCGTGCGGGTTGCTTTAGAAACACTTTGGCAAAATGTTGGTGGGTTGGACGATTGACTTATAGAGCAGATCGCATAAATAAATATGAACTTTTAGATTATTTGGGGCCCAGAGATTTTGCCACGAAAGTTTCTGATTTATTTTATAGCAATACGTTTTCTTCTAATCCAAATATAGTGGAAGGTATTTGCAATGCGTTAAAACTATACGACGAAAGGGGAATTGCACTCACTGTAAAGGACCATATACGACCAACCATGCAATACTTGAATGCATTGGGTGGTGGACTGTTATTAGATGCATACACGAAAGAAGAAATCGAAGATATAGTGTTTGATTATATAGAACAGCTGTACAGTGGAAAAGTTCCAATTGCGATGATTGATGATTCAGAAACAGGTGAGGATGAAGAAATCAATTTTCAGGAGTCGGCTGATACCCATGTGCAAAACATGAGAAAGGCTAGTGTGGCGGAGGAGAAACCAGAGGAAGAAGAAACAGATCCTACAATAATCGTTATGACGAAGAAAGACGAGACGACTAAGAAGTTTGGTGAAAAAATAAAGAAATTGGAAGGGAATCCTACATGTGTAGAGATGGGGTGTTCCGTTCTTTTGATAAGAGAAAGCGATGGGAGACAAATTGAGTATAACCTTCCCAAAAATGAACATGACCGAAAATTGTATGGAATTGAACAAAAACTTCTTCGAAAGAAGCTTGGGGACAAAATACTGTCATCGGGTTCATACTATATAATACAAGAAATAAGTTGGTAGAAAAATGTTGAACTTATAGTGAGCATGGATTTGTAATGAATAATTGAAGCACACCGCACAGAGGGATAGAACCCAATGTGCGGTGTTTTTTTGTGTACTATTAAAATAAAGAGGAGAGGGTGAAGTGGGCACCGAGGCGGAAAGCATAGATGAACACGTCTTTTTCAAGGGTGGCGTGAAGCTCGGTGAGGCAATCGTCATACTTTTCGAGTATGGCTTTTTGTTCCGGGGTCATGGATTCGTGTAGCGCGTCCCTGTGGCGGAGGATATAATCGTTCAGCTTTTTGATTTCCGTGGTATTGCCGATAAACTGCTCGTGGGGGATTATGTTCCCGTACCAAAAATCTTCAAGTAAGTTTTTCATATTGATTCTCCTTCGTGCGTAAAATTTAAAGACCGTACTGCAGAGATTATTTCCTGTGGTACGGTCTTTCGTTTGTGGTTTTCTATTTTGAATTTAATGCGTGGCATAGTGCGCACCTCCTTTGTTAGTGTCGTACTATACCATAGGGTTTGAGATGAGTCAAGAGAATTATTGAAGAATATAGCGAGGGATTTCAATTACAGGAATAATGTTGAAAAAGTAAGATTTCAAGTGTTCTCCTCTTTAATATAGGGCAAAAGGGTTTCAATTAATTGAAAAACTGTTGTGCAGGGCGATGCATCAGTGGGTGTCAAACCTTGCTTTTCTTCGTATAGTTTTTTCGCATTGGATATTGCCGTATCAAGCTTTGGACGAAGAATAGAAAACATATCATTTCTGTTTTTTCTATAATCGCCTTTTCCTAATTGTTTTAGGCGCTGATTTAATTTGGGATAATACTCTTCTCGTCTGATATCCGATTGCAAATAATCAAAATGCAACAAGAACCAAAGTTCAATGCATTGATTTGACCAAATGGCATGGTATGTTCGCCCATTTGAAGAATTGTTTTTGCAAAGTTGTTCGGTAAGATTGAAGTGTTCAGCAGGGAAATCATCCTTGTCGTAGACAATCCATACATGCTTGCAACCGTTTGGATTGTCTTCGGCAAGTCGTTTTGCTGACTCAAAAAGCGAAACCGTGTTTTCTCCTTTACCTTGTATCTCAAGGTGGATACGTTCGCTATATCTTTGGTTGATTAACTCCTTAATGGCGTAGAAGTATTCCGGTTCGGTTTTTGTGCCTTCAGTAACAATTAAATGATATTCGGGATGAATTCGTTTTGAACGGTCAAGACGCTTTTGCATCCAACCTTTATTCATATCTGTCTTTTTCAAGGGATGTAAACTCATTGTTACACCTCCCAATCAAGCATGCTACGCAGATAAGGATCTGCCCCATATCGTCCTTCAAGATATTGCTTGTCATAAGAAGCCGTTGCATTGATACGAGAGCCATCTTCACGGCGAATTTCGTACAAAGAATAAATCTCGCTGCTACGTTCCTTGTTCAAAGCAGCAAACCAAATTTCATCTCTTCTAAAAACATCGTTTTTCATCGTGGACATATCATGAGACGTGAACAAAAGCTGAGCTCCGTTCTTGTTTATCTTCTTGTTTGTAAATAAAGAAATGATGTATCTTAAAAGCTTTGGATGAAGTTTAGCATCCAACTCATCGATGATTACAAGTCTACCTTCGCTCAAAGCAAGCATCAATACGGGAAGAGCGGCGAAAACCTTTTTTGTGCCGTCTGACTCAGCTATAAAATTCAACTTGAATTCTTCATTGTTTATCATTCGAGAAAGGAATATTTGCTTTTCATCCTGATCGTAGTAATAGTCGCTTATATCAATTCCCATATCATTCAATGCGTGGATAAAGGCTGATTTGAATGGAGAATCATCAGAAAGCATAATATTATGCTCAACATTTGGATTTGCATAATTTCTAATAATACACGATTCAAACCATGTCTGAACATCTGCGATATCTGAGAAATTATAATTAATAGCCAAAAATGAGAGATATGGCATTTTCGGGTTAACTTCTGTATTAACAGTTGACCTGTTGATACTTGCCCCAAGAATTATCTTGTCTCCATCTCGATTAAAGATTAATGCCGGCTTTTTACCGGTAAATGAACGTCTTTGTAGTACTTCGGATACAATAATATCGTTGTGCACAGCAATATAATATCTAAATTCATTTTCTTTAACTCTAAAATAAATATTAAATTCCGTTGGTTCATCCTTGCTATACGAATCCATAAAGAACGGTACACAGGGAGAAACCTGTTGTAAAATGAAAGAAACTCTATTCTTTTTTAAATCCTCAATTGGCTTTGTAACAATAGAAATCAAACAAGCCAAAGCCTGTAAAAGGTTTGTTTTTCCTCCACCATTTGGTCCGTATATTACGCTAACCGGCAATAAATCTGACACGTCGTTGAAAGAGATGATACTATCCTCGAATTCATTTAGAGATTCTGCTTGTAAATCAAATGTAGTTTCATCCTTATAAGACATAAAATTCTTAAAACTAAATTGACATAACATATTAATTACCTCCAATTCATCTTTATTATAATGCTATCATAACCAAAAGTCAAGTTTTATACCTGCGTTTGAGAAAAATATTTTCCAAAAAGCCACTATAAAACACCGGCCTCTAATGTTTATAATATTCGTTGGACTTGTGTAAGGGAGTGTGGTAAGTTCTAATGCGTATAATCAAGGAAGACGCGATTTATAAGAACGGTTTTTGTATTACAGTGTTCTATGAATCTTTTGATTGAGAAACAGTTGTCCGCTATAAATGCGCATTAATCCAATAATCAAATTTCAATATATAAAGGGAAATTAAAAGCACTGCAGTTCAAAAATGATTACAGTGCTTTTTGATATTTATTTGCGGCCGGGTTTTACATTTTCAGCCGGGTTGATATTGCCATCGATTGTGCCATGCTCATTCTCAAATTTTTCAATGCTTTCCCGAATGAGGACAAGGATGTGACTGTTTACACTGCGGCCTTCGTAGTCGGCAACATGGCCGATTTTTGCTAACATTTCTTCTTCGATACGGATAGATACACTCTTAGTAGCCATACAAACACCTCAAAATAAATATATTGTATGTTTATTTTAGATGAATTATGTGGTAAAATGTTTTAAATGGATATACGGTATATCTAAAATATTTTTAAAGGGTGTTTATGGTGGGTATAAAGAGATGCTGCTTTGCGGGGCATAACGAAACTTACGGTGACGAGGTTAAAAATAAGATAAAAGAAATTGCTATCCGGTTGATTGAGGGGGAAGGGGTAACGGAATTCTGGGTGGGGAACTATGGCGGTTTTGACAGGTGTGCTGCATCGGCAATGCGAGAAGTGAAGAAAGAATATACACAGATTAAGCTTGTGATTGTATTGCCGTATCTGACAAAGGAGGTAAATGGGCATAGGGAGGATTTTTATAAAAAATATGACAGCATAGTTATTGCAGGTATGGCGGAAAAGACACCTGCGAGGTTGAAAATAATAAAGGCAAATGAATATATGGTTGACAATTGCGATTTTCTTATTTGTAATGTGGAACATTCATGGGGCGGGGCGGCAAAGACGGTAGAGTATGCAAAGAGAAAAGGGAAAGAAATATATTGTTTACAGGGAGTTTGTATAAAGAAATAAAAAGACCGTATCACAGAAGGTGTTTTCAGTGATGCGGTCATTCTTGTAAAATATATTGGATGATTTTTAGTTGGTGGAATTCTCAGTCGCCAACCATGCACAAAAATCTTCATAAACAGGAGTTAACTCTTTAACGTCCATTCGTGATAATGCATTATAGTAAATGCCCTTATTCTGAACTATGGTTTCATCAATTTTATAAAGATGAGAAGCTTCATACAACATTTTAGTTTCCTTCATATAATTGAGAACTTTGCGTTTAAGACTACTATTGCCAACGACCACATATTCGATTCGATCAGCGGTCTTAGCTAACATGTCTTTCCTATGAGTTCTAAATTCCATAAGGATGCATCTTAAACCATGTATAAACTTAATAGCATCAATGTCGGAACTGTTCTCAAAATCGTATTTGTAATTGATGAGTCGATGAAAGTCGTTTATGTTGGGTGCAGATATAAGGGGTTTTCCGTTGCCGAGGATTTCAAATACGGGGTGAAGACTTTCCATATCATCATGAGAAACAATTAAACAACTGTTGTCATCAAAACATTCAATAGCAATGTTTTGGGAATTCCATATGATTTTTTTGCAGACAATTGAAGAGTCAGAGAATCGCGTTGTAGCACTTCTCTTTCCGATAGTTACGGGTATTGTTGGGGTGTTTATAGAAATACTTGAAACTTGATCAAACCAGAGGCCGGCCGGAGATACAGTTACTGTTAAAAGGATTTCTTCTTTTGTTATTTCTGTTTTGTTGGGACGAATGCCAAAAGAAGCAAGATATTCCACAGAACCATCTATTTCGCCTGAAATTTCCGAAACCTGTAAGTAAGGCCTTTCCTTTGCCGTAGCTTTAGCCTTAAATGAATCATAGACATAGGATAAATGCTCAGATTTAATATTATTATCAGAGATGCTTCTGTAGCAATCAAAAAAGATTTGAGAAGGGAAATAAGACTGGCTTTGAGACTCTTCAAAATATAAATCTGCAAGTTCATAATCCTTAGAAAGAAGAATTTTTGCCAGAGTATAATCTCTAAATGCAGGACCAGTAAATGCATATTTGCGGCTAGAACTTATGATGTTGCGTATAAAGGGATGTTGAGGTAAAAACTGTTTAATAATCTCCTGATAATCATCAATTAAGTGGGAGGGGAGCCCTTTAATTGTATACGTATCATAAGAAGGAACCTCATTAAAGAGGATATAGTTTACTATGCGAACAAGTTGTTCTTCCGGTGAATAAACAATTCCCCAATCTTTAAAATCGGGATAGTTTGATTGACACCTAACTCTAAAAGCCTCTACAACTTTATCCTCTTGCTCTCTTATGAGAAGGCGATCCATTATCTGCATAATTATGGATACACAATCCTTACGATTTTGCAATTCATTAATGATTTTCTGCCGATTATTGTTTGCAGTAATATTTTTGGCAATAGCTTCCAGTACGGGTGCATAGCCTAAAAAAGAATCACATTCTTCGGGAGTAATATTATTACGAATGACATCATAATATGCATTTATGCAGTCATTATCAGCAGCAGTTATAGTGCGATTGTCTCTTTCAATGGTCTTTGTGATAAAGTCCTTGGCTTCATTTTCATAAAAGAAACCTATTTCATAATGCTTAAAAGAAATGGAGTTCTCTGCACAGAATGAAGCTATAAATTGTGCAGTTTCAGTACGTGCTAATAAGAAAACGGGCGCCATAGTATGCGCTGTCAGACTGGTATTAATTTCTGAAATAAAATTACCAATCATTTTTCGACCTGACACAATTTCAGCCTCATCAAATGCATCTATAACAAGGAGTGTGCTTGCCGAATTAAGATTAGATATAAAATTGGAATAGTTTGGGGCTCCTATTGCATTTAAAATAGACCCAGCAAAGCTATTGGTACCAATTTGTACTTTTGCAACATTCCAATATAAGGCACCATACCTATGTGCTATATGTTTTGCAAGTGATGTTTTACCAGTAGCACCCGGAGCAGAAAACAATATTAATTTGGGATTCAAAGAAGAACTTCTATGATCAGTTTTTACATCATTAAACGAAGGTGCCACATAAAATGGTGGAGTATCAATATACTTGATATATGCAGATACATCTTTATTTAATTCATATCTTTTACAAGATTTGTAACCATTTAAAATTACATCTAAAGTCATGGTAGTTTCTCCAATGCAAGAATTGATATATTTGGTTACATTATAACTTAAAACAAAAGACATGTCAATTCCTCCCAAAACCAATATTAATAGTATATGCAGTAAATTTGCTTGTTAGACCAACAAAGTGATTAATATGATAATACCATTATAAAAACTTTCATTTCGTGCCAATGTATATGCTTTTTCTTTGTGGTATAATATTCCGTGAAAGGGGTGATGCGGATTGAGGGTAGGAGGTTGAAAGGTGGAAAACAATAAAAAAATAAGGAGGCAGTAATTTGATTGACTATGAACAATTTAAGAAGATGAAGGAGTACAAGGAAATCGGCTTATCCAAGGAGAAGACGAGGAAGCATCTGAAGATTACCATGTACGAAATCAACAAGTGGTGGCATCTGGATGAGAAGGAATACTTTGAAAAGCAGAGTGAGGCAACCTACCAGATGGACCCGTACAGGGATTTCATTATTCATCACTTGAAGATTTGTCCGCAGATGCATGACATGAACATCCGTTACAAGCTCCGTGAGAACTTTCCGGATTTTAATGTGCCGAGGTCGAGCTTTCAGCGGTATATGAGGAAGCTCCGGGAGCAGACCGGCTTTGTAAGGCCCTTTGAGAGGCAGGTAACGGTGAGGCCTGATTTACCGCCCGGGTATGAGGCACAGGTAGACTTCGGGCAGTTTAAGATGCGGAATCTGTACGACAGGGAAGTCAGGATATATTTCTTCGTGATGGTGCTTTCCTACAGCAGGATGAAGTTCGTGTATTTCTCCCACGATCCGTTCACGACGGCAACGGCCATTGAGGCGCACAGAATGGCGTTCCAGTATTTCGGCGGGCGGACACAGACGATACTGTATGACCAGGACAGGGTGTTCGTTATAAGCGAGAATTTAGGGAACATTGTGTTCGTTAAGGAGTTTGAGGACTTTGTGCGGAAGGCAGGCTTCCAGGTGGTGTTATGCAGACCAAGCGACCCGCAGACCAAGGGCAAGGTTGAGGAGGTTGTGAAGCACGTTAAGGAGAGCTTTCTCAAGGGGAGGATATACTCCGGCATTGACAGCCTGAATAGTGCGTGCCTCTCGTGGCTTGACTTGGAGGGCAACGGAAAGGTGCACCTTGCAACGAAGAAAAAACCAAGGGATATGTTCCGCGAGGAGGTAAAGTACTTGCAGAGCGTGAAGCCTGAGGGCAGAGGTGTTGGGTCGGTATTTTCTGTTACGATGGATAACTACATAAGCTACAAGGACAACCGCTACGAGATACCACAGGAGGCCATGCTTGAAGGCTGCAGGGTGAGAGTTGTGGAGGACGACGGGAATTTACTGATTTACCGTTCGGCGACAGATGACCTTGTTTGCAAGCACCCCTTGTGCACCGATGTGGGCAGAGTGATAAGCCTTGAGGGCAAGAAGCGGGACATTGTTTCCATGGAGGAATTGGAGGATTTGTTTGCCGACAGCTGGGTTGCGGAAACCTTCTTTAATGCTATACATGAGGGCAACCCGAGGTATATGGATTCCCAATGCAAGAGGCTTTTAAGAATGACGAATTATTATTCCATTGCACAGCTTGAGGACGGGATGGCGTACTGCTCGAGGATGGGCGAATGCACGGTGCATGAGCTGACGAGCTACCTCATATTCCGCTTTGGTGAATCGGTGGCGGCACAGTTTCTGAACACGAGCCAGATGCGGAACTACAAAAGGCGTGTTGCCGAGATAAAGGAGGAGCAGAATGGCAGATATTGAAACAGTCAGAAAAATTGCTTTTTCCTTAGGATTAAGGCACATATCCGACGGGGTTATTGATTTGACTGAGGACGGGAAAACACCCCTTGAGTATTTGCAGGATGTCCTTGGCAAGGAGTTGGAATACAGAACGGAAAGCAGGGTTGTACGCTTCAGGCAAAAGAGCAAGATGCCGAGAAAGGTATTTGACGAGCATAACCTTTCAAAGGGGTTACAATGGCAGTTAGAACATTTAAAGACATTAAACTGGGTGCAGGATGACCAGAACGTTATTATCCTTGGCAAGTGCGGAACAGGCAAGACGAGCCTTGCGGTTATGCTAGGGGAGAAGGCGTTGTATGATGGGTACAAGGTGTTCTATGCTACGATGGATTCGCTGCTCGTTATTATTAAACAAAAAGAGCATACACTCAAAGCGGAAAACCTCTTTAAGTATATGCGTGAATGCAGTGTGATTATTGTTGATGATATGCTGTATTCAAATGTTTCGAGGGAGGAGGCACACATGCTGTATAGGGCGTTGGCCTTTTTCAACGAATGCAGGAGTCTGGTTATTATATCTAACCGTGACATATCCGCATGGCACGATGCGTCGGAGGACAGGCATCTTATACAGACCATGCAGGACAGGCTGACAGCTAACTGTCAGATTATAAGGTTGTAACACTAACCGCAGTTAAAAATGTTGCCAATAACAACAAAAGGCTCCCAGCTGTACCGCAATACAAAGAATGCGATATATAGCAAAGGAACCTTTGTCGACATCAGTATATCAGACTTGATAGACGATGTCAATCTTTATGATTATATTATAAAATACACTTAACCTTTAAGGGGTTAATACTCAATTTGAAAATAATGCTGCGAAAGCGGCTTTAAATATAGGGCAAACGGTACTCTGTTAAGAGATGTTTAAACTCTCAAGTCACCAACACAGGGGTCGAAAAAATTATCTTTCCGATTTAGTTTTTCGGGCTTTTAAGGGGGCGGGGGGAGGTGAAATCTCTACAACTATTCGTTGATGCAACGGGCGTGGGGTATCGTGTGCAAAAATCGGAAATCAAACGGTAACCCTGCGGTTCCGAGACAACCGTGCCCAAATGATTTTGCGTCAATTATACAATGGGTGTAAAAACTCAAAATGGTATTGCTTTTATTCGAGGTTTGGAATATAATAAACATGTCAACACGTAAACATGTTTACATGTAAACAGGAGGTTTCGTTATGAGTTTTATATCTGCAAGAGAAGCGGCTGATAAATGGGGAATATCCCAAAGAAGAGTTGCTGTTCTCTGTTCCGAAAATAGAATTGATGGTGCGACCATGGTGGGCAATATGTGGATTATTCCGAATGAAGCCCAGAAGCCTGTTGATGCCAGAAGCACACGATATATAAATAGTGATGAAAAAACTGTGAAACCATTCTTGAAATGGGCAGGGGGTAAGGGTCAACTTATTAAAGAAATTGAACAGTATTACCCATTTGAAAACGATAAAATAACAAAGTATGCAGAGCCCTTCATTGGAGGGGGTGCAGTATTGTTTGATATCTTAAACAAGTATGACTTGGAAGAAGTATATATCAGCGATATCAATCATGAGCTTATCAATACGTATTGTACTGTCCGTGATGAGATAGATGCGTTATTGAAATTGTTGTCGATATATCAAAAAGAATATATTCCGCTTGGTACTGAAATGCGCAAGGAATATTACATAGCAAAGCGTGATAGATTCAATGATTTGAAAGTTAATGGAAACATTAAAACAAATGTAGAAAAAGCCGCATTGATGATATTCTTAAATAAAACCTGCTTCAACGGATTGTTTAGAGTAAACAGAAAAGGTTTGTTTAATGTTCCGATGGGGGCGTATAAGAATCCTATTATCTGTGATGAAACAAATCTTCGTGCAGTGGCAGAAAAGTTAAAGAAGGTTACCATTGTTTGTGGAGACTATAAGGAATCAGCAGACTTTATTGATCAAAATACTTTTGTGTATTTTGATCCACCATACAGACCTATAACAGAAACTGCAAGCTTTACATCATACGCTGAAAATCCTTTTGAGGACGAACAGCAGATAGAGTTGGCACGATTTGTTGATTCAATGAGTGACAGAGGAGCAAAGATTGTTGTGAGCAACTCCGATCCGAAGAATGTCAATAAAGAAGATGATTTCTTTGATGATATTTATAGTGCGCATACGATAAGAAGAGTTGAAGCAACTCGAATGATTAACAGCAATGCAGATGCAAGAGGCAGGATAAAGGAATTACTAATATCAAATTTTTGAGGGAGAATAGAGATGAACGAATTAGAAGTCTTTACAAATAAAATAATTGAAATCTGTGAAAACAATGCACAGCGAATGGATATTTTTACTGCCAGACAAATAATAAAGGAAATCAACACCTTTTTGTATACTGCACCATCAAACATTGGGGTAGTAACAGAGTTTGGGACAGAATTTCCGTACTTTTCAGCTTTTCATAAATATTGGCATTTGCACCACAAAGAGATTCTTAATTTGACAATTGACGAGGATGCATGTGAAAAAGTTGCGGATGCTCTGCATGAAGTATATGTACGCACTAATGGAAAGGCTTTTGCAGAAGTGTACGATACCAACGGATTAGATTCAAAGGATGTTTGCAGAGTACGGTTGTTGAGTGCAAACCAAGATTTTAGAGGCTCGAGAAGTTTTGAAAGTTTATCAAAGATATTTAATTCTGACCCTACAATTTTTGACGAATTTGCTATAAATGAATCGCCTGAAGATTTTGTGAAATCTATTGGAATAACAGGATTGTCTCAAAATGATAAGAGAGTACAATATGCTAAAAGAATATCTCAATTCGTAATTGACCATGGTACTGACCCTTATGGGATTATAGAGGTTTTTGGACATGATGTCACAGCGTTAAGAAATGCATTAATAACATATGAAGGTGCGGGATACGGAAATAAAAAGACTGACATGTTTATACGAGATATGGTTGTGTTAGGCGTGTGGAAAGATGTTGAAGGATTTGATAAAATTGATGTTGCGAGTGATATAAATACGATAAGGGTTGCCTTGCGTACAGGAATTTTAAAAAGTGAAATTCCATTAGTGTCGAGTTTCTTAGATATTTTTTGCTATCAATATGGCTATGTTGATGAAACTAATGCCTTGGCGTGGAGAAGGGTTTGGGAAATTTGGAATGAAAAGTACGCAAATGAATCTATAGAGAGTCCGTGTCTGTTAGATTATTTTATCTATAATGTTGTAGGGAAACAATTTTGCAAGTTTTCTTTGTATTATTTTGTATGCGAAAAAGAACATGGTTTTTATTGGCACAGTTCTCAAAACAAAACCTGTCAAATTTGTTATAAAGAAACAGGGGTACGTAACCCTGCAAAGTTATTATGTAAAAGGATGCCTTGTGAGTGCGAAGAAGGTGCTATTGCTATAGATAAAACAGGGTTTGTACGTTCTAATATGGCAAATCCTAACTATCATCAATGCCCATTTAAGGAAATCTGCGATGAATTTGGGAATCGAGACTTAATGCCTCCAAAATCCATAAGCATAATGGGACAAACTGGTTGGAGTTCAGCATACACGCGAGAAAATTCAGGTGGCGGTGGCTTAATGGCTTAAAAGGAGAATGTGAAATGAAAAGTAGAGTTTTTGACGAATGGCTCAGTGAATTTAGAAATAGTATATCCGATTACAAGTATTATATCGACTTCGAGAAAGTTCATCGCAATGTTGATGAAATTAAAGTAGAATTGAATATTTTAAACTCTTTGATAGGGTCAAAGAATATTGAATCGGATTTTGAAGCCTTACTTGAAAGATATCCGGAAGTTCTTAAATGTATTCCATTGTTATTGGCTGTGAGGGCAAATGAAATATATGCAATGGATGGAGATGGTGAGTTTACCTATAGATTTGACAGACAAAATCTTTCTGTGGAGCAATATAAAATTTTCATGAGAAAGACAGGATTATTTGATTTAATCGAAAACCATGTAGTTAACAATCTTGTTGACTATGCTACAGGTGTTGAAACGGGGCTTGATTCTAACGGAAGAAAAAACCGAGGAGGACACTTGATGGAAGATTTAGTTGAGAGCTATATAGTAAAAGCGGGATTTATAAAGGATGAATCGTATTTTAAAGAGATGTACATTCATCAAATTACAGATAAATGGGAAATAGACTTATCTGCTATTTCTAACCAAGGAAAGATGGAAAAACGATTTGACTTTGTTATAAAGACAGACAATATGATTTATGGTATTGAAACAAATTTCTATGGTAGCGGTGGATCTAAATTGAATGAAACGGCACGTAGCTATAAGACATTAGCTCTAGAAACAGATACGATAGATGGATTTACTTTTGTTTGGTTTACTGACGGCAAAGGGTGGACAAGTGCTCGCCATAATCTTGAAGAAACATTTGATGTTATGGAGCATATTTATTCGATTAACGATTTAGAAAGTGACATTATTAAAGAGGTTTTTGTATAATGGCAAAAAAAATGAAAAAATGGGAGCCTGAAAACTTTGAATTGGAAATGACGACACACTGGTCTTTCCCTAAAAGAGGAGATTGGGCAACCCATGATGCTAAATGGAGAGGGAACTGGTCACCTTATATACCGAGAAATATAATCCTTCGATATTCGCAAGAAGGAGATTTGGTGCTTGACCAATTTGCAGGTGGAGGTACTACACTTGTTGAAGCAAAGCTTTTGAATCGTGATATAATCGGTGTTGATGTAAACGATATTGCACTTGAACGATGCAGAGAAAAAACAGCATTTGATTACGAACCAGCAAAGGGAAAGGTATATATTAAAAAAGGCGATGCACGAAATCTTGACTTTATACCTGATGAAGGCATTGATTTAATATGTACTCATCCACCGTATGCAGATATTATCAAATATAGTGATGGTATAGAGGAGGATTTGTCGCAATTAAAGGTAAAAGACTTTCTTGAAGAAATGAAGAAAGTAGCTAGTGAAAGCTACCGTGTATTAAAGAAGGACAAGTTTTGTGCTGTATTGATGGGAGACACAAGGCAAAAGGGGCATATGATACCCATGTCTTTTGATGTTATGAAAATCTTTCAGGATGCAGGGTTTAAACTCAAAGAATTAATAATAAAAGAGCAACATAATTGCAAAGCAACTGGGTATTGGAAAACAAACAGCGTTAAGTATAACTTTTTACTTATCGCACATGAGTATTTATTTGTGTTTAGAAAGTAAATGACTAAAAGGGTGAAGTTAAAATGGATGAAAACATTTGCACTTGGTTGAACTCTCAGCCAGCATGGGTTAGAAAAGCCTCTGAACTGTTTATAAAGAATGGTATTATTACCGCCGAAGAGATAGAAGAACTTGCTGATATTTGTGTGCTTGAAGTAAAAGGTGAAGATTGTTCAAACATAGTTTTGGAAAATTCTAACATATTGGATATGCGGCAAGGAAAGCCATTTTCCATCACAAGCATTTCCAAAATAGAGGGGGTAAATGCAATCTCAACAGATAAGGCATTGAATTTTAACCCAAATGGTATGGCGGTTGTCTATGGAGGAAATGGAACAGGTAAGTCTGGTTACATACGGATATTAAAAATGGTTTCAGGAGCCATATATCGTGAGAATATAAGAGGAAACATATACAATGCTGAGAAAAAGGCGCCAAAATGCGAGATTGAAATATTATCAGAAGATGAAAAAAAGATATTGTCTTGCGATTTAACAAAAGCGGCACAACATGAAATTTTTAGAAAAATTGACATTTTTGATACTAAGACTGCCCAGGGATATATAGGTGATGAAAAAGAAGCAACGTTTGAACCATGGATCTTTGAATTGTTTAGAATTTTAGGTAATACAGCTACATTGATTAAAGAAACTTTGATGCGACGAAAAAACAATGCTCAGTTAAAAGAATTAGATATACCAGATTTTCTCATAGACGATGAGGATATTAAAAGAATATCTAAAATTACCCATATGTCAAAAATTGAAGAATTCATGTGTGAGTTTACCGATGATGATAAATCGGAGTTAGATTCACTAAGAAACAAAACGCAAATAGAAAAGAATGAACTTGCAATTAAAGTAAGGGACAGAGATATTGAGAATTTAAAAGAGGTTTTCGAATACTATCAAACCTTTGAGAAATTCTATTCGGAAACAAATCTGGAAAAAATAGCACACTATAAAAGCGATTGGATGGAGAAAAAAGAGAAACTTAGGTTAACAAAGCAGTTGCTTGAAGCAACAAGCGATGAAATAGATCACTTGGGTATAGAAAATCATGTGTGGGAAGAATTTTGGAAAATTGCAAGAAGAGTTTTCGAGAAAACAAAGAGAGATGGAGATGCTGATTTTACAGATGTTGGGGGAATTTGCCCGTTGTGTCACCAACCAATAAGCAAAAATGCATCGAAGAGAATGACAACAATTGATGACTACGTAAATGGAGAAGTTGCTAAAGCAGAATATGAAGCTAAGGAAAAATATCTTAAAGCATTTAATTATCCAACATCAAAGGACAATCAAGAAATATTAAGAAGAATATCAGGATTTGATAATGAACTGGGGAATTTACTGAAAGTTAATGATGTGTTGGCGGCTAATGGAAAACTTATACGAGAAATCAAAGAAAATGCTGTTGAAATAGAAGTTGTGGATATTCGAAAAGCACTGAAACAGATAGCCGATGTGATTAAAAGATTGAAAGATGAAAAAGAGGCTTTGATACAAGCGAATACAACAAATGAACAAACCGCAATCCAAAGTAAAATTATAAAACTTGAAGCAAAACAATTTATTTCAATGCATTTGGAACAAATAAGACATAATATATCTGTAATGGGTAATATGTACACATTAGATGAAGCGGTTAGACTAACATCCACGAATAGAATAACCGCAAAAAGTAAAGAGTTGGCGAAAATTTTAATTACAGATGCATATGTTGAACGATTTAATAACGAATTGAAGAAACTTTCTGGTAGCGGTTTGACGGCGCAACTTGTTCAATGCAGGGGGAATAAAGGGAAGATTCCCTACAAAATACAGTTGTGTGACGCAGAAGGAAATCCAGTTTCTCCAAAGGATATTTTGAGTGAGGGAGAGAGCAGAGCAGTTGCATTAGCGGCTTTTTTTGCCGAATCTGGGGGCAGAGATGAACGTTCTCCATTAATAGTTGATGACCCTATATCATCATTAGATTATGAGTATGAAAAAAGAGTAATTTTGAGGTTGGCAGAAGCAGCAGAATGTAGGCAAGTTGTTGTGTTTACACATAGGATCTCATTTGTAGTGGGAATGAGTGAACAATGTACAACCATAGGAAAAGTCAAATTTCAAGAGATAAGCCTCAATGCAATAAGAGATAGAAAAGGCATACCAGGAAAAGCTAATATAAAAGCAGGACGTGTAGTTAACAATTTGAACGCCTTGTTAAATGAAAATGTTTCAAAACTCAAGAAAATGGATGAACTTAGTGAAGGGTTTGATACAGAACGTCATTATGTATGTCAGCAATTTAGAAACTGCGTAGAAAAGAGTGTTGAAGAGCTTCTTATTGGAGAAGTTGTATTAAGATTTAGGAAAGATGTTCAAACAAAAAGAATTCGCTGCTTAAAAACAATAACTAATGAAGATTGTGAAATAGTAGACGAGATGATGACGAAATATTCAGCATATGATCACTCTATGTCAGATGAGACACCATTAATAGACTTTTCGGTAGAGGAAATTGAAAAAGATATTACTGCTTTTTTAGTGTGGGCTGAAAGCAGAAAGAGCATGCTAAACAAATGAAACTGTAGAAGGATATTGGTTTGTGTCAACTTTGAGATAAATAACTTTACTTAACCCAAATAAAGTTATTTACACCCCTTGTTTTGAGCCTTTGCAACAAAACAACTTTGCCTTGACGCAATAGCCAGCGGTTACACGTCGCCTCCACCATTCATTTTCACGGAAATTGTGAAATTATAAAAGACACCTTACGGCTGTTTGCCGTAAGGTGTCTTTTGTTTCATATACCTTCTTTAAGGCGGTATTCAACCGCACTTTTTAAGTAGCTGAGATAATCCTCGTCCTGACACATTGCCTTTCCCGGAACATCGCTTAATTTCGCAACGGGATGACCGTTGACATACTGCA
Source organism: Clostridia bacterium (assembly GCA_017472685.1). GTDB lineage: Bacteria > Bacillota > Clostridia > UMGS1883 > UMGS1883 > RGIG1927. The sequence goes on from JAFUOO010000011.1 coordinate 206,510, forward strand.
GCTTTATTACAATATTAAGCGGATTTTCGCAGGTGTCGTTGGTGAGGAAGGTGCCGATGCCGAAGCTCACGTTTACCCTGCCTTTAAAATGATTATGTATTTCCTGTGCTCTGTCAAAATCAAGGCTGTCGCTGAAAAGCAGTGTCTTGCCTCTGGGGTCGATGCCTAATGACTGATAATGGTCAATTATCATCTCGCCCCACTGTATGGGGTCACCGCTGTCATGACGAACACCTGTATAGCACATTGCCTGGAGCTTATCAAAATCCTTAAGAAACAGAGCCGTGCCGAGAGTGTCGGTCAATGCGGTACCGTTGTCGCCCTGAAATTCCTCAAACCACTCTTCCATTGCCAGCTTGTTTGTATACGCAAGTGTTACGCCCGGAATGCCCTGATACATCTGCACATATTCGTGGGCATATGTACCGATGGGTCTGCAACCGTATTTCATTGCAAGATATACATTGGAGGTGCCCACACATGCGTCGGTATTGAGCAGCTCCTTCACAACGTGGTCCTGCCATTCGCGGCTTAACCTGCGACGGCAGCCAAACTCTGCAAACCTGAAGGTGTATTTACCTTCGTTGATTGCTTTAATTTTTTCGTCAAGCTTCTCTTGGGCGGAAGATACAAGTGTGGAATAGTCATACTTCATGCGGAAATATACCTCGTTGACAATCTCCAACAAGTATACTTCGAACTGCATAACACTGAAGAGCGGTCCTACAATTTCGATAAATAACTCTCCATCGGGATTTTTGTAGCATGTAACATATTTGCGGATGGGATGCCATAAACGCAGAAACTCAACATAGTCAGATTTAATAAACGATATTGAGTTAAGGTAGCTCAGCTCATCCTCACTAAATTTCAGTGTGCACAAATGGTCAATCTGCGCATTGATTTCTTCCACCATTTCTTCGGTGAAAACCACATCGTTATTGCGGCATTTAAACAAATACTTTCCGTTCAGATTTGTGTGTTTATGAAACATGACCATGTTCATGTTGAATTTGTAAAGGTCTGTGTCCAGTAGCGACTCTATAATTGGGGAAAGCTTCATGATTTTGTATTCTCCTTGTATAATTTTGGTATGCCTTTAATGCTAATATATCACTTTTAGAGGGCAAATGTCAACTAAGTTAGGAGAATAGCTCGGTTTGGGGAGAGCGTCACGCAAAAATCGGAAATGCAAAAGCTACGGTGGTGCTACAAAATGCAACAAATTTCTTGGCAAGATGAAACATTTGTGATATGATAAAATATGGAGTTATTGTATGGTAAAGAGGGATAAAATGATTAAAGGTGAATTGAAAAACAAAGTTGATTCTATATGGGATACAATGTGGACGGGTGGCATTACAAGCCCTGTTACTGTGCTTGAGCAGATTACGTATTTAATGTTTATGAAACTATTGGACGACAATCAGCTTAAAGCAGAGGCGAGTGCAAATGCATTGGGTGTTACCTTGACTAAAAAAGTGTTTGGTGACGGCATTTGCGTAATAAGTGAAAATCCTCGTGTTGAAACTGAATATAAAAACCTCCGTTGGAATGTATTCCACAATTTTGAGCCAAGTGCAATGTTTTCCAATGTTCAGAATTATGTTTTCCCGTTTATTAAGCAGATAGGTGAAGGCAAAGATACTGCGTTCAGTAAATACATGAAGGATACTGTATTTTTGATTCCAACAGCAAAGGTGCTGGCAAAGGTTGTTGACGGAATTGATGCAATGGATATGAACAATAAAGACATTATGGGCGATGTGTATGAATATTTGCTTGGCAAGATTGCATCCGCAGGGGAAAACGGTCAGTTCAGAACGCCCAGGCATATAATCAGCATGATGGTTAACCTTATGAAGCCTACATTGAAAGACAGAATACTTGACCCGGCGATGGGTAGTGCAGGTTTCCTTCTGGAAGCATCGAACTATGTAAGTGAGCATTATCCAAAGGAGCTTATGAAGAAGGAAAATGCCGAGCATTATAAAACAAAAATGTTTTCCGGCTTTGACACAGACCAGTCCATGCTTCGAATTGGTGCTATGAACATGATGCTTCACGGGGTGGAAAATCCGAATATTAAATATCAGGATTCTTTATCGGGAGATAACACCGAAAGAGGCTCTTATAGTTTAATAATGGCTAATCCGCCTTTTACAGGCAGTGTGTTCCAGGAAGAGATAAGCAAGGATATTTTGGGCTTGACCAAAACAAAGAAAACAGAATTGCTCTTTATGGCTCTCTTTACAAAGATGCTTGAGGTAGGTGGCAGATGTGCTTCTATTGTACCCGATGGGGTATTATTCGGCTCTTCTGCTGCACATAGGGCAATAAGAAAAGAGCTTGTCGAAAATCAAAAATTGGTTGCTGTTATTTCAATGCCTGCAGGAGTTTTCAGGCCTTATGCAGGGGTTTCAACAGCCGTTGTTGTATTTACAAAAACAAACGCAGGGGGCACCGATAAGGTTTGGTTTTATGACATGAAGGCTGACGGTTTCAGCCTTGATGATAAGAGAACTGCAGTTACCGAGAACGATATTCCCGACATTGTTGCAAGGTTTAGCAACCTTGAAGCGGAAACCGAAAGAGAACGAACGGAACAGAGCTTCTTTGTGGACAAGCAAGATATCGTGAATAATGATTACAACCTCTCTATTAATAAATATAAAGAGGTTGTATATGTGCCTGTTGAGTATCCTTCCACGGCTGAAATTATGGCAGACCTCCACACTCTTGAAATGGAGATAACAAAAGGCTTGGCAGAACTGGAGGAAATGTTGTGATGGAGAAAGTTAGATTGGGGGATATATGCACAAGAGCATCATCGAATATTGCTCAAAAAGATTTGGATAATAATGAGGGAGATTTTCCGATTTATGGCGCAAGTGGTCTTATAAAAAATGTAGATTTCTATAAACAGGAAAAAGAATATATTGCGGTAGTTAAAGATGGGGCTGGAGTTGGCAGAGTAATGAAGTGCCCTGCGAAATCATCCGTGATTGGTACTATGCAATACATATTACCTAACGAAAATATACATATAGATTTTTTGGCTTTCGCTATGGAAAATATGAATCTGGCAAAGTATTATACGGGTGCAACTATTCCACATATATATTTCAAAGATTATTGTAAGGAAATTTTTTCACTGCCATCTGTTGACGAACAAGCGAGAATTACACGGATTTTAAACAATGTAGTTGGTTTGATTGACAAACGAAAAAGACAACTTGAAAAACTGGATGAGCTTGTCAAATCCCGATTTGTCGAACTGTTTGGTGACCAAAAGACAAATCCGCACAACCTTGAAGTTGGCAAGTTGTCAGACGTTGCAGATATTTATCTTGGTTTGACACATACCCCTACTTATGTAGAACACGGCAGACCATTTCTTTCTGTTCGGGATATTAGCTCGGGGGTGATTGACTTTTCAAATTGCCACTATATTACGGAAAAAGAATTTCATTCTCTGCCCAACGGTGCGAGACCCAAGGTGGGAGATATGTTATTTTGTCGTGTTGGAACAATCGGAAAACCCGTAATTATTACAGAGGACACTCCAGAATTCGGTACATTCGTTAGTGTAGGATTTTTAAGAAGAAAAGCGAATGTAAATAACTATTATCTCAAGGCTTGGATGGAAAACGACTACTTTATGCGACAGGTATATGATAATGTTGCCGGAGCTTCTCAAATTAATTTGAACACGGGTTGGTTAAAAAACTTCCGAATTCTCATTCCATCCATTGAATTGCAGAACGAGTTTACTGCCTTCGTCGAGCAGGTCAACAAATCAAAACTGGAAATACAAAAAGGTCTTGAAAAATTAGAATTATTGAAAAAAGCATTAATGCAAAAATATTTTGGGTAATTAAAAATCATGGAGGAGAGAAACATGATTACAATATCAGATTTAAAAACTGAATTACAAAATGCAATGGGGCTTGAAGCGCATGTTGATAGGGCAAAAGCTTATCGTGATGTGCTTTGTTCTGCTGTTCAATTTTTGTATGAAAAGAAAGGCAAAGCTGTGCCCGAAAAAGCATCGCTCCTTGAACTTATTGACAGTGATATAGTCTGCGATTTTGTTTCTGACGGTGATATTATAAATTCTCTCCACTATGTCAGAATACTTGGCATGAACGCTGAGCATGACAAGAAAATCAAAAAGAGCGAAGAAAAGCTCGCTTTTGAGAATATTTCGTACTTTATTGGGCTCGTTTCTGCAACCGAAGAAGGCGAAAGGAAAAGCTATCAAAAACCGACCTATATGAGCGAAGCAACTACCCGTAAATTGTATATTGATTTGTATTTAAGAGAAGCGGGCTGGGATGTATTAGAACAAGAGAATGTTCAGGTTGCAGAAAAGGCAGGTATCGAAATTAAGGTTGAAGGTATGCCGAACAGCCAAGGAATAGGTTTTTGCGACTATGTTTTATATGGCAGAGACGGAAAACCCCTTGCAATTGTAGAAGCGAAGAGGACAAGTGAGTCGCCCGAAAAAGGACGCCATCAGGTGGACCTATACGGCGAATGCATGGAAAAAACATACGGATATAAGCCTGTTTTATATTATACAAACGGCTATGTGATAAAGGTTATGGATGGCTTATACCCGGACAGAGCGGTAATGGCTTTTCATACCATTGACGAGCTTGAGCTGATGCTCCAAAGGAGAAATCGCGGTAATATCGTCGACATGAAAATTGATGAGAACATTGCTGGAAGACCTTATCAGCAGATGGCAATTACAAACTTATGTGAATGGCTTAATAAAAAGCATCGCAGAGGTTTGCTTGTTATGGCAACGGGCACGGGAAAAACACGTGTTTCAATATCATTGGTAGATGTATTAGCTCGCAATAACTGGGTAAAGAATGTACTTTTCCTTGCAGACAGAACATCCCTTGTTCATCAGGCAAAAACAAATTTTGCAAAGCTTTTGCCGAACATGAGCGTTTGTGAGCTGTCGGGCAATGATGACAAAGATTTAAATGCAAGGCTTATGTTCTGCACCTATCAGACAATGATTAATTATATTGATGCAGAGGATAAGCGGTTTACAAGTGGCAGATTTGATTTAATTATCGTAGATGAGGCGCATCGTTCTATATTCAATAAATACGGCTCTATTTTCTCATACTTTGACAGCTTGCTTGTTGGCTTAACAGCAACACCAAAGAGTGAAGTTGATGCGAATACATATCGGATTTTCGGATGTGAGCCGGATGTTCCTAATTTTGACTATTCTCTTGATGAAGCGGTTAGGGATAAGTATCTGGTTAAGTATAAATCATTCAGTCGTACCACGAAGCTACTTAAACGAGGAATTAAGTGGAATGACTTAACCGATGATGAAAAAAAGCAGTTGGAAGAATATTTTGACGAAGATGTTGTTCCTACGCCCGATTTTACAGTGTCCGAAAAAGAGTTGTTCAAGAGAATTTACAACAAGGATACATGCAAGGAAATACTTGAAGAGTTGATGCAGTTTGGCATAAAGACAAACAGTGGTGAAAAGCTGGGTAAGAGTATTATTTTCGCGTACAACCATCATCATGCGCAGATGATAGTTGATTGCTTTTACGAATTGTATCCCGATTACGGCAGGAACTATTGCCAGCTTATAGATAATTACGTAAAATACGCAGATGACTTGATTGTGAGATTTGATACCGATGATGAGTTCAGAATTGCAGTATCGGTTGATATGCTTGACACAGGCATTGATGTTCCTGCGGTTGTAAATTTGGTGTTCTTTAAGCCTGTAAAATCAAAAATAAAGTTTGTGCAGATGATTGGTCGAGGAACCAGACTTTGCCCAAATCTTTTTGGTGAGGGTAAACACAAGACACATTTTATCATTTTTGATTATTGCGGAAACTTTGAATACTTTGGGGAAAACCCCGAGGGTACTGCCGGAGCACAGGTGCGTTCACTTTCGCAGCGATTGTTCGAAGTAAAACTTGACATTTTGCATGAACTGCAAAGAATTGAGTTCCAGGAGGATGCGTTTGCTAAGAGCTACTACTTGAAACTGAAAGACGGATTGTTTGAAGAGGTAAGCAAAATTAAAGAGCGCAGTAACCGTATTCAGGTACGTGCCGAGATGCAGTATGTAGATAAATATTCAGATTATGATGTGTGGGTATGCCTTTCTCCGATTATGGTGAAAGAAATAAAGATGCACCTCACGCCGCTTCTTGACAGTGGGCTTAAGGGAAAGGATTTAGCGATTGCTTTTGATATCCGTATGCTTGATGTGGAATTATCGCTCCTTTTGCAGGGAAATACCGGACAAGCTAAGAAAGATGTAAAGAACATCCGTGAGGTGGCGCAATATTTATTGAATACAAAAGCATCAATACCGCAAGTTCTTGAAAAGTCAGAACAGTTAAAAACACTTGTAAGCGAGCAGTTCTGGATGTCACCTACAATAGAAAAACTTGAAAAGCTGCGCGAAGATGTTCGTGACTTGATGCAGTTTATTGAAGGTGGAGGAAGCAAACCGATAGATGTTGATATTGATGATGAAACTGAGCCTAATGGAGATGGAACAGGAGAGGACATTATCGACATAAGAACATACAGAGAAAAGGTAATTGATTATCTTTTAGAGCATTCCGATAACGAGGTTATTCATAAAATACAGAGGTTAGAGCCTATTGATGCAAACGACTTAAAGGCTCTTGAAAAAATTTTATGGGAAGAACTTGGAACAAGGGCGGAATATGAGGAAACAACGGATATTGATAATCTTGCTGTTTTTGTCAGAAGTCTTATCGGATTAAGCCAGGAGGCAATCAATGAAAAATTTGGCGAATTCCTCAACGGTAACACTTTAAATGCACAACAGCAGGAATTTGTGAAAACAATTATAAATTATGTGCGTGAAAACGGAGATATCAGAAAAGAAGACCTTATCGAAAAAGCACCGTTTGATAACTACAACATAATAACATTGTTTGGCGAAAACATTTCAAGTGTACTTACAATTGTTTCCATATTGCACGACAGTGTTAATGTGGTTGCGTAACACCATAAAATATGGAGTTTTGTTGACAGGAATTTCCTTGGGTGATAGAATAAAACTAACGTATATATTTATTGGAGGAATGGAAAATGAAAGCAAAGAGGATACTGGCAGTAATGCTGACAATTATCCTTGCCGTATCAAGTCTTCCGGCAATTGTTTTTGCTGAGGAGTTTGACGCTACGGCGGAGGTTGTAAGCGTTACTGACGGCAGCACACTAAGGTGTGTTGTTGAAATTACAAACCAATCCGACACAAGCGGTTATGTAACCGTTTACAAGTCGGTTTTCAGCACAACCTTTAAAGGCTACAGCATGGAAAAGGAAAAGATTGCTGTAGGCGCAGGTGTGGGTACAAAAAAGAAGGTTACGCTGTATCAGGATTATGACGGCGACGCAGGCGAGTATGTCATGATGCATTTCTGGATTAATGACACAATGAACCCTGTGTGCGACAGCGTATTATCAACCGAGGCTGAAGAGGGCGTTATAAACGCTGACGAAATTGAAATTACGGAAAACATGGTTTTCGCCTCCGCAGAAGCTGAGGGCGACCACCGCGTGAGTGCCATTGCCGATGATGATTTAGGCACATATTGGTCTGCAAAGGGTGTTAACCGCGACGACCAGCATTCTGTAAGTGCATATCTCGAAGCGGAATATTCCATCAACAAGGTGGGTGTTGCCTTTGGCTCGGGCAGCACGAGACAATACGTATTTACTGTTTTAACAAGTATGGACGGCAGGAACTACACCGAGGTTTTAGGCGAAACTACAAGCGCTCTTACAGACGAAATACAGTATTTTGATGTGGAAGAAACCATCGGTAAGTATGTGAGAGTGAACATTGTTGAGCGCGTTGAGCCCGATGATAATAACTGGGTTACGATTGCCGAAATAGAAGCCTTCGGTACGCTTATTGGCTACGATGAGCCTGAGGAAAGTCAGTCCTTCGGCTTTGATGATGCTGCAGGTACATTTCTTCCTACAGCGGTCGACAATTCCGTTGCAGGCGGCTGGATTGCAAAGAGCATGGACGAAAGAAACTACTCAAGCTATACGCCTTCCTTAGGCGATGCACTCTATGCCGAGGTTGACAATTTGCCCTCCGAGGCAGGCTACGGTGTTAATGAAGGTGCACTTCACCTTTATGACAACGTTGGCAGAACAACCAGTGATGCAAACGGTGCAGGCGGTATGCTGGTTGCAAAGCAGTACGAAACTGCAGCGGACAGAGGCCGCTACAACATTTCCTTTAAGCTGTACTTCCCCTCAACAATTGAAACGGGCGAAGATAACAGCGGCTATTGGTCGGGCTTCTCATTGACTGACGAGCTCGTTTCTGGCGGTGACGATTTAAGCCATTACGCGGCTATACAGATAAGAATGGACAATACCGATGAGGGTATTGTGTTAAAGAGGCTTGTTTCCAACTATTACAACGAGGGCTCAATGCTCAGCTTTATGGACACTGTTTTCCAGAAGGACAGCGTGCTTAATGTTTCCATGGATGTTGACCCCACTGCGAGAAGAGCAGATATTACGGTTACAGACGGCTTCAACATTGAAACAAAGCCCATTTACTTTAACTATAACGACATTGAATTTGCCCGTATTTCCGCATGGAGCGGATTAGAGGCAAAGTGGCTCATATTTAACACAGGTGCAGGCAGCAACAGCGAAATGTATGTTGACGATGTTGTTATTTCTCACTACGCGCCCGAAAGTGATGCCGATACCGAAACTGTTTTAGGAAACATTGACATGAGTGAGGATAACAACGGCGAAATGACCTTTGTAAATCTTTCTGACGACCTTACAGTTGACGGTGTGGCATACGTTGGCTCACTGGGCGACAAGCTTTACGCCGAGCTTACCGAGGCTCCCGATGCATCGGGCATTGTTGGCGATGCGCTTCACCTTTACGATGCAGTGGGCAGAGTAACCGACGAAGCAAACGGCGCAGGCGGTGTTCAGGCGTTTGTGGATATACCTATACCCGACAACAACAATGCGTATCAGGTTGATTTCACCCTTTATGCTCCCGAGGCGGGGGATTATGGCGGCTTCAGCCTTGGCAGTGGCCGCGAGGATGTTAACTGCTACGGCGCGCAGCTGAGGTTTATGCCCTCAAGCGTGGACAGTAACAACCTTCAGCTTAACCGCTACTTGGGCAACGGCTTTAACAAGGGTGATTATGAAACAGTTGTGGGCGGTATTACGGCTCTTACAAAGGGCAACCCCTGGCACGTTTCAATCGTGGTTAACCCCACAAAATATTCTTATGATTTGACAATTGACGACGGTGTAAACAGCCAGGTAAGAACAAAGAATATTTCCACAAGTGTTGAAAGCTGGGCATCAAGACGGCTTGACACACTTTCCTTCAACACAGGTATCGGCGGCTACGGCGACATTTATGTTGGCGATATTACGGTTACAGATTTAGGAAGCACACAGAACACCAAGGATGCCGTGCACGGTATTGTGCGTCTTCAGGCAAGCCACGGCACAGGCAACATGCTTCACCATCAGGGTAATGAAATAAGCGACTTTAACGAAAAGCAGGACCCCAGATATACACGCTTTGTTGAAAGAACAGGGCTTATGGACCCTGAGGGCGTATCCTTTGAGGTTATGAACCGCCCCGGCTACTTTTTGACAATTGTTCCGGGCACAGACAATGCCGTACAGGTACAGCCCCTTTCCAACACGGCACGCTTCAAGGCTAATGCCACCTTCTACAAGCAGGACGGTAACACGGACCCCAACGGCTTTGGTAAGAGCACTGTTTCCTACGCATCCTACCGTGACCCGGATAGGTATTTATATAACAATTCGGGTGCAACTGTTGTGTGGAGAAGATTTGAAAGAAACAGAAGCGTGTTCTACTTAAGAAGTGAAGCATCAGCTTCCAGAGTGAGCGATAACTTTAACGGTACAAGCCTTGATAAAAATAAGTGGATTGCGCAATACCCCTGGGGTGACCATCACAACCACTACGGGCTGGCAAGAGAAAGCGCCCTTAGCTTTAGCGGCGGCAATATCACCCTTAAGGCAAACAAAATTGGTGACAATGACTGGCCCAAGGACGACGACGGTGACACTGGCATTGACCTTGACTCTTACGGATTCGGCGAAGGCGGCTGGAAGAAATACAAGGCTTATGTGGGCGTTCTTGCACTGAAGGATTCCTACGGAAGCAATAAGTTCTGGCGTCAGAGCTATATGGAGGGCTCCTTTAAGCAACCTAACTGCGGTTACGGCTATTGGACAGCTTTCTGGCTCAGTGGTGCCAATGCATGGCCGCCTGAAACAGATATTTTTGAATATCTTTCCTCCTCGGGTAGTGCAGGTGCACACGGCTGGTTTACAAACATGCACTGGTCAGGCAGTGCTCAGGGTAGCTGGTACTCGGGCACAAACCTTAGAACAGAATACCACACCTATGCTCTTGACTGGGGCTATAACTACATGGATATGTACTACGACGGACAGCTCTTTGCACGCTATACGGGCGATATAGTAAATTATCAGAACTCCCAGGGCGGCATGGTGCTTATCATAAACAACGGTGTAGGCGGATGGGAAGCTTCCTCGCCTTCTGAATACGGAATAGGGCTGAGCCTTCAGTGGTTCCGCTCCTTCCAGTATTGATAGGAGGTGGACAGTATGAAAAAGATATTTTCGATTATTATCTGCCTTATGCTTGCACTTTCAATGGCGATAGATGCAAGCGCGGCAACCATTGACATGCTGGTTGCAGGCGTTGACACAGACAATGAGAGAACGGTACACGTTACTGTTGTGTACGGCTCACCCGAGGAAGCACAGCAGTCAACCCTACTTGTTATTAAAGAGGGCGAGAACATTGTTACTGCGCCCGACTCATCTGTCAGACACATTGCCCAGAAGAGCGTGACGGGCAACACTGTAAAGTATGAATTCAACATGGCAACAGGCGACAGAGTGGGCACCTATGACTTGTACGTAGGTGGTAGCAAGATTGATGCGCCCGATAGTACAAAAATTACCTTTGATATGACAAATGCCACTACAATTAGGTTTGCGGCAAACGGAACTGAAATTCTGCCCTCGGTATTAGTAAGCGCAAACATAGGTGAGGCGCTTGACCTTACCCCCTACGGTGAAGACACTGTAGAGTACGAGGGCGTTATGTATAAGCGCGACGGCACCAACGCGGCAACCTACACACCTACTGCTGCAACCGGTGAGGTTACAATATCCTACACATTGGACGATGTTGCAACAATTGAAAAGGTGAGCGCAACTGTTATTGAGGGGAATAGCCCCATTCTGCCCATGACACTTGATGCAATTACTGCAGAGGGTGTTAATACAACGGTTACAATTTCCGCGTGGGATTTGTCAAATCTTGTGCCGGGTGAAAACACGGTTTACGGCACATGTAACGAAACAAGCAAATTAGCTGAGGCGACCGTAACGGTATTGCCCTTGAGCTTTGAACTGCCCGAAACCACATCAAAGGGTAAAGCGGATAACAACATAACCTTTACAGAGGATATGTATGCATTCTTCCGTATTGAGTTCGATATGGTTATCAACGCAGTGAGCGATACAGGTGCAAACTTTGGCTACAACGGCACAAAGTGGGGCAGCGGTGCGTTTGGTATTTCACCTAACGGCGGCAACCTCAAGCTTACCGGCGGTAATAAGAGTGGTACCAGCGACGGCGGCACAACAATCAAGAGCGGTGTTAAGGCGGGCGAAACCTACAGAATACTTGTTGAAGCAGACCCCGTTACAGACACTGTGAGCGTGTATGCCACGGCGAGCGACGGCACAATTTATTCAGTGCTTGACAAAACCTTCCGTAAGGAGCAGTCGCCCGATGCCATCAACACAATTAACCTTCGCGGTAACAACGTTGCTGACGGAGGCCTGACACTTAAAAACATTAAGGTTTGTGCGGCACCCTTGGTAGATGTTACCTTTGTTAACACAAAGGGCGAAATTGTGAAGAGCGTGCAGTGTAACGCAAACGAAAGCATGACCTACACCGTAAGCGCATGCGAAACCTATTACGCATCAGAGGACGGCACGGCGGCGATTTATGCCATTCCCGAAACAACCGTTACGGGTCAAACAGAGGTTACTGTTTACCCTGCACCCAACAAGTATGCCGTGCTTGAGGATGCATACGTTGAAGGCGGTCAGGTAAAGGGCATTGGAAAAGCCTACCCCACATACCACGTATTTGTTGCGTCGGCAGGCGGCGACGACCGAGGTCCCATTGTGGATGCTGACGGCGTGTCAATCTCCACCGCAACACCCTCCACCCTGGGCAGCACAAGAGTTGGCTTCTTCCAGTTCCCTGTTGTTGACGCGGGCGAGGGTCAGTCGGTTTATGCAAACTTCTACGTTACAAGCTGGCACGGAAACACCTTCTCAAACTCAAATAAGTCAATCCGTTTGGCAGGCTATGCGGTGAACGACTCTACTTGGGCAGAAGCAGGTGAGCTTGGTAGCTACACATCAGCTACAGCTCCGCTCCTTGAGGGCTTTGAGGAGGCTATGTTTACACCTTCTTACGCATACGTGGCAGACTATATAACACTTGATGTTACAGAGCCCATGAAGAAGGCAAAGGAATTAGGGCTTGAAACCCTCACAATAAGGCTCAATGCGGGCTGGGGTGCGGCATATATTGCAGAACGTGAATCCTGTGTGGCAGGTGAGGCTTTTGAAGGCTTAGCAAGCTACTTAAGCATTATTGGCGGCGGTAAGAGCGTTACTGTTACAGGTGCCGATAAGGTTACAAAGAACGGCTCAATAGTTACCAATGCGGCTGAGGGCTTTACCGTGGCAGAGGGTGACAGCGTTAAAATGTACTCGGATGACGAAGGTATTGTTGCATTCACAGACGGCAGCAAGGTTTATGCCGTAACAGACGGCGTAACTGCAGCGCTTGACCCCTTAGCGGGCGAATATGCCCCTGCTACTGCAGGTGTTGAAATGGTACAGGGTGCCCAGGTGAGAGTAGGCGGAGGCGTTGACGAAGCAACAGGCAAGGTTGGCGAAGGCAGCGGTCTGAGATTTATTACAACTGTGGACTATACCGATTCCCTTGCAAATATAGAGGGTGCAACCTACGGCGTTAAAATTACAGCCGAAGGCAGCAGCGCTGAGGCTGTTGACATCCCTGCAGAAAAGTGGCAGACGGAGGGTGAGGTTTATACCTCTGCCATAACAAATCTTGCGGAGGGCAACTTTAACCGTAACTTTACAGCAACTGCATATATCACTGTTGACGGACAAACCTTCCTTGGTAACAGCGTTACACGAAGCGTGTATCAGGTTGCACGGGGGCTTCTGGCAGGAGGCTTCGACGGAAATTACGGCGAGAGCGCTGATGAAAATGGCAAGTATGATGAGCTGTCGGAGGAGCTTTTGGCGGTGCTTAACGCATACGTTAACCAGACGGGTATCCGTCTTGGCTTCTCAACAGAAGGGCTTAGTGAATATACGGGTACGAACGGCGCTTACTCGGGCGACGGAGCCTTCTTTGAGGTGAGTGATGCTGCCGTTAACGGCACAATCTATACAATAAAGCTTACGCCGGTAGGTCAGGCAGTTATCGATACAACCATGGCAACGGAATATGTCAGAATCAATAACAATAACTCGGCAATAAAAACCCTTGTTACGGTTACAGATAATAATGACGGCACATATACCCTGACCTTTGATGCATCAACATTGATTAAGTAACGAAAAAACCTCCCATTGGGAGGTTTTTTCTTAATATAAATAAAAAAGTGTCGCAATAATGCAAAGTTTATGTTACAATAAGAAGAGACTTAAAAGAAAGGTTATGAGAGAATGAGAAAAGTTGCCGTTATTTCGGACAGCACCTGCGATTTGTCAAAGGAAATTCTTGACAGGTACAATATTTCTACCTTCCCACTCCACATTCATCTGGGAGAGGAGCAGTATTCCGATGGGGTGGATATTACCCCCGAGGAAATTTATGCATGGTCAGACAAAACAAAGGAAACGCCCAAAACCTCAACACTTTCGCCAATGGAGGCAGAAGAGGTTCTTGAAAAGGCACTTAGTGAGGCAGACGAGGTTGTATGCTTCTGTATTTCGGAAACAATGTCCTCCTGCGCAAACGTAATGAGGCTTGCAGCAAGGGCAATTGAAAAGGAAGACAAGGTTTTTGTAATAAATTCGGAAAATTTGTCAACGGGCATCGGTCTTCTGGTTATTGAAGCGGCAATTCTGGCTGATAAAGGAATGGGCGCTGCTGAAATAGTTGAAAAAATTGAAGCAATGCGAGGAAGCGTCAGAAGCAGCTTTGTTGTGGATACCCTCACATACCTTCACCGCGGCGGTCGCTGCAGCGGCTTGGCGGCGATGGTTGGCGGCACCTTGGGGCTTCATCCGTATATTAGTGTTGTTGACGGAAAGATGCAGCCGGGCAAAAAATACCGCGGCAGAATGAGCAAGGTAATAAACCATTATGTTGAAGACCTCAGCGAGGATTTGTTAAAGGCGAAGAAGGACAGGGTGTTCATTACACATTCGGGTTGTGATGGTGCGATCATTGAAAGCGTTAAAGCACAGCTTGAAGAAATGGGATATTTTGATGAAATACTTATTACTCAGGCAGGCTGTGTGGTAACAAGCCACTGCGGACCCGGTACACTGGGTGTTTTGTATATAGCAGGCTGATAAAAAAGAAACATTTCAGTTTGAAGTGATATAAAAATGGTAGACACTTTTTTAGTGCCTACCATTTTTATATCACTTCGTTTACGGAGGTCTTTTTAATTTGGCAAAAATTTGCAACAAATATAAATAAATTAACAACAAAAATCGATGTCGCTGTTTTTCAAATATGATAGAATGAAAACTGAATTTGGTGATGTTGCACAAAAAGAGAAAGAAAAAAAGTGTAATATCCGTCACGATTTATAAAAGGAGGAGATTAAAAATGAAAAAGAGACTTGCCAGCTTGCTGGTTGCGTTAACAATGGTGTTTGGCATGCAGATTTATATGCCCGGTGTTGTTGCGAGCGCAAAGGAACCTCAGTATCAGACTAACTCGAGGATAATGGAAAGATTGAACCGCGGTCTTATTGCGGTCAGAACCTACGCCTCTGCGCAGAATGGTGTTACAGGCGGCGTGTATTTGTCCTGGCGACTGTTGGGCGACGAAAGCCTTTCCAATCAGGCATTTGATATTTACCGTAATGATGAAAAAATTTACACAACAGGCGTTCACGATGCCACAAACTACACTGATACAGCCGGTACGGAAACTGATGTGTACAAGGTTGTAAAGGCAGGCTCTTCTCCGGATGTGGTTTCTGCTGAAGAGGGCGTGACGGCATTTTCAGTGCACAACAAGACAGCACGAAACAGTCTTGCGGGTAACGGCACAAGCCGTCCTAATTCCTTCAGCTATGTTGATATCCCGCTCTCCCGTCCTGCTAATGTGACAAACTATGGTGGTGGAACAAGCACATATTACGGCAACGGCGGCGCAAACGATGCATCACTTGGCGATATTGACGGCGACGGTGATTATGAATTTATCTTAAAATGGACTCCCTCCGATGCAAAGGACTCGGCATCAGGCGGTTATACAGGTAATGTATATATTGATGCCTACGAAATAAGTGAAAACAACGGTGGCTATAAATGGCGTATAGATTTAGGTCAGAATATTTGTGCAGGTGCACACTATACCCAGTTTATAGTTTATGACTTTGACAATGACGGCAAGAGCGAAATTGCCATGAAAACTGCACCGGGCAGTAAGGACGGCACCGGAAGATATGTAACAGAGGTTGGCGACACATCTGCAATAAGAAACGCCGATAACTCTGCCGTATATCTGAACAGTCGCGGCGTTCAGGCATCGGGCGGTGAATATATTACAATTTTTGACGGTGAAACAGGCAGAGCCTTAAAGACAACAAGCGGTATTCCCATTGGTGACGTTAACTCCTGGGGCGATAACTACTACAACAGAAGTGAACGTTATCTTGCGGCAGTTGCCTACATTGACGGCGTAAATCCGCACTTTATTGAATGCCGCGGATATTATGCAAAGGCAATAGTAAGAGTATACAAGTGGGATGGAACAAATCTTACGTTGGTATGGGAGCATGACGGAACAAATAACAGCTCATCAACTATTCACGGTCAGGGTAACCACAACCTTTCCGTTGCCGATGTTGATAACGACGGCAAGGACGAAATCGTTTACGGCTCCGCGGTGCTTGACGATAACGGAAAAGTAATAGGTAATACACGCTTATGGCACGGCGATGCAATGCATGTAAGCGACTTTAATAACGACGGTGTACAGGAAGTGTTCTCTGTTAAGGAATCCAGCACAGGTTACGCTAATAATGCGGCTGACTTCCGTGTTGCATCAACAGGCAAGAACATTTTCGGTGTTGGTGCAGGCGGCGATACAGGCCGTGGTGTTATGGCAAATGTTGATGATGAATATGCAAAAACACATCCTGACGCGCTTTCAATCGGCTGGACCAGCTCGCACTCGGAAAGCTTTGACCTGACAGGTGCAACTGTTGCGGCAAGACCTGCAACAAGCTCCCGTATGATGACAAACTTCTTGGTTTATTGGGATGGCGATTTAAGCCGAGAAATGCTGGACGATAACCAGCTTGCAAAGTATGATGCAACAAACGGATGGACAATAAGATTTTATAACGATGGTAACGGTTATATTCCCGGTACATCAATTAACGGTTCAAAGCAGAACCCGGCTCTTGTAGCTGACCTTTGGGGCGACTGGAGAGAAGAAATTGTTATGCCTACAGGCACAGGTGAGGGCGAAACACCTTACTTAAGAATTTTAACTTCGACTATTCCCACAAGCTACCGCCTTACAACTCTTATGCATGACTGTCAGTACCGAATGGCGATTGCATGGCAGAATGTGGGCTACAATCAGCCTCCACACCAGAGCTACTATATAGGCTCTGCGGCTTTGGCAACAGATTCAAGCGGCAATACACTCAACTACCTTGCACCTGCAACTCCCTTTACAAAAGTGGAATATGCACGAGAATCTGATGCGGTTGAAGCTGAGATTATTGACGGCGCAGTTTACATGATCAGAAACGTAAACTCCAACCTTTATCTTGATGTAACAAACGGCACTGCTGCAGACGGCACAAACGTTCAGCAGTGGGGCGCAACCTACCCCGGCGGCAGTTATAACAACTGGCGAATTGTGGACGCAGGCGACGGATGGTATCAGATTTATTCCATGGTGGGCGACGGCAATACATATGTGTTGGATGTTTCGGGAACAAAATCGGCAAACGGAACAAACATTATTATATGGACCAACAAAAAGAACAACGGTCAGTACTTTAAGTTTGAAGATAACGGCGACGGAACCTACTCAATTCTGACAAAGGTAACAAATGGTGCATCGGCTCTTGATGTGTATGATTCTTCAACCGAAAACGGCGGAAATGTAGTTCAGTGGAAGAATTACTACAGCGATAACCAGAAATGGATACTGGAGTTGGTGAGCGCACCTTCAAAGTATATTGAACAGAGCGTAAATTACACAATCGTTGATGAAACGGGCGTTGTAGATTCCTGGACACAAACAGGTGAGTATGAGGTTGAGCACACCCTTTATGATTTCCCCGCAGGCGAGTGCTACATTGAAGGAAACGGCAAGGCGTATGTTGTAAGAAGCAACACCGAGCAGAAGTATGTAGTAGCTCGTGATGGCGTTACAGAACACAATGTAGAGCTTGAGCTTGTTCATAAAAATGCAACTCTTGCAGATACCTTTGCAGATGTAAACGCTAATGTGAACGACGAAGCCGCAGAAATGCTCTTTATCGGCTCCTCGGGTATTTCAGATGCCACTGATACAGACGATAATGGCAATGCTACGGTAACGGGCGAGGGCTGGAGCTTAGGCAATCCCCGTATTCCACTTCTCACGTTCAATGTGCCCGAGGATTATGTAAAGGGCGGCAAGGTTAAGCTTAATGTTTATGTTGCTACAGCTCACAGTAACCTTGGCGGCGGAAACAGCATGAAGCTTGCGGCAAATAAGGTTGATTTTACTGTAAACGAGAGCACAGGCTATGATGCAGACAATGTTGCAAACCTTTCAGAGCTTGCATGGTCAGAAAACATGTTCAGATTGCCTAACGGCTCTAACAGTGTAAACACATGGGTTACAATTGATGTAACAAAGTTTGTTGAAAACGCATCAGGCAAGGTAACCTTTGCGCTTTATGCTCCCAGAGCAGGTGCATACGTTGTTGACCGCGAAAGTGCTTCTGCAGGCGGTAGCTACGCAGGCATGGCGGCATATCTTACGGTTGAAGAGCCCGAAAAGCTTACAAAGGAAATTAAATATACAATTACAGATAACGGCAATACTATTGCCTCCTGGACAGAAGCAAACGGCGAATACAGTGTCGGCGATGTGCTTTACGACATCAGTGCTGGTGAGTTTTATTATGAACACAGCGGCAAGGCGTATATCGTAAAGAGCAATGCACAGAAGTACGTGGTAGCGGATGACGGTACTGTTACACAGACTGTGGAATATGAGGTTGTAAACCGTAACGCAGTTCTTACCGATACCTTTGCAGATGTAAGCGCTAACGTAAACAACAAAGCGGCAGATATGCTCTTTGCAGGTGCTGCCACTGTGGCAGATGCTGCCGACCTTGACGCTGACGGCACTGCTACAGTTACAGGCGGCTTGAATGTGGGTAACCCCCGTGTTCCGCTCCTTACCTTCAATGTGCCCGAGGATTATGAAGAGGGCAAGGCTCTTAAGCTTAATGTTTATGTGGCAAAGGTTAACCACAACTTTATTCAGGAAACAGAAGGCGCAATGAAGCTTGCGGCAAATAAGGTAGACGTTGATGTTGACGAAAGCACCGGCTATATGGCAGCTGATTACGCATATGACAATAATGTTGTATGGTCTGACAATTTTATGACAATTGAAGCAAATGCTCAGGCGGTAAACCAGAAGGTTGATGTTAAAGGGTGGCTTACCTTTGATGTGACAGAATTTGCCGAAAGTGCAGGCGATAAGATAACAGTTGCACTTTATGCTCCCACAGCAGGCGTTTACATAGTTGACCGTGAAAACGCAACAAAGGGCGGTGCATATGAAGGCAAGGCGGCATATCTTGAGGTTGTTGAGGGCGAAACCATAGTAGCAACAGGCATGGAAAAGATTACAAAGAACGGCTCAATTGTACGAAACCCCGAAAGCTTTACAGTGCCGGAAGATGCAACAGTTAAGTTCTACAGCGAGATGGGCGCATATGCGGTTACAAACGGCAGCGAAATGTATCAGTTTACTGACGGTGTGACAGATGCAATTGATGTAACAGCCGGAAAGTATTATATAGTTAACTTTAGTGCAGATGATATTATTTACTCAACAGCAGGCTTTGAAGCACTCAGCTATGACAGTGTTGTAAAGGGCACAATCGATATGGATATTATGCCCTTGGAGGTCAGTGACAATGTAATAGGTATTACAGCAGCCGATTCCAACCCCACATGGTATGACCAGTTAAATATTGTGGTAGGCTTCAGACCCGACGGCACAGTAATGGCATATAACGGAACTGCATTGGATTCTGAAACAGAAATCAGATACGAAGCAGGCAAGGTATATCATCTTCATATTGAAGCAGATGCAGCAGCGGACGTTTTCAGCGCATGGATTACTGATGGTGAAAATGAGTACACCCTTGCACTTGACTATGCATTCCGCATAAGCGCACCCCAGGCAGGTAACTTAGGTAAGCTTTGTGTGCTTGGTGGCTGGAACATAGGCGGCGGAAAGCTCATGGTGGCAAATGTAGAGTTTGTTAACGAAGAAATTAATAAGAGCGTTGAATACGTAATTACAGGTGAAAACGGCACCGTTGCTTCCTGGACTGAAACCTTTGAAAACTGCACAATAGGAGATGTTCTTTACTCCGTTGCAGCAGGTGAATACTATTACGAGCACGACGGCAAGGCTTATGTTGTAAGAAGCGAAGAGCAGTCTTATACAGTTGAAAACGACGGAATTGACACCCACACGGTAGAACTTGAGCTTGTTTATGACAACGCCACTCTTGCAGACACCTTTGCAACAGTGGACGGCGCAGTTGGCGATGAAAGCGCAGATATGGTATTTGTTGCTTCTGCAGGTGTTTCCGATGCTGACGATGTTGACTCTGACGGCAACCCGACTGTAACGGGTGAAGGCTGGAATTTAGGTAACCCCAGAATTCCGCTTCTTACCTTCAATGTTCCCGAAAACTACGAAGAAGGCATGGCGGTTAAGCTGAATGTTTATGTAACGAAGGCGCATACACACCTTGGCAAGGGCAATGAAATGAAGATAGCGGCAGCAGGTGTTGACATTACTGTTGACGAAAGCACAGGCTACTACACCGCTGATGTTGCAAGCCTTGAAAATCTTGTATGGAGCGACAATGCGGTAAGCTACACAAATAATGCAGGAACAATTGACCAGTGGGTTACAATTGATGTAACAGAGCTTGTTGAAAATGCTGCAGACAAGGTAACTGTGGCACTTTATGCACCCAGAGCGGCAGTATACGTTGTTGACAGAGAAAATGCAATGCAGGGTGGCGCATACGAAGGCTTAGCAGCATACCTTGAAGTTCAGGAGGGTGAAACCGTTACAACAGCGGGCATGGAAAAGGTTACAAAGAACGGCTCTCTTGTTCAGAATGCAGAATACTTCACAGTGCCCGTAGACGCAACCGTAAAATTCTACAATTCAACTGCATATGCAGTTTCAGACGGAAGTAATGTTTACGCTCTTACAGATGGTGTAACAGATGTAATTGATGTAGCAGCGGGCGAATATTACGCGATAGACCTTATCTATTCAACAGAAGGCTTTGAAGCGACGGAATATGACGCAATAACAAACGGCACAATCGATATGCTCCTTATGCCTTATGAAGTGACAGATAACGTAATAGGCATCACAGCATCCGATTCCAACCCCACGTGGTATGACCAGTTCAACATAGTTGTACGATTCAAGCCTGACGGCACAATGGATGCTTATAACGGAACGGTTATTGAAAGTTGTGAGACTGTTACCTATGAGGCAGGAAAGGTGTATAGATTGCACATTGAAACAGATGTTGCAAGTGGCATTTACAGTGCATGGATAACAGACGAGGACGGAGTTGAGTACACCTTAGCTGAGGACTACGCGTTCCGTGCAAGTGCTCCCGAGGCAAGTGACCTTGGTAAGGTTACATTGATAGGCGGTTGGGGCATAGGCGGCGAAAAGTTTGCCGCGGCAGACATTCGTTTTGCAGAAACCAATTAAAATCAAACAAAAAAAGAGGCGATATCGCCTCTTTTTTGTTTGATTTATTTAGATAACAGTGCACGGTCGTTTGCAAATTCCTCGCCTGAAGCGGTGGAGAACATTTCAACCAGACCTTCAACTGTAAGGTTTTTCTTTTCTTCGCCCGACACGTCGAAGATTACGTGACCCTCGTGCATCATGATAAGGCGGTTACCGTAGCGGATAGCGTCCTTCATGTTGTGTGTAACCATAAGGGCTGTAAGGTGATTTTCCTCAACAATTTTTTCACTAAGCTCAAGTACCTTTGCAGCTGTTTTGGGGTCAAGTGCGGCTGTGTGCTCGTCAAGGAGCAAAAGCTTGGGCTTTTTGAGTGTTGCCATAAGAAGGGTTACAGCCTGTCTCTGACCGCCCGAAAGAAGACCAACCTTACTTGTAACTCGGGATTCCAAGCCTAAATCAAGTGTTTTGAGAGCTTCCTTGAACTGGGCTTTTTCCTTTTCTGTAATACCCCAGCCAAGACCGCGACGATTACCGCGGCGAAGGGCGAGAGCCATGTTTTCCTGAATGCTCATGTCAGCTGCTGTGCCGAGCATGGGGTCCTGGAAAACTCTGCCCAAAAAGCGTGCACGCTTGTGCTCGGGCATGCCTGTTACATCAACACCATCGATGGTTATTCTACCCGAATCGGGCTTCCATACACCGCTGATGGCGTTGAGCATTGTGCTTTTACCTGCGCCGTTACCGCCGATTACTGTTACAAAGTCGCCGTCATTCAGTGTGAGGTTAAGGTTATTAAGTGCAACCTTCTGGTTGATTGTGCCGGGATTGAAGGTTTTATAAATATTTTTAATTTCAAGCATTCTGATTGCCTCCCTTCTTGGGTACGGAGAAGTATGTCTTCTTCCAGTAGGGGATTGCAAGGAAAACTGCAACAACCATCGCGGAGAGAAGCTTGAGAAGGTCGGGGTCGATACCTAAGCAGATAACTATCTGGTAAACTATGTAGTAGATAACGCCACCGAAAGCAACTGCAAGAAGCTTGAAGGCAAAGTTTTTGAAGATTTTGCCGAACACAGCATTACCGATGATGATTGCCGCAAGACCGATTACAATTGCGCCACGGCCCATCTGTACATCGGCGAAGCCCTGATACTGGGCAAGTAATGCACCTGAGAGGGCAACAATGCCGTTTGAAAGCATGAGACCGATAACTGTGTTGAAGCTTGTGTTGATGCCCTGCGCACGGCTCATGTTCAGATTGGAGCCTGTTGCACGGAGTGAGCAGCCGTATTCTGTGCCGAAGAACCAGTAAAGGATTGCTATAAGCACAACAACGAAGGCTGCAACCACAAAGATTGCGTTTTTCCAAAGGGGAACGTTTCTTATATACTGAAGAGAAACAAGCAAATCATAATTACGCACACTTAATGCCTGATTTGCCTTGCCCATAATTTTCAAATTCACAGAATAAAGGGAAAGCTGAGTGAGGATACCTGCTAAGATTGCGGGAATACCCATGAAGGTGTGGAAAATACCTGTTACAAAGCCTGTGAGCATGCCTGCTATAACTGCACAAACCATTGCTAAGGGAAGGGGCATGCCTGCAATTGTAAGCATTACGCATACTGCTGCGCCTGTGCACATACTGCCGTCTACAGTAAGGTCGGAAATGTTAAGTAATTTATATGTAATGTAAAGACCGATTGCCATTATACCCCAGATAAGACCCTGGGCAACAGCACCGGGAAGTGCGTTGATAATACTTGTAATGATTGACATGGTATAAACTCCTTAGTCGTTTTAATACGGATAAAACCGATGGGCAATATGCCCATCGGTTTTACGTTTATTTAACTAACCGTAAATATTATTCGATTACAACGTAACCTTCGGGAACTTCGATACCGAGGTCAGCACAGATTTCAGCGTTGTACTTCTTAACAACATCCTGATCGTATTCGATAGCCATTGTTTCAACATCTTCGCCTTCTGCAAGGATTCTGTAAGCCTGTTCGCCTGTAACACGGCCGAGCTTGTAGTAGTCGATAGAAAGTGTTGCAACACCGCAGCCTGCGCAGATACCTTCTTCACCTGCAACAACGGGCTTCTTCAAGGGACGGCAGATACCGTCGATAACGCCTGTGGAGGAAGCAACTGTGTTGTCTGTGGGAACGTAGATAACATCTGCATATGCACAAGCAGCTTCTGTTACTGCTGCAAGGTCGTTGGAGTCAGCGAAGGGGAATTCCTTGGATTCGATACCCTTTTCTGTGAGGTACTTAGCAACTTCTGTTACCTGGAACTTGCTGTTTGCTTCAGCGGAGCAGTAAAGAAGAGCTACCTTCTTTGCTTCGGGGAAGAGTTCAACAAGAACTTCAACCTGCTGGTCAAGGGGAGCAAGGTCGCTTGTACCGGAAATGTTGCCGGGAACTACGCCGTCAACAACTTCGCATTCAAGAGCAACACCATATTCTGTGATGGATGTGCCGAGGATGGGAGTTGTCATTGTAGCTGCTGCTGCAGACTGAAGAGCGGGTGTAGCGTTTGCAAGGATAAGGTCAACTTCGTCAGATACGAACTTGTTAACGATAGTTGCACATGCAACGCTGTCGCCGGAAGCGTTCTGCTCGTCAAATACAACCTTATCGCCGAGCTTTTCTGTAAGTACATCCTTGAAGCCCTGTGTAGCTGCGTCAAGAGCAACGTGCTGAACGAGCTGGCAGATACCAACGTTATAAACTGTGGGTGCTTCTGTTGCGTCTGTGGGTGTTTCAACCACGGGGTCGTTGCCGCATGCAGCGAGAGCAAAGCACATAACTGCTGCAAGGACAAGTGCTAAAAACTTTTTCATGATATAATCGTCTCCTTTAAAAAGATATTAAACTTAGTATAAGACTTTCGCGGGGAAAAGTCAACCTTTGAATGAAAAAATCAACAAATTTTTGGTGAAAAAACAAAAATTTTTGGAAAAATTGAATAATGGAAAAATTTTTAAATAAAAATAATTGCACCGCCAAAAAAATTAGCGGTGCAATAGAGCCTATTCAATAGGAATATAGTCTTCGGGAACAGTTATGCCCAACTCCTCGGCGATTTCTTTGTTATACATTTTTGTGCAGTTTTCGTCGTACTCGATGGGCATCTTGGAAATGTCAGCGCCGTTTGTAAGAATTTCGTATGCCATAAGGCCTGTTTTTTTGCCTAATTCGTAATAGTCGATAGAAAGTGTTGCAACACCGCAGCCTGAGCAGATGCCCTTTTCACCTGCTATTACCGGCACTTTTGCCACATGACAGATGTCATTTATAATGCCTGTGCATTCTGCGATGGTGTTATCTGTGGGAAGGTAGATAACATTGGAAAATTCGCACGCTGTCTGCACTGCTGCTGCAAGGTCGTTAGAGTCTGTAAATGCAAATTCAGCACAGCTGATGCCCTTTGACAACAGGTACTGCTGAACAGAGTTAATCTGGTAAAGAGAGTTAACCTCGCTGGAGCAATAAATGAGACCCACATTTTTTGCGTCGGGGAAAAGTTCAAGTATCATTTCAGCCTGGCTTTCAAGGGGAGCAAGGTCGCTTGTGCCCGATACGTTGATGCCTGTTGAAGCGCTTGCAAGGCTAACATTCAATGCCTGAGCATAGTCTGTTACAGCGGCGCCGAGCACGGGGATTGTTGCTGTGGCTGCAGCCGAAATCTGCAACGACTGTGTGTTGTCGCAAAGGATAAGGTCAACATTCTGTGTGACAAAGTTATTTGCAATAAGTGTTGCGCTGTTTGCATCGCCCGAGGCGTGCTGCTTCTGGAAGGAAACCTCGTTTCCCAGCTTTTCTGTTAAAGCATCCATAAAGCCCTGTACCGCAAGAGACTGAGCCTCGTGAGTGGAATACTCAAGAATGCCGATGGTATATGTAGCGGAGCTCTGATTACATGCAGATAATGCAATGACGAGGGCTGCCGCAAGGATAATTGAAATAATTTTTTTCATTTGTTTGCTCCTTAATAAATGATATGTGCTAAGCACATGAAATGCTTACGCATGATATATCGCTACGCTCACGGCTCGTGGTAAATCTACCGTAATGCCCTTTGGGCATATCACGCCACCGGCATATCATTGTTAAATATTTTCTTCAATCCAGTTTTCAAGTGCTTCGGCACCAAGGGCGCCTACCTGCTTTGCAACCTCTTCGCCACCCTTTACAATGATAAGTGTAGGAATGGACATAACAGAATAGTCCTTGGCAATGTCGGGAGCCTCGTCAACATCTAATTTAACGAACTTTACCTTGTCCTCAAAGTCCTCTGCTACGGATTCAAGCACGGGGGAAAGCATGCGGCAGGGACCGCACCATGTGGCGAAAAAGTCAACCACTACGGGGACGGGGGAGTTCAATACCTCTTCTGTATAGTTTTCGGAATTAACATGTAACATAATTTTCTTCCTTTCTAATTGATAAGTGTTAAATAGTCGGATTTTTCCATCAGGTTAAAATAGCCTGTCTGGCGGAGAGCCTCGTACACAACTATGGCAACCGAATTTGAAAGGTTGAGGCTTCGTGCGTCGGCAACCATGGGGATGCGTATGCATCTGTCCAGATTTGCCGACAATAAAGCTTCGGGAAGTCCCTTTGTTTCCTTGCCGAAAAAGAGAAAATCGCCGTCAGAAAATTTTGCCTCGGCATAGGTGTGAGGAGCCTTTGTTGTGCAATAGTAAAAATTGCCGCCCTGGTTTTTTTGGAAAAAATCCTCAAGGCTTTCGTAATAGGTAATAGAGAGCATATGCCAATAGTCAAGCCCTGCACGCTTGAGCTTTTTGTCATCAATCTCAAAGCCCATGGGCTTTATAATGTGTAGCTTGGCGCCTGTTGCCGCGCAGGTGCGGGCAATGTTGCCTGTGTTCTGGGGGATTTCGGGCTCATGAAGTACAATGTTTATGCTCATCTCTTGTCCCACTCATTCTTAAGTATTTCATCTCTTACTCTGAAAAATACCCCTTCTTTTACACCATGGGAGCATACTGTGCATTTTTTGCTTCCGAGCATGTCCATCAAGGCTTTCATGGGCATGAGCCCACTGAGGATAATGTCGGCACGGCTTTTTTCCATGCCGGGGATGTTCTGGCGTAAGCTTAAGGGAGTAGAGTATACCTTCTGGTAGATTGTTGAAACCTTGTTGCAGGGAACGGACAAGCCGTGCACCTCATCAACGCTCTTAAGCTCCTTAAGTGAAAGTGTGCCGAGGGTTTTTGCACTGCCGCCAACGCCGTAAAGGTCCAAGCCTGCGGCTTCGTCAATCCAGTCAACTGAGCCGAGCATCATGACAACATAACGGTATAGCTCAGCCTGGCTTCTGCCACGGAACTTTTCCGTGAGAGTAACTGCGCCTAAGGGCACACTTGCTGTATGCACCATGTGACCGTTTTTGATAAGAATGAGCTCTGTGGAGCCGCCGCCTGTGTCAAACACAAGACCGTTTTTAATGGGCAGAGACTGGGTTACTGCAAGATAGCTGTAGTACGCCTCGTCCTCGCCTGAAATAACGTCAAAGCGGATGCCTGTTTCCTGATAAACTCTGTCAATAAACAAGTCGCGGTTAACCGCATTTCTTACTGCTGCAGTTGCAATTGCAACAATTGTCTGGCAGCTGTCGAGCTTTGCTAAAACACAGAACTCCTTCAATGCATCGATAACACGGAGCATGGCTTCTTCCTTGAGCACCTTGTCAATGCCCATGCCCTCGGAAAGGCGCACAGTTGAGCGCTTTTTCATAACAACGCTCCAATCTCCGTTATCGTGGAGGAGATTTATGGTCATCCTGACGGAATTTGAGCCTAAATCTATTACTGCGATACGTTTTTCCATATATAATCCTCCTTGGTGAAAATAATACTATATTAATTATATTTTACATGAGAATTATTGCTAAGTCAATCAAAAATAGTCAATAATAATCCCGAAAGGGTGATAAATATGGATATACGTACAGACCTTGCCGTTGAGGCGGCAAGCATGAAGGGCGAAAAGGTAGGGGGTATCGAAAGCTTTTCTGAGGAGGACAATGGCATAAAAATTGAACGGATAAGGATAACTGACGATTCTGCCGCCCGTGCTGTGGGAAAGCCTATGGGAAATTATATTACAATTACCGCAAAGGATTTGTCGGAAAACAGCCGCGAGGAGTATGAAAAGGCGTGCTTGTGTGTTGCAAAGGAGCTTAAGAGCATACTTAATATAGAAGAAAGTGCTTCCGTTTTGGTAATCGGGCTGGGAAACGAGCAGATAACAGCCGACTCCATAGGACCCGAAAGCGTGAAACGGCTCCTTGTGACGCGTCACATAAAAGAGCTTATGCCCGACGAAATTGACGAGAGCGTGCGGAGCGTGAGCGCCCTTGCACCCTCGGTAATGGCGTTTACAGGCATTGAAACAAGCTGCATTGTGAAGGGTGTTATAGAAAAAACAAAGCCAGATTTAGTTATTGCAATCGATGCTTTAGCATCAAGGAGCATGTCGCGCCTTGGCAAAACCATACAGATTGCTGACACAGGCATAAACCCCGGCAGCGGAGTGGGAAACAACCGCAAAGAGCTCAGCGAAAAGACTTTGGGCGTGAGGGTTATAGCGCTGGGGGTGCCCATGGTTGTTGACGCTGTGACAGTGGCGCTGGATGCTTTAGACGCAACAGGTTCCTCCGAGGATGAAAAACGGGTGTTTTTTGAAGCCTACAGAAGAATGGAGCCCCTGGGTGCAGACATGGTTGTAACGCCGAAGGATGTGGATTCACTGGCAAAGCGAAGCTCCATGATAATTGCAAATGGCATAAACCTTGCATTGCAGAGCGCGCTGGGAGAAGAGGATATAGACCGCTACAGCATGGTATGAATGTGCTCAGCTAAAATTTTGAAAAAAATAAAAAAAGTGCTTGACATTTTGGACTGACCCAGTTATAATAACGGAGTGACCTGGAGAGATGGCTGAGTTGGTCTAAGGCGCACGACTGGAAATCGTGTAACGGTTAACCCCGTTCAAGAGTTCGAATCTCTTTCTCTCCGCCATGAAAAGCATCGACATTTGTTGGTGCTTTTTTTGTTTTGTACGGGGTTAACCGTTTTATGTTTTTTATAGGAACCCCGTTTGCGGTGCCCTCGTTGATGTTGCTTCTCGCGCATCAACTTCGACCGCGGCACAACCCTACGCCCTCTCTCAATCGTCCACAGGACGCGCTCGGGCTCGGTTCCCCGTTCAAGAGTTCGAATCTCTTTCTCTCCGCCATGAAAAGCATCGACATTTGTTGGTGCTTTTTTACTTATTCACTATTCACATTCGGCGGAGCCGAATATATCTCAAATCCGAAGGATTTATATCGCATTTACGAAGTAAATATATCGCAGCGAAGCTATATCGCAATAAAAAAAGTCACGCAGCGCGTGACTTTTTTTATTATCTTAGTGCTCGGGAACTTCGCCTGTATTTTCGCTCTTCTGTACAAAGAACATACTGAGAATAAGCGATACTATGTAAAGTACAAGTGTTACATACAATACTGTCTGATAGCCTGTGGGGTTAACCATATTGCCGTGGAGCTCAACCTCTGTACCAAACTTTGACACAATCCATGCAGCGAGCTGATTACCTGTTAAACCTGCAAAGCCCCATGCGGAAAGTGTAATACCATGGATTGCACTGATATTACTCATGCCGTAGTGGTCGCTGAGGAGTGTGGGAATGTTAGAAAAGCCGCCGCCGTAGCCTGCGTTAACCATCATAATAAGAGCGATAACGAGAACTACACTGCCTGTAACGATGCCCTGTGTAAGAACAACTGCTGCTGTGAGAAGGATTGAAATAACAAAGATAAGCTTGAACACGCTGTTACGGTCCTTGCACTTATCTGCTGCTGCGGAGAAACCAAGTCTGCCGCCTGCGTTGAAAATTGCGGAGCATGTGGAAAGGATGCCAACCATGCCTGCGAGACCGAGAGCCTTGAAAATGTACTTTTCCTGGCTGATAAGGGCGAGACCGCAGGTGATGTTAAGGTAGAACATAAGCCAGATGCCGATGTAGTTTGTCATGGGCTTAAGCTTAAGCACGGAAAGAATGCTCTTCTTGTCTTCCTTGCTCGTGGGCTCGTGCCAGTCGGAGGGCTTCTTCAAAAGAAGGTGACCAACAAACATCATTACAAAGTAAACTGCTGCTAAAATCCAAAACATTTTGTAGATAGCGCCGTCGCCGAGACCTGAAAGCAAACCTTCCATGATGGGGCTTGCGATAGCCTTTGCTGCGCCGAAGCCTGCAACTGCAAGACCTGTTGCTAAGCCCTTCTGGTCCTTAAACCAGAGCATAAGTGTTTTAACGGGGGAAAGGTAGCCTGTACCAAGACCTATACCCATAATCAAGCCGTAGCAAACATAAATGCCGATAAGTGCAAGAATGCTGCCTGCACCTGTCTGTGCATACTGGTTGCCGCCGTACCAGATAAAGAAACCTGTGCCTGCCATACCGCCTGCAAAGCAGATTGTTGCGATAAGAGAGGACTTATGAATATCCTTTTCAACAAAATTGCCTAAGAATGCTGCACTCATGCCTAAAAAGAAAATTGCAAAGCTGAATGCCCATTCGGTTGCACCCTTGGAAAAACCAATGTGTTTACCGATCTGCTCACTGAAAAGAGACCAGCAATAAACTGTACCAATACTACAATGGAGTAAAAGTGCGGGGAGAGCCGCTCTCATCCACTTGTTTTCACGCCAACCGCCTGTTTTTGCGTTAGCCATGTGATACGCCTTCTTTCAAAAAATGTAGGGGGCTTTTTAAAACCCAAAATATTTTATCATAAAAAAGTGTCGATTTCAAGAAAATAGTAAATAAAATTTGGTTAAATATAAAGAAATATTTGTTGACATTTTCTAAAAGGGAAAGGCAACCTTTCGGTTGCCTTTTTTTATTTGTATAAGGGATTTATAATTGTTTTAAAAATGTGGCGCAGGAACACCATGCTCATGAAAAGCGATGCAATTTCCGCAATGGGGAAGGAATACCATACAAGGTTTATGTTACCTGAAAGTGACAGAAGATATGCCGCAGGTAATAAGACCACCAACTGACGCACAATTGATGTGCACATGCTCAAAAAACCGTTGCCAACTGCCTGGAGTACACTGCCTGTTATAATGCAGAAGCCTGCAAAAATGAAGCTGAGGCTTATTGCGCGGAAGGCGGGCACACCTAAAACCAAATTTGTGTTGAAGAAGCCAAGAAGAATGTGGGGAATAAGTGTGAATGCCAGAAGACCAATAAGCATTATGCTCATTGCATAAACAATAGCAAGGGTAATTGTCTTTTTCATTCTGTCGGGCTTTTTTGCACCATAGTTATAGGCAATAATGGGCACCATGCCGTTGTTGAGACCGAATATGGGCATGAAGATAAAGCTCTGAAGCTTGTAATATGCGCCGAAAACGGACTGGGCATCGTTCACAATGGAGGGGAAAGAGGTAAGAATTTTGTTGATGCCGAAGGTCATGACGCTTGTTATGGACGCCATAACCGTGGAGGGGAGCCCTACTGCGTAAATACGCTTTATAACTGCCATGTCGGGCTTGAAGCTGCGGAAGGTAACATGAATTTCCTTGTTATATCTGCGATTGAAGTAAATGCCCATGAATGCAGCAAAAATCTGACCTAAGACCGTTGCAAGCGCCGCACCCATGGCACCCATTTCGGGAATGGGACCAAAGCCGAAGATGAGGATGGGGTCCATAATGAGGTTTATGATTGCGCCCGAAAGCTGTGTTGCCATTGACAAAACGGATTTACCCGTTGCCAGAAGCAGCCTTTCGGTTGTTATCTGCGTGAAAACGCCGATGGAGCCGATAAGGCAAACGGAGGCGTAGTCGATACCGTAAGCTATTACATCAAGGTCGCTTGACTGTGCCGAGAAGAAGGCTTTTACGCCGAAAATGCCTATTAAAAGGAATATGACATAGTGCACCAAGGATATGAAAATGCCGTTGTTGGCGGCTTTGTTTGCTCTTTCAAAGTTCTTTTCGCCAAGACTTTTTGACAAAAGTGCGTTGATGCCTACGCCTGTGCCCGTTGCAAAAGCAATCATTAAATTCTGCAGGGGAAATGCCAAGGACACTGCCGTGAAGGCATCCGCATTGTACATGGATACGAAAACGCTGTCCACAATGTTGTAAAGCGCCTGTACCAGCATTGATGCCACCATAGGCAGGCTCAGTGACAATAAAAGCTTATTTATGGGCATGGTGCCCATTTTATTTTCACGTGTGTTTTCCATTTTATCACCTCGTTTTAAATTAGCCAGACGTTATTATACCAGGAATAAAAACATTTGTCAAACAAAGGCGCATGTACGGTTTTTGGGACAGGACTGAGGGTAAAATAAAGACAAAGAAAGGGGTAGATATTATGAAAACTAACAGAAACGAAGAATTTATTATTACGGACGGTTACCTCATTGTTATGGAAGCAAAAAGACAGAGAGAGGAAAGAAACAAATTCATATGGGATGTGGAGGATGATTCCTATTACTTTGAGGAACGTTTTTGAAAAAAAGTATTGATAATCGGGGAAATATAGTGTATAATAATGAAGTCGTACTAACCGGGGAGGCAGCGGTGCCCTGTATCCGCAAACCGCTATAGCGGAGGCCAATTCCCCAATTGAGGTGCTTTTTTCGTATGGCTGGTAATTGTAAGTGGTGTTGACAGTCGGGTCTTGCGCAACAGTCGCCCGTGAACCTTGTCAGGCGGGGAACCGAGCAGCAATAAGCGGTAACGGTTGTGTGCCGTGAGGTCGCCCGATTCGAGCTAACTGCAGTTGTGCCGCATATGGGAAAGTATCGATTTTGGGGTGTACGGCTTTTTAAATTTGAAAAAGAAATTTCTTTTTCAAATTTAAAAAGCCGTGAGGGAATAGTTAAAAGGGAAAAGTGAAGAGGTAATGAAAAGATTTTTGCAAACGAAAATCTTCCTGACTTATTCCCTGTTTACTATTACTTATTACTTTGAACGGAGTGAAACTATGGAGTATCAGGCATTGTACCGAAGATGGAGACCATTGACTTTTGACGATATTGTAGGTCAGAAGCATGTGGCACAGACAATTAAAAACGAAGTATCCTCGGGCAATGTTGGCCATGCGTTTCTTTTCTGCGGCTCGAGAGGTACAGGCAAGACCTCAACTGCACGCATTTTGTCAAGAGCCATAAACTGCACCAATAATAAGGACGGAAACCCCTGTAACGAGTGTGACAGCTGTAAGGGCATTCTGTCGGGCAGTATTATGGACGTTGTGGAGATTGACGCGGCAAGTAACTCGGGTGTTGCAAACATCCGCTCGCTTCGTGACGAGGCAAACTATGCGGCGGCAAGTGTTAAGTACAAGGTGTACATCATCGACGAGGTGCATGCCCTCAGTAAGGATGCTTTCAATGCTCTCTTAAAGCTTTTAGAGGAGCCTCCGGAGCATGTTAAGTTTGTGCTTGCCACAACCGAGGCAAACAAGGTGTTGGACACAATATCCTCCCGTTGCCAGCGGTTTGACTTCAATAAAATAACAAAGAACGATATTTTCTCTCGCCTTGACGAAATATGCGAGGCGGAAATGATACAGATTGAGCCCGACGCCATCCGTATGGTGGCAGAGGCGGCAGACGGCTCGCTCCGTGATGCCCTCAGCATTCTTGAGCCTTGCATTTCGGCAGGAAAGATTGTTGAAACAGAATACGTTAAAACTCTTTTAGGCTTTGGCGAAAAGAAAAACGTTGCAGCCATTTGCCTTGCTGTGAGCGAAAATGACTCAAGCAGGGTGTTGGACATTATAGAAGAAGTATGTGCATCTGGACGCAATCTTAACCCCTTTGTTGAAAGTGTTATAAAGGGCTTTCGTAACATAATGGTTTATGCTATAACACGCAAAAAGCCACAAAACGAAAACGACGAGGACTGGGAGGCACTTTTGCCCGCCGCAGAAAAAATGGGCGTGGACAAGGCAATACTGGCGGTTAATATTTTGTCGGAGGCATACTCCAAGGCAAAATACATGAGCCTTCCCAGGTATCTTATAGAGGCAAGTCTTTTAAGGCTTTGCAACCTGCGCGAGGAGAGCAGTGTGGAGTCATTAGAGGCAAGGCTTGGCGAGGTTGAAAAGCAGCTTGCCCGCGGCGTTACGGTTGCTGCGGTGCAGGAGAGTACACCTGCAAAGGAAAAAAAGGAAGAAAAGAAGCCGAGTGAGAAAAAGGCGCCTGCGCCCAAAAAGGCGGCAGCTGACAGCGAGGCTGTTGCAAAGATTAAGGAAAAGTGGCCCGAAATAATGAGCGCTATTGCAACAGGCGGAAGTCTTAACTTGTACATGGCATTGGAAAACAGTGCCTTAAGAAGCTTTGGCGACAAGGTTGCAATTGTGTTTTCTGACGCAATCGGCGGCGTGCTCCGCGACATGATTGAAGGCGGGCTAAATGAGATAGGCGAAATTATTCTTTCGGAAACGGGGCTGAATGTTCAGCTTACGGTGAAGATGGAAAGCGATTTTGATACAAATACAGCTGCGGGTGAGGATGACGACCCATTCAACGAGATTGCGTCGCTCCCGTGGGTAACAAGTGAAAATTAACGGTATTTATGAAAGGATGTATGAATTATGGCAAGAGGCGGTTTCCCCAGAGGTATGGGAGGAATGGGCGGCGGAAATATGAATAATATGATCCGTCAGGCACAGAAAATGCAGGAGGAAATGCTCAAGGCACAGGAGGAGCTCGGCGAAAAGACTGTTGAAGCGAGTGTTGGCGGCGGTGTTGTATCTGTTGTTGCAAACGGCAAAAAGGAGCTTGTTTCAGTTAACATAAAGCCCGAAGCAGTTGACCCCGACGACGTTGAAATGCTTCAGGATTTGATTGTTTCTGCTGTTAATGAAGCCATGAGAAAGGCTGACGAAATGGCAGCAAGCAGCATGAGCCGTATAACAGGCGGAATGAATATACCCGGATTGTTTTAATCTCAGATTAAAACAATCCGGGGAATGCAGAATGCAGAGTTAATGAAAGAATTCCGCAAGCGGAATTCTACCTGACTTATTCCCTATATACTATTACTTATTACTTTAAAACACCGGAGGTGTTTTTATGTATCCTGAGGCTTTGAAATTATTAATAGAGGAATTTGAGCGTCTGCCCGGCATTGGTAAGAAAAGTGCTGTCAGGCTTGCTTTTCATGTAATGAACATGGAGAAGAGCAAGGCTGAAAGGTTTTCAAAATCAATTATTGAGGCGAGGGAAAAGGTGCATCTTTGCAGTGTGTGCCAGAACCTTACCGAGGACGATGTATGCCCTGTGTGCAAGTCACCAAAGCGGGATAGGAAAACAATCTGCGTTGTGGAAGGTCCCAAGGACATTATTGCAATGGAAAAAACCCACGAATACAACGGGCTTTACCACTGTCTTCACGGGGTTATTTCACCCATGGACAATATAGGCCCCGAGGACATTAAGCTAAAGGAGCTTATGGTAAGGCTTACGGGCGAATGCGAGGAGCTCATTTTGGCGACCAACCTTACGGTAGAGGGCGAAGCAACGGCTATGTATATAGCGCGCCTTGTGAAGCCCATGGGCATAAAGGCTACAAGAATTGCTCACGGTATTCCCGTTGGCGGTGATATTGAATTTGCCGACGAGGTTACCCTTGCACGTGCAATTGAAGGCAGAAGGGAATTATAGGAATAAAGTACACTCAGGCTGAATATGATGTCATATACTGATAGACAGGACGTGATATTGTGTTAAGCCCGGTTAAGAAAATTTTTGAAATGTTTACGGAAATGTTTGCCCCCCAGCAGCAGGAGAAGGACAGCACTGCCGCAATTCTGGAAAATGTGAAGAGCGAGATACGTGAGATAAGGGCAAATATTGATCAAGTAAACGACAGCGATGTGCTTGATATGTACATATACCGCCTTAAGGCGGCAGAGGCACAGTACAGGCACCTTCTGAAAATGGCAAAGGAAAACAACAGTAAACAGAAGATAGGTTGATGTAAATGGCAATGGAGCTTACAAAGGAGCAGTTGGCTGCAGTCAATGCCCCCGTGAACGAAAACCTTGTTTCGGCGGCGGCAGGCAGCGGCAAAACAAAGGTTTTAAGTGAAAGAGTTGTTACAAGAATTAAAAGCGGCGATACTTCTATCGACCGCTTACTTATTGTGACCTTTACCCGTGCGGCGGCGCTGCAGATGCGCGAAAGGATTGCCAAGGCGTTAGAGGAGGAGTACAAAAGAACAAAGCTTCATTCTCTCCGCAGGCAACTCTCCATGATTGCAGGTGCCGAAATTTGTACAATTGACTCCTTCTGTATAAATCTTGTAAAGCGTAACTTCTACAGGGTGGATGTTGCGCCTGATTTTATTATTGCCGATAAAAACGAAATGAAAATCCTCCGTGAAGAGGTGCTTATTGACGTTTTAGAACAGATGTATGCCCAGGAGGACGAGGGCTTTAAGCTTCTAAGTGGCGGGGTAGGCAACCAGAAAAGCGACGATGAGCTAAAGGACATTATACTTAAGGCATACATGGCGACACGTGCCTATGCCGACCCCGATAAATGGCTTAATTTTGCGCTCCGCGTGAACAAGGCAGGAAGTAAGGAAAACGACGCTCTTTACAAAATGCTTGAAGAGGAAATTTCCGATGCCCTCAAGGAAGTGGGCATTATGATTGATAAATATGTGCGTGAAGCGGAAAACAGCGGCATTGAGTCCTACATAAGTGTGCTTAATCGTGAAAAGGAGCTTTTCGACAGGCACATCAGAAGCTGTGCAATAGATAACTTGGGTACAGCTATGGAAAGCTTCAGCTTCGGCTCCTTTAGTGGCGGTAAGCGAAAAAGCGAAGAGGGCATGGAAAAGGAAAAGAAGCACTTGCAGAAGCTTCACAAGGAGGCAAAGGACCTTTACAAGGAGATAGAAGCACTTTATGCCACCTACAGCGACGAAAGGGGCGTTTCTTACCCTAAGATAGAAGCTCTTGTCAGATGTGTGCAGCTTTTTGACAGGCTTTATAACGAGGAAAAGCGCTCAAGAAAGGTGCTGGAATTTTCCGACTGTGAATACCTTGCTCTTAAAATCCTTAACACAAGCGAGGATGTGTGCAACGAGCTGAGGGATAAGTACGACGAAATTTACATTGACGAATACCAGGACACAAACCCCTTGCAGGACGAGCTTTTTTTGAAAATGTCCAGAAAAGAGCGCGGAGAGGCAAATTTGTTTATAGTTGGCGATGTTAAGCAGAGCATTTACCGCTTCCGTCATTCCGACCCGAGAGTTTTTGCCTATAAGGCTAAAACCTTCGGCAAGGGAAACGATAGCTGTAAAATGATATTGTCCAAAAATTTCCGTTCCAGGCGTGAAATTATACAAAGCGTAAACTGCGTTTTTGAATGGATTATGCGTGAGGGAACGGCTCAGGTTGAGTACGATGAGGAGCATGTTCTCAAGCACGGAGCAGATTATTATATAGAATACAATCAGAATAAGTCTGAGTTGTATATATTGAAAAATAAATATGAAGATAATGACGAGGATGCACTTCTTCTGAGCGAGCAACGTGAAACCGTTGTTGCGGCAACAAAGATAAAGGAAATGGTTGAAAGTGGCTTTCTTGTGTCCGACGGCAAAATGGGCATGCGGCCTGTGCGCTATTCTGACTTTGCGGTGCTCTCTTCCAAGATAAACAACAAGGCTGAAGCCATTATGAACGTGTTCAACCTCATGGGTGTGCCCGTTTACTGCGAAAGCTCCCAGAATTTCTTTACGGTGCCCGAGGTGCAGACGGTGGTGTCGGTTTTAAGGTGTGTGGACAACCCCCTTTGCGACATTCCCCTTGCATCCACAATGCGCTCACCCATTTTTGCATTTACGGAAAATGAGCTTGCCCAAATAAGAACAAAGGGCAGAAGCAAGCCCTATTATGAAAATGTGGTGGAAACGGCGACGGAAAAAAGCCGTCTGGGCAGAAAGTGCAAGCGCTTTCTTGCATCCATTGACGAATGGCGCGAAATTGCCCAGAGCGTGAGCGTTGAGAAGCTCATAACAAAAATTATTGACGAAAGCGGCTACTATTCCTTTGCGGGAGCCTTGCCCGGAGGTAACGTAAGGCAGGCAAACCTCAGACGGTTTATGGCATTGGCAACAGAGTTTGAGAAAAACCGCTTTAAGGGGCTTTACAATTTTGTGCGCTATATTGACAAAACCATTGAGCTTGAGGGCGAAATTGATGCAGATGTAAGCCACAGCGACGATTCGGTGCTGGTGGCGAGTATTCACAAATCAAAGGGGCTTGAATTTCCTGTTTGTATTGTTATAGGCTGCGGCTGGAGCTTTAACGATAAGGACTCACAGGGCACACTTGTGCTTAATCCGGAGTACGGCATGGCAATAGCAGAGCGGGAAAAGGAAAGGCGAGTGAAGTTTAAAACAGCGGAATATACTGCCATTGCGTCAACCATTCTCAGGGATAACCACGCAGAGCAGATGCGTCTTTTGTATGTTGCAATGACCCGCGCTAAGGAAAAGCTTATTATGATAGGCTCCTCGGATAGCTATAACGAGGACAATGTAGGCAGAGACGAGGCAGCGGGCAAAGGCAGTCTCAGTGACTACAGAATAAGAAAAATGAAAAACTATCTTGATTATCTTTGCCCTGCCATTGACGAAAAGCATTGGGATGTGCATTTCGTAAGCACTATGCCGTCCATAGCGGAGCGCGATAACTGCGTTGTTGAGGTTAGTGGTGAGCACAAAATTGTGGAAGAGGTTATCTACAGATTAAGCTATGTTTATCCTTATGACGGCATAAAGCACATTCCCTCGAAAATGAGCGTAAGCGAAATTAAGAAAATGAGCACAGAGGACGAGGAAAGTGCGCACTTTTTTGCAGCTGTTCCCGAAAGGCGAGTACCCTCCTTTATGAAGGAAAAGGAGGTTTTGAAGGGTGCAAACCGTGGCACGGCGTATCACAGGGTTATGGAGCTTATTGACCTTAAGGAAACAAATGTCATAGAGGCAATTGAAGGCTTTGTGGAAAAAGGTTTCATGACACGTGAGCAGGCAGAATGCATTGATAAGGCGAAAATTGAAAAGTTTTTAGCGTCACCCATTGCAGAAAAAATGCGTAAGGCAAAACGGGTAATGAGAGAAGAATCCTTCACAATTATGATTGATGCCAAGGATGTTTACGAAAACGGCGAAAACGAAAAGATATGCGTGCAGGGAACTATTGACTGTCTTATTGAAGAGGAAAACGGAGATATTATTCTTTTGGACTATAAGACAGATACCTATTCTGACCCCGACGAAATGGTGAAGCGCTACAAAAAGCAGCTGGATTTGTACGAGGTGGCAGTGTTTAACCGAATGAAGCAGAATTGCGCAAAAAAATGTCTTTACATGTTCCAAAACGGTGATATAATAGACCTGTAGACATTGTTTTGATTATAACGGAGGTTAGTATGAAAAAAATATATTGGGTTTTGCTTTTTATTGTTTTGTTTTTTGTCGTATTTGCAATTTCGGCAGTGACAACATTTGTGTTCACGCTTAACCGTGGTGAAAGCAACCTTGAGGACGCTACCGAGGCTGTTTACACAGGCGGCGCTATTCTGCCCCAGGGCAATGTTATTGAGGCTGAAACGACCGTTACAAGAGTAACGCCAACCTTAACTGTTGCCGATGCAATTATTGTCCGCGGCATTTACGGCGAAAATGTGAAAATAGAAGAAAAGTCCTCCATTGACTATTCCGTTTTTGAAGAGGACGAGGAAGACCTTGCAGAGGATGCACTGCTTGATGAAAACGAAGAGCTTGAGGACGAGGTAAAGGCAGAGGAGGCTCCTCGGGCAGAGGAAGCACCCAAGGCTGAAGAAAAGAAAGAAGAAGTAAAGACCGAAGAAAAAAAGGTGGAGGAAAAGGC
This sequence comes from Clostridia bacterium, assembly GCA_017472685.1. GTDB lineage: Bacteria > Bacillota > Clostridia > UMGS1883 > UMGS1883 > RGIG1927. The sequence continues at coordinate 245,906 of JAFUOO010000011.1, forward strand.
TCCCGAGGTAACGGCTGAGGAAAAAAAGGAAGAAGTAAAGGTTGAAGAGCCTGCTGAGCCGGAGGCTCCCGCAGTTGAGGAAGCGCCCAAGGTGGAAGAAGCACCTAAGGTTGAAGAGCCCAAGGTGGAAGAAAAGCCTGTGGTGCTTGACCCGAATAAGCAGTACAGCGATACAGGAATATAAGAATAAAAAATGCTATTGCAATGTTGCAATAGCATTTTTTTTGTGATATATCTGCGATGTTATATGTGCTTGTGCGCGATATATTTGCTGTTGGCAAATGCGATATGCCCTGCGGGCGTGAAGGTTAATGGGTTGTATCTGATTTCTTTTTGAGTTTGAAAGTTTTGATTTTAGTGAAAAGTTTTGTAAGAAAGGCTTTTAAAACTTTATGGTATTTATAGATTATGAGGGATATTCCCGTAAGCATTAAAATCAGGAAGAAAAGGACTATAAGTTCTAAATTAAAATGAGTAATAAATTTTATGAAATCTCTTACATAAATAGTGTTATAACCGTCGCTGACGAGCGATTTTACTGACATAGGGACTTTTATAAAACGAGATACAAAGTAGAGTGTAAAAGTGCCCAAAAATCCAATTGCGGAAGATAAAATTCCTGCCAATAGCAGTACAACGTTTTTTGTTTTGTCGGGAACGGATGATTTGTGGGTTGGGTTAACCGTTTCTTGGAGCAGAAGGTAGTCTGTTGTTACGCCAAAAATTTTACTGATGGCAATTATATTCGTTGTGTCGGGAAGGGATTGGTCCAATTCCCATTTTGAAATTGCCTGACGGGAAACGTTGAGAAGATTTGCCAAATCTTCCTGACTCATATTTTTTTCTTTTCTGAGATTTTGAAGTTTAGTGCCGAATGTCATATTGTTACTCCTTTATTTTTGATAAGAAGATTATAGCAATTTCGCAGGTTGCATTCAAGAAAACATGGGTGGAATTTACGCAACCTCGGGTTGCGTAGGGAATAGTGAAGAGTGAATAGGTAATAAGTAAAAAAGAGACCTACTTTCGTAAGTCTCTTTTTTTGGAGCGGAAGACGAGATTCGAACTCGCGACGTTCACCTTGGCAAGGTGACGCTCTACCACTGAGCCACTCCCGCATCAACAAGATGTATTATAGCACCAACGTTTGCACTTGTCAACACTTTTTTTCAAAAAGTTGAGACTTTTTGAAAAATGCAGAATGAAGGAAAGAAGAACAAGGCAACGCCTTGTTCTTCTTGATTAATTATTATGCTTTTTATTCAGCTTCTAAAATTCTCATTGTGATATCATCCACATACATTTCGCCATACTTTTCGTTGCCGATATTGAAAGTGATTGCATTGATGGGGTTATTATCCCAATCGAATGTGTCCTTGTCTACATAATCTTCTGTGTGAGTGATTTCTCTGTAGCCGTCGTGGATAGACATAGTGATTTTCTTTTCAGAGGGGCTTACCTTAACTGTGAAGTAGTAAAGAGAGCCTGCCATAAGAGCATCGTTATAGTCATGGATATAGAAGCCCTTTTCGGGGTCGAAGTAGCCAACACCCTTGTGGTAGTCTGCACGTTCAAGACCGTCAGTTTCCATATCTCTCGGGATACCGCCATGGAAAATGTGACTAAGAACATTGCCGTCAAACCAACGTGTTCTTCTTACATATCCGTTTGTGCCACGACCGTTTTCGTCCTGCCACTGAACATTATGTCTGAACTGGAATGCGCAGGAGGAATCGGAAATGTTATTTGCGTAGCCGGGAATGTTGTTGGAAAGTGAGAAGCCGGCGTTTTCAGTGTTGTTCCAGCTGAGCTCGTTGATGTAGCGAATTGTGAACTTTAATTCAAAATCCTTGCCGTTTGTGTCGGGAAGAGCGTGAGACGCCATTACGCCGCCGTCTGCCTTGTGATAAAGGTGCAGGGCTGTGTTTCCGAAGGGTGCCTTGATGATGCCTGCGTAGCAGTCATCTGTAAACTCTTCGGCTCTGCCGTCGTAGTAGCGGTTGCCAACCCAACCGTTAAAGGTATCTTCATCACTATCAAGTATGAGTACATCGTCACCTTCATAGGTGAAGTTCTCCTTGAAAAGGTAACCGTCGCCAGCTGTACTCATTGTAAAAGGTGTAGCCATAATGGAGCTATAGGGATGCTCAATGCCCATATTCCAGCAAAGAAGCTTTACCTTGTCGCCTTCAGCGAAGGTTGCGGTGTACTCAATTTCGGGCTTGACCTCGTCGTCACCCATTCTTGAAAGAGAGCCGTCCTCGCGCTTGGGAGCACCAATAATGCCTGTCTGAGGAACGCTGCGAGCAGGAACGGTAATGTCACGTTCAAGATACACATCTATAAGAGTGTTGTCCTTGTCGTAGTGAGCAAGACCTGCAGTAACAGTGCCGTCACCGATGGAGATGTTTGTAATATTGAACTTTGCTGTAATAGTTGCTTCGCCTGTGGGAAGTGCCTCAAGCTTTTCGCCATCCATGTAAAGAGCGGCGTCTGCGAACATTTCGGGGTCATCCTGTGTGATGAAGCCGTCAGCTGCGAAGTCTGTCATAATACCTGTTTTGTATTCGTAGTTCATCCAGTAACGGTATTCGCCCTGCATCCATAAAAGTCTGGGACCAAGGTTATTTCCGTCTTCATCCATTTTGTAGTTATAGATGGCATTGGGACGGGCATTACAAGCCTTGGAGTTTTCTGTTAATGCTTCTCTCTTTGTCCAGGTTGCGCCGTGGTCTTCACTTTCCCAACGGTAAATTTCGAACATATTGCCGTACTCGCCCATTGTGGGGATGGAAAGGTAGATAACATTTGCATCCTTTGCGTTGTGGTCAAGTGTTAAGCCGCCACTGTAGCAACGTTCCTGTGTTGCGTTTTCATGCCACCATTTGCCACCATATGTAAGGAAGGTTTTAACCCAGGTCTGAGTGTCACTATCCCAGCGTGCGTACCAGTAGTAGTGATGGCTTCTGGAGTTGCCGTCAACCTCGCCAACATACCAGGTGGGAAGTGAGCCGTCTTCACCCGGAGGTGTTGCTGTAACGTCAACATAAACGATACAGGGCTCGCCCTTTTCGTTGTGCATAATATCCCATGTCCAGCCGCGGCGTTCTGCGTTGCCGCTTCGAGGGTTGAAGGACTGACCTGTCTGTTCGGAAGCATTAAATACTAAAAGCTCGGGATACTCGTCAACCAAATCAACTGTTATGATACCCCACTGACCGTTTGTGCCGTTGGCACCCTGTGTGCGGTAGGATTGCTGGTTTTCAAAGGGAAGAGGCTGTAAGAGTCTGTCCTTTGCTGTGTAAAGGTTTTGGTCCTCGATATCGAGATAGATATAGTAGATATGGTTTCTCTTATCGTTGTCGGGGTGGTTTGCTGTGAATGTAATATAAATCTTGTTGCGGTCAAAGTCGTAGTCATACTTTGTGTAGGGTCTTCTACCGCTGTCAGTCTTACCACCGTCGCTCTTGGCATTGGGAGCATCGTTTCCGTCATATGTAGAGTAGCCGTAGGTTGTGTTGGCAAACTGTGTCTGATTCATAAGTGTTTCGCACTTGCCGTTTTCATCGGGCATGGAGAACTTTGCCAAAGTAGGCTTCCAGTGAACGCCTCTCCAGCCCATGTAGATAACATCGTTGCCGATGATGCCCATGTCGTCATGTACCATAAAGACGGAGGGGTAGGTTGCGTAGTACACGTTTGTGTCGTCGGGGGTTACGCTCTGACAAAGATAGAACTGCTCGTCATTCCATTCGGAAATGTCCTCGGGATTCTTTGTAACACGATAGTACACATAAGCTTCGTTCGTGTGCATTGTGTAAACTGCCATAATTCTGCCGTCGGGAAGAATTACTACAGCAGGGTTGTTATGGTCGTCACTTTCGAGCTTTTCGTGAATAACAACTCTCTTGTATTCGTCAGTATCGTGGTTGTACTCGCCGATAACGATGTCGCCGCCGTCTTCAACCCAGCCCATGTAGGTCTTGTCGTGTTGGAAGGTGTAGCCATTATTTGAGGAGTATAAGCCACTTTCAAAACGGGTTGCCAGTTCGTCGCCGGGCTGAATGTGTGTACCCGAGGGCTCAACATACCAGTTCCAGCCACCGTTGTTTGTAACAACTGTGTTTTCGCTTGTTTTGGGAAGGTTTGTAACCTCGCGAACCTTAACTGTTGCGGAAATTGTTGTTTCTTCTAAGCCTTCAATATTACCTGTAACTTCGTATTCGCCAACAGTGTCGTTGTCAACATTGGAGGTGTCCCATGTAATATTGGAAGTAACGGTCTGGTCGTCGGAGAAGGTGAGACGGACTGTTGCGGGCAGGTTGATTGTGGAATCACCCTGTACCACAACTGCTACGATGTCGTCATAGGATTTAAGCTCTACCTCGTTATAGCGCACGTCAAGTGTGCTGTCGCCTGTTACCTTGATAGAGGGAGCGTAGCTAACGTCTTCCATAATGTAGAGAGTGCCTTCATGTTCGATAAGCTTGGGAAGGTAAGACGCTGTGTATGTAGAGCCTGTTGTGCACTTTAAGGTGTAATCGTCAGCCACGTTTTCGCCCTCTTCATCAACGGGAGAAACAGTAATCATGCTGAAACCGTCAATCCAGTGAGAGCGGAAGTCAGTAACTTTTACGTCGCCTGAGAAGAACATTCTGTCGATTGCAGTTACATTGCTGCCACGGAATGCAGCGGGAGAGGGGGTGAGCTGTACAAAGCTGTCGCCATCTGCGGAAAGATAAAGGTTATATGTCTTATTTGTAACGTCAATTTCTGTTCTTAAGAGATATTCTGCGCCGTATTCGCATACTACGTCTGAGGCTACCCAGGAGCCGTTGTAGTACTCAAATACATACTCGCCATCTGCGTTTTTGTTTACAAACATTCTTGTAAGGGCTGCCGCAGAGGCGAAGGCTGTTGTGGAGCTGTCGCCGTACATAATGAGCATGTTTGTGCCGTCTGCTACTGTGAAGGCTGTATCAAAAATTGCAGTGCCGCCACCAACAGAGAGGGCAATGTCATTATAGCTTCCGAAGTTTGCGCCGTCGGAATTGCCCGAGGAGGTGAAACGGGAAAGAGCAGAGTCGCAGGAAAGAAGTGTGGGTGAAACGCTTAAGTTAACCTCGTCTACCTTTGCCGTGTAGGTGTCACCCTCCTGCGTCCAGGTAACAGGAACATAAAGCTCTCTGCCTGCGTCGGTTGTTGCAAGAAGCTTATTGGGAAGAGCAGCCTTGCCGCCCTTAATAATCGGGTGAACATCTACCGATGCTACCGACTCAATTACGATGGGAGAGTATGTAACGTTAATTACGTTTTCGCCTGCGGAAAGAACAAGTTCAACCTCTTCGCGGGCGAAGTATTCGTTACCTTCTGTAATTACCATGGGAGCGAGGTCTTCAGTGACTTCAAAGCTGTCACCTGCATAAAGACCTGTTATTGTGTTGCTGCCGAGAGCTTCGCCATCGGAAGCTGTTATATTTAACTTTACAGTTGCACCCTGACCGAACTTCAATGTAAGTGTGGGGGCATTACTTCCTCCGTTTTTACCGTTGAAAACTACCTTGAAAACTTCGCTGTTGCCTGTTGTTTGTGTGTTTGTGTGAGCAAGAGCAAAGGATGCACCACTCTGGGTAAGGTCACGGTAGTTTTCGTTCATGTAGTCTGTTACATCAAAGGTAACCTTGCCTGTGCCTGTTACAGATTGAATATCTGCAATGATTGCATCCTCAGGGATAACTGTCTGTGTGGATGTAATATTGTATTCAGGTACAACGAGTGAACTAGGCTCGGGGTATGCTGTTTCATTCCACGCTGTGTTGTCGATTGCAAACAGTGTAAGGTCGGGCTGATTTGTGTTAGCGGCCTGTGCACAGTTAACGGTAAGGGTAGCGTTTGTTATGATGCTGCCTTCCCGGAGCTGCTCGGCTGTAAAAGCATTTGACAAATCAAAGCCGATGTAACCGTTACGCTGATTCCAGTTGGAATGATAAACATAAAGGTTTGTAGCGTCGTAGCTGCCTGAGAACGTATCTGTTATTGACTGTGTGCTCAGGTTTGCTGTCATGGTTTTTGTAGCTGTGATGGTAACCGTGTTGTCCTCTGCAATAGCCGGGAGTGCGGGAATTACACTTACAACCATACACAAAGCTACAATGAATGATAAAACTTTTTTCATGGCTTTCCTCCTGTAAAATATAGTTATCTATATTATATACCTTCGGGAAAATAAAGTCAATGGAATAGAAAAAACAAGGCGGAAAAATCCGCCTTGTTTTAGGTGAAATATTTAATTATTCCATGATTTCAACAGTTACGTCGTCTACATAGATTTCGCCCCACTTTTCGCCACTTACGCTGAAGGTGATTGTGTCAATGGGGTTAGCGTCCCAGTCATAGCTTGTTGCATCCACATACTGTGTGGAGTGGTAAGCTGTTCTGTGACCGTCATAGATAGAGAAATCAATTGTCTTATTAGCGGGAGAAACGTTGATTGTTACTTCGTAGTTGCTACCTGTCATAAGACCGTCGTACTGGTTGCCTCTGCCCTGTTCGGAATATACGCTGTTGCCGAAAATCCAGCTGAGGTTATTGCCGTCAAACCAACGTGTGGGACGGATGTAACCTGTGGAGCTTCTGCCGTTATAGTGAGACCAGCTTGTGCCGTGTCTGAACTGGATTGCACAGGGTGTTGCGTCACCGTCGTTGTAAACGGGTACACCATGAGAAAGTGTGAAGCCTGCGTTTGTTGTGTTGTTCCAGCTCATTTCGTCGATATAACGCATACTGAATTTAATCTGATAGTCCTTCCCCTCTGTGTCGGGAAGTGCATGGGATGCCATAATGCCGCTTCCATCAGAGGAAATGCCGTAAAGATGCAAGCCTGTATTGCCAAAGGGTGCCTTTGTAATTGCGGCATAGTTGTTATCTGCAATTGCGGAATTGGCTACACCATAGGTCTTACTTACCCAACCGTTGTAGGTTGTTTCGTCATCGTTTAAGATGAGCTTTTCCTCTCCTTCGTATGTGAAGGTGTCAACGAATGCAAACTTGTTGCCTTCTGTGCTCATTTCAAATACTACAGAAGTAATGTCGCTGAAGGGATGCTCAATGCCACTGTTCCAAGCAAAGAGCTTAACACTATCGCCTTCATTGAAAGTAGCGCTGTATTCAATCTCTTCAACTATTTCTGCTGTACCCATGGGGGAGAGACCGCCGTCAGCTGTTTTGGGTGCGCCTACCATACCAATCTGGGGTACGCTGCGGGCAGGAATTACAGCATCCTTTGTTGTAACCTTTACAAGTGCACCCTCGCTGTTGTAGTGAGCAAGTGCAAGGTAAACCTCACCGTCACCGATGGAGATGTTTGTAATGTTGAACTTACCTGTTACGGTTGCATCACCTGTGGGAAGCTTTTCAAGCTTTTCGCCATCGGAGTAAAGATAAGCATCTGCAAACATTTCGGGGTCATCCTGTGTGATGAAGCCATCAGCGGCAAAGTCTGTCCATACGCCTGTCTTGTATTCGTAGTTCATCCAGTAGCGGTATTCGCCGCTCTTCCAAAGAAGTCTGGGACCTGCGTGATTTCCGTCTTCGTCAACCTTATAGTTGTAGATTGCGTTGGGACGAACGTTATTGATCTTACTGTTTTCAGTGATGGGCTCACGGGTGGTCCAGGTTGCGCCGTGGTCATCACTTTCCCAACGGTAAATTTCGAAAATGTTACCGTGCTCGCCCATTGTGGGGATGGAAAGGAAGATAACGTTAGCGTCTGTCGCATTGTGGTCAAAGGTTAAGCCGCCACTGTAGCAACGCTCCTGTGTAGCGTTTTCGTGCCACCACTTGCCGCCGTAGGTAAGGAAGGTCTTAACCCAGGTTTCTGTGTCGGAATCCCACCTTGCGTACCAGTAATAATGGTGGCTGCGTGTGGAGTCATTGATGGAAGGACCGTAGGAAGTGGGCAATTCACCGTTGGGGCCGGGTGCTGTTGCCGCTACGTCAACGTATACGATACAGGGCTCACCCTTTTCGTTAACCTTAATGTCCCATGTCCAGCCGCGGCGTTCGCCACCGGAGGAGAGCTGCTCGTTAGCATCAAACACTAAAAGCTCGGGATAATTGTCAACAAGGTCGTTTGTGATAATGCCCCACTGACCGTTGGAGCCTGCTGCACCCTGTGATGCATATTCAGCTCTGTTCTCTTCGGGAAGAGGCTGCAGGTAGTTGCCCTTTGCAGTGTAAAGGCTCTGGTCGTTGATGTCAAATGTAACGTAGTAAATGTTATTGTTTACATCGTTATCGGGGTGGTTTGCAGTAAATGTGATATAAATCTTACTGCGGTCAAAGTCATAGTCATACTTTGTGTAGGGTCTTCTGCCGCTGTCGCTTCTGCCGCCGTCAGCATAGGAGCCTGTATTATAGGTTGTGTTTGCAAACTGTGTCTGACCCATGATAGTTTCTACAACACCATTTTCATCCGGAATTGAGAACTTTGCAAGTGTAGGCTTCCAGTGAACGCCTCTCCAGCCTACGTAGATAACATCGTTACCAACTATGCCCTCGTCGTCATGAACGATGAATACGGAGGGGTAGGTTGCGTTGTAGGTGGAATTTTCCACCTGGGTGTAGCAGTGGTAGTACTGCCAGTCGTTCCATTCTGTGATATCCTCGGGATTCTTGGATACGCAGTAGTACATTCTGTCTTCTGTTGTGTGCTTGGAGTAGAATATCATAATTCTGCCGTCGGGGAGCACAACAACTGCGGGGTTGTTGTGGTCATCGGCCTCTAAGAATTCGTGAACAACAACTCTCTTGTAGGTGTCATTGTCGTGGTCATATTCGCCCACTACGATAGTACCCTCGTCTTCAACCCAGCCCATGTAGGTCTTGTCGTGCTGGAATACGTAGCCATTGTTGGAGGAATACTGACCGGATTCATATCTTGTTGCAAGTGCGTCACCGGGCTGGATATGTGTACCCGAGGGCTCAACATACCAGTTCCAGCCACCGTTATTTGTTACAACTGTGTTTTCTGTTGTTTTGTCGAGAATTTCAAGGTCACGAACGTTAACCGTTGCAGTTGCCTTCATTTCAACACCGTCGATTGTGCCAACTGCTTCGTATTCGCCAATGCTTTCTGTGTCAACCTCTGTTGTGTCCCAGGTTACGGGATAGAGAATTTTCTGACCGTCAGAGAATACCATCTTAACCTGTGTGGGAAGGTTGATTGCAGCATCGCCGCGAACGTGGTTAACGTAGGGAGCTTCAAACTCTACCATTTCAACCTCGTGGTATGTAACGGTGAGTGTGTCTTCACCTTCTGCTACAACCAATGTAGGTGTTACGTTAACATCCTCTAAAAGATAGAGTGTGTCGCCGTCTTCAATCATTTGGGGAGCGGAATAGTCTGCGTATTCAACGCCTGTTGCCGCTTTTACTCTGTAGCCGTCACGGATGGAGGCGTTATTTTCGTTAACGTATTCAACGTTAAGATAGCTGAAGCCATCAATCCATGCTGTCTTATGGCTTGTGAAGGAAACGGAGCCTGTGGAAATCATTCTGTCGACAGAAGTAAGAGCGCTATTACGGAATGCCGCCGGAGCGGGAGTAACGTTGATGAAATCTCCGCCATTTGCACTGATTGCCATTGTATACTTTTTGTTTGTAATGTCGATTGTTGTGCGAAGAGTGTATTCTACGTTATAGTCGCAGTTAACGGAGGAGGTTTTCCATTCGCCGTCGTGGTATTCAAACACATATTCGCCGTTTGCCTGGGTGTTCATGTAACGAAGGAGCGCACCTGCACCTGAGAAGTTGTTTGTTGATGCGTTGCCGTACATGATAAGCTTGTTTGTGCCCGATGCTGCCGTAAACTTTGCTTCGGCAACGATAACGCCGCCGTTATAATTGTTTATGTAGTTATAAAGACCGAAGTTGGCACTGTCGGAATTGTCGCCTGCATGCCAATAGGTTTCAACTTCATGGTCGTAGCCGAATACTGTTACATTAACTGCTACATCCTTTGTGAGAACTTCTGCGCCTTCTGCAAAGGTTACGGAAACCGTGCCTTTAACTGTAACTGCTTCGTCAAGAGGGTAGGAGGAAGGCTCATCCCATTCAATTGCACCATCAACGATGGAGCCCAGTGTGCCTTCAACCTTTACTGTGGAAGGAAGGACGGGAGTGTAGTCAGCTGTAGTTACAACATCATCAATGGGAGAAACCGTCTTGATTGATTCTGTGATAATCTCGTCAGCCTCTTCGATTTCGTAAAGACCGAAATTGGAAACCACTCTGCCCACTGCCCATGCAAGGTGCACACGGACAAATTCGTCGCTTGCTGTAAAAACAAGGTTGTTTTTGCCCTTTACAGAAGTGTTCTGGTCACGGAGCTTGTTTGTTGTAGTGGAGCTGTCTGTAGTGTTGCTTTCTGTAACGCGTGCCCATTCGATAGCATCGTCAAGTGTGAAGGTGAGGAAATATGTTTTGCCTATTTCCACATCCCATGCACGGTAGAGGCATTCTGCAGCGTTACTGCCACCGTCGCCTGTGATTGTGAGGGCGTTATCTTCTGCCTTGAAGTTTGCACTATTGGCTGCAGTGTTATCACCTGCATACCAGCCTGCCAAGCCGTAGGCAAAGTTATGGTTGGGGATAAGATTGTCTGTTTTAACGTTGTACTGTAATCCGTCGTATGCAACAATATCGCCTGTTTCGTATTCGCCTGTGTTGGAAACGGGAGAAAGCTCAATTGTACCGGACTCGGAAAGAGTTGTTTCTTCTGCCGCATAGAGCACGTTTTCACCGTTAGCAGAATACGCAAATGCGCTGAAGGTTACGCCATCCGCTTCCGCGGAGTCATAGCGCTTTGTTTCTGTTTTGACAACCTCGTCGCCCAAGGTGTAGGTTGCTGTAACCTCAACCGTTGTTGCGCTGTTGATTACTGTGCCGATTGTAAGGTTTGCAAAGCCGATGTGTGCCCAGTTGGAATACATGCCTCCTGTTGCCTTGATTGACTTGAAGCCGTTGATAGTGCCGTTAACAGTTTCGGAATAAACCTTTGTGCCGGACACGTAGTATTCAGCCACATGCGTTGAATCGTCGTTGTTGTAAGCGACAATTGCCAAATCGGTGTAGTTGTTCATCCAGCCAAACTTTTGATTTTCGGTTACGGCTGTGAAGTTTTTGTCCAGATTTGTTGAGGCTATTATATTGTCATTGGTGTCATAGAATGTGAAGTCGTAATAGCAGTCGTTTGCACCCTCCTGCCATTTGTGCTTCCATTCGATAACAAGCACATCTACGTCACGGGTTGCTTCCTGAACTTCGGCTGATGCTGTTACCGCACCTGTACAATCTACGCCTGAGGTGTAGAACTGCAAAACATCGTAGCCGTCATAGGTTCTTAAGTTGGCGTAGCTGCCGCTTGATGTCCAGCCGTCCCAGTTCTGGGAAACTGCTGCATCGTATAAATTGCCCTTATCGGGTGCAGACCACACAACCTCGCCGTGAAGCGTGTCAAGAACGGTTGTGGTTTCTGCGGCACTTGTACCGATTGCAGGAATGATGGAAATAACCATTATAAGAGCAATCAGCAGTGCCGAAAATCTTTTCATTTTCATAGTTTTCCTCCTTATGAAATATTATAAGTACATTCTACTATTTTTTGAACAAACTGTCAATAAAATGCACAAAAAAAGCACGTACGAACGTGCTTTTTTTGTGCTATATTTTTGCCGTTTTGTATTCGTATGCGTATTTTTCAAGGAAAAGCATCAGAAGCAGTGATGCGAATATGTCAATAATGCTGTGCTGCTTGAGTGTTACCGTTGAAATGCATATCATAATGAAAAATGCAAAGGATGCCGCCTTCAGCCCCTTTGATGTGTTAAGATGCCTTGAACGGGTGAGTGCAATGTGTGCGCTCAAGGTGTCAAGCACGTGGATTGAGGGGCATACGTTTGTGGGTGTGTCGTTATGGTAGAGAACGTTTACCATTTGGGCAAAAATGTTGTCTGCCTCTACGGGGCGCTTGGGCAATACGCCGTTGGGGAAAAGCGCGTAGAGCATAAGGCATATCATGTTGCCTACAAACATCATTTTAACCATCCGCCAGAAGCTGTCGCGGTCGTTTGCCACAAGGTAGAAAAGCACTGCCGGCACATATATAAACCACATGAGGTAGGGCACGATGAAATATTCGCAAAAGGGAATATAGTCGTCGATGGGCGAGTGGATTATAAAGCGGGGAGTGACGGTAGCCTCCAGAAAGGAGAAAATGACAAAATATACTGCTGTATAAACACCCATGAAAACAACGGGGTGATTTTTGAAATACTGTTTTATACTGTCCATATCGATTTTATAGCCTTTCTTCCGAAGGTGTGATTTGTGTCCGTGGGCGAAATTGCCGTACGGACAATAAATTTACGGAAAAATGTTACATAGAGCATTATAGCCTTAAGGAAAATAAAAGTCAATGAACTAATTGTTAAAAATATTGAAGTCGGGAATTTTTTATGTTACAATGATACAAAACTGCAAAAGGTGTGACAATATGCAAAAAATTGTGTTTTTTGATGTTGACGGCACCATCGTTACTGATGTTGCCGAGGGCGAGGGGAAATTTATTCCCGAAAGCTGTAAAGCTGCAATAAAAAAAGCCCGTGAAAAGGGTAATCTTTGCTTTATAAATTCAGGCAGACCCTACGGAAATGTGGAAAAATATATACTTGAAATAGGCTTCGACGGCGTTGTTTCCGGCTGTGGAACAAACATACACGTGGGAGATAGGGACATTTACCATGTGTCTGTGGAAGAGGGCGTTGCCGCTCTTTGCTACAATTTGTGCCAAAGGTACAATATAACAGCCTTTTTTGAGGGCAGGGACAAAACCTATTATATCGAAAACGGCTATCATGTGCCCTGGCTTGAAGAGTTTGCAGGGGAAATTACAAAGCAGGGAAGCGTGGTTTTAAGAGAAATTGACCCTAGCTTCACCTTTGACAAGTTCTGCGCTTTTCATGACCCTGAAGACGATGTAACGGAGTTTTTGAAGGCTATGGACGAGCATTTTTCCATAATTATCCGTGACGAAACCTTCATTGAGCTGGTGCCAAAGGGCTCGGGCAAGGGCATTGCCATAAAAAAACTTTGTGAGTATTATAATATCCCCATTGAGCAAAGCTATGCAATAGGCGACAGTGTGAACGATTTAGACATGTTCCATGCCACACCAAACTCCATTGCAATGGGTAACGGCAAGGCGATACACCCATATGCAGCCTTTGTCACTAAGGATATAACGGACGACGGAATAGAATTTGCACTCAGGCATTTTGAAATTATATAAATAGAGGAGAAAAACATTATGAAAATTACAGAAACAATCAAGTACATCGGCGTGGACGATTTGGATATTGACCTTTTTGAAAGTCAGTACATTGTGCCCAACGGCGTAAGCTACAATTCTTACGTTATTATGGATGAAAAGGTTTCAGTTATGGACACCTGCGACAAAAGAAAAATGAACGAGTGGTTTGAAAACTTAGAAAACGCACTTGAGGGCAAAACACCCGACTATCTTGTTATAAGCCATCTTGAGCCCGACCATGCAGGCAGTATTGGTGCATTCTGCGAAAAGTACCCCCTTGCAACGCTGGTTGTAAACGACAAGATTTTAAAAATGCTTCCCCAGTTCTTTAATTATGAATTTGAGCAGAGAAGCCTTGTTGTAAAAGAGGGTGACACTCTTAATTTAGGTAGCCACACCTTAGAATTTTATATGGCGCCCATGGTGCACTGGCCCGAGGTTATGGTAACCTATGAAAAGAGCGAAAAGGTTTTATTCTCTGCTGACGGCTTCGGCAAGTTCGGTGCACTTAGCTGTGACGAGCCTTGGGACTGCGAGGCAAGACGCTATTATATCAATATTGTTGGTAAGTATGGCTCTCAGGTGCAGGCGCTTTTAAAGAAGGCAGCTACACTTGACATTGAAATTATTTGTCCTCTTCATGGTCCCTCTCTTACAGAAAACCTTGGTCACTATATTGAAAAGTACGACATCTGGTCCTCCTACCGCCCCGAAAATGAGGGCGTTGTGATAGCTTACGCTTCTATCCATGGCAACACAGGCGAAGCGGCAAGACATATTGCTTCTGAAATTGAAAAAACAGGCACAAAGGTGAGCGTGTTTGACCTTGCCCGTGACGACTGGGCAGAGGCTGTTGAGGACGCATTCCGCTACGACCGCCTTATCTGTGCGGCGGCAACCTATGACGGCTTTATGTTCCCGCCCATGGAAAAGTTTCTTGGCACATTAAAGAAAAAGAGCTACCAGAAGAGAAAGGTTGCCCTGGTTGAAAACGGCTCCTGGGCACCCATGGCAGGGAAATTAATGCGTGAATATTTTGACTCTTTCAAGGAAATTGACCTTTATGACAAGACACTTTCCATCAAGTCCACACTTAAGGATGGTCAGGCAGATGAGGTTAAAGCACTGGTTGAATTTATGGTAAAATAAATGGATGCAGAACGCAGAGCTGCACTCGCGCTACAGCGGAAGATGAATTTGCAAATAAGGGAAACGTTATGAATATTGATACAAAAATAACCCCAAGGCTAAAAATGGTGGCTGATTTGGTGCCCGGGTGCAAATTAGTTGCCGACATTGGCACCGACCACGGGTATCTGCCCATTTATCTGGTGAATAAGGGCATTTGTGAAAGCGCCATTGCGGCAGATATTAACGAGGGACCCCTTTCTGCGGCGAGGAAAAATATTGCCGAAACACGGGTCAAGGGCAAAATTGAAACCATACTCTCCGACGGGCTCAAAAAAATTGAAAAAGCCGACTGCGTTACAATCTGCGGAATGGGCGGCGAGCTTATGTGCGAAATAATTTCACACCGCAAAGACAGTATGACAAAGTTTGTGCTTCAGCCACAGAGGAGCGTAGATGATTTAAGGTGCTATCTTGCCCAAAACGGCTTTGAAATAAAAAAGGAAGCCGTGAGCCGCGAGGGCGACAAAATGTACTGCGCCTTTTATGCGGAGTTCACGGGCGAAAAATGCGAAATAAGCAAAAGAGAGGCACTGCTTGGCAAGAAAGAGCTTCACTGTGACAAAAAGCTGTATGCTGAATATGTAGTTTACAGAAAGAAGGAAATAGAAAAAGCCCTTTCCCAGATGGAAAAAGCTAATGCTGCAGGAGACAGAAAAGCAGAGCTTGAAGCTATACTGAAAGTTTATCAGGAGGCGGAAAATGAAGTTAGAGAAGATAATTGATTTTATGGAAGAGCTTGCCCCTAAGGAGGGCGCAATGGAATACGACAACGTGGGGCTTCTGGTTGGCAGAGGCGAAAAGGAAGTAACAAGGGTTTTAACCAGCCTTGACTGCACACTTGATGTTGTGCGTGAGGCAAAGGAAAAGGGCTGTGAGGCAGTTGTGTGCCATCACCCCATAATGTTTGGCGGCGTTAAAAAAATTACCGACGAAACAAAGGAGGGCGAAATGCTCCTTTGCGCCATTGAGCAGGGCATTGCCATTTACGCCTGCCACACCAACCTTGATTTTGCCGAGGGCGGGCTTAACGACTATTTTTTAGAAAAGATAGGGTACACAGCCTGCGGTACAATTTTGGAAAACGAGGGCAGGATTTTTGAAACAGGCGCAGTTACTGTTGCTGATTTGTGCGCAAAAATCAAGAAAGCCTTTGATGTACCGCACTTAAGGGTTGCAGGCGACACTCTGCGCGAGAGCGCTATGGGTGCACTCTGCACGGGAAGCGGCAAAAGCCTTGTGCATGAAGCTGTACAGAAGGCGGATGTGTACATTACGGGGGACATGGGGCATCATGATATACTCTCTGTTGTTGAAAACGGCTGTGCCTATATTGAAATAAGTCACTACGACAGTGAAAAAATTGCCATGGAGCTTCTTAAATGTAAGCTTAGTGAAAAATTTCCCCAGCTTGAGGTTTTCATGTCACAAGAAAACAAAAATCCTTTGACTTTTGTTTAAGGATAAAGTATAATGCACTTTGAGCAAGCTGAGCGGTCGCGGAGGCACGCAAGTGTCGATGAGGAAAGTCCGAGCTCCACAGGACAGGGTGCCGGGTAACTCCCGGTGGAGGCGACTCTAAGGAAAGTGCAACAGAAATAAACCGCCGAAATG
This sequence comes from Clostridia bacterium, assembly GCA_017472685.1. GTDB lineage: Bacteria > Bacillota > Clostridia > UMGS1883 > UMGS1883 > RGIG1927. The sequence goes on from JAFUOO010000011.1 coordinate 262,077, forward strand.
CAGTCCCATGGGGACAGGCATTTGAGGGAATAGGGAATAGTGAAGAAGGAATAAGTTCGGAAAAAACTCCGCAGGGCGGAGTTTGATTGAACAATCTCTCTGTCAGCCTCTATTGGACTGTGTTTCGGTAAGGGTGGAAAGGCGGTGTAAGAGACCACCGCTCGAAAGGAGACTTTCGAGGCTCTGTAAACCCCACTCGGTGCAACATCAAAAGGATTGGCTTTAGCCAAGGGTTGGTCCGACCTATATCCGAAAGATGGCTGGAGCCGTGCAGAAATGTACGGCGTAGATAGATGACCGTTTTAAATGACAGAACTCGGCTTACAGGCTTGCTCATAAAAAGAAAATTAAGACGCCATGCGGCGTCTTTTTTATTGCCTTTGCCAATTCGATATATTTGTACCCCAAGGGCACGTCCTCGCTCTGCTCAGGGCGCAAGCAAATTCGATATAAATTCCTTGGGAATTTTCGATATGATAAAAGCCCTTCAATTTTGAAGGGCTTTTATCACTTGTTATATAAGTTTTGAGTTTTTCAGAAATGCTTTAAGCTTTTCAAAGGTTTCCTCGCTTAAGTCGTGCTCAATCTTGCAGCTGTCTTCCTTTGCGGTTTCCTCGTCAACGCCTATGTGCATTAAAAGCTTTGTGAGGATTTCGTGGCGCTCATACACCTTATTTGCAATCATAAGACCTGTATCCGTAAGGGAAATGTGACCCACTTCATCTACGGTTGCATAGCCTTTTTCGCGGAGTGATTTCATAGCAACAGAGACAGAGGGCTTTGAAAAACCGAGGGCGTGGGCAATATCAATGCTGCGCACACTGCCGTTCTCGTTTTTGAGCATAAGTATGGCTTCGAGATAGTCCTCAAGTGACTGATTGTTACGCACTGTGAGCCCTCCTTATTCTAAGAAATCCTTAAGCTTTTTGCTCCTGGAAGGATGGCGGAGCTTGCGGAGCGCCTTAGCTTCAATCTGACGTATTCTTTCACGTGTTACATTGAATTCCTGACCAACCTCTTCAAGTGTTCTCTGCCTGCCGTCAACCAAGCCGAAGCGGAGACGCAGTACCTTTTCTTCACGGGCTGTGAGTGTGGAGAGCACTTCCATGAGCTGTTCCTTAAGAAGCATGAAAGAAGCAGCTTCACTGGGTGCGGGAGCATCGTCGTCGGGAATGAAGTCGCCAAGATGGCTGTCTTCCTCTTCGCCGATGGGTGTTTCCAGGCTAACGGGCTCCTGTGCAATCTTCATGATTTCACGTACCTTTTCCAGGCTCATGTTCATTTCCTTTGCAATTTCCTCGGGAGTAGGTTCACGGCCTAACTCCTGAAGTAGCTGTCTGGAAACGCGGATGAGCTTGTTGATGGTTTCAACCATATGAACGGGGATACGGATTGTTCTTGCCTGGTCGGCAATGGCACGTGTGATAGCCTGGCGAATCCACCAGGTTGCATATGTGGAGAACTTGTAGCCCTTTGTATAGTCGAACTTTTCAACAGCCTTGATAAGACCCAGGTTACCTTCCTGGATAAGGTCCAAAAAGAGCATGCCGCGACCTACGTAACGTTTTGCAATGCTTACTACAAGACGAAGGTTTGCTTCGGTGAGCTTCTGGCGTGCAACCTCGTCGCCCTCGCTCATGCGCTTTGCATAGTCGTGCTCTTCTGTGGGAGAAAGAAGCGGCACCTTACCGATTTCCTTAAGGTACATTCTTACGTGGTCGTCGATACTTACGCCCTCGGGAACGGATAAGTCCTCGGGGTCATCGGCACCCTCAGCCTCGTCAATCTTTGCCAGTTCAGAGTCCATGTCGCCTACTACTGTTACGCCCTGTGCATCCAGGTGCTCGTGGATTTTTTCAATCTGCTCGGCATCAAGCTCAAATTCAGCGAGAGCATCCTCAATTTCCTTTAATGTAAGGACACCCTTCTGCTTACCTGTTTCGATAAGCTCCTTGATTACCGCCTTTTTGTTGGTAGCGTTTTCACTCATTGAGATCATCCTTTCAATGATTTTTGTTGTTTTAATAATTCGGAAAGAAGATTTACGTCACCTGCCGCTGTTGCTTGGGCTATTTTAATATTCAACGTCTCTTCTTCAATTACCTTTATAAAATCAACTGCTGCACTTTTTGGGTCAGCAATTTCAACCTTTTGTAAAAAAACCTCTGAAAATTCACCCTCGCGCCCTGTGAATGCGCGGGAGAGCTCCGTTATGCCAAAGGCAGAGCCTTGGTTAAAAAGCTCCAGCGCTTTTTGAAAAATTTCACGGTGAAGCTCATGGGTGAAAAGGTCTTCTGTGACCTTGTCCTTAAGCTTTTCAAAAACATTTCGTTCGGAAAGAAGGATGCACAAGAGCCCGCATTCGGCTTTTTTGAGCCTTGCTTCGCTCTTCTTGTGTGCTGTGGGGGCAGTCTGTACGCCCGAGGAGCGCCGCATCTGGGAATTAATTTCGCTCTGATGAGTGCGCCTGCGGAGCTTTTTAATCTCCGTAGTGAGGGCGCTTTCCGAAATGTTTGCCTTGCGGCAGATATATTTTATGTATTCATCCTGCTCAACTGCGCTTTTAAGCTTTGACAAAAACTGCGCAGCCTCGCGGGAGAATTCAACCTTCTGGGCAATGTCGTCCAAATCATATTTTGCCATTATGGAGTCAACCTCGTAGCGGGTGGTTGCACGGGCAGAGGACAAAAGCTCCTCAAAGGCAACGCTGCCTCGCTTACGGATAAATTCATCAGGGTCCTTGCCGTCGGGCACCTTTAAAACCCTTACGTTACATTCCAGCGGTGCAAAAAGCTCAATTGCCTTTTTTGCCGCCTTCTGACCTGCCTCATCCGAGTCGTAGCACAAATATATATTTTTGGAATGCTTTGCGGCAAGCCGTGCCTGGTCCTGGGTGAGGGCGGTGCCGCAGCCTGCAATGGCAGAGGTGAAGCCTGCCTGGTGGAGGCTGATAACGTCCATGTAGCCCTCGGTAAGTATCAGGTAATTATGCTGACTTTTCTTTGCAAAGTTTAAAGCATAAAGTGTTTTGCTTTTGTTGTAAACAATGCTTTCGGGTGAGTTGATGTATTTTGCACCATCGCCCTCTAATTTTCTTCCGCCGAAGCCCACAACGTTGCCCCTTGTGTCAAAAATGGGGTACATAACACGGTTACGGAAGCGGTCGTATACGTGGTTTTTTTCGTTACGTATGCAAAGCCCCGATTCGACTATGAGCTCTCTCTCGTAGCCTAAGGACAAAAGCTTTTTTAAGAGACTGTCCCACTTGTCAGGCGATGCGCCCAAGCCGAAGGAGGTGATTGTTTTCATTGATAAGCCGCGGTTTGTGAGATAGTCAAGAGCGGTTTTGCCCTCTTGTGACAACAAAACCTCCCTAAAATGCCTTGCGGCATCGCGGTTCATGTCATAAATGCGGCGCTTTCTTTTGTAGAACTCGTCCGCTTCGTCCTTTGACTGACCCATTTCGGGAAGATTGATGCCTGCTCTTTCCGAAAGAAGCTTCAGCGCATCGGGAAAGTCAAGATTTTCGGCAGCCATAACAAACTGGATAACACTGCCGCCTGCACCGCAGCCGAAGCAGTGGTAAAGCTGCTTGTCTCCGCTTACGTGAAAGGAGGGGGTTTTTTCCCGGTGGAAGGGGCAACAGCCCATGTAGCCCGAGCCACTTTTTTTCAGGCTTACATAAGACGAAACAAGAGAGACTATGTCGTTTGCGTTAACTATTTCCGAAATCAGCTCGTCCGGATAAAAATTAGCCATGTCTGCACCTCCATAAAATTTGCTTATACAAAAAATGTATAGCATTGGGTGTGCGAAAAAACGCACATATCTCTCTTTAAAAATTTGTTCTGAAAAAGTGTTCAATGTATTTATTCGACAAGTTGCGAAAAAATCCTTTTTTAAAAATCAATCTTTTAGAAAATTTTACCCCGTGTGAAAGTTATTCCCATAAAAGGGAAAAATATACCTATATTTACAGGCGCTGGCTCCACGAAGAGGGCACATAAAGGTTGTTGAAGGTGAAAATTGCGTAGCGGTCGCTCATGCCTGCAATATAGTCGCATATGCTGCGCTCAATGTCAAACTCGCTCATGCCCGAAATGTCCACATCGGGGAGAAGGTGGGGGTTTTTAACGTAGTGGGAATAAAGCCCGTCCATTATACTGTAGACCTTGTTTTCCTCCTTCTTTGCATCGGAGCCGATGTAAACGTGCTCAAACATAAAGGCACGCAGACTGTCCATTGCTTCCTTAACGGCACCTGTCATTTTTATATCGGCTGTATCAGCGCTTGACTCAATGCAGTTTTTTATCATGCAGCTGATACGACCCGAATGAGTGGTGCCCAGAATTTCGATAATTTCCCCGGGAATAGACGAAAGTGACAGCACACCTGCGCGGATGGCATCATCAATGTCGTGGTTTATGTAGGCAATGCGGTCGGCAAACTTGATTATTTTGCCCTCGGGCGTCTGTGCAACGCCATCGCCCGTGTGGTGCAGAATGCCGTCGCGCACCTCATATGTGAGGTTTAATTTGTCGATAAAATCCGCAACACGCACGCTCTGCTCGTTGTGACGAAAGCCGTTGGGGGAAAGCTTGTTTAAGGCTGCTTCACCTGCGTGACCGAAAGGTGTGTGCCCCAAGTCGTGACCGAGGCTGATGGCTTCGACTAAATCTTCGTTAAGGCGGAGAGAACGGGCAATTGTTCTGCCGATTTGCGAAACCTCCAATGTGTGGGTGAGGCGTGTGCGGTAGTGGTCGCCCTCGGGAGAAATGAAAACCTGGGTTTTGTGTTTTAAGCGACGGAAGGACTTTGAATGGATAATCTTGTCGCGGTCGCGCTGGAACTCGGTACGCATTTCGCAAAGGGGCTTTGGCACCTGCCTGCCCTTGGTGTTCTTTGCTTTTGTGGCATAGGGCGAGAGGATTAAGTCTTCAGTTTCTTCAATACGTTCACGGATTGTCATGAAATCACTCCGTTCAAATGAATAATGAATAATTGCAGTGGATTTTCGCGGGGCGAAAATCTTCGATTTAATAATTATATTCGATAAAATTTGGAAAAATCCTTTATTTGGATGCAGCATGCAGTAGCACAAATATGCACAAAGTGAAAATGCGAGTGGAAAACGATGTAGAATTCTTCGAAAGCATGTACCGGCTATACAAAGAAGGTATGCCGTATATGCTTTCGAAGGATAGTGCTAAAATAAAAAATACCCCTTTGATTTTTCAAAGGGGTATTTTCATTTGAAAAACTGCACGCTCTACGCGTTTTACGCCGTCATTTTAGTCGCCGAAGCATACGCCGATAGCCTTAGCCATCTGTACGAGTTCACCGTTGGGGTCAACGTTCTTAGTCTTCTGACCGATAACGTCTTCAAGAGAAGCGTATGTCATCTGGTCGCCGTGAAGAGCTACGATGTTACCGAACTTGCCTTCCATAGCCAACTCAACAGCTGCATAGCCGTAACGAGAAGAAAGAACTCTGTCGTGACCGGATGTGTTACCACCACGCTGTGTGTGACCGAGAATTGTGGAACGAGCTTCTGTGCCGCAAAGAGCTTCAAGCTGGTCAGCAACAATTGCACTTACACCGCCAAGACGGATAGCATCGGGAGAATCTTCGCGAATCTTGGAAATAACAATGTCACCGCCAAGGGGCTTAGCACCTTCTGCAACTGCAACGATTGCAAAGTCCTTGCCGTTAGCCATATCAGCCTTAATCTTTTCAGCAACCTTGTTGATGTCGTAGGGGATTTCGGGGATGAGGATAGCATCTGCTGCACCTGCGATACCGCCGTGAAGTGTGAGCCAGCCGGCGCCACGACCCATGATTTCAACGCACATGATTCTGCCATGAGACTTAGCTGTTGTACGGATGCGGTCAAAGGAATCTGTTACAACGCTGATAGCTGTGTCGAAACCGAATGTGTAGTCTGTTTCAGCAAGGTCATTGTCGATAGTCTTGGGAATACCGATAACGTTAACGCCCTTACGAGCAAAGTCACGACCGGATGTGAGTGTGCCATCACCACCAAGAATGAAGAGAGCATCGATGCCTGCTTCCTTAAGGTTTTCGACTGCAACGTCGGAAACGTCGTGATACATAATCTTACCGTTTTCGTCACGAACGATGTTATCATTTTCGTCACGGATGGGGTAGATGAAAAGGTTGTCCTTGTTAGAGGACTTAAGGATTGTGCCGCCCTCTGAAAGGATTTCCTGTACGTTGTCAAGTGTGAGCGGAATGAAGTCCTTATGGTAAAGGCCGTGGTAACCACGTCTGATACCTACAACTTCAAGACCGTACTTAACGATAGCTGTCTTTACAACGGCACGGATAACCGCGTTGAGGCCGGGGCAGTCGCCGCCGCCTGTGAGAATGGCAACTTTTTTGATTTCGCTCATATTATTAACCTCCGTAAAATAAATTAACAAATTATTGCTTTTTAATTGTACTATAAAACCAAAATTTATGCAAGCAAAATTTTGATTTTTCTACAAATAATGTTTTTGTTGCAATTTTGGTAATAATAACATATAATATGTATGTTATCCAAAAGAAAGGAAATGAATGTGAAATGGAAGAGAAAAAAACATCCAACTTTATTCACGATATTATCGATGCCGACCTGGCAGAAGGCAGAGAAAACGAGGTGCACACACGTTTTCCTCCCGAGCCTAACGGTTATCTTCATATAGGCAGCGCAAAGGCTATTTACATTAACCACACTGCTGCAAAAAAGTACGGCGGTAAGTTCAACCTCCGTTACGACGACACTAACCCTGTAAGAGAGGACGACGAGTACGTAAGAGCTATTGAGGAAGACCTTATGTGGCTGGGTGCTGTACCCACAGGCGGCATCTTCTACGGCTCGGACTACTTTGACAAGTGCTACGAGTTTGCGGTAAAGCTCATAAAAGAGGGCAAGGCATTTGTCTGCGACCTTACGCCTGAGGAAATGAGTGAGTATCGTGGCGTGCCCACCAGCCCGGGTAAGGAAAGCCCCTATAAAAACCGCAGCGTGGAAGAAAACCTTGATTTGTTCGAAAGAATGAAGAATGGCGAATTTAAGGACGGAGAAAGAACGCTCCGTGCCAAAATTGATATGGCAAGCCCCAACATGAACATGCGTGACCCTGTTATTTACAGAATAAAGCACGCTGAGCACCATCGTCAGGGCAACAAGTGGTGCATTTATCCCATGTATGACTTTGCGCATCCCATTCAGGACGCTTTAGAGGGCATTACACACTCTCTTTGCTCCATTGAGTTTGCAAACCACCGTCCCCTTTATGACTGGGTTATCGAAAACGTGGGCTTTGAGCACGACCCCCATCAGTATGAGTTTGCCCGCCTTAACATGACATATACGGTTATGAGTAAGCGTTACCTCAGAAAACTTGTTGAAACAAAAACAGTTGACGGCTGGGACGACCCCAGAATGCCTACATTGTCAGGTCTTCGCAGACGCGGCTATACCCCTAGTGCAATATTTGACTTTATCGAGCGCAGCGGCGTTGCACGAAGCGAAGCAATGGCAGACTTGAACCTTCTTGAGTATTGCATCTGCGAGGAGCTTAACGAAAGCGCAGAAAGAAGAGTTTGTGTGCTTGACCCCCTCCTGGTTGAAATTACAAACTATCCCGAGGACAAGGTTGAATACTTCGAACTTTCCAACCACCCCAAAAAGCCTGAGCTCGGTACAAGAAAGCTTCCCTTTACAAAAAATGTGTACATTGAAAGAAGCGACTTTATGGAAGAGCCCATCCCCGGTTTCCAGAGATTGAAGCCGGAAGGTGAAGTAAGACTTATGGGCGCTTATATTGTTAAGTGTAACTCCGTTGTGAAGGATAGCGATGGCAATGTTGTAAAGCTTCTTTGCACAGCAGACTTAGTTACAGGCAACGGCAAAAGAGAGGAAGGCCCCAAGGTTAAGGGCACAATCCATTGGCTCAGTAAGGAGCACGCATTGGACCGTGAGGTTAGAATTTATAACAATATTTTCAATAAGGAAAACGTTGCAACACTTTTAGAGGATGAAAACTTTGAAGAGTTCTTAAACCCCGACAGCCTGGAGATTATGGCAAATGCCAAGATTGAAGAAAGCCTTAAGGATGCCCGCGTGGGCGAAAAGTTCCAGTTTGTGAGAATGGGCTACTTTACACTTGACAGTAAGTGTGAAAACGTGTTTAACAGAACTGTGGCACTTAAGACAGGCTTTAAGCCCGCAAAATAAAATACGAAAAATCTTATGCCACCTTGCGGTTTTGTGCTCGCTTATGTACACATAGTACACGTCGCTTACACAAAACCACAATCTGACGAAACCTTTTTCGTATTTTGTGAAAAAGCAGGCTTTAGGTTGCTTTGATTAGATAATTGCAACGATTTTATAAGTGCAGAATTCAGAACGATAGAGAGCAGAATGATGGAAAGAATTCCGCAGACGGAATTCTACCTTAACTCTGCACTCTGCACTTTGCACTCTGCATTTAATCGACGAAAGGAGATTAAACTATGGATTACAATAAATTAGCAGAATTATTATTCCCCGATATTGACTGCGATATTGATTTTTATGAAGCAAAGTACCCTAGGCGTAATCTGCCTGAGGGTGCAAGGGTAACCCGCCTTGGCCCCAGCCCCACAGGCTTTATCCACCTGGGCAATTTGTACGGTGCGCTTGTAGACGAAAGATTGGCACATCAGTCGGGCGGTGTGTTCTTCCTCCGTATTGAAGACACTGACAACAAGCGCGAGGTTGAAGGTGCAGTTGACATTATTATCAACTCCCTTAAATATTTTAACGTGCACTTTGACGAGGGTGCTACAGTGGATGGTGAAAAGGGCATTTACGGCCCCTACCGCCAGAGACAGAGAAGAGAAATTTACCGCTGCTTTGCGAAGAATTTAACAAAAAAGGGTCTTTGTTACCCCTGCTTCTGCTCTGAAGAGGAAAACGAAAAGAGAAGAAGCGAGCAGGAGGCTATCAAGGCTAACCCCGGCTACTACGGCAAGTGGGCAACATGCAGGAGCCTTTCCTATGAAGAGGTTGAAAAAAGGGTTAATGCAGGCGAAAGCTACGTAATGCGCTTCCGTGCACCCGAAAATACACAGAGAATTATTGAGGTTGAGGACGAAATCCGCGGCACACTTAAAATGCCCGAGAACGAAATGAATTTTGTTGTGTTAAAGAGCGACGGCATTCCCACATATCACTTTGCGCATCTGGTGGACGACTATTTAATGGGCACAACACACGTTGTACGCGGCGAGGAATGGCTTGCAACACTGCCTTACCATCATCAGCTTTTTGAAGCCTTCGGCTTTAAAATTCCCGTGTACTGCCACACGGCAGTGCTCATGAAGATAGATAGCGAAACACAGGTTAAGAGAAAGCTTTCCAAGAGAAAGGACCCCGAATTTTCACTTGATTTCTACAAGAGCGAGGGTTATCTGCCCGAGGCTGTTTGGGAATATTTGCTCACGGTTTTAAACTCCAACTTTGAAGAGTGGAGAAGAGACAATCCGGAAGTAGATGTTCACGACTTTAAGTTCACAACACAGAAGATGAGCGTTTCAGGTGCTCTTTTTGACACGGACAAGCTTGCCGATGTTTCAAAGAACTACATTGCAAAGCTTCCCGGTAAGGTCGTTTATGACCACCTGACAGCATGGGCAAAGGAATGTGACGAGGAGTACTACAATCTTCTTACAAAGAATCCTGATTTTACACTTAATATGATTAACATCGGTCGTGGCGGCGAAAAGCCCAGAAAGGACATTGCCTCTTGGCGCCAGAGTAAGGAATTTTATTCCTTTATGTTCCCCGAAACCTTTAAGATGGAGGATGGCTTTGCCGAAAATGTGAGCGAGGAGGACAGAAAGGCTATCCTTACAAAGTATCTTGAAATATATGACCATAGTGCATCCAAGGAAGACTGGTTCCCTGCATTACGTGAAATGGGCGAGGAAATGGGCTTTGCTCCCAAGCCTCAGCTTTATAAGAAAAACCCCGAAATGTACAAGGGGCACGTTGGCGATGTTTCGGGCGTTATCCGCGTTGCTTTAACAGGCAGAATGAACGCTCCCGACATTTGGGAAATTCAGCAGGTTTTAGGTGAAGATGAAACAGTAAGAAGAATAAAGGCAGCTTTGGATTAAGGGAGACACCTCATCCACCGCAAGCGGTCCCCCTTCCCCTCAAAGAGGAAGGCAGTACAGGTACTCGGTGAAGATGAAACAATAATAAGAATAAAATTGGCTTTGAACTAAAAACGCTTTGAAAGAAAGTGGGTATTGCATTGCAATGCCCGCTTTTTTGTCTTGATACGGAGGAGAAAACATGGCGAAATATTGCGCTAAATGTCGGACATTTGTGCATGAAGAGGGTATTTGTCCCGGATGCGGAAATCATCAACTTGAAAAAATTGGCAAAAAACCTAAAAAGCGAAAGGCTAAAAAGCTCGTGCTTGTTTGTGTAGCGTTAGGTGCTTTGACACTTTTGACAATTGTTTTGCTTTGGGTAAATATAAATAGGTATTCAGAGGGGTTGAGCTACGCACTTTTAGACAATGGAACATACGAGGTTTCGGGAATTGGTAGCTTTAATGGGACAAGATTAAACATTCCTCCTGAATATAACGGAGCACCCGTTACGCAAATTAGAAAAAATGCGTTTAAAGGATGCCGAGAATTGACAGAGATTAAAATTCCCAAAAGCGTAACGGATATTAGAAACTGGGCATTTGAAAATTGTACCGGTTTGAAAAAGTTTGAAGTTGACAAGAAAAATGAAAAATACGTCAGTATAGACGGAGTTCTTTTTACAAAGGATAAAACTCGCATTATTGCATATCCGCCCGTAAAAAGGGGCTCTGTATATGAGATTCCGCAAGGCGTAAGCATTATTGGAACTTTTGCGTTTTCAAGTTGTAAAGGTTTAACGGAAATAGAAATCCCCGACAGCGTAACCACGATTGAATACGGTGCGTTTGAAAAATGCTTTAATTTGAGAAATGTTGAAATTCCTGACAGCGTAACGGAGATTGAAATCTGTGCATTTGAAAATTGCCGCAGCTTGACAGAAATAAAAATTCCCAAAGGCGTAACAGAGATTAAATCATGGACATTTTCAGGCTGTAAAGGTTTAACCGAGATAAAAATGTCAGGCATCGTAACAAGTATTGAAACGGGTGCATTTCACGAATGTGACAGCTTGGCGGATATCTATTACGCAGGCTCTATATCCCAATGGAATGCAATTGATAAAAAGGACAGCAATATTCCAGCTTCCGCAATTTTTCATTTGAATAGCAATGACTAAGCAAAAAAAATCAGGTGATACTATGAAAAAAGTAATCTGTGCGCTGACTGCTTTTGTTATGCTGGCAGGTTGCACAAAAATTGAATATACACAGGGTATGTACAGTGATGTGCGCGACTGGGATTTTTATACTGATGCTGTAGCCTTCTCGGTAAATAGCGGTTACATGGTGCCCGAGGGCGATGCCTTTGGGGTGTATGATACCGTAAGCCTTTCCTTTGTTGCCGACCTTGTTACAAAAATTGTGGGCAAGGGCGAAAGTGACAGCATAAATTACGTAATTAAAAATGAGATTGCGCCCTACGATTTCGGCGAATGGGACACTTCTGCCAAGAGAGAGGATGTTGCATACATGCTCTCGCGCATTGCCGACCATGAGTACATCAATGCGGTTGTGGACGGTGCCATTGTTGATGCTCGGGACAGCTACGCAAAGGACGAAATTTACTCGCTTTATAAAATGGGTGTGTTCTCGGGGGATGTGGGCGCATCCACCTTCCGCCCGGATGAATACATGACAAAGGCAGAGCTGGCGATTGTTACAGAGAGGCTCTGTAACAAGGAAAAGCGCGCCCGCTTTGACAAAAGCCGTCTTGAGGTAAGCTTTATTTCCTTTGGTGATGCCATAGGCCATTCTCCTGTTTTAAAGGCGGGGCTTAAAGGTGACGGCAGCTATGACTTTACTGAGCTTTTTGAAAACGTGCAGAGCTATATTGATAATGCGGATGTTGCCTGCATAAACCAGGAAACGGTTTTTGTAGAAAATAATTTTTCGGGCTACCCATCCTTCGGAAGCCCCGAGGAAATGGGCGCTGCCGAGGCAGCTGCAGGCTTTGATGTTGTGACACACGCCACAAACCATGCCTTTGACCGAGGAACGGCAGGCGTTCTGTACACAACAGCCTTCTGGGAAAAATACCCCGAGATTGAAATGCTGGGTATTCACCAGGACGAAGAAGACGCACAGGAAATAAGCGTTATTGAGAAAAACGGCATAAAAATTGCACTACTCAACTACACCTATTCCTTAAACGGCTACCGTTTGCCCTCGGGCAAGGAGTATATGGTGGACTTACTCAATGAGGACAAAATAAGAAGTGATATGGCAAGGGCAAAAAGCATGAGCGATGCCATAGTTGTGTTCCCCCATTGGGGCAACGAGTATCAGAACACGCCCTCCGAGAGCCAGAGGAAATGGGCACAGCTTTTTGCCGACTGCGGTGCAACGGTTATTGTGGGGCATCACCCGCACGTTGTGCAGCCACTTGAGAGTGTCACAAGCAGTGACGGCAGAGTGGTGAGCGTGTACTATTCCTTAGGCAACAGCATTTCAAACCAAAACGACTATCAGAACGCACTGTGCGCCATGGCGGACTTTAAAATTGTAAAGGACGAGAGCGGAGTACGGTGTGAAAATGCAACGTTGGAGCCTGTGATGACACATATGCAGACAGGGTATTACAGCATGTATCTTTTGGAGGATTACCCGGAGGAAATGGCAGCAAAGCATAAGCACAGAGGGAAATTTGGACAAAGGTTTAGTGTGGAGGCTTATAAAGAGGTATTTAGTGACATAGTAGATTGAAAAAACGTACACGAAATCATTCGTGTACGTTTGAGACTGTCGATAAACTCATTTTTAACACAATAGCGAAGGGGTCGGGAAAGAAGGTTTCCCGAATATGATAGGCGGGGTCAATCGCATTTACCCCGCCGAAAGTGCCGATTTTAGGGCTCCCGTAGGGAGTCTTGCACGAGAAATCGGCACTTTGTTCTTTGAAGAATTATTGACAAAAAAGATTGCCCGTGGCAAGATTTTTTGGCGCGTGTCGACATTTTCGACACGCTGAAACGTACACGAAATCATTCGTGTACGTTTTTTTGTGCATCCATGGTTGTATTATTTAGTCAGAAACTGATTGAATGTGTTAAAAAAGGAGGAAATACCATGCTGTTATACAGAATTGATGCACGCGGAGAAAAAAAGGACGGGGAAGGCTGGAATGAGAGATACTGCAAAGCCTCGGAAAGCATTTTTAAAGAATGCGGAAAATCAGCCTACATAGCGGTGTGCTCGGATGAAGAATTTAAAACGCAGCTTGTGGCCATTATAGAATGCGACAGAGAGGGCAAATGGAACACACCTGAGAGACTACTTGATATGTTCAACGAAAAAAGCGGACGGAAGCTTCTGCTAAAGGATGTGGAGGAAATACCCGAATACAAAGCCTGCGAATTGCTTTCAAAGGCATACAGCGAATTGGCAATTGATGACGATGACGATGTAGTAGGCTGGTTTGAAATTGCACGCAGAAAAAGCGGCAACGAATGTGTGGCAGATAAAATGGATGCAAAAGAAATAGAGCTTACAGCCAAAAAAACCTTGTACGACAAAAGCCTTTTTCCCGAGCTTGAACGCATACGTGCCATGAAAAAAAGCGAGTGCAGCGTTTTTCACCCTGTGCATTACATTATAAGGAGCGACGATGTAACCGACGGGGACAAGGTTATAAATTCTCTTATAAATGTGCTTTATGAAAACAAAAGGCTCCGCTCAAAAAGATACCAGAGCTTAAGTTTAGGAAACTATATTGACCTGTGTGACGTACGGAACACAATGCATAACCTTTCAGGCTGTACGGTGGTTTTAGACTTTACGGGCGGTCATGACGGAGGTGAGGGCTATGCTTACGATGAGGACTATTTGTATTGCGTAAGAAGAATTGCAGGGCGGGTTAACATGAGTGAGAGAAACCTGCTTGTTGTTGCCGTAATAGGCACTAAGGACAATGCAGTTGCCGATATTTTAAAGGAATACTGCCGCACACCCTTTGTTGAAATTGAGCCCGAAAACGCTGTGGGGGCTGTTGCAAAAAGATACCTTGAATATAAAGCAATGGAGGCAGGCGCCACCTGTGACGAAAAGCTTTTTGAAGATATCCGTGAGGACAGAGCGATGACACGCTTTGAGCTGAGGACAAAGTTTGCAGCCTGGCATACAAATTACCTGATTGAAAAGGAATACCCTCTTTACACCGGTTTAGAGTATAAAAAGACAGTAAAGCTTGAAGAGGTGTGCGGAAAAGCCATGGCAGACCTTGAGGAAATGGTTGGGCTAAATGCTGCAAAGACCGTTATAGGAAGTGCAGTTGATTACTACAAGGTGCAGAAGCTTTATCAGAGCTTTGGCAAAAAGAGCAAAAAAGCCAACATGCACATGGTTTTTACGGGCAACCCCGGAAGTGCAAAAACAACCGTTGCAAGGCTTTTTTTCCGGATATTAAAGGATAACGGCGTTATTAAGGACGGCGACCTGGTGGAGGTTGGCAGAGCCGATTTGGTGGGCAAGTATGTGGGAAGTACTGCCCCCAAGGTTAAGGAAGCCTTTGAAAGGGCGAAGGGCGGAGTGCTGTTTATTGACGAGGCGTACTCCTTAGTTGACGACAGAGATAACCTCTACGGTGACGAGGCAATAAACACCATTGTTCAGGAAATGGAAAACAACCGCGACGACACCATTGTTATATTTGCGGGCTATAGTGATAAAATGGAAGCCTTTTTAGAGAGAAACCCCGGGCTCAGGTCACGAATTGCCTTTCACGTGCCCTTTGAGGATTACAGAGTGGAGGAGCTTATGGACATTGCGCGCCTTTTTGCAAAACGGGGCGAAAATGTATTTAGTGAGGGCTGTGAGGAAAAGCTTCTTGAAATGTTTGAGATAGCAACAAAAGAGAAGGATTTCGGCAACGGACGCTTTGTAAGAAATGTTATGGAGCATGCAGAAATGGCGCGTGCCTCACGCCTTGCAAAAATGGAATTGAGTAAAATAGGCGAAAGAGACCTTGACACCTTTTTGCCCGAGGATTTTAAAGCCCAATACACAAAAAAGACTGAAAGCAAAACAAAACAGCAGATTGGATTTTGATTTTGTACTTTTTTTGGTACATTGGCTTTTGTAAACTGTAAATGTATAAAAAGGGGGCAGAAAAAATGAGCACTATGAAAGCACTTGAAAGGTTTTACAAGGATTACAGGCGCAGTGTAATAGAGGAAAGCTACAAAAAGCTGAAGCAGACACCCAAGAAAAAAGGCTACTGGGGCAAGAGTGACCTGGTTTTTGAGGTGAGAATGAAAAACGGCAAGCTTGCCGCAAGGCTTGCAGGGGTAAAAATAATAAGGGAGCATGTGCTCATCCTTACGGGCTTTTATTTTGAAAACTACAGCGCGGAAAAAAACTGCGTATGGACCGATAACAATGGCAACATTATGCGGTTTTTCCACGAGGGCACAAATTTTTTAAGGAACTTCGGAGTAAGGATAAAGCTTGATATTGACCCCGGGGAGTGCAGAAAAATTGTCGGTATGCTCATTAACCGACATAAAAAAGAGGAGAGCGAAATAGTTAATGAGCTGTGCGAAAACTTTGCAATGCTCGAAAAGTACGACTGGGGAACTTTTCTGAGAAAGACCAAGGAAGGAAGAGTAAAGGCAATTGAGGATGAGCACATTAAAGCCGTTACAAGCATGGATTTGCCCATGGACTGGGAGAATGTTTTCCAAGACAGCCCAATTGTGGAGGGTGTGAGGGCAAACAGCATTCCCGATGCGCTGGTGCTTTCGGTTGTGAATTTAGGCAGGGTGGATATTGAATACATTGCCTGCATAACAAATGAAAGCTGTAAGGCTGTAATCAATGCTCTCCGCGGCTCCATTTACCAAAACCCCGACAGCTGGGACGAATGCTTCTACAAGGGCTGGGAAACTGCCGAGGAATACCTCTCGGGCAGGGTGAGGCACAAATTAAAGAGGGCACGGCGGGCGAACGAAAAATACAGAGGCTATTTTGAAAAGAACGTAAAAGCCTTAGAGGCGGTTATGCCCGATATGCTGCACTCGGATGAAATATATGTAACCTTAGGCTCGCCCTGGGTGCCCACGGATATTATTGACAAATTTATTGAGCACCTTTTCGGGCGCATCGAATACCAAAGGTGCATAAACGCAGCCGTAAAGGACCAGTACTGTGTTCATCACGACGAAATAACAGGCACATGGGATGTGCCCTGTAAGACGCGCTACAATAATGTTGCCGTTAATGCAACCTACGGCACACCATATATGAACGGGCTTGAAATACTGGAAAGAACACTTAACCTGAAAAGCGCGGCGGTTTACCGCACTGTAAAAACAAGCACCACAAAGAGCGGCACAAAAAGAGTTCTTGACAAGGACGCAACGGTAGTTGTGCAGGAAAAGCAGCAGGCAATGATAGCTGAGTTCAAAAAATGGGTGTGGCAGGATGATGCAAGGAGCGCACGATTGGAAGAAATATTCGACGAAAAGTATGGCTCCAATATTGTGCGCCATTTTGACGGCTCCTTTTTAACCTTCCCCGGCATGAGCGAAAAGGAACGCCTTTTTGACTATCAGAAAAACGCCGTGGCACGAATACTCTTTACGCCCAACACACTTCTTGCTCACGATGTGGGAAGCGGCAAAACCTACATAATGGCGGCGGCAGGCATGGAATTAAGACGAATGGGCATATCACCGAAAAATTTGTACGTGGTGCCAAATAACATTATTGGTCAGTGGAAGGATATGTTCTTAAAGCTGTACCCTGAGGCGAATTTGCTGTGCGTTGAGCCAAAGACGTTTACAAAGGACAAGCGCGAGGCACTGCTTCGCCATATAAGAGATAACGACTACGACGCGGTTATTATGGCTTACAGCTGCTTTTCCATGGTGCCTGTGTCGCAGGATTTTTACAGAGAAATGCTTAAGAGTGAGCTTGAAGAAATACACAGCCTTCGTAAGAAGGGTATGAAAAAGTGCACCACGGGGCTACAGAGAAAGGAAGTGCGCATAAGAAAGAAGCTCAAGGAGCTTGAGGCGGAAATCAAGGATGCCGTTGAGCGTGTGTACTTTGAAGATTTGGGCATAACAACGCTTTTTGTTGACGAGGCGCACAACTTCAAAAACCTTAACTTAGAAACAAGCTGTGAAAACATCAGCGGCATTTCGTCTGCAGGCTCTGCAAAGTGCCGTGATATGCTTGACAAGGTACGCTGTGTGCAGAAGGCAAATAACGGCAGAGGGGTTGTTATGGCAACGGGTACGCCAATTACAAACTCTCTTTCGGATATTTACGTTGTACAAAAGTATCTCCAGAGCGGTGACCTTGCGCTGTTGGATTTGCAGACCTTTGATGGTTGGATTGGTATGTTTGCGGAAATGAGAACAGAGTTTGAAATTGATGTTGACACAACACGCTACCGTATGGTGACAAGGTTTTCAAAGTTCCATAACATACCCGAGCTGGCAAATTTGTTGTCGGCTGTGGCAGATTTTCACAAAACCGACAAGGAAAACGGCATACCCATCTGCGACGGCTACGAGGACATTGTAGTTGAAAAAACAAAGCTCTTCGGCGAGTATCTTGCCGAAATATCAAAAAGAGCAAGCGACGTAAGAAGCGGCAAGGTGAAGCGCACTGAGGACAACATGCTCAAAATTACCACTGACGGCAGAAAGGCGGCACTCGACATGCGCCTTGTGGACGAAAAATGCGCCTTTACCTGCCAGTCCAAGGCATATATGTGCGCCGAAAATATTTTTGATGTGTACCAAAAAACAACAGATAAAAAATCCGCACAGATTGTTTTTTGTGACACATCAACACCAAAGAGCAGCTTTAATATGTATCACGAGCTGAAAAGAATCCTTGTGGAGATGGGCGTAGCTGAAAATGAAATTGCCTTTATCCACGATGCGGAAAGCGAAAGCGAAAAGCGGAAGCTTTTTAAAAGGGTGCAGACGGGCGAGGTGAGGGTTATTATTGGCTCCACCTTTAAGCTCGGCACGGGCGTTAATGTGCAAGAAAGGCTTGTGGCACTACACCATCTGGATGTGCCCTGGAGACCAAGCGACATGATACAGCGAGAGGGCAGGATTTTACGCCAGGGGAACACAAACAGTAAGGTGTGGCTTTACCGCTACATAACAAAGGGAAGCTTTGACGCCTATTCCTGGCAGCTGTTGGAGAACAAGCAGAAAATGATTGTGGCAATACTTTCAGGCTGTGCCAATGAGCGCAACTGCTCCGATGTGGACGACACCGTGCTTAACTATGCCGAGGTAAAGGCACTTGCCATAGGCAATGAGCTTATTAAAAAGAGGGTTGAGGTTGCAAATGCTCTGTCCCGCAACAAGCTTTTGCAGCGCCAGTATGTTTCCATGCATCAGTATATGGAAGCAGAGCTTATGAAAATGCCTGCAAGGCTGGAGCGCCTCGAGGAGGAGATTGAAAAAAACACAAGGGACATGGAGTTTTATTTAAGCCAGGATAAGGAGTATACCTTAGAGGAAAGACGCGAGATGCGCGATATTATATACAAGGGTGTTATGAACAACCTCCTCATGGACGAGGAAAGGGAGATTTGCACCTATAAGGGCTTTAGGGTGGTGCTGCCCAAAAACATGCTTACAAACGGTGAGTTTGTTTACCTTTGCGCTGAGGGTAAGTACTACGTTGAAATGGGCACAGCAAAGATGGGCATGCTTGAGCGTATTGACAACTTTTTAAAGAGCTTTGAAAAGCGCATTGAAAAGCTTGAGAGAGAAAAAGCCGACCTTATAAAGCGCGAGGCAGACATGAAGACGGAGCTTAAAAAGGAAGGCTACAGCGACATTATTGAGGAGCTTGAAAAGGAGCTTAATGCTATTGACAAGGAATTGGGGGTAGGAATAGATGAATGAAATAAAAAATAACAATATGCCCGTTATGGACGTGGAAAAGGCAGTGGGGCTTCTCACAAGGGCTTACGCCGCGGCGATAAATGACAATGATGTAAAAATTGTGCCCTCTGTTATGCTGTGGGGCCCGCCCGGCGTTGGTAAAAGCCAGGCGGTAAGGCAGATTGCCTCAGAGCTTGAAGCTGCGTGCAACAAAAGGGTTAACGTGACAGATGTGAGACTACTCTTATTTAACCCTATTGACTTAAGGGGTATACCCACCGCAAACGCAGACAAAACCCTTGCGGTGTGGTTAAAGCCTCAGATTTTCCAGATGGACGACAGCGATGAGGTTATAAACATTCTGTTTTTGGACGAAATTTCGGCGGCACCACAGAGCGTGCAGGCGGCGGCATACCAGATAACCTTAGACAGGGTTGTGGGCGAGCATAAATTGCCCGACAACTGCATTGTGATTGCGGCAGGTAACCGTGTGACGGACAAGTCCGTTGCATTTAAAATGCCCAAGGCACTTGCAAACAGACTTCTGCACATTGAAATTGAGGGCGATTTTGAAGCCTGGAAGAGATGGGCAATAGGAAAGGGCATAAACGAAAAGGTGACGGGCTTTCTCTCCTTCAGACGCGATTATTTGATGCAGTTCAATGCCTCGGGCGACACCTTAGCCTTTGCAACGCCACGTAGCTGGGAAATGGTGAGCAATATTTTAAACTGCGTTTCAAGCAATGTTGACGAAATGTTCCCTCTTATTTCGGGGCTTGTGGGTACGGGTGTTGCAATTGAAATGCGCACCTGGTGCAGCATTTACAAGGAGCTTCCCAAAATGGAGGATATTTTTGACGGACTTATGCCGCCAATTCCACAGAAGACCGATGCCATGTATGCCTTAGTTTCTTCAATGACGGCATATGCCCGTGCACATAAGAACGAAATGAGCCGTATTGCAAATTCAATTTCCTACGCAACAAGGCTGCCTGCGGATTTCTCGGCGGTTTTGATGCGCGACTACATGGCAATTGAGAAGGGCTATAAGGAAAAGCTTATGAGGGTACCCGAGTTTTCAAGATGGGTGAGCACAAAGGGGAGATATATGAATGGTGCAATCTGATGAAAAAATAAGAGAGGCGGCAAGAAGGCTACTTATGTCAAGAATGCGCGTGCTTTTAAATAACGGGTTTTACGGGCTTTTATTAATGCACATGAAATTTGCCCTTGACGAGGAGTGCGAAACAGCCGCAACAGACGGCGAAAGGATTTATTTTTCGCCCTCCTTTATGGAAAGCTTGTCCGATGATGAAATTGACTTTGTGCTCATGCACGAAATATTGCACGTTGCCCTTATGCATTGTATGCGCAAGGGCGAAAGGGACAACTTTATTTTTAATGTTGCCTGCGACATTGTGGTGAACTCCAACATACTTTTGGCAAACAATAACAACATACAAAGCATTACTCTAAAAGAATACGGCGAAAGCATGCACATTGCCCCCGATAACAGCGAGGGCTACAATCACACCGCCGAGGAGGTTTACGAAATGCTCATGCAGCAAGGTGTACAAAAGCCCAAAAGCGGGAACACGGACGGTCAGGGTGGCAATGAGGGCAAAAAGGGCGGCAAAGGCGGGCAAAGTGGCGGCGGAAAGGACGGACAGGGACAAAGCCAAAATGGACAGGACGAGACTGACACGGACGGTGACGGACAAGGTAACGGTAAGAAGCAAGGCGGTGGTAAAGGCCAAGGTGACGGCGACGGTCAGGGTGAAGGTAAAAGCGGCGGCAGCGGAAAAGGCGGCAAAAGCGGACAGGGCACGGACAGAGGCGGCAACGGCGGGCAAAGTGGCGGCTTTAATGACGACCATTCAAAATGGGGCAAGGCTGAGGATACGGCGCTTCGGGATGTGTGGGTCAAACGTGTGTGCGACGCTGCCGAGGCAATAGAAATACAGAACGCCGTAACAGGGCGCGGCACGGTGCCCCTTTTTGCCAAAAGGCTTTTAAAGGAATTGAAAAACCCCCAGCTTGACTGGAGGATTATACTCAACGATTTTGTGCAGGAGGAGGTATGCGACTACTCTTTTTCGCCCCCCGACAGGCGCTTTTCGGAGTCACCCTTTATGCTTCCCGATTTTAACGATACGGACACAAGCGTGTCAGATATTTTGTTCATGATTGACACCTCGGGGAGTATGTCGGACGATATGATAACAGCGGCATATTCCGAGGTTAAGGGCGCAATAGACCAGTTTGACGGCAAGCTTAAGGGGTACTTAGGCTTTTTTGATGCGGCAATTGTGGAGCCTGAGCCCTTTGAAAGCGAGGAGGAATTTCAGATTATACACCCCGTTGGCGGTGGCGGTACTGATTTTGAAATTATCTTTAAGTATGTAAGGGACTATATGAGCGAAAGGATGCCAAAGAGCATTATCATACTTACGGACGGCTATGCACCCTTTCCCGAGGAGGCTGCCGCTATGGATATACCCGTGCTGTGGCTTTTAAATAACGAAGAGGTTACCCCGCCCTGGGGAAAGGTTGCACGCATTAAATAGAAAATACCACCCGCTTTGGGGTGGTATTTTTGCTTGTAAAATAAAAGTGTACCTTTTTGTCCCACAAGACCGGGGAGGCGAGGGGGGTGAAGTGTTAAAGCACTTTTTTATATTAAAGTTATTAAATGAAAAAAGCACTTCTTACGAAGTGCTTTTTTCTGGAGCCGGTGACAAGAATCGAACTTGCAACCTGCGGTTTACGATACCGCTGCTCTGCCTTTGAGCCACACCGGCAGAAGATAATCAACGAATATATTTTATATTTTGAGGGGTAGTTTGTCAAGAATTATTATTGATTATTTAAAAAATCATGATATAATATATATTAGTATATTATGCGGAGGTGTATCTTATGGAAAAGAATGTTAACATCGACGGATTGAATATAAACTACCTTGATCAAGGAGAGGGCAAAACCATTGTGCTTTTTCACGGATGGGGTGCAAATAAAGAGGCATTTACACCTATTGTAAAAAAGCTTTCCGCTTATATGCGTGTGGTGGCACTTGACTTTCCCGGCTTTGGCAAAAGTGATGAGCCAAAGGAGGTTTGGGATGTGGAAAAGTACGCTCAGTTTATGAAAAAGTTCATAAAGGAAGCAGATAGTGAGGGCGCAATCTGGCTGGGTCATTCCTTCGGCGGAAGGGTTATTATAAAGCTTTTTGAAAAGATGGAGGTTAAGCCTGTAAAAATCGTACTGGTTGATGCGGCAGGCATTAAACCAAAAAGAGGGCTTGACTATTATTTAAAGGTTTATTCCTACAAGCTGGGCAAAAAAATACTTAAGCTTCCTTTAATAAACAAAACAGGGCTTTACGAAAAATTGGTTAAAAATGCAGGAAGTAGCGACTACAAGGTTTTGAGTGACAATATGCGTGCAACCATGAGCCGCGTTGTGAACGAGGATTTGAGAAGCTATCTGCCCAAAATTAATGTGCCCACCCTTTTGATATGGGGCGATAAGGACACTGCAACACCCATTGCCGATGCCCACCTTATGGATAGCCTTCTTCCCGACAGCGGCATTGTTACGCTTTCGGGCGCAGGGCATTTTTCCTACCTTGATTGCCCGGGCAAATTTTTTGCGGCATTGGAATATTTTGTGAAATAAGCTTGTGCTGACACAGGGCGGCAGAATGGAGATTATTATGAACAAAGCTGACATTATATATATTGTGCTTTATGCTGTTGTGGCATGCATTCACCTTTGGGTTATCATGACAGGTAACCTCAAAAAGGAAACACACATGCTTCAGCTCAATTCCTATTTTAACAAGCGCTATATAAACTATCTCAAAAAGAATAAGGCTAAGATTGTTGACCTTAAGGCAATTGTTGCCCTTTTGGGCTATGTGTTTTTAACTTTTGGCACATTCCCTGCAATTGCGGCGTATGCTCTTATATATATCCTTCTTGATATGTTGAAGCCTGCTCCCGCCCAGAAAAAGCCCTTGGTTGTTACGGACAGGGTAAAGAGGCTTTTTGTAACAGAGGGCATCCTGACGGCAGTTGTTATAATTGCAGGGCTTTTTGTGCCTCGTGTAATTACGCCCCTGCTGCTTGCTTTGGCAACGCTCTTAGCCCCCGCAGTTGTTTTGTGTGCAAACCTTATCAATGCCCCTGTTGAGGCGGCAATAAGACAAAGGTTTGTTGACAATGCAAAGAAAAAGCTTTCTGCTATGCCCGATTTAAAGATTATAGGCATTACGGGCAGCTACGGTAAAACAAGCGTGAAAAACTATGTGAGCGCACTTTTAAGTGAAAAGTACAACACTCTTATGACACCTCATTCCTACAACACAACACTTGGCGTTGTAAGAACTGTTAACGAGCACCTCTCGCCCTTGCACGAGGTTTTTGTGGTGGAGATGGGCGCAAGGCAACAAGGCGACATTAAAGAAATATGCGACCTTGTTAACCCCGAAAGTGGTATACTTACATCTATAGGCCCTCAGCATTTGGAAACCTTTAAAACAATGGAAAACATTGTTGCCACAAAATATGAGCTTATAGATTCTGTCGGCGGCGGAAAGAAGTTTTTGAACTACGACAGCGAGGCTGTAAGAAGCCGTGAAAAAACCGAGGGCGTTATTACCTATGGCACAACGCCTGATTGCGACTACTATGCAGAAAACATCAAGTCAACACCCCAGGGCAGCACATTTACCCTTGTTACAAAGACAGGTAGGTTTGAAATGACAACAAAGCTTCTGGGCAAGCACAATGTTGTAAACTTGGTGGGCAGCAGCGCAATAGCACTTGAATACGGTGTTGACATTGAAGATATAAAGATTGCAATGCGCCGTATTGAAAGTGTTGAGCACCGCCTGGAAATTAAGAAGCAGCCCGACTGCACAATTATTGACGATGCGTATAACTCCAACCCTGCAGGCGCAAAGAGCGCCCTTGAAACCCTTCAAGGCTTTGAGGGCACAAGGATTGTTATAACACCCGGCATGGTTGAGCTTGGCGAAAAGGAAGAAGAGGAAAACGAAAGATTAGGTGCAATTTGTGCCCATTGCGCAGACTATGCAATTTTCGTGGGCGAAAAGCAGTACCCTGTGCTTAAAAAGGGTGCAGACAGTGTTCGTCCCGACGACGAAAAGATTATGTGCGCAAAGGACATTTATGAAGCCTTTGCCATGATGCGTGCAATTCGGGCAGATGATAAAATTGTGCTTCTGGAGAACGATTTGCCGGATAATTATCTTTAATAGAATGATATGCCTACGGCATGATATGCTACGCATGAAATAAAACCTGACGGTTTAATGATATGCACGTAGTGCATTATGGTAGATTTGCCAAAAAAGTTTGCGATTGACATAATCAATGTCTGCAGCTCTTTGAAAAAAGATGAAAAGGTAGCAATTTTAACTAATCAGATTTTAAGAAGTGGCACAAGTATAGGGGCTAATATCCATGAAGGAAATTATGCTGCCAGCAAAGCAGATTTTATCAATAAATTCCAAATAGCGTTAAAAGAATGCTATGAAACAGATTATTGGTTAGAAATCTTTAAAGATGTGGGAGCACTGAGGGTTGAACAATACGAAGATTTGCACATAAAGTGCGGAAAATTGCGTAAAATCCTGATAGCATCCATAACAACCGCAAAATCATCCGAAAATTAGTGAAAAATCTTTGATTTTTCTACCTTCATGAACCGTAGGTTCATATCATGTTGCTTGCGACATATCATTACGCAGTAATATCATGCGCAAAGCGCATATCATTAATTTCCAAAGGAAATTTAAATACGGAAAGGATTGGTATATATGAAAATTTCAGTTGGTGTGCTTTTTGGCGGTAACAGCGTTGAACACGAGGTGAGCGTTATTTCGGCGTCTCAGGCGATGCATGCGCTCAATAAGGAAAAGTACAATGTTGTGCCCATTTACATAACTAAGGATTGTAAATTCTACACAGGCGAAGCTCTTCTGGACATTAAAAAGTATAAGGATATTCCCGCACTACTGGCTGAATGTGAAGAGGTTATCCTCAAAAAGGGCGCAAATCAGGCAGAGCTTGTAAAGGTAAAGAGCGGACTTTTTGGCAGTAAAACGGTTGCAACCTGCGACATGTTTATCCCTGTTGTTCACGGCACAAACGTTGAGGACGGTACACTCCAGGGCTATCTTGAAATGCTCGGCGTGCCCTACGCAGGCTGTGATGTTACAGCAAGCGCATTAGGTATGGATAAGTACGCAATGAAGTGCGTGCTCCGTGATGCGGGCGTAAACGTGCTTCCCGCAGTATGCTTCTACTCCAGAGAATACTACAAAAACGGCGAAGCTGTTGTTGAAAGCATTGAAAATAAGCTTTCCTACCCTGTTATTGTAAAGCCTGTTAACCTTGGCTCCTCTGTGGGCATTAAGGTTGCGAAATGTCGCGAGGGCCTCATTGAAGCTATTGACGAAGCGGCAACCTTCAGCCAGAAGGTTTTGGTTGAAAGAGCCATTGAAAAGCTTAAGGAGGTTAACTGCTCCGTGCTTGGTGACTACGAGGACTGCAGTGCAAGCGTACTTGAAGAGCCTGTTTCCTCAGGTGGCGATATTTTAGACTTTAAGGATAAGTACCAGGGCGGAAGCAAAAATAGCGATGGCGGCAGTAAGGGGATGAGCGGCAGCAGCCGTAAGGTGCCTGCCGAGGTAACCAAGGAACAGGAAGAGGCTATTAAAGAAATGTGCCTTACAACCTTTAAGGCTTTAAACTGTAACGGCGTTGCACGTATTGACGTTATGATTGACGAAGCGACGGGCGAAATTTTTGTGAACGAAATTAACACCATTCCCGGCTCGCTTTCCTTCTATTTGTGGGAAGCGGCAGGATTAGACTTTGCAGGTTTAATGGATAAGATTATTTACTACGCACAGAAGAGACACCGCGAAAGAGAAAAGCTCAGCTTCTCCTACGATACAAACCTTTTAAGTGAATTTGGCGCAAGAAGCCTTAAGAGTGGCGCAAAGGGCGCGAAAAACTAAGAAAAAACAGGAGTGAAAAAAACAATCGTTTTCTTCACTCCTGTTTTTTGCGGTTTAAACTATTTTTTTGACAAAATAATGGACGACCTCCGTTTATATACTATAGGGGGTGGTCTTTTTGAAAATAAACAGGTCAAAATATATGATAGCTGTTATTTTGACAGCGATTTTTGCAATAATGCTTGCTTTTAATTTTATGACACCGTATATTGCAGACGATTACGGCTATCGCTACAGCTTTGCTGATGCGAGGCTGATTGAAAGCGTGATGCAAATCCCGAAAAGCATGTATATGCACAGCACCTATATGAACGGAAGGGTTATAAGCCACGGCTTTGAACAGTTCTTTTTGATTTTTCCAAAATGGGTGTTCAACATAACAAACGCAGCAATGTTTACTCTGATGTGCTATGTTATGTACATAATCTGCAGGAAAACGAGAGCGCATAACGCACTTCTTTTGTTGGCTGTGTTTGCAGCTGTATGGTGCTTTGTGCCTGCTTTCGGGCAGGTGTTTTTATGGCAGGTGGGGTCGGTTAATTACCTGTGGGCTATTGTTTTTTCGCTCTTGTTTGCGCTGCCCTATGTTAAAAGCTGCAAAAATGAAGACGAATTTATTAAAAACAATGTACTCTTTGGCTTGTTCTGCGTGTTTGCCTTTATTATGGGTATGTACAGTGAAATCGCCTCCTTTGTGGGTATTATGTGTGGAGCTATTCTTGTAGTGCTGAGAAAAGCCTTTGGTAAGGGGAGGGTTAGCATAAAAGAAATATTGCCCATTGTATTTGCTGCGATGGGATTTCTGCTGCTTCTCATGATGCCTGTTGAAATTACGGCAAAGGTATCGGGAAATCTGAGCGTTCGGGTACTTGTGGACAATTTTGTAGCATGCACAAAATTGCTGGATGAGCATTTGCGGTATGTTATCATAGCCTGGGTATGCCTGACAGTGTTGGGAGTGTGCAAAAAAGCGTGGAGGGCAGTTAGCCTGTCAGCAAGCTTTGTCCTTCTGGGGCTTGGAGCAAACTATATGATGATTATAGGAACGTATTTTGCTGAACGGACCATGTTTATGACGGCAATATTTTTAATTATGGCGTGTGCTGTTTTGCTTGGTGAGTTATTAAGGGGCAGGTCTGCACCCTTTGCTGCGTGTGTTGCTTTGGCTCTTTTGGTGGTATTTACCTTCAGCTTTGTATACGGCGGATACGACATTATGAATTGTTACGGTGCCTTCTGTGAGCGTGAGGAGGAGATTGAACATCTTAAAGGGAAAGGGGAGAGTAATCTTAAGCTGCATATTGTGCACCCCAAGACAAAGCACAGCCCCTTTTACGGTGTGGTGGACATAAACTGCCTTGGGACTGATACGTGGCCCAATGTTACAATGGCATGGTATTACGGAGTAGACAGTATAATTGGAATTGAATAGAAATAAAATAGAAACCCCCGTTTGGAACATATTTCCAAACGGGGGTTTGTGTTATCGCTTAATTAATACAAGTGGCTTTATGTTTTCCTTATCCCACACGTAAAGCTTTTCTGTGGGGGAGATTTGCTCAAGGGTATCTGTTAAGCCTGATGATTTTACAAAGCTTAAGGTGCCGTCAACAACCTCTGACTGAATAATGGTGCCACTGCTTCCTTCCGTAAAGGAAAGGCTGTAGGTGCCATTTTCAAGGGTGATGCTCTCTAATTTGCAAACATCCTCGTCCAAACTTACAAACTGGAAGCTGTCTGTTTCCTTGTAGATATTGATTTCCGCAACGTTACAGTAGTCGTAGGGGTTTTCGTACTTTATGTAGCGGAAAATGCCATCTGCCATAAATTCGTTGGAGGAAACAATTGTTTCAACACCTGCTTGGGGAGCACTCGGGATTACAAAAAGCTTTTCCCAGGTGACGCCGTCACGGGAGGCTGAAAAATGTGTTGCCTCCATACGTGTATTCCAGCCCTCGCGGGGGTAGTAGCCTATGGCAGAAACGGTGGTTTCATAGCCAAGGTCAACCACTAAATAACCGCCCGAAATGCCGTCGAAAAAGGTTTGTGTGTTGCCGTCAAAGGCATATTTGCCGTGGGTATTGGGGTCAGAATTCCATGTGTCGGAGCAGGTTACGGTAAAATCAGCCACGTCGAGCTTTGTTTTGGGCAGAACTGTTGCAGCCTTGTAGATTTTGATATAGCTTATCATGGGACCACCCGTGCCGTCAGAATCAAGTTTAAGATTAAGTGTTGCCTCGCCGCCTGTAACTGTGGCAATCTTTCTTACCGTTACGGGGTGGTACTCGTTGCTGCGGGGGATAATGCCGGAGGCGAGTACCTCGCCGTTCATTGTAAGGCTCGACTTACGGTTAACACCCATCCAGTGACTTGGTGCATAGAATGCAACCTCGAAGGCGTAGTCGCCGTCCTCGGGAAGAGCGAACTTGTAGGTTATGCCGTTACCCGTTCTGTCGTCCTGGTCCTTTGCGTAGCGGTAGGTTATAACCTTGTCGGTGCCGTCAGCGAGGTCATACTCGTAGGGCCAGGTTTCCGCGCCTGTTAAAAGATGGGGGTAGGTTTCATTGGGAACGTATTCATCCACAATGCCCCAAGAGTAGCCTGTTACAGCATCCTCCTGATAGAACTGCTCTGTTACAGAGTTGTAAAGACCGTATTTGTCGCCACTATTTATGGTTTCGGGGTCAACGTCGCCGCAGTCAACAAAGTAGAGCACCTCAGGGTCAACAGAGCCCTTGTTAAGTGCGAACTCGTCAACAAATGCTGTGCCTGTAAGGCTGAGGTTAATTTCACTTTCTGCATGTGTGCGCACGCTGTAGGTTTGCCATGTGTCAGAAAGGGTGATTGTGCGTGTATAATCGTTGGCAGTAACCGTAACGCTTTCGCCCTTTGCCTTGAAGGTAATGTCGTAAAAGTCCTTCTCGCAGGCAATTGACTGGCTTATTGTGCCTATGGAGGCGTAGTGTATGTTGCCGTCGGTGATAATTATGGTGTCTTCAGCATCCCAGCCTGTCGAGTCCCCTGTACCAAAGGAGGAGTTTGTAATGTAATTATCCAGGTTTTCGGGGATAATGAAGCTAACTAAAAATTCAGTATCGGTAGTGGGGGCGTAGGTGAGTGTGTTGCCTGAAATGAGATAAGAAATGTCCTCGCCGTTTGCCGTAACCACAATCCTGCCCTCATTATATTCGGGATTGAGGGTGAGTGTAACCTCTTCATTAGGTGAAAGAGCTGTTTTGTCGAGCTCTGCCGTACCGTGGCTTGTAGCCATAAGGCTCATCTTAAAGCTTTCTGCAAGAGAGGAATTTTCGGTAACGGAGGGGTAGAACTCGAAAAGGTCAAAATTGGGTGTGTAGTTAACAAGTGTATTATAGGTAATGTTGCCCGTTGAGCCTGTACCGTTTTTAACCAAACGCCAGTTGTCGTTAAATACTTTTAAGGTGTTGTCGCCCTCTGTGAGCTCAACCTCTAAAACTGTTGTGCGCCAGTTGGAGTCGGAATAGGTGTTTTTAAAGTAAAGGCGCTTTGCCTCGGTTTCGTTCAATTTGAAGGAGGCGTAGCGGTCAACGAGCTGTGCGTTGTAGGTATGACCACCGAAAAGCTCGCCCGAGGAGTGGTGGATAACCATTTTGTACTTGCCCGCATTGGGCGCATTAACGCTTAATGTAAGTGCATCCTCAGTTCCGCCCTCAATGTTTGAAACGTACTGTGTACGGCTTGCATAGGGGTTTTCGCACTCTTCGGCTTCGCCTGAAAGAACGCCTGCCTCTGCCTCAACGGCGATGGGGTCACCCTCTGCCTTTTTAACCCTCATGTAGTCAAGGGCTATGGGTGCGGATGCGTCGATGTCAATAATGTTGATGCCCTTCTGCAAAAATGCCGTTACGTATTCTGTTTCAAAGCTATCGGTTGCAGGAAGGGAAATGTCAGTTAAAACATTGTCAAGGTCTAACGCCGTGTTGTCAAGATAGATGTTGGCTGTGCTGTCAGCCTCCGCACTGTAGCGGAGGGCTATTGTGTAAAGAGCGTTGTCAGGTACAACAACAGTGAAGCGTACACCGCCGCCCACTTCAACGCTTCTGCCCTCAAGCCCTGTTATGTAGCCTGAGCCCGAGTAGCCTGAGATGGTGCTTTCGGTTGTAAGGGTGGTGTCTTGGTTATTCTTTAAAAGGTTGAAGTCGCCTAATTCTGCCTCGTAAACCGAGTCAAACTGAGGGATTGTGCCGCCAACGTATGTGAACGCAATGCTGTCACATGAGAATGCGCCGCCGTTTGTTTCTACACCGCGCAATTGCATTGTGTGGTTACCCTTTGCAAGGTAAACATAGGTAGTATACATGCCTGCCATTTCGTCGCGGAGGGTGTTTTCAAGGGTGATTAGCTCCGCACTGTCACGGTCAAAGCGTATTGTTGCCGAAAGGGACTGAGGATTGTTGGCACTGGGGTCGGCAGGGTTTGTGCCGTGACCGTTTGCGTAGGTTAAATCCATGCGGTAGTAGCCTGTGTGTTCTACCTCAATGGGCAAGTTAAAGCCGTCGTTTTCACTTTGTATGCCGCTAAGGCGGTAGCCGCCCGAGTAGGCATAGGTCCAGCGCACGTTGTTTGCATATGCTGCGCCTACGTGTGTGCCTCCTTCAGCCTCATAAAGCTTGCGCTCTGCGCCATAGTAGATGATTGCTTCTTCACTTTGTGAGGGCGAAACAGTAACAAGGTATGCTGCGTTTTCCTCCATGGATGGGATAGTAACCGTAACGGTGTTGTCAATTACGCTGTAGGTGCCTCTTATAATGGTGCGGGGCTCCTCGCTCACACCGTGGAAGGCTGTCCAGTAGGTTGCTTTTACCTCGATGTCAACAAATTCGGCGCCGTCAAAGGGGATTGTGTCTGCAATGTTTTGAAGAACTATACTTGCATCACCTTCGTTGCCGCCAAAAATTACGCTTGCGCTCTTTTTGTTGTCATCGATGGAGGCTAAACCATAAAACTCTGTACGGGCGGTGTTTGTGGTGAGAGAAAGCGTTTCACCACTCATATCGCCGTACCATTTGTAAAGCCACCACGCGCCGTTAGGCTCGTTGTTGTCGGCGGCAATGTCGTTAAGGTTGCCTGCGTTGTGCCAGTAGGGAAGACAGCCCGAAACCTTGTTTTCTTCAAAAAGTGCAATCCAGTTAACTAATTTGCCGGGGTTTGAGCAATGGTCCTGGGGCGCGTACTCGTTGATGATGATTTCGCGCTCTTCCATGCCGTACTTTGCTTCGATTGCGCGGTAGGAAGCAAGGTTTGCTGCAAAGGAGTTTAAATCGTAGTCCTGCAGCTCATGCCAGGTTATGTAGTCGGGCTCGCAGTCGTTCTCGGTGCAGAACTTAATCCACGCCTCGTATGCACCCGAAAGATAGTTTGCACAGCTGATGCCGCCGATTAATGCATCGGGGTCAAGAGAATGGATGAGATTATAAGCCTGTAGCCAATGGGAGTTGAAGGTTGCCTGTACGGAAGCGCTTGAGCCGATGTTACCGTACCATATGCCGTCGGGCTCGTTGAAGGGCACGTAAACCAGCTTGCCATGATAATCGGGGTTTGAATTTCTCAGCGCCACAATCTTGGGCACCATTTCCTCGATGTGGGAAAGGTAGTCCTCAAAGCTCGCCTGCTCGTAGGGCCACAGGGCGTAAATGTCCTGCAGGTATATCTGCACCTGCTCACCGCCTGCAGAAATGAAGGTGCCTGCAACGTCTAAAACGTCACCCGTGGGGTGCTGTAAGCCGTCGGGTGCCTTCTGCACCGCTGTGGAGGGCTTTAAGGGGGTTAAGGTGTTGGCACTTGGCGTGCCGTCACTGCCCAAACCGTACAGAAAGCCGCTTGAGCCGTGGCGGAGTGCCCCCGTTTTTGCGCTCATGTCAATTGTGAGTGTGGGGATGTACACCGCCCGGGACGTGATGGGGAACATCAGAAGCGTTGCAAAAATTGCAACGGATAAAAATAAAGAGAGTATTTTTTTCATTTTTCTGCTCCTTTATATGTATAATTACATTAATTATATCATATATGTATGTGGATTGAAATAAAAATTTTTGCCGAATTTATGTAATTTTGTTGAGTAAAAACACAAATGTCCGCCACTGACGAACAAAATGACAAAAAATTTCATTTTTCTTATGAAAAACTATTGACAATTTTTTTTCGGATAATTATAATATGTATCAAACGTAAAGGGTATATGGCTTAAAGCGGTGTGCTCTTTTTAAAAACTGGAGGTTTTAGTAGTGAAAAATCAGTATTTAATCGACGTTTTAGAAAACGTTAAGAAGAGAAATGCTAACGAGCCTGAATTTTTACAGACAGTTACAGAAGTTCTTGAGAGTATCGAGCCCGTTATTGACCAGCGCCCCGACCTTGTTGCAGCAGGCGTTGTTGAAAGAATGGTTGAGCCCGAAAGACAGATTATGTTCCGTGTTCCCTGGGTTGACGACAACGGCAAGGTACAGGTTAACCGCGGCTACAGAGTGCAGTTCAACTCTGCTATCGGTCCTTACAAGGGCGGTATCCGCTTTGCTCCCAATGTATACATAGGTACAATGAAGTTCCTCGGCTTTGAACAGACCTTCAAAAACTCTCTTACATCCCTCCCCATGGGCGGCGGTAAGGGTGGTGCTGACTTTGACCCCAACGGCAAGAGCGATGCTGAAGTTATGCGCTTCTGCCAGAGCTTTATGAACGAGCTCTACCGTCACATTGGTCCCAACCTTGACGTTCCCGCAGGTGATTTGGGTGTTGGCGCAAGAGAAGTTGGCTACATGTTCGGTCAGTACAAGAGATTAAAGAACGAATTCACAGGCGTGTTCACAGGTAAGGGTCTTTCCTTCGGCGGCTCATTAATCCGTCCCGAAGCTACAGGCTACGGCGCTGTTTACTACGCTGTTGAAATGCTTAAGCACTTTAACGACACAATCGAAGGCAAAACTGTTGTTGTATCCGGCTTCGGTAACGTTGCTTGGGGTACAGTTAAGAAGGCAACAGAGCTGGGTGCTAAGGTTGTTGTTATTTCCGGTCCCGATGGCTACGTTTACGATGAAGCAGGCGTAAGCACAGAAGAAAAGATTAACTTTATGTTAGAGATGCGTGCAAGCGGCAGAAACAAGGTGCAGGACTATGCTGACAAGTTCGGCGTACCCTTCTTTGCAGGTCAGAAGCCCTGGAATGTTAAGGCTGACATTCTCATGCCCTGTGCTACACAGAACGAAGTTGACGTTAAGGAAGCAGAAGAAATTATCGCTAACAACGTTAAGTACTATATTGAAGTTTCCAACATGCCCACAACAAACGAGGCTATTGCTCTTATGAAGAACGCAGGCATCCGCATTGCTCCTTCTAAGGCTGTTAACGCAGGTGGCGTGTCTGTTTCCGGTCTTGAAATGAGCCAGAACTCCATGCGCTACTCCTGGAGCGAGGAAGAGGTTGACGCTAAGCTCAAGACAATCATGAAGAACATTTTCGACAACTCTGTTAAGGCTGCTAACGAATACGGTCTTGGCGATGACCTTATCGCAGGTGCTAACATTGCAGGCTTTATCAAGGTTGCAGAAGCTATGAAGGCACAGGGAATAGTTTGATGCCTTGCATCAAACTATAAAGTAATAAGTAATAATGAATAAGTAATAGGTATGGAAAGAACTCCGCAAATGCGGAGTTCTTTTTTGTGTTTACAAAAGGGCGCATCTGTGGTAAAATATCGGTAATGAGGTGATAAAAATGAAAGTAGCAAGTGATTTCAGACAAACGGCGCGTGAGTGCCTGAAGGGTAACTGGGTTACTGCTGTTATTGCAGGGCTTATTGCAACCTTACTCGGCGGTGCAACAAGTATGAGCATTAATTTTAATGTTAATGTCAGCAGCTCGGGCGGTGAAAAGATTGTGATTGAAAATCCCACCGAAGGCTTAGGTGCAATGCTTGGCGGAATTGCGCCCGTAGTGCTTGGTGTTCTGGGCACGGTTTTAGTAGTTGTTGTTCTGGTAGTGCTGGTGATAGCGGTGGCATATTTCATTCTGAGCAGCTTTGTGCAGGTGGGCTATGCAAAGTTTAACCTCAACGTTATTGACGGGAAGCCCTTGTCACTTGACACACTGTTTGCCTATGTTTCTGACTGGAAGCGTACTGCACTGGCAAACCTTTGGCAGACAATTTACATACTCTTATGGTCGTGTCTTTTTATTGTGCCGGGGATTGTGGCATCCTACAGCTATGCTATGACAAAGTATATCCTGGCGGAGGATAGCACCGTGTCGCCTGAGGAGGCAATTGCACGCTCAAAGGAGCTCATGGCAGGGAACAAATGGAGGCTCTGTTGTCTTCACTTCAGCTTTCTTGGCTGGGCGATTCTTGCAGGATTAACCTTCGGCATAGGCAATTTGTGGCTCACGCCCTACAGACACGCCGCCGAAGCAGATTTTTACAGAAATATCACAGAAGCAGTCAGTGAATAATAAAAAAGTGTTTTAAAACTTCAACCCCCTCGTTTCCGTTTGCGGTGCCCAACACCAACTCCAAGTATTCGTTGGTTGTTGACCGCGGCACAACTCTGCGCATTCGCTTTATCATCCGCAGGATGCGCTCATGCTCGATTCCCCACTCTTGGGGGACGAAAAGGTGCAC
>JAFUOO010000021.1 GCA_017472685.1 Clostridia bacterium
CACATACTCTCAACTTCATGTGAATAATTCATAGTCTCTTCTCCTTTCAAGAATTCATACTGGTATTTTATCACAACTTGTCCAAATAAATCAAGTAGTATTTGGAAAATTGTTGTCAACCCTAAATATTTTCTATTTTCCAGTTTATCGGACTTTTTACAAGCTTGAGTAAAATTTCATTAGCTTGTTTAAAATGACCGCAACCCATAAATCCGCGGGATGCCGACAAGGGGCTCGGGTGTGCCGCCTCAAGCACAAAATGACGGCTTTTGTCGATAAATTCTGCTTTTTTTCTTGCGTAGTTGCCCCACAGCAGGAATACCACGGGGTCTTCACGCTTATTGAGAGCCTTAATAACGCTGTCGGTAAATTCCTCCCAGCCTTTATTTGCATGACTTCCTGCCTGACCTTCACGAACAGTGAGCACTGCATTCAAGAGTAGCACACCTTGCTCCGCCCAGGGCATAAGATAGCCGTTGTTGGGAATTTCGTAGCCGTATTCGTCGCGTATTTCCTTGTACATGTTGAGGAGCGACGGCGGAATCTGCACGCCCGGTTTTACGGAAAAGCACATTCCGTGAGCCTGATTGGGCTCATGATAAGGGTCCTGACCTATAATAACAACCTTTGTTTTTGAATAGCTTGTCACCTTCAATGCAGAAAAAAGCTCATACATATCGGGATAAACCGTATAATTTGCATATTCACTTTTCAAAAAAGCTCTTAATTTAAGATAATATTCCTTTTCGAACTCACTGCCTATAATATTATCCCAATCATTGCCAAGTTTAACCATTATTTTAGCTCCTTTCGCATTTTTGCACTTACAAATTCAATATCGTTTTTAAGACTTTTGATTTCACCGATTTTTTCAAAGCCATTTTTGGCATAAAACCCCTCGGCGCTTTTACTTGATTCAAGCAAAAGCCTCTTTACTTTGTGCGCTCTTGCCCACTCCTCGGTTTTGTTGAGAAGAGCCGTGGCAACGCCCTTTTTTACCCAGTCGGGGCGGGTGTAAAGGCGGTTTACATAGCCGTCACGCTCAGTAGACATGAAACCGACAATCTCCTTATCATGAACAGCAACAATTGCGAAGCATCTGAAAAGAGAACGCCTGAATGCAGGCATATACAAATTCTTCGGCACCCATGCATCCAGCTGCTCGGGGGTATACTCATTAACGCACAGAGTGTGCACGCTGTCATATACCAGTTTTGCCACAATATTGAATTCTGAAAGCTTCATGGTGCGTATAGTGAAATTGTTCATATCAGCGATCCTTAATAATAAATTGAGCCATACCCCGAATGGAGTATGGCTCGTTGTTTGCAGGGAAAATAAATCTAATTACTTAAACTTTCTTTTTCTTGCTGCTTCGGACTTCTTCTTGCGCTTTACGCTGGGCTTTTCATAGTGTTCTCTCTTTCTAACCTCGGACAAAACACCGGCTTTCGCACAGGAGCGCTTAAATCTCCTAAGAGCGCTATCTAAAGATTCATTATCCTTAACTCTTATTTCAGACATTCTCGTACCTCCCCTCACGACTCTACCTTTTATCAGAGGCTCGAACCGCATATAGTGACAAATAAATTATACTTTCAACATGTCAATATGTCAAGAGTAAATTTGATATAATTTGAAACTTTTTTACATATCAACCGGGAGGCCAGCTAAGACTGCGTCCACCCAGAAGATGGAAATGCAGATGCTTCACCGTCTGACCGCCGTCATCACCGCAGTTGTTAACTATTCTGTAGCCGTTCTCGGCTATCCCCTTTTCTGCAGCAATCTTTTTTGCTACAAGAAAAATTTTAGAAACAACCTCTGCATTTTCTTCTGTTATTTCATTGCAGGATGCAATGTGTGCCTTAGGAACAATCAGAACATGCAAAGGTGCCTCGGGCGAAATATCATTAAATGCATAAACGTATTCGTCCTCATAAACCTTGCTTGAAGGAATTTCACCTGCAATAATTTTGCAGAACAGACAATCAGCCATTAGTTATTACCTCCGGTCTGTGCAATTATGAGGTCGTCTACCATAGCCAATGCATCGTCAACCTTGTTCACAAGCTTACCGCCGCCCTGTGCCATGTCGGGCTTACCGCCGCCGCGACCATCTGTAACCTTGGTGATTTCTTTAATAATGTTACCTGAATGAACGCCCTTTGCCACTGCCGCCTTTGTAGCTGCAGCAACAAATGTAATTTTATCGCTATCCACAGAAGCAAGCACTGCAACACCGCACTCACACTTTTCCTTCATCTTGTCTGTGAGAAGCTTAAGCTCGTCGGCACTTACACCACTGAGCTGCGCTGTAAGAACATCAACTCCGCCAACATGCTTGATGGAAGTGAGAAGGTCATTAGCAGCAGCCTGAGCCATCTTTGCCTTAACCTCTTCAAGTGACTTCTGGATTGCCTTAAGTTCGCCTGTAACGCTTTCAGCCTTGTTTACAAGCTCTGTGGGATTTGTTTTGAGAACTTCAGCAGTCTGTGCGATAACACTGTCTTTTTCAGCAATGTATTCCAATACGCCACGACCTGTTGTAGCTTCAATTCTTCTTACGCCTGCTGCAACGCCGCCTTCGGACAAAATCTTGAAGAGACCTGCCTGTGCAGTGTTCTTAAGATGTGTACCACCACAGAATTCGATGGAGTAACCGCCCATGTTCACAACACGGACTGTTTCGCCGTACTTTTCACCAAAGAGTGCCATAGCGCCCATTTTCTTTGCTTCTTCAATGGGCATAACCTTAACATCAATATCGTAGGAAGCCATAATTGCTTCGTTAACCTTAGCTTCAACCTTTTTAAGGTCTTCCTGAGAAATTGCTTCAAAATGAGTAAAGTCGAAACGCAGTCTCTTATCATCAACAAAGCTACCTGCCTGCTCAATGTGGCTACCCACAACCTCCTGTAATGCCTTCTGGAGAAGATGTGTTGCACTGTGGTTTCTTGCTGTATCCATTCTTCTTTCCTTATTGTAGGAAGATGTAACACAATCACCAACAGCTACACTGCCCTCTTCAACATATACAAAATGAAGAATTTTGCCGTCGCCGAGCTTCTTGGCATCTGTTACAACCATCTTAACACCGTCAGCTGTAATAACGCCCATGTCGCCCTTCTGACCGCCGCTTTCGCCGTAAATTGCTGTTTTATCAAGAATAACAACGCCGTTTTCGCCGTCAGAAAGTGTGTCGGTAATGGCATTGTCCTTAACAATTGCAATAACCTTGCCTTCAGCGCTTTCGTTTTCGTAGCCTACAAAGAGGCTTGTTATTGTCTTTCCAATCTGCATGTAAACATCTTCGCTCCATGCAGCCTCTTCGCCAACGTTTCTGCCTTCACGGGAGCGGTTTTTCTGCTCGTTCATGCATGCTGTAAATGCATCCATGTCAACATCGAGACCCTTTTCTGTGAGAATTTCAGAAGTCAAGTCAATGGGGAAACCGTATGTATCGTAAAGACGGAATGCATCGCTGCCGTCAAGAAGCTTTTCGCCCTTTTCTTCCAAAGCTGTAATATATTCCTCAAGAATAGTAAGACCTGCATCAATTGTTTCGGAGAATCTTGCTTCTTCAATCTGGATAACCTTTTTGATATAGTCACGCTTTGCTTCAAGCTGAGGATAAGCGTTCTTGGATTCGTTAATAACAGTATCGGCAATGTTGTAAAGGAAGTTACCCTTGATACCAAGAAGTCTGCCGTGACGTGCTGCACGACGGAGAAGTCTTCTTAAAACATAGCCTCTGCCTTCGTTAGAGGG
The DNA here is from genome assembly GCA_017472685.1 of Clostridia bacterium. GTDB lineage: Bacteria > Bacillota > Clostridia > UMGS1883 > UMGS1883 > RGIG1927. Next base: position 3,772 of record JAFUOO010000021.1, read on the forward strand.
GCCTACACCATCGCAAACAAGGAACGTTGTACTTCTGATGTGGTCAGTAATAACACGGAGTGAAACATCGCTCTTTTCGTTTTCGCCGTAGTTTACGCCAGCTAACTTAGAGATTTCAATCATGATGTTGCGAACTGTATCAACCTCGAAAAGGTTCTGTACGCCCTGCATGATTGCCGCAATTCTCTCAAGACCCATACCTGTATCAATGTTGGGCTTTGCAAGACGGTTGTAGTTGCCGTCCTCGTCCTTATCAAACTGTGTGAAAACAAGGTTCCAGAATTCAACAAATCTGTCACAGTCACAGCCAACGGCACAGTCAGGTCTGCCACAGCCTGCCTCTACACCGCGGTCAAAGTAAATTTCGCTGCAAGGACCGCAGGGACCTGTACCGATTTCCCAGAAGTTGTCTTCCTTGCCCATTTTCTTTATTCTATCGCGTTCAACGCCAACTTCCTTTACCCAGATATCGATAGCTTCATCGTCATCCTCGTAAACTGTAACCCAAAGCTTGTCCTTGGGGAGCTTTAAATCCTCAGTAATGAATTCCCATGCCCATGCTGTAGCCTCGTGCTTGAAGTAATCACCAAAGGAGAAGTTACCGAGCATTTCAAAGAATGTGCCGTGTCTTGCAGTTTTACCAACACGTTCAATGTCAGGTGTACGGATACACTTCTGGCAGGTTGTAACACGGTTTCTGGGCGGAATTTCCTTTCCTACAAAGTAGGGCTTCAAGGGAGCCATACCTGCATTTATTAAAAGTAAGCTGTCATCGTTCTGGGGTACAAGCGGGAACGAGGGCAGTCTGAGATGACCCTTCGACTCAAAAAAGCTGAGGTATCTCTCTCTGATTTCGTTTAATCCAAGTCTTTCCATTTATATGTTCACTCCTTCGTAATCTTAACCATTATACATATTTACGCATAATATTGTCAAGCGTTAAGTTCGTTGTATGCACATCTTACTGCCTTTGCGAGCTGGTCGGAACAGCTTGTGTCCTTATAGCCACAGGTAAGACCGGTAAAGTATTCTTCGATTTCAGCAACCGTCATACCGTCCACAACCCTTGATATTGCTTTAAGGTTGCCGTTACAGCCGCCCAGAAAGCTTACGTTTGTAATTTTGTCGCCGTCGATATCAAAGCTGATTTGTGCAGCGCATGTGCCTTTTGTTTTATAGGTGTATTTCACTTTATCATCCCCTTTCTCGTAATTCGGGACATAATTGTTTATATTATACACCCAATCGATGCACTAATCAAGAACTTTCTTCACAATATTGACTGAATAAATCGAATAAATAACCTCCTGAAAACACATACAAGCGGAATGGCAAGCAGTATGCCCCAGAAACCGCCGTATGCCCCTACATATAAAGCAAGCACGGTAATTGCAGGATGCAGCGCCAATGTATCTGCAGAAATTTTTGGTGTAATTATATTATTTTCAATCTGCTGTATAACGAGAAGTCCAATGACCACGATTATAAGCTTTCCGGGAGCTGAGATGAAGGTCACGGTTATAATTATTCCCATTGCAACAAATGCTCCCACATAAGGAATAATGTCTAAAACTGCGGCAACAAGTGCTAAGCCCCAGCTATACGGAATTTTCAGAACGTATAAAAAAATGCCGTCAATCAGAAACAGCAAGGATGCAATTAGAAGCTGCCCTTTGAAAAACGAATCCAAAGACAGCTTCACATCGTCGGTTATTACACGAAAAGGTGCAACCAGCTTATCGGGGACAAACTCCTTTACCGCATTGTTAACAGAATCTGAATCAGAAAGAATATAAAATGCCGCAACAAAGCTCACAATAATATTAAGAGCCCTTTTTGTCACTGTTGTCACCGCCAGATATGCACTGCCCATTCCTTCAGTAAACAGCTTGCTTTTCACTGTTTCAAAAACGGAATTTGATATATATCCCGATATAATATCCAATATCTTGTTTACGGCGTCAAAAATTTTTGGTGCAGCGTATAAAACCACAAAAAGACCACCGCCAAGGATACAGCAATACACAATTATTGTTGCAAAGGTGTTTTTTACGTTGTGTTTTTTGAGCCATTTCACACAAGGCAAAAAAAGGTAAACAATAATAATGACACTTACAAAGGGCGAAAGCACGCTTCGTAGTGGTGTAAAAAGTGCTGTTAAAAACAAAAAATACAGTGCAAAGGATATCAAAGATGCTACAAACAGTGGTTTATCGTGCAAACTAACCCCTCCTATGTAAAGGGGTTGCCCCCTTCTTATTTGTGCATACCCGAAATAGTGTCTGCCATGTTTTCCATGGAGTTTACTATTTTACCTGCACTTTTTCTCATACGCTGAGAATCCTTGTCTTTTAACGGGTCAATACACATACCCATAATGCTACCTACAACAGCGCCTGTAAGAAGACCTGTTGTAAAACCTTTTGAAAAAATCATTACTACACCTCTTTGTTGTTTTCATACAGAATTTCATCTACAACAATGCTATCCTGCAGATAATTTACTGTATTACCTAACGGGCATATCAACCGTCCGTTTATAAGGTCCTGCATTAGCGAAGAGCCTATAGAAAATCCGGACATTACACCTGCCTCAAAATCAAAGGTCATATTTTTAACGAAGCCTGCACCCTGTCCGTTTCTGTATACTGCCCTTTTTCTTCGGATATCATTTTCACAGCTTTTGAAATCTTCGTACAAAGGAATTACCTTCATGAATTTTTCACCGTAGCCCTTTACGTATACGCTCACCTCGTCTATATCGCATATATCCTTAAGATAAAACAAACGGTGGCGGTATATGAGCGAGTCATTCTTTGCAATGATACCGATAATAACATTTGTATCCTTATTGACGAGTATGTCCGAAAGTCTTCCGAAGTATTTTTTTGTGTCTTTACCGCAAATCTTCCTGCCTTTAAGCCGTAAGAAGCTTTCGCACATTTTCTTGCCCCCAATACATTATTAATATCTGCACTATACTCTTTTTAAATCCAGAAAATTTTTTCTAAAAAAGCACACGGTTTTCTCCGTGTGCTTTCATAAACTATTCTGTTTTTCCCGTGAGAAGATATTTCTTTGCTGCTTCGAGCTGATTGTCTTCTGTATACTCATACTCATAAATAATATCGTTTATCGCAACAAGAGTATACACATCAAGCTCGCCTGTAATTTCAAGATTTTTCAACATCTGGAAATATCTTACAGCTTCTTCTGTTTCGTCGTCAAAAATTTCATCGGGCTCGCCGTAGAAGCAGCCAAGTGCTTCAAGGCGCTGTTCAACAGCAAGGTTGAGCTTTTCATCATTGCCGTCGTTAATGTTATTGAACACCATCGGCTCAAAGTCTTTTTCGGTAACCTGGTGAACAGTATTTTCCACAACAAAGTCAGGTGTTACACCCACAGTGTGAATTCTTGTATCGTTAGGCGAATGGAATTCGGCAACAGTAAACTTTACACCGCAGCCTGTAATGAGCCTGAAAACAGACTGCATACTGCCTTTGCCGTAGGTTTTAGTGCCTATCAATACGCCTGCATCCCTGTCTTTAACGGCGCCTGCAAAAAGCTCGGATGCAGAAGCGCTGTATTCATTCACAAGCAATACCATATTGTATGGTGCTTCCTTAAGATTGTTGGATATTACAGCATCCTCATTGTTTTCGGGATTTCTGTATTTGAACTTTGCAATTGTTCCCTCGGGAATAAAATGCTCGGCAAGGTCTATAGCCGCAGTAAGCTCACCGCCGCCGTTATTTCTTATGTCAAGAATAATATTTTTGATGCCTTTTTCCTCAAATTCCTTAAGCACGGGAGTTATAAACTCGTCAAGTGTGAGCGAAAAGGACGAAATGTAAATATAACCGATTTTTCCGTCTTCCATAATTTCGTACGAAATAGGGCTCTGGCTCACTTCGTCACAGAAGCAGTCAATAGTCATGGGTGCGCCGTTTCTCACTATTCCGATGGCAACGTGTGCACCCTTTTCACGCTTTATGAGTGTTGCAACATCGCTTACACTAAGACCTGCAATGTCTTTTCCGTCTACGGAAACAATAGTGTCATAGGGCAGAATTCCGCATTTTTCTGCAGGTGAGCCGGGGAAAACACTCGCCACTACAACATGGTCACCCGAAAGCATAATCTGCACACCTATTCCGTAAAATTCACCCGTAATTTCGGTGTAAAAGCTTTCAAAGCGCTCGGGTGTATAAAATTCATTATAACCGTCGTCAAGAAGGTCAACCATTCTTTCAACAGCTGCGTCAAAATCAAACTTACCGTTGTCGATAGCACTGCAAAGTGCACGATAAAGAAGGTCTTCATCGCTTACACCGTAATAGTAATTGTCTGCCATCTGCACGCAGATTTGTACAATACTGTTCTTCATCAGTGCCGCCTGATATGCAGAGGGCTTTACAACCTCTTCTGCATAAACACAGGCAAAGCAGGATACGCTCAGCACTATCGCCAATATAATTGACAATAAGGACTTTATACTTTTGTTTTTCATTATATCACTCTTTCTTACATCTGTTCGGGAGCGGAAACACCAAGAATGTCAAGAACAATCCTGATAACAGCTCTGGTAGAGTCAACAAGCTTGAGTCTTGCTGCTCTTACTTTTATATCATCGTCCTTTACTCTGCATGCAGAATAGAAGGAATGGAAGCACGATGAAAGGTCGATTACATAACGTGTAAGGTTGCTGGGCTCAAAGCCTGTAGCCGCATTTGTAATTTCATCGGGAAGAGAGGCAAGCTTTTTCATAAGCTCAAGCTCTTCCTTGGCATTAAGCACGCTAAGGTCAATATCCTTAACCGAGGGCACCGTAGAGCCTTCATCTGCAAGAAGTCGGATGATAGAGCAGATACGTGCATGAGCATACTGAACATAGAAAACAGGGTTGTCATTGCTCTGTTTAACAGCAAGGTCTAAGTCAAAGTCCATATGGCTGCCTGCTGCACGCATATTGAAGAAAAATCTTGCTGCATCAATACCGATTTCGTCAATAAGGTCAGAAAGCGTAATCATTTTGCCTGTTCTCTTACTCATTCTCACAGGCTTACCCTCGCTCATAAGTCTTACAAGCTGGATAATCAATACCATAAGCTTGTCGGAGTTCTGTCCTACAGCTTCAAGTGCACCCTTCATTCTTGCAATATGTCCGTGGTGGTCTGCACCCCAGATATTGATGCAAAGGTCGAAGTTTCTTGTTTCGATTTTATTTCTGTGGTATGCAATATCAGCCGCAAAATATGTGGGAATACCATTCTGACGGACAAGCACATCGTCCTTTTCGCTGCCGAAATCTGTGCTTCTGAGCCAGATAGCACCGTCCTGCTCATATGCCTTACCGCTTTCAACGAGCTTATTTACGGTTTCCATAACGTCACCTGCTTCGTGCAGTGTGCTTTCACGGAACCATACGTCATAATCAATTCTGTAGCGTGAAAGTGTTTCCTTAAGAGCATTAATGTTAAGCTCAAGTGCATATTCAATAAGCTTGCTGCGTCTTTCCTCGCTTGAAACCTCTAAAAGTCCGTCGCCGTAAAGGTCAATATAATTCTGCGCGTGCTCACGAATGTCGTCGCCCTGATACCAGTCCTCGCTGAATTCAACGGCATCCTCGCCTTTAAGTATCTGGATATATCTGCCTTCCAAGCTGTTTCCGAACTTTTCAATCTGTGCGCCTGCATCGTTTATGTAAAATTCCTTAGTAACATTCCAGCCTGCTTTTTCGAGCACGTTTGCCAGAGTGTCGCCAAGTGCACCGCCGCGTGCGTTACCCATATGCATGGGGCCTGTGGGATTAGCGCTGACAAATTCAATCATAACCTTCTTGCCCTCGCCCACATTTACCTTACCGTAGTCCTCGCCCATTTCTTCAATTTCGGAAAGTACGCTCTTTATGTAGGACTTGTCAAGTGTAAAGTTAATGAAGCCGGGACCTGCAAGCTCGATATTGAGTGCGCCCACAGCCTCCTTGTCGATATTTTCAACAATTGCCGAAGCGATTTCGCGGGGATTCTTCTTAAGCGCCTTTGCAAGAATCATGGCAGCATTAACTGCAAAATCGCCGTGAGTTTTGTCACGGGGCTCTTCAACGGCAAATGCAGGAATTTCACAGTCACCGTAAGCTTTCTTTATCGCATTTTCAACCACAGACTGAATCTGCGCTTTCTTCTGTATCAATGTGTACATTTCAAACTGTCCTTTCTAAGGCAAGAGGAGTCGAGCCCCGTATGCCCTTTCCTTGTTAAAATTGTGTCTTTTCGGCTTATCGCTTTTGAAATGCGACAGCCTATGCAACGCCTCAACCGCGGATATTCAGATGCAGATAATTCTCCACCTGTGCGGAATTATTTATATCAAGAATATACTTAATTTCAACCTCGCCGCCGTCAAGCCCTACTTCACTTTTCAGCATATCGGTACTCACGCCTATGGTAAAGCTTCCGAGAGGTGTTTCGTAATGGCTCATATGCCGTTTGCCCTCTTGAAAAATCATCTGTGTGTTAATATTGCCGTTGCGGCTCATCACTACGCTGTCGGTATCGATTTTTATAACCGTTGTACATTCACCGCCGACATCTGCAAGATGCTCTCTGTAGCGCAAAAGGTATTTACCGTTACGGAAAGTATATTCGCCTTCGGTAACAAGCTCTGTCTTATCGCCGTCTCCGTCAACGGAGGTTTCGCCGATAATTGAAACGTATACCTTCTTCATGTTTTCACCTTCTCATTAATGCCATAGTTTGCATTATAACAGCATTCAAAGCATATTTCAACTGTTAATAATTGCTTTTTACTGCACTCTGTTCTTGGGGTTAAGAATATTTCTCCAGTCAAGGTCGCCTCTCTCAAGACCCTGGATAAGCACTTCGGCTGTAGCGGAGTTTGTTGCAATGGGAACAGAATGAATATCGCAAAGTGACATGAGATTGCTTAAATCGGGCTCGTATTTGCGAGCAGTTACAGGGTCACGGAAGCAGAGTACAAGGTCAATTTCATCATAGGCAATTCGCGCAGCAATCTGCTGAACACCACCCTGATGACCTGCCAGAAGCTTTTCCACGTTAAGACCTGTTGCTTCAACAACCATACTGCCTGTTGTTCTGGTAGCACAAAGCTTGTGCTTTGAAAAAATACTCTTGTATGCCATACAAAACTGAACCATCAGTTCCTTTTTCTTGTCGTGTGCTATTAATGCTATATGCATTTTACTCTTCCCCCTTATTTATTTCACGGCATATTATGCCATTTTTTTATTTGTTTAATATTGCATCAATTATACGTACAAAAACGTTTCTTTTGTCCTTGAGGTCAACAAGCCCCACTTCCTCGCCCATGACCCTTCTTGCAATGTTCATATAGGCTTTGCCTGCCTTTGACCCATCATCAAGCACGCAGGGCTCACCCTTGTTTGCCGCACCGGAAACGCATTCATCCTCGGGCACTGCACCTACAAGATTTACGGAAAGAATTTCAAGAATTTCCTCTGTCGAAAGCATCATGCCGCGCTCAACAGCCTTTTGACTGATACGGTTAATAACAACCATGACATCCTCAATTCCGTGATTTTCCAGAAGCCCTACAATCCTGTCGGCATCTCGTACAGATGTCATTTCGGGAACGGTAACCACAATCGCCCTGTCGGCTCCCATAACTGCGTTTTCAAAGCCTGCTTCCAGCCCTGCAGGTGAGTCAATTATTATGTAGTCATATTCTTCCTTTGCATTTTTTATAAGACTTTTCATCTGAAGCGGTGTAATTGCATTTTTATCCTTTGCCTGGGATGCAGGAATAAAATACAGATTTTCAATTCGCTTGTCGTGAAGGGTTGCTTTTGCTATATCACAGTTTCCTGCACATACATCAACCACATCATAGACAATTCTGTCTTCAAGCCCCAGAAGAATGTCAAGATTTCTTAAACCGATATCGGTATCAATCAACAATGTTTTCTTTCCGCTCAATGCGAGGGCGCAACCAAGATTTGCAGAAAGTGTGGTTTTTCCCACACCGCCCTTGCCGCTTGTAATAACTATCGCTTCACCCATCAGAATACCTCTTTAAACCAGTTTTATTTTCACTTCACCGTTAATTATTTGTGCAAATCCGTTCAGATTTTCCCCTGTTGTGGAGGGGTTAAAGCCTATTTTGTCAGCTATTTTAATCATAACTGGATTCATGTGCATGGCATATACCACAGCATTGGCATCACCGCTACAGCCCGCATGAGCAACACCGCGGAGATTGCCGATGACATAAATGTCACCGCGTGCCATAATCTGTGCGCCTGCATTTACATCGCCGAGAACGAGCATGTCGCCGTTTGACTTGACAACCTCGCCTTGCTTAACCGTGCCGCAAACCTTCTTTATAAGCTTTTCACCGTTTGTGTAAAAATGCCTTGTCATGCTGTGGGGCGGTGGCTGAAGGTGGCAGAAGTCTACCTCGTAGCCAAAAGCTTTGTCTGCTATTTCGCAGAGCTCAACTTCCTCTTCAAAGCTTAAAAATGCGCCTTCGTATGCAAAGCGCACCCTGCCGTTTTCAAGAAAGCTTTTCATTCCAAGAAGATGCTTTTCAACCTCCTCCTTCTGCTCTGCAAAGCTTCTGGTGCCATCCAGTATTACTCTTAAAGTGTCTCTGTCCAGTTTTACGGAAATTTTCATTTTAGCTCCTATCCAATCAATACATCACGCATTCTGAAGGAGTCGTTTTCAATTTCTCCTGCAAAATACTTTTCAATAACCTTACGGGCAACGGGAGCAGCGTCGCTGCCGCCACCTGATTTTTCCATAACAACAGCCACCGCTATCTGCGGAGCATCATAGGGCGCATAGGCAACATAAATACCGTTTGTATATCTTCCCATCTGTGCTGAGCCCGACTTTGCCGCAACAGAAACGGGGCAGCCCTTGAAGGCCACCTCACCGGTGCCCTCGGTTACAACAAGGCGCATGCCCTTTGTAATTGCCTGATAGTTTTCGTCACTGATATCGATTTCATCAATAACCTGCGGCTGCGTTTCCTTAATTACTTTACCCGAATCGTCTTCAATGCTTTTTACAATATGAAGCTGATAGCGTGTACCGCCGTTGGCAATTGTAGCAGCGTAGCTTGCCAGCTGTATGGGCGTAACAAGCGTATCAGACTGCCCGATTGATGCCTGAAGAGTATCACCGGGATACCAGATGCCGTCGCCCAGGCCTCTTTCCTTCATTGCCTTTCTGTTTTCGGGCGAAGCAACAACACCGTTGTGCTCCTCGGAGGGGATTTCTATCCCCGTAAGCTGACCAAAGCCAAATTTTTCAGCGTATTCGTCAATTTTTTCAATGGTGAGGCGTCTGCCTACATCGTAGAAAAAGTAGTTGCAGGAATCTCTCAGCGCACCTGTAACATTAATGGAACCGTGCACTGTGCCATGCTGACGATATGTCCAGCAACGGGGCTGATAGTCATCATAATAGGTATAAATACCGCGGTCTGTAATTATCTCCGAGGTAGTGATAACGCCTTCCTCAAGTGCCGCTGCAGCAACCAGCATTTTAAAGGTTGACCCGGGTGAATACTCGCCCGAAAGCGCACGGTTAATAAGGGGCTTGGCGTCATTATTGAGCAATTCAGAATAGCTCTGATTGAATATTGATGTATCATATGTCGGGAAGGATGCCATAGCAAGCACCTCGCCCGTGTTGACATCAACAGCAACAACTGCACCTGAGTCTGCATATTTTCCGCTTGCCGTGTCAGTTGCATTGGCGCGGATTTCCAGAATTGTGTCATAAAGAGCCTGCTCCGCCGCCTGCTGAAGGTCAAGGTCTATGGTAAGGGTTACGTTATTGCCGGGAATTGCCTCCTCAATAATATCTTCGGAAATATTCTTACCGCCCTTTGTCTGTTCAACACCTGAAATGCCGTCAATACCGCGAAGATAGCTTTCAGCATATTTTTCAATCCCCTGTTTACCGATAATGGAATTGATGTTATAGCCGTCGGAACGCATTACTTCAAGCTCTTCGGCATTAATTTTGCCTACTCTGCCGAGAAGGTGTGTCGCCGTGTATGGATACTTATAGTCTCTTGTGGCGCTTGTGTGTATATCTGCACCCACAAAAAGACCCCGCTGTTCTTTTATAACTGTTATCATATCCATGGGAATATTACTTGCAAAGGTAAAATCCGTGGTGTATGAAAAATCACGAAGTGTCATTTCGTATCTGGTAGCGGTTATTTTGAGCCTGTAGGACATATTCGGCTCGCTGACCGAATATTTTTCCGAGAAAAACTGTAACGCTTCATTTGCTGTAGCATTTTTATCTATGCCGTATTTTTCTTTCCAGGCATATTCCTTCTTTTTTGGCTCAGTTATGTTTTCCTCAAAAAAGAACTTGACCGTACCGTTTTCATAAATAATGGGGAATGTTGTGGAAACATAGTGGTTGTAGCTTTCGGAAAGAGTATACAAGCTTTTTATAAGGTCGTTAAGCACCGTGTCAGTCTGCCCCTTGACCTTCTTTATAACAATACTGTTCGACATTTTATTTGTAACCAATACTCTGCCGTAGCGGTCGATAATATCTCCGCGAGGAGCTTCGGTAACAGTTGTTTTTGTTGTTCTTTTTTGGCTCTGCTCGCGGTATTCCGAGCCGGAAACAAGCTGCAAGGATACAAGCCTTATTGCAAATGCCGCTATAATAATTGCGAGGATAACATATAATACTCTATATCTGCCGTTCATATTTTATCCCCTTTCTCTTTTTTTCAAAACGCAAACGCGACAAAATTACATATACGGGAATAAACACAAGCGTATTTACCGCGCATGCAGGGATAACAACACTGAAAATTACACCAAATGAGATTGCCGCACCCCTGAAAAGGAAGCTTAAAATGCCAAATATAAGCTCATACATAAAGGATGCACAAAGGCACATGGGCACAACAATTTTTATGCTTTTCTGATAAGCAAAGCTTATTACAACAATTACACCGATTGCTATATACATATATAAAAGCGTATTGAGACCGAACTGCGCGCCTGTGAGCATATCAACCATAAGCCCCGTAACGGTGGCAAAAACAACACTTTCAGCGTTATCGTTTATTATGCAAAGAGCAAGCACAAAAACAAAAACACAATTTGGAATTACGCCAAAAAGGGTAAAATGAGACAGAACTGTAACCTGAAGCAGCACAACTGCAAGCATAAGAAACGCTTTGAACTTCAATCCCATTTTTATCCCTCCTTTATCATCTTCCCACGAGCACCTCGCTGAGCGAGTTGAAGTTAACCTCGCTTTCGACTATTGCCGTAAGAGTAAGTCCGTCATCATCATCGTGAATTTCAACAATCTTACCTATATAAACGCCCTTGGGATATATACTTCCCGTGTCGGAGATTTCAATTCTGTCGCCGATAACAACATTTGCATTCTTAGGCAGATAATTAAGCTTACATCTGCCGGACTGTGCAAGGTTGAAGTCACCCTCAATGACGCCTCTGTCGCCCGTTCTGGCACAAACTGCGCTAATTGACGACTCCATATCAATTATTTCACGCACCTTTGCCCAGGTTGTGCCAACCTCATACACGGTGCCAACAAGCCCCTGTGCGGTAATAACAACATCGTTAACCTTAACACCCATGCCAATGCCCTTGTCAATGGTAATAACGTTATACCAGTTGTCGGATTCAATTGAAATAACCGAGGCACCCTGGAGATTAAGCTGAGGCATCGAGGACTTCATGTTCAAAAGTGCAAGAAGCCTTTCATTCTCTGCCTTGTACGCTTCAATGTCCGAATAGTCACTTTCCAGAATGGCGATACGTGCCTTCAAAAGCTCGTTTTCCTCTGCGTAGCTGCCCGCTTTTATGAAGGATTCAATAACGCCCGAGGTTTTATCATACACAAAGGACACGCATTTCTTCACGGGCTGGAGCACAATGTTTGTCACATCGCTGAGAATGTCTGCCCTGCCTATGGAAAGTGTGGAAATTGCCATTACAAGCAAAATTACCACGCTGACAATGGCCACCTTGATATAAAAATTTTTAGAAAACTTTTTCATTTATGTTCACATCCCAAGAGGATTTTTCATCAATTGTATTTAAGCAGTTTTTTTAGCTTTTTGTCGCTTAAAATCCTATGTATACCTCTCAGGCTGCAGCCTGAGGGGTTATCGGCAAGCTTTGTTTTAAAGCCTGTCCGCTTTGTGAAAAGCTCTTCAATTCCGTATATATTTGAGCAACCGCCCGTAAGTATAATGCCCGATTCCATAACATCACTGAGTAGCTCAGGCGGTGTCTTTTCGAGCGTAATAATAACCGAATCAATTATTTTCTTGATGGTATCTGCCATTACCTCTCTCATTTCCTCGCTGTAAACGGCAAATTCCTTGGGCAGACCTGTTGCAATATCTCTGCCTTTATATTTTTTCAGTTCATTTTTTTCCTTGGGCAAAGCACAGCCAAGCTCTATTTTCATTCTTTCGGCTGTGTTTTCGCCGATAATAATGTTATATTTACGCTTCACATAAGAAACTATGGCAGTATCCATGCTGTCGCCTGCATCCTTTATGCAGTTGCCCGTGGCAATTGTGCCAAGTGCTATAACAGCAGAGTCGACCGTTCCTGCACCTATGTCAACAACCATGCTTCCTGTGGGTGTAAGAACATTTACTCCTGCACCCAAAGCAGCAGCCATACTGCCTTCAATTGTGTATGCAGAAGAAACACCCAGGTTTCTAACGGTTTCTGCGGCGGCACGCCTTTCCATCTGTGTTGCGCTTGAGGGCACCGTTACAAGTGCGTTCACACCTGTGAGAACAGTTCTTTTGCAAGCCTTTTTCACAAGCAGTTTTACCATACCCTCAGCCGCTGAATAATCGGCAATAACACCACCTGAAAGCGGCTTTATTGCCATAAGATTTTCAGGTGTCTTTCCCAATGCTTCCTTTGACATGCTTCCCGCATCAGTTATTATATTTTCTTCCAGGCTTACGGTAACAACACTCGGCTCAGAAAACACATCGCCACTCGGCAACGCACATATGGAGGTGTTGCCCGTACCCAGGTCAATGCAAAGTCCGCGCATAATATCAATCCTCAATTATAATATATCAATTCCGAAATCTTCCTTAAGCATTTTAGCCAGAGCACAAATGGGAAGCCCAACAACATTAAAATAATCGCCGTCGATTTTTTCAACCAGAAGCCTGCCCTTGCCCTGAATTCCGTACCCGCCTGCCTTGTCCATGCTTTCACCACTTCTTATGTAGCGCACAGCCTCGTTTTCACTAAGGTTGCGGAATTTTACTTTCGTTTCCTCGTATTTCACGCTGGCGGAGCCGTTTTCTCCGTTTATTACGCAATACCCCGTAAGAACACTGTGCCATTTTCCCGAAAGCTTCATAAGCATGGCTTTCGCATCTTCAAAATCCTTCGGTTTCCCCATAATTTCGCCGTCGGATACAACGACGGTGTCGGCGGAAATTATAATGTCGTTCTTTTTTGCACCTGACGCCACTGCCGCACCCTTCAAAAGTGCAAGCTCCATGACATATTTTTCAGGTGGAAGAGAAAGGGATATGTCCTCATTTGCATCGGAGGGAATAACAGTGTGTGCTACACCTGCATCCTTCAATATTTCCTGTCTTCTGGGCGATTGTGATGCCAATATAAAATTTTTCATATCCATACTCCTTTCCATGCAAATAAGACAAGACACTTCTTGACTGAAATATCATATCACATTTCAGTTTCATTTTCAACTAAATATTAACTATTTTTTTACTTACTGATTTTCGCCCACAGATGATTGGTCCATTGCCGCAATATTTACTTCAATCTTCTTTTCTGCATTTTTCGACACTACCGTAAGCACAATACTTTCGTCTGTACCGTATTTGAAAAGTTCACGGCGCAGCTCAAGCATGCTGTAAACTCTTACGGAATTGATTTCTGTTATAATATCGCCGTAACGGATACCGCTTCTATAGGAGGGACCGTTAACATCCAGGCTTACAACATAAAGACCTTCAGCAGCCGCCTTTCCGCCCTTAAGATAGTTTGCTGCCCGGGAGGTATACGCGTAAAGCCCCAGATACGGTGTTTCAAAGCTCCCTGTTTCCTCCAGCTTCTTTATAACGCTTTCACATATATTGATTGGTATTGCAAACCCCATGCCCTCGGCTGAAGATACACGCACGGTATTGATGCCTATAATATGTCCTTCCTTGTTCATCAAAGGCCCGCCTGAATTTCCGGGATTTATGGAAGCGTCGGTCTGTATCAGGTCCTCCATATGCAGAACGCTAAGGTTATCCTCTATAGTGATTGACCTGTTTTTTGCGCTCACAATGCCCTTTGTCACGCTTCTTTCAAACTGCAGGCTCAAGGGATTGCCTATAGCAAAAACATCTTCCCCCACACGCACGGAGGTATATTCGCCCATTTGTGCTGCATAAGGCACGGGAGCAGAAACCTTTACAACGGCAAGGTCAAGTGCTTTATCGCTCCAGCAAAGCTCGCCCTTTTCAACGCTTCCGTCATAAAGAGTTATATCAATCCGATAGGGATTATCCCCCACAACGTGATGGTTTGTTACGATATAACCTTTTTCGGAAACTATAACTCCGCTGCCCAAGCTGGCAGTTTCACTCCGCATACCTTCAATAGCTTCAATGCCCACAACAGACGGCAAAACCCGCTGTATGACATCGGGCAGGCTCTCCTCACTTTTGGGGATAACAGGCTCGCTTCTGACCTCTGTCAGGTTTATTCTTTCGTTTACAACATCTCTCTGCCCTTCTCCCGCACTTTCACCTGCAGCATAGGAAAAAAGCGAAACAAATACCAATAGCAGCGCGTAAATCACTATCTTCACATTTATCAGCTCCTTTTTTCTATTTTCATCGTGTAAATTATTTTTTATTCAGTAATATGCTTCTTGCTTTTTTTCTTATGTTATAGTATAATCTCTATCAATACTTCCAAATAAAGGCGTGACCAATATGGCAAAAATCAAATCAAAAACACTTCCCGCAATTGCAATGCGCGGGCTTGTAGTTTTTCCCCACATGGTATTTCATTTTGATGTTATAAGGAAAAAGTCTATCCGTGCATTGGAAATTGCAAGCGAAGGCGACGGATTGGTATTTCTTACAGCACAAAAGGACATAAGCATAGAAGAACCAACAGCTAAGGATGTTTTTAAAACAGGCACAGTTGTAAAAATAAAGCAGTTTCTCCGTTTGCCCGGTGAAGGCATCAGAGTTCTGGCAGAGGGTGTATGCCGCGCAACATATATCTCGATGGATACATCGGGCAGCTATATAGTTGCAACAATTACTGAAGCAAATTCCAGCTTCAAAACCCTTGGTAGCGAGGAATACAGCGCAATTTCAAGGCAGATTCATTCTTTGATTGACCTTTATTTCCGTGCCAACACAAAAGCCTCGCCCGACACTCTCATTGCAGGCATCAACGAAGAAAGCCCCTCCACCCTGGCAGATTCTATCGCTGAAAGCTTCCTTGCTGAAATTGAAGATAAGCAGAAAATTCTTGAAACAAAGAATGTAAAGAACAGGCTTCTTCTTTTGATTGACTACCTCATCCGTGAGGTAAAGGTGCTGCAGGTTGAATCTGACATTATGATGCGCGTAAAAGAGCAGATGGACGAAAACAACCGCGAATACTTCCTCCGTGAGGAAGCAAAGGCAATTGCCTCAGAGCTTGGCGAAAAGGACGGCAATTTGAAGGATGTTGAGGAATACGAAAAGAAGCTTGTCTCCCTTTCCTGCCCCGATTATGTTGCCGAAAGAATTAAAAAGGAGCTCGACAGGCTTACGCGCCTCAGCCCTCAGTCGCCTGAATCGGCTATTGCAAGAGGTTATCTTGACACAATTTTCGACCTTCCGTGGAATAAAACAACAGACGAAATTTTAGACATTGCTACCTCCAAAAAGATAATTGAGCGTGACCATTACGGAATGAAGGATGTAAAAGACAGAATTATTGAGCATCTCGCCGTGCATAACCTTACAGGCGGCAAGGCGCCTGCTATTCTCTGTCTTTACGGACCTCCAGGTGTTGGCAAAACATCTATTGTAAAATCCCTTGCAGAAGCAATGGGCAGAAATTATACACGAATTTCTTTGGGCGGTGTCCGTGACGAAGCTGAAATCATGGGTCACAGACGCACTTATGTAGGCGCACTTCCCGGTAGAATTATCAACGCTCTTATTAAGGCAAAATCTGCAAACCCCGTAATTTTGCTTGATGAAATCGACAAGCTCTCTCGTGATTATAAGGGTGACCCTGCCTCGGCGCTGTTGGAGGTGCTTGATTCAAACCAGAATAATGCTTTTACAGACCACTATATGGAAATCCCCGTGGATTTATCAAAGGTTATGTTTATAACAACTGCAAACGATTTATCCACTGTTTCCAGACCGCTTCTTGACAGAATGGAATTAATAGAAGTCCCGGGCTATACCGAAGAGGAAAAGAGCGAAATCGCAACAAGGCATCTTCTTCCCAAGCAGCTTAAGCTTCATGGCTTGAAGAAGACACAGGTAAAAATTGCACCTTTTGTTATCTCTGACATTATCAACGGCTATACAAAGGAATCAGGCGTTCGTACACTTGAGCGAACAATAGCCTCCGTTCTGAGAAAATGCGCTGTTGAGCTCTCTGAAGGCGAAAAGAAAAGCATCAATGTTACCAAGGCTGTGCTTGAAAAATACCTCGGTGCACCTAAATACACCTTTGACAAAGCGTCAAATGAGGGTGAGGTCGGCGTTGTAACAGGTCTGGCATGGACACAGGTGGGCGGAGACACACTTTCAATCGAAGTAAATGTTATGGAGGGCACGGGCAAAGTAGAGCTCACTGGGAGTCTGGGTGATGTTATGAAGGAGTCTGCAAAGGCGGCTATTTCCTACATACGTTCAAAGGCAGATACTTATTCAATCGACCCCTCCTTCTATAAAAGCCGCGATATTCATATTCATGTACCCGAGGGCGCAACACCTAAGGACGGTCCCAGCGCAGGAATTACGATTGCAACTGCACTTGTAAGCGCACTTACACAGCGCTGTGTAAAGCCATGCCTTGCAATGACAGGCGAAATCACAATCCGAGGCAGAGTGCTTGCCATAGGCGGCTTGAAGGAAAAGGTGCTTGCAGCATATCGTAGCGGTATCGACACAATTATTATTCCCCGTGAAAACGAAAAGGATTTAAAGGATATTCCCGAAAATATTCGCAAAAAAATAGCATTCAGGCTTGTTTCATCAGCTGATGAGGTTATAGGCACAGCCCTTTTGCCCGCAAAAAGCAAAAAGGATGATGGTGTTTTCAAAGCCTCAAAGGCAAGAAGCAGTCAGCACAAAGGAGTAACGGCATGAACATACACAACGCTTCACTTACAATATCGGCTGTAAATCCCAAGCAGTACCCCGACACACCCTTCCCCGACATTGCCTTTGCAGGCAGAAGTAACGTAGGTAAGTCAAGCTTTATCAACAAGCTTTTAAACCGAAAGAGCCTTGCCCGCACAAGCTCAAAGCCCGGTAAAACAGCTACAATTAATTTTTATAACATCGATAACACTATTAATTTTGTTGACCTTCCCGGCTACGGCTACGCACAGGTAAGCAAGGAGGAAAAAGCAAAATGGGGCAAAATGATAGAAACCTATCTCAATAGTCGCGAAAACCTGAAAATTACTGCTCTTTTAGTCGATGCACGCCATAAGCCCACACAAGAGGATGCGGTTATGGCGGATTGGATAAGAGAAAGGCACGGCTATCTTCTCATTTTTGTTACCAAATGCGACAAAATTGCAAAAACAAAATTGAATGACCATCTTGACGAAATCTATTACGCATTGAACTTAACAGACGATGATATTATGATTCCATTCTCTGCCGAAACAGGGCTTGGTGTTGACGATGCCTGGGAAGCAATATGCGAAATATGCGAGGTTGAGAAATAAGAGAACAAAAAATACCGCCATATGGCGGTATTTTTTTAGTCGCAACTATTTTCTTCGTCAGCACAGCCGCGTCTGGGAGGGAAAAATTCGTCCACGGGGAAAGAAATGTTTTCAAAAATATTGCAGGGGTCGTCAACGGTTGACGCCACACATTCCTTTTCGGGGATGCAGAAGTCATATGCAGGAATAAGCAGCTGTACATTTCTTTCAAGCTTAACGATTGTAAAGAGACCCAATGAAACGTACACATTTCTGCCTCCATCACCCATTACGCCCACAAAGCGGTCGTCAAACACACGCCTTACGCAGTCGGGAATGTTGCATACATCAATTTCCTCGCCGGGAATGTTGCAGCTGTCGCAACGGTCGGCAATTTTTGCACCCAGGCATATGGGGTCAACGACTTCAACCACAGCCTTGGGAAGATTTGTTTTCTGCCAGGTCTGAGGATCAAAGCTGTCCTCTTTGTATCTGGATTCAAAAATCTTTGCGTTGCCCTCACTGCCGAAAAGCACAACCTTTTTGTTAAAGGTTGCCAAGCCTTCAACACATACAGGGCGCGACACGCCTGTGTACACATCAAGTGTAATTTTAAAGAAATAATTTAAATCAACGGTATAATAGCCTTTGTTGAAGGGCATTTGCTCCGTATTGGTAAATACCCATACAACCTCGCTCTTTTTGCATTTTACATCCACAGCACGGTTTACTATTTCCTGCCCTGTCTCGGTAAGATAAACCCTCAGGCACTCAATACATTCCTTGCTTCGGCAGGAGTCGTAAACCTGCTGGGTCTGTATACACACTTTTTCACGGCATCCGAATGAGCTTGTTATATTTTCATCCATACAAATACCTCCAAATAAAAATACTATGTAGTAAGCTACACACTACATAGTATTCAGGAAACCGTATTTTGCTACTTAAATAAACCCACCGTCACAAACAAGGGTCTGCCCTGTAATAAAGCTTGCCTTATCGCTTGCAAGGAAATATACCGCTTCGGCAACCTCGCTTGGCTTTCCAATTCTTCCCACTGCGGTTTCCTCGGCAAGTAATGCCATATCTTCCACGGTAAGATGCGCATTCATCTTGGTGTCAATAACACCGGGTGCAACGCAGTTAACACGTATACCCGAGGGGCCGTACTCTTTTGCCAGGGACTCTGTAAGTGAAATCACCGCCGCCTTTGTTGCACTGTAATGAGCCTCGCAGGAAGCACCCTTAACGCCCCAGATGCTCGACACATTGACAATACTGCCCTGCTTTTTTTCGAGCATATCACCAAGTGCCAGCTGACACATGTTGAAAACACCCGTTACGTTGATATCAAAAATCCTTTGCCATTCCTCTATGGTAATATCCAAAAACAGCTTTTGCTGTGCGATACCGGAATTATTTACGAGTACATCAGCCTTGCCGATTTTTTCGTGAAAATCAGAAAACAGCTTTTCAGCCTCTTCTCTTGACGAAACATCGCACTTAAAGCATTCACAGACAACTTCTCCGTTAAGCTCGGCACAGAGCCTTTCTGCGCTTTCCTTGTCGGTGTTATACACAACACCAACGTTATAGCCCTTTTGTGCAAAGGTGCGTGCAACAGCGCTTCCAATACCGCCGCTTCCGCCTGTTATAAGCACATTCTTTCTCATTTTTCGTCTCCTTTAATATATGCCACTACATCGCCTAAGTTTCTGACGCTCACAATCTGTATCCCCTCTGTTTTTTCAATTGCGCCTAAGGCATCAAAGGGCATCATACATTTTTTAAAGCCCATCTTTTTGCTTTCGTTAAGCCTTCGCTGTGCCATGGAAACAGTTCTAAGCTCGCCCGTCAGACCAACCTCGCCGAAGAATGTCATGTCCTCAGGCAAGGGCTTATTCATATAGCAGGATATTATCGCGCACACAATGCCTAAATCACAGGCGTTTTCAGGTATCCTGATGCCGCCTGTAACGTTTATATAAATATCATTCTCGCTCATTTTGAAGCCCAGTGCCTTTTCGATAACAGCACTCATAAGCGTAAGGCGGTTGTAGTCAACACCGTCGCTTGTTCGTCTCGGTGCGGCAAAGCTTGTTTTAACACACAATGCCTGGATTTCGGCAAGTATTGGTCTTGTGCCTTCAACTGCACACACAACAGCACTGCCGGGCACATCAACCGGTCTGCCCGATAAAAGCATCAGCGATGGGTCGGGCACATCAACAAGCCCCTTATCCCGCATTTCAAAAACACCAATTTCATCCGTTGAGCCGAAACGGTTTTTGACAGCGCGTACAATGCGGTAGCTCTGATGCCTTTCACCCTCGAAATACAGCACGCAGTCAACCATATGCTCCAAAACTCTCGGTCCTGCAATGCTACCCTCTTTTGTTACATGACCAACAATAAAGAAGGTAATGCCCTTTTCCTTTGCGATTTTCATAAAACGGAGGGTGCATTCTCTTACCTGCCCCACGCTGCCGGGCGCAGAAGACAGCTCTGAGGAATAAATTGTCTGCACAGAGTCAATAACACATACCCTTGCACCATTTGACTCTACTGCATCTACAATGCTGTCAAGGTCGGTTTCGTTGCACACAAGCATGTCGGAATTTTTTATGCCAAGCCTTTCGGCACGGATTTTAATCTGCTTTTCGCTTTCCTCGCCCGAAACATACAAAACGGGCTCTGTTTTTGCACAGTAGGATGCCACCTGCAGTAAAAGGGTTGACTTACCGATACCGGGCTCACCGCCGCAAAGCACAAGGCTGCCCTTCACAATGCCGCCGCCCAAAACCCTGTCAAGCTCGCAGCTTCCCGAGGCTGTGCGCTCCTCGTTTTCCATTGTAATTTCGTCTATCTTCTTAACCTCGGTCTCTTTAACCCTTTCGCTTGCAACGCTTGTTCTCTCTGCCTTTTCCTCAATAAAGCTCATGAAGGTTTCGCAGGAGGGGCATTTACCAAGCCATTTTACGGCCTCGTAGCCGCATTCCTTACAAACAAAAACTGTCTTTTGCTTCATACAATTCAATCCTTTAAAACAATTTATTTAATTATATCAAACCATGTCATATTTTTCAATATTTTTCAAATTAATTATAGCATATTTCCCCACTTTGTGTTATAATGATTTTACATATGCAATTTGAGGTGAATTTATGGACTACCATTTTGATTCCAAAGAGGATGTTAAGTTAATTATCCTCTCTGTTATAAACGATTTCAATATACCTATCACAAACGCAATGATAGTTGATACGGTGCTTGCGCATTCCTTTGTTGAGTATATCGACATAATGCAGTATCTTCATGATCTGACCGAAACACAGATGGTCACCTACTATATTGAAAACGAAACAAGGTATTATTCTCTCACGCCCAAGGGCAAGGATGCCGTAAGCTTTTTTTCTTCAAAAATCCCCCTTACGGTACGAGAAAGACTTTTTGAAACAGCAAAGGAAAATGCCAAGGCATTTATGAACGACGAATCTGTTCAGGCAACCTATGAAAAAGCCAATGATTTTGAATATAACGTTATATTGCGCATTATCGAGCGTGGCGGTGACATATTCAATTTAAAGCTTACCGTGGGCACAGAAAGCATGGCAAAAGCAATGTGCGGCCGCTTCAAGCGTGACCCGCAGAGCTTCTACACAAATGTTTTTTCAATGCTTATTGATTCTGAGGGTGAAAATTAACAGTTTTTGAATATTAAACCTTGACTAAATTTTAAGTAAATTATATAATTAAAATATACAAATATATGTAAAAGGAGTTAGAGAAATGACAATTGCAGAATTAAAAAAGGAATTCGTCAAGTACTACGGCGGCAGCGAAGATGATATCCGCATTTTTATGTCTCCCGGTCGTGTAAACCTCATTGGCGAACATACTGACTATTGCGGCGGCTTTGTTTTCCCCGCAGCTATCACAATGGGTACATACATTGCAGCAAGAAAGACTGATGACAAAATCATCAAGATGCGTGCAACAGACCTTCCCGACTATGTTGAAGCTGATGCTACACGTATCAATGACTACAAGCACCTTAGCTGGGGTAACTATCAGTTAGGTGTTGCAGCAGAGCTCGAAAAGAGAGGCTACGAAATCGTAGGCTGTGAGCTCCTCTTTGATGACACAATTCCTCATGGTGGCGGTCTTTCCTCCTCTGCAGCTATTGAAGTTGCTACAGCTATCACATTTGCAACATTCTCCAACGAATTAAAGGGTATTACAGAGCCCCTTGATATGATTGAAATGGCTCTTTGCGGTCAGGGCGCAGAAAACAACTACTGCGGCGTTAACTGCGGTATTATGGACCAGTTCGCTTCCGCTATGGGCAAAAAGGACCACGTAATCTTCCTTGATTGCAGAAAGCTCGAAGATTACAAGCTTGTTCCCCTTAAGATGGACGGCTACAAGATTGTTATTTCTAACACAAATAAGAAGAGAAGTCTTGCTGACAGTAAGTATAATGAAAGAAGATCTGAAACAGAAGAAGGCTTGGCAGAATTACAGCAGGCTCTTCCCAATGCTACATGCCTCGGTGACATTTCTCTCCAGGAATTTGAAGCTAACAAGCACCTTATCAAGCGCGACATCGTGCGTCAGAGAGTAACTCATGTTATTGAAGAAGACGACAGAGTATTAAAGTCCATCGAAGCATTACAGAAGGGCGATATTCTCGAATTTGGCCGTCTTATCAATGCCAGCGGCGACTCTCTCAGAGACCTTTACGAAGTAACAGGTAAAGAGCTTGACACTCTTGTTGCCGAAGCAAGAAAGATTGACGGCACAATCGGCTCCAGAATGACAGGTGCAGGCTTCGGCGGTTGCACAATGAGCATTGTTCGTGAAGATGCAGTTGAAAAGTTCATTGAAGAAGTTGGTAAGGCTTATAAAGAAATTATAGGCTACAGTGCTTCCTTCTATGTAGATGATATCGGTGACGGTGGTCACGAAGTGAAGTAATTTTACTTAAGCGCGGGGAGTATTCTTTACTCCCCGTTTTATTTGGAGGCAATATGTCAAAAGTTAAATTTATAATCCCCATACTTATTCTGGTTGTGCTTTTACTGTCTGCATTTGTGTTTTTGCACTTTCGGGGTGCAACTGTAATTTCAGCCGACGGCAGAGAAGACATTTCCTTTCCCATAACTCAATTTTGTCAGGACGATGCACGCTGGAGCAGCGACAAGCTCGGTGCGTCACGCTATACAATGAAAACATCCGGCTGCATTACAACCTCCATTGCCACTGCCTTAAGCCGTGGTCTGGACGAAATTACCCCGGGCGAGCTTAACAAAGCATTTTCCGAAAATGGCGTTTATGATACAGACGGCAATATTCAGTGGGCTAAGCTTGATGCTTTAGGGTATAAAGCTGATGTACTCTCCGAGGTTTCCGAGGATGAAATATATGCAAATCTTAAAAACGGTCAGTTTCCCATTGTCCGAGTACGTGTTAACGGAACGGGAAATTTCCATTATGTGCTCATTGTGGGAGTGGAAAATGGTGAATATATCTGCATGGACCCTTTAAAAGATGAGCTCACTCCCCTTTCCGCCTATTTAAATAAGGTTTACGCAGTCCGCGTAGTGTATTGAGGAGTGCATAGCTTTATGAAAATTGTAATATTAATCCTTACATTTGTTATTTTCTACATTGCCCGCATTCTCAGTGGACACCACGAAAATTCATTATTTAAAAGCCACATAAAACTGAAGCATAAATTACCGGGATATATTCTTATAGGCAAGGTTCCCACTTCAAAAACCAATATCGACAGAAGCAAGCTTTTAATTCAAGGCATTGTTATATATGCCCTTTGCATCTTTACTGTATTATTCTGTATATATAATCTTTACTTCCGCCCGATTATTCAAGAAGATATTCTGTTGGTACATGGCTATATGGATCATCGTAGAATGTCTGCACCGCTTATTGTCCACAGTGTAAACGAAGCAGTTTCTCTTCTTATGTGTGCAGCAATATTAACACTTGAAGTTGCAATGTTATTTGTCGAAGGCATGAAGGCGGTCTATAACAACAGCGAAGCATCTACAGGAAACCTCATATTTTCTATGCTTGCAAATTTATTTATGACAATAGTGTTCCTGTGGTTGTCCTGCATGTCCGTTTTACGCATCATCACACTTTTGAATTAACAAAGAGGAGTAATCAGCTCCTCTTTTTGTTTTATAGTTATTGCCTTAATGGCTTTTATATGGTAAAATTACTATAACTATACATATTAAAAGGTGATGATTATGAAAAAAGCTTTATCAATTATATTGGCAATTACACTGTTAGCTTCTCTTTTCAGTTTTACGGTATCTGCAAACGGGTATGACAATTCTCTGGTGCTCTACTACTCCTTTGAAAACGGAAGCACGGCTACAGTTGGTGCAGATGCAGAGAGCTACAATGTAAGCTTTTCATCAAATGAGGGCATCATTGGCAAGGCTGTGTATATGGACGGCAATTCCTCCTATCTCAAGCTCCCGTCTGATTTAAACAAGTCGCTTGGCGGTGATTTTACAGTTTCCACATGGGCAAAGTTTGATTCGCTCAATTGGTGGATGCGAGTTTTTGACTTTGGTGCAAATGATAAAAGCTACGCCTTTTTAGGTCTCAGCGCGCCCAACGATTTGCGTTATGCCCTTTTAACAGACGGCACAGCAGGCGAGCTTAACATGACGGCAACAGGTGTTGTAAAAGAAAAAGAATGGCACCATTTTACACTTGTGCGCGAAAATAAGGTTATGAAGCTTTATGTTAACGGCATCCTTTATGCTGAAAGCGCCACTTTTGGTGACAATACCCCCTGTGATATTGAAAACTCCCTCAACTATATAGGCAAATCCCAGTTCTCTGCTGACCCTTATTTCCACGGCTATATTGACGAATTTAAGGTGTTCAACAAGGCTCTGACAGATAAAGACATTATTGAAAACATGGCAACAGGTATAAAAAGCGAGTACGCTTCTTATATTCCTGCTACAGCACAGCTTTACGACGGAAAAGAGGTTAAAGAAAACATCACTCTTCCCGTCTTTGAAAACGAAACAACAGCCATAGCATGGTCAAGCGGCAACGAGGCGGTCATTTCTCCTGAGGGTACTGTTACCCGTGGCGAAGAAGATACAAATGTTACTCTTACCGCTACAGTTATAACAAACGGCGACAGGAGTGAATTTTCCTACACTGTTTTTGTACCTGCAACAACAAATGTGGACGCACGTATAACTGTTGATGCAACAAAAAAGGGCGTTGACATCAATCCCGACATGATAGGTCTTTTCTTTGAAGACATTAACTACGCCGCAGACGGCGGTTTGTATGCTGAGCTTGTGCAGAATCGCTCCTTTGAGGCGGTCAATGCCCAATGGGACGCAATCCCCGACCCTATCCCCGATTATGCATGGAGCTTCTCATCGCTTCCCACCTTTTCAAATGATAATCCTTTGAACGAAAATAACACAACCTTCCTTCGTTTTATAAACCCCGGCAAATTGACAATCTTTAAAAACGCTTGCTACGAGGGCTTCCCTGTTAGTGCAGGTGAAAAGTTTGACTTTTCGGTATTTTTAAGAGCCAACGGCGATTACGAAGGTCAGATTATGGTAACGCTTCTCGAGGGCGACCGCATTGTGGGCAGAACTTTCATTGAAGATGTATCAGCTGAATGGGCTAAATACGAAAGAGAAATTACTGCGATTTCCTCCTGCAGTAATGCAACAGTGCAGATTACAATTCTCAATGGCATGAGCGGCAGCCTTGACTTTGATATGGTATCGCTCTTCCCTCAGAATACATGGATGAATCGCAAAAACGGTTTACGCAGTGACCTTGTACAGATGCTGAAGGACCTGCATCCCGGTTTCTTACGTTTTCCGGGCGGTTGCATTATTGAAGGCTACAACCTTTCAAACCGCTATTCCTGGAAGGATACTGTAGGTCCCGTAGAAGAGAGAAAAGAAAACTGGAACCGCTGGCAGATGCACACAGGCGGTGACGGAAGATACGCATATTGCCAGAGCTATGGCTTAGGCTTTTACGAATACTTCCTCCTTTGTGAGGACATTGGTGCGTTCCCCCTGCCTGTTGTAAACGTAGGTATAGGCTGTCAATATCAGACAGGCGATACCTCAAGCATGGAGGACTTGTACTCAATCTATATTCAGGACGCATTGGACCTTATTGAATTTGCAAATGGCGATGTTGACACTAAATGGGGTGCACTCCGTGCCTCCATGGGACACAGCGAGCCCTTCAATTTGGAATATATCGGCATTGGTAACGAACAGTGGGAAACTGACAGTGTTAATTTCTTTGAGCGTTACGAAGCCTTCCAGGAAGAAATCCACAAGGTTTACCCCGATATTAAGCTCATTGCAACATCGGGCCCCGATGCATCGGGTGACAAATTTGACAAGGCATGGAGCTTCCTTAAGTCACATTCAGACAACGGCGAAGAAAACTTTGCATATGCAGTTGACGAGCACTACTACCGCACACCCGACTGGTTTTACACAAACCTTGACCGTTATGATGGTTATGATAGATCCGGCTACAAGGCATTCCCCGGTGAATATGCCTCCCGTTACAGCCAGTCAAAAACAGAAAGCAACATGAATTCTGCCCTTTCAATTGCAGCATTTATGACGAGCTTAGAAAAGAATGCCGACGTTGTTCTGCTTGCATCCTATGCACCGCTCTTTGCCCGCGAAGGCTACACACAGTGGTATCCCGACCTTATAGGCTTCAACAATGCTGTTGCCTATGGTGCACCTGACTACTATGTGCAGAGCATGTACTCAAACAACACAGGCAGTTATACAGTTGAAAACAAAACCGAAAGCTTTGACAATCCCTACACCCCTCACGGAAGGGTCGGTATAAGCACATGGACAACAAGTGCCTCCTTCTATGATATGAAAATAACAAACAACGTTACAGGCGAGGAAACTGAGCTTGGTGAGCCTGTTTCCACGGGAGCAGGCAGTTGGTACAAGGACGAAAACGGCTACACCCAGGAGGACGTAAACGCTCAGGCTCCCGCACTTTTATTTGGCAGCGAGGATATGGAAAACTACACCTTTACCTTAAAGGCAAAGAAGCACGGCGGCACTGAAGGCTTCCTTCTCCCCGTTATGTGGGTAGACGAAAACAACTACTTTACCTGTAATATAGGCGGTTGGGGCAATACTTATAGTGCAATACAGCGCACCGAAAACGGCAGCACCTATGAATACTCGGTGCAGAATACAACCACCTACATAGAGACTGACCGTGAGTATGAAATTAAAATCACAGTTGAGCCCCATAAGCTTACAGTTTATCTTGACGGCGAGGTTGTGAACTTTGCCTCCTTCAGGCAGAATGTATACTCCACCACCTCCTTCGATGAAGAAACAGGCGACATTATTATAAAGGCTGTCAATACATCAAGCAAGCCTATGGAAGCCTTATTTGCAATCAATGCAGATTATATCAATCCCACAGCTCATGTGACAGAGCTTTCTGCTAAGGATGTTTATGCAATTAACAGCATTGAAGCACCGAAAAATATTGCACCGATTTATTTTGAAACTGAGGTTTCCGACAGCTTCAACTACTTCCTGCCTGCAAATTCCTTCACCGTTTTCCGTGTTCATACAAGGGACGATGTAATTGTATCAAGTGAGGATATTAAGTTAAGTATTACCGAGGGTGATGAGCTCGTTTTACCCGAAACCGTTGCGGTTACACTCCTTGACGGTGCAACAACCGAGGCAAGTGTTGCATGGGATACAATCCCCGCTGAATTCGCAGCTGCGTCGGGCGAAAAAGTGGTTGAAGGCAAAATTGAAGGTGCAAGCATTTATGCACACGCCATTGTCACCATCGAAGAAACAGGTGAAGCAGTTGTGCTCGACCCCACAATTACGCATGACGGAGAAAACGTAAATTTTAGCATAGCCTTCTCAAGTGGCACGAACAACAATAATGTTATTGCAGTTGTAGCCGCCTATAATGATGAAGGCGCAATGACAAAAATTGAAAGCATGCATCTTACCGAAGAAAAGCTCTTCTGCTCAATTCCCCTCACTGATTTTTCAGCTGAGGTTTCGGTAAAAGCGTTTTTACTCAACAATGCAAACCACATTACAGATTACGTAACAATAAAATAAAAGGACGGCTGATGCCGTCCTTTTATTTTATGCCATTATGCTTTCAATTTCTTCAATGCTTCTGGGAACATCCTTTGAAAGGTTTTCACAGCCTGTTTCGGTGATAAGGCAGTTGTCCTCCAATCTGAAGCCTATGCCCCACTCTTCGCAGTAAATACCTATGTCAACACAAAATACCATGCCGGGAGCAATCTCTTTTCCTGCCACATCAACAACATCATGTGTGTCAAAGCCAACATGATGCGCACCGCCGTGCCAGATTAACTTTCCCGGATCCTCGTCTTTGCCGAGTACGCCAACCTCGCGGAGTAATTTTGCGTTATATTCCTTGGCTGTGGCATCAACATCTGCCATCTTAAAGCCGGGCTTTAAGATAGAAAACATATAATTGCTTGTCTCAAAAGCACATTCGTAAAGCGCTTTCTGTCTGTCTGTGAACTTACCGTTGCAGGGCCATCCGCGGGAAACATCTGTGCCGCAGAAGTCCCATACAGCGCCAACATCGTTAAGAATCATGTCGCCGTCCTGTGCTTGACCTAAGTAGTCATAGTAATGAATACAGAAGTTATTCTTACCTGCCGAAATAATTGACGGGAACATGGGAGAAAGAACGCCGTGCTGCATAAGAGTATAGTCCCATACAGCCTTATACTGATATTCGTACATTCCCGGCTTTGAGGCTTTCATCATGTTGATAATACCTTCACGGTTAATACTTTCTGCAACTCGCATAGCCTCAATTTCGCAAGGCTTTTTAATTGTTCTTATGTTAGCAATGGTTTTATGTACGTTTTTTAAACTGAGATATGGATATTCCTTTTTTATTATTTCAGAGAGTACAAAGGCTTCCTTAGGCTCCTCATTTTCAAAATACTTATCAAAATCAAGTGCCACTGTATCGCATTTTCCGCTTGTTGCCAGAGCCTTAAGATAGGCACCGAATTCCTTAACGTATTTATAGTTTTTAACACCCGAAATTTCCTCTGCTTCATGTGCTTTAATTCTCGCACCGTTCCAGCGCTCTGCATGTGCATCCGGCGGAAGAATGAACATTGTTTCTTCAACACTTGTCTCGGTCTTAAGCGCCGTAAAAATAATGTTTTCCTTTGTAACGCCTGTCATGTACACAAAGCTGCGGTCACTGAAGAAGGGATACGGCTCGTCCGCTGTTTTTCTGGGTGCATGACCAGAGTACATAACCAGAAGTGTTCCCGGGGCAAGTGTATCATATAAAGATTGTCTGTTGCCCATAAAAAATGTTCTGTCCATTCCTATCAACCTCTTTTTCTATAATTTTGGAGGAAACTTTCGTTTCCCCCAATATAAGCTTATTCAACAACTGCTGTAAAGTTTGTTTTTACGCCTTTGTATGTAACAATCATGTTTCCGCTTCCGGGAACTGTTGCTGTCACAACACCGTTTTCGCCCACAGCCACACTGTTTGTTTCGCTTGTAACAGTGTAACCGAACACTCTTTCACTTGTGCCGTCGGTGTATGTTGCCATTACTTCAACGGGAAGCTTTTCGCCTCCCTTCATGAGACCAAATCTGCCTTGACGAATTACAGAAATTCCGGCAACTGTCTTTTCCTCTGTTGTACCTTCAACAACTTCAAAAGAAACTGTGTAATTCTTCTTTTCGGGTGTAATTGTAACAGTGTCACCGTTAAACTTTTCGCCATTAACTGTTATGGATTTAACAATGTAGCCTTCTTTACATTCAGCCGAAATTGTTACGGGAATATTTGTGTACTGAGTTGTTTTGAAGCTTGAAGCTTTTTCGCCATAGAAGCTTTCGCGGATAACAGCACCTGCAACATCAACGCTTGCTTTATCTGTATCAATTTCAAAGCTGAAGCTTGTTGTTTCGCCAATTTCGCTCTTGTAATATTTCTTGTAGAAATCAGAAACCATTTTTTCGAAGTAAGGATTTCTGCCTGATGCAAAATTGACAAACTTGCTTTCAACTCTTTCCTTCCATGCGTCAAGTCGCTGGTTATAGGTGCCGCTCATGTTGTTCCATCTCATGAGGTCATAGCCCTTAACAGCTTCACGTTCCCTTATGAGGTCTTCTGTAATTTTTGTAATGTTTTCAACGGAAACCGCGCTGTTAAGATACGCCGCACTTCTCTGTGCAAAGCGGTTTCTGAAGTCTTCATTTTTGAAAAGACCGTCAAATCTTTCTGCCACAAACCCCGGATGTCTTGCCTCTGTTTCGGGCAAATTACTCTTAAGCGCATATTCTAAAGTGTTGTTATTTATACCATCAAAAGCAAGGTCAAAGTCGTGTACCATAAACCTCCACTTGCCGTCAGCAGCATATGTGTCGCCGTTAGAGCGTTCCATGTTTGTTCTCCAGAACTTGAAGTTGTTACCGGGCCAGTCAATGTTGTCGCAGTAGAAGCAAACAAACAGATAGTCAATTAAATTGTCGATATCAACATAACCTGTAAGCTCATTGTATACTGCTTCATCCTCTGCATTAAGCATCAGATATTGCACATAGTTATACTGGTCGCGATAGTATTCTTCATCCTCTTCGGGACCTTCTTCGTAGAGTATACGTTCTATGCCCTGATAGCCATTATCAGAAAGTGTGAAGGTATAGTTTTCCGTTGTCCAGTCACGGTCAAGGAAAACAACATCGTCCTTGTCAATGTCTTCGTAGTGATAGTCGAGATAACGGTTATCGTACTGTTCACGGGCTTCGTAAATGCCCCAGAACTCGCCGTTTATAAAGAGTGCCGCCGGTGTGGAAGCAGCTGTGTCGGGACGCATAAAGTCAGTAATGCGCTGAGCCATAGGGTCCTTAAGGTCTGTTTCTGCCCAGTCAGAAATACGGAAGGTAATCTTGCCATGCTTTTTAACCTTGCTTGTATCGTAGAAGTTCTTGTCTGCAATCTCTACCATATCATATTCAAGGTTTTTTCTGCCCTCGGTATCGCCCTTTGTAAAGTAAAGACGGATGCTCTTTTTGGGATTGCTTCTTGAGCCGTGACCCGAAACCTTTAACTCAAGACTTCTTTCAAAGCCTTCGCCGTTATTGTCAAAATATTCAACATCGCCGAGTATGTTATGCTCATATTCGTAATTTGTGTAAATGCCCTCGTTCTGGTCCCAGAAATCGTAAGGATTGCCGCTTATTGCTACAACGGGCACATTCTTGTTAAGCTCACTAACCTTTTCTGATACAAAATATGTATTGGTTGCAACAGGAGAATACCAATTAAAATCACTGTTAAAAGCCACCGCGCGCACAACAATGCCCTTTTCCCATCTTTCCTGGCTTACTCTGCCCTGTACACTTCTGGGCGAAAGCTTTTTGGGGTCAATTTCGATAGGTCCGGTGTAAAGTGTGCTGTTTTTGTCGGGCATACTGCCGTCAAGAGTATAGTAAACTGCTTCTCCACTGCCGTCGAGAGTTAATGTAAACGCTTCACTGTAAATACCGCCCTCGTGCGAAAACGCGGGCGCGGACATATCGTTCTCGGCAGCATGAAAAATAACTCCCGAAAGCGTAATGCAAAGCATAAGAAATGCCGATATAATTTTTTTCATTTTACCCTTCTTCATTTTCATCCCTCATTTACATATCTAATCACATTAATTATATTACAAATTTCCCATCAATTCAATACTTTTTCAAAAAAATAAAGAAGCAAATGTTCCTTTATTTTTTTATACATTTTAAAAATATTTTCATAAAATTCTTGCATTTATAAAAAGCGTGTGTTATAATTCTAAAAGTCAGTTTAATATGCGGATATGGCGGAATTGGAATCGAGTGTGAGCGCCTCCTGCGGAGGATTAAGCGAACACGCAGAGCTGTGCCGCGGTCGACAAGCAACGACCAAAGGAAAGTTGCTGTCGGGAACCGCAAACGGGACGACGCGCAGCGTCTGCCCCATTCAAACCAACGTAGGTATAAGCAGTTGACTGACCTCCTAATTTAATATGCGGATATGGCGGAATTGGCAGACGCGCATGGTTCAGGTCCATGTGAGAGCAATTTCATGCAGGTTCGACTCCTGTTATCCGCACCAGAAGCACGGTAGTTTCTTTTCGAAGCTACCGTGCTTTCAGATTTAACCAAAAGCAAACAGAGTGCCGAAATCACGACACTCTGTTTTTTTATCTCATAAGCTCTTTTTTTCTTATAACAAAATATGCACCTATAATGCCTATTGCTGTTATAACCCAGCTGACGGGGTAAATCATCATGAGAATTTCAAAGCTTTTAATTTTTTCAAAAACAGTATAAATCCAGATAAGCCTCACACCGCATACACCGCCGATTGTAATAAGAGCAGGTACCATTGAGTGACCTACACCACGCATACTGCCGCTTAAAATGTCGCTCATTGAATTTACCATTATAAACGGAAGAATATACATCATTCTCACAACGGCGATTTCTGCAACGATGGCATCATCCGTAAAGACATAAACCATACTTCCACGCAAAAGCATCATAGCTGTTACAAGCACGCTGCCAAAGCCAACGCCAAGGAACAGACACCACTTTGCAACAGATCGGCAACGGCGATAGTTTCCCGCACCGTAATTCTGTGATGTAAATGTTACCGTCGCCTGTGAAAAACCGCTCATAAGGTGATATACATAAAACTCAAAATTCAATGCCGCACTGCTTCCTGCCATATAGCTTGAGCCCAGGGAATTGAGAGAAGACTGAACAAATATATTCGATGCCGAGAACACAGCACCTTGAAGCCCCGAAGGAATACCTATACATGCAAACTCAACAAGAATGCTTTTATCAATTCTGAGCTTGCTCCATTCAATTTTCAAAGCGCCTTTTTCCTGGGTCAGGAAATAGAACACCAACGCTGCACTAACTGCATTTGCTATAACTGTAGCCAAGGCAACACCTGCAACACTCATATGAAAATTAATAACAAAAACAAGGTTAAGTATTACGTTTATAACGCCCGATACTGCAAGGCATATTAAAGGTCTTTTGGTATCGCCGCGGCTTCTTAAAATTGCTGCCGAGAAATTATAAAGCATCATAAAAGGCATACCGCAAAAATATATCCTGAGATAAAGGGCTGCCAGGTCTATAACATCGTCGGGTGAATTCATCATAACAAGCATTGGCTTTGCCAGAATAAGTCCGAGTATCATTACAACTATACCGCTTATAACCGATACAACAACTGCCGTATGTGCTGCGCGGCTTACCCGCTCTTCGTTGCCTTCGCCTATGTAACGGGAAATAACAACATTTGCACCCACAGAAATGCCTATAAACAAATTAAGAAGAAGATTTATAATTGAGCCGTTGCTTCCTACTGCCGCAAGAGCCTCTTTGCCCGCAAACTTACCTACAATTGCAACGTCGGCAGTGTTGAAAAGCTGCTGCAGCATGTTTCCCGCCGCAATTGGAAGTGCAAATAAAAGTATTGCCCGCCAAAGACTTCCCGACAATATTCCCTTGTCCTTCTTTTCATTCATAAAAAAAAGCCTTCTTTCATTATCTTTTCGAAAATTCACAACCGCAGAATGACTGACGGTAGAGGTTATACTCCCTTGAGAGCTCGCAAGAGCGCTTGTAGCCATTCTTCTTTTTAAAGTCGGAGTAAAGGTAGTCAACCGAATACTTCTCCGCCATTGTTTTTCCTATCTCATTAAGCCACTGAGCGTTTTTGTGAGGGCTTACCGAAAGTGTGGTTGCGAACATGTCAAAGCCCTTCTCGCGGGCGTATGCAGCGCTTTTCTCAATTCGCTGACTATAGCAGTCAAAGCATCTGGCTCCACCCTCTTCTAACTCTTCCCTGCCATTTACCATGCTGATAAATTCACTGTGGTCATAATCTTCAATAATAACACCCTTGAAGTTTTCAAGTGGAAACTCGCCTATAAAGCGTTTCAGCTCATCGGCTCTTTTTTCAAACTCGTCCTTTGTTGATATATTAGGGTTATAAAAATATACTGTTATTTCAAAATGCTTGTTGAGATATTCCAGCACGGCACTTGAGCACGGTGCACAGCAGGCATGCAACAAAAGCGACGGCTTTATGGCACTGTCGCTGTTCTTTTTAATTATATTTTCAGTATAAAGAGAATAATTTTCCATGGTTATCACCTATCTTAATTATATCACCTATGTGATTAATTTCAATAGAAAAAAATACAGGCGTGTCATTTTTCGACACGCCCGTATTATCAGGAGATAATTATGAGTTATTCAGTTTTGGTCTGGCAAGTACAATTGCAAGATTCGCCCTTATTCTGAGAGCAGCATCCGCCCGAAGGACAGCCTATGCATTTTGCGCCGTTTTTCTTTGCTTTTATTATATAGGCAATGGCACCGCCTACAATCAAAACAAGTACTATCGGTATAATTATATTTACCATAGCCAAAACTCCTTTTAAGTAATTTTATTTCTTTACAGCTTCTTTAACTGTTTTAGAGGCATATTCCTTTTCAAGGCTCTTATTTGCCTTAAGGATAAGGTGAAAAACAACCAATACAAAGCATGCTACAGCAACAAGACCGGGAACAAAGCCTGCGCCAAAGCTACCTGTTGTGATAAGTGTACCTATCTGGTATACAAGATAGCCTACGGTGTAGCCTGTAGCGAACTGAAGTGCAATACCGCCCCAAAGCCACTTTTTGTCGTTAATTTCGGAATTCATCGCACCCATTGCAGCAAAGCAAGGAGGTGTAAAGAGATTGAACATAAGATAAGCCAGTGCCGCAACCTTTGTTATTGCAAACACGCCGGCTACCTCAGCCCCTGCACCTTCCATAAGAGCAAGCTCTTCTGTATCGATAAGGTTTTCAAGACCTACATAGCAAACTGCCAGTGTACCTACAACATTTTCCTTAGCGATAAAGCCTGTAACAGCGGCGGCTGCCAACTGCCATGCATGAACACCTACGATAGGAATAATGAGATAAGCAACAGGCTTTGCAATAGAAGCAAGGATAGATGCATCTGCTGCTTCTGCCACCTGAAAATTCCATGCAAAGGTCTGCATAATCTGAACAACTGTGTTACATACAAGAATTACTGTACCTGCCTTAACTATGTAAGACCAACCGCGTGAGCACATAGAAGTAAATGCTCTTACAAGGCTGGGAACTTTATATTCGGGAAGCTCAATAATAAAGTAGCTCTTTCTTGCCTTGTGACCTGCAATTTTGTTAACAAGAAGTGCACCGAAGAATATGAGCAGAATGCCCACAAAGTACATAAGTGTACCAACCCAGGAAGCATCCTCAAAGAATGCACCTGCAAACAGTGCAATAACGGGAAGCTTAGCACCGCAAGGCATAAAGGGTGTAAGCATAGCTGTTGCCTTCTTCTCACGCTCATTGCGGATTGTACGGCAAGCCATAACACCGGGAATTGCACAGCCTGTACCGATAACAAAGGGAATTACACTCTTACCGGAGAGACCAACCTTCTTGAATATGGGGTCAAGCACAACGCTAACGCGCGCCATATAACCGCAGTCCTCAAGAAGAGCAATAAGGAAATACATTACCATTACCAAGGGCAGGAAGCCTACAACGGCACCTACACCGCCGATAATGCCGTCAACCAAAAGTGCATACCAGATATCTGCAATGCCTGCATTGATAAGTATATCACCAATCCATGCCTGGAAGGTTTCAATCCATGCAACCAAAGTATCAGCAAGGAAAGGACCGAAGGAGGACTGAGAAATGTCGAACACGAGGAACATTACAATAGCGAAAATCGGAATACCAATCCACTTGTTTGTAAGAACAGCATCGATTTTATCCTGTGCATTTCTCTGGTTTGTCTTAACCTTACGGCTTTCAACCTCAGAAACAACCTTGTTTACAAATTCAAAGCGCTTTCTGTCGGCTTCTTCAACGCTCTTCTTGTCCTGAAGATTTACCGAACTCTGTACAAAGGGAGCAGTCTGGCTCTTGCCCTTGCACTTAACTGCTTCATCAATAACATTCTTGAGACCTGTTGCATTTGTAGAGATTGTTTCCACAACGGGACATCCGAGCTTTAAAGAAAGCTTTGCCGTGTCGATTTTTGTTTCCTTTGCCTCGTTTACATCGCTCTTGTTAAGCGCCACCACTACGGGAATGCCAAGCTCTAAGAGCTGAGTTGTGAAAAACAGGCTTCTTGACAAGTTTGTAGCATCAACAATGTTTACGATAACATCAGGATGCTCATTCTTTACATAGCTGCTTGTTATAGACTCTTCGCTTGTAAAAGGTGACATTGAGTATGCACCGGGAAGGTCAACTACGATTACCTCCTCATTCGTGCTGCTTATGCCCTTCTTTATAACACTTTCTCTGCTGTCAACGGTAACGCCCGCCCAGTTACCAACGCGCTCATTTTTACCTGTAAGAGCGTTGTACATGGTAGTCTTACCGGAATTGGGATTACCTGCTAAGGCAATTCTCATATGGAATTCCTCCTTATAATTTATTTAAGCTAAACGGTCACGCCGTATTACTTACAAAATTCATATAAGGATGGCTGCTGCAAGAAACTTATCAATGTTGTATCTGCCGTCTTTAATGGCAACAACACAACCACCCTTCAAATGGGAAATTACAGTGATGGGCTCACCGCTGTAACAGCCCAGAGAGAACAAAAACGCGTCCATCTCTTCATCTTCGGAAACTACATCCTTTATGATGTACTCCTTACCTTCAATAGCCTGTGTTAAATTCATCATAATTTACATCGCCTTTCTGCCACAAAGCAATATTTCAATCATGCGATACGCACTTGTATGGCAGACAAGGCGTATCGTATGAACTGTAATCTGTCAGTTTCAGCCAACTCGTCAGTTAGCCTCCCCTAACTCCTAAGTTAGTTTAGCATAACTAACTTAATCTGTCAACACTTTTTTTGCAATTTTTCCAAATTTTTTTAATGAAAAAACATCGGTAATCAAACCGATGTTTTATAGTAAATTTCACATTTATATTTAAGCTCCGTATTGATAAAATACCGCTCCTCCAAGGGAATCCATTTCTCTTCAAACTGCTTAATTTTCTCTTCCCCTTCCCTTTCTATGAGGCGCTTGAGCTGAGTTTTTTTGTCAATATCAAGAAAAATGTGCAAGTCGTAGCTTCCGAACAAGCATGGATGACAAGAGTAAGAGCCTTCAGCAATTGCAACGCTCTTTTTTTGTATCGAAATACTTTCTGCAAAGTCCATCCTTTGACAGTCAAAGGGTCTGTAGGAAAAAGCTTCGTTATTAACCAAAGGCAACAAAACATCTCCATAAAACCTTTCATAGTCAACATTTCCGCCTGTTTCATTAAACCTTGGCTCATTTCTTTGGTGCTTTTGAAGAAAAAAATCATCCATGTGAAAAACATTGCAGTCAAAATATTCCGTAAGCTTTTCGGCAAGGCTTGTTTTGCCCGAGCCGCACCTGCCGTCAATTGCAACAATGCAGCTGCCTTTTTTGCGTATTATTTTTTCAATTGTATTCATAATTTCATTTAACATAACAATCGCCCCATATCAATTGTTATTATACGGGGCAATTGCGTTTAAGTCAACTACATAAGATTATATTTTCCCAAGGTTTTGACCCTATCAGTCTCTTTTTGAATTATTTTGTCAAGATTTAAATTGAGTGCATTGCACATGCAGACCATGTAGTAAAACCCTTCGCCTATCTCGCGCTCCATATTGGCACGGCATTCGTCGCACAAATCACCGCGCATCTGGCACGAATTTTCCTGTTTTTCAAAGCTGACGGTGCTTTTTCTGCCGTCAATTTCCACACAGCCGCAACCCGTAACGGATTTTACCGCCGCGCGGTTAATCTTTGACGATGCGCTTTGCAGCTTGCTCATAATATCGAGAATGCTTTTATTCCATATATGAAATTTTGACACCGTGTCCTGAAAATCTTGTGTTAAAGTTTTTTTCATTACCAACCCTCATTTACATTTTTTGTAAATTAATTATACCAATTCACCCTTCCCTTGTCAATTGAACAAAGAAAAAAGAATGAGAGAAAAATCCCTCATTCTTCGGCTTTAAATGCGAAAAAACGCTGTCCTGTATAATTAAAAACCACAAACAGACCCATGCCGACAATCGTTGCAAGGTTGTCAATAATCTGCTCGTGTCCGCTAAGAAATCCAAAGCTTATCCATTTTACAAAATCAAACACCGCTACGGGAGCAAACCCCATCAGAAATGCTGTAACAGGCTTTGCAATG
Organism: Clostridia bacterium; assembly: GCA_017472685.1. Classification (GTDB taxonomy): domain Bacteria; phylum Bacillota; class Clostridia; order UMGS1883; family UMGS1883; genus RGIG1927. The sequence goes on from JAFUOO010000021.1 coordinate 42,145, forward strand.
CCGTAAGCAAGAAGCCAGCAAACTGCAATATTAACAGCAAAACGTACTGCTTCCTTTTTCATGTCACCTTTACTTTTAAATGTAAAATATTTATTGAGAAAAAAGCTCATTACACTTGTGGGAATATAGTTAAGAGCACCCGCAAGCATAAAACCAAGGTGAAAAACATTAAGTGCCGTAAAGTTTATTGCATATCCGACCAATGTGTTAAGTATGCCGACAAGAATAAATTTAAAAAGCTTTTCGTCAACTACTTTTTTCATATATCTTCCTCGGTTTCTTTTACAATATAAATGGGTCGTTTCTTTGTTTCTACGTACATTTTAGATATATACTGACCCAAAATACCAATCATAAGAAGCTGTATACCGCCAATGAGAAGCATTGCACACATAAGTGTCGGGAAGCCTGCAACAGGCTCGCCGAAAACAAGTGTTTTGATAAATGTAACAAGCCCGAAAATGAATGCAATAACGCAGAACAGAATTCCAATGAAGGACGATGCCTGCAATGGTGCTGTAGAAAAGGCTGTAATACCGTCCAGAGAATATGCAAACAGCTTTTTAAAGGACCACTTTGTTTCGCCTGCAACTCTTGCCACGTTTTCAAAGGGAATCCACTTTGTATTGAAGCCTACCCAGCTGAAAATACCCTTTGAGAAACGATTAACCTCGCTCATGTCCAGCACTGCATCAACCATTTTTCTTGTCATCATGCGATAATCACACGCGCCGGGAACAATGTTTGTGTCAGAAAGCTTATTTATAATGCCGTAAAAGCGCATTGCAAAGAAGGAGCGAATTTTAGGCTCGCCGAGCCTTTTTACTCTGCGTGTTGCCACACAGTCGTAACCTTCTTCCTTTATGCCCTTATACATTTCGGGAATGAACTTCGGCGGATGCTGCAAATCGGCATCCATAACTACACTAAGGTTTCCTGTCACAGCCTTAAAGCCTGCATACATGGCAGCTTCCTTGCCGAAATTGCGGGAAAAGGAAATATATCTTACTCTGCTATCCTTTTTCCTGAGGTCCCGTAACACCTCTACTGTTTTATCCAAGGAGCCGTCATTTACAAATATAAATTCAAAATTTGCCTCATTTTTCATTTCCTCTGCCACACGTACAATTTCATCGTAAAAGTAAGGCAAAGACAATTCTTCATTATAACAAGGCACCACTATCGATATCTTGTCCATTTTTCCTTCTCCTTCGCATTAAAATGATTGCCCAAACAGCAACCAGAAGAGCCGCAATCGAAATAACAACACCAATACCAAAACCGAAGGGTGTGTATCTTAAAACAATGCTGTGTTCACCCTTAGGAAGCTTTACACCTATCATTGCACCTTCAAAGGGCTCAATCTCTGCTTCTGTACCGTCAACAAAAAGCCTCCAGCCTCTCTCGTAAGGAATTGATGTGTAAAAATATCCGTCTTCAAGAGCATTTATGCGACCTTTAATTTTTCTTGCTTTATACTCTTCTATTTCAAAGCTTTCATCCCTGAGAAGCTCCATGCCCTGTTCAAAAAGCTTTTCGTTCATTGAGTAAACATGGAATTCAACCGAGGCTTTATCCTTAAAGGTGTCTTCAAATTCAAACTTGAATTTGAACTTTTCGCCCTCCTCATAGCTGCCTGCCGGGAAGATATATGCTCTCTTTCCCACCTTGTAGGTTGTATTTGAAACAATAATTTTCTTAATATGCTTACAGTCAACATATGCGTACAGCGAGTTTTCGTCAGGTGCAACATAGTTTATCTGAAGCTCAGGTTTTTGGGTGGGGTCCTCAGCAAAGGTATACTTACCTTCCTTTGTGCCCGTAACCTTAATAGTTGACTCGCCTGTAACTGACTTAAGCGGAACTCTTGTGAACAAATCTTCCTCAAGTCCTGTTGCCTTGCGGAATAAGTCGTTCTGCACATCAAAGGGGTTTTCGCCACTGAGAGCGGTAGAGGTGAAAGCCTTATCCACCATAAAGCCTATTGGCAGTACCTCGTTATTTTTATAAATAACGTTCTTGTATTTTTCGTCTTCGGTCCATTCCTCTGCAACGCTTTCAAGGTAAGGATTGAGGTTTTTCATATCGTTCTTGAAAATGACATGCTCAATACCCAAGAAAGCATTTGTCAAGGGTGAAGTTGTTTCGTAGTAATATCTGTTTGAACGGGCAGGTGCACAAAGCGCGAGCTTTTCCATAAGCTTTGTAACAGGATAATTGGCGGTAGACGTAAAGGTTGACACGCCCTTATATCCGTAAAGCGCCGAGTCGTTAAGAATATACTCCTGACTTGTCTCAACCCTTAAATGAGACTCATCGGCATCCACATCCTCTAAAAGGCGTTCTATCTCCTCGCCTCTGTAATAGTAGGTTGAATATGTTGTAGTTCTTACGGTAGGCACTGCAATAGCTGTGTTGATAAGCATTTCAAGCACAATTACTCCGCACAGCGCCTCGTTCCATATATTGCCCGATAAGGTTTTCCTGCTCTGGTCAATGGATGTGACAATAAGCATGTAGACAATTGCGAGAGCACTACATCCCAGAATTGTGGCAATAGCCGCTTTACCCCAGGCGCACACAATTACTGCCGCACTGAAAATGACAGGCAGAGCATATGCTGCACCCTTTCTTTTTGATGGCTCTCCTTCAGCAAACTCAGCAACATATGTCCTGTAGGCTGTAATAACCATTGCAAAGGAAAATACAAATGCGTATCTGTAGGGCACCATGTTGGGCTTATGGAAGCCGTGCCATATAATGTCCAGATCGCTCACGGTTATGCTGAGAAAAAGCACCAACAGCATCAATGCCGTTGACAGCTTTTCGCTTAATTTTATCTTTTTGGATACAAAGAAGAAGCCAAGTAAAATTACACATATAAAACCGCTGAAAATATTGGGAAGCCCTTCCTTGGGAACAGGCTCGTTAAAGGACGCCAGACGACCTATATTATCTGCCGCATCCTCCTTTATATCTTTAACTGCTTCCTTTATATCGATAACAAGGCTTTTTTCTGTACTGCTTGAATTTTTCGGCACAGTTGAAACAGTGTCCTGCAGAGCCATATACGCAGGAATTGTGATGAATGCAGTAAGCGCCAATGCCAGAATGGAGCAAACACCAATATGAAAAAGCTTTCTGATAAATGTCTTGAAGCCCATGGAGCTTTTTGCGCATTCGAAAAAGAAATAAATTGCCGTAAAAATGCACACCATGAAACCGATGTAGAAGTTGCTTATAACAGCAACCGCCAGAGAAAACACATACAAAATCCACTTGTTTTCTTTTATAAGCGAGTACACGCCGAGCATTACCAGGGGCAGAAGAGCCACACAGTCGTGCCACATTATGTTCCAGTAATAGCCGAGCACATATCCGCAAAGGGCATACATCATAGAAAATGCAACAGTTGACCTGTCATACCTTGCAAACACTTTCTTAAGATACAAGGAAAAGAACAGCCCGGAAAAGCCTACCTTGAGAGCAACCATAACTGCCAGCAGGTCACGAAGAGCTTCCTTGGGAACAAGCATTATTAAAAAGTTCAGCGGGCTTGCGCAATAATATGCAATAAGTGCCCAGAAGTTGATACCAAGACCTATATTTTCAGAATACAATATAGACTGCCCTTCCTTGAGCCTCTCTTGAAGCTCGCAAAGGAAAGGATAATACTGGTGCCATAAGTCGGTTACAAGTATCTGCGTGTCGCCGAAAGGATGCACCCCATTTATGGCAAAAATAATATATAGCGCAAGTGCAGGCAGCACAAAAGATGCTGCCCCCACAAGAAACATTTTGTTTTTTAATAAAGCTTTAATTTTGTCTTTCAAGTTTACCATATGTTTTCACTCAATTCTATTTATCGCTCATAACCTCTTTCAAAGAAGCAGCCAGTGTTGTAAGGTTTTGTATTTCGGAAGGGATAATGAGCTTTGTAGCCTTACCGTCTGCAACCTTCTCCAACGCTTCGAGACTTCTTATTGAAATGGTTTCCTTAGTAGGATTAGCCTGATTAATCAATTCAATACCCTTTGCAATTGCATTCTGTACTCTGAGAATTGCTTCAGCTTCACCCTCTGCCTCGCGGATTTTGGATTCTCTTACGGCTTCGGCACGTAAAATAGCGCTTTCCTTTTCACCTTCAGCAACCAATATTGCACTGCGCTTTTCACCTTCGGCACGCAAAATAGCCTCTCGTCTTTCACGCTCAGCCTTCATCTGCTTTTCCATTGCATCCTGAATTTCGGCAGGAGGTATGATATTTTTGAGTTCAACACGGTTAATTTTAATACCCCACGGGTCAGTAGCCTCGTCAAGTATTGTACGCATTTTTGCGTTTACAATGTCGCGCGAGGTAAGAGTTTCGTCAAGCTCCATTTCGCCGATAATGTTACGGAGAGTTGTAGCTGTAAGCGTTTCAATTGCCATCATGGGATGTTCAACACCGTAGCAATACAGCTTTGGGTCAGTTATCTGGAAGTAAACAACAGTATCAATCTGCATTGTTACATTATCCTTTGTGATAACCGCCTGAGGACGGAAGTCGGCAACTCTTTCCTTGAGGTTTACTGTTGCAACAACACGGTCAATAAAAGGCACCTTTATGTGTAAGCCTACGGACCAGGTTTCCTTGTATGCACCGAGTCTCTCAATAACTACAGCCTTTGCCTGAGGAACGATTTTGATATTTAATACAACAATTACTAATGCGATAAGAATTAAAGCAATAAGATATGGCATAATTACACCTCCAAAGTTTTTACCAAAAGTTTAACGCCTTCAATTGCGCAAACCTCAACCTCACATCCCGAAGGGATATTACCGTCAGACTTCGCCGACCATAAATTACCCTGTACGAGAACAGTACCCTTACCCATCACGGGGTCAATATCCGTTTCAACAACGCCCTTTGCGCCGATTAACCTGTCGGCATTTGTTCTCTCGTGCTTTTGCTTGAATTTGTCGCCGAAGAGCTTTTGGAACAAAACAACCGCAATTGCCGACACTATTGCAAAGGTCAGTACGCAGATGTTTGTACCCACGCCCATATAGGCAAGAATTGCAGCCACAAGAGCACCAAGGGCAAACCAGATAGAAACAAGCATAGGTGTGACTGCTTCAATAATCAGAAACAGCACCATTGCACAAATCCAGAAAACAGCATTCATAATTCTAACCTCTTGAAACAAGGATGTTGAATTCAGCCAGCTTGTTAAGCAAAACAGCTGCTTCAGCTCTTGTCATATTGTCTTCAGGACGAAGAAGATTTTTATCATCGCCCTGTAAAATTTTAGCTCTCACAAGACCTGCCATACATTCAACAGCGTAAGGAGCAACAGTGTCCTTGTCTGTGAACTTTGCAAGGTATGTATCAGTATCAATTTCGGGATTAACCTTGTTCATTTTAAGCATTGTTCTGTAAACAAGCGAACATACATCCTGTCTTGAAATGCTTTCATCAGGACGGAAGTTGCCCTCGTTGTCACCCTTTGCAATGCCGAGCGCCTTTGCCGTCATAATATATTCATACTGATAGCTGTCCTTGTCAACATCGAGGAAATCTTCCACGCTCTTTGTGGACTTCTGCTTACAAACTCTCATAAGCATGGTGATAAACTCACCGCGTGTAATTTCCTTTGCAGGATAGAAGGACTTGTCTGCAATGTCCTTTGTAACACCAAGTGTTTCCATAACGCCTACAGCCTTTTCTGCCCAATCGTAGCCGAACATGTCGTCGAAGGATGTAAGGGGCTTTGCATCTTCAATAATGGAAACGCTTTCACCGTTAGTGTCATCAGCTATTGTAACTGAGGCGTCGTTTATATCAAGAGTGTAGAAAGCATTTTCATTAGCTTTCCCAAGCATGCAGTCATCAAGAAGGTCCATCTTGAATTCACCGCTCTTTTTTGCTTCAAAAAGGAGTGACACAACAACCTTTTCATCTGTTCCTTTTATTGTCTGGTCGTAGCCTTCAAACAAAAAGGTGCCTTTTTCATTGTCAAATTTGTTGGTGAGAACACCAAGCTTTTCGTTTGTGTATACAGGAGCAATAAGCTCTGCCAGAGAGCTGTCAAATGTTCCATTTATTCTGAAGGTAAGGAACTTAGCTTCATCGCTCTTCATAACATCAACCAAAAACTGGTCGCCTACTTCAACCGTGCTCTGCTGAGAAACGGCAGCAAGCTGCACCTCACCCTCCTGGGCAAAAGCTGCAAAAGGCATTACGAAAAGTGCTGCCGCAATTAAAATACAAATCAGTTTTTTCATCATTTATCCCTCTTTTAATTACTGTTCAATTGTTTCAGCTGCAGTATAGCTTGTTACAAAGTAACCGCCGTCCTGAAGCTCGATATAAATATCATAGGATGTTCTTGTAATTCCGTCACTTTCGATTGTTGTTACTGTGGAGAAATACATGTTGTCGATATCCTCAATAGGCTGAGGAGTGCTGCATTCAACCTGAAGGGGTTTTTCGTTTTCTCTTCCGTAGTAGAAGTTCCAGATAGCGAAATCGCTCTTCATTCTGTTAAGGTAAATTTCCTTAAGCTCGGCAGAATAAAGTGCGTAAAGGATAGCACCGTTACCCTGCATCTTTGCCTGTCTCCAGTTCATAACAACCTCTTCTAAGCTCTGTGCACGGTATCCGTTAAGAATTTCAGCAGAAGCGTCAAGGTCACTGTTCCAGAATTCTTCCTGCACCTGGGCGCCTGTAATGTCGCTGGGCTGAAGCTTTTCCTTGCTGCCGCAGCCTGCAAGTGCCACTGTAAACAGCATAACAGTGCAAAGGATAACAGCAATACTTCTTTTTGTAATTTTCATAATTTTTTCCTCCCGAAAATAAATATAATTCCTTGATTATATTATACTATCATTTCTCCCGAATTTCAACTAAATTATCGTAATTTCTTTCCTTTTGGCATAAAAAACAGGACGGGTAAACCGTCCTGTTTTAATCATCAATTATTAGTTCTTGCCGAGATATTCGTAAAGACGAACTGCAATTGTAGCAACTGTCTGACGGTCAACCTTGTTCTTGGGTAAGAACTGACCAAACTGGTCACCTGTCATGATGCCTGTCTTGTTAACAGCTGCAACGTAAATTCTTGCCCAAGCGGAGATGGACGCGCCGTCTGCAAAGAGGTATGCATCACTTTCTTCGCCTGTTACGTTAAGAATTCTGGAAACCATAACTGCAATTTCTTCACGTGTAATGTAGTTGGAAGGAGCAAAGATTGTTTCGCTCATGCCGTTTACATAACCTGCCTTGAAAGCAGCCATTACATAGCCGTAATGCCAGTCAGAGGGAGAAACGTCAGCAAACTTCTGTTCATATGCAGAAGGATCTGTATCAAGACCGAGAATTCTGCATACAATAGTTGTGAACTCTGCTCTTGTGATTTCTCTCTTAGGCTCAAAGTAGCCGTGGCCTGTACCGCTCATAAGGTCATATTCATATGCCTTGTTTACGTTTGCAACAGCCCACTTGTCAATGTTTGTGTCGGGATAGTACTTGGAAGGACCGGGAACGAATGTTTCATCCTCGGGAACTTCTGTGTAATCGCCGGGCTTCCATGTTTCGTCCTCTTCAGGAGCTGTAGTCCATTCTTCCTCTTCAAGTTCCTGTCTGCAGGACTTACATACATCAAGCTCCTCGCCATCGTATTCAACTGTGTAAATCTTGCTTACAGTGTCTCCGCAATTATCACATTTGTATTGGATATTGGGCTCTGTAGCCTTGGGCTTTGTTGTAGTTTCTTCGTCTTCATCCTCGTCAGGAGCAGATGCGCCTGTGTACTTAAGGTCAACGCTGCCGGAGACTGCATAAGGACATTCGTCAGCCTTTACTGCAACCTGTTCACCCCAGGAAAGAGTGTATGTGCCTCTGTATTCAACTGTGGGAAGAGTAACTCTACCGTCAGCATTTGTGTTGAGCTTCTTATTGTTGTAGTCGCCACCGTCGAAGTATACATCGAAATCGTCGATGGGATTTGTCATATCCTTATCAGAGTAGAAGTATGCATATACCTTCTCTTCTGTTTCGAGCTCGCCGTCAATCTTGCAGTAAACAACGGAAACAGTGTCTTCGTCACCGAAGTAGAAGAGAATTTCATCGTTGGGATAAATTTCAACTTCTTCAAGGTCATCATCGGGAGTGTAAATTTCGTCATTTACAGCAACATACCAACCACTGTCACGTACGATATCGCCGTTTTCGTTGGAGTAACCGGATGTTGACTTGGATTCAAAATATGTGAAGTTTGTTTCGTTGTCGTTTGTTTCGTATTCAATGTCTTCGTCCTCAAGAACTTCAACCATGAAGTTGTAAAGGTCAAATTCATCGATCTTTGCGCTCTTTGTTCTGGGGAGAAGTGTCTTGTGAGCGCCTTCAATTCTTACATAAGCCTGGATTGTACCCTCACGGTCTGTGATAAGGTCTTCCTTAACAGTAACCATTGTGAGGGGCTTAGAAGATGTCTGATAGCCACCAACCATAACTTCGCCGCCCTGGTAGGATGTGATCCAGCTTGATGTTACTGTAGAAGACTTGAATACATATTCACCGTCTGCATTTGTAGTCTTTGCAGTACCCTTGCTTGTAGCGCCACGCTTAAGAAGGTAAACCTTTGCGCCCTTAACAGGCTCTTCAGACTCAATTTCGCCGTCTTCGTCAAAAAGTCTGTTCTTTACTGTGATTGTAACTTCGTCCTTAACACTGATAATGTCGGGAGAAATTTCAACGATGGGGTAACCTACTTCACCGGGAACACCGTAGAAAATAACGATTTCATCGCCGCCCTTAACCTCGTCGGACCAGTCGCCGTCGTAGTCAGCATATTCACCGTTGATGATGTATGCCCATTCACAGTCCTCGTAGTACTTACCTGTGGAGTTGTCCTTAAGTGTGTATGTAGAGCCTGTAGCTGTGGAAGCAATAGCTGTAACCTTAGTCTTACTGGACTTGTAGTTACGGTCAGCCTCGTCAAGAACATATTCAGCAACCTCTAAAACAGTGGGCTCCTTTACATTGTCAAGATTTACTACTGTTTCTTCGATATAACGTTCTGTGAGACCTTCAATCCAGATTGTAACCTTATTGGAGCCGTCGTCAACGCTTGTTGATGTATTGCTCTTTCTGATAAGGAAGCTGTCGGAGCCGAGCTCTTCGTCCGTGTCATCGTCATAAACAGTAACGCTGTATTCAGCACCAACGGAAGCGTCTTCAAGCTCAAAAGAAAGACCGGTTGACTTGAACTTGGATGCAGAAATAATATCGGAGAAATCAATTCTGTCGTCATCGCAGATAATTTCAACACGAACTACGGAAACGTCACCTGTAACTGTACCCTTAACTACTACAGTATCGTTGGGATAGTAGGAGTTTGCAAGGCTGATGTTAACAGACTTTTCTTCCTCTGTTTTATTGTTATCATCGGAGTCTGTGTTCTCGTCAGAGTCTGTGTTCTCGTCAGAGCCTGTATTCTCGTCGGAACCCGTGTTCTCATCGGAGCCTGTGTTCTCGTCGGAGCCTGTGTTCTCGTCGGAGCCTGTGTTTTCATTAGTACCCGCGTTATTTTCCGTATTTGTACCTTCTCCTTCTGTTTCTTCAGCAAATACACTTACTGAGCACACAGAGAAAAGCATACACATAGCAAGAAGCAACGCCAATAATTTTTTTGCCATTTAAATACCCTCCTTGTAGGAATAAAAAATTAACAAGATAAGAATTACCTTTTATAGTATAACACAATAAAAACAATATTTCAACCACAAAATGTAGTCCAATTCTTACCTATGCTCCCCTATATAATACATTTCACACAGCGAAAAAGTTGCACAAAAGTGCAACTTTTTTCAAATTAATTCATATCTCCTGCAATATACAGGCAAAGAGCCGAGGCTATAAGCCCTGCAGTTTCCGTGCGGAGAATCCGTTTTCCGAGTGTTACTCTTTTAACACCCGCCTCTTCTGCCTTTTCAACTTCTGCCGCCTCAAAGCCGCCCTCGGGGCCGATTATAATGCCTAATGTTTCAATCCCCTCGGGAATACAGTCGGCGAGCTTGCCGTCCTTTTCACATTCGTAGGGTATTATGGCACAGTTTAGCTCACGCATCATTTCAAGGGCTTTACCAAAGCTTACAGGCGAATGAACCTCGGGCACGTATGCTCTGCCGCACTGCTTTGCCGCTTCAAAGGCAATTCGCTGAAGCCTTTCGATTTTAGCTTCCTTGTCAATTTTTGCCACGATGCGCTTAGTGTTTACGGGCACAATTCTTGTAACACCCAATTCTGTAGCTTTTTGTATTATCATATCCATCTTGGGGTTTTTGGGTATACCCTGAAAAAGTGTAATTTTAAGCTTAGGCTCAGTTTCTGATGCATATCTTTTAATAACCTTTACCAAAACCGACTTTCCTTCAATGCTTTCAATTTCACCGTCAGCACAGCTGCCCTCACCGTCAAAAAGGGTAAGACAATCTCCCGCTTTCATGCGGAGGACCTTTATCATATGATTGGCTTCTTCTCCGTCAACCACAATAGGGTCGCGGTAAAAAGCCTCTTTGTCCACAAAAAAGTTAGCCATAGCCTTCCTTCTCCTATCTGCATACAAAGGCAAACCAATCGCCGTCGTGCTTAATTTCGAGAATTTCAAAGCCGTTATCCTCAAGAGCTTTCCTAACTTCCTCCATGCGGAAATCAATAATGCCCGAGGTGATGAAACAGCCGCCTTCCTTCATGAAGCTTCGCACTTTAGCGGAAAGCGGAATTATTACATCTGCCACAATATTTGCCACAACAATGTCATATTTTTCATTTGCCAGTCTTTCGCACAGCTTAGTGTCTGTAAGCACGTTTCCGCATTCAACCTTATATACATCCCGTGTTACGTTATTAAGTGCCGCGTTTTCATATGCAATCTTTTCGCAGTTGGGGTCAATATCTACCGCATATGCATACTTTGCACCCAAAAGGAGTGCAATAACCGACAAAATACCGCTTCCGCAGCCTAAGTCAGCAACACTGCAACCTTTTTCAACAGCCTTTTCGAGCGCTTCAACGCACATTCGTGTTGTTTCGTGCTGACCTGAGCCAAAGGTCATACCCGGGTCAATTTCAAAAACAAGCTTGTTATCAAGGTTTTCAACCTCTTCCCAATGGGGCTTGATGATAATGTTATCCCCAACATATAAAGGCTTGAAGTACTGTCTCCAGTTGTTTTCCCAGTCCTCCTGGGCAAGGTTTTTGACAGTTACTTCCAAGCTTCCGTAATCTTCGCACTTGATTTTTTCCAAGGCTTCCTTTATTGAAATAAGAATTTCGGAAGCTTTGGCGTCCTCTTCTATGTAGGTTTTCACCTTTGTAGGACCCTGCCTTTCGTTGTAAAGGTCCTCGTCTACATAGTCCCAGAACTGCTTATTTTCGTCCAGAAAGGTATTGAAATCGTCCTTATCCTCTATTTCAAAGCCTTCAATGCCGATTGCCGATAGTGCATCGCATACGCTGTCAATACCTTCTGTGGTTGTCTCTATAGAAATCTGAAGCCAATTCATAATTCACACAGCCTTTCTGCTGTTATTTATTGAAATAGTCCTTAATTTTACTGCTCCACTTTTTCTGCTGATTATAGTTCTTTTCGTTTGTTTCATCAGCAAACTTCATAAGAGCCTCTCTCTGCTTCTGAGTAAGGTTTTTGGGTGTTTCCACAATAACCGTCACATACTGGTCGCCTCGTGCGCCGTTAGAAGACGGATACGGGATACCCACTCCCTTCAAACGGAATTTTGTACCGCTCTGTGTTCCCTCGGGAATAGTGTGCAGCTTCTTACCGTCAAGAGTAGGCACCTCTATTTCACAGCCCAGAGCTGCCTGCACAAAGGAAATAGGCATTTCAACGTAAACATCGCAATCGTCCCTTTCAAAAATGGGATGACGCTTTATGTTAATTGTAACGTACAAATCGCCGTTAGGTCCGCCGTTTTCGCCTGCATCGCCCTTTGTGCGCACCCTTACAGACTGCGAATCGTTAACGCCTGCGGGAATGTTTATTGTTATCTTATCGCTCTTACGGTTTTTACCTGCGCCCTGGCATTCGGGGCAGCGTTCCTTTATAACGGTGCCCTTGCCTCGGCACTCGGGACAGGTTGTATTTGTCTGAATCTGTCCGAAGGGTGTGTTCTGCACGCTTCTCACCTGACCGCGTCCACCGCAGCGTGAGCAGTTTTCTGCCTTTGTGCCAACCTTTGCACCGCTGCCACCGCAGGCATCACAGTTTTCAAGGCGTGACACCTTAACCTCTTTTGTGCAACCAAATGCCGCCTCTTCAAAGGTGAGGTCTATATGTGCACGTATGTCTCTGCCCTTCTGTGGAGCGTTTCTGCGGCTTGATGATCCGCCGAAGCCGCCGCCGAAAAAGGAGCCGAAAATGTCGCCCAAGTCACCCATGTCAAAACCGCCGAAGCCGCCGCCAAAGCCACCGTAGCCGCCACCTGCGCTGCCGTCAACACCTGCATGACCAAACTGGTCGTAGCGTGCCTTTTTCTCCTCGTCTGACAAAACGGAGTACGCCTCGCCTACCTCCTTGAATTTTTCAGCTGCATCGGGATTATCTTTATTTAAATCGGGGTGGTACTGCTTTGCAAGCTTTCTGTATGCCTTTTTTATTTCATCGGCACTTGCGCTTTTATCAATACCCAGCACCTCATAATAGTCTCTTTTATCTGCCAAAATAGTCACCCTGCCTTACGCACGATGAAGTCGGACACTTCTGCCCGACTTCCGCGCTTTAGTATTTTAGTTCTGGTCGTCCTGTGTAAATTCAGCGTCGTATACGCCATCCTGACCGGGAGCAGCGCCACCGTTAGGTGCACCCTCCTGACCGGGCTGCTGATAAATCTTGGGAGCAATTTCGTAGAACTTCTTTGTGAGGGAGTCTACAGCTGTCTTAACAGCCTCTGTATCTGTGCCCTTGAGTGCTTCCTTAACCTTTTCGATTTCAGCCTGGATACCTGCCTTCTCGTCTTCTGTAATCTTGTCGCCTACTTCCGAGAGAGCCTTTTCGCACTGGTAAACCATCTGGTCAGCATTGTTTCTTGTGTCAATGTCTTCCTTGCGCTTCTTGTCTTCTTCAGCAAACTGTTCAGCTTCCTGTACAGCCTTGTTGATTTCGTCTTCACTGAGGTTGCCGGAGGCTGTGATTGTAATCTTCTGTTCCTTGCCTGTGCCAAGGTCCTTCGCGGAAACATTTACAATACCGTTAGCGTCAATATCGAATGTAACTTCAATCTGAGGAATGCCTCTGGGAGCAGGAGCAATACCTGTAAGCTGGAAGTTACCAAGTGTCTTATTCTGTGCAGCAAATTCTCTTTCGCCCTGCAATACGTGGATGTCAACTGCAGGCTGGTTGTCAGCTGCTGTAGAGAAAATCTGGCTCTTCTTTGTGGGGATTGTTGTGTTTCTTTCGATAAGTCTTGTGCAGACACCGCCAAGAGTTTCGATACCCAATGAAAGAGGTGTTACGTCAAGAAGAACGATGTCCTTAACATCACCTGCAAGTACACCCGCCTGAATAGCTGCACCGATAGCTACACATTCGTCGGGGTTGATACCCTTGTGAGGTTCCTTGCCGATAAGCTTTGCAACTGCTTCGTTAACAGCAGGAATACGGCTGGAGCCACCTACCATGAGAACCTTGTCAACATCGTTAGCAGTAAGGCCTGCATCACGGAGAGCATTTCTTGTGGGTGTAAGTGTTCTTTCAACCAGATCTGCTGTAAGCTCGTTGAACTTAGCTCTTGTAAGAGTAACATCAAGGTGCTTAGGGCCTGTAGCATCAGCTGTGATGAAGGGAAGGTTGATGTTGCTTGTTGTAAGACCGGAAAGCTCAATTTTTGCCTTTTCAGCAGCTTCCTTAAGTCTCTGCATAGCCATCTTGTCGTTTGAGAGGTCAATGCCCTGTTCCTTCTTGAATTCGCTTACAAGGTATTGCATAATTCTTTCGTCAAAGTCGTCACCGCCAAGGCGTGTGTCGCCGTTTGTAGCCAATACTTCGAATACGCCGTCGCCGATTTCAAGAATGGAAACGTCGAATGTACCGCCGCCAAGGTCATAAACCATAATCTTCTGGTCTTCTTCCTTATCCATGCCGTAAGCAAAAGCTGCAGCTGTGGGCTCGTTGATGATACGGAGAACTTCCAAGCCTGCAATTCTGCCTGCGTCCTTTGTTGCCTGTCTCTGAGAGTCAGAGAAGTATGCAGGAACTGTAATAACTGCCTGGCTAACCTTTTCGCCAAGATAGCTTTCAGCGTCAGCCTTAAGCTTCTGGAGAATCATTGCGGAAACCTCCGGAGGTGTGTAGCTCTTGTCATCAATATTTACCTTGTAGTTAGTACCCATTTCTCTCTTGATACTGATAACGGTCTTGTCGGGGTTTGTAACCGCCTGTCTCTTTGCGCTTGTACCAACAAGTCTTTCGCCGTCCTTTGTAAAAGCAACAACACTGGGTGTTGTTCTGCCGCCTTCTGCGTTGGCGATTACTACAGCTTCGCCGCCTTCCATAACTGCCACGCAGGAGTTTGTTGTACCTAAGTCAATACCAATAATCTTTGCCATTTTGTTTTACTTCCTTTCGAAATTAAATCTATAATTTTTTTAGTTAGCAACCTTAACCATACTGTAACGGATTATACGCTCGCCCATTTTGTAGCCCTTCTGGAACTCTTCAACAATTTCATTTTCGCCGAAATCTTCGTCGTCAACATGCATTACCGCATTATGAAAATTGGGGTCAAACTTTTCACCCAGAGCAGGAATTTCTTCAACGCCTGCCGCCTTGAGAGTTTCGGCAAACTGCTTTGAAATCATCTTAACGCCTTCGTACACAGGGTCATCGCCTGCTGTAGCAAGGGCTCTTTCAAGATTATCCAACACAGGCAGGAAGGACGATATTACGCTTACCTTTGCTTCGGGGTAAATCGCTTCCTTTTCTTTTGCTGTACGCTTTCTGTAATTATCATATTCGGCAACAAGCCTTAAATATTTGTCATTAAGCGCCTCAAGCTCTTTTTCGAGAGGATTTTCCGTTGCCTCTTCAACTACTTCTGCTTCTTCCTGAGTATTCTCCTCGTTCTGAAGAATTTCTTCTTCGTTTTTCTTCTTAGCCATTGTTTCACCTCTATTCTTCGTTATAGAAAACTGCAGTCAGGATTGTTTCAAGCTGTGCGTTTATGGTTTCCAGAGAAGAAACTATTCTTGCATAGTCCATTCTCGTGGGACCTATAACGCCTATCTTACCGCTTAAAATTCCGCCTGCATGGTAATTAGCAAGTACAATACTTGTATCACGCATTTCTTCAAGCCCTGCTTCATCGCCGATAATGATTTTGACATCACTGTCGCCGCCTGTTGTGAGGGCAAGCACCTTTGTGGCATTTTCACGGTTGTCAATAAACCTGAGAAAATCCCTTGCACGGTCAATATCGCAAAATTCGGGATGGTTTAAAATGTTTGATGCACCGCCAACATATACCTCGGTAATGTTGTTCTGCAAGCATTCAAGCACAAAATCAAGCACAACCTTCAAAAAGTCCTTATACTGACCCATGGCTCCGTATATGAGCATTATTCTTGACTCGTCAATGTCCTTTGCACCCAATCCTGCGAGCTGTGAGTTCAGAAAGTCCGATATGGCGTCAATTTCCCTGTAGGTTATCTTACCCGACACCTTTACCTTTTTATTCCTCACACTGCCACCGTCAAGCACAACAACAATCAAAGCCAGGTTTTCTTCAATCATCAGCATCTTAACGTTTACAACCTTTGCCGATGCCACCGTGGGAAGTGTCATAACTGTGGGACACTTTGTTATTTTTGAAATTATGTCCGAAACAACCGAAACAACGCTGCTTAAGTTTACGTACCTCTGATGCAGGGCGCTGTTGAGGTTTTCAATCTCCTCTACGGTTGCACTGTAGCGACGCATCAGTGAGTCAACATAAAATCTGTAGCCAAGCTGGCTTGGCACTCTGCCAGCCGAGGTGTGCGGCTTGTCGAGATAGCCCATCTCCTCTAAATCTGCCATTTCGTTTCGTATTGTTGCGGCGCTGAGACCAAGGTCGTGATTTTTTGCAATATTTCTTGACCCTACAGGCTCTGCCGTTGCAATGTAATCCTCAACTATTGCCTGAAGAATCAACTGTTTTCTTTTTCCTAAATCCATAGAGTTTCACCTCTCTTTTTAGGTTGTTAGCACTCACCTCGCCCGAGTGCTAACGATAGGATACCATCTGTTTCCAAAAAAGTCAATACCTGTTTATTAAAAAATTGTAAATGCTTTGAAAACAAAACGAAAAGAGAACAAAAACCATTTGCTTTTGTTCTCTTCGGGTACGATGTTGTCAAATTTTCAACTCCATTCGTATATGCTCTATTCCGTCCTCTAAAAATGCTTCCGAGGTCTGCACAAAGCCTGCATTTTCATACATTTTTCTTGCATAGGTCTGTGCCTCAATAACAATTTTTTTGGCAGAAAGCTTTTCCTTTGCAACGCGTATGCCTTCATTTAAAACCGTTGTTCCCAGCCCTTGCCTTCGTTTTAAACTCAGCACCCTGCCTATACGCACCCCGTTCTTTTTATACACCCTGAGATATGCCTGCATGCCACCAGCATCCTTTAAGTAAACATGAAAGGCATCCTTGTCAACATCATCAAGCTCGCTGTAGGGGCAATTTTGTTCAACAACAAAAACGTTTACCCTTATCTTTAAAATTTCATAAAGCTCGTCAAGTGTCAGCTCATCAAACCTTTTAACATAAGTTTTCATTTGCTTTTTCTCCTTGTCTTTTTTCCATTCTACGCCAGTTAATAAAGCCGTATATATCGTTTGCAAAAAACATTACAAAACAGAAAACCATGGGCAGATACGAAATATCTTCAACACTTGCCAATATCCAGAGAATTATGAGCACAATGTCGTTTGCGGCATATGCCAGGGCGTAAAAGGGGTTTCGCATATAAGTAAGGTAGCATGCCAGAAAGCTTGTTGTGACGGAAATGGTGCTGAAAAATAAATTTGCCGTGTTGAATGCACCTAATATAAAATAGAAAATTGCAGTTACGGCAAAAGCCAGCACAAACATTCCGAAAACCTCTTTTCGGTGCATTTTCCGCACCTCGACCTCACGGCTTCCTTCAAAAGGATGCTTTATCCAGCTTATAACAGCCATTATGGCAATAGGTGCTGTCATACACACATATGTGAGCATTTCGCCGTAGTAGCGGAAGTAAAAGGATATTATGCCGTAAAAGAGCGCAAACACAACTGTAAGCACCTGACCTATAACATAGCCCTTTGCCACAAAAATAAGTGCCGTTACCCCTATAAGTGATGCCAGAAGAGTGAGATAATCACCGCCCT
Organism: Clostridia bacterium; assembly: GCA_017472685.1. Lineage (GTDB taxonomy): Bacteria > Bacillota > Clostridia > UMGS1883 > UMGS1883 > RGIG1927. The sequence goes on from JAFUOO010000021.1 coordinate 59,560, forward strand.
TTGACAAAACAAAGGAGAGTATAACAACAAATGCCGATATAAACCACAAGCACATTTCAAATTTTGTAAGCTCCCTGAAAGGGTTTTTAAATCGCATATTTCATCCTCCTAAAAAAGCATCCGCAGTACATCTTCAAAGACCTAATGATGTACTCACGGATGCTTAAGGCGAGGTGGATTGAACCCAATATGGTTTTAATCGGCAAATTTCCAACCATAATGCACCAAAATGCTCACCTATACACAAAGTATGGGTTCCGCTTTTGGCACACTCTGGCAGAAAATTTGCATGATAAAAACTCTAGGACCCTTTGCGCTGGAAAAATTGATGGATTTTTGGTGCGGAGATTGCAGATAGGCTGACGCCTTTCAAAATCGACAAGCCGAAAAGACTCAATTTTAACAAGCAAAGGGCATATGGGGTTCAATTCCCCTCGCCTTATACTACCCGGTGGCAGTTTGATTTTTATTTTCTTAATATTACCACAAATACTCTTTTATGTCAACCTTATTGCCGTTAACCTCAACGCCCTCCAAAACAAGTCGCCTTCTCTGCCCTTCTTTGCCGCCGAAAGCATAGTTTTCAGCAAGGCGTCCGCTTGATGCAACAACTCTGTGACAGGGAATGTTCTCCGGGTCGGGGTTATGGTGCAAAGCATTGCCCACACTTCGGCTATAGGTAATACTTCCAAGCATTTTTGCAATCTGTCCGTAGGTTGCAACCTTTCCTTTCGGAATTTTGCACACAAGGTCGTACACTTGCACATAAAAATCACTCATTGCTGCTTCCGTCCTTAACAGCGGAAATAACTGTGCGGTTACCACGTGTGTAGTTCTGCGCCGAGGAGTGTATCAAAAGCTCCTCAAGCCCTGCTACAACAGCTATACCGTAAACAATTGAGTAAACAACATTCTGGGGTATGAAGCTTATAAGATAAGGCATTAAAAAACATGCAAAACCGCTTGCCTTATTCATGTATGTATGAAGTGACGCAAACTTTTTATAACGGAAAGCCGCTATAAGGTACGAGCAAATTCTGAGCATGAGCAAGCTTGCAATCATAACCGGCATTGCATTGGGCATTGCTTTAAGCATCTCGGGAAGAAGCTTTACAAGCATTGTTCCGTAAAAGAGCAGGTCTGCAACCGAGTCTAATTTAGCACCGAATTCCGTTGTTTTCTTTGTCATTCTTGCTACAAACCCATCAAGTACATCTGTAACACCACACAAGGTGTAGACGATGTAGAACTCTTTTGTAAATATTGTAGTGAACATCATTAAGAAGGTTCCCACAATCCTTAAAGCAGTTATGCAATTAGGTGCATTAATTTTACTTTTAATATCCATTTCTGTGCCTCCTGAACGGACAATTTCTCCGTTGAATTTAAGCAATGTGATAATTTTATCAAATAAATGTTAATAAACTTTTAAAATTTAGTGTGAATTTTGTTATTTCAGTCATATTTTTCAAAATTTCAGCGGTAATGCCTGATATAGCAAATCCTATCCTTTTCGCAATATGGGCAAAATTCTCTCGATATACCCTTTGCGACACCACCGAATCTGTTTTCCGGATAAGGAAAAACCGTGCCGCATTTTCCGCAGACAAGATAAGGCGTTGCTCCCCGTCTGGGGTTAAAAACAAGCATAGCAACCGCAAAATTAATGAACAGCACCACAAGATAAGCTTCCCTTATTTTTTCGGGTACAATTCCACCATATAACGGAAGAGTCAGTATTAAAGCAACTGAAATAAGCTTGTAAATGAAATTGCCATACTTTTTCACACCGGTTCACCTCTAAAACATATTATCACATTCCCCCTGTTTTTGTCAAATTTCGTGCACACAAAAACACCCCCGAAAATCGGGGGTGTTTTAACTCTAAAGAATATTACTTAGAATATACTTCAACTTCAGCTACACTGTTCCAGCCGGAAACTGTGTTACCGTAAGCTGTAACTCTTACGTATCTTGCATCAGCGGAGAAGGATACATACTTTGTTGTATCTGTCTGAGGTTCGCTGTCGCCGCTCCATACCTTTGAGTAGGAAACACCGTCAGCAGAAACTTCGATATCGTAAGGAATTGTTCTTGTGTCATCATACATCTTCATAGCTACGCCTACGCAGGAAAGTGTCTTTTTTGCGCCAAGGTCGATAACTACGTTAGCCTGATTCTGAGAAGCCCATACTGTCTGCTTGTTGCCGTCAACAATGTTACCAGCATGGTTTTCAGCTTCGGGTGTCTGAGATGCCTTAAGCATGTTTGTGCTGAGAGCAACCTTTGTACCAACAGCGGAGCCTACAACCTTACCGTCGATAGCAGGAAGTGTTGTGGAATCAACGATTGTTGTCTGGTTAGCATTGCCAGCCTTTACACCGGGCTTGTAAACTTCGAATTCGATAAGGCTGAACCAGTTGGAGCCTTCGCTGTTACCGTAACCGAAGATCTTGAATGCCTTAACCTTTGTGTTGATGTCAAATACTTCCTTGTCCTTGCCCATTGTTGTAGCACCGTTGTATACCTGCTTCCAGTTTACACCGTCAGCTGTGTATTCGAGCTTGAAGTTTGTTGTTCTTGTTGCTGTCTTCCAGAATACAAGAGCTACCTGACCAACGTCAACGGGATCCTTGTATGTGAAAGTAATGTTACAACCCTGGCTGTTACCAACGTAACGGCTTTCTTCGTCAAGTCTTCCGTCGGAAGCATTGTAAGGACCGTGATCGCCTTCGGGTTCTTCACTTGCTTCAATCTTTTCAGCCTGAATTCTGTTAGCGTCTGTAAGTGTGGGAACCTTAAGAACGAAAGCCTTTTCGGGCTGAGCGGGTCTTTCGGGATATGTTTCGGGCTTGCCGAGCATTGTTCTGAGCATTTCAACAAGACCTGCATCGGATTCCTTATAGAAGGGTGCAGCCTTGTGACCTACAACGATAAGACCGTTTTCGGGAGCATCGCCCTGGTTCCAGTAAACCTTCTTGCCAAGGGATTCAGCAAGAGCACGGAGAGGAACGAATGTTCTGCCGCCTACGATTTCTGTAGCTGTGGGAGCAATTGTATCAACACCGTTAACCTTGATAACGTTGCTGCCTACTGTAAATACAACATTTCTGTCGCCAAGTGTAGCAGTAACTGTTCTTGCAGCTTCATTCCATACAACGCTACCGCCGAAGGATTCAACCACGAGACGAGCGGGCATCATGCTTGTTCTGTTGCCGTTGTCATCGAGCTTGAGGTAAACTTCTACACTGTGATCATTTTCATCGATGTGACCGATCTTGCCGTCCTTATAGTAGTGAGGTGTGTTAACTCTGAGTGCAAGATATGTCTGCATCTTCTTCTGAAGGTAGGGATAGTTGTCACCCTGCTGTGTCTTACCAACGAGTCTGCTCATTTCAGCAGCTGCAAGCAAGAACGCACCTGTACCGAAGTTCTGGTTGTTTCTGGGACCCATTGCTTCAACAGCGTTGGAGCCGATGTACTGAACGTAACCAACCATGCCGTCGGGCTGAAGAGCTATGTTTTCAAGATAGTTCCAAGCACGAACTGCTGTTTCGAGGTATTCGTCCTTGGGAAGGATACCTGCGTTGATACCCCAGGCAAAACCATATGTAAAGAATGCTGTACCACTTGTTTCGTAACCC
>JAFUOO010000012.1 GCA_017472685.1 Clostridia bacterium
TAAAAAGGGTGTTGGTTCTACAAAGAACGGTCGTGACAGTGAGTCTAAGCGTCTGGGCGCAAAGCGTGCTGACGGTCAGGCAGTTCTCGCCGGTAACATTCTTGTTCGCCAGAGAGGCACAAAGATTCACCCCGGTGTGAATGTAGGCAGAGGCAGTGATGATACACTTTTCGCTCTTGTTGACGGTGTAGTAAGATTCGAAAGAAAAGGCAAGGACAAGAAGCAGGTTTCTGTTTACACAGCATAACTTATATGAATTTAAAAATCCCAGAAGTTTTTCTGGGATTTTTTTATCATATCCGAACACGGCATTAGGCACGGAGGTAAATTATGTTTGTAGATAAGGCAAAAATAAGTATAAAAGCAGGCAACGGCGGCAATGGCTTGGTATCCTTCCGTCGTGAAAAGTATGTGCCTGACGGCGGTCCTGACGGCGGCGACGGCGGCAAGGGCGGCAGTATAATTTTTAAAGCAGACAAAAACCTGACTACGCTCATGGATTTCCGCTACAAAAAGGCTTATAAAGCACCTAACGGCGGCGACGGTAGAGCACGAAACTGCTCGGGTAAAAACGGCGAGGATTTGTACATCCTTGTGCCCGTCGGAACAATTATCCGCGATGCTCAGTCAGAGAAGATAATTATTGACCTCTCCGAGGACAACCAGGAGTTTGTTGCCGCAAAGGGCGGTAACGGCGGTTGGGGCAACGTGCATTTTGCAACACCCACACGCCAGGCTCCCAAGTTTGCAAAGAACGGCATAAAGGGCGAGGAAAGGGAAGTAACACTGGAATTGAAGCTTATCGCCGATGTTGGTCTGGCCGGCTTCCCCAATGTTGGTAAGTCCACACTCCTTTCACGTGTAAGCGATGCCCGTCCCAAGATTGCAAACTATCATTTCACAACACTTGAGCCTAACTTGGGCGTTGTTGACGCAGGCGGCGGAAAAAGCTTTGTAATGGCTGACATTCCCGGTCTTATCGAGGGCGCACATCAGGGCATAGGCTTGGGTCACGAGTTTTTGCGTCACATCGAAAGAACTCGTCTTATAATTCACGTTGTGGATGTTTCAAGCATCGAAGGCAGAAACCCCATCGAGGATTTTGAAAAAATAAACGAAGAATTAAGCCTTTTTTCCGAAAAGCTTGCAATAACAAAGCAGATTGTAGCGGCTAATAAAACTGATATTATTCAGGACGAAGAAGCATACGAAGCCTTTAAGGAATATATAAAGGAAAAAGAGCTTACTCTTTTTGAAATAAGCGCGGCTACAGGCAAGGGTGTGAGAGAGCTTATAAGCTTTGCGGCATCCATGCTCGAAACCTTGGAGCCCGTTGTTGTGTACGAAAGTGATTATGTGGAAGAAGCACCCGTAGAGGAGGCTCCCTTTACAATCACACGTGATAACGAAACATTTTATGTTGACGGTCCTCTTATTGAAAGGCTTTTCCGCGGCGTAAACTTTGAAGACGACGAAAGCATGGGCTACTTTGAGCGCACACTCCGTAAGGCGGGCGTTATTGACGCACTCAGGGAAAAGGGCGCAACGGAAGGCAGCACAATAGTTATGGATGAAATGGAATTCGATTTCATCGAATGGAGGTTAGGCACCTCATCCGTCGCCCTATCAAGGCGACACCTTCCCCTTGTAGGGTAAGGCAAATAGGAAGGATTGATTTGATTGATTACAAGTAAGCAGAGAGCTAAGCTTCGCGGCATGGCTAACGGTATAGATGCAATTTTCCAGATAGGAAAGGGCGGCATCGGTGACAATTTCTTAAAGCAGATGGAGGATGCCTTAGAGGCAAGAGAGCTTGTTAAGGTAAAGGTGTTGGAAACAGCCTTTATGACAGCTCGCGAAGCATGCGAAATTGTTTGTGAAGAAATTCACGCTGAGCCTGTAAGCTGCGTAGGTAACAAGTTCGTGGTTTATAAAGAATCCCGCGAAAACAAGAAAATCGAGTTATGAGAATAGGTTTATACGGCGGCAGCTTTGACCCCGTGCATATCGGGCATATGGCGGTGGCAAGATGCGCCAGAGAGCAATGCGGGCTGGATAAGGTTATTTTCATTCCCACAGGCAATATGCCCCATAAAAAGGGCACTGTTGCAACAGACGAGCAGCGTGTAAGGATGCTTGAGCTGTCCTTTGATTGTGATGCCTTTTCTGTGTCAGACTATGAAATTAACCGCGAGGAAATAAGCTACAGCGCAGATACAGTTGAGCATTTTAAGGGCGTTTTCCCCAATGATGAAATATTTTTCATCATTGGCGGCGACAGCTATGCTTATATTGACAAATGGTATCAGCCCGAGAGGATATTTTCTTCCTCAACAGTGCTCGTTTACCCCCGGGAGGGCGAAAAAATCCTGCCTCCTGCGGTTGGGTTGAAGGTGGAGCCTGTGCGTGTATCCTCCAGCGAAATAAGAAAAAAAATAAATTCCGGAGAAAATGTTGCAAATCTGTTGAAAAAAGAGGTTTTAGACTATATAATAGAAAATAACCTTTATCAATAAGAGGAGGCGCGGTATGTTAACTGAAGAAGAAATGCACCGAAAACTCAGAAGCACTCAGAAAGAAAGGCGTTATTTTCATACTATGGGTGTTGTAAAAGAAGCCGTGAGACTGGCACCTAAATATGGTGTTGAAGTGGAAAAGGCTAAAATTGCAGCACTACTTCATGACTGTGCAAAAAATTTTGACCAGGACAGGTTTTTGGAAATTGCAGCTGAGTACGGCGTTACGCTTGATGAATATGCCCTTAAAGAGCCCGCTCTTGTACACGCATTTTTAGGAGCGGCGGTTGCTTACCGTGATTACGGTGTTACGGACAAGGAAATCCTTGACGCTATATTTTATCATACAACGGCAAGGGCAAATATGACTAATCTTGAAAAGCTTATCTATTTGGCCGATATGATTGAGCCGGGACGAACAATGCCTCAGGCAGAAGAGCTGAGACGATTGGTTGAAACTGACCTTGATGATGCGCTTATTTATGCTATTGACTGCTCTATAAAGCACGTTATCAAAAAGGGAAGGCTCATCCATCCCGATTCAATTCATGCCCGTAATTACCTTGTTGAAAGGAGAGATGAACTGCGTGAATGTGAATGAATACGACGTTTTGCGTCAGGCAGTAACACTGCTTGACAAAAAGAAAGCACTGGATATGGTAGTGCTTGATGTAAGCGAATTAACAGTCCTATCTCATTATTTTGTTATTTGCTCAGGTGGCTCAACAAGCCAGCTTCATGCGCTAAGCGACGAGCTGAAGGAAAAGATGGGTCAGTATGTTTTAAGATGCGAAGGCACCGAGGAATCGGGCTGGATAATCATTGACCTTGAGGGTGTTATGGTACACATTTTCAACCGTCAGATGCGCGATTACTATTCTCTTGAGCATTTATGGGAGGATACAGGCAGAATGGATATTAACGAATTGATTATCGAGGAAGAAGGAACAAAATAATGAAATACGATTTTAATGCTATAGAACCCAAATGGCAGAAATTCTGGGACGAAAACAACTCTTTTAAGGCTGAAAACAACTCCGAAAAGCCCAAATTCTACGCTCTTGTAGAATTCCCTTATCCTTCGGGCAGTGGTATGCACGTTGGTCACATTAAGGCATACTCCGGATTGGAGGTTGTTTCCAGAAAGAGAAGACTTGAAGGCTACAATGTGCTTTTCCCCATCGGCTTCGACGCATACGGTCTTCCCACAGAAAACACAGCTATCAAAACAGGTGTTCACCCCAGAATTGTTACAGATAACAACATTGTAAAGTTTACAAGTCAGCTCAAAAGAGTAGGCTTTTCCTTTGACTGGTCCAGAGTTGTTGACACAACCGATGAGGGCTACTACAAGTGGACACAGTGGATTTTCCTTAAGATGTTTGAAAACGGTCTTGTTTTCCGTGACAAGACAATGGTTAACTATTGCCCCAGCTGTAAGGTAGTTCTTTCAAACGAGGACTCTCAGGGCGGTAAGTGCGACATCTGCCACAGCGATATTGTTCAGAAAACAAAGGAGGTTTGGTATCTCCGCATTACAGAGTATGCCGACAAGCTTCTTGAGGGCTTGGAAAATGTAGACTATCTTCCCAATGTTAAGCTTCAGCAGGAAAACTGGATTGGTAAGTCTACAGGTGCCTTTGTTGACTTTACAGTTAAAGAAAACAACGAAAAGCTCCGTGTTTACACAACACGTCCCGATACACTTTATGGTGTAACCTTCATGGTTATTGCTCCCGAGCATCCCATGATTGAAAAGTATAAGGATTCCATCGCAAATTATACTGAGCTTGAAGACTACAAAAAGGAATGTGCAAAGAAGAGCGAGTTTGAAAGAACTCAGCTTGTTAAGGACAAAACAGGCGTGTGCATTCAGGGTCTTACAGCTATTAACCCCATTACAGAAAAGGAAATCCCCATTTTTATTTCTGACTATGTAATGATGGGCTACGGCACAGGTGCTATCATGGCTGTACCTGCGCACGACACAAGAGACTACGACTTTGCAAAGAAGTTCGGCATTGATATTGTCGAAGTAATAAAGGGCGGAGACATTAGTGTTGAAGCATACACAGGCGACGGCGAAATGGTTAACTCCGACATCCTTAACGGCATCAAGACAAAGCAGGAAGCAATTGCTAAAATGCTCGAGGTTCTTAAGGAAAAGGGCTGCGGCGAAGCGGGCGTACAGTACAAAATGAAGGACTGGGCGTTCAACCGTCAGCGTTACTGGGGTGAGCCTATTCCCATTGTTCACTGCTCAGATTGCGGTATGGTTGCAGTTCCTTACGAGGAGCTTCCCTTACGTCTTCCTCCCGTTGATAACTTTGAGCCCGGCTCAGATGGCGAAAGCCCCCTTGCTAAGATTGAAAGCTTCGTTAAGTGTAAGTGTCCCAAGTGCGGCAAGGACGCAAAGAGAGAAACAGATACAATGCCTCAGTGGGCAGGATCAAGCTGGTATTTCCTTCGCTACTGCGACCCGGGTAACACCGAGGAATTTGCTTCTCAGGAAGCTTTAAAATACTGGATGAATGTTGACTGGTACAACGGCGGTATGGAGCACGTTACCCGTCATATGATTTACTCCCGTTTCTGGCACAAGTTCCTTTACGATTTAGGCTTAGTTCCTACAGACGAGCCTTACGCAAAGAGAACAGCTCAGGGTCTTATCTTGGGTCCGGATGGAGATAAAATGAGTAAGAGTAAGGGTAACGTTGTTGACCCCAATGATGTTGTTGATGTTTACGGCGCAGACGTTCTCCGTGTGTACGTTCTTTTCATGGGCGACTATGAGCAGGCGGCACCCTGGAACGAAAGCAGCATGAAGGGCTGTAAGAGATTTTTAGACAGAGTATGGGAACTCAATACAAAGCTTGTAGAAGGCGACACTTACCGCGAAGAAATGGTAAGCGCTATGCACAAGACCATAAAGAAGGTAACAAGCGATATTGAAAGCATGAAGTTCAATACAGCAATTGCCGCTCTTATGACACTTGTTAACAAGATGTATGAAGTGGGCAGTGTAAACCATGCTGAATACAAAACTCTTCTTACACTTCTCAACCCCTTTGCACCTCACATGACAGAGGAGCTTTATCACGAGCTCTTTGGCTCAATTCTTTCCGAAGGCAGCTGGGTTTCCTACGACGAGGCTCTTTGCGTTGATGCAACAGTTGAAATTGTTGTGCAGCTCAACGGCAAGGTAAAGAGCAAAATGGTTATCCCTGCAAACCTCGACCGTGAAGGCATGGAAAAGGCAGCAATGGAAAATGACGAGGTTAAAATGCTTTTAGAGGGCAAGATGGTTGTTAAGGTTATTGCCGTGCCCGGAAAACTTGTAAATATCGTAGTTAAATAAAGAAGGTTGAACATAATGAATTATAAAAGTACAAGAGACTCTTCCGTATGTGTGAAGAGCAGCGAAGCAATTGTAAAGGGTCTTTCTCACGAGGGCGGTTTGTTCCTTCCCGAAAGCATCCCTTCCGTAGATGCGGCTTTTGTTGCATCTCTCGCTCCCATGAGCTACCAGGAAAGAGCAAAGAAAATTCTTTCCTTGTTCCTTACAGATTTCACACAGGATGAAATTGAATACTGTGTAACAGGCGCTTATGGTGACAATTTCTCTTCAAAGAAGATTGCACCCGTAGCAAAGCTTGACGAAACAAAGCACATTCTTGAACTCTGGCATGGCCCCACATGTGCATTTAAGGACATGGCGCTCCAGATTCTGCCTTATCTTCTCACAACAAGCATGAAGAAGGTAGGCATTGACAAGGAGGTTGTTATCCTTGTTGCAACAAGCGGTGACACAGGCAAGGCGGCTCTCGAAGGCTTCAAGGATGTAGAAGGCACAAAGATTATTGTTTTCTATCCCGTGGACGGTGTAAGCCGTATCCAGAAGCTCCAGATGGCAACACAGGACGGCGAAAACGTTTATGTTGCATCTGTTAAGGGTAACTTTGACGATGCACAGAGCGGTGTTAAGATGATTTTCACAAACCCCGACTGTGAAGCAAAGCTTGACGAAAACAAGAAGGCATTTTCTTCTGCAAACAGTATTAACTGGGGCAGACTTGTTCCTCAGGTTGTTTACTATTTCTCTGCATATGCAGACATGCTCGAAAAGGGCGATATAAAGATGGGTGAGGAGATTAATGTTTGCGTGCCCACAGGTAACTTCGGTAACATCCTTGCGGCATATTACGCAAAGTGCATGGGTCTTCCCATTAAAAAGCTCATTTGCGCCTCCAACATGAATAATGTACTTACAGATTTCATCGAAACAGGTGTATACGACAAAAACCGCAGCTTCCACACAACAATTTCTCCCTCTATGGACATTCTTATTTCCTCTAACCTTGAAAGACTTTTGTATCTCATCTCAGGTGATGCCGACAAGGTAGCAGGTTATATGGAAAGCCTTAAGAATGAAGGTAAGTACACTGTTGAAGATGCAATAGGGGCTGTTGTTACCGAAAACTTTGCAGGCGGCTACTGTTCTGATGAAGAAGCTAAGGCAACTATCGGCGAGCATAAGAGTAAGTTTGGCTACACCATGGATACACATACAGCTGTTGCTGTAAAGGTGTATGACGATTATGTAGCAAAGACAGGCGACACTACAAAAACAGTTATCGCATCTACAGCAAGCCCCTTCAAGTTCAACGAAGCAGTTCTCACTGCATTGGGAGAAGAGGTTGACGGCAAGGACGAGTTTGAGCTTCTTGATGCACTCAATGCGGCAAGCGGCATGGAAATCCCACAGTCTCTTAACGAGCTTCGTGTAAAGGAAGTTCGCTTTACAGATGTTTATGAGAAGACAGAAATGATTGACGCTGTTTACAAGTTCTTGAATATTTAAATTAAAAAAGAAATCCCGGTTTCGGAATTTGAAACCGGGTTTCTTTTAAAGCTTTTTCTTGAAAGTGGAGCAGTCTGTCTGCTCTTTTGTGTCGGCGCCATAGTGTGTTACTTTAATGTTGCCGGCAGAGCAGTGATTGTCCTGCGTATGGTATTCGCATGTGTTTACTTCGCAGGTGATACCCTTGATAATTTTGGAATTTGTATCCATTCGGTACACTCCTTTATTTAATATAAGTTTGAGCTCGTATTTATTGTGTGCCGATTTTTTTAATTTATTCGTAAAGCAGGTGAATTGATGGCACTGTATGCACTCAGCGATTTGCATTTGCCCTTGGGAAACTACAAGCCCATGGATGTTTTCGGCGACAGCTGGTCAAATTATGTTGAGCGGATAAAAGAAGAATGGACAAAAACCGTTAAGGAAGACGATGTTGTCATCATTAACGGCGATTTTTGCTGGGCAACATACGTGGACGATGCCTTAGATGACTTCAAATTTCTTGCATCGCTTCCTGGCATAAAGCTTCTCAGCAAGGGAAACCATGACTATTGGTGGGAAACAAAAACCAAGCTTAACGCATTCTTAGAAAAAAATAAGCTGGAAAATATACATTTTATTCACAACAGCACCTATATGTATCAAGGTTATGCAATATGTGCCTCCCGCGGCTGGATTACCCCTTCAGATAAGGATTTCAAAAAGACAGACGAAAAAATGTATAGCCGTGAACTTGGAAGGCTTACTCTGTCACTTAAGGCAGGGAGAAGCGAAAACCCAAAAGGACTTATTGCAGCACTCCATTATCCGCCCGAGGACGGCTTTCTGGAAATACTTGACGAATTTGATGTAAAGTACTGCATTTACGGTCATCTCCACGGCAGACAGGCGTTAAGCCACATTCCAAAGAAGGATAATTATATTTTAGTATCCTCCGACTTTTTGAAATTTAAACCAATTGAAATTAAACTTGATTAAAAAAAGAGGCTTTTGCCTCTTTTTTAGTTTATTATTTTACTAATTAAAGGTATTTTTCGTAAAATCAGATATACAACCACCGACGAGGCAAAAATTGCAAGCACAAGAAGCGGTAGTGAAATAAAAGGAGTAATTGACAGTATATCGAACTTGAAAAATGCAAATAAAGTAAGAAAGGCATCATGTATAAGATATATACAGAAGCTGCTCTTTGAAATGAATACAACAGCATTTTCGACCGCGCGGGATTTAATCCTGATGTTTTTAACAAGCAGGAAAAGCCCTATGGCACTGAAAAATACATTGGGAGTATTTGCCCCTAAGAACAGCTCGTACAAATAACAGCATTTGTAGCTCATAAGTGCTGTGCCGAAAAACGTAACTCCAACACCGACTATACCAAGAATAATCAAAGCATTGCGCAGCTTTTTGTTTATATCATAGGTGTTCAGATAGTGCCCTGCAACAAAATAAAGAAGCATACCGTAGATTGAATTTATGTGATACTGAGTGGTCATACCCGTAAAGTATGTGTTAAAGGGATAGAAGCTTCTTATAAAGGGCACCAGAATGAAAAATGTGAACAGAAAACCGATAAGATATAAAATGTTCTTTTCCGTTGCCGATTTCATATATGTACGCAAAATAGGGGTGAGAGCATAAATAATGATAATTATATACAAATAATATAAATGATAATGTGTGTTGAAGGTTAAGAGGTTTTTTATTGTGCTTTGTATGTAGAATAAATCAAAAACGCCTGTTTCAGCCTTGCCCAGGATGAGCATGAAAAGCGCATAGAAAAGTGCAAACACAACCAGAGCACTAACTATTCTTGGAATATACTTTGCGTAAATACTTCGCGTTGTAATGCCTTTTTCCATGTTAAGGAAAAGTATACCGCTGCACATTACAAAAATGGGTACGGCAAAGCGTGCCAGTGAAGAGAAAAACAGCGTAAAGCAATACTCGGCTGACCATATTGGGTATGTCATAATCCCCTTAACGGTGGTATGTATTACAATAACAGAAAAAATTGCAATGGCTTTCAGCACATCGATATATATAATTCTTTTTGAGTTATCCATTGAATCACATCCTTTTTTTAATTTTATCATAACAGTATAATAATGTCAAATTGCACGACAAAGCGGTTCATATACGGCAAAAAATATTTATATTTAGGCAAAGATTTGGTAAAATTTCTGTTGATTTGATAAATAAATTATGTTATTATCAAAATGTATGTAACACAATAGTTACACACAATTAACTTTTGATTACACTGGAGGACGTTATGGATATTTTTGCAATACTTACTTTAGCGGGTGGTCTCGGGTTGTTCCTTTACGGTATGGAAGTAATGGGCGACAGCCTTAAAAAGCTGGCAGGCGGCAAGCTTGAAATGATTCTTTCAAAGCTCACTGCAAACAGGTTCATCGGCTTTTTGCTTGGTTTCTTCGTAACATCAATTATTCAGTCATCATCAGCCACAACAGTTATGCTTGTTGGCTTTGTAAACTCAGGCATCATGAAGCTTGGACAAACTATCGCTGTTATTATGGGTGCTAACGTTGGTACAACAGTTACAGCATGGCTTTTGAGCTTGTCGGGTATTGACGGCTCGGGTCCCATATGGCTTAAGCTTCTGAAGCCCACATCCTTCACACCTGTTCTTATGGTCATCGGTGTGGTTATGGTTATGGCATGTAAGTCTGACAAGAAAAAGAACATCGCTTCTATTTTAATCGGCTTTGCCGTTCTTATGTTCGGTATGGACATGATGAGCGGTGCCATGAGTGGTCTTAAGGACGACCCTTCATTCAGAAATCTTCTGATTGCATTTGAAAACCCCATTCTTGCAATTCTTGCAGGTACTATTCTTACGGCAATCATTCAGTCCTCTTCTGCATCTGTCGGTATTTTGCAGGCATTGGCACTGTCTTGTGACATTCCCTTTACGGTTGCAATTCCTGTTATTCTTGGTCAGAACATCGGTACAACCATCACACCTGTCATTTCGTCTATCACAGGTAACACCGAATCAAAGAGAGTTGCAATATCCTGCGTGTATATAAAGGTTATTGGCGTTACAATCGTGTTCTCGGCATTTTCAATACTTCACAGCATTTTCGACTTCCCGTTCATGCACATGAATGCTACAATAGCAGGCATTGCTACAGTTCATACTGTATATAACGTAATCGCTGCATCCATTCTTATCTGGTTTTCTAAGCCCATTGCCGCTCTTGCTGTTAAGACAATCAGAAGCAAAAAGCAGGAAGAGGTTTCCGAATTTGACGTGCTCGACGACAGATTCCTTTCAATTCCTTCCGTTGCTGTTGAAAGATGTCGCGAATTGGTATGCACAATGAGTATGAAGGCACGTGATGCTGTTATCGATGCAACAAGCCTTATCGAAAAATACAACAAAGAGCTTGTTGACAAAATTATTGACAGTGAAAATCTTATTGACGTATACGAAGACAAGATTTCTTCCTACCTTGTGAAAATTGCGAAAACAGACCTTTCCGATGCTGACAGCAAAACAACCACTGAGCTTTTACAGTGCATCAGCGACATTGAACGTATCAGTGACTATTCTGCAATTATCACACAGAACCTTGAAGAAATCGAGCGTAAGGAGCTTAAATTCTCCGATTCTGCACTCAGTGAGCTCAATGTTATTTCTTCTGCAGTAACAGAGCTTATCGCAATGACACATGAGGCATTTGAAAAGGATGACCTTGCCGTTGCTAAGAATGTTGAGCCCTTAAGACAGGTTGTTGACAGACTTAAGGTCAAGATTAAGACAAACCACGTTGTAAGACTTCAGGAGGGCAAGTGCTCCATCGAAATGGGTCTTATCCTTTCTGACCTTCTTAACAACTATTCCCGTATAGCTGACCACTGCTCAAACGTTGCAGTTTGTATGCTTGAAATTGACCGCGACAGCATGGAAGCTCATGGTCATGTAAGCAACATGGTTCACACAGAGGAATTCTTTACAGAACAGTACAAAATGTATAAGGAAAAGTATTCTATTGCAAAGTAATTATTTTAAAACGCCGCATTTTTTTGTGCGGCGTTTTTCTTTTGGTACTTGAAGTGTTTTAAGTTTTGCGATATTATATAATTATCAATTTTAAGGAGTGGTATAAATGAAAAAGTTTATGGCATTTATCATTGCACTTACAATGATTATGTCGGTAGTGCCCGCATATGCGGCAGACTACTTTTACGATGTCACAATCGTAGTTGACGGTGAAGCCGTGGAAGAAGTTGATGCTTATATCGACAACGGTACAACATGGATTTTTCAAACTGACCTCGAAGATGCTATCGGCAAAGAGCTTGGTTACGATGCAGAAACAGGTTATGTAGCATTGAGACATGCTTGCGAAGAACTTGGTTTTACGGTTTCCTGGACACAGGAAACTCATACCGTTACAATTACAAGCCCCGTAAAGGATGATATCGGCGGCAAGTATTACACAATCACAAACGTAGCAACAGGTAAATTACTTGCAGCAGTTGATTTCAATAAGGAAAACAATGCTAAGCTCACCACTGTTGAAAGCGCAGTTACAGACGATGTTACATGGCGCCTGGGCACAATGGGCGAAATGAAGTTCAACCTCTCTAACGCAGGCAGCGGTAAGTCAATCGACGTGCCCTCTGCAAGCCGCGACGCTGGCAAGGAGCTTATTACATACACCTCTAACGGCGGCGGTAACCAGTGCTGGAATTTTGAAAAGGTTGCAGACGGCGTTTACATGCTCCGTGTTGACCATTCTAATCTTTACATGGATGCCTCCGGTGATGTAATCGTGCAGGCAGAAAAGACAGATAGTGATTTCCAGAAGTGGACAATAGAATACGTTAAGGATTCCATGCTTAATAAGGTGGTTGATTCCGAAGGCTTTAAGCTTGTAGCTCCCGTATTACAGGATGGCTTCAAGAGATACATGTTCGGCAATCTTCCTGCGTGCTACACAGTAGCAAACAGTGCCGAAAGCTATTTTGTAGAAAATGATTTTGAAAACGCATCACCCGAAGAACAGGCTGAAATGATTAAAACAGTATCAAGCTACACAGCCTACGGTCAGGTAACAGGCGACAAGCAAAACCGCGAAAGCGCGCCTTATGAAATCGTTTCCGTAACAGTTGACGAAAACTATGACATCTGGCGCGGAAGCCGAGAAAAGGTTTGGATTCACTCTGTTAAAATGGAAGGCGACGTAGAAGGTCAGGTACACGAGTTTGTTATGGTAACAAACGAGGAAGGCTCTGCAATGATTCAGAAAATGATTGAAGGCTTAGGGGCGTTCCCTTATGCAGTACGTCAGTACGTAAAGAGAGTTATCTGGAAGAAGGGCGACAATGCCAACAACTATAACGGAGGCGGCGACACAATCTGGGCAAGACTCAATTTTGAGCCCTCTGCGAATGCAGTTATCCAGACATTTGCGCACGAATTGGGTCATATCCTTGACACAAACCAGCTTGAAGACATGCGTATCTGGTCCTGGGCAGAGGCAATGGATGCCGTTCCTGTATCAAGCTACGGCTCTTCCAACCAGGCAGAGGACCTGGCAGAAATGCACCGATTGTACTGGACAACTCTCGACAAGGACACAGAAAGCGCAGTAGGCGAGGTTTATCCCAACCGTCTCAAGGTGTTAAAGGGACTTCTTTACCGTGCCGACAGCATATACTATGCAGACTTTAAGGAATACGAAGACTTTATCCTTGATATAAAGGCAAAGATAGATGCATACGGAAACGTGGAAACTGCAAAAGAACTTTCCCTTGATAAGTATTATAAGATTACAGACCCCGAAACTAATCTTGTATGGGCAATCAAGGATTCCTCCATGGACAATACAGCTCAGCTTATTCTTGAGGAATACACAGGCGCAGACAATCAGCTCTTCTATGTTGAAAACTCTGCAGGCCTCGTTAAGTTCTACAACAAGAACAGCGACATTCCCGTTCAGCTTCACACAAGCGCTATGTACAACAAGCCCCTCACACAGTATGGCGGTACATGGGCAGTTGACGAACGATTAGAGCTTGAAAAGGTAGAGGGCGGCTACAAGATGTACTCAAAGCGCTACACATTAGGAGTTACAGCAGTAACAGTTGGTGTTGGCGAAAACTTTATGCCTTATGTAGGTCAGGATGCCGAAAGTGACACTTGGGCAATTGAAGCTGTAGCAGACCGCGAAGGCGTTGTGAGATATGAAATCACTGCAGGTGGCAAATATCTCACAGGCAGTCCCTTTGGCTTTGCCACCGAAAAAGACGGTGACAACACAACCTGGATGCTTATGAAGGTTGGCGAAGACACATTCACAATCGTTAACATGGGCACAGGCAAGGCTATTGACATTTCCGGCGGCAATACTGCGGCAGGCGCAAAGCTCATCACATATGATTTGTCAAAGAACGACAACCAGCTTTTCTATATGGAAGAAGTTGAAGGCGGTCAGAGCCTTAAGATGAAGCACAGTGAGCTTTACCTTACAGTAAACGAGGACGGTACAATCACTCAGGAAGAAAAGAGTGACGATGCAAGCCAGGTATTTGTTTTCAATGTATTAGAATAAAAAGAATTAAGGCGTTGCGTAAAGCAACGCCTTTTTGCATATATAATAATAAAATTCTTGAAAAAGCGGTAAAGATATGGTAAAATTATTTCAACAAAATTGATTTGAACGAAAACAAAAAGGAGGATTATTATGCCAACATTAAACACAGAAAAGCACGGAACTAAAAGAAAAAATCTGTTTCTGCGTGTTGCAAAGGGTCATTTTGCCACAAACGACCGTCACAGCAACTACTACATAGATGTGGTTGCGCAGAAGGCGAGACTTTCCGAAGCAAAGGCAGTTGCGGAAGAATTAAGCTCCTACTTTTATCACAATGCAGTAGTTGACACCGTTTTATGTATCGACGGAACTGAGGTTATCGGCGCATGCCTTGCAGACCAGATTACAAAGGCAGATTTTATAAGCGTGAATGCACATAAATCTATTTACGTTGTTACACCCGAAACAACAAATTCCAGCCAGCTTTTATTCCGTGACAACATCATTCCCATGATTAACGGCAAGCATGTTATGATTATGGCTGTGTCCTATTCGTCGGGCAAAACCGTAAAAGCAGCTATTGATGCAATCAGATACTACGGCGGCAGTGTTAGTGGTGTGTGTGCAATTTTCTCAACTGTTGAAAAAACCATTGATGACATTCCCGTTTACTCCTGCTTTGACCCCAAGTTCCTGGGCGACTATGAAACCTACAAAGCGCACGATTGTCCCCTTTGCAAACAGGGTGTACCCCTTGATGCGCTTATCAACGGCTACGGATATTCCAAATTGAGATGAAATAGAGCCACCATATGGTGGCTTTATTTCGTAAAGGTGGGTGATGAGGTGTATTATGTATATATTCTCCGTTGTGAGAAAAACTGTCTGTATACGGGCATAACAAGCGATGTTGAACGCCGTTTCCGTGAGCATTGTGAGGGAAGGGGTGCAAAGTACACCAAAACCCACAAGCCCTTAGGTGTTGAAGCCGTATGGGGGGCAACAAATAAAAACGAAGCATCACGCCTTGAATACAGGATAAAAGCCCTCAGCAAGGAAGAAAAAGAAGCTTTGATTTTTAAAGGCGAAAATGAGCTTATCCTTACTCTTGGTGATGAAAGGATGCTTTTTAAAAGGCTTCTTTAAGTGTGCACAAAAAACTTATATTGACATTTGCCTCAATTTGAGGTATAATGAGGGCTAATGATACTAAATTTTGGAGGTTTTCATTATGAAGAAAATTTTATGTTTAGTTCTTGCAGCTATGATGTGCTTATGCTTAGCAGCTTGCGGAACAAACGAAGATGTTGTAGATCCTACAGACGCAACAGAAGGCGGTAAGCACTTTGCTATCGCAACTGACATGGGCTTTTCTCCCTTTGAGTTCCAGGATGCTGAAGGCAACATTATTGGTATTGACATGGACATTCTTGCAGCTATCGCAGAAGATCAGGGCTTTACATACGATCTTCAGTACATCGGCTGGGATGCAGCTATCGCTGCTTGTCAGGCAGGTCAGGCTGACGGTATGATTGCAGGCGCTTCCATCACAGATGCAAGAAAAGAATCCGGTTGGATTTTTTCCGACGGTTACTACGAAGCAACTCAGGGTATGGCAGTAGCAGCTGACAGCACAATTGCAGGCTTTGCTGACCTTGCAGGAGAAACAGTTGCGGTTAAGATCGGTACAATGAGCCAGTCCTATGCAGACAGCATTAAGGACGAATACGGCTTCGATGTAATGACACTTGAAACATCTGCTGACATTTATCAGGCAGTTATGACAGGTACTGCAGCAGCTTGTATGGACGATACACCCATTCTTAAGTACTCCATCAAGACAGGCGCTCTCGAAATGAAGTTTGTTGAAGGTACAGAAAACGAACCCGCACAGTATGGCTTCGCAATCTTCAATGCAGATAATCAGGAACTTGTAGACCTTTTCAATGCAGGTCTTGCAAATATCCGTGCAAACGGCAAGTACGACGAAATCATTGCTAACTATCTTGGTTAATAACTAATTGTGAGGGCATTGGATTTTCCGATGCCCTCGTTACTTTATGAGAGGACGTTGCTCCATGGTTCGTATTATAGAAACTTACGGTCAGATGCTTACGATAGCGATGGGCCACACCTTGCTCCTTGCTCTATGGGGGCTTTTGTTTGGTTGTATCCTTGGTATTATTTTTGGTCTGGCAAGCGTTGTTGACAATAAAATATCGAAAACAGTATCTGCAATCTATGTTAACCTCATAAGAGGTGTGCCGATGATTGTATTGGCATATTTTGTTTATTTCGGCGTTCCTTATTGCTGGAACAATGTATTGGATCTTGATACCGTGTTCGGCGTTAAGCTTGTGCTTTCACCACTCATGGCAGGTACAATCTGTCTTGCCCTTAACTGCGGTGCTTACATGTCCGAAATTATCCGTGCAGGTATTCAGTCCATTGACCCCGGTCAGATGGAGGCTGCACGCAGTCTCGGTCTTTCTTACTGGAGAAGTATGTTCCGTGTTGTATTGCCTCAGGCAATCAAGAACATGATCCCCAGCATAGTAAACCAGTTTATTATCACTTTGAAAGATACTTCTATTCTGTCGGTTATCGGTTTCCCGGAATTGGTAAATACTGCAAAGAACGTTGTTGCAAAAACATTCATGTCCTTCCAGACATGGATTATTGTAGGTATAATGTATCTTGTAATTATCTTACTCTTGCAGCAGGTTGCAAATGCATTGGAGAGGAGACTTAACCGTGGCCGTTGAAAAGAATAATATAAAAATCCATGTGGAAAATCTCAAGAAAAACTTTGGTCATCTTGAGGTATTAAAGGGTGTCTCCACCGATATTTACGAGGGTGAAGTGGTTTGTATCATCGGTCCTTCGGGCTCCGGTAAGTCCACTTTTTTAAGATGCCTTAACAGACTTGAAAATATAACTGATGGCGAAATTATCGTTGACGGCTTCCGTATTAACGACAAAAAGCTTGACATCAACAAGGTGAGAGAAAACATCGGCATGGTGTTTCAACACTTTAACCTTTTTGCCAACATGAACGTACTTCGTAATCTCATGCTTGCACCTGTTGACCTTAAAAAGGCAACTAAGGAAGAGGCAGAAAAGAGAGCTATGGAGCTTCTGGAAACAGTTGGTCTTTCCGAAAAGGCAGAGGTTTACCCCAGCCAGCTTTCAGGCGGACAGAAGCAGAGAGTTGCCATTGCGCGTGCTCTTGCCATGAACCCCGACATTATGCTCTTTGACGAGCCTACAAGTGCTCTTGACCCGGAAATGGTTGGCGAGGTTCTTGCTGTTATGAAAACACTTGCCTTAAACGGCATGACAATGGTTGTTGTAACACATGAAATGGGCTTTGCAAGAGAGGTTGCCGACCGTGTGCTCTTTATGGATGGCGGCGTTATTCTTGAAGAGGGCACACCCGAGGAAATTTTCTCAAACCCCAAGCACCCCAGAACAATTGATTTCTTAAACAAAGTTTTGTAATTTTAAGGCGCTCTCGGCAGCGCCTTTTTGCTTGACTTAATTCAATTAGAGTGGTACAATGCTATAGAATAAAAAAGAAGAAAGAAGTAATGTACATGACAAAGGTTAATATTATATCGGGCTTTTTGGGAGCAGGTAAGACTACTTTTATCAAAAGACTTATCGGCGAAGTATTCAAGGGCGAAAAGCTTGTTTTAATTGAAAACGAATTTGGCGAAATCGGCGTTGACGGCGGATTTTTACAGGACGCAGGTATCGAAATTACAGAAATGAATTCAGGCTGTATCTGTTGTAGCCTGGTGGGTGATTTCACAAAGGCATTAGAGGAAACCGTAAATACCTACAGCCCCGACAGAATTATAATTGAGCCCTCGGGCGTTGGCAAATTAAGCGACGTTATCGCAGCTGTTAATAACACCGACAATGACGACATTAAGGTTGACTCCTGCATTACTGTTGCGGATTGTTCAAAGTGCAGAATGTACAGAAAGAACTTCGGTGAATTTTATGAGGATCAGATTCTGTACTCAAACTGCGTGCTTTTAACAAGAACAGACAAAGCTGTTGACGAAAAAATTGAACAGGCAGTTGAAATAATCCGCGACATAAACAAGGAAGCCAACATTATTACAACACATCTTGACTCTCTTTCAAAGGAGCAGATTTTGGCAGCATTTGAAAAGGGTAAGATGGAGGAAGAGCTTCTCAACGAGGCAATGCATGCTCACCACGAGCACGAACATCATCATGAACATGATGAACACTGTGATTGCGGTTGTCACGACCACGAGCATGAGCATCACCACGACCACGATGAACACTGTGATTGCGGCTGTCACGACCACGAGCATGAGCATCATCACCACGACCACGACGAGCACTGCGAATGCGGCTGTCATGACCACGAGCATGAGCATCATCACCACGACCATGACGAACACTGTGATTGCGGCTGTCATGACCACGAGCATGATCATCACCATCATCATGCAGACGAAGCCTTCACATCCTGGGGCTTTGAAACTGTTAAAAAGTATACAAAGAATGACATTGAAGCTATTCTCACAGAGCTTGACGGCGGTGAATATGGCGTAATTCTCCGTGCAAAGGGTATGGTGCAGTCGCCTGACGGCAGTTGGGTTTACTTTGACTATGTTCCTCAGGAGCACGACGTGAGGGCGGGCGGTGCCTGCTACACAGGCAAGGTTTGCGTTATTGGCGCCAATTTACACGAAGAAAAGCTCGCAGAGCTCTTTAAAAGGGGTTGATTTAAATGTTCGGACAGAAAAAAGTTCCCGTATTTATAATTAACGGATTTCTGGAAAGCGGTAAAACCACTTTTATAAAAAATGCAATTGTTAACGACCCTAAAATGCAGCGTGAAAAGGTGCTTTTAGTTGTATGCGAGGAGGGCGAGATTGAATACGAAAATCTTCCCGACAACATGAAGGTGCATTATATTGACAACAAAGAGGACGTACGCAGCGACGTCTTCGGAAAGCTCAACGAAAAGTATAAGCCCACCTTTGTTATCATAGAATATAACGGTGTGTGGGGCATGCAGACCCTTTATCAGACACCCATGCCCAAAACCTGGGGCTTAGCAGACCAGATGACAATAGTTGATGCCACAACCTTTGAAAGCTATTTTAACAACATGAAGAGCATTTTTGCAGACATGCTCCGTTCATCAACCTCTGTTATCATGAACCGTTGCACACGTCAGGATAATTTCAAGCTTTATAAGGACTCCATAAAGCGCACCTCTCCTCAGTGTGAAATTATGTATGTCAGCGACGAGGAAGGCATACTTGATATTATGCTCGAGGAGGACTTGCCCTATAGCCTTACCGACAGCGTTATCGTCCTCGACAAGGACACCTACGTTACTTGGTATATCGACATGATTGACAATCCCGACCGTTACGAGGGAAAGGTTGTTGAATACATTGCCCAGGCTGCAAGACCCGACTATTTCAGAAAGGGCTACTTCCTTACAGGAAACATGGTTATGACCTGCTGTGAGGACGATATGCAGTTCTTAGGCTTTGTTTGTAAGTACGACAAGGCAGAAATGGTCGAAGAGGGCGGCTACGTAAGAGTGCGCGCCGAAATTCACACAGAAAATGCCCCCGAATATGACGAGGAGGCAGGTCCCGTGCTTCACGCAATGAGTGTTGCCCCCGTGTCAAAGCCTAAAAAATAGAATAATAGTACAATTAATGCCCATAATAACCATAGAATGGAGGAATTCGATGGATTATTTATGGGCATTTTTAGTTGGCGGGGCAATATGTTCCGTTGGGCAGATTTTAATTGACAAAACACACCTTACACCGGCACGCATACTTACGGGCTTTGTGTGCGCAGGGGTGCTGTTGTCGCTTATCGGTGTGTACGACAAGCTTGTGGATTTTGCAGGGGCAGGAGCCACCGTGCCGCTTACGGGCTTTGGGCACACGCTTTTCCAGGGTGTTAAGGAAGGCATACGTGAAAACGGAATTTTAGGCGTTCTTACGGGCCCTTTAACAGCTGCATCGGGAGGCATATGCGCCGTAGTTGTTTTTTCAATCATTGCTGCTATAGTATCAAAACCGCAGATGAAGTAAACACTTTTGCACAAATTGCAATATTTAGTTGAAAAGAATTGACAGTTATGGTACAATATATTGAGTAAGATTGTGTGTTCATACACAAAACTTTTAAGAAAGGCGGTATCATTATGAAAAGAGAAAAGGCAGTAGTTATCGGCAGCGGTTTTGTAGGCTCAACAATTGCGTATACCCTCGCAATTAAGGGCATATTTGATGACCTTGCAATTATAGACATAAATCAGGATAAGGCTGAGGGCGATGCTATTGACATCAGCCACGGCGGCGCTTTTGTAAAGCCCGTGCGCATTTCTTCGGGTGATTATAAGCTTTGCCGCGATGCCGATGTTATTATAATTACGGCAGGCGTTGCACAGAAGCAGGGCGAAACACGCCTTGACCTTCTTCACAGAAACATTGCAGTTTTCAAAAGCATTACAGATAACATCAAGGCAGTTGTTGACCATGAGCCCATTGTTATGGTTGTTTCAAACCCTGTTGATATTTTGACTTATATAACATGGAAAATGCTCGGCTTTGACAAGAAAAAGGTTTTCGGCTCAGGCACAGTTCTTGACACATCAAGAATGAAGTATCTTTTGGGCAAAACTGCAGGCATTGACACAAGAAACGTTCACACCTATGTAATCGGCGAGCATGGCGACAGCTCTGTTGCCGCATGGAGCTCAACAACAATTGCGGGATTAAGCCCCGAGCAGTTCAATTTAAGGCATCCTGAGGTTAACCTTCTCGGCATTCCGCACCAGGTAAAGGAAGCGGCATACGATGTTATCGATAAAAAGGGCGCTACCTACTATGCCATAGCTCTTGCAGTAGCAAGAATTTGCGAGGCATTAGCAGGCGACGAAAAGTCGGTACTCACTGTTTCTCCCGTGCTTGAAGGGGAATACGGCATGGAAAACATTGCCCTTTCGGTACCCTGCATTGTGGGCGTTAACGGCGTTGAAGAAATAATTGAGCTTGATTTGAGTGACATTGAAATGCAAGGGCTCAGACAAAGCAGCGAAATTATGTCAAAGCTTTTGAGAGAAGCAGGTTTCTGAGAGGGAAGGATGTAGTGCATTTTGGCGAAAAACTTGGCACGCTTTATTAAAAAAATAGCGCTTGCGCTATTTTACATATCAGTGTATTTTGCATTTCTTTATATTTTATCCGAGCAGGTAAGGCTGATGGAAGAGGATGCAGAAAACTACAGAGAAATAGTTACCATACTGGCGGCTCTCGCATCAATGGCTATTTATCTTGTTGTGCTCTATCTGAGAGATATCAGGCTGAAAAGCTATGTTAAATTTAAAAGTGTAACACTTGTTGACGCTGTTCTGGCACTTACGATGGCACTGGGCTTCCGCACACTTACAGGAGCATATCTCATGTGGTCAGAAGAGAGTGTTCCGCTCTTGCAGCAGTCAATAGAAAATGCACAGCGAAGCTACAATTTCAACACAATGACAACGGTTTGTGCCGTAAGTGTTGTTTTATCGGTGTGTGTTGTGGCACCTTTCTTTGAGGAGTTCCTTTTCAGAGGAATGGTAATGAAGGAGCTTTCAGGTGCAATGCCCGGCTTTTTTGCAGTGCTTCTGCAGGCACTTCTTTTCGGCTTGGCGCACACAGCTCTCGTGCAAGCGGTATTTTCGGCGGTATACGCAGTTATATTGGGTGCAGTTTATCTTAAGTCAAAAAATATTTCGGTGGTAATTCTGTCGCATATGTTTTTTAACATGAGCTCCGCTCTGGAAATAAAAAATGCTGATATGGTCCCGGAGATGTTTGTAAGCGGTCTGGTGCTGACCGGGGTATCGGTTTGGTTTTTCTTTTATATTTACGGAAGAAAAAAGCCTGCACAAACAGGCAAAATTACAGGAGGCAATAACGATGTTTGAAGAAAAAAGAAGCAAAACAAAGGTGAGAATAGGTAAGGCTGACTACATTATTTCATCCACTGATTCCGACGAATATGTTATCAAGGTTGCAGAATATGTTGACAAGAAGCTTGACGAGCTTACAAGGGCAGACAGGCGACTTTCAACGGCCATGGCGGCAATTCTTACTGCCGTTAACGTTGCAGACGAGCTTTTCAAGTTAAAAGAGGACGGCGAAACCCTCCGCGGACAGCTTTTGCAGTACGCTGACGAGGCTGGCTCATTACGTGCTCTTAACCAGAAGCTTCAGGCAGAAAATAAGCGCCTTGCTGATGAAAACCGTAATCTGCAAGCTCAGAATGCAAGACTTGACGGCGAACTGAAGAAATACAAGAGGTATGGCAGATAATGCGTAAAATAGAGCTTTTGTCACCTGCAGGTGGCATGGAGGCTTTGCATGCCGCGGTACAAAACGGAGCAGATGCCGTATATCTGGGCGAAAAAAGCTTCAGTGCACGGCAAGGGGCTGAAAATTTCGGCACAAGCGAGCTTCGTGATGCTGTAAAGTATGCTCATGAACGAGGCGCCCTTGTGTATCTTGCCATGAATACTCTCGTTGGCAAAAACGAGCTTTCAGGCTTTGAAAAAGGTATTAACACAGCGGCAGAGTGCGGAGTAGATGCACTTATCGTACAGGATTTCGGCTGTGCACATATGGCACGCAGCATTTGTCCCGAACTGCCAATCCACGCAAGCACTCAGATGAGTGCGCATAACGAAAAGGATGTTGAATATCTTTTAAAAAGAGGCTTTTCACGAATTGTGCTTGCCCGTGAGCTTGAATTGGAAGAAATCGAAAAAATTTATAAAAACACACGGGCATCCTTAGAGGTGTTTGTGCACGGAGCGCTGTGCGTATGTGTATCAGGGCAATGTCTTATGAGCTCTTTTATAGGCGGCAGAAGCGGCAACAGAGGTAGCTGTGCTCAGCCCTGCAGACAGCTTTATACAGCAGAAGGCAAAAAGGGCTATTTTTTAAGCCCCAGGGATTTGTGCCTTATAGATTCACTTGCCGATTTAAAAAAGGCAGGAGTCGATTCTCTTAAGATAGAGGGCAGAATGAAAAGCCCGGAGTATGTTGCAACCGTTACGGGAATGTACAGAAAATATCTCGACAGCGCGAAAAAGGTGTCCGGTGAGGATGTCCGTGAGCTGGAGAAAATTTTTGTCCGTGGCGACGGCTTTACAAAAGCATACTTTGCGCATGTAAACACCCCCGAAATGATGAACTATTCAATGTCAAACGATGGCATTTCATACCGCAGTGATAAGGATGTGCTAAAAAAAGCCGCGGCAACCTACCGCGACGGAGTCGAAAACAAAAAGGTGCCCGTAACGGGGTATTTCCGCATGAAGCAGAATGAGGAAACCATGCTTGTGCTTTCTGATGGAATAAATTCTGCCACAGCTTACGCTACCGTACCCGAGATAGCCATAAATCGCCCCATTGACAGCACTGCTGCCAACGAGCGTATCGGCAAAATGGGGCAGACACCCTTTGTGCTTGACTATCTTGAGTGCGACATGGACGAAAACCTCACACTCAGTGCAAAGGATATAAATGCCCTAAGACGCGATTGTACAGATGCGCTCCTAAAAATGCGTGGCGCTGTTGAAAAACGCAGTGTGGGTAAGTTTGAATATTCCTACAGCAAAAGAAAGCGTGACGGCTACAGCATAGCTGTCAGCGTTATGAATAAAGAACAGCTTGAGGGCGCAAAGAATGCAGATTTGATTTATATGCCCTTAGAGCTCTTTGCAAACAGTGACAAAAAAGATAATTATATTGTTGAATTGCCTAAAGTGACATATGATGTAAAAGCATATATTGACAGGTTGAAAGAGTGCGGAGCAAAGCGTGTTGCCGCATCAACCTACGGAGTTTTAAAGGCTCTTTCAGATGAGGGCTTTGATTGTGTTGGTAACTACGGGCTTAATGTTTATAACCCCTTAACCGCCTGCGAATACGCAAAGGAGGGCATAGGGCATTTAACTCTTTCGCCCGAGCTTGGTGCTGACGGTATCAGAACTGTTACCGACAATACCGATGCAGTGTGCGAGGCGCTTTGTTACGGCAGGCAGATGATGATGACAACACGCGCTTGTTTAATAAAGGGCGTAAGGAAAAGATGTAACTGTGAGAAGCCATTGAGGCTTAGCGATAAAACAGGAGCTGAGTTTTTGGTGTATTCGGATAAATACGAGCACATCAACACTCTTTATAACAGCGCAGTAACCTTTATGGCAGACAAGAAAGAGGTTATAAGTTCACTTGGCGTAGATATAATCCGTCTTGTTTTCACGGACGAAACAAAAGATACGGTTGAAAGGGTTATCGGCATGTATAAAGGAACCAAAGAAATAGAAATGCCGAAAAAATTCACAAGAGGATATTTCTCAAATTCGGGAAAAAATAAACAGAGAGGGAGATAGTAATGGGTAGATTGTTTGGTACAGACGGTGTCAGAGGTGTTGCAAACGACCTTCTGACGAGCACTCTTGCTGCAGAAATAGGTAAGGCGGGCGCATGGGTGCTCTCGGGCGGAAGTGAGAAGAAGGTTAAAATTCTCATTGGTCGCGACACAAGAGTATCGGGACAGATGCTCGAAGCGGCACTTACTGCAGGCATTTGCTCCGTAGGTGCAGATGTTTACATATTAGGCGTTGCCCCCACTCCCGCAGTGGCTTATCTTACTAAAAAATACGGCTTTGATGCGGGCGTTGTAGTGAGTGCATCTCATAACAGCTTTGAATTTAACGGTATAAAGTTTTTCGACAAGACAGGCTACAAGCTTCCCGATGAAACCGAAAATGAAATCGAGGCATATATCCTTGGCGAAAAGGATGGCATTCCCACACCTACAGGTGAAAAGGTAGGCTGCGTGCATGACTTTTCTGATAAGCTCGCTGATTACATTGAAAAGGCAGTAAGTACTGCCTCCACAACCTTTAACGGAAAGTTCTTTGTGCTTGACTGTGCTAACGGTGCATCCTATAACACTGCAAAACGTGCCTTTGAAGCTCTCGGTGCCCGCGTTGAAGTTCTCAGCGATAAGCCTGACGGGGTTAACATTAACGACAACTGCGGCTCAACCCACATGGAAAACCTTCAAAAAAAGGTTATTGAGCTTAATGCAGATGCAGGCTTTGCCTTTGACGGCGATGCCGACAGAATGCTTGCTGTTGACGAAAATGGTAACATTGTTGACGGCGATGTGATTATGGCAATATGTGCCAACAGCATGAAGAAAAAGGGCACACTTAAGAATAACACCCTTGTTGCAACTGTAATGAGCAATCTCGGCTTATTCATTATGGGTGAAAAGTTTGGTATTGATGTTCTTAAAACAAAGGTTGGCGACAGATATGTTCTTGAAGAAATGCTCAAGGGCGGTCACGCCATAGGCGGTGAACAGTCAGGTCATGTAATTTTCCTTGACCATAACACCACAGGCGACGGTCTTGTGAGCGCAATTGCACTTGCAAGCGTAATGTGTGAGGAAGGAAAGCAGCTTTCAGCCCTTACAAATATTATAGACATCTATCCTCAGGTGCTTAAAAATGCACGTGTTGCAAAAAGCGGTGACAATTCCTACAGCGAAGATACGGTTATCATGGCAGCTATCGGGAAGCTTGAGGAAAAGTTCTCGGGTGAGGGCAGAGTGCTTATCCGTCTTTCGGGAACAGAGCCCTTGGTACGAGTTATGATTGAAGGCAAAAACCAGGACGAAATTACACGCGATGCCATTGAGTTGGCAAAGCTTATCGAGGAAAGGCTTTCATAATGAAACCGAAGGATTACATAGTAAAAAAGATAGAGGGCGAATACGCCACTTTGGAAGATGTTGAAACAGGCGGCGAGGTGTTTATCGCAATGGCACTGTTGCCACAAGGCTGTGATATAGGAACAACTCTGCACTACGAGCTTTTTGAGTATACAATTGTATAAAACACCATCCATGCGGTTAAACTGTTTTTGGAGGTGATTGGATTGAATAACAAAAACAATCAGAACAATAACAACAATAACAACCAGCAGAACAACAACCAGACAAAGCAGAAGGGTAACAACCAGAAGCCTCAGCAGAATAATAAAAACCAGTAAAAAAATCCGGGTGTTCGGTAGAACATCCGGATTTTTAATATTAAGCCAATATTATTTCACGTTTTCTAAGTGCCGCGCTGATGCTTGGGATAAGGGAAAGTATAAAGGCGGCAATTTCCTCTGGAGATTTGTCAAAGCCGTCCTTTACCCATTTTTCCAGCATACCGAGAACGCCCATGAACATAAAACGGAAAATGTAGTCCTTATCCTCAGAGGAAACATTGTCGTGATAGTCAAGCTCTGCAAGCCTCTTTACGGCAACCTCCGAAAAACGCACGCGGAAGGAATTGTTGAAATCGGGGCGCATAAGGATTTTGAAAAGCTCGCCGTTGGATTTCATGTATGCAAGAAATTCCGTTAAACCTTCAACACGATTGCCCTTCATGCTTACTTTGGCAAGGCAGGTATTGATTTTTTCAACGCTGTCGTTTTCAATTTCGTCGCAAAGGGCAAACTGGTCCACATAATGAAGATAAAAGGTGGAGCGGTTAATGTCAGCGTTTTCACAAATTTCCTTTATTGTAATTTTAGGAAGCGGCTTTTCCTTTAAAAGCTCTAAAAGACTGTCCTTTAATAGTGCTTTTGTCATGGTGGTACGGCGGTTTTCTTTCATGGTAAATCTCCTTAGACAAATTTTCGAAAAGTGTCTATTTTGCAACAAATAGAGGTGAATTTAAATACAACACAACGAATTTAAAACATCTGATTGTTGTTTTTTAGACACGGTGTCATTATAATACATTATAGAGAAAATGTCAATAAAGGAGAAGAGACAATGAGTTATAAAATAGTTATGGACAGTGCCGCAGAGGTTAACCCCAGACTTGTCGGTAAAGTTGTAAGTGTTCCCTTGACAGTGAGCATCAGTGGCAAGGATTATATTGCAGACGAAAATATGGACATAGATACATTCCGTGCAGAGGTGAGAGCATCCAAGGAGCCTCCCAGAAGCTCGTGCCCTTCGCCCGATGCTTTCTGCAATGCTATCGGCGAGTGCGACAGAGTTTACATTGTAGCTATCACATCTGTTTTGTCGGGCTCATATAACAGCGCAAGATTAGGTCTGCAGATGTATCTTGAAGAAAATCCCGGCAAAAAGGGCTATGCTTTTGACTCTCTCAATGCATCCGGCGGTGAAGCACTTGTTGCAGAAAAGATTATTGAGCTCGAAGAAAAAGGATTGGAATTTGAAGAAATTGTAAAGCAGGTTGAAGAATACATACCCACAATAACAACAAACGTTGTGCTTGAAGACTTGAGCGTGCTTTACAAAAACGGCAGACTTTCCAAGGTTGCATACGTTGCAACAAGTCTTATTGACCTTGTTGCAGTTTTAGGTCTCCGTAATGGTGAGCTTGTAAAAATTGCTCAGGCAAGAGGTGTTAAGAGAGCTTTAAAAACACTTGCTGAAACATCCATTGCCGATATTAAGGCAAAAGGCATTAAGAAAATTACAATCACTCACTCCGCAGCTCCTGAAAGAGCAGAAGCTTTGAAGGCTACACTTGAAAAAGAAATTGAAGCTGATATTGTTATTGTTCCCACAGGCGGACTTATCAGTATGTACGCTGGCGAAAAGGGTCTTGTAATAAGCTACTAAAATATTCTATATCGTTGACTTTAACCCCGCACTATGATAAAATAGAGTATCATAATGTGGGGTTTTTGTTATGGATAAAAAAATTAAATTTGAAACCGTGCGACCTTTGATAGACGAGGCTTTTGAGAAGGGTGAAAGCTTTTCCTTTGAGCCTAACGGAGTGAGCATGCTTCCCTTTATAAAGGGCGGAAAAACAACTGTTACAATTGAAAAATACAAGGGCGGTGCACAAAAGTACGATATTGTGTTCTACACACGCGAGGACGGAAAGTATGTTATGCACCGCATTGTGAAAATATACCCCGACGCTTTTGGCGTTTGTGGTGACAACCAGTGGTGGGTTGAAAAAGTGAACGATGAGCAGATTTTTGCCATCGTAACAAAAGTTGACGGCAAAAAGAGTATGGGTAGCTTTTTGTATCTGCGCACTCTTTGGCTGAGACGGTTTATAATACATGTTAAAAAATATATAATGAAACATTCAGGAGGTAAAAGAAAATGAAACGAGTTACAGCATGCTTGCTTGCAGTTTTACTTTTGCTGGGCATAACTGTAAGCGCAAATAACCCCATCGTAAAAGAGGACAATGCGGGTAACCGCGTATATGCAGGTGACCCTGCGGCAATCGTTGTGGGAGACACAGTTTATCTTTTCTGCGGTCACGACACATCCACAACAAATTACTACTACATGCCCGAATGGCTTTGCTATTCCTCAAAGGACATGGTCAACTGGGAATACGAGGGTGTACCCATGAGAGCAAGCGACTTTTCCTGGGGCAGCGCTTCCGATGCATGGGCAGGCGAGGTTGAATACTACAACGGCAAGTATTACTTCTTCATGTGTAAAAACGCAACAGGTATTTCCGTTGGTGTCAGCGACACTATTACAGGTCCCTATAAGGACCATTTAAACGGCAGAAAGCTCGTTGAGCCGGGCTGGACAAGAGGCAAGGTGGGCTGGGACGATATTGACCCCACTGTATGGGTTGAGCTTGATAGTGAAGGCGTTGAACACCGTTACATTATGTGGGGTAACTCTAACCTTTACATTTCAGAGCTCAACGAAGAAATGAACAGCCTTATGGACTTAAACGGCGACGGTGCGGTTAACGGCGGCGATATTACAGAGCTTTTCATTGAGGATATGCCCCTTGGCACAACCTTTACCGAAGCCCCCTGGATTTATAAAAGAGGGGATTTGTATTATCTCTTCTTTGCAAACAACTGGCACGAGGAGCTTAGTTATGCCACAAGCGAAAGCGTGACAGGTCCCTATACCTACGGCGGCAAGCTTATGGAAGCAGGCGCATCCAGTAACACAAACCATCCTTCTGTAATTGACTTTAAGGGCAAAACATATATTTTCTATCACACCGGTGCTATGGAAAACGGCAGCGGCTACAGACGCAGTGTATGTGTTGATGAGCTTATTTTCAACGAAGATGGCTCAATTGACCTTTTCTATGAAAGCAGTGTGGGTCTGGACGGAACAAAGGTTTATATTTCGCCCGTAAGTGACCCTTCATGTAAGCTTTATCACGGCTATTTTTCAAACACAACGGATGAAACTGCATACCCTGCAGGCTCATTGGTATACTGTGATGAATTTACTGTAAACAAAGCAGACTTTGAATGGGAAATAATCCCCGGACGAGGTAACGAGGATTACGTATCCATCCAGGCTGTAAATAAGATGGGATATTTCATAACGAATTATAATTCCTACGTTAAGCTCTTGCACGATAACGATGCACAGTCTTCAACAGCGCAGAGCATGACCTTTATCAAGCGTGACGGGCTTTGTGGCGAAGGCGTAAGCTTTGAGAGCATGACACAAAGAGGCATGTATCTCACAGTTTCCGATGGTGTGCTCACCCTTACAAACGGCTATAATAAGAAAGCGTCAAGCTTTATAGTGACAGAGGTTAACAACCCCGATGCACTTACGGTTAATGCTGATGAAAACGGAATTCACCTTACAGGCACATACACAGGCGAAAACACAACAGTGCTTCTTTACATAAAGAATGCAGATGGCAAGGTTGTCGATTTGAAATTTGTCAGAACTAACGATACAAGAAAGCTTGACTACACATATAAGCCCGAAGCAAGCGGCACATATACTGTTGTATTTGGTGCTTTCAAAAAGAATGTGGAATTTTAAGGAGGGGATAAGATGAAGAAGTTTTTATCGGTTTTACTCAGCTTAATATGTGTTCTCAGCTTGTCCCTTAACGTGATGGCTGAAGAAACACTTCACTACACCTTTGACGGTGAGGACAGCCTCACTGTAGTGACAAACACTCTTGCCGCAGGCGGCAGCGCTAGTATAAACGACGGAGCACTCGCACTTAACGGCACATACGGCTTGAAATTGGGCGATGTGGGAACAACCTTCACTGTTTCAGCAATGGTTGAAATAACCTCCACAGGTGGCACAAACACCATTTTCTTTAAAGATATGGACAATGTCGGTAACAAATGGACCGGTGTTATATCAAACGGCAAAAAGCCCGCTTTCTGGACACACGGAGGCGGCTTTGCATGGACAACTGTTGCCTCGGGCAGCCAGGATTTAGGCAATTTGAGCTATGTTACATATGTTGAAAATAACGGCGTAGGCACACTTTATGTAAACGGCGAAAAGGTAGGCTCCGGCAACGTTTGTCAAGGCGCTGGTACACTTTATCTCGGCGCTACATACTGGTCTGCCGATGCTTTAAGCGGTACTATAGACAATGTTAAGCTCTATAACAGCGCACTTACTCAGGCTGAGGTTATGGCAGCATATGAAGAATATGTTGACTTTGAAAATGCAATTGAGCTTCCCAATGAGGTTATAGGCGATATTTCGCTTCCGGGTAAAATTGCATCTAAAACTGTTACATGGGCAACAAGTGACAGCAGCGTTATTACAACAGGCGGTAAGGTAACACGCCACAGTACAGACAAAACAGTTACTCTCACCGCATCAATTGACGGAAACGTATTAAAGGAATTTGAAGTTACCGTTTTAAAGAAGCCCGTAATTGTTAACAGTGAGGTTATCCTGTCCTACAAGTTTGGCTCCGACGATGGTGAAATCATTCATGATGTATCTGGCAACGGCAACCACGGTGCGGCATATAACGGATTGGTTATAGATAAGGACGGCGCCGTGTTTGACGGCAGTGACGATTATGTGAAAATGCCCGAGGGTGTGCTTTACGGTCACGATGATATTACCATTACAATGACCATGAAGCCCAATGGTGCCCAGAAGCACGTTTTTGCATATGGCTTCGGCAACACTGCCGATACGGGCTATATGTTCCTTAATCCGTCGCGTCCCGATACAAACTATATAAGGTTTGCCGCAACAAAGCAGAACTATCTTTCCGAGCGCGAGGTTGTGTCCTTGCCGGGTATAAGAAGCGGAGAATGGGCAACTGTTACCATGGTGCTTTCGGGTAGCGGCAATGCATACATGTATGTTGACGGCGATTTGGTTATGGATGGCGAATTGAAAATGACAGTAAGCTCTCTTGGTGAAACAACGCAAAACTATATTGCAAAATCCCTTTATGAGGGCGACCCATATTTCGCAGGCACCGTAAGCGAATTTACGGTATACAATTACTGTATGAGCGAAAGCGAAATCAAACAGCTTTACGGAAAGACGGTTGAATATGCTCCCGAAACGGTAGCGGAGGATTATATCACAAGCGTATCCTTTGAAGACGGTATTGATGTTGAACTTGACACCTTCGGTCGCGACGATGTTAAAATAGGCGTTGTTGTTCTTGATGAACATAGCGAGGTTATTGAAGTTCAGGTTGTTTCCTCCTCCGACGAAATAAGATTGGAAAAGGAAGGTACAATATGCGTATTTGCCTTTAATGAGGAAGATAATATCCCCGGCACTTTATACGTAAAGGGCACAGGCGAGGGCTTTGATTTTGAATATACCCCCGGCAAGGTAGTGCTTGTAAGCGAAGAAAGCTACGAAAACGGTACTGTTATAATCGCAGGGTACGACATTGCGGGCACACTTACAGGTGTTGCTATCAAAAAAGCAGACTTAACACAGGGAACTCCCGAGGAATTAAATGGTGAATTTGACAACGCAGTTAACTTCAAAATGCTCTATTGGGAAAATCTTGTTTCAATGATACCCGTAGAATAAAGGTGATTTGTTATGATACTCTTGATATTATTAGGCATTGGCTTTATAATTTTCGGCTTGTTTTACCTTGACGATGCAGGTCTTTTCAAAATGGGCAGAATGAAGTGGTACGATGCCACCCTTATCGACGAGGTGGAGGACGAGGTGTACGACAACCTTGGCGGCACAAAAACCCGATTTTTCAAGGCATATGAATTTTGTGAAGACGGCGAAAACAAGGTTGTGCGTTCACAGCGGCCCATGAAAAAAATTACAAATAAGGTTGGCAACAAAACAAAAATCCTTGTGGACACAAAAAGCCGCAAGGCAATGGATAAGCGCGATGTAATTGCCTACCGTATAGCGGCGGCTGTTATGATTGTTATAGGAATAGCTATAATTGCAGGGGTAATTTATATAAAGACCAATGTTAAAGGGGCTGTTCTTTAATGGATGCTGTAAAAAAGCTTAAAAGCATGATTGATGAATGTGAAAGCATTGTGTTTTTCGGCGGTGCAGGCGTTTCAACCGAAAGCGGTATTCCCGATTTCAGAAGCGTTGACGGGCTTTACAATCAAAGCTACAAATATCCGCCCGAGGTTATAATAAGCCACAGCTTCTATAAACGAAATCCCGAGGAGTTTTACCGTTTTTATAAAGACAGGATGATTTTTAAGGATGCAAAGCCCAACAAGGCACACGAATACCTTGCACGCCTTGAAAAGACGGGCAAGCTTAGGGCTGTTGTAACACAGAACATCGATGCTCTTCATACCTTGGCAGGAAGCGAAAAGGTTTTCGAGCTCCACGGGTCCGTTATGCGTAACTACTGCGAAAAATGCGGCAGGTTTTACCCTATAGACAATATCATACAATCCTGCGGTGTACCAAAGTGCGACTGCGGCGGCATCATCAAGCCCGATGTTGTTTTGTACGAGGAGGCGCTTGATGACAACGTTGTTGCAGGTGCCATTGATGCAATACGCAAAGCAGATATGCTCATTATCGGTGGCACAAGTTTGGTTGTATATCCTGCGGCAGGGCTCATCAATTACTTTAACGGCAAATATCTTGTGCTCATAAACAAAAGCACAACCGATGCCGACACTCGTGCAGATTTAGTAATACACGAGCCTATAGGCGAGGTTTTCGGTCAACTATAAAAGGAGAATATAAATGGCAAAATATGAGACTACCATAACAGGAAATTTTTATGAAATACTTCATAAAATCGAAGAAGGCATATTGAACACAAGCGCATCTGCAACAGTGGAGGACAGGAGTAATTTTGAAATCGACTCAGTTAAATGTGGAGTGCTTGTTTTTGAACGCTACAGCTACATGGGCGGAAACCGTGTGAGCATGAACGTGACAGTGTTTGGTAAGGACGATAAGGTGCATGTTTCTGCAATTACATCGGGCGGAAGCCAGGCAATGTTTTTCAAAATCAATACCTTAGGCGAGGAAGCCTTCCTTGAAAAGCTGATAGAAATATTAGAAAATTGATGAGGATGTGAAACAATGCATATACGTCTTGCAATCGGAATATTTATTGTGTTTTATATTATTCAGATGTTGTTATGCTTTAAGGTGAAAAACAAGCATGTTAAAATGATACCGTTATATTTTTGCTTTGCTTTAGCTTTTCTTGCATTAATGCTGTACGCAGGCGTATTCGGTGCACCGAGCATGGGAATGCTTGGTAACGGACATGTGTTTGTCGCATTGGTGCTTCTTATTGCAATACTCATAATGCTTACGGCGCTGTTTTTAGCGATGATTACCTATATTGTTTTAGGGCTTGTAAGAAAGAGAGAGTCAGAATGAAAAACAAAAAACAGCTTAGCAGTGCAATTATTACCGCGGTTGGAATTTTAGAAGTTATGCCATACGGGGCGGTTTTGAATTTTGCAAGGCCTCCCGAGGAAGGAGGAGCAATCAGAGAAACATACTCTTACTTTGATTTGACACCCTTTGGTTATGCTAATTTCGGACCGCTTTTAACTGCAATTATTTCTCTCCTGATTATGATTGTAATTATTGTATTACTGTTTACAAAAGGTCAAAAACTGTGGTCTTTAGTTGCGGTTTTATCGGCAGTGGGGGTTATTACATCTTTAATGCCTTTAATGTATGGACTTGAATATTATACAGCTGTAGGCTTTGCAATTACATTGCTGCTTGCAGTGCAATTTATAATAAGCATATGGGACAGGAGGAAAACACAATGAAAAAATTATTGTCTATCATATTAGCAATTGTAATGCTTATTACGTTAAGTGTATCGGCAATTGCAGATAAAGAAGATTACACCACTACGGTTGAAACTGCCTCTCCGGCACCTTCGGAGTGGGCAAGAGAAAGCGTTGACACGGCAAATGACCTCGGTATTACCGATAAGAAACAGTATATGTACCAAGCTTCCATTACCCGTGAAGAATTTTGTGAGCTTATTTACAATTACATAAATGTTCTTGGAATAGAGGTTGAGGATGCAAGTGAGGATTTTGCAGACACGGATAACAAGTGCGTTGCTGTATTATATACCATGGGAATTATTAACGGCAGAACAGAAACTGAGTTTGCACCGAATGAATTTTTAACCCGTGAGGAAGCTGCAGTTATACTTAACCGTATGGTGAACAGGACGATACCTGTTCCTGTTACGGAAATGTATTTTACATTTGATGATGAAGAGCAGATTGCATCCTGGGCAATGGAGTCAGTGCAGGTAATGTGTAACATGGGTGTTATGAGTGGTGTGGGTAATAATAAATTTGCACCCAAGGATGAATATACAACCGAGCAGGCTATTGTAACGATTGTAAGAGTTTACGAGGTGCAGCTGCCTGAAAGTGACATTATCGGCGATGCTGACAATCATAATGAAATTGTGGTGACAGAAACTATTGAGATTGACGATTTTTATATTGATGAAGCAATCAAGCTGATACAAGAGAGCGGTAAGCTTGCAGGCGATAAGGATTTTATAAGCTACTATACTGCAAACGAGGATATGGCAGAAAAAATATTGTCTCTCGGTGCTGTTGACTGGAGTAAGCCTACAGAGATTTATTATTTGGCGGCAGACCGTGAAAAGATAGTAGAAAACATCAAAGCACTTTTAGGCAAAGATGCTGAAGGCTTTGATATTGAAAAGCTGCTTGAATTAAACAAAGTCAATTTTACTCAACTTGCGGCAATGATAAATGCATCCTACGGTGCTGAAAACCTTGCGGCACTTACTGTCCTTACTAACAGTGAGGGGTATATAATGCCTGAAGATTTTGAAAAAGACTTTGCCTTGTTTTTAAAGTACGAGGGCGAATATTCGGCTATTGTGTCCTTCTCAAGGTATGGCGAAGGAGTTATAAGTGCTAATATGTCTTTTGTAA
This sequence comes from Clostridia bacterium, assembly GCA_017472685.1. Lineage (GTDB taxonomy): Bacteria > Bacillota > Clostridia > UMGS1883 > UMGS1883 > RGIG1927. The sequence continues at coordinate 35,228 of JAFUOO010000012.1, forward strand.
AGAACGGTGACAAGGATAATATGTTTTCACGTATTTATGAAATTATGCAGGCATTGGGCGAGGGCAGTATAAAGATTGCGTTGGCAGAATAACTTGAATTAAACTAAAAAGCGGGAGATTTTTAAAAATCTCTCGCTTTTTAGTTGAAATTTCAAATTTTTAGTAGTATAATATAATAGCGATAATTTGGAGGGAGGTAAAGGTATGAAAATCACATCTCGTGGCAGATATGCATTAAAGGTTATGATTGATATTGCCGAGCAAAGAAGCGACGATTATATAAAGCTTAATGACATTGCTGCTCGTCAGAGCATATCGGAAAAATACCTTGAAAGCATCATTGCTTCCCTTACAAAGCAGGGGTTACTTATCGGTGTAAGAGGGAAAGGCGGCGGCTATAAGCTTTCTAAAAAGCCCGAGGAATACACCGTTGGAAGTATACTCAAGGTTACAGAGGGCTCGCTTACACCCGTAAGCTGTATGGACTGCAAGCCGAACACCTGCGTTTCCGTTGAAACGTGCAAAACGCTTCCTTTGTGGGAGGGGCTTGACAGGGTAATTGACAACTATCTCGAAAGCGTAACCATTGCAGATTTGGCATTTGGGAAAAATGCGGGTGATAACTACGTAATTTAGCGATAAATCCCATAAACCTATTGACAAAGTAGGTTTTATGCAATATAATTCTTTTAAGAAATATGTTGCAGGGAGGATTAGCTTATGATATATAAATCCGTTGATGAATTAATCGGAAAAACGCCTCTTTTAGAGCTTCGCAATATAGAACGGGAATTCAATCTTGAGTCTAAGCTTTTTGCCAAGCTTGAATACTTTAACCCCGGCGGCAGTGTAAAGGACAGGGTTGCAAAGGCAATGCTTGACGATGCCGAAAAAAAGGGGCTTATCAAACCCGGCTCGGTTATAATTGAGCCCACAAGCGGCAATACGGGCATCGGGCTTGCAGCAGTGGGTACTGCACGAGGCTACAAGGTTATAATTGTAATGCCTGACAGTATGAGCGTTGAAAGGCGCACACTTATGTCCGCATACGGTGCAGAGCTCGTTTTAACCGACGGAAGGCTCGGCATGAGCGGTGCTATTAAGAAGGCGGAAGAATTGGCAAAGGAAATTGAAGGAAGCTTTATTCCCGGTCAGTTTGAAAACAAAGCAAACCCCAAGGCTCACTTTTTTGCAACAGGCCCCGAAATATATTCTGACCTTGACGGCAGGGTTGACATTTTCGTAGCGGGCGTGGGTACAGGCGGCACCGTAACAGGTGTTGGCGAATATTTAAAGAGCAAAAATAAGGATGTTAAAGTCGTTTGCGTTGAGCCAAAGAGCAGTGCGGTGCTTTCGGGCAAAGCTCCGTCAGGTCATAAAATACAGGGCATAGGCGCAGGCTTTGTGCCCGAGGTTTTAAACAGAGAAATTTGTGATGAAATTATCCCCGTAAGTGATGAAGATGCCTTTAAATGGGGAAGACTAATCGGTAAAAAGCAAGGTGTTCTTGTGGGCATTTCTTCAGGTGCGGCACTGTGTGCAGCAGTTGAGGTTGCTCAAAGAGCAGAAAATAAAGGCAAAAACATTGTTGTGCTTTTCCCCGACACAGGTGACAGGTATCTTTCAACACAAATGTTTACCGATGAAAAGTAACTGAAGGAAGGATTATAGCTTGATTTCCAAGCTATAATACCTCCGGTGGATTTAATGTCCATGCGAGAATTTCGCCCGTACAGGCGAAAACGCATATGGACATAATTCACATTATACGCCTTGCATGCCACTGCAAGTGCGTAAGAGCGAAATTTTTTTCTACTTGTGGCAGAAAGGCTATGTGAATTATATGAGAGTTTATGCAGATAATGCCGCAACAACACGCATGAGTGAAGTTGCAATAAAGGCAATGATGCCTTACATGAGCGAGGTTTACGGCAATCCGTCAAGCCTTCATTCCATTGGTCAGGAAGCAAAGGAGCATCTTGATAATGCCCGTGCAATCATGGCAAAAAATCTTGGCTGTGAGCCCTTTGAAATTATTTTCACATCAGGCGGCAGCGAGGCTGACAACCAGGCAATTGTTTCTGCAGCCACGATCGGCGCAAGGAAAAACAAAAAGCACATTATTTCCACAGCCTTTGAACATCATGCTGTGCTTCACACCTTAAAGAAGCTTGAAAAGCAGGGTTATGAGGTTGAATTACTGGATGTTCACGAAAACGGCATGGTAACAGCCCAGCAGGTGAAAAATGCAATCCGTGAGGATACCTGCCTTGTTACAATCATGTATGCAAACAACGAAATCGGCTCTGTAATGCCCATTAAGGAGATTGGCGCTGTTTGTAAGGAAAAGGGCGTGCTCTTCCATACAGACGCTGTACAGGCGGCAGGACACATTAAAATCGATGTAAAAGAGCAGAATATAGATATGCTTTCGCTTTCTGCACATAAATTCCACGGTCCCAAGGGTGTTGGTGCACTTTACGTAAGACGCGGCATAATGCTTTCCAACATTATCGAGGGCGGTGCACAGGAGCGAGGCAAGAGAGCAGGCACAGAAAACATTCCTGCAATCATGGGTATGGCGGCAGCCTTTGAAGATGCCTGCAACAATATTGATGCGCATACAGAAAAGCTCTTGAAAATGCGCGACAGACTTATTGAAGGCTTGTCGAAAATTCCTCATTCAGTTTTAAACGGTGACAGGGAAAGTCGTCTTGCAGGCAATGTGCATTTCTGCTTTGAAGGTATCGAGGGCGAAGCTCTGCTGCTTCTTCTCGACATTCAGGGTGTTTGTGCATCCTCGGGCTCTGCGTGCACATCCGGCTCACTTGACCCCAGCCATGTGCTTATGGCGATAGGCAGACCTCATGACATTGCACACGGCTCCTTGAGACTGTCTCTTTCAGCTGAAAATACAGAGGAAGAGGTAGACCATATTTTAGCTGTTGTGCCCAAGGTGGTAGCACAGCTCAGAAACATGTCACCCGTATGGCGTGATTTACAGGAAGGAAGACGAGAATATGTTATACAGTAAAACAGTAATGGACCACTTTACAAACCCCAGAAACGTAGGCACAATTGACGGTGCCGACGGCGTAGGCGAGGTTGGCAACGTAAAGTGCGGCGATATAATGAAGATTTATCTTAAGATTGAAGATAACATCATCAAGGACGTTAAGTTTGAAACCTTCGGCTGCGGCAGTGCCATTGCGGCAAGCAGCATTTCCACTGAAATGATTATGGGAAAGAGCGTTGAAGAAGCCTTAGCCCTTACAAACAAAGAGGTTGTTGAAGCCTTAGGCGGTCTTCCTGCTCCCAAAATCCATTGCTCTGTGCTTGCAGAAGAAGCCATCAAGGCAGCTATAAAGGACTATTATGATAAGAACGGTATTGAATACGACAAAACTCAGTTCCCCGATTGCGCAAACTGCGATCATTGTGACCATCACTAATTTTACAAAGGAGAAAAATTATGGACACATTAACTATCCGTGACGAAATCCTCCGTTTAAAGAAAGAAAAAGATGTATGCATTCTGGCTCACAGCTACCAGTCAAAGGCAATTACCGAAATTGCCGATTTTACAGGCGACAGCTATCAGCTCAGCGTAATGGCTTCGAAAACTGAGGCTAAAACCGTTATTATGTGTGGTGTAAGGTTTATGGCAGAAACCGTTAAAATCCTTTCGCCCGAAAAGACGGTTATTCTCTCAAGCCCCATTGCCGGCTGCCCCATGGCTGAACAGATGAGCAAGGAGTATATTGAAAACATCAAGAAAAGCTATCCCGACTATGCAGTTGTTGCGTATATCAACACCACAGCAGAGCTTAAAACCATTTGTGATGTTTGCGTTACAAGTGCGTCTGCAGTGAAGATTGTAAAGAATATTCCAAACGACAAAATTCTTTTCATTCCCGACTGTAACTTAGGTAGCTTTGTTGCGAAGAATGTTCCCGAAAAGACATTCAAGCTTCTTCACGGTGGTTGCCCCATTCACGGTAAAATAACCGGCGAAGAGGCAAGGGTGGCAAAAAGGCTTCATCCTAAGGCAAAGTTCCTTGTCCATCCCGAATGTGTTCCGCAGGTTGTTGCACAGGCTGATTTTATCGGCTCTACAACAGCTATAATTGATTACGCAAAAGCCAGCGATGCAAAAGAATTTATTATCGGTACAGAAATTGCTATTGCAGAATATTTGCAGTTTGAATGTCCCGACAAAAAGTTCTATCCGCTTTCATCAAAGCTTATCTGCCCCGATATGAAGGCAACAACATTGGTTGATGTGTACAACATTTTAAAGGGTGACGGCGGCGAAGAAATACTTCTTGACGACGAAACCATCAGCAAGGCAAGAGCCTGCATTGATAAGATGATTGAGCTCGGCGGTTGAACATACATAGTTATAAAACGGTGGCATGATTGTGTCGCCGTTTTTACATAAAGATGTGGTTTAAGAGAAATAACATATCATAAGGAGAGTGTTAACTATGGGATTTTTGACAGGAAAAACAGCTATTATTACAGGGGCAGGCTATGCTGCTCTTTCTGACGGCAGATGCGGCTCCATAGGCTACGGCATTGCAACAGCATATGCTAAAGAAGGCGCAAATTTAGTTATTACAGGCCGTAATACCGCAAAGCTTGAAAAAGCAAAGGAAGAGCTTGAAAAGCTTTATGGCATAAAGGTGCTTGCACTTGCTGCAGATATTGCCGACGGCAACGACAACGAGGCTGTTGCAAAGGGTGTTGCAGAAAAGGCAATCGAAGAATTTGGACGAATTGATGTTCTTATAAACAATGCACAGGCATCTGCCTCGGGTGTTACAATTCAGGACCATACCACAGAGCAGTTTAATTTGGCAATGTATTCGGGGCTCTATGCAACCTTTTACTACATGAAGGCGTGCTATCCTTATCTTAAGGAAACAAAGGGCAGCATCATTAATTTTGCTTCGGGTGCAGGTCTTTTTGGTAACTACGGTCAGTGCTCCTATGCGGCAGCAAAGGAAGCAATACGTGGTCTCAGCCGTGTTGCTGCAACCGAATGGGCAAAAGACGGCATCAATACAAATGTTGTTTGTCCTCTTGCGTGGACAAGTCAGCTCGAAAACTTTGAAAAGGCATACCCCGAAGCCTTTAAGGCAAATGTAAAAATGCCTCCTGCAGGTCACTACGGCGATGCTGAACTGGAAATTGGCAGAGTTTGCGTACAGCTTGCGTCGCCCGACTTTAAGTACATGAATGGTGAAACGCTCACCTTAGAAGGCGGCATGGGCTTAAGACCGTAATGAAAATTGCTGATTTAAAGGGCAAGCTGCTTGTCACATTAATTGTATTTACCTGCATTTTGTTGCTTTATGTTTTTGAGGTCCCGTGTGTTTTTCTCAGTTTAACGGGAGTAAAATGCCTTGGGTGCGGTATGACAAGAGCGTTTTTGGCTCTGTTAAGGCTTGATTTTAAAGGGGCATTTATACACCATAAAATGGTATGGTCGTTGCCATTACTGTATTGGTGCTTTTTAAAGGACGGAAAACCCTTTAAAAAGAAGTTTTTAAATATTGCTGTTTATGTTGTGTTGATTATAGGGTTTGTGATAAATGTCGCATTTTGTTGACAAGAAATTTTCATAATGCTATAATGATTTTAAAGAAAGGTTGTGATTTTAGCATGTATTGCAGTAATTGCGGTAAGCCGATAAATGATAATCAGGCAGTGTGCCTGGAATGTGGCGTAGCTGTTAAAAACGAGAAGAACAAATTAAATGGTCAGGATAAGCTTGTTGTGATTTTGATTTGTCTTTTCTTGGGCGAGTTTGGTATACACAACTTTATGCTTGGTGAAAACAAAAAAGGTATTTTCAGAATTATTGCTACGGTTTTGCTGTGCGGTACAGGATGGATTTTTGCCTTAGTTGACCTTGTTAAAATTGCAATGGATACATACGAGGTTAACCCCAATAAGCTTATATAAAACTTTAAGGGACCTCTAAAAAAGAGGTCCCTTTGTAATCTGAGGGATGCAGAATGACACAAAAAAATGATTTTTCGGTGGGCTCGGTAAAAAAACTTATAATTTCTCAGGCAGTTCCGCTTACGTTAGCCCAGGCGGTGCTGCTTTTGTATAACGTGGTTGACCGTATTTACATAGGGCATCTGGATAAAATAGGCGACATTGCATTGACGGGTCTTGGCATAACCTTTCCCGTAATTGTTATAGTTGCGGCATTCACAAGCCTTTTCGGCACGGGCGGTGCAACACTTTTTTCCCTGGCACGCGGCAAAGGCGATACGGACGAGGCAGAAAACATAACAGGCAACGTTTTTACGGCACTTTTACTCTCCTCGGTAATAATTTATGCGCTGTGCTTTTTCTTCCGTAAGCCCATATTGTTTTTATTTGGTGCAAGTGACGAATCCTTCAAATATGCAGACGCATATTTGAAAATTTACCTTTCAGGCACAGCTTTTTCAATGCTTGCCACAGGCATGAGCGGTTTTATCAACGCTCAGGGCTTTCCTCGCATAGGTATGCTGTCAACAATTGTGGGTGCAGCGGTAAACATTGTGCTCGACCCGGTTTTCATTTTCGGCTTGAACATGGGCGTTGAGGGTGCAGCGGTTGCAACGGTTATAAGTCAGGCTGTTTCAGCAAGCTTAGTTCTGGGCTTTCTTGTGAGCAAAAAGGCTATACTGCGCCTGCGTCTTTGCGCCATGAAGCTTTCTTTAAAAAGGATAGGGCGCATAATAAGCCTCGGTCTACCCGGCTTTGTTATGCAGGGCACAAACAGCCTTGTGCAGATTACCTGCAACAATCAGCTTCAGCACTACGGCGGCGATTTATATGTGGGCATAATGACTGTTTTAAATTCCGTAAGGGAAATGGTGTCGCTGCCTGTTATGGGCATAAGCCAAGGTGCACAGCCTATTTTGGGCTTTAACTACGGCGCAAAGAAGAACGAGCGCGTTAAAGAGGGCATACGCTTTACTGCAATGCTCGGCATGGTATACACGTTGGTGGCATGGCTTGTTGTAATGTTTATACCCAAACAGCTTATGGGCATTTTCTCCGAGGATTTTACTACAATCGAGGTCGGCTCACAAATGCTTAATATATACTTTTTCGGGTTTGTTTTTATGGCATTTCAGTTTGCAGGGCAGACCGCTTTTCAGGCACTTGGCAAAGCAAAGCAGGCAATATTCTTTTCGTTGTTTCGTAAGGTGATTATTGTTGTGCCGCTTACAATTTTCCTGCCCATGACCGCTTTGGGCGTTAACGGCGTGTTCTGGGCTGAGCCTGTGTCAAATGCGATTGGAGGACTTGCGGCGTTTTGCGCAATGTGGTTTATGATTTACAAGAGGTTATGAGAATTAACAGGCTGTCTGATAAGTGAAAACTAAAAATAAGAGAGGACATAGCTATGATTAAATTTGATTGGCTTGAAGGTCGTGTGAGGGGCGGAAGCGTTACATTTGGCGTGCCGCATCATAAAGGAGAGATAAAAGACAGTAATGATTTGATTATAGAGCAGGACGGACAGGCTGTTCTTTCGCAGAATAAGAGTGTGGCATACTGGGAGGACGGGTCTGTTAAGTGGACGGCTGTTTCAGCAGTGCTTAATGCATCGGATGTATGGGTAAAAAGAGGAAATGCCCATCAGGGCGAGAGGATGGCGGTAGTGGAAACTGCCGAAGGCATTACGGTGGATAACGGCTGCTTTGAGGCAGTGTTTCATAAGAGCGGACAGGTGCTGATGAAAACCGATACCTTTTCAGTAGGTTTAAAGGCTATAAAAACGCTTGTTTCAAACGAGGGCGATATAACTGTTAAAAAGAGCATTCCGTACTACGGAGAGGTGTCGGAGTGCGCTATAGAGGATACGGGTGCTGTTAAAACAGTTATACGCATAAAGGGTACACATAAGTCTGACGGTGATTTTCTCAGGTTTATACTTCGATTTACTGTATATAAAAATTCAAATAAAACAAATATTATGCATACGTTCATCTATGACGGTGAGCCGTCAACTGATTTAATTGGCGGAATAGGTGTTTGCATAAAATACAAAATGAGCGGCAGCTGTGTAAACAGACGTGTAAAGCTAGCCGGTGATTACGGTGTTTTTCACGAGCCGTTGCAGATACTGAACACGTGGCGCCCGAGACTTAAAAAGGAATATTACGATGCACAGATGCGCGGTGAGAAGGTTGACCTTTCACGCGTGCGTGACGAGAGAAACGGAGAGCTGTGTACAGATAAGCTTGAAAATGTGACCGTGTGGGACAGCTATAAATACATGCAGGTAACACCTGACAGCTTTACTGTTAAAAAAAGGACGGCACATGATGAGTGTACCTACATAAACGCAAATTTTGGTCACCGTGCAAAAGGGCTTCTCTATGCAGGTGACGAAAAAGGCGGGATTGCAGTTGCGATGCGTCATTTTTACGAAAAAGCGCCCTCAGCTATAAATGCAGATAAGCTTTCTTCCGATACCGCAGAGGTAACTGCATGGATTCATCCACCTGAGGCAGAAGCACTTGATATGCGCCATTATGACACGGTTTCACATGACCAGACATATTACGAAGGGTTTCCGCATGTAGGCTGCGACCCGTACGGTGTTGCAGCTACGAATGAGTTATCGGTGCTTTTATATAATCGAACTCCGTCAGATGATGTGATTATGAATGATGCAGAAAGCGTAGCAAGACCCGCTGTGCTTGTCTCAGGCGGTGAAGTGTATAAAAATACAGGTGTGTTGGGCGTGTTCTCGCTCCCCGATAAATCAACTCCGCTTAAAGATAGGATTGAAGATGAACTTGACAAAGCAGTTAATTTTTATATAAAAGAGGTTGAGCAACGGCATTGGTACGGCTTGTTTGACTACGGTGACGTTATGCACACTTATGATTACGGCAGGCATTGCTGGAAGTATGATATGGGCGGATACGCATGGCAGAATACGGAGCTTGTGCCTACATTATGGCTGTGGTATACGTTTTTAAGAAGCGGCAGAGGCGATGTGTTCGATATTGCCGAGGCAATGAGCCGTCATGCAGCAGATGTTGACGTTTATCATATCGGCGAAAAGAAGGGCTTAGGCAGTCGCCATAACGTAATACATTGGGGAGATTCGTGCAAGGAGCCCCGCATTGCGATGGCAGGCCATCACAGGCCGCTTTATTACATCATGGGCGGTGATGCAAGAATAGGCGATGTTTTTGACGATGTGTGTGACAGTGACTTTTCAAGCCTTGCTATCGACCCGTTGGGTGAGTTTTATAAAAAAGAGGATATGAAGCTTCCGACCCATGCACGAACGGGTCCCGACTGGTCAACCTACTGCTCCAACTGGTATACGGAGTGGGAAAGAAACAGAAACACAAAATACCGTGATAAAATACAGACAGGTATAGACGACTTGAAAAAAGCGCCGCTGAGGATGATTTCCGGCTCTGATTTTGAATACGACCCGCATACGGGTCATCTTGGCTACTTTAGCGAAAATTCTACAGGCGGTGTACATCTTATGATGTGCATGGGCGGACCCCAGACATGGATGGAGCTTCAAAACGTTCTTGACGATGATGTGTTCCGTGATATGCTTATAGAGTTGGGTGAGTTCTATTATCTTCCCGCTGAAGAAAAACGGATAAAATCGAATGGTCTTAAAAGAGCTAACGAATATGTATATCCGTACATGGCGGCGACTATGGTTGCATATGCGGCAAAGGAAACAGGGAACGAAAGGCTTGCATATAAGGTATGGCAAACGCTTATTCATTCGCTGGCAGGCAAGGATAAAAACGAGGGCTTTGACAAAGAGGTAATAAAATACTTCAATAACGAAAGGCTTGAGGAAATATTCTGGATAAGCACAAACTTTACGGCGCAGTGGTGTCTGAACGCTATCGTGTGCCTGGAGCTTACAGGGGAGTATATGCTTGACAGTATGGAAGAATATGAATGGGAAGACTGGGTAAAATAACAATAGCTTCCGACATTTTACTTTTTATCAGCATTTATATTTTTGTCCGCAAATATTAATACTATATACGAGGTGAAATATTTATGGACGATAAAAAGAAACGCGATTCACAAAAGTCAGCAACTGACAACAAGTGGACATCCACCGGACAAAACCGCCCTAACGATAAAACTGAACGCAGAGACGGCCCCGGCGGTGAGGATGCAGAATAAATCTGCTTCCTTTACATATATTTTTTGAACATTAGCTAAGAAGCCCGACAACGAAGGTTGTCGGGCTTCTTAGTTTGCAAACTGTCGTCCTGTATGGTCAATAGAATAGTTTTCTTTATAAATTAAATCACCAACCTTTACAAAGGTATAGCCTTCGGTTTTCAAAGTGTATGATTCCGATAAATAGAAGAAGTGTATGTTTTACCGGAATTATATTGAAAAGATTTAATGAGAATGATATAATGCAATCATAGATAGAGGAGCGGATATGAATGAAAAAATTTATTGTTTTGATAGGTGTAATAATGTCATTATTGCTTACAATGGTAATGACAGCTATTGCTGATGAGATTCCGACAGCAAAGGTTACAGCAACGCTTGTTGGAAATGTAATCCCCGTTGCGGGAGAAAAGTTTACGATTGCAATTAACATAAGCGACATAAGTTCTGCATTGTTTGTATCAGGCGAAGTTTTACTTGATTGGTCAGAAGAGGCTGTTTCTCTTGTTGATTATTATGAAGATGAACCAGTTACTGTTACTAATAATTATTGCATAGGCAATATTTATAATGAATATGCAGGTCGTACAGGTAAATTTACTTATATATCAAATTTTGATGACGCAGAAGAGGGTCACGCTGCGATAGCTATTTATATTCCTCCTAGTGCGAGAAAGCAAGATGCTGAGTCGATTTCAGATTTTACGATGTTTGAAATGAGTTTTATGCTTAATGAAGGCTTTATATATGATGATTTCTATTTAAATATAGTCGATAGCGATGCATTTCTTACTGCAGATAAACAAACTGTTTCAAGCTACAGAGATGGTAAAATTGAGTTAGAAGGAATTGGAGAAGCGGAAAATAACAACGATAATTACACAACAGTATCAAATGGATATTTATTGATGACTTTGGCGCAGATGAATGTCACAAATACTGATTTAAGCGTCAATATAAATATGCTTTATAACAATGAATATAATGAAGCTGTATTGATTAAAAACAAGCAATTTACTGCTGATATTTTAATAACTAACACTGGTAGTGAAAATAAAGAGGTGATCTGTTATATTGCGGAATATAACTCAGACAACACATTGATTGGATTTACAAAAAGTAATACAATCACAGTTTCGCCTGAAAGCATGGTTACAGAAAATTTAGAGCATGATTTTACCAATGATGCTGTTAAAGCTAAAGTGTTTTGCTGGAAAAACGGTGTATTAATGCCGATTGGAAAAGATATTGTTTTGACTGCAGAAGCAACTGACTATTATGCTGATACATATGCAGATTCAAATTTTGTTGATATAAACAAGCAAATTTGCGGTGAAATTAATGTTGATAATGATGTTGATATTGTTAAAATCGTTGCTACAGAGGCAGGGAAATATGTTGTGAAATTTTCTGCGGATAATATAGCAGGCTATGTCTTACTGGATTCAGCAAACAATGCTTTAAACGCAACAGCAGTTGACAATAATTGTGCAATGTACAATTTACAAGGAAATAGCACATATTATTTAAAAATGACAGGCAGTGAAAATAACACATATCGTATAAAACCAATGTTGGCAGAAAACGTTATAAAAAATATTGCAGAAGAAGGGTTGTTGAACGATACATATGATTGTGAGTTGTATGAATTTACACCCGAAACTACAGGGGAATATATTATAACCGCTGTTGGTACAAACGGAGCAAAAGCATCATTATACAATTCGAGTTTTCAAAAGCTTGCAGCATCTGAAACAGGTGATACAAATGTAAGCTTTAGAATTACATGTGATATGATAACAAATGAAAAATATTATATTGCTGTTGAGCAGAAGAACGATGAAGTAACTCCGGCATCATATGAGTTGTATGTTGAAGAGCCATTTGAGATTGTTTCGATATATTGAGAGGTGAATGATTATGAAAAAAGTATTGTTTTTTATATACTTTTCTCTTGTTGTGATAGCAACAAATGTGTATGTGTACGCTGAAGAAGTCATGCTGCCAAACGATGGTGTTTACACAGGATTGGATGTAATGAGCGAAGAAGAAATGGAAGCATTTCATAATACAATTCCGATGATTGTAGATGTGAAGCCAAACAGTATAGCATTGTCCAGATTAAGTGAAGAAGAAAGTCTGTTGTTTGAGAATATTGATATTGCTGAAATTGGCGAAGAAATGATATATGCTATGCCGGGTGAAGAAACAAGTATTTTAATGTCTGAGACAACTGAATTCCCATTAAAAAGTGCAGTTGATGTTAGTAAGTCACCTACTTTTCCGCCTATAGGAAATCAAGGTCAAACAAGTTCGTGTATGGAATGGTCGTTATGTTACTATCAACTTACTAATAACCATAATGTTATAAATAATTTAGAAGCAAAGAAAATAAACAATGGAGTAATAGAACCTATAGAAGAGAACATCATTGCTCCGGGATTTATATTTTCACTAATTAATGGTGGTATAAATCAGTCTGCAAATTATGAGGTTGTATGTAACGCTATAATGACACACGGTAGCCCAAATACAAATTTATATGATTTGGATATTACAACAGAAAGCTTAAGAAAATGGTGTACAGATACAAATGTTTGGTATGATGCGATATTCAATAAGCCTGAAAAAATAAGCTATAAACTGATTAATGCAAATAATGATAATTCAGTTTTAGAAAGTATAAACGATATAAAGAAAATGTTATCAAATGGTTATGTTGTTTCAATATCAACCTTTGTAAACTCTTTTGAATATACTACTGTTACAAAAACAGGTGAATATGCGTGTAGGTATATGAAAAATGATATGCAAGGTGCGCATGCTATGACTATAGTTGGCTATGATGATACATTTGGGATTGATGTAAATGGCGATGGAGAAATAAGAAATGATGAATTAGGAGCTTTTAAAATCGCTAATTCATGGGGAGCGATTGATCAAGAGAATAATCCATATAAAGATGGGTACATTTGGATGACCTATGATGCTTTATACAACGAAAGCTTATTAAATGATATGCCGACAAATAGGCAAGGAGCCATAGATGTTTGGTATTATATAGAAGCACAAAAGAATTATACTCCTTTATTGGTTGCCGAAGTGGAAATTGCTGCGGCTCAGCGTAATTGTATATCTGTTTTATTTGGATTAGCTAAAATGGGTGACAATGAAATATACAAGTATGTGGTTTTATGTGATGCTATATGATGAGAACTGCCATGATGATACAGTAATGGAACTGAAAAAGGTCTCAATAATTGAAGTGTTAACAGGAAAAAGAAATAATTGTGTAGATGAAACTGCAGTAATCGTTGGAGAGGATGGAGCATATAAATGCATTGATTTTACAATGGGTACATTTGTTGCTCATGATAATCAACAAACAATAACTCTTGAATTCAACAGTAATGTGTGCGCAGAGTCCGTAAAGGAAAATATATATCTATTGACCGCAGATAGGGAAAGAATTGACCCTATAACGTATGTTGAGAATAATAGTATAATAGTTTCACCACCTTTAACAGGTTACGAATTTGATGTGAAATACGAATTAAATATAACTTCAAATGTGGTATCCGCAGGACAGAATAGATTAACGGAAAGCTTTTTGATGCCAATATATGTCTTGGGAAAAAACAGCTATTTTAATATTGATTAATTATAAAAAGGGGGAAGTCCTTTGAAAAAAACAATTATTTGTATTTTAACTTTTATAATTGTCTGTATAAGCGGAATTTCTGCGGCCGCGACCGGTATATGGGGCAGTGTGAGTGTATTCGATGGATTTGGAAATCGTTTATATGGAGAGGACTTGAAAATATCAATTGGATTTTTAGGAGAAATTGAATACCAACTTTCATCTTACAACAATTTAAAACTATGGCAAGAATTAGATGAGGGAACAAAGTCATTAATTCTTTCTAACGCAGGGGAAAAAGAGTATTTTACCATATTTAAATTAAAATATGGTAATATTGACGATGTTGAAGAAACCGGTGTGTTCACGGTGAGGTTGAATTCTATAATTAATTATGGTGGCAAAAGTAGAAGCGAATTGATAGGTAGCGATTATAGAGTTTATCATTTAAACGATGATTCTTTAGAAGAAATAGAAATTAAGTACAGCGATAAAGATTCCGTAAGGTTTGAAAGCGATGAAATTGGCGTTTATATTCTCTACTACAATCCTAATATTTATGATGTGAAATTTTATGACGAATATCCCGAAGATTCAATGGAAGCTTTTTATGTTATTGAAAATTTAGGAAAGAGTGATGTTGTAGAATTCCCGGAAATTCCCACAAAAGACGGATATGTATTTACCGGGTGGAAGCAAGAAAATATGCAGGGGAGATACCCAACATATTTTTATATAGACCCAAATTATTTAACTTCTTTCTATTTGTGGAATGCTTATGCTTCCTGGTGTCCTGAAGATGAATACACTCCATTGGAAGTGTCAATTGACAGTAAAAAGAAAATCACAAAAGGTAAAGAAGACGGATGTGAAATTATCCTTACACTTTCAGAGGGAATGTTTGATGAAACTATCGACGAAAATGTTGAAAACGATTGGAAAATAGTTGGCAATGATGAGCTTTCAATATCCAATGTTGAACGAATTGACAACACAACAGCAAAGCTCACCTTATTGGGCAATAGCTCTGATAAATTCACTAAAGGTGAAATAAAAGTTGAATTTAACAGTGAGCTTTATATAAGCCATGAAGGCTTTGGTGACAATTGGGATGTTCACGAAATAGCTGACATTCAGCTTGACGAAAACGGAATTAAAAGAAAAATGTTTATTTCTGACAACGCTGTAACCCTCCAAAAACAAAAGCGGGGAGGCAGTGGAGGCGGAGTTGAAAAGCACACCGTAGCCTTTGAAACGAACGGCGGAGAAGAAATGCAGAGCATGCGCGTTACAAACGGTCACACGCTTGAAGCTCCCGAAAGAGTTTTAAAGGAAGGCTTTGTTTTTGCAGGGTGGTATACCGATGAAGAATTAACCGAAAAATATGATTTCACCTCACCTGTAACAAAGGGCTTTACACTTTATGCTGCATGGGAAAAACCAATTGCAAAGCAGAATTTGAAACAAATATTTTTCCCAATTAAAATTATTGAAGAAGCTATTGAATTTGTGAAATCAGTTATAAGGTGAAACAAAAATCCCGACAGTTTTGTCGGGATTTTTACACCTCATCAGTCAGCAAAGCTGATAGCTTCTCCTCAAGGAGAAGCCTGATACTGCCGTCCTGTATGGTCAATTGTGTAGTTTTCTTTATAGATTAAATCGCCGACCTTTACAAAGCTGTAACCTTCATTCTTAAGTGCTTGTAAAATACCCGGGAGGGCATCGGCTGTTTGCTTTGTGCCGTTATGGAAGAGAAGGATTGAGCCGGGCTGAACTTTACTGAAAATACGTGTTTGCATTTCTTCTTCGGTGAGTTCTTTCCAGTCAAGGCTGTCGCAGTCCCACTGAATACAGTAGCGACCTGTTTCCTTGCAGGCTAATATGGAATTGTTTGTATAATCACCTGAGGGCGCACGACAAAGATTGGGGCGAATGCCTATTGTGCTTTCAATTATGCTGTCGCATTTATCCATATCGGCAATTATTTCGTCCTTGGAAAGGGTGGAGTATAGGGTGTGGTTATAGCTGTGGGAAGCTATTTCATGCCCTGCGGAGTGGAGCTTTTTCAGGCTTTCAGGAAAGCGCTCAGCCCAGTCGCCAGTTACAAAAAAGGTTGATGGGCAGTTTTGCTCCTTTAAAACAGTAATAATTTTGTCAATATCATCGTCGTTCCATGCACTATCAAAGGTAACGGCGATTTTCTTTTCCGTAGTTTCAACTGAATAAATGGGAAGCTCCTTTGCGCCAACCGATGTTTCAATAGTTTCCATAAAAGTTGGCAGAGATAACAGCGCAATAAACAGAAGCATTGCGGCAAGTGCCAGAGTCTTTTTTGTCAATATAAAAATTTTCAATTTAAATCCTCGCTTTTAATAAGATTGACTTTTTCATAGTCTTCAACGTTGCGGTAATATTCGCCAATACCGTCACAAATTGCGCTTGCTATCCGTGCCTGATAGGTGCTTTGGGTCAAAAGCTCTGTTTCCTCAGCGTTGGACAGAAAGCCGCACTCCACTATAACAGCAGGCACGGTTGCATTTTTCATAAGAAACAGCGACTTTTCTGCTTGCTTGATGCTTCTTGTTTGCACCTTTGGGTCAATTTCCTTGATTTTATCCATTATAAGCTGAGCAAGCAGAGTTGACTGCACAAAATTAGACGAATACAAAACCTCAGCGCCACGGTATTTTGACTGGGTAAATTTGTTTATATGTATGCTTACAAACATATCGCAGGGTGTTTCGGTCATGATGTCAAGCCGTTTGTACATGTCGGTTTTCTTCTTTTTGTCAAGCCCGTCTTCGCCCTCACGCGTGAGCACAACCTTGTAGCCACGCTCGGTAAGCTCTTCTTTTAATTTCAATGCTATAGCAAGATTTAAGGGGCTTTCCGTTACGCCTGTTTTACTCACGGCTCCTCCATCAGGCAGTCCGTGCCCGGGGTCAACAATTACCGTGCGTATGTTTTCGTGGTGAAAGCTCACCACGGGTGCACTCCTTACAGAAAATGCGAGAGCAATGAATATAAAAAGAAGACCCATAACAAAAATTACAATGCCTCGTTTAATAACTATTAACAATAAGTTCACCTCGTTTATATACCTTATGTGTATACTGTAGAAAAAATGCAAACGCTTTATAGTAATAGGGAATTGAATTGTTGCATATAATTATTAAAAAGCAATACAGTAAGTGTACATAAAGGAGTTGTCGCAAATGGAAAACAATAATTTTATAAGTTTGCAGGGTAGGGTAGACGGAGATGTGGAATTCAGCCACAGAGTGCTTGATGAGGATTTTTACAAATTTATGCTTAATGTGTCGAGGCTGTCGGGAGTGGTGGATTCTTTGCCGGTAACCGTGCCCAAAAGACTTCTGGAAAATATTGTGCTTAATGATGGCGATGCAATTTCCCTTACGGGACAACTCAGAAGCTATAACAAATACCAGGAAAACAGAACAAGGCTGATACTTACGGCGTTTGCAAAATCCATAGAAGCGGTAGGCGATGAAGATGAAAACCCAAACAACGTAATGCTCAACGGCTATGTATGCAAACTGCCCACCTATCGGAAAACGCCTTTCGGGCGGGAGATAACCGATGTTATAATAGCAGTGAACAGAGCCTTTAACCGCTCAGACTATATACCTACCATATGCTGGGGCAAAAATGCAGTTCTGTGCCGTGATTTGCCCGTGGGCGCAAACGTGCTCATAAAAGGACGGCTGCAGTCACGTGAATATACAAAACGCCTGGGCGAGGATTTTGAAATCAGAACTGCCTATGAGGTTTCCGTGGGAGAAATTGAAGAAATTTCGTAATAAATATATTGCAAGTGCACCGAAAATATAGTATAATTTATTTGTTAATAAAACTGTGAGGTGCAACATGCGTATTATTGGACTTGATTATGGCGAGGCACGTATTGGCGTAGCCGTAAGCGATTTGCTCGGAACAATTGCAAACCCCCTTGACACAATAAGTGAAAAGGACCGTGAAAAGCAGCTTGAAAAGGTCCTTGAGGTTATTGAAAGGGAAAAGGCTGAAAAAATTGTTGTAGGGCTTCCAAAAAGGATGGACGGCACCTTAGGTCACAGAGCAGAGTACACCAAGGCTTTTGCCGAGGAGCTCAGCTCACGCTCTTCACTTCCGCTTGTCATGTGGGACGAAAGGCTTTCCTCCTCGGAGGCGCACCGCATGCTTGATGCTGGTGGGGTGAGCGGTAAAAAACGTAAGACAAAGGTTGACAAGATTGCAGCTGTTCTTATTCTGCAAACCTATCTTGACAGCCAAATATAAATGAAAGGAAGAAAAACAATGGATAACAATAAGGACGAAATTCTTGAAACTATGGAGGACTTTGACGTTTTAGACGAAATCGATTATGAAGGTGCGACATATTTTGCAATGACACCTATCGACGATGACAGCGATGAAGCAGGCGAAGTTTTCATCATGAAGCTTGTTGAAATTGACGGTGCTGAAATGCTCGAAAGCGTTGAAGACGACGAATTGTTTGACAAGATTTACGAAATCTTCAAGGAAAACAACAAAGACGAATTTGACTTTGCTGACTGATTTTAATTTAAACTATACATCAACAAATTAATAATGCGCTCTGCGGTGTGCGTATTTTCGGGGCACTATTTGAACCAACACTTTTATCTAGGGAGAAAAACTCTCGGTCCGCTGCGTGCAAGCTCTCCCTCGGGAAACCGACGAAGAGAGAAGCCCATAACCGGAACGGATTTCACCCACCTGCTATGCAGGTTTCAAATAAGCCTCTTTTACGGCATTGCGGGGCATTTGTTGTATAATGCTACATAGGACGGAGTAGAGGGAAATGAGCAAAATTAAATGTAACAAATGCGGTGCTGATATTAAGATTAATACAATATTCCTTGAAAAGGCAGGCTGCGAAAACTGCGGAAACAGGATTGATTTTGCAGCTATGGACCAGCTTAACGGGTTGAGACAGTCTCTTATGCTCGGCACAGCCATTGTGTGCGGTGTTGCACTTTTGATTTTTATGCTTTCCATGGGTATCGGCTTTGGTGAGCTTGGTGCCATCTGGGCAAGCATGAGTGCAGGTGCTGCAGGCATGCTTCTTCTTGCAGCTTGTGTTATTGTTCTCATTGTGGGAACATTGGAGAGAGTTATAGGCTGCTCCATATATGAGCAGTGGCGCAAAAGAGAAGAAGAACTCGAAAAAATTGCCGAGGAGAAGCGTCGCCAGGATGCACTGCAGGCAATGATGGATTGCGACAACGAATAATTGACAAACAACAAAAAAACCGATGCAAATGCATCGGTTTTTTCTTTACTGAAGTAAATTTTTCTTTAACAGGAATTTGCCTGTGCCCTTAGAAACTGTGTTCATGGGGTCCTCGGGAATTATTACTTTAATGCCTGTTGCCTTGGAAATAAGCTTATCAAAGCCGTAAAGGAAACTGCTGCCGCCTGTGAGAATAATACCGCGGTCAGAAATGTCACCTGCAAGCTCTGGCGGTGTCTGCTCAAGAACATTTATGATTTCTTCAATAATTGTGTTAACGGGCTCCTGCAGTGCTTCCATAATTTCGCCTGAGGAAATAAGCATTGACTGGGGAAGACCTGAAACAAGGCTTCTGCCCTTGATTTCACAGTTCATGTTATCGGGACGCTCTGCAACACAGCCGATATCCTTTTTGACATGCTCTGCTGTTTTTTCGCCTATTATTATTGCAAATTTCTTACGTACATAACGTACAATGGCATCGTCAAAACGGTCGCCTGCTATCTTAAGTGAGCTTGATGCCACAATACCGTTCATTGAGATAACGGCAATGTCGGTAACACCGCCGCCGATGTCAACAACCATTGTGCCTGAGGGGCGCGAAATATCGCAGCCTGCACCTATTGCGGCTGCAATGGGAGAGGAAACAATATTCACCTTGCGTGCACCGCTCTTTAAAAGAGCGTCCATAACCGCTCTTTTTTCAACCTCTGTTGCCCCACCGGGAACAGAAACCACAACCAAGGGCTTTATAATGTTGTGGGAGCATACCTTTTTTATAAAAACCGTGAGCATTTCTTCGGTTGCCTTATAGTCGGAAATAACCCCATCCTTCATGGGATGAACAGCGATAATGCCCATGGGTGTTCTGCCGAGCATAACCTCGCTGGTAAGACCTACAGCATGTATAGTTTTGCTGGAACGGTACATTGTAACAATTGACGGCTCGTTCAACACAATGCCTTTTTTTGTACTTATGCGGACATTGGATGTTCCTAAATCCAAGCCGATTTCGTGTATGTAGTTAAACATTTTTCCGTGACACCGTCCTTTCTGTTGGTAACTGAATATTAATACAAATATTTTATCAAAAGATTGGCGATAAATCAACAGGTTTTTGTTTTATTTTGTAGCACTTGACAAAAAATCGTAATTGATATAATATATACGGGAAATTTATAATAAAGGATTTGATTAAGTTTATGGACAGTAGTCTATGGTTCGTACTGGTAATTCTCATTTGTTTCTCCGCATACTTTTCTGCAAGCGAAACGGCATTTTCGTCTTTTAACCGTGCCCGAATGAAAAACATGGCACAAAACGGTAACAAAAAGGCAGCTCTTGCTCTTAACATGAGTGAAAATTTTGAAAAGCTGATTTCTACTTTGCTCATAGGTAACAACATCGTTAACATTTCAGCATCCACAATTGCAACGCTTCTTTTTGCAAAGCTTATTGCTGATGCTAATCTTGCAGCTACAACTTCTACAGTTGTAATGACTCTTCTGATACTTATCTTTGGCGAAATTACACCTAAGTCTATGGCGAAGCAGGCACCCGAGGCATTTGCCATGTTTTCGGCACCTTTTCTTAACGCCCTGTGCTTCATTCTCACACCCTTAAGCTTTTTCTTCATGACATGGCAGAAGAAGATTGTAAACAAGGTGTTTGACTTCGGTGCCGACGATAAAATCACTGAAGATGAGCTTCTTACAATTGTTGATGAGGCTCAGCAGGACGGCGGTATCAACATTCAGGAAAGTGAGCTTATAAAAAATGCCATTGAATTCAACGACATTGAAGTACACGAGGTTTTAACTCCCCGTGTTGATGTTGTAGCAATTGATGTTGAATGGGATAAGGAAAAAATTGCAGAAATTTTTGACGAATCCGGATTTTCAAGACTACCTGTATACAAGGATACTATTGATAATATCATCGGCGTACTTACGCACCGCGACTTTGTCCTTGAGGAAAAGAGCGAAATTTTCAGAATTGAAAGCGCAATCAAGCCTGTGAAATTCATTTTCTCTACAATGAAAATTTCAAAGCTTTTAAGACTTTTACAGGAAAATAAGTCCCACATTGTTGTTGTAAGTGACGAGTACGGCGGCACAGAGGGCATTGTAACATTGGAAGACATTATCGAAGCTCTTGTAGGCGAAATCTGGGATGAATATGACAGCGTTGAACAAAGTGAGTTTGAAAAAATCTCCGACGATGTTTATAAGGTCAATGCATCTGCTACACTGGAGGATATGTTCGAGTTTTTTGAATTGAGATTTGACGAGGAAGAAAACGACGACATTAACACCGTAGGTGGCTTTGTGGCATCTCAGCTTGAAAAAATTCCCGATGTGGGCGACACCTTTGAGTATGAGCATTTGAAGTTTACCGTTACAAGCACTGACTCTGCAAGAGTTCTGAGCGTACTTGTAAAGGTGGGCGAAAGGGTAGAAAAAGAAGAAGATTAACACCAAGGAGCGATTTTTTGTAAAATCGCTCCTTTATTTGCAAAATTTTTTTAAAAAGTAGTGAAAAAAACTGTTGTAAAATATGTGTTCAGATGCTATAATAATTGATGGTATTTTAGCAGAAGCTAATTCTGTTAAAAATTTTACATGATAGAGGGGATCACAATGGCAAACAAGGAAAGAAGAGTCGGCACAGTATCAAGAGGTATTCGTTGTCCCATTATCCGCGAAGGTGACGATCTTGCAGCGATTGTAGCAACAAGCGTTCTTGAAGCGGCAGAATGTGAAGGCTTTGCTATAAATGACAGAGATGTTATTTCTATAACCGAGTCTATAGTGGCAAGAGCACAGGGTAACTACGCATCTGTTGATGATATTGCTCAGGACGTAAAGGCTAAGCTTGGCGGAGAAACCGTAGGCGTTATTTTCCCCATTCTTTCCCGTAACCGCTTTGCTATTTGCTTAAGAGGTATTGCAAAGGCGGCAAAAAAGGTTGTTCTTATGCTCAGCTATCCTTCCGATGAAGTGGGTAACGAGCTCATAAGCATTGATAAAATTGAAGAAGCAGGTATCAATCCTTACAGCGATGTACTTTCTCTTGAAAGATACCGCGAGCTTTTCGGCGAAAACAAGCACGAATTTACAGGTGTTGACTACGTTCAGTATTACGGTGATGTAGTCAAGGAATGCGGTGCTGATGTTGAAATTATTTTTGCAAATCAGCCCAAAGCAATTTTAGACTACGCTGATTGTATCATAAACTGTGATATTCACACACGTGCACGCACAAAGCGCATTCTCCTTGCTGCAGGCGCAAAGGTAGTATGTTCTCTTGACGATATTCTCAATGCCCCCGTTAACGGCTCAGGCTGCAACGAAAAGTATGGTCTTCTGGGCTCCAATAAGTCCACAGAGGACAAGGTTAAGCTTTTCCCCAGAGACTGTAAGGACCTTGTTCTTGACATTCAGAAGAAGATTATGGATGCTACAGGCAAGCATGTTGAAGTTATGGTATACGGCGATGGTGCCTTCAAGGATCCTCAGGGCAAAATCTGGGAGCTTGCTGACCCGGTTGTATCGCCTGCATTTACAGACGGTCTTGTAGGCACACCTAATGAGCTGAAGCTCAAGTATCTTGCTGATAACGATTTTGCAGACCTTTCAGGCGAAGCGTTGAAGGAAGCTATTTCCAAGAGCATCAAGGAAAAGGACGGCAATCTTGTGGGCAACATGGCTTCTCAGGGTACAACACCCCGTCAAATTACAGACCTTATCGGCTCACTTTGTGACCTTACAAGTGGCTCGGGTGATAAGGGTACACCTGTTGTGCTTGTACAGGGCTATTTTGATAATTATACAAACTAAGAGCGTTATAATGAGTCTGACCTTTGTGTCGGACTCATTTTTTTGTTATTCGTGCCATTTTGTTGAAATCGAAAAATCGGTGTGATAATATAATATCACAAATAAGTAAGGAGAGAATGACATGAGGAAAGGTATACAAATTGCGGCATTCATTATAATTATGGCGACAATTTTATCGTTTTGCTGTATATGTGCAAGTGCTGAGGAAAGCGGCACTTGCGGCGAGGCTTTGGTATGGAGCCTCAGTGACGACGGTGTTCTTACAATATCGGGCACAGGCAATATGGACGACTGGTATTCGGGTAGCCCCGGCTGGTATAAGTACAGAAACGATATACAGGAGGTTGTAATCTGCGAAGGGGTAACAAGCATAGGAGACAAAGCTTTTTCCACATATTACAGCTTCAGCAGTATGACAATAGCGTCAACTGTACGTGATTTCGGGACAGGCTGTATAGACAGAATGGACGATGCTACATACTATGGATATACATATTCTTTGGCAGAATATTACGTTAAGCAAAAGGGTTATACCTTCAAATCCATTGGTGTGATGGCTGATTGCGTTGTATACAGCGGCAGGTTCTGTGAAATGGATTACACAATAACAAGCCGTGGCGTGCTTACAATCAGTGGTAATGGTGATATAGATGAAGAATGGACAACCTATTCGTCTTACATCAAGAAGGTTGTTCTCGGCGTTGGTGTGAGAAGTATCCGTACTGCATTTCTGGCAGATACGCCCAACGTGACGGAAATTACAATTCCCTACACAACAGTATATATCAACGGATTCCATACCGAATTACCTGCAAGCCTCACAATAAGAGGGTATAAGAATTCTGATGCAGAAGCCTTTGCGAAGAAATACAATAAAACCTTTGTAAACATAGGAACAATACCCTTTTACACCATGGCAGAAGGGCAGAGCGAGGGTATAAGCTGGAAGCTTACAAGCGACGGAAAGCTTGTGATTAACGGCACAGGAACACTTACAACAGAAATGACCGATGATATCGGACCCTATGCACTGAAGGTAAAAACGGTTATCATAGGCGAGGGCATCAGCGGAATTGATTATTGGGTTATAGGCTATTTCTTTAACGAAACACTTGAAGAAATATATTTACCGTCTACTATCAGAGAAATTGATTATAACTGGATAGACAGAGACCTTGCGCCAAAATTATACTGCTACAAGTATTCGGCTATAGGTGACCAGTGTGAGAACAAGACAAGCTATCACAATTATACATACGAATTTGTAGGTGAAGCACCCGTGTGGCTTCTTGAAGAGGGAGCATACCTTGATAAGTTTACCTGGAGCGTTGACAATCACCGCAATCTTGTTGTTGAAGGCGAGGGCGAATTGCCTGCCCTGGAAGATTTTGATGACCCTGTATGGCAGGAGTATCTTGACAATGTGAGGACGATTACCCTTGGTAAGGATATTACCCTTATCGGTGACGGCAATTTTGAAAAGGTATGGGTAACAGGTAATAGCGGAAGTTACTGGAGAACACTTGGTGACCTGGAAAAGGTTTACGGCTACAAAAATACAATTGCCGAAAAAATGGCAGAGGGGCTTGGTATAGAGTTTGTAAGTCTGGGCATTGTGGAAGAACGGTCGGTTATCCTTGAGGGGCAACTTACGGATACCATAAGCTATACTATTGACAATTACGGTACACTTACAGTATCAGGCGAGGGGGCAATCCCCGACTATGAAATAGGTACACAGCCCTGGGGTGCTCAGTATTACGATTATTCGCCTGTAAGGGACATTATTATATCAGACAATATTACCTATATAGGCGAAAACTTCTGCAGCTCATTGTGTAAGAGTGTGACAATCGGAAAAGACGTGAAGGAAATCGGAATGAGGGCATTTTACGGCTGTGGCAAGCTTGAAAGTGTAAGACTTCCTGAGGGATTGGAGTATATTGCTGAATCCTTGTTTGAAGGTTGTGTAGCCCTCAGAAACATATACATTCCCGAAAGTGTAGTTATGATAAAGAAGAGTGCCTTCAACAGATGCACAAAGCTTTCGGTTGAAGGCTACGAAAATACTGTAGCAAGCAGACTTTGCGAAAAGGCAGGCTTTGAATTTATATCCTGCGGAAAGCGACAGGAAAGCTACAGCATGCAGGGAAATCTTTCGGATACGGTTTTATGGAAGCTTGAAAGCAATGGTACACTTACCATTTCGGGCGAGGGTGCGGTTTTGGGTTACACGGAGCTTGAATACAGCAAAAGAGCACTCTGGTATAACGAATACGGTGTAAATGTGACAGAGCTTATTATCGGGGAAGGCATCACGACAATAGGCTCATACGCCTTTACATACACAAATATTGTAAGCCTTAAGCTGCCTGACAGCGTAGCAACAATCGGCAAGGGCGCTTTTGGAGCGAATGCTGACCTTAAGTGGGTATGGCTGTCAGAAGCAATGGAAAGCATTCCTACGTACGCATTTTATGAAAGCGGCGTGAAATACGTATATATTCCCGAAAGCGTAAAGGTGATTAATATTAACGCATTCTATCTGACAGAACTCGAAGAGGTATATTATGGAGGAAACTCTGCTTACTGGACCACAAGCGTTGAAGGTACTGACAGGATTTTAGGCGCATCGGTAAGCTTTGATTCAAATCTTAACGGTGTTGTAGGTGCAGCATACGATTCAGAATCGCTGACACTTGAGGTTAATGCAGAGCTGTCGGATAATGAAAAGGCATATGCGGCAACCTACAAGGACAATACACTTACAAAGCTTGTGTCCATCAGTGAAACAGGCGAATACACCTTTGAGGCTGACTGTGACAGAGTAAAGGTATTCATCTGGAGTACGGACAAAACTTACGAGCCGCTCTGTGATGTTTATGAAAGAAGCTTTTAATTAATATGTTCTACCGAAGAAGGCTTGTGTATTGGAGTAACCACAATGC
Source organism: Clostridia bacterium (assembly GCA_017472685.1). Taxonomy (GTDB): domain Bacteria; phylum Bacillota; class Clostridia; order UMGS1883; family UMGS1883; genus RGIG1927. The sequence continues at coordinate 61,133 of JAFUOO010000012.1, forward strand.
ACACTTTCTTCGGTATTCTTTTTTTGCGTTCTGCAAGAAAAAATGTTGATTTTTTGCATAGCTTATATTATAATATCAAAGATAAGTTATACAAACTGAAAGGACTGATTTAAATGTATTTATCAGAAAAATTTTCTTCAATCAGCCCTTCCGCAACATTGGCTATTGACTCCAAGTTCAAGGCAATGAAGGCAGAAGGTATGGATGTTGTAGGCTTCGGCGCAGGTGAGCCCGATTTCCCCACACCTCGTCACATTAAGGATGCCGCAATTTTCGCTATTGAAAATAATATAACAAAGTACACACCTGCTTCCGGTACTGTTGACATCAAAAAGGCAGTATGCGAAAAGTTCTTAAAGGAAAACGGTCTGGAATATAAACCCGAAAATATCGTTGTTTCTAACGGTGCAAAGCACTCCTTGAACAACGCTCTCGGTGCAATTTTAAACCCCGGAGACGAGGTTATCATTCCCGCACCCTGCTGGGTAAGCTATCCTGAAATGGTGCTTCTTGCCGACGGTGTTCCCGTTATTGTGAACTCTACAGAAGAGGAAGGCTTTTTGCCCACCATCGAAAAAATCAGAGCGGCCGTTACAGATAAGACCAGAGCAATTATCATAAACAACCCTTCCAACCCCACAGGTATGTGCTATCCCGAAGAGGCTCTTCGCCAGATTGCAGCACTTTGTGTGGAAAAGAATATCTATATCATTGCTGACGAAATTTATGAAAGCCTTGTATACGCAGGCAGAAAGAATTTCTCCATTGCAACTATCAGCGAAGAGGTTAAGGATTTGACTATCGTTGTTAACGGCGTTTCCAAGACATATGCAATGACAGGCTGGAGAATTGGTTACACAGCATCCAACGCACGCCTTGCAAAGGTAATGGGTAACGTACAGTCTCATGCAACGAGCAACCCCAACTCCATTGCACAGCATGCCGCTATTGCTGCACTCACAGGTCCCCAGGAGCCCGTGCTCGAAATGAAGGCAGCTTTTGAAGAAAGAAGAAACCACATGGTTGAAAGAATGAACAATATTGACGGTGTAAGCTGTATTATGCCCGACGGTGCGTTCTATATCATGATGAACATTTCCAAGCTTATCGGCAAGGAAATTGACGGAACTGTTATAACAGGCAGCGATGCTTTTGCGGAAAAATTCCTTGAAATTGAAAAGGTTGCCGTTGTCCCCGGTAAGAGCTTCGGTACAGATATCCATGTAAGATGGAGCTATGCAACAAGCATGGAAAACATTGATAAGGGTCTTGACAGGTTGGAATCTTTCATTTCAAAGCTTAAGTAATTAAAGAGGAGACAAAATCATGAAACTTGGTGTTATTGGCGCAGGAAATATGTCCTCTGCAATTCTGCAGGGCGTAATCAAGGCAGGTGCCTTTAAGGTTGAAGACATTTATGTAAGCGAAATTCTTGACGATAAGCTTAAGAAAGCTGCTGAACTTGGTGTTCATACAACCCGTGACGCAAGAGAGGTTGTTGAAAACAGCGACTATATCATGTTCGGTGTAAAGCCTAACGTAATTTTAAAGGTTATGGATGGCGTGAAGAATTTTATCGGCGATAAGGTTGTTATTTCTATCGCTGCTGGTATAAGCGTTGACAGCATGAAGGCTGTGCTCGGCAATAAGGCAAAGGTTGTGCGCACAATGCCCAACATGCCTGCTCTTGTTGGCGAAGGCATGACAGCTGTGTGTAAGGCTGACGATGTATCCGAAGAAGAAATGGCAGTTGTTCTTGACATCTTTAACTCCATCGGCAAGACTGCACTTCTGCCCGAAACACTTATAAATACTGCAACTGCTACTAACGGTAGCGGTCCCGCATATGTATTTATGATGATTGAAGCCATGGCTGATGCTGCCGTACTTCACGGAATTCCCCGTGATACAGCATATCTTCTTGTATCACAGACAATTCTCGGTGCAGCAAAGCTTGCACTTGAAACAGGCACACACCCCGGTCAGCTTAAGGATATGGTATGTTCTCCCGGCGGTACAGCCATCGAAGCTGTATATCAGCTTGAGCTTGACGGCTTCCGTGCATCCTTGATTAACGCAATTGACCGTTGTGTTAAGAAGGCAAACAGCATGGGCGAGAAGAAGTAAAATATCAGGACAAGAATTCATAATCTCTCCGTTTCTGTCATAGTCATATAAGGACAGAACGGAGGGGTTTTTTGTTTAGGAGAAAAAACGGACAATGCAGAATTATTCTTATAAGCCTTGCTGCCATGTTTGCACTTGGGTTGATTTTGGGAACTTTAGCGCTGTTTTACTTGCCTGACGAAATCAGAACAGAAGCAACAGAGGCATTGAACATGCCCACAGGGGAAAGCTTTACCAATTTGTTAAAGGAAAACTTTTTCTTTGAGGTTTTTTGGAGCGTCATACTCTGGATTCTGGGCAGTAGCGCTGTCACAGCGCCGTTTACGGGGGCTGTTATTGCGTTGCGCGGCTTTGCAATCGGTTTTTCTGTGGCTTTCATTTCGGGTGGAGATTTTAATAACACACTTTTCCTTTTCGGCAGTATTTTGCCCCAATGCCTGACTGCTCTTCCGTTTATGAGCTTTGCCGCTATGCTGTGTGTAATATATGCCCAGGAAAAAAGATATAAAGACGGCAACAGCTTAAAGTATTTCTTGTACGGGGCAATGTTTGTGTGTCTGGCCTTATTTGTGGCAGCGGCAGAGAGCGGACTGACGGTTTTAGTGAAAAAATGTTTTTAAAACTCTTGAGAAACTAAAAGCTTTGGTGTAGAATTATAGGCGAGAGGAGGGGTGGGCATGAAAAAAGTTCTGACAGCGTACAAAAGCTATCTTGATGATAATTGCTCGGAAAATACGCGCCAGTCATACATGTGTGATCTGGAAAAGTTTCTTAAGGTGCAGGGCATCCAAAAGAAAAAAGAGCTTGTGAGAATAAAGAGCGATATTGTGGACGAGTACATTCAGTCGTTGAAAAATGCAGGTGTGTCCCATCCTTCAGTTTTGCGTTCAATTGCTTCACTCAGAAAGTTTTTTGTATATTGCGTGGATGAAGGCATAATAAAGAATGACCCCACACGTAATATCGAGCCTCCCAAGGCTCAGAAGAAGCTGCCTGTTACAATGAGCGATGAAGAGGTTGTAAAGCTTCTGGAAGCACCGGACAAGTCAACACTCAAGGGTATAAGGGACCGTGCCATGCTTGAGGTTATGTATGCGACAGGCGCGCGTGTAGGCGAGCTGGTTGGTCTTAAAATAAACGATGTGAGCTTAAGGAACGAATTTGTTGTGCTTACAACAGGTAACAAAAGCAGATATGTGCCCATGGGGAAAATAGCAATCGAAGCGCTGTATGAATATCTGCAGAAGTGCAGGGGAGAAATAGCAACCGAAGAATCGGGCGATGCACTTTTTCTCAATTTTTACGGACAACCCCTTTCAAGGCAGGGCTTCTGGAAAATTGTAAAAGGCTACATTGAAGGGTGTAAGCTTAACCCCGGTATAACTGTGCAGAGCCTGCGCCATTCCTTTGCACTGCACATGATTAAAAACGGTGCTGATACCTCAGTTGTATCGGAAATGCTTGGCTACAGCGACTCCGCTTCAATAAAAAAATATGTTGAAGTTCTTAATAACACCATGAGAGATATTTATAAAAAATCACATCCGAGAGCATAAAAAGGGGCAGTGGTGCTCCTTTTTTCATGTTTAAAAGGTAGACATAATGTGCAAGCAGTGATAAAATAACTAAGTGGAGGTGAGGACATATGCGAGTGATACTTCATTGCGACTGTAACGGCTTTTTTGCTTCTGTTGAAGCGCTGGATAATCCGGAATTGAAAAACATACCCATGGCAGTTGGCGGAGATGCTGAAAGCCGTAAGGGTATTATTCTTGCTAAAAATGAGGCGGCTAAAAAATACGGCATTGTTACGGCAGAAACCATATGGTCAGCAAAGAAAAAATGTCCACATCTTGTTATTGTGCCGCCCAGACACGACAGATATATGGAGGTATCCGCAAGGGTTAATGAGATATACAAGGAGTATACCGAATTTGTGGAGCCCTTCGGCATTGACGAATCCTGGCTGGATGTGACAGATGTGCGTGAGCTCTTCGGTGACGGGGTTAAAATTGCAAACGAGATCAGACGAAGAATTGCAGAGGAGATTGGTATTACTATTTCTGTTGGCGTGTCCTTCACAAAATCCTTTGCAAAATTGGGCAGCGACTACAAAAAGCCCGATGCTACTACGGTTATAATGCCCGAGGATGTAAAAAAAATTGTATACCCTCAAAACCTCGGCAATTTGTTGTTTGCAGGCGCTAAAAACTGCGAGGAGTTCAAAAAGTACGGAATAGTAACCATAGGTGACCTTGCACATGCTGATAAAGCTTTTGTTGAAAAGCATTTCGGGAAAATGGGAATGCTTTTATATAATTATGCAACAGGAAACGACACCGACAGGGTGCGTAGTATATACGACGAGGAAGAGGTAAAATCCATAGGAAATTCCTACACCTTCGCGCAGGATTTGTATACCGAGGAGGAAATTCGCCACGCTCTTGTGTGGCTTTGCGATGTGGTTTCCTCAAGAATGAGAAAGGCAAATGTCAGGTGCTCTGTTGTCACCGCAACCATCCGTGATACTAATTTCAGAACTGTAACAAGGCAAATGACCATTGCACAGCCCACTAACCATGGCGGAGATTTGCTTAGATATGGCATGGAGCTTGTGAAAAAATGCGGAATAACACAAGGGGTGAGGCTGCTTGGAATATCGGGCAGCAATTTTGTCCATGACGGAGAAGAGCAGGTATCATTTTTTGAAGCCGAAACGGTTAGCAAAAACGAAAAACTTGACGAAGCAATTGATTCTGTAAGAGCAAGGTTTGGGCAAAAAGTCATAAAATTTGCCTCCAGTGAGGAGCATTATACTAAATATGCCGAAAAAGGCGGAGAAGACAACTAAACTTTGTGATTTGTATTGACAATAAATAGGGTTTTTTGGTAGAATATACTCGTGATTTTGTTTAAAGAAATGAGGGTTTAATTATGAAAACACCTAAGGTTGCACTTATTATGGGCAGCGATTCCGATTTCGAAGCTGTGAAGCCTTGCATCAAGAGACTCAAGAGCTTTGGTATTGAAACAACTGTAAGAGTTCTGTCGGCTCACAGAACACCCGATGAATCAAAAGAATTTGCCACAAATGCAGAAGCTAACGGCTATGACTGTATTATCGCGGCAGCAGGCAAGGCGGCACATCTTCCCGGCGTACTTGCTGCATTTACAACACTTCCCGTAATTGGTATTCCGATTAAGTCCTCAACAATGGACGGTATGGATTCGCTTTTCTCCATCGTTCAGATGCCTCCGGGCATTCCCGTTGCTACTGTTGCAATTAACGGCAGTGACAATGCGGCAATTCTTGCTTGCCAGATTCTTTCTCTCCGTTATAGCGAGCTTGGAGACAAGATGAAGCAGCTTAAGTGTGAAATGAGAGAAAAGGTTCTCGAAAAGGATGCAAAAATTCAGGCTTTAGCCGATGAAATATAAGTGAAGAGAGGATATAGTTATGAGTGAAAGTTATAAGAATGCCGGCGTTGACGTTGAAGCCGGCTATGAAGCTGTCAGATTGATGAAAGCTGACGTTAAGAAAACCTTTATTGATGGCGTAATGAGCGACATCGGCGGTTTTGGCGGTCTTTTCTCCATTGATAAAAGCAAGTACGAGGAGCCTGTGCTGGTTTCCGGTACTGACGGTGTAGGTACAAAGTTAAAGATGGCTTTTATTGCAGACAAGCACGACACAGTTGGTATTGATGCAGTTGCTATGTGCGTTAACGACGTTGTTTGCTCCGGCGCAAAGCCTCTTTTCTTCCTTGACTATGTTGCTGTAGGTAAGAACGTTCCCGAAAAGGTTGCAACAATTGTTCGTGGCGTTGCTGACGGCTGTGTGCAGGCAGGCTGCGCTCTTATCGGCGGTGAAACAGCTGAAATGCCCGGTTTCTATCCTGTTGATGAATACGATATTGCAGGCTTTACTGTAGGTATTGTTGACAAGAAAGACATTATCGACGGCAGCAAGCTTTCTAGTGGCGATGCACTTATCGGTATTGCATCAAGTGGTGTTCATTCAAACGGCTTCTCTCTTGTAAGAAAGGTGTTTGACATCCGCGAGGATAATGAAAAGCTTAAGGAGCATGTTCCCTCTTTAGGTGACAGCCTTATCAACACACTTCTCACCCCCACAAAGATTTATGTTAAGAGCGCTCTTAAGCTCATTGAAGAGTGCGATGTAAGAGCTATCAGCCATATTACAGGCGGTGGCTTCTATGAAAATATTCCCAGAATGTTACCCAAAAACCTCAAGGCTGTTGTAAAGAAGGATTCCTTCGAAATTCTTCCCATCTTCAAGCTCTTGCAGGAAACAGGCAATATTCCCGAAAGAGATATGTTTAATACTTTTAACATGGGTATCGGTATGATTGCTGCTGTTCCCGCCGAGGAAGCTGAAAAGGCTGTTAAGGTGCTCGAGGCAATGGGCGAGAAGGCATACATTATCGGCAGTGTAGAAGACGGCGAAAACGGGGTTGAGCTTATATGAAAAGAATAGGCGTTCTCGTTTCCGGCGGTGGCACAAACCTTCAAGCAATCTTAGATGCCTGCGACAGCGGCATCATTAAGTCCGGCAAGGTTGTAACCGTTGTTTCAAACAAAAAGGATGTATACGCACTTGAAAGAGCAAAAAATGCCAATGTAGAGGGTGTTGTTATCGAAAAGAAAGCATTTTCTTCCGTAGAAGCTTTCGACGAAGCTCTTTGTGAGCACATGAAGAGCCGCAGTGTTGACCTTATTGTTATGGCGGGCTTTCTCTGCATTGTAGGTGACAAGCTCATAAAGGAATTTGAAAACAGGATAATTAACATTCATCCGTCACTTATTCCTTCCTTCTGCGGTGAAGGCTACTACGGCTTAAAGGTCCACGAAGCAGCACTTAGTTACGGAGTTAAGGTTTCGGGCGCTACCGTGCACTATGTCAACGGTGTTGTTGATGGTGGTAAGATTATAAAACAGAAGGCTGTTTACATAAACGACGACGACACTCCCGAAACACTCCAAAAGCGCATTATGGAAGAGGCTGAATGGAAGATACTTCCTGAAGCTATTGAAGAAATTTGCAAAACACTTTAAAAAGAGGTAATGAACATGATACTTTCAGAAGAACTTAAGAATAATTCTTACCCCGGCAGAGGTATTGTAATAGGCAAAAGCAAATGCGGTAAATACGCAGTTACAGCCTATTTTATCATGGGCAGAAGCGAAAACAGCCGAAACCGCGTTTTTGTTGAAGACGGCGAAGGCATCCGCACACAGGCGTTTGACCCCTCCAAGCTTACTGACCCTCATCTTATTATTTATGCACCCGTGAGAGTGCTCGGTAACAAGACAATCGTTACAAACGGCGACCAGACTGATACAATTTATAATCTTATGAATCAGCAGCTTACTTTTGAGCAGGCTCTCCGCACACGTGAGTTTGAGGACGATGCTCCAAACTATACTCCTCGTATTTCGGGCATTATGAAGATTGAAGGCGGGGAATACAGCTATGCTATGAGCATCCTTAAGAGTAATAACGGCAACCCCGATTCCTGCCTCAGATTTACTTATTCTTACAAAAACCCCATTGCAGGTGAAGGTCATTTTATCCATACATATATGGGTGACGGCAATCCGCTTCCTTCTTTTAAGGGTGAGCCCAAGGAAGTTGTAATTGATGAAGATATTGATGCATTTACAGATACAATCTGGAATTCTTTGAACGAAGATAACAAGGTTTCCTTGTTTGTGAGATATATCGACATTGAAACAGGTAAGTACGAAACACGTATCGTTAATAAGAATAACTAAGGAGCGATTGAAATGAATTCTATGCAGTTGAAATACGGTTGTAACCCCAACCAGAAGCCTTCCCGTATTTATATCGAAAACGGCGAGTTACCCATTGAGGTTTTAAATGGTAACCCCGGTTACATCAATCTTCTTGATGCTTTCAACGGCTGGCAGCTTGTTCGTGAGCTCAAGAAGGCAACGGGTCTTCCCGCTGCTACAAGCTTTAAGCACGTTTCCCCTGCAGGTGCGGCGGTTGGAGAGCCCTTGAGCGACACATTAAAGAAGATTTACTTTGTTGAAGATAAGGAGCTTTCTCCCTTAGCCTGTGCATATGCAAGAGCAAGAGGCGCTGACAGAATGTCATCCTTCGGTGACTTTGTTGCATTAAGCGATGTTTGCGATGTGCCCACAGCGCTTCTTTTAAAGCCTGAGGTAAGTGACGGCGTTATTGCACCCGGCTACGAGCCCGAAGCTCTTGAAATTTTAAAGAGCAAGAGAAGAGGCACATATAACATCATTAAGATTGACGAAAGCTATGTTCCTGACCCCATTGAACGCAAGCAGGTGTTCGGCATCACATTTGAACAGGGAAGAAACGAGCTTGACATCAACTCCGAAATGCTTAACGAAGTAGTTACAAAGAACACCTCCATTCCCGAAAGCGCAAAGAGAGACTTGCTTATTGCACTTATCACACTTAAGTATACACAGTCCAACTCTGTTTGCTACGCAAAGGACGGACAGGCAATCGGTATTGGCGCAGGTCAGCAGAGCCGTATCCACTGCACACGCCTTGCAGGCAGCAAGGCTGACAACTGGTGGCTTCGTCAGTCGCCTCAGGTGTTGGGCTTAAAGTTCCTTGACGAAGTTTCCAAGCCCGACAGAGACAACGCAATTGACGTTTACATGTCCGAAGATTACATGGATGTACTGGCAGACGGTATCTGGGAAAACATTTTTGCAGAAAAGCCCGCAGTTTTCACAAAGGAAGAAAAGAGAGCATGGCTTGACAAGAACACTGATGTTGCTCTTGGCTCCGATGCATTCTTCCCCTTTGGCGACAATATCGAAAGAGCTTACAAGAGCGGTGTTAAGTATATTGCACAGCCCGGCGGCAGCAAGCGTGACGATATCGTTATCGAAACCTGCGACCGCTTCGGTATCGCAATGTGCATGACAGGCATCCGTCTTTTCCACCATTAATTTTTCGGAGGAACAATAATGAAAGTTTTAGTAGTTGGCGGCGGCGGAAGAGAGCATACAATTGTATGGAAGCTTTCGCAGAGCCCTAAGGTTGATAAAATTTACTGTGCACCCGGCAATGCAGGCATTGCCTCCCTTGCCGAGTGTGTTGCAATAAAGGCGACTGATGTTGAGTTAATGGTCGATTTTGCTGTAAAAGCAGAGGTTGACATGGTTATGGTTGCTCCCGATGACCCCCTTGTGCTCGGTATGGTTGATGCCATGGAGGCGAAGGGTATCCGTGCCTTCGGTCCCAGAGCAAATGCTGCTATTATTGAAGGCAGCAAGGTGTTCAGTAAGGATTTAATGAAAAAGTACAACATTCCTACTGCAAAGTACGAAGTGTTTGACAATGCAGCTGCTGCTATTGAATATCTGCAGACAGCGCCCATTCCTACAGTTATCAAGGCTGAAGGCTTAGCACTTGGTAAGGGTGTTATTATTGCAATGACACTTGAAGAGGCTGAAAAGGCTGTTCACGAAATGATGGAGGATAAGGTTTTCGGTAACGCAGGAAGCCGTATTGTTATTGAAGAATTCCTCTCCGGTCCCGAAGTAAGTGTGCTTGCATTTACCGATGGTAAAACAATTAAGCCCATGGTTTCCGCACAGGACCATAAGCGTGCTTATGACAACGACGAAGGTCTTAACACAGGTGGTATGGGTACATTCTCTCCCAGCCGTATCTATGACGAAAAAATGGCAGAGGAATGCATGGAAAACATTTTCCTTCCCACAATGAATGCAATGAACCAAGAGGGCAGAACCTTCAAGGGTGTATTGTATTTCGGCCTTATGGCAACAAAGGACGGCGTAAAGGTTATTGAATACAACTGCCGTTTCGGCGACCCCGAAACACAGGTTGTGCTTCCTCGTTTGGAAAGTGACCTTTACGAAATTTTTGATGCAGTTATCGACGAAAGACTCTCAGAGGTTGACATTAAGTGGCGTGATGGCGGTGCTGTATGTGTTGTTTGTGCAAGCGGCGGCTATCCCGTTAAGTATGACTCCGGCTTTGAAATTACAGGCATTGAGGATGCCGAGGCTCTTGGCGACATTACAATATTCCATGCGGGCACAAAGAGTGTTGACGGCAAGATTGTTACTGCAGGTGGTAGAGTGCTGGGTGTTACTGCTGTTGCAGAAAGCCTTGACGCTGCTATTAAAAAGGCATACGAAGGAGTAGACAAGGTGCACTTTGATAAAATGCACTACAGAAAAGATATTGGTATAAAGAAGTATTGATATGAATAAGAATACACAAAACAAACTAAACTTTTTTCTCTCCGTTCTTGATGAAAGATTCAAGAACGGGGAGGAATACTTCCTCGAAATTGATATAAGCTTTAAATCAGGCACAAAAACTTTCCCCGCTACAGTTAAGAAAGAGGGGTCTGTTTTTGTGTTTCTTCATAATGCGGAAAAATTGCCTTTCCAGTGGAGCCTGATTCCTAAGGCATGCGAAAATTATGATGCTATGCGCCTTGTGTACAAGGAACGCGGAACAAATGCCGTTATTGAAGCAAGCGACAGAAACGTAACCCTCAAATACGAGGACAGTGCAGAAAACATAGAGGAAACAACCGCAACAGTTAAAAATAACCGTGATTACCTCATTAAACCGCCGAAAGCAAACACTCTTTTAAAGGAAATCGGTATTATGGGCGAGAACGGCAAAATTAAGAACGATATGGTCCGCAAGTACAACCAGATTGACCATTTTGTTGAGCTTGTCAGCGACCATTTGAAGAGGCTTGACGGCAAGGTTGAGGTGCTTGACTGTGCCTGCGGAAAAAGCTATCTTTCTTTTGCACTCAATTATTACCTTCGTGATGTATTGAAAAAGGAATGTCACGTAACAGGTGTTGACTATTCCGAGGTTGTTATAAAAGCCTCAAAAAAGAGTGCCGAAAACATGGGCTATAGCAACATGACCTTTGTTAAGGCGGATTTAACTGACTACAAGGTAACAACCCCTCCCGATGTGGTAATTAGCCTTCATGCATGTGACATTGCAACGGATATGGCGATTGCGGCAGGCATTAACAACGGTGCAAAGGCTATTTTTGCAGTGCCCTGTTGCCACAAGGAGCTTTTGGGCCAATATTCCTATGATGAATTTGCGCCGCTTTTAAAGCACGGAATTTTTAAAGCGCGAATGGCTGATTTGTTAACCGACAGTCTCCGCTGCTTGCTTCTGGAGGCAAGCGGCTATACAGTTACTGCACAGGAGTATATTTCGCCTGTTGAAACGCCTAAAAATCTGCTTATCAAAGCATTTAAAGATGGCAAGAGACAGAAGGAAGCAAGGGAAGAGTATTTCAGGCTTAAAGAAATGCTCGGTGTAACCCCAAAATTAGAAACGCTTATTAAGCTGTGAGGTTGTCTATGAAAATACTTTTTGCATCTGACATTCACGGAAGTGAATATTACACTAAAAAGCTTGTGGAAAAATATAAAGAGCTTAAGTGCGACAAAATGATACTGCTCGGTGACATTCTTTATCACGGTCCGAGAAATGACCTACCCAAAGGGCACAACCCTAAGGGGGTTATTGCTCTTCTGAATGCTATGAGCGATGAAATTCTTTGTGTCAGAGGTAACTGTGAGGCAGAGGTTGACCAGCTGGTATTGAGTTTTTCCTGTATGAGCGACAGTCTGGTGCTGTTTGAAAAGGGAAGAATGCTGTTTATAACACACGGGCATCTTTTTAATACAGCAAACCCGCCGAAGCTTAAGAACGGCGATATACTTATCCATGGGCATACTCATGTACAGACTGTTGAAAAATTCGGCAACAATCTCTACATTAATCCGGGAAGTGTATCTATCCCGAAAGAGGGCAATCCGCCCTCATTTATGCTTTATGAGGACGGTAAATTCACTATTTTTGATTTTGATATGAATATTTTAAACGAGGTAGCTATATGAATAAGATTACTTTATACCCCGACAAGAAGCTCCATTCCTTAGGCGATTTGTACGGTATATTTTTTGAAGATATAAACCACAGCGCCGATGGCGGACTTTATGCAGAGCTGGTGCAGAACCGCTCCTTTGAATTTGATAAAATTGACAATTGGAAGTATGACCACCTCACCGCCTGGGAAAAGGTAGGCGAGTGCGAGATCGAGGTCAGACACGATTACCCCTTGAACAGAAACAATGTTCATTATCTGATGGTAAAGTGTGGCGAAGCTGAATGTGGCGTAAAAAACACAGGCTTTAATGATGGTATGAACATTGTAAAGGGTGAAAAATACAAAATTTCCTTCTACGGACGCCGTAATACGGGTTTTAACAAGGAAGTAACCCTCAGCCTTGTTGACAAGGAAAACGGCGCTGTAGTGGCGTCTGAAAGCATTAAAATCGAAAGCTGTGATTGGGAAAAATACAGCACTGTGCTGGAAGCTGCGTGTGATGCGACCTGTCATCTTACTGTTACAACAAGCGGCAAAAGCCTTGTGTACCTCGATGAAATTTCACTTTTTCCCGTTAATACATACAAAATGCGCGAAAACGGCTTAAGGCGTGACCTTGCGGAGCTTCTTTGTGATTTGAAGCCTAAATTTATGCGTTTCCCGGGCGGATGCCTTGTTCACGACGGCAACCTTGACCCACACGCCAGAAACGCGCTGTATCGTTGGAAAAATACAATAGGCGATGTAAGCGAAAGACCTGCAAGACGCAGCAATTGGGGTTATAATCAGACCCTTGGACTTGGCTATTACGAATATTTCCTTTTCTGTGAGGATATAGGCGCAAAGCCGCTTCCTGTTCTTCCTGCGGCGTACAATCCTCACCACAGAGATGCGGTGCCCTTTGAAGAAATGAAGCCCTGGATTGACGATGCTCTTGATTTAATTGAGTTTGCAAATGGCTCCATTGACACACCCTGGGGCAAAATCCGTGCTGAGCTCGGTCACAGTGAGCCTTTTAATCTTGAATATCTTGCAATAGGTAACGAGGAAGTAGGGGATGACTTCTTTGAGCGTTATCCTTATTTCCATAATGCTATAAAAGCAAAATATCCCTGCATCAAGCTCATTGGCTCTTCGGGTCCTTTCCCTTGCGGAGGCGAATTTGAAAAGGGCTGGAAGTGCGCAAGAGAAAATAAGAGCGAATTTGTGGACGAGCATTATTATGTTTCTCCCGAATGGATGCTTGCGAACAATAAAAGATATTCTGAGTACGATAAAAACGGTCCCAAGGTGTTTTTGGGCGAATATGCATCCTGGGGTAACACATTCTATAACGCTCTTTGTGAGGCAAGCTATATGACCGCTATGGAAACAAGCGGAACTGTAGGTTTAGCGTGCTATGCACCTCTTCTTGCTAACGTTGACTACGTTAACTGGAGACCTGACTTAATCTGGTTTGACGGAAAGAGGGCATTTGGCACACCCAACTACTATGTTCAGAAAATGTTTATGGCAAACCAGGGCGAAGTGGTTGTTGAACACAGTGTTGAAAGCGAAAAAGCCTCCGTTGAATTCGGAGGTGACATCTTCGGTGAAATCTGGTTTGAAACAATACATACCTCTGCAGAGTTTTCTGATGTGAAAATCAACGGAGAGCTTGTAAAGCAAAACAGCTTTACAACAACAAACTGTCGTTCCAACATTGTTAAACTAGAGGAAGTCGGAAAAATAGGCAATTTTGAATTGACGTGTAAAGCCAAAGAGCTTGACGGAATAAGAGGCTTTACTATACGTTTTGGCATTAACGACAATGTGTATTACCGTTGGGAATGTGCAGGCTGGCAGAATCAGGACAGCGCAGTTTGCTCCCACACAAACAACCGCGAAGCCGTACTTGCTCATGAATGCAGAACTATTGAGCAGGGCAGAGTGTATGACCTCAAGCTAAAGGTTGAAAACAATACTGTATCCTGTTATATAGACGGCGAAATGATACATAACGTTAAGGTTAACAAAACCGTTATTGAACCGATTTATACATCTGTAGCAATTGATGAAAACGGAAGCCTTGTTCTAAAGGCTGTAAATGTTCAGGACACACCCTATGAGGCAACAATTGAAACAAACCGTGAAATTAAGTGCATTGATGCCGAATTCATGTGCGCTGAGTTAGATGCTGAAAACAGCTTTGACGAGCCAAAAAAAGTTGCTTCAATGCCCTTGAAGGTTGATTTTAACGGCTCTGTTATTAAACATTCATTCCCTGCAAGAAGCATAACAGTAATGGTAATTAAATGAAGAAAATAATCAAATTTTCCGACAAAATACAAGATGGATTGGCGCATATGGCAAAAACAAGACCGCTTGCGGTGTTTTCTGTTATGGCGTTCCTGTTTATAATCCTGAGGCTCTATTATCCTGTAGAGCCTCTGCTTTTATTTGTATTTTTAATAGGTTTGATTGCTATTTTTCTTAATTTAAAAGGAAAAATTGATAATTTTATCACGTGTTTTCTCTGCGCATCAATGCTTTTGGGCATATTTTCAGCAAACTTGAAGCTCCAAGGCATAAGGCGTGTTTCAGATATGCTTGACGGGCAGACCGTTACGATTGAAGGCACAGTTTCCTCAATACCCGATTACGGAAAGTATAAAACAACATTCTTTCTTGACTGCGAAAAGGTACATTCTCATAATGGTGTATACAACAAAAACCTTAAAATTTACGTAAATGCCGATAAAGGCCCCACTTTCAAGTTTGGTGACAGGCTCACCTTCAACGCCGACCTTAAAGCGGCAGAAATAACGGATGCCAGGCTTGGACGGCACTATCTTTCCAAAGGTGCGCCTTTAAGTGCAAACAAGCTTACTCTTTTAAAGCATGAAGAACAATCTCTGTTTCATAATGTAGTTGCAGCGGCGAGAAATTACATAATTTCAATCGGAAATCAGTTCTTTACCGGCGATGCACGCGAGCTGTTCAAAGCCTTGACTGCAGGGGACAAAAGCGGTTTTTCGAATAGCCTTACCTCAAATTTAAACCGTTCCGGGCTTAGTCACATTGCCTGCGTATCGGGTCTCCATGTGTCAATTCTCGGTATGGCGGTTTACAATCTTTTGCGGCGTAAGAGCAGAGCTTTATCATCTGTGCTTGCAGTTATAGTGGTGTGGGTGTTTTCCTTAATAACCGGATGCTCACCGTCCACTTTGCGTGCAAGTATAATGTTTACAAGCTTTATTGTAGCAAAAATGGCACTGATGGATAACGACGGCTTTACCGCACTGTCCTTTTCCGCAATGCTGCTTGCAATAATAAACCCATATGTTATATATGACTGGGGCTTCATACTGTCATTTCTGAGCGTTCTCGGCATACAAATTTTTTCTTTTTATTTTAAAAATATGCTCAGCTTTTTGACCGAAACCCTTGCAGACTCAATGTCCGTAACGATTGCGGCACAGCTTATGACCATTCCTGCCGTGACCAATATGTTCGGATACCTTTCTGTGTACTCAATACCTGCAAATATTGTTGTTTCTGCAATATTTCTCTGGGTTTTATACTTGTGCTTTATATTTGTGGCGTTTTCGTTTGTTCCCGGGTTAAATTGGTTGATTGGCATTGTGTGCGCCTTTGGTCTGGATATTTTAGCAGTTGTGGCAAACCTTTTTGCCGACCTTCCCGGCAGTATTATGATGGTAAACCGTTTCGACATCCTTGAATATATCGTCTATTATACAATTGTAATTATGTTTGTTTTCCGCAAAAAGCTGTCGTCATATTTTATAAGTGCTGTTTTGTTTCTTTTTGCCGTAGCATTGGTTGTAACGGCAATATTTCCGTTTTCACAAACGCACAAATACGGAATTTGTGACGAATCTGTTCTTTATACAAGGGAAAACAAAACCGCACTTCTGGCAAAGGATTCATTCTCTGAGGTTGAAGCTTATCTTGCGGAGGCGGATTTATATAACGCAATAGACGATTATGTTGTAGCCTGTGGCACGGAGAATTACGAGCGGGCACTGGTTGATATGAGAAATAATGTGCATAGGCTGCATGTTTCTGAAAAAGAGAAGTATTCGGATTTTACAGCCTTTGCTCAAAAATTAGGCTATAAGATTGAGTATTACCCCGAAGCTACCGAGCCGGAAGAATATATTTTTAATGTTCTTGAATAGAAAGTGTTTTTTACACTTTCTATTTTTTTATCTTGACAAGACTACAAACGTAGTCTATAATGAGGTTGACTACAACTGTAGGCGAAGGAGGAAACAGAATGTCTAAAAATAGTATTACAGAATCTGAATATGAAGTTATGAAGGTGCTCTGGAAGAGTGATACACCGCTTGGTCTTGGCGAAATAATGGGCGTATTGGGCGACAAATGGGCACGAAACACTGTTGGTACACTTCTTACAAGGCTGGCTGAAAAAAGCATTATAGGCGTAAAAAAATGCGGAAAAAGCAATTTGTATTATGCCATCGTGAAAGAAAAGGATTACAGCATGAGCGAAACTAAAAGCTTATTGACAAAGCTTTACGAGGGCTCAATCGGTAATCTTGTGGCATGTTTATACGAAAACAAAGAGCTTTCCAAGGAAGAAATCGACAATTTGAGAAAAATTATTAACGGAGACTGATTATGACGGATATTTTGAGAACATTATTATTTTTAAATATTCAGGGAAGTGTGCTTGTAGTTTTGCTTCTTTTGTTGAAGCGGGTGATACAAAAATCCTTCTCAGGAAGAGCGCAAAGAAACCTTTGGCTTTTTGCAGCTATAGTGTTTTTGCTTCCTGTGTGGAACTTAATCCCCGAAAACACTGCTCCAAGCATAATTTTGCCCTATTACTCTGAAAACATTTTTACATATGAAACTCCGGACAATACTGCAGCTGTGTGGGAAATGCCGGATGAAAAACTTGTGACCGATGTTGATGCCTCAGTAAAAAATATCGATTATCGTTCGATTGTTTTATCTGTGTGGGGAGCGGGAGCAGGCTTGTTTTTGATTCTCAATATCAGCGGATATGTAATATTCCTTACAAAAAAGCGCAGAAGAAGTGAAAATATTACAGATAATGAGTTTTCCGGCATACTTCAGAGCCTGGATATAAAAAGCAAAATAAGACTCAGGCAGTGTGACGATGTTGACTCTCCGATGTTAACGGGTGTATTTTACCCTGTTGTATACATACCCAAGAAAAGCCTTGCAGAAAATGAATTAACGCATATATACAACCATGAGCTTACCCATTATAAGCATAAGGATTTGCCCATAAAATGGTTTGTGTGCGTTATAAATGCAATTAACTGGTTTAATCCATGCATGTACTTTGTTATGAAAAACCTTAACGAGGCCTGTGAAATCTATTGTGATGAGACAGTAACAAAAAACATGGATGATGACAGGAAAAAGCAGTACATGAACACAATACTTAATTTAGTAGCGAAGAAGTGATGATATGTTCAAAAATATCTATACAACCCGCATGAGCGACGACGGGGAAATGCTAAAAAGACGGTTTGAAAGCATAATAAGAAAAACCGGCACAAAAACGAGGGTTTTAATAGCTGTTTTTGTTGCTTTACTTATTCTGGCTGTTACGGTTTTAGCAGTTAATATACTTTCAAAGACAGAATTCGTTACAGTTTATAATATGGACAATTATGCTGAAATTGTGAAAAACAACAGCTATATGCCTAAAATTGAAGCTCTTGGAAATTATGAAAATGCCGAACTGAGATATTTTCGATACAATTGGGTTTTAGGAAGCGCAGATACTTATACATTGATTGTTAAGTATGCCCCTGAAGAATATAAAAAAGAAAAGCTTGAGACAAATTCTGAGCATAACAGTTTAGCCTATTTTAAATTTGACGGCTTTAATTTCAGAGTAGTTGACACAAATTATCATCCTAAATGTCAGTTTTATACGGGCACATCGGACTTAACGAATGAAATTGCATACATATTTTATTACGATGATGAAATTGATTATATTGATGTGAGCTATCAGGAGTTTCTTTTGCGTGAGTGCGGTTGGGAAATGCGAGGAAAATTCAATAGAAACGATGCTTATGAAATACTTATAAACGAAGACGGAATGTATAAAATAACCTTCATAAAGGATAATGGTGATATACTTTATAATCAATCGGTTGATTACCGTCACGAAGTGACAGAGGTTGAAGAAAAAATTTATAATGTCTGCTTCTGGAGTGGAACAAATACAAGATACAATGTCTTTGTTGACACTAAAGAAGAAAGAGTGTCGCAAGAATATTTTAATCTTCTTTGTTATGACGGAGAGATCGTAGTCTATTGCGAGGATGATGCAATTGTGATTGACCATATGTTCGGAACAGATAAACTGTGTATAGCAAGAATTAAAAGAGATTTTTCAAATACGGTTCATCTGAGCACTGCGATTACCCACGCTGAGTTAAATGGAGATATACTGACATTGCGTTATTTAACGGGAGAAAATTTTGAAGAGGTTTATGAAGAAATTGACATATTCAAAGGTTTAAAAGACAGTATGAACACAGTGCTGCAAAGGAGAAAATTATGTTTAAAAACGTATACACAACCCGCATGAGCGACGACGGGGAAATGCTAAAAAGACGGCTTGAAAATATAGTACTGAAGCCGTGGCGGTTTTCAAAAGCTTTGTCAATTGTTTGTATTTTGGTGGTTTTGGTTGCAGTATGCTTTTTCGCCTTACTGTTTGCAGATGTAAAAAATGATACATCAAATGAAAAAACAACTGAAAATTATGAAATTGCTACCGAAATAATCACAGAGGATTTATATGTTACGGCTGATTATGACCGTGTTGCAGAGGTTGGTGTTACTGTGCTTTGTAATGGGCAAGCCTTGAATTTGCAAAACAAGCCTTTTTATTACAACGGTGACATTTTTGTTCCTTTGGAAGAGCTGTTTGAAATAACGGGTGCGATGGAAAATTTTACTCATGAGATTTCATATGATGGCAATAAAATAACTCTCTGTACCAACGGAGATGGTCTGAGAGAATATGATATGGAAATCGGCAAGAAATACATAGATGGTGACAATGAATTTATGCCCGTTACAAAGCCTGTAAATGCACCGATGAGGTATAACGATGTTGTTTATATTCCGATGGAATATGTTTATTCAATGTGGTTTTATAACATTGTGATAGATTACCGCTTAGTGGGCGACAGTCATTTCATACAAAAGCTTAACGATGCAATAGCATTTGAAGAAGAGGCAAGGCATTGGGCACCCAGAGGATATACACAGCAAGACCTTAATATGAAAGCCTATGAAGTGTATAAAAACTGGGATAAGCTGATGGAGGAAATATTGTCGGTGATGAACGATTCAAAAAGATATTTTACCGCACAAGAATCCTGGGTTGAAACACGTGAAAAATATATGGAAAATGAAGCATCACCTTATGAAGGCGGCTCAATACAGCCGTTAGAGTATGCAAATGCAGGCTCGCATATCACAAGAAAAAGATGTGAACAGCTTATAATAGAATATTTCAATTAGAAAGGAGAAAATCATGTTCAAAAATATCTATACAACCCGCATGAGCGGAAGCAGTAAGGTTTTAGAAAAACGGTTTGAAAAAATAACCGCAAAGCCTGTAAAATTTAAAAGAATGCTTGCACTGATTTGTGTAACTGTCATTCTTTCAGTGTTAGTTTTAAATACCCTGGTTATGGCGCAAATTGCAAACGAAAGCACAGATTATAACATCGATATTATAAATAACGGTGAAGTGATAGAGCTTGAAAACAAGCCCTTTATTGAAGACGGTGAGGTTTACGTGCCTCTTCGCGAGCTTTTTACAAAATTAGGCTTTATGGCATCGCCCGAGGCTGAAATAGCTTGGGATAATGGCGAAATATTAATTAAGCTGTACGAAAAGAGCCTCAATGAGGATGCCGTTGCTGAGTATACGATGTTTGCTTATAAAATTGAGATAGGTAAGAGCGAGCTTGTAATAAACCCCGAGGCTTTGGTGCCGAGATACACTCCTGATGAGGTTACAAGCTTTGCCGAAGAGATGGACAATGCGCCTGTTTTAAAGAAAAATATCACATATATTCCGTTCTCATATGCAGAAAGAATGGTTGAAAGAGCGGATGTGGGATTTTATTCTCCACCTGACAGATATAAGTTGGAATACACATATTCCGGTGAAATGCTTAATATTGCATATCCCTTTGAAGAATACTACGAAATAACCCAAGGCTTTGGAAAAAGAGTGCATCCCATAACAGGCGAGGAACAGTTCCACACAGGTATTGACTTTGCTGCTCCTGCAGGCACACCGATTTTAGCGGGGATTGAAGGAAATTTCGATGTTGGTTATGATGAAGAAAAGGGTGCATACATGACCATTTACGGTGAAAATGGGGTAGAGGTCACCTATTGCAGCCTTGACAGTAAAATTTTGCAGACACTTTGGAATGTAATGTGGATTTCCAAAGGCAATCTGCTTGGTTTTGTTGGCAATACCGGCAAATCCACAGGACCACACCTTCACATGGAGGTAAAGGTCAATGGTGAATATGTTAACCCCGAGCAGTATATTAATGATGAAAGTAAAGAGTTGCTTCATGAAGTTTCTGATGATATCCCGAGAACGTTGAGGTACTGTGGATATCCGGATGCAGATTATGAAATTGTAAAATGCAGTATTGACGAAAGAAATGCATATGTGGAAGTGGTGATTAAAAATTACGAAAACAAAACTCTTGGTATTAATTTTTACAGAAATGCAGGCGGCAAGTGGTGGCTTGGGGCAGTTTTTGATGGACCGGAATTAATTCTGATAACATAAGAAAAGGATGCAGGAATTTCCTGCATCCTTTTTTGTTAGTTTGAGAATTTAATCTGATTCCAGAGAGACTGGATATAGTTGTTTGTTTCCTCGGGAAGTGCTACATAGAGCTCTGTTTTTTCGTTTAAGAATTCGTCTGCGGGATAACGACGCTCGTCGTTCTTTACCTCGTCGTCAAGAAGCTCAAACACATCCTTGTGGGGGGTTGAATAACCGATATATTCGCAGTTTGCAAGGGCTATTTCAGTTTCGCAAAGGAAGTTGATGTACATTTCTGCCGCTTCCTTGTTATTACAGCCTGTGGGAATACAAGCCGCATCAACAAATCGGTTTGTGCCTTCCTTGGGAATGTAATAATCCAGATCGGGGTTAGATTCCATCATGGAAACTGCATCACCTACGTAGTAGGGAGCAACTGCTGCGTTTCCACCCTCCATCTTATCGAATACTTCGTCCATTACATAAGCCTGAACGAGGTCTGCGGAATACTGTTCATAGAGCTTTTCAAAGGTTTTGTCAATCTCGTCCTTGTCGGTTGTGTTGAGTGAATAACCTAAGTAGCACTGAGCTGCAGCAAAGGCATCACGGGGGTTGTTGAACATAAGAATGTTGCCCTTTTGTGCTTCATCCCAGAGTGCGCCCCAGCTGTCGGGAGCCTTGTCGTACATGGTTTTGTTGTAAATAATGCAAACCATGCCCCAGGTGTAGGGAACAGTGTACTCATTTTCGGGGTCGTAGGAAAGATTTTTGAAGGTATCCATAATTTTTGTGTCAAAATTAGGAATATTCTCATAATCCAGCTCCTGAATCATTCCTTCGTTGATAAACCTTGAAATCATGTAGTCCGAGGGGATAACAATGTCATAATCGGCACCGCCGCTCTTTAGCTTGGCGTAAAGCTCTTCGTTGTTGGTATAGGTTGTGTAATTAACCTTAATACCTGTAAGAGCCTCAAACTGCTCGTTGACATTTATCATATCCGGCTCGTCAATACAGAGGTATTCGCCCCAGTTTGCCACGTTTAAGGTAAGCTTGTCTTTAGCAAAACGTGTATAGTCGTAATTTGAAAGAAGCCTCATGTCCAGTTCAAGTCTGGGACCCATGTTAAGCACAATGCCTACTGTAACACCCACAGAGGAGAGGAGCATTACAAGTGCAACAATAAGTGCAATGGTCTTTTTCCTTGAACGGAGACTTTCCTTTTCCTTTTGTTCAACACGGAGCTTTCTGTTGTCAAGGAAATTCTTAACCACCAGAATAATCAGTATAATTACAAAAATCAAGGTTGAAAGTGCATTTATACTGGGGTCCATGTTTCGTCTTGTCATGGAATTGATAACAATGGGAAGAGTGTTCACACCTACGCCCGAGTTGAAGTAGCTGACAACAAAGTCGTCAAGAGAGTAGGTGAGAGCCATTATAAAGCCCGAGAAAACGCCCGGCAATATTTCGGGAATAACAACCTTAAAGAACGCCTGGCGGCTGTTACAGCCCAAATCGTAAGCCGCTTCCAGAAGGTTGGGATTCATCTGCCTTAATTTAGGCAAAACCTGGAAAATAACATAAGGCACACAGAATGCAATATGCGCAAGAACAAGTGTTATATAGCCGAATTTCAAAGGTGTAAAGCGCATAAACACCTTGAAGAGAAGCATCAGTGATACACCCATGATAATTTCGGGGTTAACGATGGGGATGTATGTTATGTTCATTACAAGGCTGCGTGCTTTTTTGTTGAGGTTGTTTATGCCTATAGCCGCAGTTGTTCCCAATGCTGTTGAAATAACAGAAGCAATAATGGCAATAAGCAAGGTGTTGAACAGAGACAGCATTATTGTGCGGTCACTAAAGAGTGCTGCGTACCATCTTAAGGAAAAACCGCCCCATGCAACACGGGAATCATTTGCATTGAATGAAAATACAACAAGCGTCAGAATGGGGAGATACAAAAACAGCACCAGAAGCACCATGTAGAGCTTGGATGTCAACGACTTTTTCATACCACGGCATCCTCCCCTCCGAACTGGTTAAAGATACCTATGATTACAAGCACAATAACCATGAGCACTAAGCTGAGGGCTGAGCCCACGTATGGGTCGTAATTGAGCCCTAAGAACTCCTGCTCAATAAGGTCACCTATAAGACCTATTGTAGAGCCTGAGAGCATTCTTGAAATAATAAACGTTGAAACAGAAGGCACAAATACCATCGTAATACCCGTTGAAATACCGGGGATTGCAAGAGGAATGATAACCTTTCTGATTACGTTTGAATCCGAACAGCCTAAATCCTGAGCCGCTTCAATGACACTCTTGTCAATTTTGGTCATGATAGAGTACAAGGGAAGAATCATGAAAGGTAGATTGTTATAAATCATACCCAATATAACTGCAGCTGAGGTGTTCAGCATTTTTATGGGTTTTAAACCAAAAAACATAAGAATCTGGTTTATAAAACCGTTAGCATCTAAAATGTTCATCCATGCGTATGTTCTTAAAATGAAGTTAATCCACATAGGAAGCATAAGAAGCATAAGCACAGTGGACTGCTTTTCTTCGGGCAGCCTTGAAATTATGTATGCCGCGGGAAAACCCAGAATAAGGCATACAACTGTAGTTACAACTGCATATAAAACAGAACGTAACAGCGTGGGAAGGTATTTTGAAATTTCCAACAGGTTGGAAACTGTAAAGGCGCCTGTTTCACTGTCGGTAAAGGCGAAAATGCCTACGAGAATGAGAGGCACAAGAGTGAAAATTACCATCCACACATAATAGGGAAGTGCAATAATCCTTGATTTCATTTCTTAACCTCTTTTCCGTAATAAAATAACATTCTTTACGAAAAAGACTATTCAATCAGCTTATGCATGATATGAATATCATTAGGCTGAAGGCTCATGCCGATGCGTGCACCTATCTGCTGACTCTTTGTTGAGTGGATTTTCCAGAGAAAATCATCTGTTTCAACAAGGATTTCAAAGTGTACGCCCTTGAAGATAACATCCTTGACAACGCCCACAATTGCTTCCTTGCAGGGCGCAACCACCTTAATGTCCTCGGGACGGATTACAACGTCAACAAGCTTGTCTGTACCGAAGCCTGCGTCCTCGCATTCGAAAACAACGCCGCCGATTTCAACAAAATAGTCCGCGCGCATAACACCGTCAATAATATTGCTTTCACCGATGAAATCAGCAACGAAAGCGTTGACGGGCTCGTTATAAATATCCTCAGGAGTACCAATCTGCTGAATTTCACCGTGATTCATTACAACAACGGTGTCACTCATGGTAAGGGCTTCCTCCTGGTCATGTGTTACGTAGATAAAGGTTATACCAAGTCTTTTCTGGATTTTCTTTAATTCAATCTGCATCTCTTTACGAAGCTTCAGGTCAAGTGCACCCAAAGGCTCGTCGAGCAAAAGAACACGAGGCTTGTTGACAAGTGCTCTTGCAATACCCACTCTCTGCTGTTGTCCGCCCGAAAGAGAGTTGATGGAACGACGCTCGTAACCGGAAAGGTTAACCATGCGAAGCATCTCCATTACATTTTCTTTGATTTCAGATTCCTTCATTTTCTTTAATCTTAAACCAAAGGCTATGTTTTCATACACATTAAGATGGGGGAAGAGAGCATATTTCTGGAAAACTGTGTTAATATTGCGCTTGTAAGCAGGCAAATCATTAATCATTTTTCCATCAAAATAAAGCTCTCCGCTGTTCATTTGCAGAAAGCCTCCGATGATTCTTAATGTTGTTGTTTTTCCACAACCCGAAGGTCCAAGTAAAGTAACAAACTGCTTGTCGGCTATGTCAAGGCTGATTCCTTTCAGAACAGTATCTCCGTCGTAGTCGACAACCGCATTCCTTAAGCTAATAATTTTTTCCAACCGTTTGCTCCTTCATATTGAAATTTCAAGTAATTTTCGTATGGGAATATCCCCCCATACAGCAGAAACACACGCTCAAACGACTATAAAAGCATGTAAGGTGATTATACAATATACTTACATGAAATACAATAGTTTTTTTGATTTTTTGTCGATTATATTTTCGCGAAAATAAAGGGGAGAAAATTTGTGAGAAAACAACAATTTTATATTGCAAAAAGAAGTTGAATTTAGTATAATTGGTATATATTTTTGTAGTTAGGAGTGAAAATATGAAAAGAGTTTTAAGTATTATACTCAGCTTAGCTATCGTCATGACAGTTTTCGGAACTATACCCGTAAGCGTAAATGCGGCAAGCATGAGTGATGCGGACTTTTTTTCAAAGTTCGACCTTGCATCATCCGGCATGGAAGATGTTAAGGCGGCTGTGGACCGTGGTGACTACAGCACAGCAAAGAAAGAACTGGTAGAATATTTATCAGCAAGAAAAGCAAACGGCGATGCAGCAGCATTCCCGATTTCTGCCGATGATGAAAACTACGGTCAGGCAGTTCTGCCCCTTGATAATATTTTAACAGGTCCTTACGAATTTGACGTATGGCTTAACCGCTTTACGGTTACAGGTAAGGAATACGAGCTTTACGAAATTGACCTTACAGAAAAAACAGCTCAGGAACTTAATAACCAGGCTATTTCTGTAATGCTTTTTGAAAGACAGAAGCAATCTTTCCCTGTGCTTGTAGCAAGTAAGGAATACGCAGGCTACGAGCCTGTGCTTGTGATTGAAACTGCAGAAGGCGCTACATATGAAATTATGGCAAACCATGATACATATGTAAACAGTGGTGCAACAACTACTACATACGGCGCAGCTACAGAGCTTTATGTGA
The DNA here is from genome assembly GCA_017472685.1 of Clostridia bacterium. Lineage (GTDB taxonomy): Bacteria > Bacillota > Clostridia > UMGS1883 > UMGS1883 > RGIG1927. Next base: position 86,831 of record JAFUOO010000012.1, read on the forward strand.
AGGAACAGAGTGATTCTGTATCTTCTCCTTTCGGTAGCCAGACAAGAAGAGCATACATCAACTTCCCGCTTACTGAAGCGGCTAATCAGACTGTTACAAAGGCTACAATGAAGCTTTACGCTAAACTTGCTGACGATGCAACAGTAGACAGCCTGGACGTTCATGTAATCAGCGTAGGCGACACAATGTGGGACGAAGGCAGACTCACATGGGCTACAATCGGCGGCAACATCTATTCTTATCAGAATGCAGCTGTGCCCACATGGCAGCAACCTTCCGGTGCCGACGGCGAATATCAGAACGTTACAACACGTTTCTGGTTTGCACGCAGCATGGCTTATGAATATCTTACATATCTTGAAGACCCGGTCGCGTATGCAGCTTCGCATCCGCTTTATCCCGATGGCTCAGTTTTCGGCGAAAAGCTTATTGATTTGATGGACGCTTTTGCAACACAAAAGAGCTATGGCTATAACCGTACACTTGAAACAGGCGAGAGATTGAACAGATGGGTCGATGTTCTGGACGCCCTTATCGACACACCTGCTGTACAGAACAATCCCGACAAGGTTTGCAACATCATTTCCTTCATGTGGGGCGACTGCAACTATCTTGCTGGGTTAGACATTGCAAACGGCAGCTACTGGTGGAGCAACTGGAGAATTGTTGCTAACGCAGGCTTTTTCAAGGGTAACGAATATTTCCCAGAATGGAAGAATTATTCCACATGGAGAGATAAGGTTGACTATAACGTAAATTATACTCTTGACCTTCTCTTTATGGATGATATGAGCTTTGCCGAAGCAGGTCCTGCTTATGCTGTATGGTGCGTTGAACTTTTCGGCGACTGCATGAGAATGGCTGAACTGAACGGCAGACCTATGGACAAAACATTTACCGAAAAGCTTCGTTACGCAACACGTTTTGCTCTTGAGAGCATTTATCCCGATGGTTACGACACAAATATCGGTGACAGTAACTACAAGGACAGAATGAGCGTATTCAATGATCTGGCTGAATATTACGGCAACGACTCTATCCTTAACGCCTTTGTAAACGGCGAGGATGAGGGTGCCGAATACTTCTCCAGCATTTATCACGATTCCAACACAATGCTTATGCGTAACAGCTGGAATCCCGACGAAGCAGTTTATCTGCAGTTCAATAACAATCCCTTTGACGGACACGCTCATCCCGACTCAGCATCGGTTGTTATGTACGCTTACGGCAAGCCCCTTTTGGTTGACAGCGGACGTTACAGCTATTCGAACTTTAACACAATCTATAACGATTTGAGATATGCTTCCGCACACAATACAATCGAAGCGGTTGGTCAGTCTATGGCGAGCCATGCAAGTGCAGCAAAGCCCTTGGAATACGCTGTTACAAACGACGTATTTGACTTTGCAACAACAAGCCAGACAGGTTACTCGGGCACAACACATACAAGAAATGTATTCTTTGTAAAGAACGGTTATAGTATTGTTACAGACTATGTAACAGGTTCACAGAGCCGTGAATATCGCCAGAACTGGCACTTTATGCCTTCCTCCAATGCGGAAATGAATGGCAATACTGCAACAACAAACTTCTACAACGAAGCAAATATCGTAATTGCAAATGCAGGCAGCACAAACGCTGTTATCCGTGACGGCTATCACAGTGCTGACTACGGTTTGGTTGCAGCTGCTAAGTACGCATCTTATTCGAAGACAGGTAGTGAGGTTAAGTTTGATACAGTTCTTTGTCCCATAAGCGCGGATGTACCTGTAGATTATGCTGCTTCAGAAGTTGCAGTTACAGACCTTGCAGAAGGTGACAACTCCAAGGCGGCACTTGAAATTACAATTGACGGTGATACAAGCTATTATTATGTAGAGAACACAGCTGACGCTGATGGCACCTTCGGCGATTATGAAACAGATGCTAAGATGGCTTTGGTTGCTCCTGGGCGCGGCCGTGTAGCAATCGTTGACGGCTCATATATCGACAATGTTGTGGAAAGTAAAAATACTATTACATCAATGTCAATTGACTTTGAAGTTGATTTCGGTGGAAATGTAATCAACATCACCGGTGAAAACCTTGTGCCTTCCAACGACAGTGATGCGATTAAAATTTTCGTTGATGAAAGCATTGTTGATGTAACTCTTAACGGCAAAAGAATCAAGTTCTCTGAGGAAACATCCGATGAAGGAACAGTAATTTTTGCTGTAAGAAGTACAGATATCTCCGGCAGCGGTGAAATCAGCATTAATGGTAAGGAATACAACATCGTTGGTGAAAACCTCGTTACAGGCGGTCTTGATTCTCTTACAAACGCAACAGGCGGAAACCTTCTTTCCAATTGGCAGAAGGTTACAAATGCTAACTATTCCGAAAGCGGCGAATCAGTTCGCACCACAACACTTAATGGCGGTAATACTGTTTATGCTATGAGAACTTTCTTCCCCATTGAAGGCGGAAAGAGCTATCTTGTAAGAAACTCTATCTACAACAATACAGGTGCGGCAACAGCCAGCCATTCCAACGCAGGTATGTCTGCTATTATTGCAACAGGTGCTCCTGTATACAGCTCATTTAACAATCTTACAATGTACAGCCATGTGGAATACGGCGGCTTCAACTCCTGGAGTAATGAAACAGGTCCTGTTTATGTAGGCTCAACGCCCTCCAGAACAGACTATGTTACACAGCCCGGTCTCAATAAGGTTGAGGTTGTTATCAACGCACCCGAAGCAGCTGAAAACATTATGATTTCTTACGGTGCATGGGGCTCCACAGAGCTTTACTTCGGCGACTTTGAAATCTACGAGCTTGAAGAAATAGTAAATGAAGACGCTGTAGCAACAACTGTTACTGTTGAGTTTGTTGATGCTGAAGGCAATGAAATCGCAGATAGTATCACAGAAGAAATAGGCGAGGGAGAAATCTATATTTATGATGCGCCTAAGACAATCACATATAATGATGAATATTATGTGCTTGACGAAGAAGACTCGCTTCTCAGCTGTAAGGTTGCTCAGGGCGAAAACACAATCAGTGCAGTTTACAACAGAGTTGGTCTTGTAACTGTTAAGCATGTTGACGAAACAGGCAATGAAATTGCAAATGCAGAAACCTATGAATCAGGCATCGGTATTGCTTTTGATGGTAGTTTGTATGCAAAGAGAAACCTTATTTTCGAATCTAAGGTTTATAACTATGTAGCAGCTGCTGACGATGCAATTGAGGTATCGGCTAAGATTTCTGAAAACGTAATTGAGCTTGAATATGAAGAAAGCAATGTTTCCTTTGACGGTAAGCTTGCACACTTCACATTCGACGATGAAGAAACAGGTTTTGTAAGCGACTTTGCAAAGGCAGACAGTAACGGTGCAAACGTTCTTTCTAACGATGCAATGAAGGGTAAGAGCTTGTATCTCAACGGTACAGGTGCAAACTTCTTGAACGTTACAAATGCAGAGGGAGAAGCGCTTCTCACAGGTTTGGACGAAGTAACAGTTGTATTCTATGCAAAGGTAGCCGGCACGGGTGCCAACTGGTCACTCTTCATGGCTCCCAACACCAATACACAGGTTTATCAGCAGGAGCATTACGTTGGTATGCTTCACAACGGAAACCTCATTGCGGAAAGATACAACAACTCAGGTGCACGTCCTGCAACTATTTCTGTTTCCGACCCCACAGGCACATGGAAGAAGTATGCGCTCGTAATCGAAGAAGGTCAGACAACTGTTTATATCGACGGTGCTCAGACCTCTCTTACATCCTCCTATAAGCTTTCCGACATTCTTGGCGACAACTCTGTTATCCAGATTGGTAAGGCGAACTGGGGCAGCGGCGAATACTTCAACGGTTATATTGACGAATTTATGATTTATAACTACGCACTTTCTGAAAGAGAAATTGCGGAAATAGGCGGCAGCAGTAAGGTTACTGTAAGCTTTGTTGATAAGGACGGCACTACACTTAAAGCCGACGAAACAATCGACGTGCTTTCCGGTGTTGAGCTTACAGAAGGCGTAATCAATTACGAAAAGCTTATCACAGTTGGCGGAATTGACTACATGGTTACCGATGTTGAAGGTCTTGGTCAGGTAGCAACAGGTGCAGACATGACAGTAAAGGTTATTTATGCAGAAGCTGTGGCAGCAGAGACCACATTCAAGGCAACAAGAGGCGACTCGCTTCGCTCAGCAACAGACACCTCACTTGCGGATTTCGCAAGTGAATCCGGTACAGAATATCCTGCAAGACTTATGACCGATAACCGTTGGTATAAGAGAGCAGGTCTTGCAGGCTTCGAGGTTAGTGTTCCTGCAGGCGAAATCATTACAAAGGCTACAGTTAAGCTTCATGTAAATGCCTCCAACGGAACAAACGGTGCTGCAATTTACGACGCATCAAATCTTCCTGAGGATTGGTCAAGAGGCAATGTAACAGGCTTTGCTCTTCCTGCAGAACCCATTTCTACAGGTGTTGTAAGCGGCGGCTATATCACATTCGATGTTACTGATTATGTAACAGAAAACGGCGATGTAAGCTTTGCAGTATTCACAACTGTTGACCAGCAGTACATTATCTACGATTCCGAAAACACCAGCTATGTTCCCGAGCTTATCGTTGAAACAGCAAAGGAAAAGACTACAAGCTTTGAAATTGTTGATAACAAGGCTGTTTACACCTCCTACGATGATATAGACGTAACTGTTATGGTTGCTTACTACGATGTTGATGGTGCAGTTATTAAGGCTGTAACTTCCACAGACAACGACAAAACCGAAACAACAGTTTCCGTAGCAGTTGAACAGGTAGAAGGCGCAGTGGAATACAAGGTGTTTGTATGGAAATCCAAGGATGGCATGAAGCCCATTCTTGAGCCTATTGTAGGCACATTTGCTCCTGCAGAAACACCTGCTGAATAAAAAACAAACGGAGAGCAGAAATGCTCTCCGTTTTTGCAACTTAAAAGCTCAGCTGACGCTGAGCTTTTATTTTAATAGCATATTGAATTGATTTCAGTTTGTTTTTCCTCTGTGGGCTTCATGTCGCCGTTTGCAACCAGGTAAACCTCACGGTTTGCTTTCTTTGCGCTTTCAACAATCTCGGAATACTCCTTATTGCACACATCTACAAAGCCTATCTGGTAATTTTCACCGTCAAAGCGTCCAAGGTAGCCCTGGTCATTAAGGGTGAAATAATGAGCACCTAAGCAGTAGGGGTGAGAGGCGGCACGGTGCATATAATAGCGGTATGCCTTGGCACGGTCTTCCTGACTTGCAACACCCTGAATGCCTGTTGCATCAAGCCCACGGTCAAGTGCACCGAAGTGGAATTCGCCAATCATTACGGGCATGTCAACCAGGTCAACAATATGCTGAATACTACCATATGGGTCATGTCGGTAGCAGTTGAAGGAGAATATGTCAAAATATTCACAGCCGCTTGTTACGGTTTTATTTGCAACCCATGCGTAGCGCATGCCAAGATTTAAATGGTTGGGGTCAACCGCCTTGATAGCTAAAGCAGGGACCTTTATAAACTCTCTGACCATTTCTGCTGATATTGTCATCAGATCGTCCCAGGCTGTTTTATTGAGTGCTTCCTTATCAATTGGAGTATACAAATCCTCAAAGGAAGAATGGGCAGTGTTCCATGCCATATTAAGGCTCTCAATCGCCTCGTATTGCGTTCTGAGCGAATTGACGATAACTTCCTTGGAATAAAATTTCTCGTCTGATTCCAGCGCTACAGCGGCTATATTGAGCCCATCCGAAAACGCCCAGTGAGGCTCATTTGACATGAAATAGCCAATCATATTCCTGTCGTCCTTAAGCTCGTCGAGCTGCTGAGCCCATTTTTCGCTTTCGTCTTTATATTCGGGCGAGAAAACATCGGGGAAGTCGCGGAAAATATTTTTTGTTGTACGGGGAAACCCGCGGAGAATATGTACATAGGGGAGGTTGGAGTTCTTGATAAACCTCATATCGCTCCAGCAGGCAACGGTGTTTTCGCCCCATTCAATAAGCCTGCGTTTTGTAATGCGGGTCCATGCTTCATACCAGTTTTCGCCAAATGTGCGATAAAGGTTATATTTATGCCAGGAGAAGAAAACCTCATCGCCAAAGCGTCTTTTAGCCCAGCCGGGAGTATCTTTATCGGGCAGATAGTCGCAGAAGTTTTCAATACCTGTCAGGTTACAGTCGCCGTCAACGCCGACACAGTCAAGACCGCAGCTTATAAACGCATAGCCATCGGGGTCCTTGAGCCAGTAGCGTCTGTCGTCCTTTTCAAGAGCAAAGAAGCCTGTGGGCTCAAAACGTTTGCCGAGCCAGCCACCGTAAGCTGAGCAATTGTCGGGAATTTGCGTTTCCTTTTCATATTCAGCCATAAGATGCTTCTTCAATTCGTCTTCATCCTTGGTTTTTCCGACCCAGTCGGTAATTTTTTTCTGACCGAGAGTATCTACAAGCTTTACGTCGGGCACAGCATACTCGGGCTCACATTCAGATATATAAGAATCGTGTATTTCAAGGGTAACATTGTCGGGAGAGGGTGCAACACCAAAGGCGAAGCGTGTAAGGTTTCTAAGCTTTACAGGCGTGCCGAGAACAACTGTTTTAAGTCTGCCGGGCTTTCTCTTAAGGAAAAGAACGCCACCCTCGGCAGATTCTTCCTTAAGGGAAACAACTGTTTTAACCTGGGGAAGAAGCCCGATTTTAACGGTAATGTTGCTGTGCTTCTGCTCTGTATCCCAGAAATTGAGTGTTACGCTTGTGGAATACTCACTAAGGTTTGTGGCTTCAAAAACCACATATTCGTCCTTGTTGCAAGAGTAAGAGCAGATAGTTCCCTTAGCGCCCTCAAAAAGCAGCATACCGCCATCCTTGGAAAAGGTATACAAACCGTTTCCGTCAGATACAACGTTTTTTAATACAGCACTGTTTAAATCAATCTTTTTCACTTTCCGTTCCTCTTTCTTTATCTGTATTTACTTTAAAAGCGCTTCACCAATCTTATATACATCGCCTGCACCCATTGTGAAAACAATGTCATGTTCTTTCAGACGACCGCGGAGATATTCCTCCACATCTTCAAAGGATGCGCGGTACAGCGCACCGCAGGTTGCATCGGCAAGGTCCTTTGCAGAAACAAGCCCCGTATCCTTTTCTCGTGCAGCAAAAATGTCCGTAATTATCACGTTTACACCGCTTTCTGAGAACACCTTTACAAAGTCGTCAAAAAGCATTTTTGTACGGGTGTAGGTGTGAGGCTGGAACACGCAGTATATATTTTCATAGCCCATATTCTTTGCCGCATCAAGCGTTGCTTTGATTTCTGAAGGGTGATGTGCGTAGTCGTCAACAATAAGTGCTCCGTTGAAGAAGCCCTTTCTTTCAAAGCGTCTGTGAGCACCTATAAATTTGCCGAGAGCCGAGCAGATTACATTCTTGTTAATTCCCGATATGTCGGCAACAGCGAAGGCACAAATAGCGTTGTACACATTGTGCTTTCCGGGCACAGCGAGCGAAACCGTTGCGTAATATTCGCCGTTTTTACGTATTTTGAACATACATTTGTCGGACGCATCGTGTGTAATGTCATAGCCCTGATAGTCGCATTCGTTTTCAATACCTACAGTGACAACGTTTCTGTCAACGCCGTCAATAGCCTTTAATACGTTTTTGTCGTCAATGTTTGCAATAAGCGCACCATCCTCAGGCGTAAGTATTGCAAGGCGACGGAATGTGTCGATAATGTCGTCAAGACCTGTGAAAAAGTCAAGATGGTCCTCTTCAATGTTGAGCATGACAGTTGTTTTGGGTGAGAACTTTAAAAAGCTTCTGTGATATTCACAAGCCTCAGCAATAAAAATGTCCTTTTTGCCAACCCTTAAGTTTCCGCCTATAACATCAAGCTCACCGCCGATTGTTACAGTGGGGTCCATATCGGCTTCGAGATATATTTGTGAAATCATGCCTGTTGTGCTTGTTTTTCCGTGTGTACCGGAAACAGCAATAGGATTCTGATATCTTTTCATAATTGTGCCCAGAAGCTCGGCGCGGTCGATAATTTCAATGCCTTTTTCTTTTGCTGCAACAAATTCGGGGTTATCCTCCTTAACAGCTGCAGTGTAAACAATAAGCTGCTGGTCGGCAATGTTTTCAGCCTTATGACCAATAAAAACCTTAGCACCGTATTCTTCAAGCTGTCTTGTTATGTGGCTTTCCTTCATGTCGGAGCCCGACACAATGCAACCATCATCCATAAGGATGCGGGCAAGTGCACTCATGCTGATTCCGCCTATGCCGATAAAATGTATTCTGAAACCTTCGATTAGCATGCTGTTATCCATATTTTTCCTCCAAAACATATTGTGATATAAATATAATATCAAAAAATTTAATAATTTACTATTGAAAAATTGTCACTACTTTGATATTATACAATTAATAGAGAAAAAATCAAGTATCTTTGAATAACTTGGTTAAAGATTTTTAGGAGGGAATAGTGTGGAAATTACTGATATCAGAGTGAGAAAAATTGCTTCTGACGGAAAAATGAAGGCTATTGTATCGGTAACACTGGACAATATGCTTGTTATCCACGACATTAAGGTTATTGAAGGCGTTGAAAAAATGTTTGTTGCAATGCCCAGCAGAAAGAATGCCGAAGGGGAATACAAGGATATTGTACATCCTATCACAAGCCAGCTTCGCGAAACTCTTCAGACTGCAATTCTTGCAAAATATGAAGAGGCAGTGAAAGAGCAGGCTGATGAGTGATTTGAAAGCATAAATCAGGCAGGCCGTGTTTTGCTTGCCTGATTTGTTGTGTCTGTCTTGCAAGCTCGTTGCAAGGCAAAGATTATTTTATTACGGGCAGAAAGGTTACGGGTGTATTATGAGTTTTTCACTTGTTGTTCTTGCGGCAGGCGAAGGCAAAAGAATGAAATCCGAAAAATCAAAGGTAGTATTTAAGGTTTCCGGCAAGGAAATGGTTAACCGTGTTATAGATGAAGCAAAAAAGGCCGGTGTAGACGATGTATGTGTTGTTGTAGGACACAAGGCCGAAATGGTTATGGAAGCAGTGGGAAGTGCAGCACAGTTTGTTACACAGGCAGAGCAAAAAGGCACAGGTCACGCAGTTATGCAGGCTAAGGATTTTATCGCAAAGAGTGACAATGTGATGATACTTGCAGGCGATACTCCGCTTATCACCGCGCAGACCTTGAAAAGTGCAATTGATGCACATGTTAAAGACGAAAACACCTGCACAGTTTTAACAGCAGTTATTGATAATCCCTTCGGCTATGGACGAATTATCCGCGACGATAAGGGCGATGTGGCAAAAATTGTTGAACAGAAGGATGCCTCCGAGGAGGAAAAGGCAGTTTGCGAAATTAATTCGGGTATGTATTGCTTTAACTCCGCTGAGCTCTTAAAGGCGCTTGATATGCTCACAGATGACAATGCACAAGGTGAGTATTATCTTACCGATACACTTGCTATTATGAAGGCTGCAAATCTTAAGGTTGGTGCCTTTGTGGTGGATGATGCAACGGAAATTTCAGGTGTGAATGACCGACTGCAGCTGGCTGAGGCTGAAAAGGTTATGAAGAAGAGAATTAATACCTTCCATGCCCTTTCCGGTGTTACAATTATAGATATTGACAACACCTATATCGAGGACGATGTAATTATCGGCCAGGATACCGTTATTTATCCCGGTACAACCATTGAAAAGGGCTCAAAAATAGGCAAGGGTGTTGTTATAGGACAGAATTGCAGAATTGTGAATTCCACAGTAGGCGACGGAACTGACATTTATTATTCCACTATGGTTGATTCAACTGTAGGCGAGAATTGTCACGTTGGTCCTTACGCATATCTCAGACCTCACAGTATTGTGGGAAATAATTGCAAGGTAGGCGACTTTGTTGAGCTTAAAAATGCAACAATAGGCGACGGAACAAAGGCAAGCCATCTTACATATATAGGCGATGCAGCCGTAGGCAGCAATGTTAACTTCGGTTGCGGTACGGTAATTGTCAATTACGACGGAAAGAGCAAGTTCAAGACAACCATCGGCGATAACGCCTTCATCGGTTGTAATTCAAATCTTGTTTCACCGGTTACGGTAAACGATAATGCGTATATCGCCGCAGGCTCTACTATTACGGACGAGGTGCCCGAGGGTGCCCTTGCAATTGCAAGAAGCCGTCAGGTAGTGAAGCCCGATTGGAAAGACAAACGTTCAAAGTAAAGGTAAAACGGAGGAGTAGCAATGTTACACAATGCAAAGAACATCAAGATTTTTTCAGCAAATTCCAACCCTAATCTGGCAGCAAGCATAGCAAATCATCTCAATCTGCCTCTTGCATCCAATAAGGTTGGTAAGTTTTCCGACGGTGAAATTTTTGTTAACCTGGACGAAACCGTACGCGGTAGCGATGTGTTTATCATTCAGTCCACATGTGACCCTGTAAACGACCATCTCATGGAGCTTCTTGTCATGATTGATGCATGTAAGAGAGCATCCGCAGGCAGAATTGTTGCAGTTATGCCTTATTTCGGTTATGCAAGACAGGACAGAAAAGCAAAGGCAAGAGACCCGATCACAGCAAAGCTTGTTGCAAACCTTATTACAGCTGCAGGCGCTACAAGAGTTCTTACAATGGACTTACACGCAGCGCAGATTCAGGGCTTCTTCGACATTCCTGTTGACCACCTTTTAGGTGTTCCGCTTCTTGCACCTTATTTCCTTGAGAAGTTTGATTCCATGGATGATGTTGTTGTAGTATCACCTGACTTCGGCAGTGTAACAAGAGCAAGAAACTTCTCCAGAATTATAGATACACCTGTAGCTATCATTGACAAGCGCAGACCCAGACCCAATGTCAGCGAAGTAATGAACATTATCGGTGACATTAAGGACAAAAAGGTTATCCTTGTTGACGATATGATTGACACTGCAGGTACAATTACTCACGGCGCTGAAGCTCTTATCGAAAAGGGCGCGAAGGAAGTTTACGCTTGCTGTTCACACCCTGTGCTTTCGGGTCCTGCAATGGAAAGAATTGCAGCATCTCCCATAAAAGAGCTTGTTGTTCTTGATACTATTGAACTCCCCGAGGAAAAGAAGGCTCCCAACATCAAGGTGCTTTCCGTAGCAAAGCTTTTTGCAGACGCTATTGAAAAGATTTATGAAGACGAGTCTATCAGTCCTCTCTTTTCTCCTCCAATTAAATAAGTGATTTAAAGTCGGAAAGCGCATGCGTTTTCCGACTTTGTGTCGATAAAAATTACTATATGAGGTAAACACTATGTACTTGATTGCAGGACTGGGAAACCCCGGTCGTGAATACGAAAAAACACGCCACAACGTGGGCTTTACCGCACTTGACTATCTCGCATATGATGCAAATATTACCGTTTCTAAAATTAAATTCAAGGGCATTTACGGCGACGGCATGATAGCAGGCGAGAAGTGCATTCTCTTAAAGCCTCAGACATATATGAATCTGAGCGGCGAAAGCGTGCGTGAGGCGGCAGAATATTTTAAAATTGAACCGAATAAGATAATAATAGTGTATGATGATGTTGACCTTGAGCCCGGAAAGGTGAGGATTCGCCCCAAGGGAAGCGCAGGCGGACACAACGGCATGAAGTCAATAATTTATCAGCTTCAGTGCGATGAATTCCCCCGTGTACGCTTTGGCGTAGGCAAGGCTGAGCACGGCATGGTTAACCATGTGCTTGGAAGATTCAGCGAAGAAGACGGGGTAAAGGTTTCAGATGCTATCCGCGATTTGCCGAAAATTATCGAGGCTATTATTAAAAACGGCGTAAACGATGCTATGAACAAATTCAACGGAAAATAAGGAGCAAAAATGAAGTTTCATGATCTGCTTCAGAGCAGTGCAGAATTTGAAAGCATAATTGAAGAAGCAAAAAAAGGGAAGTTTCCCATCCATGTTACAGGGCCCTCGGAATCCGTGAAGGCCCATTTTGTCATGTCCTTTTTAAGTAAGCTTGAAAGAAAGGGCTTTATCATAACCTACAGTGAAATGCAGGCAAAAAAGCTTTGCGACGATATCTGCTTCTTTGACAAGGATGCAGCTGTTGTCATTCCCGAAACAGACATGCTTTTATACAAGGCTGAGGCTGCTGACAGTACAGCTGAAAACAAGAGAATGGAAGCACTTCTTTCTGTTGCCAAAAAGAAGGTGGTTATCCTTAGTGTAATGTCGCTTTTGCAGTATACTGTTTCAAGAAAAGACCTGGAGCTGTTAAGCTTTGAAGCCCGGGTAGGCGATGTCTTTTCCATGGATGAATTGATAGAGCGGTTTATAAACATGGGCTACACAAGGCTTGACGTGGTTGAAAACCCGGGGCAGTTTGCTGTACGAGGCGGTATTATCGATATTTATTCTCCGGGCTCCGATGCATTCAGAATAGAGTTCTTCGGCGATGAAATAGACCTTATAAAGGTGTTTGACCCAATAACGCAGCTTTCTGTGGAAAAACGCGATAATGTCAGGATTTCGCCTGCTTCCTCGAGAAGCTTTACGGGCAGCATTCTTTCTTATATTGACAAAGAGGATATTGTTGTATTTGACGAGCCGAACCGTATTTCTGAAACAGCCGAAACAATCCGCTTTGAGCTGGAGGACAACATTAAAACCCTTATTGAAAAAGAGGTTGATTTTGACTCCGAAAAGGAATATCTGCAATCCTACAGCAAAATCATAGGCAAGCTTACTGCAAACCCGATTTTGTCAATGGCTTCTTTAAGCAGAGTCTGCCCCGATTTCAGAGCAAAGGCTAATCTCAATCTTACGGCAAGAACACTCCAGAATTACGGAGGCAATATTGATTTTCTTTACGACGATATTGCTGCCTGGGAAAAAGCAAAGTATAGCATCTATATTCTCGGCGGAAGCAGCCAGCGGGCAAAAAAGCTTTGCGAGGCATTAGCGGAAAAGGGCTTTAAGGCAACCTATTATTCATCCTTTGAAGAAATCGGTGACACGAAGGGCACCGTAAGTGTAATAAAGGGCTCCATAAATAAAGGCTTTGAATATTCGCTTATAAATACTGTTGTTGTAAGCGACAGAGAAATTTTTGCATCCGAGAAGAAAAAACGTAAAGTCAAAAAGGACTCCAACAGCGCAAAGATTAAAAACCCATTTGATATAACGCCGGGCGATTTGGTTGTGCACAATGTTCACGGTATCGGTAAATATCTTGGCATGAAGCGCCTTGAGGTTGACGGCGTAACGAGAGATTATTTCAAAATTGAATACCGTGGTAACGATTTTCTTTACATTCCCGTTGACCAGCTCGACCTCATAAATAAATATGTGGGTGCAGGCGAGGGGAAGAGCGTCAGAATAAATAAGCTCGGTGGCGCAGAATGGGCGGCAACAAAGGCAAAAGTAAAGGCAAATGTTGCTCAGATGGCAAAGAAGCTCATTTCACTGTACGCAGCACGAAGCGTTGCAGAAGGTGTTGCCTTTGAAAAAGATTCTTCATGGCAGAGAGATTTTGAAGCTGATTTCATTTACGAAGAAACTGAAGACCAGCTTCGTGCCATAGAAGAAATCAAGAAGGATATGGAATCACCCCGACCTATGGACAGACTTCTGTGTGGTGATGTAGGCTATGGAAAAACAGAGGTGGCAATGCGTGCCGCTTTCAAGGCAGTTGATTCGGGCTACCAGGTGGCGTATCTTGTTCCCACCACAATCCTTGCGCAGCAGCAATATAATAACTTTGTTCAGCGAATGAAGAAATTCCCCATCACGGTGAGGATGCTTTCAAGGTTTTCCACCAAAAAGGAAACCGACGAAACCTTACGTATGCTCAAAAGCGGCGAGTGCGACATTGTTATCGGCACGCACAAGCTTTTATCTGATAAAATCGAATACAGAAGGCTTGGACTTCTTGTAATCGACGAGGAGCAACGCTTCGGCGTAGGACATAAGGAAAAAATTAAAGAGTTCAAAAAGAATGTAGATGTGCTGACACTCAGTGCAACACCCATTCCGAGAACGCTCCATATGGCAATGGTCGGCATAAGAGACATGAGCGTGCTGTTAAATCCGCCCGAGGACAGATATCCCGTGCAGACCTATGTGCTTGAGGAAAACAAGGTTATTATCCAGAACGCAATCGAACGTGAGCTTTCCCGCGGAGGACAGGTGTATTACGTTTCCAACCGTGTAACGGGCATGGAAAAGGTAACGGCTGAAATAGCCGCCCTGGTGCCCGATGCAAGGGTTGAAATGGCACATGGACAAATGAGCGAGGCACAGCTCGAAAGAACTCTCATGCGGTTTTTAAACCGTGAAATCGATGTTTTGGTATGTACTACAATTATCGAAACCGGTATGGATGTGCAGAACGTAAATACAATTATTATCGAGGATGCAAACCGCTTCGGCTTGGCACAGCTGTATCAGCTTCGCGGCAGGGTCGGCAGAACAAACCGTCTTGCTTACGCGTATCTGACCTTTGATGCAAAAAAGTCCCTTGACGAAATAGCAGAAAAAAGACTGCGCGCGATTAAAGAATTTACAGAGTTCGGCTCCGGCTTCAAAATAGCTATGCGTGACCTTGAAATCCGTGGTGCAGGCAATGTGCTTGGTCCGGAACAGCACGGCTTTATGGCAAGTGTCGGCTACGATATGTACTGCCAGATGCTCTCTGATGCCGTTAATGAGGCAATGGGCATTGCAGTGGAAGAGAAAAAGCTGACAACCCAGATAGACCTTAACGTAAACGCTTATATTCCCAATGATTTCATAAATTCCGAAGCGCTCCGAATTGAAGCATACAAGGCGATAGTTCTTATCGAGGATTTACAGGATTATAACCGTGTTCAGGAGGAGCTTGAGGACCGCTACGGAACAGTGCCCACATGCGTTGACCGCCTCATGAAAATTGCTCTGCTGAAATATACTGCAAATTCTTTAGGAATTACCGATGTTTCACAGACACAAGACGGTGTTGTGCTCAGGTTTGTTAAGGCAAAGGCTCCCGACATAACTGCCCTTTCAAAAATTTCAACATCCAATGTTGTAAAAATCCTTTACAGCTCAGGTGAAAGACCGTACATACTTATACGGTTGACAAAGGTCAGTGAGGATGAGCTTATTAAAAAAGTTAACTTTGTGTTAAATTGCTTGCAAAACCCCACTCTGTAGTGTAATATGTTTGCAAGCTACAAACGAAAGGAAAATTATTATGAAAAAAATTTTAGCCGTTATTATGGCAACAGTTATGATTTTTACACTTTTTTCCGGTTGCGGAAAGGGAAAGAGTGAATCCGACGCCCCCACAGAATCGGGCGCACAGTCTGATGTAAAATATGCAAACCTTGACGAAGACATTGCAGCTCTTGCAGGTGACCACGAGCTCAGTGTAGACGATGTTATGGTCTGTATTGATTTGTTGGTGCCTTACCTTCAGCAGGAGACAGGCTCAGCTGAAGGCTGGGACCAGATATTGACAAGCAATGGTATTACCGCAAGAGATGATCTTATCACGTCTGCTATCGAGGAGTGCAGATATCAGTATGCATTCATTAACTATGCAAAAGAAAACGGATATTACTCCGACGAGCAGGGCGAGCAGTTCTTTATGGAATACATTGCAAGTATTGGCGGTGAAACCGTATTTGAGGAATTCCTTACCGAGTATGGCTTCAATAGAGATTCCGTAAAGCAGTTTGTCGTGTACAACGGTGCTTTCAATGCATTGACAGAAAGTCTTTGCTCTGACGAAGAGGCAGAAAAGCTCTATAACGATAAATATTACGTTACAGCAAAGCACATTCTTGTACTTTTTGAAGGCAGAGAAAGCGAAGCAGCGGCTTTGGAAGAAGCAAATGCAATTTATAACAGGGCAATTTCGGGCGAAAGCTTCGAAGCTCTTATAGCACAGTACAACGAAGACCCCGGTCAGAATGCCGAAACAGGCTACACATTTGTAGACGGTGAAATGGTGCCTGAATTCTACAACGGAACAATTGCGCTTAATATAGGCGACATTTCTGAGCCTGTTAAAACAACATACGGCTATCACATCATTGAGCGTTATGCAAACCCCGGCAGTGAATCGGCATCTTATGCAGATTATATTGCAAACGTAAAGGGCATGAATGCACAGGACTTCCTCAACGAAACAAAACAGAACGAAATTATTTCTGCTTATCCGTTGACAATTAATGACGGTATTTTCAGCAAAATTGACCTTTCTAAATATACCGTTGAAACTGTACTTGATGAGAACGTGAATTATGGCGATGGCTCAGTATTCAATGAATAAAACAAAATGCTCCCTCAGAAACGTGGGAGCATTTTAGTATATCTTGACTTTTTCGGGGCAAAATGGTATACTAAATTAAATAAGGTACAGTAAGGAAAGTGAACAAAAATGCTTTTGGAAGGTCAGGGCATAAACGCCCTCAATCATCTCACAATTGGCGGTTGCGACAGTTTGGAGCTTTGTGAAAAATACGGCACACCGCTTTATGTTATTGACGAAAATGTAGTGCGCGAGCATTGCAGACTTTATAAAAAATCCATTGATGAATTCTATAACGGAAACGGCTTGGTGTTTTTTGCATCAAAAGCCCTCTGTAATCTTGAAATGATACGTGTTGTCAACAGCGAAGGCTTAGGGGCAGATTCGGTGTCTGCAGGCGAGCTGTATACAGTGCTTAAAGCGGGAATGGACAGCGAAAAAATATGTATTCACGGCAACAATAAAACCGATGAAGAGCTGGAATATGCAATCAAAAACCGTGTGGGCAGAATTGTTATTGACGATGTTTCCGAAATAAAAAAGGTTGACAAAATAGCGAAAGCAAATAATATCAGACAAAAGGTTCTTTTCAGAATCAAGCCGGGTATTGATGCACACACACACGAATTTATTATGACAGGTCAGATTGACTGCAAATTCGGCTTTGCACTTGAAACAGGCGAGGCAGAAGAAGCAATCTGCAAGGCATTGGAATACGACAACATTATTGTTGCAGGTGTTCATTGTCATATAGGCTCGCAAATTTTTGAATCGGAGCCCTTTAAGGAAGCGGCTAAGGTGTTAGTAAATTTTATGGCTGACATTAAGGATAAGACAGGCTATGAAATGTTTGAGCTTAATCTTGGCGGTGGCTTCGGCGTTACCTACACAGAAAAGGACGACCCTATAAAGTTCAATAAGTATATTGAAGAGGTAAGTGCTATCATCAAGGAAGAATGCGCTAAGCGCAACCTTGTTCTTCCGTTTGTTATGATGGAGCCCGGCAGAAGCATTGTAGGCACAGCGGGTGTGACGCTTTATAAGGCAGGAGCTATTAAGGATATCCCCGGAATAAGATGCTATGTTTCCGTTGATGGTGGTATGACCGACAACCCCAGGTACATTCTCTATCAGGCTGAATATACGGCGCTTGTTGCAAACAAAGCAGGCGACGAAAAGACAGAGGTTGTAACCTTAGCAGGAAAATGCTGCGAGTCAGGTGACCTTCTTGGTGAAAATATGCCCATACAGAAGGTTGAAAGCGGCGATATTATTGCCGTGCTCACAACAGGTGCATACAACTATTCAATGGCGTCAAATTACAACAGAGTTCCGCGTCCTGCTATGGTAATGGTGAAGAACGGTGAGAGCCGTGTGATTGTAAAGAGAGAAACTTTTGAGGATCTGGTCAGAAATGATATTTAGCAATTTATCAATATCCGAATTATTACAGAACTTTATAGTTCTTTTTACCGCAATAACGGTACATGAATATTCTCACGGGCTTATAGCAAACCGTCTTGGCGACCCCACAGCAAGAGCTATGGGAAGGCTTACCCTTAACCCAATGGCACATCTGGACCCTTTGGGTGCTTTAATGATGGTTTTCTGTCGCTTTGGTTGGGCAAAGCCTGTGCCTGTAAACCCCTATTACTTTGACGAGCCGAAAAAAGGCATGATGTTTGTTGCTTTGGCGGGACCTGCATCAAATTTACTTCTGGCACTTCTTGTTGCAACAATTTACCCCTTCCTTTGGATGTTTATGCCGTCTATTTTTGGCATAACAACATTTATGGGCGGGCTCTTTATTGCTTGCATAGGCGTAAATGTTTCCTTTGCAGTATTCAATCTCATTCCGTTTCCGCCTCTTGACGGCAGCAAAATTCTGTTTTCGCTTCTCCCTAATGAGGTTTATAACAAACTTCTCACTTACGAAAGATACGGAACGGTAATTCTTATTGTATTGTCTTTTACAGGTGTTCTTGGAAGCATACTTGATCTTATTATAAACCCGGTGTTCGGCTTGTACATCAAGTGGATCAATTTCTTGTTAAATCTTATAGCATAAGAGGTTATTTATGAGCGATGTTTCATTCAGGACGGCAGCATTTGAAGGGCCGCTGGACTTGCTTTTGCATCTTATATCAAAAAATAAGGTAAGTATTTACGATATCCCCATAGCCGAAATCACAGACCAGTATTTTGCTTATTTGGCAGAGTGTGAAGCTATGGACATGGAATTGTCGAGCGAATTTGCCGTTATGGCAGCACAGCTTCTGTACATCAAGTCAAAAATGCTTCTTCCCGTATACGACGAGGAAGAGGAAGACCCGAGGGCAGAGCTTGTGGACAGGCTCGAGGAATACAAACGCTACAAGGAAGTGTCAAAACAGCTTGACGTTATGCAGCATGCAATGGACGACTGTGTTTTCAAAGCTCCCGAGAAGCTCGATATTCCTAAGGTTATAATTGAAAACAAATCAATGAACCCCGACCTTTTGTATGCATCCTTTCTTATGATTCTTGAGCGTAATCTTGCCAAAAAACCGCTTTCTCCGCAGAATTTCAGCGGTGTTATAGGCAGAAAAAGGGTGTCTATTCCGCATCAGTCGCGCCATGTTATGAGGCTTCTGAAGGAAAATAAGAATGTTTCTTTTGAGGAGCTTTTTGACGGAATGTGCACGCGCGGTGAAATGGTGGCAACATTCATGGCTGTGCTTGAACTTATACGTGACAGCCATATGATAGTTATTGAAAAGGCGGGCAAAATAATTTGTCAGAGGTGTGATGATTTCGATGGATATGACTCAAGTAGCTCAGACGATTGAGGCAATACTGTTCGCCATGGGCGATGCGGTTGAAATTTCCGATATTGCATCAAGTCTTGAAATTGATGCAGAGCAGGTGAGAGAGGGCGCAAAGCTTCTTCAGGAAAAATATCAGAACAGCATTTCGGGAATAAGGCTTATTGAAATTGCCGATTGCTATCAGCTTTCCTCAAATCCTGCCTGTTATGAATATATAAAAAAAGTAAGTCAGATAAAGAAGCAGTCAGGGCTTTCAAGCGCGGCGATAGAAACGCTGTCTATAATAGCTTACAATCAGCCCGTAACAAAGGGCACAATTGAGTTTATCCGAGGCGTTGACTCTACATATTCCGTAAACAGGCTCATAGAGCGTGGTCTTATTGATGAACTTGGCCGTGCGGAAACACCGGGCAGGCCCATTCTTTACGGAACTACAATGGAGTTTTTGCGCACATTCGGAATAAAAACTCTTGAGGATTTGCCGCCGCTCCCCGAAAAGAGTATAGGGGAAGAGGAGGGCTCTTCTGAAAATAAGGAGGAAGCGAATTGAACCCTTTTATAATAATGGGAATAATTGTCGCTGTTTTGATTTTAATATTATATATCCCTATAGGCGTTGGTCTTAAGTACGAAGACGGAGCATTTGTTATCGTAAAGGTTGCTTTTAAAAATTTCAATATTCCTTTGGAAAAGGTTTTGAACAAGCCTAAAAAGAAAGAACCTAAAGAGACAAAAAAGCCTGAAAAAGAGCTTGAAAAGAGCATCGTAGGACTTGATTTTATACTCTCGCTTTTTGGCGATTTCCGCCGTTTTGTGCGAAAGCGGTTTTCTTTGTCAAAATTTGAGCTTAAGGTAACCTTTGGCACGGCGAATGCAGCATCTACGGCAATTCTTACCGGGCATCTATATTCTCTTTCGTACAATATTCTCGCTCTTATTGACAAGCTCATGTATGTTGACAGCCCGAAGGTTGAAGTTGTTCCTGTTTTTA
The DNA here is from genome assembly GCA_017472685.1 of Clostridia bacterium. Lineage (GTDB taxonomy): Bacteria > Bacillota > Clostridia > UMGS1883 > UMGS1883 > RGIG1927. The sequence goes on from JAFUOO010000012.1 coordinate 106,945, forward strand.
ACGATGCCACATTTTCGGCAAGTGCCCGGGGAATAATAAAAACACGCCTTGCACATATTATAGCTACGGCAACTGTATTTGCGTATAAATTTTTAAAATATAAAAGAAATAAAAAGAGGAGGAAAACAAAATGAGTGCACATCCTATCAACGAACTCATGACTAACGTTATGAGCAACTTAAAGCAGATGGTGGACGTTAATACCATCGTGGGAAGTCCCGTGGAAACTGCAGACGGAACAACAATCATCCCTGTATCAAAGGTTGGTTTCGGTTTTGCAGCAGGCGGTAGCGATTTCTCAGCAGCTAATCCTGCAGCTGATTCTCACTTCGGTGGCGGTAGCGGTGCAGGTGTTTCTATTGCACCTATCGGTTTTTTGGTTGTAAGCAAGGACCAGATAAGAATGATTCCCGTTACAAGCACAAACAGCGCAGTTGACAAGCTCGTTGACTATATTCCCACTGCAATCAACAAGGTTAATAATCTTATTGAAAAGCATAAGGACGCAAAAGAAGAAGAATAAAATCTTAATTTAAAGTCGCCTTTGAAAAATAAGGCGACTTTTTGTATTTTTACCAAAAATTTGATTGAAATGAAATGTCGGTTGTGTTATAATATATTTTGGCAGTAGATTTACATTTCAATCATTAAAATAATCCCTTACACATAGCCATATATAGGGGTGGTTTTAGTGAAAAAAGCTTTATTTATGTTGATTTTTATCTCGTTGATTGTATGTAGCGGCATAAAAATTTCGGCGCAGGTTAATCTGTCGGCACAAAGCTGTATAGTGATTGACGGCGAGTCCGGCAGGGTTTTGTTTGAAAAAAATGCTTACGAAACCAGACCTATGGCGAGTACTACAAAGATAATGACTGCTCTTGTGGTACTTGAAAAGCTCGAATTGAACGAAATGGTTGAGGTGAGTGCTTCTGCAGCAGGCACAGAGGGCTCTTCAATATGGCTTTCTCCAGGCGAAAATATGAGTGTGGAGGACCTTTTATACGCTTTGATGCTTGCAAGCGGAAATGATGCAGCTGCGGCACTTGCGGAATACACAAGCGGAAGTGAAGCTGCTTTTGCATTGCTCATGAATCAAAAGGCGAAGAGCATTGGTGCATATAACACAAATTTTACCAATCCGCACGGATTGCCTGACGATAATCACTACACAACGGCATACGACCTTGCACTCATAAGTGCTTATGCTATGAAAAACAGCACTTTTGCACAGATTGTTGCAACTGAAAATAAAACTATTTCCTGGGAAGGCTCTCAGTGGAAAAGAAGCTTAAAAAACCACAACAAGCTACTTTCAAGGTACGAATATGCAACAGGCGTGAAAACAGGTTATACAAAGAAAGCGGGTCGCTGCCTTGTTTCCTGTGCTGAAAAAGACGGCAGGAGAAATATCTGTGTAACATTGAATGCTCCCGACGACTGGAACGACCACATAACTCTGCACGAATACTGCTTTGAAAATTATAAGGCAGAGATTGTTTGTAAAAAGGGTCAATCGGCAGGCGTGTTCTTAAATAACGATGTTGAATACGATGATGTAAATCTTTTGTATGGTGACGATTTTATAACGTCTGTCAAAGAGGGCGAAACAGTAAGCGTGAAAAAATTTTTTAACGTTAAGTATCCTGTTTCAAAAAATCAGATTGTAGGCAGATTGGATATATATCGGAACAGTGAACACATTGGCAGTGTCAGCTTGGTTTCGGGCAATGATGCAAAAGAAAAAGAAACAATAACAAAAGTTCTGTTAGAACTTGTGAAAGGAATTATGAAGCCGTGAGATTACAAAAGTATATGGCGATGTGCGGCGTGGCATCAAGGCGTGCGTCGGAAGAAATAATTTCAAAGGGACGTGTGCACGTCAACGGCGATGTAGTTGATTACATGGGCTATGAGGTTGACGAAGACAATGACATAGTCGAAGTTGACGGCATTGTTATAAAGCCAGAGGCTAAGAAGTATTATATCCTTCTTAACAAACCAAAGGGTTATGTTACCACTGTAAGCGATGAATTCGACAGACCGACCGTGATGGAGCTTGTCAGTGATGTTCACGCAAGAATTTATCCCGTCGGAAGGCTTGACTATGATACAGCAGGGCTTCTGATAATGACAAACGACGGCGAATTTGCAAATGTGCTTACACATCCTTCCCATGCCGTTAATAAAGGCTATATAGCACAGCTTAACACCATGCCCGATACAGAAGGTCTGAATAAGCTGAGAAGTGGCGTATTGCTTGACGGCAAGCTTACCGCTCCTGCCAAGGTTGAGGTTTTAAAGCCCGGTAAAAGAGGCGTTGAAATCAAGGTCACAATTCATGAGGGCAGAAACCGTCAGGTGAGAAGAATGTTTGAGGCAATAGGCGCAGAGGTTATAAGCCTTAAGCGTATTTCTGTAGGCAATGTAACACTTGGAAATCTTCCTGAGGGCAAGTGGCGCCATCTCAATGACGCTGAGCGTCAGAGGCTCATGGGCAGAGGGAAGAAGAGCGCACAAAAGAGAAAATAATAATCCGACCGTGTCGGGTGTTATATAAAAAAGTTTATAATTTAAATTTTTTAGGAGGTATAGTAAAATGAGCATGGACGAAAAACTCGCAATGCGCAATGAAGCCAGAGAAATAATTTCTCTCGGTGGCGGCGCAGAAAAGCAGAGCAAGGTTAAAAGCTCAGGCAAAATGCTTGCAGGCGAAAGAGTAACAGCTCTCTTCGACGAAGGCAGCTTTATTGAGCTTGATGCATTTGTTTCTGCACGCGGAAAAGAAACCGCTGCTGACGGCGTTGTAACCGGCTATGGTACAATTGACGGCAGGCTCACATTCGCTTATGCACAGGATCCCACTGTTATAGGTGGTTGCATTGGTGAAATGCATGCAAAGAAAATTTGCAAAGTTTATGATATGGCGGCAAAGATGGGGGCTCCCGTTGTTGCAATGCTGGATTCTAACGGCGCGCGACTTGAAGAAGGAGTTATTGCACAGGCTGCAGTTGGTGAAATCATGGCAGCTGCTGCACGTATTTCGGGTGTTGTACCCAGTATATCCATCGTTCTTGGTACATGCGCAGGCTCAAGTGCAATTATTGCAGAAATGAGCGATTTTGTTATTATGAGTGAAAACGAAGGCTGTGAGCTTTTTGTAAACTCTCCTTCTGTTGTTACTGCAACAACAAACAAGGCTTATGCTGCAGATGCAAAGAGTGTTGCGGCAATTTCCGGTAACGCTCATTTTACGGCGAAGGACGACGCTTTGGCAATTGAAACTGCAAAGCTGCTTTTAAGCTATCTTCCTTCAAACAACCTTTGCGATGCTCCCGAGCTCGAATGCATGGACGATTTGAACAGAACAAGTGACAACTTTATGGGCGTTGACGGCGAATATGACGTAAGAAGCCTTATTGCTGCTGTTGCTGACGACGGCGCTTTCATGGAAAGCCAGATTACATATGCTCGCGGTGCTGTTACAGGTTTTGTAAGACTTAACGGTACAACAGTTGGCGTTGTTGCTAACCAGGGCAACGAAGAAGGCAGCGTGCTCAGCGGACAGGCTATTGAAAAAATGGCTCGTTTTGTGCGTTTCTGTGATGCGTTCAATATTGCAATTCTTACATTTACAGATGTTGAAGGCTTCAAAGTAAGTGCTGATGAAGAAAACTGGGGTCTTGCAAGAAAGAGTGCACGCCTCATGTATGCATTTACTGAAGCTACAGTACCTAAGGTAAATGTTGTTGTTAAGAAGGCTTACGGCGGTGCATATACTGCAATGAATTCAAAGCAGACAGGCGCTGACATTGTGTTGGCATTCCCCACAGCTTGTATTGCAGCTATTGCTCCCGAAGCAGGTGTAGGCGTGCTCTACTCTGACCGTCTCAAGGCGGGCGAGAGCCGTGATATGCTCATTGCTGAATATAAGGCAGAGGTTGCTTCTCCTTATAATGCGGCAGCTATGGGATATGTTGACGATGTTATCATTCCCGGCGAAACACGCCCGAGAGTTGTTGCAGCGTTTGAAATGCTTAGAAGCAAGCGTGTGAGCGCTCCTTCAAGAAAGCATGATAACATGCCGCTTTGATAGAGGGGTGTTTGTATGAATATATATGATCTTAATACTCCTGCTGAGATAATTTCTTATGGTATAGTTATTTCAATTGAAGGTATGCTTGTAGTATTTGCTATTCTTATACTCATCATGCTTACCATTTATGCCATGAAGCTTTTCTCAGGGGAAAAGAAGCCCAAGTCAAAGGCTGTTGAAACCGTTACAACTGAAGAAGTTGCCACAACAGCCGAAGAAACAGTTGACGAAGGCGAACTTATTGCAGTTCTTACTGCAGCAGTTGCCGCTTGTATGGGTACAAGCAGTGCCGGTGTTAACATCAGAAGCTACAAAAAGGTTTCTTCCGCTTGGGGCAATGCCGCAAAGCGTGAAGTTCTTGATAACAGATTTTAAGGAGGTACATATCAATGAGAAAATTTATTATAAACGTAAACGGTAATTCTTATGAAGTAGAAGTTGAAGAAGTAGGCGGTACATCTGCTCCTTCCGTGGCACCCGCAGTTCAGGTTTCCGCTCCTGCTGCAGCGCCCAAGAAGGTAGCTGCTTCCGTAGGCAGTGGTGAGCCTGTTAAGTCTCCCATGCCCGGCACAGTGCTTGACATTAAGGTTGCCAATGGCGCAAAGGTTAACGCAGGTGACGTACTTGTAGTTCTTGAAGCTATGAAGATGGAAAACGATATCAAGGCACCTAAGGCAGGTACAGTTACTGTTGTAACTTCAAAGGGCTCCAGCGTTGATACAGGCGATGTTTTAGTTACTATTGCGTAATTGAAACACAGTAAATTAACGCAGATTGGAGTGTGAATACAAATGTTTGAAATGTTAGTTGACGGTTTAAGTAGCTTTGCTATGAAAACCGGCGTTGCTGAAATAGCAATGGACTTTATGTCAGGCGGTTGGAAAACACTCATTATGCTTATTATTGCATGTGTGCTTTTGTACCTTGCAATTGTAAAACAGTTTGAACCGCTTTTGCTTTTACCCATCGCATTCGGTATGCTTCTGGCAAACCTGCCTTTAGGTCAGGTTATGCACCCGGAACTTTTTATGGTCGAAGGGGATATCGATTACGGAAGAGTTTTACACGAGGGTGGTCTGTTAGACATTTTATACATGGGCGTTAAGCTTGGTGTATATCCGCCACTTATTTTCCTTGGCATCGGTTGTATGACAGACTTTGGTCCCCTCATTGCCAACCCAAAGAGCATTCTTCTTGGTGCGGCAGCACAGCTTGGTGTATTTGTTACCTTCTTAGGTGCAGTAATACTCGGTGCTTTCTGCATTGCAGGCTTTGGTGCTGACGGCAATGTTGCTACAATCTTTAAGGAAGCAGCATCCATAGGCATTATCGGTGGCGCCGATGGCCCCACAGCTATTTTCGTTACAAAAACACTTGCTCCCGGACTTTTGTCTGCAATTGCGGTTGCAGCATACAGCTACATGGCGCTCATTCCTCTTATTCAGCCTCCGCTTATGAGGCTTATGACAACTAAGAAGGAAAGACAGATTGTTATGGAGCAGCTTCGTCCTGTAACAAAGATAGAAAAGATTATTTTCCCCATTGCAGTTACACTTATCGTAATTTTGCTTGTTCCTGATTCTGCAAGCTTGGTAGGTACACTCATGCTTGGTAACCTTATCAAGGAATCGGGTGTTGCTGAACGTCTTTGCAAAACTGCACAGAATGAGCTTATGAATATTATTACAATCTTCCTTGGTACTACAGTAGGTGCTACTGCAACTGCTGATACATTCCTTACACCTAAGACACTTCTTATCATCTGTCTTGGTCTTATAGCATTCTCATTCTCAACTATAGGCGGTCTTCTTTTCGGTAAGATTATGTGCAAGGCAACAGGCGGTAAGATTAATCCTCTTATCGGCTCTGCAGGTGTTAGTGCCGTGCCGATGGCTGCAAGAGTTAGCCAGGTTGTAGGTCAGGAAGAAAATCCCACAAACTACCTTCTCATGCACGCTATGGGTCCCAATGTTGCAGGTGTTATCGGTAGTGCGGTTACAGCAGGTGTATTCCTTGCTAACTTCACAGGTATTTAATTAGGAGGTAAATGAAAATGGTAAAAATAACTGAAACAGTCCTCCGTGATGCTCATCAGTCACTTATTGCTACAAGAATGACAACTGAGCAGATCTTAGGTATTGTAGAAAAACTTGATAAAATAGGTTATCATTCTCTGGAAGCGTGGGGAGGAGCAACCTTTGACTCCTGTCTTCGTTTCCTCAACGAAGACCCTTGGGAAAGACTTAGAAAGATTAAGGACAAGGCAAAGAACACACCTCTTCAGATGCTTTTCCGCGGTCAGAATATTTTAGGCTACCGTCATTATGCAGACGATGTTGTTGAATATTTTGTTCAGAAGTCCATTGCTAATGGTATCGATATTTTAAGAATTTTCGATGCTCTTAACGATGTCAGAAACTTTGAAACAGCTATCAAGGCAACAATCAAGGAAAAAGGTCATGTACAGGCTGCTATCAGCTACACATTGAGCGATTTCCACACAAACGAGTCCTTTATCAAGCTTGCAAAGCAGCTTGAAGATATGGGTGCTAACTCTATCTGCATCAAGGACATGGCAGGTCTTCTTACACCTTATGTTGCATACGACCTTGTTTCCGGTATGAAGCAGGCTGTTAAGATTCCCGTTCAGCTTCATACACACTACACAAGCGGTGTTGCTTCCATGACATATCTTAAGGCTATTGAAGCAGGTGTTGACGTTGTTGACTGCGCTATGAGTCCTATGGCATTGGGTACAAGCCAGCCTCCGACAGAGAGCTTGGTGGCTACACTTAAGGGCACACAGTACGACACTGGCTATGACCTTAACAAGCTTTCCGAAATTGCGGACTATTTCCGTCCTCTTCGTGAAGAATACCTTAAGAGAGGTCTTCTTGACCCCAAGGCGTTAAGCGTAGATGCTAACACTCTTAAGTATCAGGTTCCCGGCGGCATGCTCTCAAACCTTATTTCTCAGCTTAAACAGCAGGGTAAGGAAGATAAGTACGAGGAAGTTCTTAACGAAGTTCCCAGAGTACGTGCCGATGCAGGTTATCCGCCTCTTGTAACACCCACAAGCCAGATTGTTGGTACACAGGCTGTTCTCAACGTAATCACAGGCGAAAGATACAAGATGACAACAAAGGAATTCCGTGCTATGGTACGTGGCGAATACGGCACAACACCTGCACCTATTTCTGACGAATTCCGTAAGATGATTATCGGTGATGCAGAGGTTATCGACTGCAGACCTGCAGATTTGATTCCCAATGAGCTTGACAAGTTCAGAGGCGAAATTGCAGAATATATTGAACAGGATGAAGACGTGCTTTCATATGCACTCTTTGACCAGGTTGCAACAAAGTACTTCAAGTACCGTCAGGGACAGAAGTATAAGATTGACCCCAACCTTGCAGATAAAGAGGAAAAGACACATCCCATCTGAGTTAAAATTTAACAAAATGCCCGATACTTGTTATCGGGCAATTTGTTAGTTAAAGAAGGTTTTGTTATGCTTAATATTGATGAAAGAATAATTAAATTAGCCCAAGAGGTTGAACGAGAGCTTGCGCCGCAGTTCAAAGAAATTGAAGCTATAGCACAGTTCAACCAGGAAAAAGTGTTGAATGCTTTTATAAAAAACAGAGTAAGTGATTCACACTTCAATCACTCCACAGGCTACGGCTATAACGATATCGGCAGGGAAGTGATAGATCAGATTTATGCCGATACCTTTGGCACAGAGGACGCACTTGTCCGCCACAATATCGTTAACGGCACACATGCACTTGCAATTGCGCTTTTTGCAGTACTTCGTCCGGGAGATACACTTCTTGCGGTAACGGGCAAGCCTTACGATACGCTTGAGGAAGCCATAGGTATATCAGGCGACGGAAAAGGCGGTAGCCTGAAGGAATTCGGTGTAAATTACAGACAGGTTGATTTAAAGGACAATAAGCCTGACTTTGAAAACATAAAGAAAGAGCTTACAGCAGATGTAAAATGCTGTATTATCCAGCGAAGTAAGGGTTATGACTGGCGTGATACACTTTCAAGCAAGGAAATAGGGGAGTTAATAGCGTTTATAAAGTCTATTAAACCCGATACAATCTGTATGGTAGATAACTGCTACGGTGAATTTGTTGAGCGTGATGAGCCGAGTAATTACGGTGCCGACATGATTATTGGCTCGCTTATAAAGAACGTTGGCGGCGGTCTTGCACAGTCGGGCGGTTATATTGCAGGCACAAAGGAATGCGTAGAGCTTGCTTCCTACAGACAAACAAGCCCCGGAATAGGTAAGGAGTGCGGTGCAACCTTAGGTCAGAACAGACACATTTTGCAGGGCTTTTTTATGGCGCCGCATATTGTTTCGCAGGCTGTTAAAACCGCTGTATTCTGCGGTGCAATGATGGAAAAGCTCGGTTTCGAGGTTAATCCTGCATCAGGCGGCAAAAGATGTGATATAATTCAATCCATTAAATTTAACGATGCAGAAAAGCTTATTAAATTCTGCCAGGCAATACAGATGGCATCTCCGGTAGACAGCTATGTAACACCTGAGCCTTGGGATATGCCCGGATATAATCATCAGGTTATAATGGCAGCAGGCACATTTGTATCAGGTGCAAGTATAGAAATAAGCGCTGACGCACCGATAAAGCCTCCGTATGTAGGATACCTTCAGGGTGGACTTACTTACGAAAGCGGACGCATTGCCGTTATGCTTGCAGCATCTGCACTTATTGATTAAATGGGGAGCAAAGGGGAAAACACAAATACACAGTTGACAAGCCACAGATTTAATGATATAATCAATTCAACAAAATAAAAATTTTGTTGAATTGGGAATAGGAGGAAAGGTTTATGAACGTACATGCTGAATACACGGACATTCCTGCATTTGCGCGACGTTTTCTTGTGCACATGTCTACCATTTCCGGTAAATCTGATAAAACTGTTCATGAATATTATTATGACTTAAGAACTTTCTTCAGATTTTTTATGTGTTATTTTAACAAAGCTTCATTTGATGATTTTGACACGCTTAACACATCAGCTTTTTCTTTAACAGATTTAAAAAAGCTTACTACAGATGATTTGTACGAATTTCTTATGTATATCAGGAATTCGCGTGACAATTATCAGAATGCTACTGCACGTAAAATTTCCTGTTTAAAATCATTTTATAATTATATGACGGTTAAATCTCACCAGCTTGATGATAATATTGCCAAAGACCTTGAATCTCCCAAAATTCCCAAAAAGCTTCCCAGATATTTAACTCTTGAAGAATCTGTGCGTCTTTTAAATGCTGTTGACGGCGAATTTGCAGTGCGCGATTATGCCATAATTACGCTGTTTTTGAACTGTGGCATGCGTTTAAGCGAACTTGTTGGTATAAATATACACGATATGCAAGAAAAAAGTATATTTATACGTGGCAAAGGCAACAAAGAACGAAAAGTATATCTTAATGACGCGTGTGTATCAGCGCTTAATGATTATCTTGCCATAAGACCTCATGATGGTGTAATTGACCGTGATGCTCTGTTCTTAAGCAAGCGAAAAAGCCGTATTTCCAACAATATGGTGTACAGAATGGTTAAAAAGAACATGGTGCGTGCAGGTCTTGACCCTGAAAAATATTCACCGCATAAGTTAAGGCATACTGCAGCCACGCTTATGTATGTTCATGGCGATGTAGATGTTCGTGCTCTGCAGGAAATTTTGGGTCATGAACAGCTCTCCACCACGCAGATTTATACACATGTAGACGAAAAACAGCTTCACGAAGCCGTTGAACGCAACCCTCTGGCAAATACTAAAAAAAGAAAAAAGTCTGATAATCAATAAAAAAAGCACCGTTTGGTGCTTTTTTTATTGAAATAATCCGTATTTTGTTTTAATACGTAATAGTTTTTTACCGATAGGCTTTTCTAATGCCAATATGAATATAATATTGGAAACTACATATTCTATCATAATTGGCAACGAAAACATTACATATGCTATGTATTTTTCTACAATAAATGTATTTTCAGTGCTGATCGTTGTATATATATCCATTATTAATGAATATATCACACCTGAAAATGCTGTAAAAAGTATCAGCAAGAGTTTGTTTTTCAATAAACCCTTCTTATTCAACGCACCTGCAGCAAAGCCTATCAAGCCCCATACAGCCATCTGAAAAACTGTCCAGGGACCCTGTCCATACTGCATGTTTGAAATCAGAGCCGTCAGTGAGCCTGTCATGAAGCCTGCATCTGTACCAAAATACATACCGGTTATAATGATAAGTGCAGTAACGGGCTTAAAATGCGGTATCAGCATGAAAATAAAACGTCCTGCCACACATAAGGCAATCATAACTGCAATAACAACAATTTCGCGGGCATTATTCACGTTTCTTTCAAAGCTTGTAAAAAACGGAATACAGCTTATAAGTGCCGCGCATAAAGATACAAACATGTAGTTTTCATTTTGAAAAAATATGCTCGCTGATATTGCCAACGCAAGCAAAAACACAAGCGCAGACAATGATTTGATATAAGTTTTAATAGCAACCATTCCTTTTGCACAGCTCAATTATATCGTTGAGTGTGACGGTGTTTTTAAAGTGATGTCTCGACGCCAATGACGCATATGTTGTGTAAAATTTATTCGATGAGAATATTTGTTTCGGCGTACCGTTTGACACAATCTGTCCGTCAAATAAAAATGCACATTTGTCCGAAATTTCGGCTGTGAAATCAACATCGTGACTTACAATTACAATGGCAATCCCCTGTTTCTTCAAATCAAGCAATATCTCTTTAATTGCTCTCTTCCCTTTGCTATCAATGCCTTTTGTGGGCTCATCTAAGCAAAGTATATCAGGCTTGGTAAGCAGGATTTTTGCCAGTGCAGCTCTCTGCGCCTCCCCGCCGCTTAAATCATATGGGTTTTTATCAAGGAGACTTGTTATGTTCAATTCTTTGCAAATATCAACAAAATTTTCGGAAATTAAGGCTAAATCCTCGCGTAAAACATCTTTTGTGAATACCGATTTTACATTTTGGGGCAAAACAGCAGTCTTTGTGCCGTAATTTTTAATTTTACCGCTATAGGGCTTATTGAGGTTTGCAATCAGTTTAAAGAATGTTGTTTTTCCGCTTCCGTTTCCGCCTAAAAGGGTTGTAATTTCGCCAAAATTGCAGTTGAAATCAAGACCTTTAAGAATATCTGGGGTGTTTTTTTCGTAACGGAAGAATATTCTGCAGGCTTTTAAAGCAACTTTGTTATTCAATTCTATTTCGTCAGAAAGCTCCGGTATTTCGTTTTTGAAATTTTCGGTTAAAAATTTACGTACTCCACTGATTGAAATCGGGTATTCCTTCTTTACATCAAGTTCTTTATAGAGTTTCAGGGCAAACGGAAGGTCGATGCAATCGCTTTTCAAAGCACTATAGGTATTATTTCCGCTTGCATAGGATACAACCTCGCCATCCTCAAGCAAACAAACCTTATCGGCAAAGCCCCACAATTCTTCAGTGCGGTGCTCAGATATAATAATAGTGAGGTTTGTTTCAGTATGGAGGCGTTTAACCGCTTCAATAAAGTGGCGGGCGGCAATCGGGTCAAGCTGACTTGTTGGCTCGTCAAGCAAAAGAATATCAGGATCAGCAACCATCACAGATGCAAGGTTAAGAAGCTGTTTTTCGCCACCCGAAAGATTTGCCGTTTCCTTATGAAATATACCTGATAGGTCAAAAAATTCAGCTGTTTCGGCAACCTTTGCGCGGATGGAATTACTGTCTTCACCCATGCTTTCAAGATAAAACGCAAGGTTGTGCCACACAGTGTCGGAAACAATCTGCGTTTCTGCATCCTGTCCCACAAGTGCAATATGAGGACTTTTGTTGAAGCATATCTCCCCTGTCTTTTCGCCAAAAGGTGCAAGCGAATTGATAAGCAAGCGTAAAAGTGTACTTTTTCCGCTTCCGGACGCTCCGCACAACAAAATAAAATCGCCTTTTTCTACCGATAATGAAACGTTATTAAGGGCATTTCTGCTTTCGGAAGGATATTTAAATGTCAGATTTTTGATATTGAGTATTTCCATCTTAAATCCTCCGTAAAATCATTAATCATCGGTAATGCACAAAGCATGGCAAAGGCTGCATAAAGCACCAGCGCCTTATTATCGTTGCCTGAAAAATACATTGACGGATAATAGTAAAAGCTTGCAATGCCCGAAAAGAGAAAATACGTAATAAGTATATCGTCTATTATTGTGATTGCCATAAATATAATATCCTTAACCCTGAAGGAAAACAGTGAGTATGCCGTGCGATTTTTGTTCTCAAACCCGCGTGAACGCATTGTGTCCGCTGTGTCGATTGCGTTTTCAATGCTCATGGAAACAAGTGCCGAAAAAACATTGAAAACAAGCTGAAATTTCCCTGAAAGGGTATCCTTTTTAAAGCTGCACATTGAAATCTGAGCGTTATAAATATCCTTGGCGTTCTTCTTTACCAAAGGAATAAAACGCAATGCCATTGAAAAAACAACACTCAGCTTAGGCGAAACCTTGCCCAGAATCCAATTGAGCTTGTCCTGTTTAAAAACAACACCGAACAGCCTGAACCAATAGATTACCGAAACTATCCTTATGCCTGACATAAATCCGTACACGAGCGCTTCAAGCGTGAATCTTTGGTCAAAGAGATAGAACAGCACGGTTTCGCCGTTGTGTGAAAAAACAGGGTTAGTTATGCCAATTATAGCTATCAGAAATAAATAAATCCACAAATCTCTGCCTTTGGAAATAAAAGCATTTGCCAAAAATCCGCACAGGAAAGAAAGCAAAAGCAATACAGGATTCATTGTTATCATTGTAAATGCAATTGCTGATACAAAAAACAATATTAAGCTGAGTGGATGCAGCTCAAAAAATTTCATGATTTTTCCTCTCTGAGGTCTTTGCCTAAATTGCAGGTATATTGCCAGCTGACAACATCGCCGTCTTTTAAAATACAGCTGTTACAGCCCACATTTACAAATTCTCCGTTTACGCTGTACATCCAGCCGGACAAATCACCGCATGAAAACTCGTACAGATAGTTTATGCCCTGAACGTAGGAATCGTTTGGCGATTGACTGTATTCGAGCTGAATATCCATGCTTTTGCACGCTTTCTTTGTAAGGTCAAGCACCGTGCTCCCCTCTTCTGTTTTAAATTCGGTTTCTTTGAGTATAATTCCGTCCGTGGGTATGTAAGCAGTATTTTTCAGCGCAGGGTCGAGTAAATTGTAATTATCATATACAGTCTGACAATCTATTGCCAGATATACGCTTATGTCATCCTTTATACCATCAAAAGATTGTTTTATGGCGCCGTAAAGAAGAATGGCAGTGAGCAATAAAAATACAACAAAATTTGTTTTTCTCCTAATTATACCATAAAATATCATAATTACAACTAAAATAGCTATAAAAATGATGCCATAAAACCACCCGTTCATTTTTCTTGATTCTTCTGTTTGGGCAGGCAACACATCGGTTTGCATTTGTGTTAAAGTATCTGTAGGCGCTTCAAGAATAGCGGTTTCAAAAACTGTTTCCGGTTCTTCGGTATCAAATGGAACAGTTGCCTCCTCTACCCTATCTTCTCTCCAAGGGGCAGAAGTTGCAGCAGTAGGCTCTTGTGCCACCTCTGTATAGATTTCAACAGGGAATTCCTCAGATACAGCTCTTTCATATTTGTAGACAGGAGAGCATTTCTCAGCGGCAATCAGAGCACATTCTGCCTGATAAGTAGCAATTGTGTCAGTAGCAGCTCCGTATGTGTGGGAAAACCCGTCTGGTGTCTGAAAAGACAACAATGCGTTGTATAAATTAGGAAAACGCATATCGTTTTTAACATCAATTCCAAGTGCAGAAAGCGCAATTATTACCTGTGCCGTTGTTTCGGCATTGGGGGTATTGTCCGAGGAAAAGCTTCCGTCTTCGTTCTGTGCACGTGAAAGAAAGCTTACGGCGCCCTCTATTGAAGATGCTACAGCCACACTATTTTGATAAAAGGACAGTGCATATATAGCCATAGCTGTAATATCACAGTCGGGTGCGGCTGCTTTTAAAGAAAAGCTTCCGTCTTCATTCTGTGAAGATAGTATGTGCGAAACTATAGCATCGATGCTGTTTATGCTGCCTTCAGGCTCGGAATAATTTCCGCAATTTAATGCAATAAGTGACCAGACATACGCATTTATGCCTTGTCTGCCAAGGTTTTCACGAAAGAAAATGCCGTCATTAATAAGATTAATACCGTCAAAATTGGTGGCATCCTCACCGCTTAAGGTTACAGCTAATGCTATGCGGTGCCATTCGGTAGCTTTTACAGGGCTGAGCTTACCTGCGGTGAGGTATTTTTCCTTTGTATACTCTTTTAAAGCGTTTAAGTAGGCCGTTTTATCAAAATCTTTTTCGGAAACAAGAAGGGCTATAGCTGACCAGTCCGATGAGGAATTTCCGGGTTGAGAAAGTGCGCACTGACTTAGCATACTGTTTGCCGCTACAATTTGCGGCAACAGCAAAAGTAATATAACTGTTAATGAAATTATTCTTTTCATTGCTGTAAATCTTCTCCGTAGTATAATGTGAATGAAAGCGTTATTTCGTCGCCGTATTCGGGTATATAGTCACACATTCCCACCGAGGGAATTTCGCCGTTTACGGTAAATATCCAGCCTGAATAATCCGTAAAATCAAATTCAGAAACAGTGCCTTCTGTCATTACTTCGTTACAGTATTCCACATCTTTTTCTGCAAGAAAAGCGGCGGCATCCTTGGAAACTGAAGCACTTGAGGTGTCAATGCCTTCAATTGCGGATAAATAAAACCATTCGTCGGTGGTGCCGGTGTAAATTGGCGTAAAACCATTATTCTCTAAAAGCTGAACAAAAATTTCCGCACAGTTTTCGCCGTCAATGATTATATCAGTCGGCGGTACAATTTCACCAAGAGAAACGTTGTCAGCCACAACGCTGCAGCAGACTGTGTAATCATCAGGCTCTTCGTAGGAAAATATTGTGTCCGTATAATCTGAAACAGATGTAAATACCGTGCTCGTCAGGCTGATTGCAATTGCTGTAACCAAGCTTACAATTTTCATCTTGTAACACCTCCGGTAAGTGGTGTTAAGCTTTTATTCCAGAC
Source organism: Clostridia bacterium (assembly GCA_017472685.1). Classification (GTDB taxonomy): domain Bacteria; phylum Bacillota; class Clostridia; order UMGS1883; family UMGS1883; genus RGIG1927. Next base: position 122,243 of record JAFUOO010000012.1, read on the forward strand.
AAAAATCTTTGTTTCTTCACCTTTGTCAGATGTTTCAATTTCAAGCTTCTGATAGCCTTTGGGTAGTGTTATGCACTCTGTTTCTGCCGAAATCATTTCGTCTAATGTATACTGAGCCTTGATAACCCAAACATTTTCTTCTTCTTCCTCAAGGTTTGAAATAAGATAAACCTTGTCAGCTTCTTCTATGAGCTCAAAGCCGAGGACATCAAATTCAATCTGTGCGGGAATAAGCGGTGTTGACCCCTCACCTTCTGTCGCGGTAAGTGTGTATTTACCTACAAAGTCAAATGCTATTGTAAAATAGCCCTCTGCATCTGTTGCTGTAAGCTGCTCTTCTCCCAGCAGTATTTTTGCATCAGCTATAGGAAATGTGTTCTCTTTTATTGTTGAATCCTCAGCACAGCTGTACCAGCCAAAAGAGTAGCCTTCAAGCTTAATCTTAACCTCTTCCCCTACATTTGCAAAAACATGGTCAGTTTTGGTATCATTTTGTGAGAATATTCCGTAATTATCCATTGCCCAGCTGTCACGGTAAATAAAGAATTCAACCTTATCACTGTTCTTAACTGGTGCCTGATTTAATGAGTAGCCTGTATATCCGTACTGCGTAAGGATATCGTCATGAGGTGCAGTTCCATTTACTGCAAAACCGAAATTGTAAGTATCAATCCCCATAACTCGTGAAAGATATCCTTCGGACGAAACCGATAAATAACTGTCTGCTGTCTGAAGGGTGAACTCATCTGCCAGCATGTTTTCATGAATTTTTACAAGCACATCAAGTGCAGAAACGCCGTCTGTAACAGTGTCTGTATATCCATAGCTTTCGGCTGTGTTTTTTGCTACAGCTATATCAGCAGGGGCATAAATATACCCATCTTCAGCAAAAGATGCTTTTAAACTTATGCTATCGGAAAGTGCAAAAAGATAGCCTGAGTCATTTTTGTAATAGAGCGTACCTTCGTTGTCACAGATAACATTGGAAATACAGTACTGCTCGTACCCTTGTGCATTATATAATTCAATAACAGTACAATCCTCGGCAGCTGTTGCGTCTTCTTTGATCTTTATAAGCGTTACACCGCCGGGGGTTTTGTTATACGTGGTGTAAAGATAAATGTATCCTGTATCTGAATAATAGGTTGAAATAAGGGGTGTGCATTGCGGATAAGCTGTAACCGGAACAGAAAACAGCTTATCAAGCGTAGCACAATCAAAAACGGATATTGTTTTATCGCTTGCACCAATATAAATGCGGTCGTTATAAATAACAGGTGTTGATGTTGATGCTGCTCCGATTTCTCCGTATTTTACATCAGAGAGAACATTGTCGCTCAGAGCAGCAGAAATGATATATCCACCTTTTGTTGTAACAAAAATCCTGCCGTTATAATATGTAACACTTGAGCGGATATCGCCTTTGTTTTCCACATCGATACAGCTTATAACTTCGCCTGTTTCCTTGTTGCAGGAGTAAATATGCGAAACCTTATCACTGCCGTCATCTGTGCCGAATATCACGGCGCTGTCCGTACAGTAAGCTCCAGTCCAATAGAAACCTCCATTGACGGTTTTTGACCACTTTAATTCACCTGTAGAGCTATCTAATGCAACAAAATCAGCATCCTTGGTTTCTCCATCCCAGAAGCCTGTGAAAACAGTGTTGTCAGAATAAGTAACAGCTGTCATGCCCTTTCCGCCACCGGGATGCTTATAAACCCAGACAGATTCGAGTGTTTGGGCGTCAAAAGCCTGAATTGTGCCATTTGATAGGTTCATGTAAATTTTGTCCCCAGCATAGGTGGGTGCAACATAGCCGTAGCTTTGCTCTTCTGCCATGGAAGCGGACCTGACGATTTCACCGGTGGCTTTATTTACGGCATGAATTTCGTCCCCTGCCATAATTACAATTTTATCGCCAATAATAACGGGCTCACCGGCACTCTTCTGCCAGCCTTCACCTATTTGTGTTGCCCATTTCAGGACACAATCATCGGGTGTTGACGCATCTGTAATATGCTCTGCATGTGCTGAAACCGACAAGAGCACTACACATAATACAATTAAAACAAAAAAAATCTTTGAGTTTGCTTTCATAGCTAACTGCCTCCTTGTTTTTTTACAGGAAAAAAAGCATACTCAAAGAAGGCATTTATTTTTCAATGCCTTGTTTACGTACCCTTCAATATCCTGTGAAGTTAATTGGTACAAAGAAGTGGCAGGTCTTCCGACTTAAGTGTCAACATTTTCCTCGCCTTCCCGGTTGCCCAGTGGCATAATGAGAAAAACTCTTCTATCACGGCAGCAGGTCTGTTACGGTTTTGCACCGTATTCCCTATTATGCGTATCTGCAAAAATGCAATACGCCACCTACTTCTTTATATATTAAATTAATTTAATTCATATTTATTCAAAACTCATGGTTGAAAAATCGCAAATATATTTCCAGGTGATTATATCACCATCAGAAGCAAAGTATTCGCTCATAACACTTTCGCCGTTCACTTCATATACCCATCCGCTCATGCTTCCGCAGGATTTTTCGTATATGTAATTAATCCCCTTTGCATAACCGTCAGATACATCGATCTGAATGCCCTTTAACTTTGCAACTTGCTCGAGAGCATCAATTGCTCCGTCACCTTCATTAATTACAATTTCTGTTTTTTCAAGTATCATGCCGTTTGCAGGCACATATTTTTCATCTTTCAAAGCTTCATCAAGCATGTCGTAGTTTGAAAGAATGTCTGTTGCATTGATTTCCACCGTTACAGTTATACTGTCACCGCTGTTGCAGGCAGTTAACAGCAACATAATACATACCAAAAGTAAACATAATTTTTTCATAAAACATTTCTCCTTTTTTATATTAGCACCGCTGTGACTACTTGTCAATCTCGCCTTTTTCGAGCATAAGATAATAATTTATTTCACCGCCCAGAAGCAAAATTATCATACAGAAATATATCCAGAACATGAAAATGATTAGTGCTGTAAGGCTGCCGTAAACATAGGATTTATCGGAAAAATTATCAACATATACCGAAAAAATAAGTGAAAATATAATCCATCCGCTTGCCGAGAATATTGCTCCGGGAATCTGGGAGGAAAACCTCAGGTTTCTTCCCGGAACAAATTTATACACGCAAATGAAAAACACCGTCAGTATAACAAGTGAGCCAATGGCTCTTGCTGAGAGAACAGAGTCAATTATATTAATTGCAACGGGAAAATATTTTCCTACAGTATCTGCAATCAGGTTTCCGAAAACCATTATAATGAGCGAAAACAGAATGGCAACAAAAAACACAAACGTATAAAACAATCCGTGAATATTCAGCTTAAAAAAGCCTCTGCGCTCATCAAGCTTATAAACACAGTCGAGCCCTTTTGCAATGGCAACTACACTGCGTGAGGCTGTCCATAAAAGCGTTACTGCAGGAATAGAAATCAAAGACAGCTTTGGCGCATTAAGTATCTCTTCTATCATGGTGGATATCACAGCTACTACACCGTGCGGCAGATTATTTCCTGCAAAATTTGTAAAATCCGCCGGAGAAATACTTATAAAACGTCCTGCTATCATAAGAAACATCATCAGCAGCGGTACGAATGAAATTATCATATAAAACGCTGCATATGCGCTGTATACCGTTATATTATCTCTGCTCAGCGCCAAAAAGAAAGATTTTAACGATTCATATATTCTACGCAAGTTATCATATCCTTACTTTTGAACATAATAATACCAGTTACCTTCTATATGTATAAGTGTTTTATTTTTCACTTCTGAAAGTTCTGTATAGGTAAGCCCTCTGAGCTTACCGTCCTCTCCTCTGCCGAGAACATAGTGTACGGCGGATTCGCTCTTAGGATTATATCTGATTGAAAACTCTGCAAACTTCGTGGAAAGAGTGGTTGTAATACTCAGTATATCCTCGGGCAGTGTGATTGTGTTACCCATCAGATAATCCCTCACTTCAAGGCCGTTACCTACGCGGCTTATGTAAATTCCGTCTGTATAACGGAGCATTATGTGGTTTGTGAGAGGTGAAAAAACATCTGTATTAGCTTTCAGAAACGCAGCAACCGAATCATAGTCAATATTGCCGAGAAAGTCAGTATCTGTAATTTCTACGCCGGAAAGGTCTTCGGACTTATCGCCTGTTGTTGTGTCCGAATTTTTGATTTCACCTTCGTGCATCCACTTAAAGGTCTTTATTATAAGGGCTGTTGCTTCCGCTACAGTAATGTTGTTTTTGGGGTTAAGATAACCGTTGTAACCGGAAACAATGCCGTTAGAAGCCATAATATCAACATAATCCTTAGCCCAGAAGGATATGTCGTCGCTATCCTTGAATATAACGCTCTTATTCCCTGCTTCTGCCTTGGAAATACGGGCAAGAATAATCATTGCCTCCTCGCGGCTGATAAGGTCATCTGCTTTTACATTGCCATGATTGTCACCTGTCATATAGCCTGTTGCCGAAGCTGTTAAACAATCGGCGTAGTAAATACTTTCAGCATCAAGGTCAGCAAAAGAATTTTCTGTAGTAATACTGAAGCCGAAAAGACGGTTTATCATTGCAGCGAAATCGCCTCTTGTAATATGGTCGTCGGGCAAAAGAGAAACGCCCGCAGGATTCTGACCTAAAGAATTGATTGTATCGCAGAAGGATTTGCCCCAGTAATTGTCAGAATAGCCACTTATAAAATCGCCACGTTTATTTACTTTAAGGGTAATTGCATCACCTGAATAGAGCACCTCTTTGTCTTCATCGCAAAGAGTTAATGTCATATATAATTCGTCTTCGTTTGTAAGAGCATTGTCGGGAGAAAGCTCAAAATGAAACTCATAACGAGACATTGTAAAATCGCTTTCATCACCGCGCTTGATATAAGGCACGGTATAACCGCTTCTAAGGCTTTTGCCATCTTTATCGGTGATATTGTAGCCTATATGAGAAACCTTGCTTACAATATTGCTTTCGTCACCGGATTTAACGGTGCTGAACATAGGCGAAAAGATGCCGTAAAAGCTGGTGTTTACATCTTTGGTAAGAACAAATCCGTCAGCAGAATTGAAGTCAGGATATTTGTTGACACCATCAGTGGTTTCACTGCGAAGTATTTTTACAAAAGCAGATTCCTTTGTTTCAACAATAGTGCCTTTTTTTGTAAGGCTCGCGCCGTTAAAGGTAAAGTTTACAAAAGGCTCACCTATATCAAAATAGAGGTATGTTTTTTCTGAAGCTGACTTGAAAGAGCTTTCCAGCTTGTGCTTGAGAGGAAGGTTATCATTTTCAATATTATACAGCATAATGCTTACTGATTTTGCATTGCCGTATTCCTGATTTGTATTATCGGTAAAACGCTTTGCAACAAGGTAAGAAAAATCCTTTGGTGCTGTAAAAAAATCAGCCGGGGTCCAGTTTCCTGCAATTGAGCTGTTTACTGTAAGGTCATTTTCAAGGGCATAGTCAAGTATCAGGCTGTTGTCTGACGCCACAATTCTGCCTTTTGTATTGGCGAATGTAAGCATTTTTTCAATCCGGCAGACCTCAGTGCCATCAAGCAGCTTTGCCGTTACACGCAATGTATACTTACCTTCGGCAATGTCATTAAGAGGCTTCATGTCTTCGTCATAATACGAAAGCTCAAAGTCCTTTGAAGCACCACCGTATATAACAGCTGCAAAATAGTCTTCCTTAACAACAACCTTATTCTGCGGTCTTTGTATGGAGTGTCGTTCAATACTGTCAAAAAGTATGTCCGGCGGTGTAAAAAGATTAAGAGCCATGTTGTTTGGTCCGTTGAGAAGTGTGCCGTGCTCGTAGTCAAAATAAACATATTCTGCCGCCGTTGTGCCATTTGTTGTCACGTTGCTTTCTGCTGTGCGCACAATATTGCCCTTTGAGTCAATCAGCTCAATTCTGACATTTAAAGGCAAGGTTGAAGTGCTCTGAGCTCCGCGGTCAATTTTACCCACTACGTAAAAATCTCTCCCGGGCATTATTTCACTCTCAGCATCAGCTGGAGCATAAAGAATAAGCTCTGCTGCAGAAGCCGCAAAAAGTGAAGCTGTCAGAAGAAAAGTACATATTAACAGTGAAACAAGAAATTTTTTCATTTTATAATTTACCCTTTCAAAAAAGTCAGAAGCGCCACAAAGGACGCTTCTGCACATTTTAATAAGCCTTATTTAAGCTTGTATACGATATCGTTATAGAAAAGTTCCTTCTGTAACTGGTTTACATCAGTATTCTTATCTATAAGGACAAACTCCATATCGCACATTCTTGCGAAGTCGCGAAGCTCGTCAACGCCTAAAGCTGTTGAAAGACATGTGTGATGTGCGCCGCCTGCATAAATCCAACATTCAGCACTTGTTGCAAGATCGGGATGAGGCTTCCAAAGAACGCTTGCAACAGGAAGCTTGGGCATCTTATGTGTGTTTTCAACCACTTCCATGGTGCATACAATCATTCTGAAGCGGTTGCCCATGTCAATAATTGTTGCAGCAACTGCGTCGCCCTGCTTAGAGTCGAACACCAATCTTGCAGGAGGATTCTTGCCGCCGATACCAAGCGGATGAACTTCAATCTTGGGCTTTGTTGCAGCAATTGAAGGACAAACCTCAAGCATATGCGCACCAAGAGCCATTTCGTTACCATCTTCAAGATGATATGTGTAATCTTCCATGAAGAGTGTGCCGCCATCCTTGCCCTGAGCCATATACTTCATTATAGCTGTAAGAGCCGATGTCTTCCAGTCGCCCTCACCACCGAAGCCGTAGCCATCACAGTGCAAGTTTTGTACAGCAAGACCGGGAAGCTGATTAAGATTATGTAAATCTTCAAAGGTAGTTGTGAAAGCCTTGTAATTACCCTTGTCAAGGAACTTTCTGATACCAACCTCGTAAAGTGCCTGTTCGCGCACTGCATTCACATCATCAGTGTTCATTTCGTAGCGTTCGTTGTAAACTGCCATTTGAGCTTCAACTTCTTCATCGGTAACAGTTGCGATTACATCGGTAAGGTCGCCTACACCGTAGCCGTTTACCTGCCAACCAAACTTGATTTCAGCTTCAACCTTGTCACCTTCAGTAACTGCAACGTAACGCATATTGTCACCAAAACGTGCAACCTTGAGCTTCTTTGAGAAATCGTAGCCTGCGGCAGCTCTTGCCCATGCTTCGATTTCCTTGGCTACTCTGTCTGTTGACCAGTGTCCTGCAACAACCTTTCTTGCCATGCCCATACGCGTTGCAATGAAGCCGTGTTCACGGTCACCGTGTGCGGACTGGTTAAGATTCATGAAGTCCATATCAATTGAATCCCAGGGTATTTCCTTATTGTACTGTGTATGTAAATGAAGAAGAGGCTTCTGGAGCATATTAAAGCCTGTTATCCACATTTTTGAGGGTGAAAATACGTGCATCCATGTGATAACACCGATACATTCATCATCGGCATTAGCAGCTTTAAAAACAGCTGCAATTTCATCAGGAAGTGTTACAAGCCCCTTTGAAATAACGCCAACGGGAAGCTTGGAGTCAAGGTGAGCAGCAATTTCTGCCGAATGAGCATTCATTTCAGCAAATGCGTCTGTTCCGTAAAGGTGCTGACCGCCGGTAATAAACCATATTTTTTTGTTTTTCATATTCTTCATCCTTCTTTCTGTAAAAATATCGCATATATTGCATGTAATCATTATAACACACATGTTTTATTTCTGCAATAATTAAGTTAAATATTGCAGAAATAAAACTGCGGAAATTATTGCCGGCAGCATAATCGAAAAGAAATCGTTTTTTCTGCCGTTTTTTAATTGAAAAAATGCAAAAGAAACCGTGTATATCTCTATGAGCATAAAGCTTAACCATCTTAACATAACACTAACCCCTGTCATTCTTCTGGGACAATTCGCCGAAGGTCCTTATTGTCAGATCAACAGAAACATCAAACTCTGCCGACGCAAATTTATCGTACCAGTTATATTCTTCCCATTTGTCAACTGTCAAAAACTCTGATTTTGCTACTTCTGAGAATGCGCATATATCGCAATCAAGCTTTTTAATTTTACTGAGAAACTTATTTATACTCTCCTCTGTTTTTGTTTCAAAATAATCCTCGAACAAGTGCGGATTGCGGATATAAGTGTCATCCTTGCCAACCTCTGTAAAATCCCCTTCCAGGGTGATTCTGATTGAAATTCGCGGTATGTCATCACATTTTACTTTGATTTTTGCTTCATCAGAGTTTGTAATGTAGCAGGTAATCATTTTGTCAGGGTTATACGGATTTGAAAGTGTAAAGTAGGTGTTGGGCATACTGTTTGTTATCAGCTGAAGACAGGTTGCCTCCCCTTTTCCCAGCACGGTCGTCAGCTTCCCTTCTTTCAGAACGGCTACTCCTTGAATTTCTGCCGTGTTTTCACTCTTGCTTATACTATGACCTGCAGTTGTATTAATGGCAAAGTCGTCTGTGTTTTCGGCAAATTTTCCGGGTATTGTTTCACTTTCAGTCGGTTCTTCGCTTGAATTTTCACTTGCTTCCTCTTCGGTTTCTTTAATTGTAATATCTTTTATTGCGCAATAAGGCAGCACACTTGACTTTCCTGCTCTGTTCAAACCAAAATACGAGTCATAAAGATATAAATCCCCCTTTTTTCCGGAGGTCATTTTATTAAACAGAAGCTGAAAATACTTTTCAAGGTGATATGTTTGCACAGGGTTGATTTTTTCTAAAAATTCCATAGATGTTTTATCTGTTACGCACACATAGGTGTTGGGACGGAAATGATTTGAGCGCACAAGCATGTAGATATGCTCACTAAGACCTTCCTTTGCAAGCTCCTCAGAAAAAATGAGAGTTTGTGTATGTGTCAAAACTATCATCTGGCTTTTAAAATTATTGATTTGTTCAATTGCCGAATATAAAGAGGGTGCCTCAATCACAATAGTTTCGTCGTTGCTTTTTCCGTCTTTACTTGCTTCTTTTGAAGGAGCCGTAAAAACAAAGGTGAAGCGAAGATTGTAGTTTTCGCCCTTATCAAAGCCGATGGCAGTCACAAAGGATTTGCTGTCAACCTCATTTATACGCATACAGCCTGAAAAGAGTATAATAATAACAAGAAAAGGAACAAATTTAAGCTTTTTCAAAATTACACCTCTTTTTAGAAAAAACTGCACCGCATATCAAAAGTAGGAGTGGTAGTATCGGATATGCAATATAGCTGTATTTCATTAAAAAATCGTATATCCGTTCAACACTTGTCTCCGAGGATGGAATCAGTGCAACCATGCTGACTATATAGGCAAAGATGAAAACCAACGGTTTTGTGCGCGTAAGAGCAAAGGTTTTTTTGTAAATATATGCAGACATTCTCACACCTACACTTACATATGTGTATATTGCTGCACCCCAGACAAATACATTCAAAGGCTCAATCCTTTGAAAAAAAGTACCTGCCTTAATCATTCTCGTCATCTGATAAAGAGGCAGGGCAAAAGTACCCGCAACCTCGTACGGAACAGACAATTGATAGGATAAAGTAATAATACTTGTCACCAGGATTGAAGCAGTCAAGCCTGTAAAGCATATTTTCTTTACAGATGATTTATCCCCAAAATAAGGTATTAAAAACAACACAATACCCATTTCGTAAAAAGAGGCATTTTCAAACAAGGCATTGCGGATAACATCCCCCACACCCGACCCAAGAAACGGAAAAATGTTTGTAATCGAATGGCGAGGAAAATTAACAAGAGCGATGACGGCAATCGAAATCAAAATGCAAGGTAACACAATACCGCATGAATTCAAAAGAACTCGCAGTCCTGAAAACGCACCAACAATACTTACTACAAGAACAAAGAAAGAAATATCATCATATGATATACCCTTCAGTACAGTGTTACGTATAAGCTCGCAAAAACAACGGAAAACGGCTGCCGAGCTTATGACAAACACTATAACACTGAAAATTCCCGTTACATATCTTCCCTTTTTTCCGAAGATTGCCTCAGATATATCAATTATATCTTTGTTGTCGTAATTGCTTGCAAGCTTTAAAATAATTACAAGCAGGAACAGGTCAAACAAACCGCTTATTACAACCTCAATCCAGCCCGCAGATGCCGAATTTCTTGCAAAAAGCGACGGGGTTGATATCAGAGCTTTCGTTATTATCAGCGTAATTATCAGTGAGGCGGAGCCCCACATTCCTGTTACTTGTTTTTCTCGCATAAACTACCCCTACTTGTTGTATTTCCATTGCCTTGAAATTTTTGCTTCTTTATACTTTCTTTTTGGATTCTGATAATCAGGTCGTCGTTCTCTTTTCCATATCGGGTTAATAAACAAACCGAAGAAAACATCACTTGCAGTTTTTGGTGCAAACGGAGCAAACATTCCCGTACCTAATGAGGTGGTTTTAACCCAAAGGAGCAGATGAATATACAATCCCACACTTATGCCCGGAAGTCCGGCGAAGCCACCTAAAAAAATGTATACAAATTTCATTACTCTGGAAGAAAGCCCCAGGTAATAATTCGGTGTGGCAAATGAGCCTATTGCTGCAAGAGAAACAACAATAATTACAACAGGGCTTACTATACCTGCCTCCACCGCTGCCTGGCCGAGAATGAGTGCGCCGACGATGCTGAGTGTTGAGCCAGATGGCGTCGGCACCCTTACCCCTGCCTCCCGTATAATCTCCAGTGCTATTTCCATAAATACGAGCTCTATGAAGCCCGGAAACGGCACCTCCTGCTTTGCTGCAATAATAGCAATGAGCAGATTTGTGGGTAAAAGCTCGTTGTGGAAATTCATAACGGCAATATAAAGCCCCGGCAAAAGCATTGAAAAGAAAAACGCCACTGCACGGACAAGGCGCATCATGTTTGCATAAGGATACCGAAGGTAGGCATCTTCTGTTGATTCGTTCAATTCGTAAAAGGTCGCAGGCATTAAAAGTGCATAAGGAGAGCCGTCAACAATTATTGCAACCTTTCCGTCAAGAATTGCTTTTGCAGTTCGGTCGGGTCGTTCTGTTGACAAAAACTGCGGAATTGACGAAAAGGTTTTTTCCTCAAGATACAGCTCCAGCTCTGCACTTGTCATAATATAATCAATTGATATGTTGTCTATCCTGCGGATAACCTCATTAACAAGTTTATCGTCTGCAATGTTTTTCATATACATTACAGAACAAGGAGTCTGGCTTATTGTGCCTATTTTCTTTTCGCAGCTTATGAGGTTGCTGCTTCGTATCAGCCGTCTTATGAGTGCAGTGTTAGAACGTATCTGCTCGTTGAATGCATCGTTTGGTCCACGTATTACTTTTTCGCTCTGAGGCTCGCCTATAGGCTTCGAATTCCAACCCTTGACGTCTATTGCTATTGCACCGTAAAAACCGTTTACAAGCAAAATTGCGCTGCCAAAATTCAGTGCATACGAAAGCTCTGCTATTTTATCCTCCTCCACTGCCTCGGATTGAGGCAGAAGTACGGAAAACACATCATTTATGTTGTCAAGCTTCATTTCTCTTGAGTGCACCATCATAGGCATCAGGATAAAGTTATTGATTACAGACTTATTTACAAGCCCGTCTATATAAAATAGTGCGGCATCAATATCTGACGAATTTATTCTTACGCTAAATTCTCTCAGCTTTACATCGCCGCTTGTTTTGTATCCGAATTCACGTTTTAAAAGATTGATATCGCTTATATAGTAACCGGAAAGTTTTTCGTCCTTCTTTTCTTGAACGTTTGTTTTTTCCTCGTTGTTTTCACCAAGAATAAAATTGTTTTCATTATAAATGAACGGAAGCCTGAGTTTCAAAAAATCACCTGCCTGAGGTTACATTTCCCATTTAAGGTGTTTTCTATACAAAAAAGAAGCAGAAGACCATCAATCTTCTGCTTCTTTTTATTTATATCTCTGTGGCTTGTTCAACAACTTCCGTTACTTCTTCTGTAGGAGTATTTACGGCAAATTCAACATTAACCAGCGGCGAATTCGTGAATGCCTTGGAGTGAACTGTTGTATTTATTCCTCTAATAACCACTTTTTTTAACATCGGACAACCGGAAAAGGTGTTTTCGTTTACACGTATAAGATTCGGCGGTAATACAACGCTCTCAAGCGCAGAGCAACCCGCAAACGCAGATGATGCAATGTTTGTTATATTATCTCCAAATTCAATCACCTTAAGATTTACACAGTTGGAAAATGCCGCAAAACCAACAGAGGCGTTTGCGTTAGAAAACAGCAAAGACTTTAAATTGGTACAATTCATAAAAGAATATGCCGAAACCTCAGTAAGTGTTGCAGGAAAAACAATGTTTTCAAGTGCAGCGCAACCGGTAAAAGCATTGACATCTATCTTAGTGAGGCTTTTGGGAAAAGTAACCTCTGAAAGACTTGTACACTTGTAAAAGGCGTATTTATTGATTACGGTAACCGTGTCAGGAAAAACAACCTTTTTTACGGTTGTATTGTTATAAAACGCCTTGGCGGGAATTTCTGTAACCGGTACAGAATTGATTTCTGCGGGAATTGTTGCAACACCGTTTTCGTCAATAAAAACAGTATAGTCAACATCGGCAACTGTCTGAACGGCTTCATTTTCTGCAAAAACCGTCAGAGCTGTCACAGAAAGTATAACTAACGCTAAGCATAAAAAGATTTTTTTAAAGTTCATTGCTGTTCTCCTTGTATTTTGGTAAAGTAAAATAAAATTCAACACCATCAGGGTGATTTAACGCACCGTATTCTCCGTTATGAAGTTCAATTACAGAGCGTACAATTGAAAGGCCCAATCCACTTCCGCCATATTCTCGGGTGTGTGCCTTGTCCACCTTGTAAAATCTTTCCCAGATATTTTCCATATCGGATACGGGAATCTGTGCACCGCTATTAAAGAGTGAGAAACGCACTCTGTCAGCTTCCTCGGTTACAGATGCTTTAATAATTCTGTTTTCGTCAACGTGATTGATTGCATTTGCTATAAAATTACTTACAGCTTGTGAAATGCGTAATCTATCGCCTTCAAACAATCCTTGTGCAACAAAATTCCTTTCAACTGAAATATTGTTGCTTTTAAAAACAAGATTAAAGGAGTCAAGAGCCTCGGCTACTATATCGGAAAGATGCAGTAAGCGTATGTCTATAGGCTTATCCTCGCCGTCAAGCTCCACCAAGTCGAGCATCTGGCGAATTATTTTATCCATTTTTCCCGCTTCTTCAATTATTACATCGGTATAAAGCTCGCGTGCTTCGCTACTATCTGCTATGTTATCGCGCAAGCCCTCCGCATAGCCCGAAATCAATGCAAGCGGAGTTTTAAGTTCATGGGAAGCATTTGCAATAAATTCCTTGCGCTGTGTATCAATTTTGCTCTTCAATTCGATATCCGACAACAGCTTTTCGTTCTTTTCACGGAGCTCGTTAATGGTTGCTTCAAGCTTAGAACTTAAAGAATTAATGCTGTCACCAAGGCTTGAAATTTCATCCGAGCCCTTAGAATGATACTTTCGGGTGAAATCAAGACCCTCCATGGCTTTTGCAATTTGTGAAAGCTCTTTTACCGGTTTTGCTATTGTACGAGAGGTTATTGCAACGATTATTACGCCGATTATAAGCATTACAGCACCAACTATAAGCAAAATGGTATTGGTAATTGCTATTGCCTCATCTATAGGCGCATAAGGCATCTGGATAAGCAGCTTGTGCTCACCGGGCAGATATCCTCTTAAGCAGAGCGTTTCTTCCTCATAATTGTCAAATGAAAGGAAGGAAAATATCGAATAATTCTCATTTTCAGAAATCAGATTTTCTTCTTTGATTTCTGTGTAAAACAAAAACAATTCCATTCTGCCGAAGCGAAAATTCTTTTGTTTATCCCCGAAGGCGCGGTCATCACGTTGCTGTTTTGGTGCTTGTAGTGGCTCCTTTCCGGAATTATCAGCTGTTGTCTCATCTTCGTATGACAACGGAAACGAATCAATGACAAGATTGTTTTCGTTGTCCCAGATGAAAACACGAAGGTTTTCAGTTGTAAGGGTGTCTTTTACTATTTCGACAACAAGGTCTTTGTCGGAGCTGTTCTGATATTCGGCAAAAAGGCTCTGGTGCAGTGTTTCCATAGCAGTTATCTTTTTGCTGCGATAAACCTTTGACAAAAGAAGGCTGTTAAAGACCGTAATTAAAGTTATTATGGCGATCAGAATAGCCGAAAAAACGACTATAAGCTTGCGCGTGAGAGATTTTTTTATCATTGTGAAACCTCAAATTTATAACCTATACCGCGTACAGTGCTCAGATACATTCCGTATTTTCCGAGCTTTTTGCGGAGCTTTGTTACATGTGTATCAATTGTTCTTGCATCGCCGAAGTAGTCAAAATTCCAGACATTATCGAGAATTTTTTCCCTCGAAAGAGTTATCCCCTGATTTTCAGCAAGATAACAGAGCAGGTCAAACTCTTTAACGCTAAGATAAATTTCTTCGTTATCGACATACACGGCGTGAGCAACTTTATCTATTGAAACTCCGTTAAAATCCAGAATTTCAGTCTGCTGGGGCATTGTTCTGCGAAGTATCGCTTCAACCTTTGCAACAAGGACCTTGAAGCTGAAGGGCTTTGTAATATACTGGTCTGCACCTATATCGTAGCCCATTATTTCGTCACATTCCTGTGCACGTGCCGTGAGCATAATAACAGGGACAGATGATGAAGCCCTTATTTCCATCAGCACATCAAAACCGTTGACACGAGGCATCATCACATCAAGTATAATAAGATCAATATCCTTCGTTGTATAAAATATATTCAGCGCTTCTTCTCCGTCAGAGGCTTCTATAACAACATGACCGTTTACCTCAAGAAAATTTCTGATGAGGCGTCGCATTTTGAACTCATCGTCTACAACCAGTATTTTTGCTTTAGTAACCGCTGTTGTCATAAAATCACCTACGCTTATTCACTTAATGCACCAACAGCCTCGTTAAGTGAACTTGAAATTTCGTCGCTTGTTTCGGGAGCGCCACCTGTGAGCTCATTTGCAAGAAATGCGTTGCAACGGGGTATGTACTCACCGTCAATATATTCAACATAAATGTATAACTGTCCTACTCTTCTGGGAGTTTCGGAAGACTTTATCAGTTCAATCATTCTGTCCTTGCTGCCTGACATGATTTCCTTCGGACTTTGGTTGCTGTTTCCTGTTGTTGAGTCGATATAGTCAGTTATTATTGTGCCGTAAACCTGTGCCATATCCGGAGATGTAATCTCTGTCATAACACCATATACGCCCTCATACTCGGACACATAGTCAAATTTGTACTCCACTAACGGGAAAATTGCGTTATAAAAATCCATCTGGTCTTCAGATTCAAAGTTAAAGCACCAACGGTCATCCTCGTGAAGATTTTCCTTGATTTTTTCATAATCGCAGGAAATAAAAGTATCAAGATAATCAGCTACGACAGCCTTTACATTAATTGCTGCTTCGCTGTCCTCGGGCACATCGTTGGGAACAATGCCTGTTGATTGCTCTTCTGCACTCTGCATTGCTGTTTCACTTTCGGGGGTTGCTCCATCGTTGCAACCGCAGAGAGAAAACATGAGTACAACGCAAAAAATTAAAATGAATAAGTTTTTCATAAAAATCACCTTAAATACATAAAATCTTACTTTATATTATATTGTAAAACAAGCACTGTGTCAAGAAAAAAAGCGTTATTCACACCCCCTTCCCAACGCATGTAAACACAAAAAAATCTTTACATAAAATTTGATGTGTGATAGAGTATAATAGTAGTTTTGTCACGAGGTGATTGCACTTGAAACACTTGCAGAATTTCGTTTTCAACAAAAAATCCGGCGAATATATTATCAATGTTTTAAAGTGGAGCATATTAGCTTCGCTTATCGGATTAATATCGGCTTTTGCAGGAGCACTTTTCCACTATGCAGTTGACATAGGCGCTCATGTGAGAGGTGTTTACCCTGCAATTATTTTCGGGCTGCCTTTAGGCGGTGTTATCATTGTGTTTTTATACCACATCTGTAAAATGGATGATGATAGAGGCACAAACAGCATTCTTACATCTGTAAGAACAGCAGAAAAGGTGCCGCTTGTGCTTGCTCCGTTAATACTTGTGTCCACTGCCATCACCCACTTTTTTGGCGGTAGCGCCGGCAGAGAG
Source organism: Clostridia bacterium (assembly GCA_017472685.1). Taxonomy (GTDB): domain Bacteria; phylum Bacillota; class Clostridia; order UMGS1883; family UMGS1883; genus RGIG1927. The sequence goes on from JAFUOO010000012.1 coordinate 138,465, forward strand.
GGTGCCGCTCTGCAAATTGGCGGAAGTATCGGCTCTTGTTTTGCAAGACTGCTTAAATTACACACTTACAGCACATCTGTTCTTATTATGTGCGGCATGAGCGGTCTTTTCAGTGCAGTATTCGGAACGCCTGTTACTGCAGCAATATTTGCCCTGGAGGTTTCAAGCGTTGGGGTTATGCACTACGGGGCATTTTTCCCCTCTCTTCTTTCGGCTATTGTTGCACAGTCGGTGGCACATCTGCTAAGAGTTGAAAAAACTGCATTTGCGCTTGCTTTTGTTCCTGCTTTTGAAGTCTTTACAATACTCAAGGTTGTGCTGCTGGCTCTTTTAGCTGCAGTATTAAGCATTCTCTTTATAACTGCCATGCACGAAGCCTCGGCTGTTATGAGCAAATTAATTAAAAACAAATATCTGAGAGTTGTATCAGGGGCAGTTATTGTAATAGCTCTTACGGTTATTTACGGCAGTATGCGATACAACGGCGCAGGCATGGATGTTATTGCATCTGCAGTCGAACAAGGACGCGCACTTCCGTGGGATTTTGCACTAAAAATTATTTTTACCGCCATAACCCTTGGCGCAGGCTTCAAAGGCGGAGAAATTGTTCCCACATTTTTTATCGGCTCTACCTTCGGCGTGCTTGTTGCACCGCTTTTAGGTCTCAATGCATCCTTCGGCGCAGCAGTTGCACTTATTGCGCTGTTTTGCGGTGTGGTTAACTGTCCCGTGGCATCTGTATTTTTGAGTATAGAGCTTTTCGGCGCAGAGGGCTTGATTTATTTTGCCGTAGCCTCGGCGGTAAGCTATCTCTTTTCAGGCAACTTCAGCTTGTATTCAAGCCAGAAAATGGTTTTCTCGAAGCTCAGGGCGGTTGAATATGAAGACAGCAACAATTAAAAAATGAGAAAAAAACTCTTGCAATTAAGCAAGAGTTTTTTTGATAAGTTCAAGAAATGCTTTTTCAAAATTAGCATCGTCTTCTTTTGTTCTTTTAGGTACGGAATTGATTTTTCCTCCGCTACGGCGTATTTTTTTACCGATATGTCGCGACAGAAGCAACGAGTCAATATTTCCCTCATTATAAATCATACCGTTCTGGTTTAAGCACATGCAACCCTTGCCGAGAGCCATTGCAGCCACACCATAGTCCTGTGTGACAATAAGGTCGCCGCGAAGAGCTAAGTTTATAAGATAAATATCGGCACTGTCTGCACCTTTGTCAACAGTGATTACCTTTGCGTAGTCGCTTTTTAATATGTGACTTGTGTCAATCACCATAATTACTTCCTTGTTGTATTCTTTGCATATTCTGACAATTATTTCCTTTACAGGACAAGCATCTGCATCCACAATTACTTTCATATTATATCAAGCACCTCCAGAATACCATCAGAAATGGCATCAGCAATCTTCTGTCTGCCTTTTTCTGTTTTCAGGTAGTTACGGTCACCTTCGTTTGTGATAAAGCCACATTCAGTCAGAATTGCAGGCATTTTTGTATGTTTAAGCACATAGAAGGATGAGCCGTCCTGTATCTTTTTATCTGAGAGAGCTGTATTGGCAATTATGTTGTTATGAATTGCTGATGCAAGGCGTTTGCCGTAATAGGAGTTTTTGTGGTAATAAACCTGGGCTCCGTCAATTTCATCCTTATTATCCATAGCGTTTATGTGAACAGAAACAAACAAATCGGCATTAACTTTGTTTGCCAGCTCTGCACGCTCCTTTAAGGTGGGATAGCTGTCATCTTCACGTGTCATAACAACCTCTATTCCCTCTGCCTCCAGATTTTTGCGCAATTTTAAAGCTATGTCCAATGTGAGGTCTTTTTCAACAGCGACGGGATCTTTTGCCCCCGGCGGATATATTGCACCGGGGTCGGCACCGCCATGCCCTGCATCTACAACTACAATAAGCTTTCCGTCATTATTCGGAAAAGATGCGTTGCCACTCGGCATTTCGGTAGGGTCCTCAACGGGAGCGGTTGCTTCTTCGTCATAATCATAGTCACCCGTTCTGATAATAGAAATTTCAACACCGTTTTTCATCTTGAAAACTTCATAGTCTGCATCTGCCTTCAAATCAGCAACAACACGGAAACGGTCAGGATGCTGACTGTAGCGGACAGCTTCAACAGCTTGTCCTTCCGCATTGATTTTGCCGTCCTTTATAATTGCGTTTGTTCCGTATACATCAATTACAATTCTATCAGGCTCCTGCATGCGGAAAATATTAGGATTAACAAACTCGTCAAGCGCAATGAAAATAGTATCTGTGTCGTCCTCTGAGGAAAAAGCAACATTCGTAAGCCTTACCTCCTCAGCCTCGGGAGATGTAACACGCACAACCCTTGTTTCGTTTATCCATTCAACCTTAAATCCAAAGGCTTCCGCTACGAAGCGTACGGGAATCATTGTTTTGTCGTTAATAATTTTCGGTGCAGGGTCAGAGGGTGCAATTGTTGCGGCTTCCGAGCCGATGTACACGGTGCGCGAGTTTATGGTGAGAACAATTTCTGTAGTGTCATAATCTATAATAACGCTTCTCGCATCATTATCCCAGGTTACCTCAGCACCAAGCTCTTCGAAAAATTCCCTGGCAGGGACCAAAGTTCTGCCGTTTAATATAACAGGCGGCATTTCCTTTGTTTCAACGGTATGCCCGTCAACCACCAGCACGATTGGCGCCCAGGGATAATCCTCAACCTTTCCGTCATATATAATTGTAAAAGCATCTGCACTGATTACAAAAGAAAGAAGTATTACAGCAGTTAATATAAAAGCTGCTGCTTTTCGCATATAATCACCTCCGCGTTTATTATACCACAAAATTCGGCATGCTCCTTTATAAAACATGCCGAATTTACAAAAATTTAATATAAAGATGTCTGCGAGTCGTCAACGGGAATGTTATAGTGCTCATATGCGGCACGTGTTGCAACCCTGCCTCGCGGTGTTCTGTTCAAAAAGCCAAGCTGAAGAAGGAAGGGCTCGTACATATCCTCAATGGTACGACTGTCCTCACCGATTGTTGCAGCTAAGGTGTCAAGCCCTACAGGTCCGCCGTTGAAGGAAAGTATGATTGAAGTCATCATTTTTTTGTCAACGGCATCCAGCCCAAGGTTATCTACCTCAAGCATATTGAGTGCTTCGTCGGCGCTCTTTGCGGAAATTGCCTTGTCACCCTTTACCTGTGCATAGTCACGCACTCTTTTTAAAAGCCTGTTTGCTATTCTTGGCGTACCTCGGGAACGTGAAGCAATTTCTGCCGCACCTTCATCCGATATTTCAAAGCCAAGGATTGAACTGTTTCTCTTTATAATTCTTGTTAAATCAGCTGTCGAATAAAGCTCCAGGCGTTCTATTACACCGAAGCGGTCTCTCAAAGGAGCAGACAAAAGACCTGCTCTTGTTGTTGCACCAACCAAGGTAAACGGTTGCAGGGAAAGCCTTACACTCTGTGCGCTGGGTCCCTTGCCTACAATAATATCAAGGGCAAAGTCCTCCATGGCAGAATAAAGTATTTCTTCAACTGTTTTTGATAAGCGGTGGATTTCGTCAATGAACAAAACATCCTGAGGTCCCAGATTTGTGAGTATTGCCGCCATATCCATTGGCTTTTCGATGGCGGGACCGCTGGTCACCTTTATGTTAACGCCCATTTCATTGGCTATAATACCTGCAAGCGTTGTTTTTCCGAGCCCGGGAGGTCCGTACAAAAGAGTATGGTCAAGAGCCTCATGCCTTTCGCGGGCAGCTTTGATATAAATCTCAAGGTTGTTTTTGACTTTGTCCTGACCTATATAATCATCCATCGTTTTGGGACGTATGCCGGTGTCAATCTCGTCACCCTGTAGCATATGTGGCGATATCATTCTGTCATCAAATTCCATTTGAAAGCCTCCTTAACGCTTCGCGTATGATTTCCTCAGTGGAGAAATTTCCTTCCTTGGATATCTGCATAACTGTTTTCTGAGCTTCACTCGGCGATGAGCCAAGTGCAATGAGTGCATTAACCGCAGCAGAATCTGCCGATGCACGGAATGTGGGTTGAGCTGACTGTGAGGGGGCTTCTATGGCATCCTCCGTTTCGACCTTGCCCTTTAATTCGAGCACTATACGCTGTGCCATCTTTGGACCTATGCCTTTTGCTTTGCCGATTGCTTTAGCGTCGGATGATATAATGGCAAGTGCAAGCTCACTTGGTGTAAGCGCCGACAAAAGTGCAACAGCTGCTTTGGGCCCCACACCTGAAACACTGATGAGCTTTTTGAAATACTTTATCGATTCCTTGTTTGAAAAACCGAAAAGGTCCATAACGTCTTCACGGACATATAGGTATGTATATACAAATACATCACCGCCTGCTTCCGGAAGCTTATTAATATCTATCGAAGGCATAATTACGTTAAAGCCTACGCCGTTAACCTCAATTATGGCTCCGTTTTCATCGCTTGAAACAAGCTTGCCTTTAAGAAAAGCTATCATAATCCTATCCCTCCGGTAAAACTTTTAATGCTGTTGAATCTTACGCTGTTGCCGTGACATATGGCGATTGCCAGAGCGTCGGCAGTATCATCAGGCTTGGGTACTTCCTTGAGACCCAAAAACGATTTTACCATCTGCTGCATCTGTTTTTTGTCTGCTCTGCCGTAGCCTGTAAGCGCCTGCTTGACCTGAAGCGGCGTGTATTCAAAAAATGGGATGCTGTGCTGTTTTGCCGCCAGAAGTATAACACCTCTTGCCTGACCCACTGCAAAGGCTGTTTTTGCATTGTTATTGAAAAACAGCTCCTCTACCGCCATGGCATCGGGCTTATAGGTTTGTATAAGCTCCACTGTTTTATTATACACCAATTCGATTCGTTCCTCAAGAGGTGTGTGTGCTTTTGTAATAATAGAATCGTAATATATCGGCACGTACTTGTTACCTACCTTGTCCACTATTCCCGTGCCTACTATTGCTATGCCCGGGTCTACGCCTAAAATTCTCATAAAAATACTCCATTTTTTCAAAAAAAGTGTTGATTAATTATGCAAACTGATTTATAATATACGGAAGATATGTATAATTTACATAGTTTCTTAATTATTTTATCATATTTAGGAGGAATTGCAATATGTCAAAAGAAAAAATTGTTCTTGCTTATTCCGGTGGCCTCGACACATCTATCATAATTGCCTGGCTCCGCGAAAACTACGACTGCGAAGTTATCGCAGTGTGTGGTGATGTAGGTCAGGGTAAGGAAACAGACGGCTTGGAGGAAAGAGCTAAAAAGTCCGGTGCTTCCAAGTGCTACATCGAAGACCTCCGTGAAGAATATGTAAGAGATTTCATATTCCCCACAGTTAAGGCAGGCGCAGTATACGAAGGCAAATACCTTCTCGGTACAAGCCATGCACGTCCCGTTATCGCTAAGAGACTTGTTGAAATTGCTTTAGCAGAAGGCGCTACAGCAATTTGCCATGGTGCTACAGGTAAGGGTAACGACCAGGTGCGTTTTGAGCTTACAATCAAGGCTCTTGCTCCCCACCTGAGAATTATCGCTCCCTGGAGAATCTGGGATATTAAGAGCCGTGAAGATGCTGTTGACTACGCAGAAGCACACGGTATCGAAATTCCCGTTACAAAGAAAGACCTTTATTCCCGCGACAGAAACATCTGGCACATCAGCCACGAAGGTATGGACCTTGAGGATCCCGCAAACGAGCCTATGTTTGATACACTCCTCAAGCTTGGCGTATCTCCCGAAAAGGCTCCCGATGAGCCCACATATGTTACTGTATCCTACGAAAAGGGTGTTCCCGTTGCTCTTGACGGCGTAAAGATGGGTCCCGTTGAAATTGTTGAAAAGCTCAACGCTATCGGCGGTGCTAACGGCATCGGCATTGTTGACATCTGTGAAGACAGACTTGTTGGTATGAAGTCCCGTGGTGTTTACGAAACTCCCGGCGGTACAATTCTGCAGTACACACATGACGAGCTTGAATATCTCTGCCTTGACCGCGACACACAGGCGTTCAAGAGACAGGCTGCTATCAAGTTCTCCGAGCTTGTATATGACGGTAAGTGGTTTACTCCTCTTCGTCAGGCGCTTTCTGCTTTCGTTGACAGCACACAGGAAACCGTTACAGGTGAAGTAAGAGTTAAGCTTTACAAGGGTAACATTTCTTCTGCAGGCGCTAAGAGTAAGTATTCTCTCTACAATGAGCAGATTGCTTCCTTTGGCGACAGTAAGGAGCTTTACAACCACAAGGATGCTGAAGGCTTCATCAACCTCTTCGGTCTTCCCTTAAAGGTAAGAGCTATGATGCTTCAGGAAAACGGCGAACTTTAATCAAAAAAACAATAGGGCGGATTAATTCCGCCCTATATTATTAACAATGAGGTGAAAACATGAAACTCTGGGGCGGCAGATTTGAAAAAGCAACAGATAAAAAGGTTGACGATTTTAACTCTTCCATAAGATTTGACCAAAGAATGTACCGTCAGGACATTACAGGCAGTATTGCTCATGCCCGTATGCTTGGCAAGCAGGGAATTATCTCCTTGGAAGACAGTCAGCTTATCATAAAAACACTATCTGAAATTTTAAGCGACATCGAAGACGGAAAAGTTGAGTTTGAAATAGACGCTGAAGATATTCACATGAATGTTGAAAAAATACTTATTGAGCGTATCGGCGACACAGGCAAAAGATTGCATACAGGCAGAAGTCGCAACGACCAGGTTGCTCTCGATATAAGAATGTATGTAAAGGACGAAATTGTTGAAATAAAGGCTATGCTTACAGAGCTTATTGAAACACTCCTCAATCTTGCAGAAGAACATACAAAAACAATTATGCCCGGTTATACACATTTGCAGAAGGCACAGCCTATTACCTTTGCTCACCATGTGATGGCATATACAAATATGATTCTTCGCGACCTTGACCGTCTTAATGACACATACAGAAGGGTAAACGTTATGCCCTTGGGAAGCGGCGCACTGGCAGGTACTACTCACCCGCTTGACCGTGAAGCGGTTGCCGAGGAATTGGGCTTTGCAGCTGTTACAACAAACTCCCTCGACGGTGTATCTGACAGAGATTTTGCCATCGAACTAACAAGCAATTTATCACTTATTATGATGCACCTTTCCCGTTTTTCCGAGGAGCTTATCCTTTGGAGCAGTAACGAATTCCGTTTTGTCACTATGGACGACGGCTACAGCACAGGCTCATCAATTATGCCTCAGAAGAAAAACCCCGATGTCGCAGAGCTTATCCGCGGTAAGACAGGCAGGGTCTATGGCTCTTTAATGGCACTTCTCACTGTTATGAAGGGTATTCCGCTTGCGTACAACAAGGATATGCAGGAGGACAAGGAAAACCTGTTTGACGCAATTGATACAGTTAAGCTTTGCACTCCCGTATTCAACGGCATGGTTAAGACAATGAAGGTCAACAAGGAAATTATGCTCCGGGGTGCTAAAGGCGGTTTTGCAAACGCTACCGATGTTGCTGATTACCTGGTAAAGAAAGGCGTTCCTTTCCGTGAAGCACACGCAATTGTTGGCAGAATGGTGCTTTCTGCTGAGAAAGCAGGCAAAGCCTTAGATGACCTTACAATTGCCGAAATGAAGGAATGCAGTGAATTTATCGAAAATGACATTTATGATGCAATCAGCATGACTACATGCGTTGAAGGCAGAAGCCTTATAGGCGGTCCTGCAGAGAGCGCAGTTCTCAAGTCAGTTGAAATTGCAAAGAAGTTATTAAATGAATATAACAGATAACAATAAAAGCCGTGAATCTCACGGCTTTTATTTTATATACCTCACTGCAGCAGGCTTTTTAGAATATTTTGTTGTTACAGGCAAAGAAAGCGCGCTTATGACCGCCTCAATAAAGCTTTCAGCAGTGTTACAATCGGTATTCTCCCCTAATGCAACATCAACAGCCTTTCTGAGATGCACTGCTTCTTTTTGCATGTTGAATTCGTTCTTTAAAAGGTCACATAACGAAGCTATATAAGAATAGAGTGACGGAACATATTCTCCGCAGGCAGAATTCGACTGCACGGAATGCATAGCATATATCGTTTTTTCGCTGTTATAACATTTATAGCACGCAAATTTATCCTTCATCAAATATTCGGCTATGCCTTGTATTGTGTCAGAAAAAGTTCTTGATACGAAAACCGTATCAAAATCAGATGGAGCAACGAGAAGGTTGTTGCAAAGCTCTCTTGGAGAAAACTCAACAAATTGAAAATTACTGAGCGGAAGAACGAACTGTTTGAAAAAGCGACTGAAATAACCGGCGCAATATTCATTGTCAAAATCCTTTACAAATGCCAGGCGTCTGCGGCGTGTTTCGCATTTTCTGGAAACCTCTTTGACAATATTTGATATTGTGAAGGTTGAACAAACCTTGGTTTCGGTGCAGCCTTGAAGTGTATTGCTTCCGTCGCGCATTTTGAAACCGCCGTCAAAATATGACGCAATACACAAATCAAATTCTGCATATTTGTCAAAGCCTGAAATATACGTATATTCAATATTTGCAGAAAGAGCATAGGCAATATCACTGCTTGTGTATTCAACGGGATTGTGCCGGGATTCAAAGTCCGAAACAAAAATGCAGTCACATTCCTTCATTCTGTCCATAACCTTATCGGACAGTGCAGCCCCGTGTGCAATATAATCACCGCATTCAAGTATTTCGTAGTGTATTGAAGAGCGGAAGCGCCTGTTGAGAGCTTTTATCAGCTTTATGATGTACCCTGTTGCAACAGAGCCTTCACCGAAGCCCTGTATAATACCGATTAAGGGCATTATTCCTCTTCCTCCTCGCAAAGCTGCTCCCATTCTTCCATATATGAAAAGAGATTTTCATTCAAGGAATCAAGGGTAGAATTCAGCTCCATGAGCTTCTGATAATCAAAGCCACAGTTGTTTATTTCTTCAGAAACAGCATTAATTTTTTCTTCCGTTTCACTTATGAGAGTTTCGAGCTTTGAAATGCGGCTTGCGCGCATTCTCTTTGCTCTCTCTCTTTCCTTCTGCATTTTGTAATCATTTATTTTTTCTGCTTTGGGCTGGGAAATTTCCTTAACAGGCTTTTCAACGTTATCCTTAAGTGCAAGGTATTCATCATAAGAGCAACGGTATTCCCGGATTGTATCGTCTTCAAACACAAACAGCTTGTCTGCAAGCTTATTTATAAGGTATCTGTCGTGGCTTATTATAAAAACTGTTCCGCCAAAGTCAGCTATAGCATCCTCTAAAGCCTCTCTTGATGCCAGGTCGAGATGGTTTGTAGGCTCGTCAAGCAAAATGAAATTTGAGCCTCTGAGCATAAGGCACAAAAGGGCTATCCTTGCCTTTTCACCACCGGAAAGACAGTCTGTTTCCTTGAAAACATCGTCATCCTTGAACAAAAATGCCGCAAGTGCATTTCTCACCTGTGTCTGTGTCATTTTCGGAAATCTGTCCCATACCTCATCAAGAACGGTTTTTCCCGAGGATATGTCGCATCGCGTCTGGTCGAAATAACTGCATTCAATGTTGCTGCCGAACTTTACGTTTCCTGCATCAGCAACCTCATCGCCTTTAATTATTCTGTAAAAGGTGGTTTTACCGCAGCCGTTAGGTCCCAATACAAACACACATTCATTTTTCTTTATGAGAAGGTTTGCATCCTCGAAAAGCTTTTTGTCGCCATAACTCTTTTTAAGAGATGTAACCATCATAACATCATTGCCGCCTTCGAGGGTGGTTGTGAACTTAAAGCGTACTCTTTCGGTGTTTGTACGAGGCTTTTCAAAGTCCTTTTCCAGCCTGTCAATAACCTTTTGCTTGCTTTCGGCTGTTTTAATATTCTTTTCTCTGTTCCAACGGCGTTGTTGCTCAATCATTCCCTCAATACGATTAATTTCCTTCATGGTATTGTCGTATTTCTTTACGGCGGCATCATATGCCGCTTTTTTCTTTTGAGCAAACACCGTATAGTTACCGTCGTACTGTGTGAGCTTTTCACATTCAAGTTCAAAGGTCCTGTTTGTTACCTTGTCAAGAAAATATCTGTCATGACTTATTACAATAAATGAGCGATTATATTCCTTAAGGAAATTTTCCAGAAACACAATAGACTCTATGTCAAGATGGTTTGTAGGCTCGTCAAGCAACAGCAAATTTGCATCAGAAAGCAGAACACGAGCCAATGAAAGACGTGTTCTCTGTCCGCCCGAAAGCTCACTGAGCTTATTTGTCAGTTCCTTTTCGGAAAAACCGAGCCCTAAAAGCATGGAGCGGCACTTTGATTTATACACAAGCCCGCCTTTGTCAATGTATTCGTTGTTTAATCTCTCCTGAGCGTTTATGAGAGCTTCGGTTTCGCCCTCGTCGTTTTCAATTTCAACACGTATCTCCTCAAGCTTTGTCTCTAATGCTTCAAGATGTGAAAACACACCAAGAACATATGTGTAAGCATCTGTTATATTGTCCTCCGGTGGTGTCTGCTCCATGTAGCCGATTTTTAAAAGACTGTTTTTGTTGAGGCTTCCGCTGTAGCCTTCTTCGTCGCATAACACGCGAAAAAGAGTGGTTTTGCCCACTCCGTTTGCGCCTATAAGACCAATTTTTGATTTTTCATCTATGTTGAAAGAGACATTTTTGAATAAGTCCCTCTCGCCAAAGGATTTGCCTAAATTAATTGCCGTAAGTAAATTCATAATATCAATCCTATAATGTTGAGAAAAATTCTGCCATTTCCTTTGTTGTTTTTACCGTATATTCGGGGTTTTCCTTCAATGCAGCCTCATAAGTCCCGAAGCCGTAATCAACCCATAAGCACGGAATATTGTTGCAATGGGCACCGTAAATGTCAAATTCGGTATCGCCAACCATGAGGGTTTTCTTGCCTCTGATTTCTTCTTTCTGAAGAACATGCTGCACAATATCGTTCTTCTTTATAAGCTTACCATCAAGCGTAGCACCCTGAATAACATCGAAAAGGTCGAAAACGCCTGCTTTTTTTAAAATGTAAATTGCCATAACCTCAGGCTTGCTTGTTGCTATTCCAACCTTTATACCCTTTGATTTAAGAATTTGAATTGCATCAGTAAGACCATCGTAAATATAGAATTTGTCAATGGCTTTAATGTGATAGTGTTCACGGAACTGCAGTACCATTTCCTTTGCCTTCTGCCTTGTTACATTGCAGTATTTCACAAAGCTGTCATCCAGCGGAGGCCCTATGAAACAATCCATTTCTTCGCTTGTCATTGTCGGCATATTGTTAAGCTCAAATGTATGTCGAAGCCCCTCTTTTATACCCGGAGAGGTGTCGGCTACAGTGCCGTCAAAATCAAATAGTACAACATCGTATAACGCCATGTCTGTCCTCCATTACTTTACAACAATATCCATGTTCGGATAAATGGGCTCATCAAACACGAAATTGCCGAATTCCGCGCCCTTCTCGCCTTCGATAAGAATCTGTACACTCTGTACACTTTCCAGGCTGCAAAGAGAATTTACAACTGAATATACAGTAAGCATGCCTGAGCCACCCGCGAACTTTGAAACGAAGTCCTCGGATAAGTTTACATAGCAAACAGAATCCTTTGTTTCCACATTAAGAACTTTTACGCCCGCAGGTAAAACAGAGCTCAGCTCATGTGAGGACGGTCCTTTAAGCAGTTCTGTCATAATTGTTTTTTCGATTGAAATTGTATTCTGAGTTTTAACGTTTCGTGTTTCAGCTTTAAGATTAATGCCGTTACTTGTTGCAAAGTACATTGTTATGGTTGTAGTCACATCGTCGACAACATCAACACCGAGCACAATATCCTTCTTACTGAGAACACCCACCTCGTTGCCGGTAGTATTTGATATGAGCGGCATTCCTTTAACGGTAATAGAAACCTTTGAAATGCCGGGTATATCGCAAAGCGTTCTCACAACGCTGAAACGTGCAAGAAGCTCATCTATCCCGGTATACGTGGCAAAATCCTCCGAAAAGTCAACATTTGCTACAGAATCCTTTACGGTGAGACTCAAAAGATTTGTGTTTTCGGGAAGAGTTTTAACAAAGTCAGAGTCGTCGGGACCTGAAATCAGATGGCTTAAGGCAAAGTTTGCCATATCAACGGTATTTTGTGAGCCCGAGTATTTGATTTCATTTACCGAAAGCTCGTTTGTTTCGGCACTCTTAAAATAAATATTTATGGATTTTGTTTCTGTTGAATTAAAGCATGCCGTGCACATAAAACATAAAGCAAGTGCAAGCATAATTGAAATTAACTTTTTCATATAAATACGCATAGCCTTTCCTGGTTATTTGAGTGTTATAGGTATAGTAATTTTAAAGCGACTTCCTATTCCCTCTTCGCTTTCCACATGTATATTACCGCCGTGAAGCTCAACGGCTGTAAGAGCAATTGAAAGTCCTAAGCCTGTGCCACCAGTTTCACGTGAACGCGCCTTGTCCACACGGTAGAAACGGTCAAAAATTTTGTATACCTCATCCTGGGCAATGCCGATGCCTGTGTCGGAGATGGTGATAACAGCGCAGTTATCCTCTCTTTCCACAACCATCTGTACCTTGCCGCCCTCTTTTGTGTATTTAATTGAATTATCAAGAATATTATAAAATGCCTCCCAGAGTCTGTCGCGCTCAATTCTTGAAAAAATACCTATGTCTGATTTATATTCAAGATATATGTTTTTGGATTCTGCAAGAGGCTTAAGTGCTCTGACTACACTTGCAGATAACTCGGATATATCCATTACCGCAAATTCCATCCTGCTTACGGCACCGCTGTCATCCATCTTTGTGAGTGCAAGAAGCTTGTCAATAATTCTTGCCAGTCGGTCAACCTGAATGTTCATGTCATTAAGGAATTCTACTTCCATTTCTCTTGGTGCGTCAGGGGTCTGGATAAGAGAATCTGCAATAAGCTTTATTGAAGAAAGCGGTGTTTTCAACTCGTGCGAGGCGTTTGACACAAACTCCTGTCGTTTCTGCTCCTGGAGCTCAATCTTATCAATAAGCTTATTGAAGGAATCCACAAGGTCGCCGATTTCGCCACCGTATGCAATGTCGAGCTTTTCCTCGCTGTCGCTTTCGCTCATGCCTACAACAGAGCGTGTAAGCTTACGTATGGGTTTTGTAATTATGCCTGAGAAAATAAACGCAAGAAGCGCAATTATAAGAGCGACAATTATAGCCAACGAAAGAATGCTTCTTGTCATCTGGCTTGTGTATTCAACAATGCTTTCAGCGCTTGATTGCAACAAAATAACACCGGTTATTGTTTTGTCAACAGTAATCGGAACTGCAGCGGAAACCACAATTTCGTCGTCAGAATTGGTTTCTGCTGCTGTAATGTCGCTGCCCGAAAGAGCGCTTAAGACAATTTGCTTGAACATGGTTTTTCCCACAAGTGAGGCTTCGCTGATGGAGTCGTAAGTAATTACAGCGTCTGCATCAACCATTATAACACGCGATGCAGTAGAGATGTGCTGCTGTGTCAGAAGATACGAAATGGTTTCTGCACTGAGGCTTTGGTATTGCGACATATATCCCGACAAAACATTTGCCTGTGTGAGAACATCGCTCTTTTTCTGGTCAAGCAGATAGTTTGTCATGGAATTTGTGGTGTATGAAATTATAAGTACAGATGTCAGTATGATGATAACAAGATACGTTACAACAAGCTGACAGCGTATTGTTGAGAAGAAGTGTTTAATTTTCTTTAAAATAGTAGCCTACCCCCCACTTTGTAAGGATATATTTCGGATTTGCCGCATCGGGCTCAATTTTTTCTCTTAAACGTCTGACATGCACGTCAACTGTGCGTGCATCGCCGGGATAGTCATAGCCCCAGATAATGTCAAGAAGATTTTCACGCGAATAAACCTTTCCGGGGTTTGTGGCAAAAAGCTCACAAAGGTCAAATTCCTTCGCTGTAAGCTCAATTAACTTATCGTCAACCTTAACGCGTCTTAAGTTATAATTAAGCTCAATGCTTCCGGAAGAAAACTTTGTTTTATCAGTATTGTCCTGAGAAGATGAGCGTCTGAGAATTGCCTTTATACGTGCTTTCAGCTCAAGAATGTTGAAGGGCTTTGTCATGTAATCGTCCGCGCCATAGTCAAGCCCAAGGATTTTGTCCATATCCTCTGTCTTTGCAGTGAGCATAATGATGGGTACCTGAGAAAATTCCCTCACCTTCTGGCAAACAGTAAGACCGTCTATCTTGGGAAGCATCAGGTCAAGCACAATCAAGGATACGCTTTTGTCTCTCGCCATTTTGAGCGCTTCTTCACCGTCATACGCTGTTTCAACAGCATAGCCCTCCTGCTCAAGATTAAATTTTATACCTTTTACAAGGAGCTTTTCGTCGTCAACAATTAAAATTTTCATAGGTAACTCCCCCATTAAACATATTTAATATTATTATAACAGCATTGTATGTTTTTTTCAACAAAATTTCAATATAAAATTTGTTCAAAAATTCAATATAAAGTGGAAAATTACTTGCAATGATTATACATATTGTGGTATTATATAGTAAAATGTTCTAAAAGGAGCGATATGTATGTTGACTGATATTCAGATTGCGCAAAATGCACAGATGGAGCCAATAGCAAAGGTTGCCGAAAAGATTGGCATCAGCTTTGATGAGCTCGAGCTTTACGGTAAATATAAGGCAAAGCTCTCCGACGAGCTCATTAAGAGAGTTTCGTCCAATCCTGACGGCAAGCTCATTCTTACAACTGCAATTAACCCCACTCCCGCAGGCGAAGGCAAAACCACAACCTCGGTAGGTCTTGGACAGGCTCTCTGCAGGCTTGGTAAAAACGCAGTAATCGCACTCCGCGAGCCTTCTCTCGGTCCTGTTATGGGTATCAAGGGCGGTGCTGCAGGCGGCGGTTATGCTCAGGTTGTTCCCATGGAGGATATCAATCTGCACTTTACAGGCGACATGCACGCTATTACAGCTGCGCACAATCTCCTTGCGGCACTTCTCGATAACCACATTCATCACGGCAACGCACTCGGCATTGACGCAAGAAGGGTTACCTTCAAACGAGTTCTTGACATGAACGACCGTGCACTCCGCGAAATTGTTGTTGCTCTCGGAGGTAAGCTCAATGGCTTCCCCCGTCAGGACGGCTTTATGATTACTGTTGCATCCGAAATTATGGCAATACTTTGCCTTGCAAACGATATAAACGACCTTAGACACAGGCTTGGTGAAATCATTGTTGGCTATAACTATGAAGGCTTGCCCGTAAAGGCATCAGACCTTAACGCTCAGGGCGCAATGACAGTGCTTCTCAAGGATGCTATAAAGCCCAACCTTGTGCAGACACTTGAACACACTCCCTGCATTATGCACGGCGGCCCCTTTGCAAACATTGCTCACGGCTGCAACAGCATTGTTGCCACAAAGCTTGCACTTAAGCTCGGTGACTATGTTGTTACAGAAGCAGGCTTCGGTGCTGACTTGGGCGCAGAAAAATTTCTTGATATAAAGTGCCGCATGGGCAACCTTAAGCCCGATGCAGTTGTTCTGGTTGCAACCTGCAGAGCACTTAAATATAACGGTGGTGTTCCTAAGACGGAGGTTTCCAACGAAAATGTTGATGCTCTCATTAAGGGTCTTCCCAACCTTGAAAAGCACATTGAAAACATCAAGAAGTACAACCTTCCTGTTGTTGTTGCAATCAACCGTTTCCCCCAGGATACAGATGCAGAGCTTGAAGCAGTAAAGAATGCATGCGAAAGCTTAGGTGCTAAGTTCGCTCTTTCTGAGGTTTTCTCAAAGGGCGGCGAAGGCGGCGAAGAGCTTGCCAAGGCTGTTCTTGAAGCCTTGAAAGAAAAGGCTGATTTCAAGCCCATATATGAGCTCGAAGGCTCCTACTACGAAAAGTTTGAAACTATTGCAAAGGAAATTTACGGCGCTGACGGTGTTGATTATCTTCCTGCAGCAAAGAAAGCTATTGACGAAATCACACAGCACGGATATGTAAATCTTCCTATTTGTACAGCAAAGACACAATATTCTCTTTCCGATAATCCTGCCCTTCTTGCACGTCCCGAAGGCTTCAGAATTACAGTTAAGGAAGTTCGTCTTTCTGCAGGCGCAGGCTTTGTGGTGTTCTTAACCGGCGATATTATGACAATGCCCGGTCTTCCCAAGGTGCCTGCCGCAAACAATATTGACATTGATGAAAACGGTATTATTACCGGTCTCTTCTAAAGGATGGTACGATGATTTTTATATCACACAGCACTGAAGAAACTGAAAAATTTGCATACTCTCTTGCCGAACATATTACACCGCCGCGGGTTATATGCCTTATAGGCAATCTCGGTGCAGGCAAAACTGCGTTTACAAGAGGCTTTGCACGCTTCTTTGGTGTGGAAAAAGGCGTTGCCTCACCCACCTTCACAATTCTCATGAAATATACGGGTGATGTCGAAATCAACCATTACGACCTTTATCGCGCTGAGGATTATGACGAGCTTTGCGATATAGGCTTTGAGGATCAGATTGAAGAAGGTATTTCCCTTATAGAATGGCCCGACAGCTTTATGGAGTATCTGCCCGAGGATAAGGTTGTTGTGCGCATTGAATATACAGATAACGAAGGCGAACGCAAAATTACGGTTGAAGGACTTGAAATCGAATGAACATACTTGCTGTTGACACCTCTGCACTGACCGCAACGGTTGCTGTAATGAAAAACGGGGTGACTGTTTTTGAAAATAATATAACTAATGCTCTTACCCACTCGGAAACCTTGATGCCCATGATTGATTATGCATTGAAATCCGTAAAGCTTTCAGTCAGTGACATTGACCTTTTTGCAGTAAGCTGCGGCCCCGGCTCTTTTACGGGTATACGTATCGGTGTAAGTGCAATCAAAGCTCTTTCTTATGCAACAGGCAAAAGTGTTTTCGGCATGAATACCCTTGAAGCACTTGCTTGTAACATTCCCCTTGTTGAGGACATTCCGATATGTCCCATAATGGACGCACGCCGCTCCCAGGTTTATAATGCAATTTATAAATTTAAGGACGGCAAGGCTCACACAGTGGTTGAGCCCAGAGCACTGTCTGTAGAGGAATTGTGTGCCCAAATACGCGAAAAAACAATTTTTGTGGGCGACGGTGTCAATGTTTATAGAGACAAAATCGCCACTCTTTGCGGCGACAATGCTGTTTTTGCTCCTGCTCACCTTACGCTTCAAAAAGCATCAAGTGTAGCATATGCAGCAAGCATGGCTGATGAAAATGAATATTTAACTCCCGAGGCATTAGAGGTTATCTACCTAAGAAAATCTCAGGCTGAAAGAGAAAGAGAAGAAAGGAATGGATAAAATGAAAATTGCAATTGCTTCCGACCACGGCGGATTTGAACTCAAAGGTGTAATTATTGAACACCTCACGAAGAAAGGCTATGAAGTAATTAATCTCGGCACTGATACTGCTGACAGCGTAGACTACTCTGACTTTGCTGAAAAATGTGCAGAGCAGGTATTAAGCGGTAATGTCGGTTTTGGTATTGTTGTTTGCGGAACGGGTATAGGTATTTCTATTGCCGCAAATAAAATCAACGGCATCAGATGTGCACTTTGTCACTCTCCCGAAACCGCAGCTCTTGCAAAGCAGCACAATAACGCAAACATCATTTCTCTTGGTGGCAGAACAACAACAGATGAAATGGCGCTTAAAATTGTTGATGCGTTCATGGAAGCTGAGTTCGAAGGTGGTCGTCACCAGAGACGAGTTGATAAAATAATGGCTCTTGAAACAAAATAATTTGGAGGTTTACCAATGAAGTGTCCTTTTTGCGACTTTACAGACAGTAAAGTAATCGACTCCCGCCCTACAGAAGAAGGTTCTTCTATAAGACGCAGACGTGAATGTATCAACTGCGGTAAAAGGTTCACTACTTATGAAAAGGTTGAAAGCGTTCCCGTTATGGTCATAAAGAAAGACCAGACACGAGAGCCCTTTGACCGTGACAAAGTGCTTTCCGGCATTATCCAGGCGTGCAGAAAACGTCCTGTTTCCATGGAACAGATGGTTTCCATGGTTGATAATATTGAAGCTGAGGTCCAGAATCTTATGGACAGAGAAATTACCAGCACACGCATTGGCGAAATGGTTATGGCTGAGCTTAAACAAACAGACGATGTAGCCTACGTTCGTTTTGCCTCTGTATACCGTCAGTTCAAGGATATCAACACTTTCCTTGCAGAAGTAAACAAGCTTCTTACTGACAAAAACTGAAAAGGCAATCCCTTTTCGACAAATTTTCAAACAAGGTGATTTTAGTGGAAATTCATTCATCAAAAAGACTTGAACATTTTCAGACAGGCATCTTCGCTTTTCTTGATGAAAAACGAATAGAAATGGAAGCCAAAGGAAGAAAGGTTGTTAACTTTTCTATCGGCACGCCTGATTTTACAGCACCCGATGAGGTTGTTGAGGCTTTGGTCAACGGTGCTTCAAAGCCCGAAACCTACGGCTACACTCTTACAGAAATTCCTGCTTTAAAGGAAGCGCTCTGTAAATATTATAAAAAGCGATTTAACTGCGATATATACCCCGACGAAATAACAGCAACTAACGGCAGTCAGGAAGGCATAGGTCATCTCGCTATGGCTCTTTGCGACGAGGGCGATATCGCTCTTCTTCCCAACCCAGGCTACCCTATTTTTTCGGCAGGTGCATATCTCGGCGGGGCTGAAGAGTATTACTATAGCGTTGTTGAAGAAAACAACTATCTTCCCAAGCTTGACGAAATCCCCGAGGATATTCTCAAAAGAGCAAAGTACATAATTGTCTCCTACCCGTCAAATCCTGTGTGCGCAATTGCTCCCAATGAGTTTTATGACGAACTCATTGCCTGGGCAAAGAAGCACAATATTATTGTTGTTCACGACAACGCATATTCCGACATTATTTACGACGGAAACACTGCAGGCTCTTTTCTTTCTCATGAAGGCGCAAAGGATGTTGGTATTGAATTTTTCTCGTTGTCAAAATCCTTTAACCTTACAGGCGCAAGAGTTTCCTTTGCGATTGGTAACAAAGAGGTTGTTGCTGCAATTAAGAAGCTTCGCAGCCAGTATGACTTCGGCATATTCCGTCCCATACAGGAAGCAGCTGTAAAAGCTCTCAGCGTGGATTATACACTCTTTTTAGAAGAACAAAGGAAAAAGTATCAGGAAAGACGCGACGCTCTCTGCGAGGGTCTCTCCTCTATCGGTTGGGAGGTACCTAAAAGCAAGGGCACAATGTTTGCCTGGATGCCCATACCGAAGAAATTTTCATCCTCTGAAGCATTTTGCTTCGAGCTTCTTGAAAAAACAGGTGTTTTATGTACGCCCGGCAGCGCATTTGGCACTCTTGGCGAAGGTTATGTACGTTTCGCCCTTACAAAAACCGTTGAAGAAACTCAGATAGCAATTAAAATGATTGATGAAAGCGGTATCTTAAAGTGATTGAACTTCCATTAGACTTTATAAACAGAATGAAGGAAACCCTTAAGGATGAATACACTTCGTTTTCCGAGGTTTATTCACACCCGCCATTCCATGGCTTCAGGGCAAACCTTTTAAAAATAACACCTGCAGAGCTTCTGGAATTGTTTCCCTATTCAAAGGGAGCTGTTCCGTGGTGTGACAGCGGTTTTTACTATGATTCGGGTTACGGTAAGCACCCTTGCCACAGAGCAGGGCTTTTCTATTCCCAGGAGCCTTCCGCCATGATTTCTGCAGAGCTTCTCAATGTAGAGTGTGGCGATGTTGTTTTGGACTTATGCGCCGCTCCCGGTGGTAAAAGCACACATCTGGCATCAAAGCTTGGCAACAAGGGGCTTCTTGTTTCAAACGAGATTGTTCGCTCCCGCGCGCTTATTTTACGCGAAAACATTGAACGAATGGGCATTTCCAATGCAGTTGTGACAAATATGTCACCCGATGAAATGGAGCTTGAATTTTCAGCATTTTTTGATAAAATATTAGTAGATGCCCCCTGCTCAGGCGAAGGAATGTTCCGAAAGGAGCCCGAGGCTGTACTGGCATGGAGTGTTGAACATACGTTATCCTGTGCTCAAAGGCAACTGCTTATTCTCAATTCGGCGGCAAAGATGCTCCGCCCCGGCGGCAGCATGGTTTACTCAACCTGCACCTTTGCGCCCGCAGAAAACGAAGAGGTTATTAAAAAATTTACCAATGATCATCCCGAATTTACGGTGGAATGCAGGGAGCATATTTATCCACACACAAGTAACGGCGAAGGACACTTCGCTGCAAGGCTTTCAAAAAGCGGTAACAGTGCTCGAGAGGAGCGAAAAAAGCTTTTAAAAGAAGCTGACGGCTCACTCTTCCGTAAATTTGAAGAAGAAAACCTCAACACCCATCTTGAAGGCACTTTTGTGCTTTTCGGAGAAAATTTGTATCTTCTGCCCGACTTGTTCGGTGATATAAAAAATATCAAGCTGGTTTTGCCGGGGCTTCATCTTGGTGAAATTAAAAAGAACAGGTTTGAGCCCTCTCACCATCTGGCGTTGGCATTAAAAAAGGACGATTTTAAAATTACACATACCGCCTGCGAAAAAGACATTGAATTATATTATCAAGGTAACGTAGTAAACGCAGTTGTACCAAACGGTTGGGGTGCAATGCTTTACGATAAATATCCCATTGGTTGGTTTAAATCGGTTAACGGAGTATTAAAAAACCATTATCCGAAAAAATTAAGAGGCTAATTTATTTCAGAAAGGATGTACCGATATGAACATTTGGCATGACATTTCTAAGGACAGAATTAAGAAGGATGATTTTGTAGCTGTTATCGAAATTCCCAAGGGCTGTAAAAACAAGTACGAGCTCGACAAGGAAACAGGCATGATTGTTCTCGACAGAGTGCTCTACACATCAACTCATTACCCTGCTAACTACGGCTTTATCCCCCGTACATATGCCGGCGACAATGACCCGTTGGATGTTCTTGTTCTTTGCCAGGAAAGAATCGACCCTGCAGTTCTTGTTCGCGTATATCCCATCGGTGTAATCAAAATGATTGACGGCGGTGAGGTTGACGAAAAGATTATTGCGCTTCCTTTCAAAGACCCCACATATTCGGGCTATAAGGATCTTCGCGACCTTCCCGAGCATATTTTCAAGGAAATTACACACTTCTTTGAAGTATATAAGCTTCTTGAAGATAAAGAGACCGCCGTTAAAGAAGTTCTTGGCAGAGCTGCAGCAGAAGAAATTATCGAAAGCTGCCTTGAAGAATACGAAAAGAAATTTGGAAATCAGTAAAATTAAAAGGACGCAAAAGCGTCCTTTTAATTTTGATAAAAAATATTTTCTTTGGTTTGCAGATGATAGCTTATCAGCTTTGTTGCATCAAGGTTTTCCTTGTGCATATCAATACAGTTGATTTGTCTGTTATAATAGGTCGTATAATAGTACAATCCCTTATCCAGATTACAGCACGAGGAATATACCGTTATATCGTCCTTATCGCCTATTCTTATACAGCCCTTTACCATTTCAACCGAAGAAAGAATGTGAAAAAATTGCCCTACACTTTCCTTCTCGTCAACATTACATCTGGAGTTTTCTTTTACAAACACTGCCTTTGCATAGCGTGACATGCTCGACCAATCACCCGGTAGTCCCACCGCTCCGTCAGCACGGGTAAAATATTCATTCAGAGCTTTGTTCTCGGTGTCGTATGCTGATAAATTTTTATATTTTTCCCAATGCAAAACCTGTAAATTAAAGGGCGGATTATTAGTAAGCACCCCAAACCGGTTATCGTAAACAATCAAGCCGTCTTTCAAGCTTTCAACAGTTATAGAAGCCTTTCCGTCTGTAATTATCCAATGAAGCGGAGTATTGGGCAAAGCGTGAGAAAAATTAATGTTACAGATGTTAATCTTCGTCAAAAGCGCTTTAGCTTCCTTTACATCTGAACACAAAGAAAGAATATACGGTATAAATTCAAAGGGAGCAAGGTTGATTTTGTCGTTCTTCTCCTCAAAATAGTGGGCATTGTACGGAAAATTGAGCCCCGCTATGCCTAAGCCCTTTTCGTTTATTGCATCGTAATACAAGGGATATCCGTCATTTACATACGCCATGCCTATAATTGAATGATGGAGGTTGACGTTTTTGGTTTTTCTGAATGTAAAATTAAAATTTCTCGGCGTAATTGCCACAGCTTCATTATAAGAATATTCCAGGTCAAGGTTTCTTCCAAAATAGTAATCCTCAGATTTAAAAACAACAGCTGTACACATATCTATCACCCATTGTTATTGTCCCTTTAAATGAAGCAGTTATGCAAAAAACCGACGGTTTAGTTACCGTCGGTTTTCTATATATTTAATTATTAATTAACACATTAAGAAAGTTTTCGTTTCACTGTATATAAGCGTATTCTCTATGTAAACTTAATTTTAATTCTATGTAGTGTATTTGCCACTAATTAATTGTTCAATGGTAAATCCTCCTACGCAATCGGATTTAATAAGATACGTTTAATTTGTTTTGACGAAATGAACTTTAACATTTGACTATCCCTCCGTGCAAAACGAAAACTATTTGTGCCTTTTCCTATTCCGAATCGGCACCAATTTTTATATGATATCGATTCGGACAATCAATGATTGTACATTGGTCCGTCCTCCGTTATTTATTTTCTGATAAAGTACACTGCTCTGATCATTTTCACCTCAAGCACATCCTTCATAGAAATTTGGGATTATGCTTAATGCACTGCTCTAATCATCCTCATACTGAACACTCCTTTTTGTTCAATCTATAAGCTGATGATTCTTTGTTCAGCTTTTTGTGTTTTCCCTCTCTTCAATTTTAAAATAACACATTTGTGCATTATTGTCAATAAAAATTTTATAGTTTTAAATATTTTGTGCACTTTTCACAAAATATTCGCATGGAATTAGTGCAATTGATATTAAGTCTCAGTTTACAAAAAAAGAGACCTGCACAGCAGGTCTCCGGATTATCCGATGGAAGTATTCTTCCACTTTCCCCTTGCATAAAACAAGGCTGTGAGAATTGCGCCCAGAATCCATGATGTTAAAAGAGAAATTTGTATACATTCACTTCTTCCGTAAGGCAGAATTTCGCTTCTTGTAAGATACGAAATGGTGTATGCAATAGGCACACGAACTATAACCGTTGTAATAAGGGAAATCCACATTGGTGTCATAGTATCGCCTGCTCCGCGCATTACGCCTGAGAGGCTTTGTGTAACAGCCACGGCAATATAGCCAACAGCAAGAATTTTCATAAGATAATAGCTTAAATCCACAAGCTCAACCGTTTCTGTGAACACACCCATTAACGGTTTACCGAACAATAGAATTGTGCCTGTGATGACGGCAGAGCATGCTATTGCAATCAAGGTTCCCTGCTTTGCTCCAAGTGACACCCTGTCATAAAGCTTTGCCCCCACATTCTGTCCGGAATAGGTTGTCATAGCAGTTCCGAAGGAGAAGTTCGGCATCATTGCAAAACCGTCAACACGCATTATAACAACGTTTGCGGCAATAAACATTTCTCCAAATCTGTTTGTGAGCGACTGCACAATTATCATAGCAGAAGAAAAGATTGCCTGTGTCAGACCTGATGGTATGCCTAAACGAATTATTGTGCTTACATACTGCTTGTTAAATTTGAGGTATTTTAACCCAAAATCAAAGTATTCATTCATTTTGGCAAGCTTTGCAAGACAAAGCAATGAGGAAATAATCTGTGCAATAACGGTAGCCAGAGCAACACCGCCTACCCCCATGTTTACAACTGCAACAAAATAAACATCAAGAACAATGTTGATTACTGTTGCAATAAGAAGGTAAACAAGTGCTGAAAAGGAATCGCCCATTCCGCGGATAATACCGCTGAGAATATTATAATAAGCCATGCCTGCAATACCCACAAGCGAAATTACGAGGTAATCTGCACAACCGTCAAGAATAGTCTCAGGAGTGTTCAGTATAACAAGCACAGGACGAATTAAAGGCGTTGCAACCGCAATAAGAAGAATACACGCAACAGCTGTAAGAGTAATACAGTTACCAATGGTATAGGACAAGCCTTCCCTGTTTTTGGCTCCGAAATACTGGGACACCATAATTGTGGCACCTGCTGATATGCCGATAAAAAGCACCAGAAGCATGTTAAGTATAGGCCCTGCACTGCCAACTGCAGCCAGTGCATTATCGCCAATATATCTGCCTACAACGATACTGTCAACAGTGTTGTACATCTGCTGTGCAATATTTCCTATAAGCATGGGAAAAGTGAACAGAAGAATACTTTTCCATGGACTGCCTACAGTCATATCAGTAGGCGCAAATAATTTCTTTAGCATATTTCAAACCTCTTGTTTTACGAAAATATCAATAATAAAAGACTGTACAATCCGACAGTCTTTTATTATTGTCGTTATTAAACAATACCAATAAATTTAAGTACACAAAGGATAATACCTACAAGACCATATATTTCCAAAAGTGCACCCACAAGGGAAAATACAATACCGAGTACAGGAACACCTGCAAGAACGGAAACTAACCAACCTACAACTGCGCAGATAACAACAAAAATAACAAGCTGCACAAGGAAAGATACAACGTTCTTTTCAGCAATTTTAAAAGGTGTAGGCCAAAGCTTCTTTAACATATCCATTCTGTTCACCTCCTTAAAAAATATTTTTTATCCCATTACATAGGATTGTCTATAATAATTCTACTATATTATGACAAAAAATGCAATAGTTTGTTGAAAGTAAGCTGGCGTAAAACTACCCTAACTTCTTCCCTTTTCACTATTACTTATTACTTTCCCAAAAATCCGTACTCAAATATTTTTATGGAACAGTCTTGTGTCTCGCCAATCGTGGGAAGTTTTCGCATAAGCTCTGCCAAGCCACTCAAGCTTCGCTACACTCGCTTTCTTGGGTCATCGCTTATCGAACCGCGGCGTTCGCCATGCTGTAGTTTTCAAACAAAAAGAGACCATCCAAAATGGATGGTCTCTTTTTGTTTGGTGACCCTACGGGGACTCGAACCCCGGTCTTCGCCGTGAGAGGGCGACGTCCTAGACCGCTAGACTATAAGGCCTTATTCAATTTACTTGATTATTTTAGCATACATAAAGGATTTTGTCAACATTAAATTGTTTCAAATTTATACAAAAACGGCGCAGCAAAAGCTGCGCCGCCATTAAACTTATTTACCCTGACCGTAATAAGCGTTTGCACCGTGCTTGCGGAGGAAATGCTTATCGAGAAGGTAGCTGTCAACATCACCGATTGAGGGGTTGAGGAGCTTTGTATTAAGCGCCATCATGGCAACCTCTTCCATAACTACAGCGTTGTGAACTGCTTCGTCGGGATTTTTACCCCAGGAGAAGGGACCGTGGCTGTAGCAAACTACGCCGGGTACATGAACAGGATTGATACCAAGGTTAGTAAATGTTTCAATAATTACCTTACCTGTATTCAATTCATATTCGCCTTCAATTTCTTCCTGAGTAAGACGTCTTGTGCAAGGAATCGCACCATAGAAATAGTCAGCGTGTGTTGTACCGAGCGGAGGAATGCTCATGCCCGCCTGCGCCCATACTGTTGCCCATCTGGAATGAGTGTGAACAACGCCGCCTAATTCGGGGTACTGATTGTAAAGAGCAATGTGAGTGGGAGTATCGGAAGAAGGACGCATATCGCCTTCTACCTTGTTACCCTGAAGGTCAAGAACAACCATGTCGCTCGCCTTCATTTCTTCGTAGCTTACGCCGCTGGGCTTAATAACAATCAAACCCTTTTCACGGTCGATACCGCTAACGTTGCCCCATGTATATGTAACAAGATTCTTTTTGGGAAGTTCAAGATTAGCCTGCAGTACGGCTTCTTTTAATGCTTCTAACATTTACTACACTCCTTTTAAGATATTAACCAAAGGGGTTTTCGTCCTTGTAAGGAAGACCTGCGGGCTGGTTGTAAGCAACATCTTCAACACCAAGCAGCTTCATTGCTGCAAAGAGAGGCTTACCTGCATGCTTGAATGCGATACCTGCGTGGTGAGGATAGCACTTAGCAACAAGCACGTGACGGTAGAATCTGCCCATTTCCTTAATCTTGAATACGCCGATGCCACCGAAGCTCTTGCAGTCAACATTTGCGATTTCACCTTCTGCTACATAAGAGCGAAGAACAGAATCCTTAGTGGACTGAAGACGGAAGATGGTTGTTTCGCCGGGCTTGAAGTTACCTTCAAGTGTACCGCGTGTGATGTCGGGCTCTGTATCGGGCTCGAGGTCTCTCTTCATGATTCTCTGATAGCTCATGGATGCACATGTAAGACATTCCTTAGCTGTGTTACCGCAGTGGAAGCCCATGAATGTATCTGTAAGCTTGTAGCCTGCAAATTCATCGGGGTTAGCTTCGAACATGTCCTTGGGAACAGAGTTGTTGATGTCAACAAGTGTTGCTGTCTTCTGTGTTGCACATGTGATTATGTATTCACTTACTGCACCGTAAATGTCTGTTTCACAAGCTACGGGAATACCGCGGGCTGCAAGACGACCGTTTACATAGCAGGGTACAAAACCGAACTGTGTCTGGAATGCAGGCCAGCACTTGTTAGCAAAGATAAAGTACTTACTTGCACCCTTGTTTTCTTCAGCCCAGTCAAGAAGAGTGATTTCATACTGAGCAAGACGAGGAAGAATACCTTCGTAGGGGTTGTTAGCGCCGATTTCAGCAGCCATTTCTTCTACGAGAGCAGGAATTCTGGGGTCGTCCTTGTGTGCATGATAAGCTGCATAAAGGTCAAGCTCGCTGTTTTCCTGGATTTCAACACCAAGGTCCTTGTAAAGAGGAGAAATAGGTGCGTTACAAGCCATAAAGTCGTAAGGACGGGGACCGAAAGAGAAAATCTTAAGGTTGTGAAGACCAACAATAACTCTTGCGATAGGCTCAAAATCAGCAATCATATCAGCGATTTCATCAGCTGTGCCAACGGGGTATTCGGGGATGTATGCCTTTACACCGCGGAGATTGAGGTTGTAGGATGCGTTGAGCATACCGCAGTATGCATCGCCTCTGCCGTCGAAAAGGTCGCTCTGGCTTTCTTCAGCAGCAGCCACAACCATAACGGGACCGTCGAACTTCTGAGCAAGCATTGTTTCGGGAATTTCGGGACCGAAGTTACCAAGGTAGAGCACAAGTGCGTTAGCGCCAACACCATTGATTTCTTCAAGAGCCTTTAACATATCAAGTTCGTTTTCGATAATTGTATCTGCAACGTAAACATTGTCAAGGCCTTTCTTTGCGCATTCAGCCTTTACAGCTTCTTTTCTCTTAGCGCTTAAGCTGATAGGGAAACAGTTACGGCTAACAGATACAACGGCTGTTTTTACTACAGGGATGTTAATCATTTTTTTAATCTCCTTTGTATAATAAATTTTTAAAATTATTCTGCTGATTCGTTTGTTTTTGCTTTTTCAAGCTCAACACCGTCAACAAAAACATTTACGGTATCAATGCTGAGACCTGCCATTGTTTCAACGGCATTCTTGATCTGTTCCTGGATAGCCACAGATACTTCTCTGATTTTTACACCAAACTTAACTGTAATATGAACATCAATTACAAGGCCGTTATCGCCGAATTCAACCTTCACGCCCTTGCCCTGGTTCTTCTTTGCAAGGATGTCGCTGAGACCGCCGAGCAGATTGCCGCCCATAGCCGCACGCCCTTCAACTTCCTTTGCTGCAATTGCAGAAATCACGGAAATAACTTCTTCGGAAATGCTGATCTTACCGCCATCGGTAGTGATAAAGTTTTCGTTCATAATGTTTTCCTCCGCTAACTTAATTTCGAAGTCAATACTTCTCTTTATAGTATAACAATTAATGCGTGAATAATCAAGTGTTTTATTTCAACATAAACAAAAATGCGTGTAGAGCACACGCATTTTTACAAAAAACTATTTGATTTCAACAACTTTGATTTTTTCGGGCGGGATTGAGGTTTGTTCGGTTACAATTTCCGTAATAATACTAACCTGCATTTCATCAAGGCTTTCAGCCTTAACCACAACATTTGCCTGGGAATTGTTTATGTAGCAAACCGCATCCGCGAAGCCTCTTGCCTTGATAAGATTTTCAATTGCTGTCTCGGTTTCGGTGTTGTCTGCCATTTCAAGAATTCCGCGTTGGGCAGTTTCTTTGCTTGTTACATCGGTATTTTCGTTGTTGATAATTTCGTTGAAGGTTTCAATGGATTTGCTTCTTCCGCTTTCACGTTCTAATCTGGCGCGGGAAAAGAAGTCGGTTTCGTAGCTATCCTCACCCATATTCCCCACAAGCTTAGCCTCCCCCATATAGCTTTCTGAGGCTTCATTGCTTATAAAACTGTTTTCGGACATGAAATTGAGATATCCTGCAAAGCATATAAGCAGTGCAAGCATAATAAGTGTAAGTTGTTTCTTTCTGAATACCATTATTTAATCTTCCTTTCAAATATTTTAATTCTGTGCGCATCGACACCCAAAAGTGCCGACACTGCCTCAGTAAGCTCTGTTTTTACTTTATCATTGCTACCTCCTTCAGCGGCTATTATAACCCCAAGGATTGACGGATATGTCTCCTCGATAATCATTGCATCTTCCCCGCCACCTTTTTGGTTTAATATGACGGTTTGCTCTCTGCCTTCAGCTTTGTCCTTAGCAAGCGTTACTCTGCCGTAATTTTTGGCAGTAATCATAACACTTACTTTGCCGACTGAGGCAATTTCCGGCAAAATTTTTTCAAGCTTTTCTTCAAGTGTCCTGCAATAATCAAAGTCCTCCTCGATTACTGTAGGCTCTGTTTTTTCAGGCGAGATAGACGAGATAAAAATCAGTGCAATGCCCACCGCTCCCAATATGTATATGAGATTCTTTTTAGGAATATCTCTGAGAAGCTGTTTTAAATCAGCCATCATCCACTCCCCTTTTTACAAGTTCAATGTTTTCACAACCAAGTGTACTTTTAAGCTTTTCTTCTATGAGAATATCGGGCTTTTCACAATATATCTTTACGGATTTTACTCTTCCGTCCGAAAATAGCTCAATAAATATTTCAGTATCTCCGGCAAAATATGTTTCAATATGCTTTCTTATATTGTCTTCATGAATTTTTAGTATATATGCATCACTTTTTGCCGTTATTTCTTCGTTTGATATTTCGCTGTCAAAAGAAAACCGGAACGGTTCGGTCTGTTTGAATTTTGTAACAGGCGCTAAAAGAGCGCTCATAATCATAAAACCGAAAACAAGCTTCAGGTATTTCTTCATTGTTCCCTCGGGTATAATCATGTCGCTTACTATACATAGAAACGAAATTGAAACTATACTTACTATAAAGCTCTTTAGCATTACTTTATCCCCACAATCAAGGAAATTGATATTATCATCATCATTACGGTGGCGATAACAGCGGCGTTTATCATGCTGAGGCTGTCCGCAACAGAAGAAAGTATGTTTATTGTTTTCGTATTGGCAACAGGCTCGCTCAATGCGGCGCTTATTCGTATCATTATGATTGTGGCGGCAATTTTAACAACGGGCATTACGCACAGTGCCAATAGCGTAATAATTGCAGTTATCCCGACAGCATTCTTTAAAAGAATTGATGCAGATACAACCGCACCCATTGCATCCGAAAGCGACCTGCCAACGAAGGGAACAATATTTGAAACAGCAAATTTAACCCCCTTGGCGCCCACAGAATCCAGCGAAGCGCCGGCAAATGAGCTTACCCCCAATAGCCCTGTAAAAAGCGTCATGATAAAGCCTAAGATGAAATTATAGGCTTTCTTTATCAGCTCACGGAATTTTGTAAGCTGTATGGCATCGGTCAGCAAATCCACAAGCGATATGGCAAAATATGTAACCGACAAAGGAATAAGCACCCGTTGAAAAATTTCTGCAAAAACATTGCACATAAAATAAATAATAGGATTGGTTATAACCACAGTTTGGGTAAATCCGCTTCCTGCCGTAAGCGTCAGAAGCGCAGGAAGCACCGCAAACATAAGCTTTGTTATATCAGAGGATATATTGGCTGCATAATTGCCTGAGGTGAGAAAGATTTCTCCTGCCAAAGTTGCAGAAAGTGCAACAACTATCATTTCTGAGCCCAATGCCGTCGGCTTATTAAAAGAGGTGCGCAGATTTTCAAGAACTGCACTTATAAGGATAACAGCTACTATTACGCTGAGAATTCCAACGGCGCTATAAAGTTCATTTGCAAACAGATAAAACAGGTTGTTAAAAATTTCTTCCGGGTTAAAAATGTTTACTCCTGTTGAAATTTTGTCTGTAACTGAAGAAAAATCAAAGTCAGGATATACGCTGTTGAGGCTGTTATAACCATCCATGCTGAAGTTGTCAAGCTGTGGCATGTCTACAAAAGAATCCATATATTACCTCAATAAATCAAGTATAAGTGAAAAAACATTTTCAACAATCGGCAACGCGATAAAAGCTACGGTAATTTTTCCAAGTGTTTCTACGTGCTTTGCAATAGCCCTTTCGCCCGATTCGTTGCATATATCTGCCGAGAATTCACACAGATAAGTTATGCCGATAATTTTCAGTATTGCAGTTACGTAATCCTCTGATATAGTTTCGACTGCAGAAAACGCACGGATATCCTCTATTATGAGTACCAGTCTTGGCACTGCACCGAAAAGAAGAAACATACCTCCTGCAAGCGAAAGGCATAACGCAAAGTCTGTCCGTACCTGCTTTATGTAAAGCGACAAAAAAGATATGAGGATAGCACAACCAAAGTAAATTGCCACATTACTCATAGTCCGAATACCGACTTTACGGTTGAAAACAGTGTTGCAATTTCTTCTACAAGCATTAAAAGAACTACAACCAATCCTGCAAGGGTTGTCATCAACGCTTGTTCATCACGACCCGATTTTGCAAGAAGTAAATTTAAAACAGCTACAATAATTCCAATGCCTGCAATTCTGAAAATTAAATCAATGTTCATACACTACATTCCTTAAAGTAACAGTATTATGAAGCCAATTCCCACTATTGCCCCACCGCTTTTATACAAACGATTTTTCATTATATATTCATTTTCCGCATCACAAATTCTCGCCTTGATGCTTTCAAGAAACAGTGCTGTGTTGGCGACCTGACAATTTACATCTTCCTTATTAAGGTTTTCTGCAAACGCAAAAATCACATCGCGGTCTTCTTTGTTAAGCGTTCCCATATTTTCAGCGGCCTTTTTCAATGCCTCCTCGGGCAGATATCCTTTTTTCTGAATGTATGAGTGTGCAGTTGAAAATAATTCGCCACGCATTCTGAAGCATTCGCATATATTTGCTGCCCGATATTCCAATTCTGTTTTTATATGTGTTGCCGAGCGGTATATTTCCCTTAATGCTTTTGTTCTTTCAGAAAGGTCTTTTGCCATAAGAAAGCCGGTAAGAACTGAAGAAGTAAGCACAGATATCATTCCGAACAATTTAACCATTTAAATACTCCTTTGTATCTATAATTTTTTCTAACGTCCCCGGACCATTTTCAGCCGAAAGCACAATAATTTTTTCAATCATCTGTTCTTGTATAAGGTGCTTGAACACGCTGCGCTTTAAGATATCTTTCTCACTGTAGCCATGGGCTGTACATATTATTTTAACCCCGGAGTATATAAGCTTTGAAATAGCCTTTTCATCACCTTCTGTGCCGATTTCATCTGTGATGATAATCTGCGGAGACATGCTTCGCAGCAGCATGCGCATTGCTTCATCCTTAGGTGCATTCCGCATAATAAACATATGCCCACATTGCATATTCTGCGGTATTACCTCGCATCGCTCGTCTGCAATTGCTATGCGGTACTGTTTTCCAAGCTGTATGGCTATATCACGAAGAAGTGTGGTTTTGCCTGCACCCGGCGGAGCAATAATAAGGCTGTTGAATAGTCTTCCGTTGTGTTTAATAATCGGAATTACTCTATCAGCAACTCCCGGAAGAAAACGCGTTATACGGATATTCATCGCAGTTATATCACGCAGATGAGATATTGTATTGTCACTTGATAAAACTGCAGTTCCCACAACCCCTACCCTTACACCGTTTTCCAAAGAGATATAGCCTTGTTTTAATGTGGATTGGTTTGCATATATGCTTCCGTTGCACATATTAGACAGTATTCGCTCAAACAACACTTCCGACACAAAACAGTCCGTGTCAACAGTACAACCCGCTACACTCATATACATGTTAAAATTCTTTGCAATTGTTATATCTGTTACACTGTTTTTGTACAAATCAATTCTGTTGCACATTTCATCGGTAAGATATTTTCTAAGCATAGTATAGCTCCTCCACAGTTTATATATATGGGACAAATTGTTATTTATGCAAAAAAATAACGGATACCATTTAAGATATCCGTTAACTTTAGTTATATTTCTGCAATAACCTCAACTTCGACCAGAACGCCCTTAGGCAGCTCTGCAGCCGCAACGCAGCTACGTGCAGGCTTTGAAGTAAAGTATTTACCGTATATTTCATTGAATGTGGCAAAATCGCTCATATTCTTCAAAAAACAGGTTGTCTTAACAGCCTTTTCAAAAGAGCTGCCTGCTGCCTCCAATACAGCACCAAGGTTTTTCATAACCTGTTCTGTCTGTTCTTCAATGGTAACAGCTTCAACATTGCCTGTTGCGGGGTTGATTGCAATCTGACCTGATGTGAAAACAAAGTCTCCAACCTTCATTGCCTGAGAATAAGGGCCAATTGCCTCAGGTGCGTTTTTTGTATATACCTTTTCTGCCATTGTAATTTCTCCTTATACTAATTTATATCCGTTATCAACAAGAGCCTTCTTAATTTCGTTGATATGCTCTTGGTTTCTTGTTTCCATGATAATTCTTAAGAAGCAACCGTTGATGTCGCTGTTTTCGTTTGCTCTTTCGTGATGAACGCTGGTTACGTTGCCGCCATGGTCAGCAATAATCTTGGAAACGCCAACAAGCTGACCGGGCTTATCCACAAGCTCAACAACCAGCTGACAGCTTCTGCCGCTCTTGAAGAGACCGCGCTTGATAACCCTTGAAAGGATTGTAACGTCAATGTTACCGCCGGAAACAACGCATACAACCTTTTTGCCCTTTACGGGTACTTTATTGAAGAGAGCCGCCGCAACGCTTACAGCGCCCGCACCCTCGGCAATAAGCTTATGCTGTTCAATGAGCGTAAGAATAGCTGTTGAAATCTCGTCCTCTGTAACAGTTACAAGCTCATCAACGTATTTTTCGCACAGCTCAAAGGTGAGCTTTCCGGGCTCTTTTACTGCGATGCCGTCGGCAATTGTCTTGACACTTTCAAGCTTTTCTATCTGGTGGTCGTGCACGGAGTTAACCATGCTGCTTGCGCCCTCAGCCTGAACGCCGTATACCTTTATGTCGGGATTGAGGCTCTTTATTGCAAAAGCAACACCGGATATAAGTCCGCCACCGCCAACAGGAACGATAACTGCATCAACATCGCTGAGCTGGTCCAGGATTTCAAGACCGATTGTGCCCTGACCTGCAATAACCTGCTCGTCGTCAAAGGGATGGATAAAGGTGTAGCCCATTTCCTCCTTGAGTTCAAGTGCTCTGTTATACGCATCGTCGTAAACGCCCTTTACCATGCAAACCTCTGCGCCATAGCTCTTTGTTGCTTCAACCTTTGAAATGGGAGCTCCGTCGGGCAGGCAGATAAGTGACTTTATGCCTGCTTTCTGAGCTGCCAGAGCAACGCCCTGTGCATGATTGCCCGCAGAACAAGCTATAACGCCTCTTTCCTTCTCCTCTGCGCTAAGCTGAGAAATTTTGTAGTAAGCACCTCTTACCTTGAAAGAGCCTGTAATCTGCAGGTTTTCTGTTTTAAGATAAATATCACTCTCAGGATTTATTTTAGGAGCCTTAATAAGGTCTGTGCTCCTTATTACGCTCTTTAAAACATGCTTTGCGTGATAAACCTTGTCCAATGTAACCATAAATACACCTTCTAATTAAAAAAGTTGTATAGAATTATACAACTTTTTTTCATAATTGTCAACTTTTAGATTATTTTATAATCCCTTAAAAGCTGAATTTTTTCATCTGCAATTTTTTCGCTCTTTAAAACATCATAGGTCTGCCCTGTTTTGGAGCGGAATGCGTACCGCACAATGCGCACAACCCACATAGCAGGCAAAAGGTACGGATGGTTATGTAAAATGGTGTAATGCTCACGCATGGCTTCAACAGAAGGAAAAAGCATTTTAATTTTATTTGACTTTCCCTCTGCCTCTATTGCCGCCATAACCTTTACCTTGCTGCCCATCTGCTCCGGATTTCCATTGCCGTAGGCACCTGCGGAAAATATATCCTCAAGAAGCCTTTCCGGGAAGGTTGTTCCAAAGGGGTTGTCTGCAGAAAAACCCATGTACCTGTTCCCGATTTCGACAATGTCACCGTACAGCTTGTGTGCATTTATACTCTCAATTGCATCATGAACACTTTTCCAATCAATTTTATCGTTATGTGCTTCGCCAAATTTAAAGATGTCAAGAATTTGTCTTGCACCAACGCCTGCCGTGGTAAAATGCTTGAACATATGATAGAAAAGGTATATATAATGCTCGGTGTAATCAAGTGTACAATACTTTTGTCCGTCAACTTCCATAACAATGGCATTTTCAAAGCACTTCCCGAAATACACATTCATTTTCCTGCGCAATTTATTCTCAGTGCCTATAATGTTAAGATGAATTTCAATGTTCAAGCCGTTCTGCCCCTTGAAGGTTATTTCCTGTATGCCGTCAAGGGTCTTTTCGTTGACATTTTCCTCGGGAATATATCCGTTATCTTTAAGGATTTCCGAAGCTTCGAAATAGTCTTCCTTCTTTATGAGAACATCCTCATCTCCACTGGGGCGATGGTCGCATAATTCACCGTAAAGATTGCGGCAGATAATTCCTTTCAAAACAATGGGCTTTATGCCATTGTCCCAAAGGGTTTGATATATCTTTTTAAAGTTAGCTGTTCTTTTTGTTTGTGAAAACACAATTGAAAAAACCTTTGACTGTAAGCTTTTGTAGTTTTCGCTGTCAAACCCTTGAGCACCGCTTAAGTTTTCATAACAAAGCGGCAAAATACTGTGATAAGACGCCAACTTAAGAACAGCTTTCACATCAGTCTGCGAAATATCGTTATTAACTTTTCCGGATAAACTTTTTAAAAATAAAAGCTGTTCTTTTGTCATGTTGTTCACCACTCTTATACCGTAATGGCATAACAGCGTTATGCCAACTTTTTCTTATGTAAAATTTTCAATATTTCGGATTTGAGATACGTAAAATTTTTGTTTTTGAACAGTATTGAAAACAGTCCATAGCTTATGGCACCGAGGATAATCTGCGACACAAGTGTGATAAAGGGATGGAAAGCGGTGAAATAATCAAATCCCCAAACGACAATACCCATCATTAATGCTTCAATAACATTTTCACCGAAATCACGGAAAACCTCGCCGACATTATATCCAACAATTTTCTGACACACACCGCTATAAAGAATAACTCCGAATATACCAACCATTACTTCAGTTAACGCGATATACAATACACCATGCCTGAGTGCCAGCAGCAAGGTTGCTATACCGAACAATCTGACGGGAATGTCCATCTTTAATACCGCATCGCTTCTGCCAACAGATTTAATTGCCTGAAGCATTGCTGTTTGTGCAGGGCGACAAAGAAGATTGAAGCATATAATTCTGAGATAAGGAACTATCGGCAACCATTTTTCTGTCAAAACAACTACTACAAAAGCATCAGCAACTGCTGCAAATCCGATTAAAAGAGGGCAGATTATATACGAACTCAGCTGAGTTGTACGCCTTGCGAGAGCTTTAACACGCTCAAGACTGTTCTGCTCCTGGCTCATTGCCGGGAATAGCGTGCTGTTTATTGCACTGTCGACATTAGTTATAATAAGATTTGGGAACTGGCTGCCTTTATTATAATAAGCCAGGTCGGTGCTTGTATAAAACTTGCCGATGGTCAGGCTTCGCAAATTGCTGTAAAGTGTAAGGAGCAAGCTTCGTGTAAGAAGCTTCCAGCCGTATTTAAACAGCGCCTTAAGCCTTTCAAAGGAAAAAGCAAGTTGAGGCCTCCATTTTACGGTAATAAATAAGACTATGGTCCCCATAATAGTGTTGATCATATACTGAGCTACAAGTGCCCATATGCCAAAACCGTAATATGCCATTACAATACCTATAATCGCTGAAATTACAGTTCCGAACATCGTGGAAAAGAAGAACTTTTTGAAGATCATCTGTCTGGACACGTATGCCTGCTGCACAGAGTTAATTGCCGCAACAGGAATTCTTAATGACAGAACTCGCAGCACAGGCACCAGGATGGGCAAATTGTAAAACTCCGCAATTGGGACAGCAAGAAAGAAGAAGATAACGTATACAACTACTGAAAATGCTATTCCAAAATAGAATACTGTTGAAAAATCAATATCATCAGCATCCTTCTTTTGAATTAATGCAACACCGAAGCCTTCGCTGACAAAGACATTTGCTATTGTTATAAAGATTGTTACAAGCGATACTGCGCCATAATCTTCGGGCATCAGTAAACGCGCTAAAATAATTGATACTACTAACGAAACAATCTGCGCTGCCATTCTTTCTGAAAACTTCCAGAACAGCCCTGAAACAACCTTTTTCTTCACTGATTTACCATTTTCATTCATCGTCAGATTCTGTCAGAGCATTTTTAAGAAATGCCAGTGACTTGCTCCTTTCTTTGTCAATTATTGCATTGATTTTGTCGTAATCCCAATCGTAGTCTATCATAGCTTTTACATCGTTGTTATCATCAGTGAACAACTTGTAAAGACCAAGCTTCATTAAAAAGCTTGATGCCTTTGCAATGATAAAATCTGTTTTGCAAAAGGCAAATCTTTTATTGAATATCAACGAAAAGGTCAATCCATGGAAGGTTGTAGTTGCTATTACCTGTGCATCGCGGAACAAGCTGATCCATTCCATCGGTGAAAGCTGATACTGTCTTAATATAACATCACACCAGGTATAAGTGTCATTATTACAATCAAGACAAATGATTTTATAGTCATGAGCTCTGGCATAGCTGACTATACCTTGAATAAACTCTTCTGTAAAATCCTGACCATAAACTATCATATAGTTTTCATACTTTGATTTTGGGATGTTGGGGTCAGCCCTGAAATCCCACAGCCAGGTGGGATCCAACACAACCTCCGGTCTGGTCCCCGTTATTTCTTCAATGATATCAGCCGAATTTTCATCTCGCACAGAAATATGTGCCATTTTTTTTATTCCATTAACAACGTATTCAGGATGGTCTGCACCTTTCTTTACCGTACCAAAGCTTGCTGCATATGCGTTTACAGATTTTGCCTTCATGCCATTCCCAAACAGGAATGGGTCATTGTTGAATACCTTAAAGGAATAATCCCAGACGATATCACTTCCCAAAATGACATTGTCAAACTCAGTCTCCCTAAGTGTCGCAGCACTCAGGTCTTCCGTGTGCGGAATTGTTTTATATGCATTAATGAAAAGCTTTCTTTTTTTATTATAGCTTGACCAAGGAAGTAATCTATCGTGCAGATCGAAATAAAAACCGCGCTGAAGGATTTTATAGCGGGGCTTTAATGAATAATAAAAATCAAAATGATGCTTGTTCAAATAAGCGATCTGCTTACAATTAGAATCGGGAAATTGAGTTTCTATTACCTTCTGGAGCGCATACGCCTGCGCAAAGGTTCCGTAATTGGGTACATTCCAAAAAGTCAATATGCCTGTGTTATATTTCATAATTGTCCCCCTAAGAAGTTTCTGCTACTGCGTTTTTTTGCTCGTTGATGCACAATATAGTAAGGTAGAATAAGTGCCAGATACATCAAAGCATATTCACGTTGCTCCGTAATACCTAAAACAGTGTATACAATTATCCCCCAAATACAAGTCTGAGCACAAGTATCATGCCACATGCGCTTGCAACAGGATATATTTATCACATATATCACAGCATAAAAACAAAGACCGACTAAGCCACTTTGATAAATAACCTGCAAAAGCTGATTGTGACAATGTGTTGCGGCGGTAAAACCAAAGGTTTTTACAGCAACGGACTGTGTAATAATTCCGTAGCCTTGTAAAGGCTTTGCGGCAATTGCTTTAATGGCATTATCCCATATCTCCAATCTTCCCGTGAATGTCATATCACCGCCCAGAACGCCCACTATCAAAGGCTCCAGATAGTCATATATGCGGAAATATACAATGGATATTATAATAGCCACAGTAATTATAACGCCTCTTGCTGGAGGCAGATATTTCTTTATGATAGTTTTTATATGGGGCAGAATATTAGGCAACAGGAACAATACACAGCCTGCAATACCCGTGGACCCACCAAATTTCAATTCTGATAGAATAATTATCAGAGAGAGAAAATAGCATCTGAGACTTTTTTTGGTAATTTCTTTGTAAAGCCACGCTGTTAACAGCCCGGGGAAAAACCACACCACAAATAAATGATGCCACCCTAAAAAGTAGCCCGGGGAAACACCGTAAACGGAATTTATGATTGTATAAATTCCGTTGGGCATCACAAAGAGAGTGAATGCATTTATGTAAATACAGATTTCAAAATGTAACATCAGGCATTGAACAAGCTGTTTTACGTTATGTGAATACAAATCAAGAACAGCAGCAATTGTCACAAAGTTTATAAGATTCTGAACGGCAGTGTTGACTATGCCACCGCTCAGAAGCGTTATAAGCAAAGTCCACACTTCCAGACCTGCCAAAGCCAGAACAATTTTTGAAGGCATTCTTCTTTTTCTGAAATATTCAAAAATAATCCATATAGCAACAAGATAAACAGCCAACTGATAGCCTTTATTAATCAGCGGAATTGTTTTGAAATACTGCGGCTCAAAAAAAGGTAACAGTAAACAGAAACATATTATCCATCGTGTATTAAGTTTCA
Source organism: Clostridia bacterium (assembly GCA_017472685.1). Classification (GTDB taxonomy): domain Bacteria; phylum Bacillota; class Clostridia; order UMGS1883; family UMGS1883; genus RGIG1927. The sequence goes on from JAFUOO010000012.1 coordinate 177,629, forward strand.
ATGTGAATACCTCCTTTTGATAATTTAACTTCAGCTATTTTGTTCATCGTTTAACATTTTAATTACTCTCGCCGGAACGCCTCCGACAACACTTCTCGGTGGAATAGAGTGCGTAACGACAGAATTTGCCCCTATAATGGCATAGTCCCCTATTTCTACATCAGGCATTACACACACGTTTCTGCCAAGCCATACGTTTTTGCCGATGTGAACTTCACCCTTGCTCCATATTTTGCGTTTCGAGGGAGGAATATCAAGCTCAGCATAACTGACAGAGCCATGCGAATTGTCAGTTATAAAACAACCCTCGCCCATAAGCACCCCGTCACCGATGGTAATACGGTTAGCGCAGGATATGTAAGAATTCTTTGTCATTGAAACATTGTTGCCAATTATAAGCTCAGGTTCTTTTTCTACTTTCCAGGTATGTATTGTTATGTTTTTACCTGTTTTAAAATTATTACCGATACTTATATACTGCGGTCCCTTCAAAGTAAATCCCGGTCCAACATAGCTGTTTGAACCTATGCTTTTTAATTTTTTTGTGGTTCTTTTCCACAATATTTTATTATATGCTCTTAAAAGCTTTTCAGGTAAATTCATCACACAACCTCGTTTTCCAAAAACAGCTTCTTCGCAACTGATTTGTCCGAAGCATTATTTTTATATTGCCACTGTAACTTTTGCGGTATCATTCCTATCGTATCTGAAATCATTGGATCAAAATCTTTATTCAGCATTTTCATCAACACAAACATATCTCCATGATTATAATGTACAGTATCAAGGACACCACCATCGAGTTTACAAAGCTTGCTTATCATCATAACAGCATCTATAAAGAAATATATAGAATATGTTCTGTATTTTAGATAGTACTGTTCAAAAACACTATCTACAGCCGATACGAACACACTGTTTTTTCTTGATGCTATAAAATAACCTGACCAACTACAAACGTTATTTTTGTACGCTAAAAAATATCTGCTGCTTGCAAATTCTACCGTTTCGAATGGTTTATCCGACAGGTAATCTGCAAGTCTATATTCTTTTGTGAAAAAGATTGTTGCATCAATCCAGGTTCCTCCGTTATTTTTTAACAAATTGAAACGAAGTATATCTGAAAAAGTCTGTACAGAAATTTTACCTTTCTCGAAATCTGCAAGAATTACAGGATTGATATCAGTATAATTCTTATAATTATTCTTGCTTATTTTTACAACATCCATTCCTTTATGGTATTTAATTACTGATTTCAGACATTGCTGTACAATATAAGGTGCATTTTCAAAGCCATCCCACCAGAACACAAAAACCTTATCCGATACAGGAGCATCCTCCAAAATAGTTTTCTTATTTAAATAAGATTCTAAAATCGGCATTATCCGTTCTTCTAACAATGGTAATTCTTTTTGTATCTCTTCAAAGGCACGTAACCTGCTGTTATAAAACTTATGAGCTCTAAAAGCCTCTGCTATGCCCTTCTTACTTATGTTTTTCAGCAGTACCTTTGTTGAGTTAATAAATCTCTTTAACCCTTTAGCGCACCTTAACATTCCGCTTGTCATAAATAAATACATATTTGGGAAAATACATATTCGTTTGGCGCAAAGCAAATATTTGCTCCTTAATCCTTTTGCACTTTCAAATAAAACTACCACTGATTTTTTATAAATGTCATCCTTACGAAGCGTCTTATACAACACCTTAAAAGTCGAATAATCACTTTGTAACGCTCTGTTAAAAATGGAATTGATTAAATGATAATACAATGCATATGCTTGAAGAATGTTATTGTTATCCGCTTTCAACAATTTGAAAAACGCCTCAAATGCTACACGAGATCTGTTTAAGTGATTTTCCACCGCAGTGTTTTTCATCATCGAATTCTGATTACTGAGGTTGTAAAAATAAGAATTTGGGGCTTTAATGGTTTTCACTTTTTTACAATTGCCAAGCATAAGATATGTAAATATTGTATCCTCACCCAGGCTGATCCCCTTGTACATGGCAAATTTTTCTGCTGTTTTTTTCACACATTGAGCATCGTAGAGCTTGTTCCATCGAGAAACAAATAAAACATTAGGAATTCCATCAAAATTTTTGTTATACAGATAAGAATTCCTAAGCTCTTCTACCGCATTGCCTTCATAAACACTATCTTCATACAAAAAATAAGGATCAAGTCTTCCATTTTTTTCTCTATAAAAGCCTGCTGCAATACAATCAATCCCGTCTTCCATATACTCCATGAAATTGGAAATAAAATCGTTCCCAATTCTGTCGTCAGGATCCAAAAACGCAATATACTTTCCTTCAGCACTTTTTATCCCTGCGAGCGTCGCGTCTACAAGTCCACCATTCTCTTTGTTTACAATTTTAATTCGAGAATCAACAGCTGCATATTTCAGAATTATCTCAGAGCTTTTATCAGTAGAGCCATCATTTACTAAAATAATTTCTATGTTTTCGTATTTCTGATTAATCAATGACGGAATAGAAGTATTTAAATAATTTTCCTGATTATAAATTGGTACCACAATCGATACCATTTTGTTTTTAGCCATGATATACCTCTTTGTATATTAATATTCAGGGAATTCGTTGTTTTCCTTCAATGCATCTCTGATAGCCTTTAAATATCCATAGCCATGTTCTTCGTCAGGTTCAAGATATCCACCTTCAGCCCACTCATTCCATGCATACATGAACATCATATCCTGTTTATAGTCACGCTTTGCATGCTTTATTTGTGCTGACAGATACTTCTTGAATTTTTCAGGATTTTCCCCTACATAGACAAAGCCGCGCTTTCCGTGGCGAGGAGTATTGTCCCAGCGAACAAATGCTCCGGGAATACTATTCTTCCTTACAGGTTTCATGTTTATAATAGTTTGCCATGCTTTATCATAGCTTATAAACTGAGTTCCTGTTATCTTTCTCAAAGATGATGTACCCACTCTTAAAAGATCAACTCCAAACTTTGCTTGTACAATGTTTGAAACTCTTCGGCGGATATATTTTAATGTGCTCAAAAAGCCTTTCTTAGATGAAAACATTTCATGGCGAGCATAGCCCGGCTGAAATTCAATATCGTACTCAAAGGCATCTGCTTCACTTCTGTTTTCGAAATCAAGGTCTCCTGTCTGGTACGCAAAATCCAATCCGGGGAAACCGCTCTCAATGGCCAGTTCGCGCCAGTATTCCATCATTTCAACAACACAATTCATAATTGAAGGTCGGTAGATAACAAACAAAGGTTTTCCGTCAACCTTAATGTAGCGTTCATCTTTGAAGAAAGGTAACATATAGTCAAAATGTTCCTTCCATTCCTTTTTACCTCCATAGTATTGATTAATGAGAACCTTTTTATCTTCACCTGTCCAGGCTTTTGTCCACGGCTCGTTGGCCCAGCAAACACAGAACGGAATATCTATCTTTTTATTGGCAAGCATCTGCTCCATAGGTTTTTCTAAAAGCATCTTTCCGTCAAACCAATAATGATAATAGCAAAAACCGTAAACGCCATGCTCCTTTGCTATTTTAGCCTGCCAGATTTTAACATCATCGTCCAAAAGGTCGTAATAATTGTTATCAAGCGGGACTCTCGGCTGAACATGACCGTCATACAACGGAGTTGCTTTCTTTACGTTAACCCATTCGGTAAAGCCTTCACCCCACCATTCGTTATTTTCGGGAATGTTGTGAAACTGAGGTAAATAATAGGCTATTATTTTCATTATGAATGACCTCCTTCATTAGCTTTTCTAACGCGCTTTTCATATTTTTTTTGTTTATATTTTTTTACAAGCTTAAAAACATGCTTTTTTAAAGGCAGCTTATTAATTACAGGTTTAACAAGATTTACTATTCTGCTTTTCAAATTGTTCTTTACCCATTTTGATGTAAGCTGCTCGTAAGTGCAATTTTTCACATCAAGGAAAAACTCTTCTCTGTTTTTCGGAATCTTCAAAATCTTATTGCTGCCACTTATGCTTGAGGACAATCCGCTTTCCACGGGTTCCCATCTGATTTTCTGCTTCAGAAGCTCGAAAATTTCTTTGCCATATTCTGAATGCACCCACACGGCGGTTGTTCCTAACTCATCATCAAATCCCGGAACTTGATCTCCCACAGAATGAAAATCGCCTATGGTAAAGTCGGACGCACGCACAAGGCTACGGAATTCACAATCGTAACAGGAGGGACGCATGTTATATCCGGCAAAAAACATTCTAAGCATAGATTTAGAATCATAATTCTGCTCAATATGCTTTCGTTCTTGGAAATAAATTCTTGTGTTAGGTGCAGAATATCCGTAGGATTTATCTCGGAATACTACCCTGCGAACATTATCCTTATATTTTTTCTGCAAAAAATTTATCCATTTCTTGTAAATTCCCGGAGAAGAAACCCCGTAACAGATAAGGTCAGTTGTAATAAGCAGGTGCTCATTCTTGTTGTTCTGAACAAGCTTTTTAAGACCATTTACCTGACAGGGAGTTCCCACAAAAAGGCAACATCTGCCTTGTGACAGCAAATCGTTGATATGGGAAAAAACATCCCCTAAATAGCTTTGAACATATTTTGAGCCGCACATATCAGGTATATCATCTTTGTGTTCGGTCCCTTTATGTACAATATCAACGCCGTCAAAGCCTGCCCCGAAAACCACTCCATTACAGTCCGATATAACGTAATCTGCCAGAACGGAAAAGAAACCGCCCGCAGTACTCAGAGCACGCAGCTGCTCATCGGTAGACTGAATTGCATATTTATTTGTTGAGTTATGTAAGGCTACAAAGGGCTCAATCTGTGGGCAAACCTTACTGCACAAATTACATTCAATACATTTGCTGCCGACAATTTCGGGATACTGAAACCCTTCTTCGTCTGTCTTCATTTCGATTGCAGATTTTGGGCATATACTGTAACACGCACTGCATCCGGTACACATGGTCTTATCCGATATTTTAATCATTCAATTCACCTTTTCTGCACGCATAAAATTCTCGCCAGGCATCTTCCAGTGATAATCCGTCAGGATGAGCTATAGAGAATGCTTTTCTCTTACTCATAACGTCATCAAAGCTACCAATAACCTTCGCCGGTACGCCACCTACAACGGTTCCCGGAGGCACATCGCTTGTGACGACTGCTCCTGCTGCCACTATTGCATTAGGTCCAATAGACACATTGGGTAATATTCTGGCACCTGCCCCGACAAAAACATTTTCATGTATTTCTATACAGCCAACGTATCCTACAAATTCACGTTTACCTGCCATACCGTCGAACACCCAATTGATAATATCGTGTGCGGTAAATTCTACCTCTGCGGCAATTGCAACGTTATCGTGAATTTTAATTCTTAAGTTATCCCCCGGATACTTTCTGGGTTGATAATGAACATGCTCTCCAAGAAGTGCAAATTTCTTCTTTTTCCTGAGCCATTTCACACGCATCTGAGCGGTTGGAATTAACTGAAAAATAATTCCTTCAATAAACTCAAATGTAGCCTTTCGACGATAGGATTTGCTGACTTCAAGTGATTTATCGCTATACGAATTGTTTTTCATAAAAAACACTCCTTGTCAAGTATTTTTAAGTGCTGTTTTTAAAAACTCTACCGATTCGTTTCTCAGGTTTTTCAATTTTTCTTCAATGTCATAATAGTCAATTTCATTGTCAATAATATTAGCTACATTTTCTGAACAATGTCTTGCTTCAAGTCCTGTAAGTTTAAACAAACTCTCAATTCTTGAATTTCTCGACTGCTTGCTATCGTCTGAAAAGCGGCTGAATGTAACAAACTGTTTGTGATTCAATATTGAAAATACACTGCCGTGGAACGAGTCGGTACAAATATACTCCGCATTACGGATAAGATTTACAAAGTCGGTAGAATCCATATCGAACATCTGCTTGTCGCCAAATGTCTGGTCGCATTCAACAAAGTGGTCAAGAAAAGGAACTGTTACAACAGGGAGATTTTTCTCTTTTGCAAACTTCAAGGTTTCTGCTCTGTGTGCTTCGTTTTCGCCTAAGAAGTAAGCAAAGATATAGGGCTCTTCAACAACTCTCTTGTTGGGTATAAGCGTGAGCCATTCTTCACCGGATAACAACAAGGTTGGGTCACAAACTGTGGTTGCATCAATCCCTGTAAGCTCTTTGATAATCTGACTGCCACGCAATTCACGGCTGCTTAAAGCATTAAAACGCTTAAGATATTTTGCCGTTCTTCCCTTTTGATACCAGGGTATCTGACTTACACCAAAGCTCGGAGCATAAGCTACCTTGTTTATATTATCTGCTACAAATTCCTGTGTGAAGAAATGACTGCCCAGATTCTGCGGAAGCCACAATTGGTCGCTTCCTGTTAAAACTGTGTCATAATTTTCCGAGCCTTTTTTCAAAGCTTCAAATCCTGCATAAGGCTTGGACATTTTTGTGAAATACTGTTTAACAAAGCCATCAAAGCGTTTATTTCTTACAGAAACAAGCTTCTGTATTTCAGGATGCTTTGAAATTTCCCGTCTTTTCTTTATTCCCTTAAGCTTTCCTGTTACGAAATAAGGGTTAAAAAGCCTGAGTAATGACTGCATTATAAATACAGGCGAAGGTGTTTTTTTGTAAATTATAATTTCATAATCATAACCTAATTTTTCAACAGACTGCTGTGTTGCTAAAACCTGAAGCTGGCTTCCGAAGTTTTTTGTATCATAGCATACACAAAGACCTACTTTTGTTTTACTCATTATGTAACACCTCGTTATAGTATCCGGCTAAAATCTCGTGCATTTTTCTTACACTGAATTCTTCTTTAATCTTCGCAATATTATTATCCTTCATGCTCTCTAGCATTTGTACATCTGTACTGCATCTGACAAGAGCTTGGGCAAGAGCAGTTACATCTCCTGCCTCAATCAAAATACCGTTTTCGTCAGTTACAACCTCCGGGATTGAGCCAACTGTTGTGCTGATAATTGCTTTGCCTGCAGCCATACCTTCTAAAATTGCAATTGGTAAACCTTCATAATGTGAAGGCAAAACCAGTGTTGCGGAGGTTTTTAAAAGCTCCATTTTCTTCGTATGGTCAGCCCAACCTATAATCTGAATGTTTTCTCCTAATTTTTCGTCGGAAATTATACTCCTGACCTTATCAATTTCACCATCACCTGCAAGATATATTTTTATATCTTTATTAATCTCTCTTGCAATTTTAACGGCTTCGATTAAGTCGTAAGTTCCTTTTCTTTCGCCAAGTCTGCCAAGCACTACAAACTCATTCTTATGTTCCTGAGCATCACATACTGCTTTAATGAATTCTTCATCGTTAATACCGTTATTAAGAGTGCGGCAATTGTTAATATTTAAGGCGGATTGATACTTTTCCTTCCAAACTTCTGAAAGTGCAAGGACCATATCTGCATTATTAAAATAATTCCTTATGAGCTGTTTTCTTTTTTCGTTAAGACCTTCGTAGAAAACAAGAAACAGTGCCGCATGATTATGCACAATTACTTTTTTGTTTGATTTTTTTAACGTCTTTAAATAATAAGATTTTCTGAATGCGCTGCCATTAGATGTGCTGTGAATATGAAAAAGGTCATATTTCTTATAATATGTCAAAAACTTTAAATAGCTTAATATCGAAAACGCTAATCTGACAAAAAGATTTCCATCTATAAATGACTCATGAATGTCAATATCATATAAAGAATTCAAAATTTCACTGTTGCGTATATCGCGGATAACAGATGCCATACCGCCAAATGAACCCGTGTCACTAGGGCCTATAACAAGAATTTTTTTCTTCATAAAATTCACCTTTCAAATATGCAAAATCAACCTAAACTATAAATATCTTTTAAGAAATTCTTTTAATGTCTGCGGAATCATGCTCTTAATTTGACTGGAATATTTATGAAATCCGATTTTTTCATTAAAACGTTTATTCAAACCAATCCAGCCCTGTTTTTTATAGAGCTCAATTATCACTTCACGATTTCCGATTTCACTTGGTTGACTTAACTGGGGATTATGACTTGCTGCTGATTTAAAATCAGATAATTGCAAATCGATGTTTTCTTTGGATTTTTCAAGAAAGTGTTTTCCGCGTTCTGTATTAACAACAATCAGCGATATTCCTTTAGCAGCATTCCAACCATCCTTTTTGATAAGCTCCGGATGCTCTTTTTCTATCCCCCAGAAATCACCTATTGTTATATCGGCAGGTCGGTGCTCAGATGCGTATTTGCATTTATAGCAGTTTTCTCTGTAAATCCATCCTTTTAAGAAATAATAAAAATATGACGATGCACTTTGCCAAAGCTTATATTTCTTTGAATTAATTACGACAGAGCCATTAATTCCCCAACCGATACCTTTATCACGGAATGTAAATTTCTTAGCCTTGCCACCATACCGATTTTCTAAAACGGCAATATAATCTTTTAACATTTTGTTGCTGGGCACACCATGACAAACAATGTCGACAGTTATAAGATTTTCATATTCTTTTCCCAAAAAACCTTTTAATCCGTCAATTTGGCAGGGTGTTCCGGAATACAGTACTTTTATATTCGAATCAAGAAGCTTTTTTACTTCTGAATATGTTCTTTCAGTATTACTCTGAGCATACTTTGACCCCTGCAATTTATGTAGCTCATCTGTATTATTTATAGCGCAATGCCTTATTTCAAAATCGGGGGTGAACTCTGCCCCAAAAACGACACCGTTGTCGGATAACATCGTTATTGCAAAAGAAGCAAAAATACCACCGGAGGCTGAATGTTCAAGAATTTCAGTATGCTTTGTAACAGCAGCATAGGTTTCTTCAGGAGAGTTACTGCAAACACTGTTTTGAAAATTACATACTGTTTGGCACTTTCCGCAACCAACACACAAATTTTCATCAATATCAGGATATAAAAATCCGCATTCATCCTCTTGAAAATTTATTGCATTCATAGGACAAATATTTAAACATGCTCCGCACGCGCAGCAGTCCTCTTTTTTGCTAAATAGTGTTGGTATAGTTTTGTTCATATTTACACACCTTTCAAAAGCTGAATTTCATTCAAAACTTGCGTTAAATATAAATTCGCCTTTTTTCGCTCCGTATTCAAGATTTCGTCTGCCTTAGTAAAATTGATTACTCTTTCATAATCAGCAACATCGGGAATGTCTTCATATCCTGAGCTTTCAAGACCCGTCAAAGATAAAATACTCCTCAAACGGCTGCTCGCTTCTTCAGGATATATGACAAAAAATTTCGTGTGGAAAAGAATTGAAAATACCGTAGCATGAAAAGAATCTGTAACCACACACTCTGCATCACGTATCAAACCAAGGTATTCTTCAATTTTGGGACACCACTTGAGTGTGCCTTTTCTTATAATGTCATGAATGTTATAGCTTATATTGTATACGCTGCAACCATATTTCTTGCCTAAAGCAGTGGCAAATTCATCAATACGTTTGTCATGATGAAGATTATAAGTAACAATATATTTCTTATTCCTGTACTTATCCGAAGTATACTTTTGCCAATCATCGCCTGTAAATAAAAGCGTAGGGTCCAATACCTGCTTTGCGTTTAAGCCTAATGCTTCTATCACACCTACACCTACGTTCTCACGTACAGTAATATGCTTGTAACTACTTAAAAGCGGAGCTACCTGCTCTGCCTCTTCATTGCTCAGTTTTTCGTTACCTATGCTTGCTGCATAAGAAAACTTATACTTATCATCCGGAACAAAGCTGAGGTACAAAGGTCTGTCCACACCTTCGTTCCAGTGGCTGTTCCAAACCTGGTCACTACCGGTGCAATAAGCATCAGAATCAGGAACATCGGCTGCTAATTCGTCTTCACTGCGATAAGTTTTTGGTGAAAGCTTAACATATTTTTTTAAAAACGAATCAAAAACCAATTTTTTCCTTATATATGAGATTGATATTATAGCTTGCGCTGCCAAAAGTAATATTTTATTGTTTTTTAATGTCTCACTTTTGTTTTTCAATCTTTTAAGGAGACCAAGGCTTGTATATCTTTCGGGATAATAGTCGATAATTTCAGCTTCAGCACCATTATTTTCAATGAAATTCTGTGTTGCCAAAGTTTGTAGTGATGAACCATAATTTCGCACTCTATGTAAAGTAACAATACTTATTTTCATCTTAATACACCTTCTTATAAGCTTTTCAGATATGTGCGTATAGTTTCAACGGCTTTTGCTTTCTGTGATTTGTATTCGGCAAATTCATAGTCCCTTGCAATATTAATTACATCCAGAAGAGCTTCTCCGTCATTACACATAAGTATATATTTCATTTTTGAAAAATACTGTGCAATCTCCAGCTGGTGATCATCTACATGCTCCCCATACTTAGACAGCCTGGGACAAACAATAATAGGTTTATGACGCGAAATTGCAGATATTATAGTTCCCACTCCGCTATGCGTTATTACCAGGCTACTTCTTTCTACCGTTGAATCAAAGTCTTCTTTAGACATGAACGAAATGTATTTAAAGTTTTTGGGTATATAATCAGAATTTCCAATCTGCGCAAAAACTTCTTCCGTTATAGCTCCGGCTTCTATTAAATCGTCTATATTTTTTAACAGTCTGTTAAATGAGAATTTTTGTGTTCCAACTGCAACAAAAATCATAATAAATCATCCCCACTCAGAAAATGTTACCAATATATTTTGCCTTAGGATAGCATTCCAACATAGACTCCCATTGCACTAAAAACAAATCGGCAAAGGGGTAAATAAGTCTACCAGTTATAGACTTATTAGTAACTCTTGCAAAAGTTTCTATACATATAACCTTTGCACCCGATAATTTTGCGATTAAGCAAAAAGGGAATGCAATCAAAGCCCCTGTTGTGATTACAACATCAGGACGCTCTTTTCTTATAACTTTTATAGCTGTAATAAAGAGCTTAATAAATTTATATAAAAAGGTCTTTTCTTTTCTGTTTATCTGGTTTACGGTATAAATATTATTTAACTTGCTGTCATTCGCCTGACCGCCAGCCTCAGTTATATAAAAGGCGTCGTGTTCATCAGCAATTTCACGAAGGCACATCAGTTCTTCCCAATGACCCCCCGATGATGCTATAAAACCTATTTTCATACAATCACCACTTTTATATCAAATTTTTCATTCCGTCTTCAAACCTTGTTAAAGGCTCAAACCCTGTATCTTTTACAAGCTCAGTAATATCAGCTTCAAGATGCATAACCTGCTTGTCACTGTAAGGTATTGCACCAAGCCTGAGTTCGCAGTCAGGATTTATGAGTGCTTGAATATCCTTGATATATTCCTTTAAAGGTTTTGCCTTTCCACTGCCGAGCACGTAAGTTTTCCCGCTTACACCTTTTTCACCCAAAAGGTAAAATGCTCTTGCTGCATCTCCCGAATAAAGATAATCCCAAAGCTGTTCACCTTTTGTAAATTCAGGCACAACGCCCGCTTTAAGCTTATTTACAGTGCTCATGACCATGCTGTTTGGAGTATCATTAGGTCCGTATACGCTTAAAACCCTTACCCAGATATGCTCCAGTCCCATTTGTGCACACAGCCCTTTTGTCATCTGCCCTGCACAAAGCTTTGCAATGCCGTAGCCTGTTTCGGGGTTGGTGGGTGTTTCAGGTTTAAGAATACCTTCCACCCGACCGTATTCTGCCTGACTGCCTGCGCCTATAAAGGTTTTGCAACCAAATCTTTTTGCAAGCTTTACCGCGTCCAGTGCATATTTTACATTTAAATTCTGCAAAAACATATCGTTTCTTGCATCACCGGTGGTGCCCATCCAGGCAAAGTGATAAAAAACATCGTATTCTTTACCACTATCATTTATAAGGGCTTCAAAATCCTTCAGGTCGCAACACATTTTTGTTACAAGCCGATGCTTGGGAATGTTGGCATTTCTTTCTGAGCCGTTGCGACAAAGAACAAGTACTTCTATATTTTTTTGTATCAATTCTGTAATGAGTGCGGTGCCGATTGCACCTGTTGCACCTGAAATTACGGCACATTTCATTATATCACATTTCCTCTGCTAATGGAATACACATTTGTGATTTTAATTCGGCTCTATCAAGAAAAGGAGCTAAGTCCTCAAGCGGAGGACTTACCAAAGTTCCGTCCGGAAGCCTCTTTGTACTGCTTTTCGGCTCCCATACCTGCTCGGTATCAGTAAACACTTCGCAGAAAACAGGACCATCAATTTTTAACACTTCATCAACCACTTTTCGCATTTCCGCATTTGTTGATGCTGAGAAATATTTATAGCCGAAAGCATCTGCAATCTTTCTGAATTCGGGGAAGGATAAATCCCCGGATTCGGGGCCTATGCCAATCTTTGCTTTTTCTTTGAAAAGATTATTCTGCGTAAGACGAATGGAGTGATATCCGTCGTTGTTTATGAGAAAAATCTTGATGGGAAGCTTGTTTGTAATAATGGTCATAAGCTCCTGCAGATTCATCATTATGCTGCCGTCACCCTCAAGGCATATAGTTTCTTTTCTTCCTCCACCGATACATGTACCGATTGCGGCGGGAAGCCCGTAGCCCATGCTCGCAACAGCGCTGTTATTAGCCATTCTGCTGCCTTTTTTGATAACATACGCCTGATTACCTACAACACAGCACGCACCGTTTGAAACAGCAGTAAGGCTGCCCTCGGGCAGGTTGCTGCTCATGTATTTCATAAAGGCATAAACGTTTACACCATCACCATTATACTCTTCCTGCTTTTTTGTTACAACAGGATAATTTTTCTTCCAGCTACTGCATTTTTCAAGCCATTCGGTCTTCTTTTCTATAGGCTCATAAAGCTTTGCATCAAGCTTCTCAAAAAAATCCTTAGCATTCGCCCAGATGGGCATATCAACATGAATGGTGTGCTTCTTCATTTCGGCTTTATCAATATCAACCATTATTACTTCGGCAAATCTTGCCCATGTTTTCCAGTTGTAGCCAACCTGACGTATCGAAATACGTGTACCTACAGCAAGGATTAAATCAGCATTCTGTATTGCCCAGTTACCTGCCCGATCTCCCATGTTTCCTGCTCTGCCTGTATACAAAGGATGCTCGTTTTCGATAAGGTCAACGGCATTCCAGTAAGTTACAATGGGAATATTAAGCTTTTCAATAGCATTGCGGAAAGCTTCGTATCCTCCTGAGAGCCTTATGCCGTAGCCCGCGTGAAGCACGGGGCGCTTGGCATTTTTCAATTTTTCAATTATCGTATTTATTACATCAACAGAAACGGATGGCGGAAGATTAATGTCATCCTCGGCTGCGTCGTATCCAATAAGCTCATCAGTTTCTATAAAACCGCCCTGGAAATTAACAGGAATATCAATCCATACAGGACCCGGTCTGCCGCTCGTTGCAACATGCCACGCTTTTTCAAGCACGTATCTTATGTCCAACGGGTTTTCAAGCATTACCGCATATTTTGTCATATGCTCTATGCTCTTTACAATATCATACTCCTGGTCGCCAACTGCACGGAGCGGCAATCCGTCAGTAAACTGCATCGCGTAGCGTGCTGTTGTATCGTAACGCACCTGACCGCTTATGACAAACATAGGAATAGAGTCAAGCCAGCCACCGAGCACACCTGTCAAGGCATTTGTACCGCCGGGGCCTGTTGTTACGCACACGGCAGCTATTCGGTTGTCGATTCGGGCATAAGCCTCTGCGGCAATTGCCGAGGCCTGCTCGTGATGATTGTATGTCACATGAAGCTTTTCATGATGCCCGAATGCATCATTAAGATGCATTGCACCGCCTCCCACCACGCTGAACACATCAGTCACTCCATGGGAAGCAAGAAAATCTGCAACATAGTCTGCCAAGCGTATTTTCATGCTGTTTCTCCTTAATTTACGGCTTCAATTATAACTTTAGCCATATAGTCAATCATTTCGTCTGTCATTCCGGGGTAAACACCAATCCAGAATGTATTGTTCATTATATAATCAGTCACTTCAAGACTTCCCGATACTCTGTATGCATCGGTGCCCCGTATCTGGTCAAAGCAGGGATGCTTTATAAGATTACCCGAGAACAAAAGCCTTGTCTGAACATTTTTATCTTCAATAAACCTTGTAACGTGATTTCTGTCAAGACCGCTTTCAGGTTTGACAGATATTAAAAATCCAAACCAGGAAGGCTCGCTGTTTTCAGCAGGAACAGGTAAAATAAGCTTATCTTCCACACATTCCAATGCTTTTCTGAGCCTTTGCCAGTTATGCTTTCTTCTTTCGATAAAGTACGGGAATTTTTTAAGCTGTTCACAGCCTATTGCCGCCTGCATGTCGGTAACCTTAAGGTTATAGCCGAAATGACTGTATACATATTTATGGTCATAGCCTTCGGGCAATTGACCGTACTGACCGTCAAAACGATGCTTGCAGAAATTATCCTGACCGGACGGACAAATACAATCTCTACCCCAATCACGGAAGGACAAAATAAGTCTGTGCAGCTGAGGATTATCTGTATACACGCAACCGCCCTCGCCCATAGTCATGTGATGCGGAGGATAAAAGCTGCTTGTGCCAATATCGCCCCATGTGCCCGTGAACTTTGTTACACCATCAATTGTATATTCGCTGCCCAAAGCATCGCAGTTATCTTCAACAAGCCAAAGATTATGCTTTTCACAGAACTCTTTAACAGCCTTTAAATTAAAGGGATTGCCAAGAGTGTGTGCTATCATAACAGCCTTTGTTTTGTCACTTAAGGCATCCTCAAGCTTTGTTATGTCAATATTGTATTGAGGTACGGTTACATCTACGAAAACGGGTACTGCACCATACTGGAGCACGGGTGTGACAGTTGTGGGAAAGCCGCATGCTACGGTAATAACCTCATCGCCACGCTTAATCTGCCGGTCGCCAAGCTCAGGAGCAGTAAGAACCATAAACGCAATCAGATTTGCACTTGAGCCGCTATTTACAAGATGAGCATATTTAACGCCTATCCATTTTGCAAATTCGCGCTCGAATTCGTCTGCAAATCTGCCTGTAGTAAGCCAGAAATCAAGCGTTGCATCGGTAAGAGCACACATTTCCTTTTCGTCAAATACTCTGGATGCATAGCTTATTCTGTCACCCTCGTTAAAAGGCGTCTTCTTTTCCTTGAAGTCATGATAATATTCTTCAACAAGAGCCTTGATTTTTGCCCTTGCTTCCGCTTCGGTTTTCCAGTTTCTCATATTATTCTCCTAAAAATTCTGCAATTTGCTTGTCCATACAATCACGGATATTTCCGCCTGAAATATAGCACTTAGACCACTCAACGGTCTTTTCAATTGCTTTATCTAAATTCCACTTCGGCTTCCAGCCAAAGGTATTTTTCAATTTTGAGCAATCCAATTTTAAGAAGTTTGCTTCGTGAGGACCGCCGTCATACTTATTTATCCATTTAATTCCTTCTCCCCACTTGTCTGTAAACAAATCAACCAGTGCGCCTGTTTTGAAGCAATCAACCTCGTCGGGACCAACGTTATAATAATCGGCAAAAGATATATCTTCGTACTGCTTTGCCGCAATCATGAGGTATGCATATAAAGGTTCTAAAACGTGTTGAAACGGTCTTGTTGAATGAGGATTGCGTACAATTATATCTTCCTTTGCAATCGCCGCACGCACGCAATCGGGGATAATTCTGTCGTTGGCAAAATCACCACCGCCGATTACGTTGCCTGCTCTCGCAGTTGAAATCGGCACACTACCATCTGCAAAAAAGCTTTGCTTATAGCTATGGGTTACAAGCTCTGAGCAGGACTTTGAGTTGGAATATGGGTCAAAGCCGTCGAGCTCTTCGTTTTCACGGTAACCCCATTCCCACTCTTTGTTTTTGTAAACCTTGTCCGTTGTAACATTCAGAAATGACTTTACGCAAGTTGAATTACGCACACATTCAAGTATATTTACAGTGCCCATAACATTTGTTTCGTAGGTGTAGCGCGGATCCTTATAGCTATCGCGCACAATAGGCTGTGCTGCAAGATGCAACACAATCTCAGGCTGTGCTTCATCAAAGGCTTTTTTTAAGCATTCATAATCACGGATATCACCTATAATGCTTGTTACATCCTTTTCAATCTCCGCAATGCCAAAAAGTGATGGATTTGTCGGAGGCTCTAATGAATAGCCTGTCACAATTGCTTCTGCGTTTGCAAGCATTTTACAAAGCCATGAGCCCTTAAAGCCTGTATGCCCTGTTATAAATATTCTTTTGTTTTTGTAAAAACTCAAAATCTTGTCCATGTTCTACTCCAATTTATGCTTCTTTTGCATTATGATTGCAACGAAGATGCCTATAATTCCACCTAAGGTGTTAGCAACCAAGTCATCAATTGCTGTGACACCGCGCGCAAGGATATACTGTAAGGCTTCAATCATCAGGCTTCCTGCTACGATCACGATAATAGACATTAACCATTTTTTGCAGCAATTCAAATGCCTGAATAGCAAATATCCCCAAGGCACATAAATTGCAAGGTTAAACAGAAAGCCTAATATCGTGCTTTCATGAAAGCCGCTCTTTGTCAGCCACAAATCAGGCAGCAGCCTTATTTCCCGCGTTTCTGCACTGCGGTTAAACACGGTTATGCCTAAGATGAAAAACATATAAATCCACGGGGATATTGATCTGAAGAAATTCAACATCCTGTCTTTTTTTAAAAACCGGGCAATGCAAAGCAATACAAGATAAGTTGCCAAAATTGCCGCAATTATAAGAATTTCAGGCTTAAGTATGTATTTTTCAAGCATGTTTAATGCTTTCTGAAGTTGCCTTTCATCGGAAAGAAAATAAAACCTCCGACCAAAAAAATCAAAACTCATATTACATCAATCTTTTCAAAAATGTTTTAAATTTTGTGGGCAGCATTGCCTTGAGGTAATTTACGTAGTACTTTTTACCTGTTTCTGTTTTGTTTACATTCTCCAGCTTATCAAACCCGGATTTCAAAATGATATCAAGCACCTTTTCCCTGTTTACAGGTCTCGCACTGGGAGCTTTAAGCTGGTGGTTTTCCTTTGCCACCTTATCAAATACAGACACCTCTAAATTCATACCTGCCTTACAGATATTCATAATAGCCTGCCCTTTTTCTGTGTTTACAAGAATACACGAAATCCCCCGTTCTTCCGAAAACTCAGCCTTTTGTGTAATATTCGGGTGAGCTTCCTGGATTCCCCAGTAGTCGCCGATTGTCAAGTCGCCAACACGCTCCTTGGTGGCAAATGCACACGAATAGCAGCTTTCTCTGTAGGTTTCGGACTTCAAAAATGAACTGAAATAGGACGAGTTGCTGCTGGGGATAATAACATTCTTTACTTTTCCTGCTCTTTCAATCTTTGCTGTTGCTGTCATGCCCCAGCCCTTTGTTTTATCGCGGAAGGAAAAGCTTTTAACAACACCGTTGTATTTCCTTCCCAGCATTTCAAAGTAATCCTTCAGCATTTTAACAGACGGGACTCCGTGACATATAACATCAATCGTAACAAGGTTTTCGCCAAGTGTGCCTGTAAATTTCTTCACAGCCGCCACCTGGCAGGGTGTTCCCGAAAAAAGCACACGTTTTCCGCTTTTCAGCTCGTCTTTTATCGCTTTGAAAACCTGATCCGTATTACTTTGAACATACTTTGAGCCTTGAAGCCTTACAAGCTCATCAGTCGCGGTGATGCTTTCGTGCTTTACGCACACAAATCCTTCTGCGTCAAAATCGTACGCCGCACCCCACACAGTCCACCCATCGTTAAGAAGCTTTTCCGCTATGGCGGAAAACACACCGCCGGATGCAGACTTCATCTGTCGCGATACATTTTTGTTTGTGGCAACGTATGCGCTCTCAGGTTCAGCCTTTTCACAACCGTTTTCAAGGGGGCATACCCTTTTGCATGCACTGCATTCAACACATTTTTCAGAGTTGATTGCAGGATATCTGAAGCCGTATTCATCTTCTTTAAGCATGATTGCACCTTTTGGGCATATAGCCGCACAAGCGCCACAGCCGCAGCAATTTGCTTTATTATCAAACAAAACCATTAATATTCCCCTTTGCAAAGGTTTAGAGCATTTTCAACATACCTCTTTGCCTTGTCTCTCTCCGCATCAAAAACCTGATTACACTTGGTAAAATCAATGGTTTTATCCGAAAGAGAAACAGCGTCTTCCTCGCTACTTGCGATTCGTTCTGTAAGATTGGTAAGTTCAAGCACAGACTGTATTCTCTCACCTGTTTTTCCGGGAGGACAAACAATAAAATTTTTGTTGAAGTTCAGCGAGAACGCTGTTCCGTGGAAAGAATCCGTCACAACATATTTTGCATGGTATATAAGCGATAAAAATTCTTCAACCTCAGGTAAAACAACGGGATTTGACTTTCCGGATTTCTGGTGAAGCATTGTAACAATGCGAAGCACTTTAAGGTTCTTTTCCTTACCTATTTTCACGGCATAATCCTCTGCCTTGCTTGAACCGTGAAGCTGATACACCAGAATGTAATCTTCGTGTTTAACATCAGAAATCAGTTTTTCCCATTCCTCCTTGCGCAAAATCAAGGTCGGGTCAAGGGTGTGCTCTTTAAGCGGAACATCTGCATCCTTCAAAAGCTCCAGCCCACTCTTTTCGCGAACAGAAATCGCTGTATATTTCTTGAGCCAGGGCATCATCCAGCCTAATTCTTCCTTCGTGAAATCCTTTCTGCCAAAGCTTGCAGACAAGGCAATTTTAGGCTTATTTTCAGCATAGGAAAGAAAATATACACCATCAAATTCCTTTACATAGGTGTTGTTCCACACCTGGTCACTGCCTGTGCAATACACATCAGCCTGAGGAAGGTCACTCTTAAGCTCTTCTTCGGAATAATAGGGCTTGGTCATTGTAATTCTTTTATCAATAAACCCGTCAAAAACACTTCTCTGCTTTCTGTAAGAAGGTGTTTTAACAATAGTTGAAAGTATTCTTCTCACCAAATTATTCGAAAAAAGACCGCTTTCATAAAAAACCTGCGCAACACTACCGTAATTCTTTACCTTTTTAGGAATATAATCTACCAATTCAGCCTCATAGCCAAGATTATTCAAGGCTTTTTCTGTTGCATATGCCTGAAGTGCCGCTCCGTAGTTGTATACTCTGTGATATGTAATTACAGAAATCTTCATAATTCTCACCGTATATTAATAAAGTTTTTCCAACTGCTCAACAGTATTTGCAATACTGAAGCTGTCACCTGTTGCTCTTGCCCCTTCGCGAAGCTTATCATAGCTGCCATTTTTAAATAACTTATAGCATTCAACAATCTTTTCACATAAAGCCTCTGCCGATACTTCCTCTGCAATGAAACCGTTTTCGCCATTATTTATCAGCTCGGGGAGCGCGCCTTTTTTAAACGCAACGCAAGGAATGGATGCCGCCATCGCCTCAACCAGTGTAATTCCAAAGCCCTCTTCCCATATAGCAGGATGTACGAATAAATCCATCTGCTTGAGCCACTCTGCCACGTTTGTTTGCGGACCGCGGAAATTAATCTTGTCCTCTAAGCCGTATTCCTTTGTTTTTTCGACGAGCATCGGCACATCTTCGCCTTCGCCGATAATGTCTATTGTGTAGTTCATGTCGCAAGGAAGCTTGGCTGCAGCATCAACCAACAAATGCAAGCCTTTTTTACGGAAAATCCGTCCCACATAAACAAGTCTGAAAGTGTCATGAGACTCAATATTATCACGGTGAAACAGCTCAGGTCTTATACCGTTGTAAACAACGTGAGCTTTATCTGTGCTTATACCTAATATTTCTTTATTTCTACGTTTAACAAATTCGGATACCGAAACTACAAAGTCAGCTCTCTTGATAGCTTTTTTCATAATTGGTTTAAGGAGAGTTGTCCTCAAACCGCCTGCACCTATCATATCAATAATATCTCCATGCTCATACACGGCAAAGCGAACATTTTTCAAAAAATAGGATGCCACAATCATATGTATCCATGCTATCGGAGACCCTGCATGACAGATAACCACATCAATTTTTTCATCTTTACAGAACTTGATAAACTTTATCAGGCTCTTAAAAAAGAACTGATGCGGTGCATGTTCAATTATAACTTTACCGCCCATCTGCTCGATCTGGTCTGAAATGGGTCCGCCTTCGAAAAGAAAATAGAAATAATTGTTGTTCTTTGATTCCAGATATATCTCACGGCATATTGTCTGCATGCCACCGATATAGCCAAACAATTGTAAATGCACTACATTCATTTTCAAACAACCTTTCTGTAAATTCTGCTCTTGTCATTTTGCCATTTCTGCCAGTTTCAAAGCACTGTTATATTTACCACGCTTCAATGCAGCCAGCACCACAGCATATAAAACAGAGTCTTTTTTCCCGGGCGCAAGATGTGTATAAGGTGCTTTCATAATTGCCTCATTGATGACGGCACCGCCGCACATATTCTCAAGACTTTCGATTTTTTCCTGCTTCGACAAGTTGCACTTGGGATTAGCATAATAATCAAAGCAGCATTTAGCAACCCTATTTACAACAAATCTGTAATATGCTTTCTTTAAACCGTTTTCTTTTACATGCTTCTTTAATTCTTCCGTGAGAAGCACTGTGTTATTAACCCTGCTCTTCTGGAAGGTCCTGCTTACAGAAGCTTCGTTGGGTCTGTAAAAATATATCTTACTGTAATTTAACGCAACGCTATTTATGTTATTGTAGTATTCCATACAGAACAATAAGTCCTCGCCCAATCTTATATCCTTGGAAAAGCAAATACCGTTTTCCTTGATTATTGAGGTTAAGAAAAACCGTCCCCATACGCTCCAATGATTATACACACCTATCATAGAAGTTTCGGGATATTGTTTTTTAAAGCTTACAATATCGAGAATGCAAAGCTGCATTGCCTTAGCAGTAATAGATATGCTTTTCTTATCAAAGGATAATCCGTCTATTATATTGGAATGTCCACCCATAATCATCTGGACATTCTGTTCTGAAAATGTCGGCAAGGACAATGCGTCTTGACTAAGCGTGTCGTCAGCATCCAAAAAAGTTATCCACTTTCCCGAAGCCTTTTCAATTCCTGCATTTCTTGCCGCAGAAACCCCTGCATTTTCTTGCTTTATATAACAAATGCGACTGTCTTTTTCTGCATAGGATTGACATATTGAATCCGACAAGTCAACAGAGCCGTCATTCACAAGAATTAATTGCCAGGACTGCTCAGTCTGATTGACAACACTTTCAATGCATTCTGCCAGATACTTTTCTGCGTTATAAACAGGAATAATCACAGAAACTAAAACATCATTCATTATTCATTCGCTCCTGTTATTCTCTCCAAGTAATTTACCGAGCTTTCCACATATTCGGTAAGCTTTTCGTTTACCAAGCTATAGTCAATTTTTTCGGCAATGGTGTCCAAAGACAACTCCTCTCGCACAATTCTGTTATCCAGACCGACAATCGACAACAAATTGCTTAAACGGGAGTTCCCGTTATGTGTTTGCCTTGCCAGAAGAGAAACAAATTGCTTTTCAAAAATAATGGAAAATGCTGTTCCGTGGAAGGAATCGGTAACAATATAATCAGCATTATAAAACCAACCCAAAAAGTCAATCGGACCTATGTTACGTTTGGGAATAAAGCTTCCCACTCTTTTGACAGGTGCGCTCAGATACACCAGTTTTTTGCCTGTTTTTTCAGCAAGCTTTAATGCATATTTGTATGCATCTGTGTCGTTGATTGAATAAAGGAGGATATAGTTCTTCATATCAACCTTTTTTGCAATCTCTGCCCAGTCTTTCTTTTTAAGTAAAAATACCGGGTCAGAAACAAGCTGTGCCGTTTTACCGGTAATATCACGCACAAGTTCTACAGCACTCTGTTCTCTTACGCTCATTGCATAATATCCGTCTAACAATTCTTCATATTTTTCTCTTTTATCTTCATCTAACTGATGAAAACCAAAGCTTGCCGCATATGAACATTTTCTTTTATTTTTTTCAACAAAATCAAGGAAGAAGGTTGTGTCAAAGTCAGTTAATTTCCAATTGAACACCTGGTCGCTTCCTGTTATAAACAAATCGTAAATATCATTGGTGTTTTTTATTGTATCTCTGTCATAAGCAGAGCTCAATTTCAGATACCTTTTGTGAAACTCTCTCTTTTTCTTTTGCTTCACAACATTCATAGGCATAGCTGCAAGCATATACAAAACCTTTGACAGGCTCTTGTTTTCAATGTAAAAGGGTGAATATCGCTTATTGAACCAGGAACATTTATAGTCTATTACATCTGTATCAACACCCATAGAGTTTAGCTTCTTTTGCAAAGCATAGCATTGTAATGATGCACCATAATTCAATGTATCATGAAATGTTATAATTCCCGCTTTCATTGCAAATCCTCCACTTTAACGATTGTTTTTAATTTTTCTGAAATCTATTAAGTGCCATTTTATGCGTCTCAATAAATCATATCTTCCATAGGCCTTCATAACTCCCATAAAGCCTTTTTCCTTGTAAACCTTCCAGAACTCAGCCCTGTTTGCAGGAATTTTTGTAGGCTTATGCAGATTTGGCTGAGAGCAAGTTTCCTTATCAACCTCATGAATGTCTACACAGTCTTTTATAGCGTCAAACGCATTTGTACCCTTTTGAGTGTTAACAATTACTGCCGACACACCCTTATTGTCATCAAAGCCTTCAAGCTTCTCATTAAGTCCCCAGAAATCGGCAATTGTAATGTCTGCAGGTCTTTGGTAGGATGCAAATGCACAGTTGCCACAGGAGGGGCGTAAGCAAAGGTTTGTATAGAACAAATTCGTATAGTTCTTTCTTGCACGCTTTTTTCCGTTAATTATATATGTTTCAACATGTGTGTTCCAACCAAAGCTTTTATCTCTGAAGTTAAAGGCTTCAATCCTGCCTTTATATTTTTTCTCAGCAAATCTGATATAATCCTCCAAAACCTTTCTGCTTGGAACGCCGTGACAGACAATATCAATGGTAACAAGCCTGCTTTGGTCAACCTTCTTTAAGGAAAGATAACCATAAAGCCCTGCAACCTGGCAAGCAGTTCCTGAAAAGATAACCCTCAAACCATCCTTTAAGTCATTTTCAACGTATGGATATATGCCAAGAATGTCGCTTTCCACATACTTGGAGCCCTGCATCAGCTTTACTTCCTCCAATGTTGCAGCCCGCTTGTAGCGCACATGGCAATCGACTTCCATTACAACACCGTAAACTGCACCATTGTCATTTATAATCTGCTTTGCAAGTTCAAAGAAAAAACCGCCACTACGACTGCGCATTCTGTCTGCAACAGAACGGCTCTTAACAGCATAATATTTCTGATTTTGCAAACCATTGTCCAAAGGCGTATTTCTGCACACTTTGAGACATAAGCCACAATCTGTACAATTATCCTCGTTTATCACAGGATAATAAAAGCCTTCCTCATCAACAGTCATTGTTATCGCCTTCGCGGGGCATCTTTCTGCACAGGCAGAACAGCCACAGCATTTTTCTTTGTCTTTCACTAATTTCATGCTCTTACCACCTTCAAGGAGCTAAGGATTTTTTTCACAAGACTTAACATAATTACCCCGACAATTGTTATAGCTAAAACAATCACAGGCTCAATCCAATCAAACCAAGTAAAGCTGATATTTAAAATTTCACATGCTTTAATTACCAATTCCATTACAAGCCAGTGATAAATATATACATCGGTCGAATACATTCCGCCAAGCTTCATCAACGCCTTCGGGCCTTTAAACTCGGGATGACGCACAGCCAACAGGAACACGGAAGCCACCAAAATGATTGTTCCGTTAAACACCTGCATATTACCGAAAAGTAAGAGTTCTGCAACAACTAACACAGCTCCTGCCACTGCTACTGTTGTAAGCAGCGCCGTTGAAAGCTTTTCTTGAAACCATTTTTCGTACTCTTTCAGGAAAAAACCTAACATGACAAAGGGTAAACCGTAGAAGAATACGCTTCTGAACACTGTCATATTAATATTCAGTTTAAAGATACCTGAAATTGCCATTATCACTATGTGCGCTTCAAGAAGCACTGCGCTTAATATATATGTCAGTTTCTTTAGTTTGAATTTTGTAATCGGAATAAATAATATATATGCTCCTAAAAGAGCCAGCAAAAACCATAAATGCCCTACAACAGGGTCATAGCTTGTTAAAACAACCTTTATCAGACTTTCAAATGTGAATACCCTGTCGGTATACCATTGAAGAACAGCCTCTGTTCCAGAGCCGATAAACCGCACGAAGCTTTCCCATACAAAATATAACAGAAAAGCAAACGCCGTCAGTTTAGCGATATTTTTGATTTTTACAGGCAGTTTGGCAGAAATTTTGTCAAAATCTGAATTGTAGAGATAATATCCGGAAACAACAAAAAATATTGCCACTGCAGAACGAGACAGTGCGACAATCACATTACCAAACATTCCGGGAAACTGTACGTGTATGAAAACAACCAGCATACACGCTATACCCTTAACTGCATTTAATGTTTCATTTGTTCTTTTCATGATTTTTTCCTCAGTAGCTTTTCCAGTAGCAGCCTTAATCTCATTTTAGGGAATGTTCTCTGCATAGCTTTTAAATAGCCAATAGACGGATAAAGCTTTTTAAACTTTTCATACTGTTCAGGCTTTGCAATAGGTTTACGGAGCTGAGGGTTTCCGTTGACGGCTTCCATCAATTCTCTTTCCTCAAAATGGAGTTCAGCTTTGATTGCATCAAACCAATCTCTGCCCTTTTCTGTATTAATCAACGCCAAAGAAACCCGTCTTTTCTCAGGATTGTTAAAGGGCACACTTTTGCCTATTCCCCAGAAATCACCAATTGTTATATCGCCAAGTCGCTCTTTTGTTGCATACCTGCAGCTGTAGCAGGATTCGCGGAAGAACAATCCATCCATAAAGCCTCGGATATAGTAGCTTTGTCTTAAAGGAAATTTTTCAGTTCGGTCGCCGTAATCGAAGATAAAGCCATAGCCATAACCTGCGGCAAACCTTCCTCTGAAGTAAACCCATTTAAGTTTATCTGTATCAGCTAAATATGCCAATTCCTCTCGGTAAATTTTGTCTGACGGGACACCGTGACAAACCAGATCGGCAGTATACAGCTTTTCGTAATCAGCTCTCAAAAACGACTTAAGGCCTGCAACTTGACAGGGTGTGCCTACAAACATTACCTTTTTATCTGCCTTGAGGTCGCTCTGCACCCTTCTGTATGTATCGCCTATTTTGCTTTGGACATATTTTGAAGTTCTGAGTGCGTCCAAGTCTTCAAGGGTTTCACATCTTACATGTACAACGCTCCAGCTTTTGTCAAACGCTGCTCCGTAAACTATGCCTTGCTCTTCAACTATCGCTTTTGCAAGCATGGCAGATATACCCCCCGAGGTAGATTTTTTCTGTACCTCAAGGTTTGTATTCCACGCGGCATATGTAGCCATCGGTTCTCTTTTTTCAATGTCTGTGTTAACAGGACACACCTTTTCGCACAAACCGCAGTTTATACAATCGGCTTCGTTGCATACAGGAAAAAGATGTCCGTTTAACCCTTCTTCCATGCTGATGCACTGTTTGGGACAAATATTTAAACAAGCCGCACATCCTGTGCACGCTGTAGCAGCACAAAGCTTCATCCGGATTCCTCCTAAATTAAGTTAAATCAAACTGTCTGTTAAATAATCTACCGACTGTGCCTTAAAAGCTTCCAGCTTTTCTTCAACCGAACTGTAGTTCAATTCGTTCAGGTAACCGTCCCTTTCATAGTCCTCGAAGAAAAGCATTCTGTCTTCAAGACCAATCTTTGAAAGCAATGTATCAATTCTTGCATCTCTTGTGGAGGCATCCTTTGTACAGAATGAATAGAAAGGCTTCTGATACACAACTGAAAACGCAGTTCCATGGAAAGAATCTGTAACCACGAGCTTAGCATCTCTTATAAGTGCCAGAAAATCCTCCGGCGATGAATGTGTGGACATTTTCACACCATAGCTGTAAACGCGGAAGCTTGCCTGACCTGCAAACACTGTCACAACAGGAAGCCCCGTTTTTTCGGAAATGTCCTTTACAGCCTTCAGAAATCTTTCCTGGTTTTTGATTGTATACATGAAGATATAGTCGCCCTTCATGAATTTTTTCGAAGAAATAGTTTCATATTCTTCTTTCGAAATTAAGAGCGTCGGGTCTATCACCACAGGAATATGCTCTGCGTCAAGAAAGCTTTTTAACTTTTCTGAGCCGGTTTTTTCCCTGACAGATATGCACGAAAATTTGCTTAAGGCATTGAAGATATCTTCATTTACACCTCGTTCAAACATACCGTTACCCACGCTGGGAGCATAGGAAACTTTTTTAGCCTTCTCTGAATCAGGAAAAAAGTACTTTAAGCTGAAATCCTTAGTTACGTTGTTCCATATCTGGTCACTGCCTGCAACTAAAATATCATACTGCTCGTCAAGGTTTGCCATGTTGTCATTTTCATTATATTTCTTACCGATTTTAAGATGGGTATCAAGAAACTTATCAAAGCTCTTTCTTCTCTTTGCAAAAGAAGGATAATATGCAAGGGCAGTAACGTTTCTTACTATGTTTCTGAGCGATTTTACAGGTACAAATATACTGCGTATTTTTTTTATGTTAGGCGGATAATAGTCAATCGTTTCCGCCGCGTAGTCCGGGTATAATTCTTTTATTTTAGTCTGTAAGGCATATGCCTGCATCACAGACCCGTAATTCAACGCTCTGTGAAATGTTATAATACCGACTTTTTTCATGTCAGATACCCTTTCTTGTTTTCTTTCTTAATATCATTCCTAAAATTTCACCTGCTACTGCCCTGTTGATATAAAGACTGAAGACTGCGCCGAGAACAAAATTAACGGCAAAGCTCCACCATGTATTTACATAGTAGAAACCACATATAACAACAGCCATCAACAGACATGCGCTTAAAAATTTAGGATTACCCTTCAGTTTTATATATTTTTTAGTCTGGTTACATCTGTAGCCTGCAATAACACACTCGGATGTAAAAGTAGCAACCGCAGCTGCATGAAGACCGATTATTTTAATTAATGCAAGATTTATAATAATATTTATAACCGCACCAACACAAGTGGAAATACCGAGCATTTTTGTGTCCTTATATGCGGTGAAAATGCCTCCGTAGAAGCCGGATATGTTTGAGAAAAACATACCGAATGCCAACAAGGGAACATAGTAGTATGCCTCTGAAAAGTTGGGATTAATCATCAGCTTGAACGCAACAGGCATACAGGCAACAAGCATAATAACTATTGCAATCAGAATTCTCTTAAGCTTTTCATAAATAAAATTATAGAACTTCTCTGCTTCTTCCTTGCCGTCTTTTAACGCTCTGGCTGAAGACTCTGTCCATGCTTGATAAAAGAACTGATAAAAGGTATTAATTAACGTGGGAAATTTATTGGCTATGGAATAAATTCCGTTAGCTGCCACACCTATTACATTTGTAACAATAATTCGACCTGCAAGGTCAACGATGGACCATGAAAGCTTGTTAGGCACCATGGGAATGGAATATTTCACAATACTCGTAACACCCTTTTTTGTAACCCTTGTAAAATCAAGGTAGCGCCAAAGCTTCATTTCAATTGAAAAAATTATAAACGATAACGCGTGAGAAACTATAAAACCGAGAAACAACCCCGTTACGCCCAATCTGAAAACTGCAATCGCCAGAACATTTGTGATAAGCGTAATAAAAGTTACCGTAAAATTACATACAGCATATGCAGTCATTCTTCCCTCGCCACGGAGTATGGCGGGAATTAATGATGCAAGCACATATGTTATACCATACCCCAGAATGCAAAGAGTATAGTTATTATTTGTTGCTGTCAGAAACACTCCACCGACAACACAAAAAACTGTCAATCCTGTCAGCGTAATCACAAAAGTTTCCGAAATAATTCTTTTTCTGTCATCAGCACCTTTTGCGTCTATCAGAAATCTGAACATAGATTCCGAAACAAGAAGCGTTACCAATGGAATAACAAAGGTCATTATTGACAGGATATAATCATATGTACCGTACTCTTCCTGCGAAAGAATTCCTGTATACAGCGGCAAAAGAAAGAACGATACAAGCTTTGTGCTTAAGCTTCCTATTGCTATAATGCCGGTGTTCTTGATTAATCTCTTTGATTCATTGTTTGCCATTCTTTCATCCCTTTTCTGTAATATTCCCAGAGTCATTATATTGTCCTAAAAACAACAGTAGGAACATAACCCAATAAATATACGAATATGGACTATACGGAGCAACAAAGCTACTCTCAGAAAATGCAATGAATATCATTACTATGTATAATACGATATAACTGTTTTTCAGTGTACTGGTAGCTTCAAAGCAGTAAATCCTGATAGCTCTTGTCAGCATAATAATCATGGAAATAAGTATCAGCGCCAATCCTGTAAATCCCGTTGCACAAAGTATGTAAAGATAGTAACAGTCTATAGGGCGTGTCGCTAATCCAAAACCCTGTGTTAAAAACGTTGAAAACGGTGTATACCCAAAGCCTGTTGCTTGATTTGCGGAAGCAAGAAACAGATCCAGGTTAATAGCAAGATTTTCCGATCTTGAATCAGCATTAAAAAACACGAAATATGCATAGAACAACAGTAAAACCGCGGCAAAAATGAAATAAATTTTCCAGTCAATATTCTTAAAATTCAGCTTAAAGAGGCATTCTTTGTCCAAAATTGAAGTAAGCACAAAAAAAATTGCGGCAGACAAAAGTGCGCCTCTTGTCTGGGTTGAAACCATCACAAGCACAGATACAACTCCACTGAAGAACACATAAACCTCAAAGAAAGTCCATTCTTTTGAAAACAGCTTCTTGTTATTGAAGCATTCACGCCACACCATAAGAGATAAAATAAATGCTGCCAATGCAATATATGCAGCTCTGTTTGTAGCAGACAAACCGAAGGTAAACCTTATTCGATTTATGCCTGCACCAAACAGTGTTGGCAAAAACTTAACCGGTGCAATGCCGTTGAAGTTTGTTATATAACAATAGTTTACAAACAGCGTGGTTGCAATCTGTGAAAAAATAAGGAACTGTTTGTCCAATCGATTCTTCCACACATACTGAGCTGTAAAAATCACAAAACCCCAGAAAAGAATAAGGTCGATTGTGTTATCCTCAATAATATCACTGAGAGAATCCGGTGCGAGCATAAACCCGAATATTACGGTATGTGCAATGAAGCATCCGAGTATCAGCAACATAAACTTGTTAAATAAAAGTTCTTTGTGCTTTGCGACAACAAAAATGCCCATAAAGAATACATAAGCATATCTTATGTAGTTGACAATCGGATTTACCGTCTTTACAAACATGAACATCGAAAGCAGAGTTACTGCATATATCAACATTATGGAGTTGTTTTTCAAGAATTTTGTTATCATTTTAAATCTCCTGTTGGTTAGATTACTGTCATATTATTTAACTCCATCCCTTGCCTACAGCAAAGGGCATAACCTTTGAAAATATTATACAGGGAAAATATAATATTAAGGCTTCGGCTATAACAAACGCTACAGGTGTTACAAAATTAAAGTTTTCAAGAAAACCCATCATATTGATTTTTTCAAAAACCAGTAATAAAACTGCCTGCAGCTTTCCGTGGAAAGCGAAATAAAACAAGGTGTTTCTGCCAACAAACTGGACAAATTTAAACTGCGTCGTAACTACAGACAGTATCAGTATAAGTGCTACGCCGACACTGTTTGTGAGTAAGTACAACAAAGGATTATCATCTACCTGCTCAAAACCGAGATAATTATGTCCACAATAGCAAGAGAGCACCAAGACAAGAACATATACCAATACAACACAAAGAATAATCGTTGCTTTTTTCTTTGTTTGAAGGTCGTGAAGCCTCTCTATCTTCCCCTTTAAAAGATATCCGATGCCTAACCAGAAGCATCCTATACCAATAAAATTAACATGCCAGGGCAGGCGCACACCTTTCGTAGCGACAGAAAAAATTATGTTTATAATCGCTAAAACACTTATTGTTATCATTAATTTCTTTCTATTGTTTCCACAGTATTTTGCGACAGGATAAAACGCTATACAAAAAACAAACATTGCTGCAATAAACCATAGATGTGTGGTGCCAATCTGTACACATAACCCTTTAAACTCAGACAATACATTTGTTTCGCCCGGATTTAATACCAGAGAAATCAAAATATTAAAAGCATCAAGAATAAAGAGCGGAAGCACCAATGTTTTGAGTTTATTTATAACAAAAGCTTTAAAATCCCTTTTAACGCTGAATGTAAGTCCCGCCGAAACAAAAAACGCAGTCAAAAAAAACGGAGCGTAAAAGGTTCTGTAAACTCCCGGCACAAAACTGAGATGATGTAACATCACCACAAGCATACAATAACCTTTTAACATATCAATCCATGATACACGTTTTTTCATCATACTCAGTTCTCCATCTATTTTTCAACGCTCAGTACACCGCTGTACTCTGTTTCAATCCTCTTTAAATACATAGCGGCATCAAACGTACTCTCTGCTTTTTCCAAGGAACGAATACCCATTTGCACAAGCTCGTCCCTGCTTGAATTAGAAAGCTTTACAATTGCCTCCGAAAGACTATCAGTATCGAAGGGCTTTACAACATATCCATTAATACCGTCTTCAACCATTTCAGGCAATCCGCCTAAATCGGACACGATAACAGGCTTGCCTACTGCCATAGCTTCCATGATTGAATAAGGTCCGTTCTCGTACCACTCGCTGGGCAAAACAACACACAAGCTCTCTTTCACAAGAGTTTTCAGCTCATCACCGCTCTTAAAGCCCAGAAGCTTTACTTTATCAGAAAGATTGTGTTCATCGATATATTTTTCAAGCTGCTCTTTTATCGGACCTGTACCAACGTAATAAAGCGGCTTATCAGCATTTGCTTTTTCATAAGCCTTTAAAAGTGTCATTGTTCCCTTTTCATGGCTTAATCTGCCAAAATAAAGAATGTAACTGCCTATCTCGCTCACAGAATACTCCGTACCCTCAGGCAAGAAGTTTGCCATATGTATAACAGGGCATTTCATTACGCCTGCTTCGTCAATCTTCTTTTTGTAAAAAGCTGACGGAGTAATTACCAAATCAATTTTTTCGTATGTTTTCTTAAACTTATATACATATGCCTCCATTGTTGCCAAGAGGCTCTTCAATTTCGAGTTTTTCATGCAGCCTGACTTAAAGCAATTCACATATTTACCACCTAAACATTTCTCACAGATTTTGCCATTATCCATCATCTGGTAGTTGGGACAAACACTCTTTAAATCGTGAGCGGTGTAAACAATCGGAATTTTATGCTTTTTTGCAACATCAACAATCGAACCTGTCAGTTGGCTCTGGAAAATATTCAAATGTATAATATCGGGTTTTTCAGCTGTTAAAAGCTTGTCAAATTTCGCTTTTGCTTCAAAAGAGTAGAGCATTTTGAGCGAAGCTTTCACAAGTCCTAACTTTCCCATGGGTGCATTGAAATCCACATTTTCAACAAAGAACTTTTCCTGTTCACAGGGAACGTTCTTTTCATCCTTCATCGAAAAGTATATTACTTCGTGACCTGCTTTTTTCAGCATTTCTCCAAGCCCAAAATAATATGTTTCACTGCCGCCTTTCACATTATGAAATTTATTAACCAACAGGATTTTCATGATTTCAGCCTCTTATAATTTAGTAATTCAAAAACACTTTTTCATATTCAGCAACGATATATTCCCAGCTGTACCAATCAGCAATTCTCTTTCTTGCAAGAGCTGCCAGAGCTTCAATTTCGCTTTGCGGCAGTTTGTCCGCTTTATTGATAAGCGCCGCCAAATCACCTTCAGCCTTGCTCCAATACAAAGCTCCGTCCTCGCCCACCTCACGGTTGAAACCCACATCCAGAAGGAGATTAAGGTTTGTTGTTGCCAAAGCTTCCAGAAGTGAAGGATTGGTGCCGCCAACCTCATGCCCATGGAAATATGCAAATGCATCTTCGCGAATTTTCTTTAAAAGCTCCTGGTCGTACACAGTGCCGACAAATTTAATCCTGGGGTCGCTTTCAAAGTTGGTGGTCATGCGAAGCTTTTCGTAAAACGGATTGCCGTTATTATTTGTAATAATTACAAAATCCTTATCTGTATCAGATGCCATAAACTCCTTGATCATCGTTTCGTAATTATTTTCGGGAACGAAGCGTCCGACTACAAGATAATATTCGCCGGGTGTTACATCTTTTTCCTTGTACCAGTTAACAACTTTCTCATCAAAAGAGTGGAGTGTGGATTTTGTTGTGTCTGCACCATAGGCAACAAATGTTGTCTTAGGCTCAAATACTGCATAGTCCGATTGAATATATTTCTCAATATTCACACTGTCGCAAATAATATAGTCGCTGTTTTTAACCATCATCTTTTCGGACAATTTCCAGTATTTCCGCACAGCAGGCGACCATTTTTCGCGCATCCATTCGTGTCCGTCAGGGTTAAGATACACCTTGCCCCCAAGCTTATGTATTTTGTTTTTATAATAAGCCATAAAAGGACCTATCCTGCATGCTAAGATATACACAACGGGATTGTCGATTTTGTTTTCTTTTATGTATTTGCAACAGTATTTAAGTGCTGCAACATCATAGTATATTGCAGATGCGGGTCCAATATTAGGAACATTAATTTTAAAACAGTGGGCATTATGATATTCAAACTCATAATCACTGATTTTAACCGCACCCTCAAGCTTCGATTCATCCATTGAGCCGTCACCGTTAGCTTTACATGCCACATGATATTTTATATTTTCATTATTCTGATGATATTCTGTCAGTTTATTGACAAAAGTCTCATAACCGCCGTATGCGCCCATGGACTTAGAGCCAACAATAAATACGTGTTGCATATATAACACTCCAATT
Organism: Clostridia bacterium; assembly: GCA_017472685.1. Taxonomy (GTDB): domain Bacteria; phylum Bacillota; class Clostridia; order UMGS1883; family UMGS1883; genus RGIG1927. The sequence goes on from JAFUOO010000012.1 coordinate 210,709, forward strand.
TAATCATTTTAGAACTTAAAAGTATCTTTAAGACCCAGCCATTTCTGATCTTTATCGCTTAAATTAAGCTTTGTTCCGTCAGACAGGGTGTAACCGTCGCCCGATGCACTGCCTTTATATTCGCCAAGCAAATCAGGCCATTCGATTCCGATTTCAGGGTCGTTCCATGCAAGACCGCCCTCGTCTCCGGGATGGTAGAAATCTGTTACCTTATAGCAGAATTCAGCCTCGTCGCTTAAAACCAGAAATCCGTGAGCAAAGCCTTCGGAAATATAAAACTGTTTCTTATTTTCTGCAGTCAGCTCAACCCCGTACCATTGTCCGTAGGTCTTACTGTCACTTCGAAGGTCAACGGCAACATCAAACACGCTTCCGCGAATTACTCTTACGAGTTTTCCCTGAGGGAATTCCTTCTGGAAATGAAGCCCGCGGAGAACGCCCTTAGTGCTCATGCTCTGGTTATCCTGCACAAAAACCATGTCAAGACCTGCTTCCGTCATATCACGCTGAGAATATGTTTCCATAAAATAGCCTCTGGAATCGCCGTGAACTGCAGGTTCAATTATGAAAAGCCCCTCAATAGGGCATTTTGTAACCTTAATCTGTCCCATTAATATTCAATCTCCTTTAAGTATCTTTCCAAAGCATCCTGCCAGGTCGGCAAAGGAACAAAACCGTTTTCAATAAGCTTGGATTTATCCAATCTACTGTTAAAAGGTCTCGCGGCTTTAGAAAGACCGTATTCTTCTGTAGTAACAGGAACAACCTTTGTGTCATAGCCTGCCTGTTTAAAAATTTCACAGGTAAAATCATACCAGGAAATATATCCGCCTTCATTTGTTGCATGATAATAACCATATTTTTCGGTTTCTACCATATCAACCAGAAGTCTGGATAAATCCAAAGTATATGTAGGTGTACCAACCTGGTCAGATACAACTCTTACCGTATCAAACTTTTTACCTACGTTAAGCATTGTTTTTATAAAGTTCTTACCATTAACGCCGAACACCCATGCTATGCGGACAATGAAATACTTGTCCAGTGTTTCGCTGACAGCCAATTCACCTTCAAGCTTTGTCTGTCCGTACACGTTAAGCGGTTTATAATCCTTACAGTCTGCCGTCCAAGGCTCTGTGCCCTGACCGTCAAAAACGTAGTCTGTTGATATATAAATCATTTTGCAGTTGAGCTTTTTGCAGATATCGGCAATATTCTTAGTGCCTTCAGCATTAACCTTGCGACAAACATCAATATTGTCTTCAGCTGCATCAACTGCTGTCCACGCCGCACAGTGAATGACTGCATCGGGCACAGCCTCGCTGATTACACGGTTTACACTTTCAGTATTTGTGATGTCCATTTCTTCAATGTCTACACCAATGGCAACATGCCCACGCTTTTCAAGTTCGTTTACAACATCAAATCCGAGCTGTCCTTTCACGCCTGTTACTAAAACTTTCATGTTTATCTGTCTCCATACATTTTATCGTAATAGTTCTGATATTCTCCTGAAATAATTTCTTCCCACCATTCCTTATTGTCGAGATACCACTGAATTGTCTTCTGGATACCGTCTTTAAACATTGTCTCGGGAAGCCAACCAAGTTCATTGTGAATCTTTGTGGGGTCTATAGCATAGCGCATATCGTGACCTTTACGGTCTGTTACGTATGTGATAAGGCTTTCGGGTTTGTCAAGAGCCTTACAGATAATCTTAACGATGTCAATATTTTTCATTTCATTGTGACCGCCAATGTTATAAACCTCACCTACTCTACCCTTATGGATGATAAGGTCAATTGCCTTACAGTGGTCTTCAACGTAGAGCCAGTCACGTACATTCAAGCCTTCACCATACACAGGAAGAGGCTTATCGTTAAGTGCATTTGCAATCATGAGAGGGATAAGCTTTTCCGGGAAATGGTAGGGACCGTAGTTGTTGGAGCAACGAGAAATTGTCACGGGAAGACCGTATGTTCTGTGATAAGCCAACACAAGAAGGTCTGCACCTGCCTTGCTGGAAGAGTAAGGCGAGGAGGTGTGAATTGGTGTTTCTTCTGTGAAGAACAAATCAGGTCTGTCCAAGGGAAGGTCGCCGTAAACTTCGTCTGTAGAAACCTGATGGTATCTCTTGATACCATACTTACGGCAAGCGTCCATCAGCACTGCTGTACCCTTGATATTTGTTTCAAGGAAAATGTCGGGGTTTTCAATAGAACGGTCAACATGACTTTCTGCCGCAAAGTTTACAACCATATCGGGCTTTTCTTCTTCAAAAAGCTTGTAAACAGCTTCTCGGTCGCAGATATCAGCTTTCACAAATCTGAAATTAGGGTTATCCATAACACTCTTAAGCGTGGAAAGATTACCTGCATATGTAAGTTTATCAAGACAAATTATTCTGTAGTCAGGATATTTCTTAAGCATATGAAAAACAAAGTTCGAACCGATAAATCCTGCGCCGCCTGTCACAATAATATTCATAATAAAATCCTCCTTGTATTAATACAAAAGTTCCATATATTTTCCGTCTATAACATCCTTGAGGTATTGACCGTACTGATTTTTCTTTAAAACTTCATAAACCTCAAGAACATCTTCTTTTGTTATCCAACCGTTAAGATATGCGATTTCTTCCAGACAGCCTATCTTGCGGTGCTGATGTGTCTCAACAGTTTTAACAAAATTTGTTGCATCAACCAAGCTTTCGTGTGTTCCTGTATCAAGCCAGGTAAAGCCCTGGCCGAGTAAGGTAACATTCAATTCGCCTTGCTCGAGATAAATTCTGTTAAGATCGGTAATCTCCAGCTCGCCTCGTGCAGAGGGCTTAAGATTTTTAGCGTATTCAACAACGCGGTTGTCGTAAAAATAAAGACCGGTTACACAATAGTTGCTCTTGGGCGCTTCGGGTTTTTCCTCAATAGAGATTGCTTTCCCGTCCTTATCAAACTCAACAATGCCGAATCTCTCAGGGTCGTCCACATAATAACCGAACACTGTAGCGCCTTTGCCTGTTTCAGCATTTTCAACAGCTGCCTTAAGTCTCTTTTTTAAACCGTGACCTGCAAAAATGTTGTCGCCTAAAACCATCGCAACGCTGTCATCGCCTATAAACTCAGCACCAATAATAAATGCCTGCGCCAGTCCGTCAGGTGACGGCTGAATTGCATAAGAAAGATGAACACCGAACTGATGTCCATCCCCCAGAAGAGTTTCAAATCTTGGTGTATCCTGGGGTGTGGAAATAATGAGTATATCCCTGATGCCCGCATTCATCAATACAGACATTGGATAATAAATCATCGGTTTGTCATAAATAGGCAACAATTGCTTGCTTGTAACCTTTGTCAATGGGTACAACCTTGTACCGGAACCGCCTGCCAGAATAATACCTTTCATATCAAATTCCTCCATCAATTATACAAAAGTGCATACTAACCCATACTTATATTTATTTTAACACTATCTGCACCCATTGTCAACGAAAAACACGCAACATCTTGTAGTTTTGTGACAATTCAACGCCTAAAAAGCAGATTTAAAATTTCGAATAATTTTAAGAATGTTACCAACAAAAAATACACCACCCGTTACCGAGTGGTGTATTTATTTGCAATATTGAATTATTTGCTTGCTTCTTCAACTGCAACTGCACATGTAACAGTCAGAGAGCCTGCGGGTTGTTACCGAAGCCCATAAGACCCATCATTTCTACGTGAGCGGGTACAGAGGAATAAGCTGCCTTACATAAAAACACACCACCCAAAAGAGTGGTGTGTATCTTGTAATATTAAAATTACTTGCTTGCTTCTTCAACTGCAACTGCACATGCAACTGTCATACCTACCATGGGGTTGTTACCTGCGCCCATAAGACCCATCATTTCTACGTGAGCGGGTACAGAGGAATAAGCTGCCTTACATAAAAACACACCACCCAAAAGAGTGGTGTGTATCTTGTAATA
>JAFUOO010000013.1 GCA_017472685.1 Clostridia bacterium
ACTTGCTTTTTGAAAAAATGTGTGTTAGAATACACCTTGCCTATTTGGAGAAGCCGTGTTCTCCTTTAGATAAATTTATTATTTAACCTTGCAGGAGGTGAGTGTTTTGCCTAACATTAAGTCCGCAAAGAAGAGAGTTCTCGTTATCGAAACAAAGACTCTTCAGAACAAGATGACAAAGTCCGCTATTAAGACAGCTCTTAAGAAGTTTGACGCAGCGGTAGAATCCGGCGATAAGGCCCTTGCTACAAGCGAATTCGCATACTGCGTAAAGAAGCTTGATCAGGCTGCAGCAAAGGGTGTTTATCACAAGAATACAGTAAGCCGCAAAAAGTCTCAGCTTGCAACAAAGCTTGCTAAATTAGCGTAAATTTTTAAGCGTCTTTCTACAGTAAGGCCTTTCGAAAAAGTTTTGAAAAAGTTGAAAAAAACTATTGACAAAACAAAATTGTTATGCTATATTGTAAAAGTCGCTGGAAATGCTGGTGTAGCTCAATTGGCAGAGCAGCTGATTTGTAATCAGCAGGTTGCGGGTTCGAGTCCCATCACCAGCTCCATTTATTCTCGGTACTTCGGTACCGAGAATATTTAACTAAATAAGTATGGGAGAGTTCCCGAGTGGCCAAAGGGGGCAGACTGTAAATCTGTTGTCACTGACTTCGGTGGTCCGAATCCACCCTCTCCCACCAAAATCCTCGTACGATAGTACGGGGATTTTTACTTATTCACTATTACCTTTTCACTATTTCCTAAGTCGTACGAGGATTTTTGGAAGGTAATAAGTAATAGTGAAGATGGAATAGGTTAGGTGCAAAATCGCAGACGATTTTGTTTTGATTCAATCCACCCTCCAAAAGTCTTTATTTGACAAAATCCGTATGCTTGTGTATACTTGCTTTAACGGGAGGTGATGTTGTGCAGACCTTGTTTTTTATACCCATACTTTGGACTATTGCTCGAGCTGACAGCTATTATGATAGCAAGCAGAAAATAAACAGGTACATATATATTCAAAACGAATTTTTAAGCAAGCTTTTTATAACGAAAAGAATTGCGCATTATCACAACCGCAAGGTAAAAAAGGAGCATTATAACAAGCTGTCATATTTAGGGGTGTGGGGTTACGTTCTTACACTTACTTATACAGTGCTGAATATTTTTGCCCTGTGCTTTTTTAGCGATGGAGCGATAATCTATGCAACAAAACAGATGCTCATGTATTTTGCGCTCGGTATCGGCACGGCTATATTGTGCCCTTATTTCTTAAATGACGGTGAAATGTGGGAGAAGGGTGTTGCAGCAAAAATCATTGCGGTGATGTGCGCGTTGCTTCTTCTGGTCAGCACTGTTTATATGTGGCATATGGCGTTGGCGTATTTTAAGATGCTGTATATGATTTGTTTAATGAACTGACGAGGTGATAATGTGCCCAAATTAAATCCAAAGCAATACAAAGACTTCCAGGGCATTCTGGTGAAAAAGCGCAAGTGCCCTTTGCGTGATTGTTATCTTCTCACCTTTAAAAATGGATTGAGAAGAGTGCGGGTTTACGGCGGAAACTTTGAATTGGATAAATGGTACACAATCGGATATGTGGGGTACACTCTTGTTAACATACGCCCGGGGAAATGCGAAATAAATACAGAAAGGTGAAATTATGACGCCAAAGCATAATAAAATTGTAAAACAGTTTAACAGCGATATTAAAACTATTGTTACAGTTGTGGTTTTAATGCCTTTTATAATGGATCCGTTTATTGGTATTTTAAATTCCTTTGAATATATGCTCAAATGGTGGTGGATAATGCCTTTAATCAGCTTGGTGTTTCTCGTGGGATTTGTAACGAGTAAGCCCTTTAAGTTATGGATGTTAAGCCGAACTGACATGAGAGAAAACCGCATTATCAAAAAGGAAATAGTTATTGAGGAATTAAAGGATGATTATTCCTTGGGCGGACATCATCACGGTAATATTATTGAACACATACTGTTTGATTTTGTGTACGGCTTCTTTGACAGAAATTTGAAAACCATTGGTTGTGACAAAAAGTACACCCTCACCGATACAGAAAACAATACATATCATCTTATGAATTTTTACAAAACAAAAATGCGTAAGAAGGATATTAAAGGCAAGCTTTTATACAGTGAGCTTAAGGGCAGAGAAATAGAAATTGAATATCTGGAAAGATCGAAGATTATCTTATCAATAAATGTGGACAAGGCTACCAAAAATTCAAAGCTTATAGGCGGCTTTTGGGAAATCTTCGGCGGATATATGATATAAAACAAATACAGAAAGGTGATTATCATGAATAAAAACTACAAAAAGATAGTAAAAACATATTTCTCTTTTACAAAGTACTGGTTTATAGGTATGCTTTTGTTGACGGTGCTTGTAATTGCGCTGGCGGCGGCAATGGTTTACTACGGCGAATTTTCACGAATTGCCAAAGCGGTATGGATTGTGGCTATCCCCATTATAAGCCTTTATCAGTCCTTCCACATGCTGCCCTTCTGGCTTAAAAGCAAAAAGGATTTGAAAAACGGCGAAATTGTAACTAAAAGAATAACCGTTGACAACATTGGAATGGACGTGGACCACAATTATGCTGTTAAAGGCTCAAGGGTTGTGGGCAGAATGAAGTACGCAATAGTGGACACTGACGGCGATTTTTACTATATTTACCCGGCAAAGGGCAAGAAAATGGTACTTGATAGTGTTATCGAAGGCAAAAGCATTGATGTTACATATCTCAGAAACACATTCTTAGTGCTTGAAATGCAGCTCGATTTCAGAGACGAGGCAAACCCTGTGTATTCAAACTTCAAGAAAATGTTTTCGCACTATTTTACATCAAACGTATATTAAGGAGATAAAAAATGAGTATTGAAAAAGTAAGAGCATATTTTAATGAATTTGGCATTGCCGAAAAAATACTGGAATTTGACGTATCAAGCGCAACGGTTGCTCTGGCGGCGCAGGCACTTGGCTGCGAAGAAGCACGAATTGCAAAAACACTTTCCTTTGCAATGGGAGAGGGCTGTATTCTCATTGTTTGTGCGGGCGACGTCAAAATCGACAACCCAAAGTTTAAGGCGGAATTCCAGACAAAGGCAAAAATGCTTCCTCACGATGTGGTCTCTGCGCTCACAGGTCACGCAGTGGGCGGTGTGTGCCCCTTTGCGGTAAATGAAGGCGTTAAGGTTTACCTTGACGAAAGCTTAAAGCGGTTTGAAACTGTTTTTCCCGCGGCAGGCTCCTCCAACAGTGCCATTGAACTGACAGTTGCAGAGCTTGAGAAATACGCAAAGCCTGAAAAATGGGTGGATGTATGTAAAATGGTGTACGGTGATTAAGTAAAAAAAACAAAATTAAGGACTTTGCCCATGCAAAGTCCTTAATTTTTGGTAAAGAAACATTTGTGCTTGCAAAGCGGACAAAATTCTGCTATAATTAAGGCTGTATCATTGTGAAAAAGTATGTGAGGTGTCAAAATTGAGTTCAAAAACTCTTATGTATATTCTTAAAAGAATATTATTGGCAATTCTGACCGTATGGATTGTTATTACGGTTACTTTCTTTGTAATGCGTGCCGTGCCCGGTGGTCCTTTCCTTGGTGAAAAGGCAATTACACAGGAGGCTATGGACGCGTTGGAGGCTAAATACGGTATGGACAAGCCTCTTATCGAGCAGTACACAACATATCTTACAGATATTGTGACAAGGCTTGATTTCGGTCCTTCGCTTAAGAACCGAGGTCGTGATGTATCTGCAATTATTTTTGACGGATTCAAGACAAGCATTCCTCTTGGCGTTTCGGCGGCGTTTCTTGCCCTTGTGACAGGGGTTGTGTTAGGTGCAGTTGCGGCACTTCGCCGTAATAAGATTATTGATAAGGTTATTATGGTTGTTACAACGGCGTTTGTATCCATGCCTTCATTTATCATGGGCTCATTGCTTTTGATTGTATTTACCATGACCTTCCCGATATTCCCTGCAAACGGCACTACTACAATGGGACTGGTGCTTCCGGTTATAACTCTTGCGCTTTATCCCATGGCGTATATCACACGTCTTACGCGTTCCTCTATGCTGGACGTTTTGGGTCAGGACTATATCCGTACAGCAAGGGCAAAGGGCGTAGCACCGGGCAAAATTGTTTTCAAGCATGCGCTTAAGAATTCGCTTATTCCTGTTATCACGTATTTTGGTCCCATGCTTGCTTACATTGTAACAGGTTCTTTGGTTGTTGAGCAGATTTTTGCCGTGCCGGGTATCGGCAGAGCATTCGTTTCCAGCATCACAGACCGTGACTACCCCATGATTATGGGTACAACTATCGTGCTTGCTACACTTATCGTTGTGATGAATCTCGTCAGCGATATATTGTACAAGGTGGTTGACCCCAGAATTAACTTAGAGTAAGGAGGCAGACATATGAATAAACAGTTTTCCATGCATGTGGATGTCGAAAAATTTATTCCTGCTTCCGAAAAGGACAAGGAATATCTTGTGAAAATGCGTCCTTCGTCCACTTTCTTCAAGGATGGCGTGAAGAGACTTCTGAAAAACAAGGTTGCTACAGTTTCTCTGTTTATAATTGTATTTGTTACACTTGCGTCAATTTTTCTGCCTGCAGTGTGGCCTTATTCCTACGAACAGCAGCTGGGCATTACTCCCGGCAAGCCCGTTGATGCATCTTACAATAATCTTGCGCCCTTTGAATACGGCAGAACAGAATTAAAGATGATTGAAAACGGCGAGGATGTATTCCCCCACGTTTTCGGTACTGACTCTCAGGGCAGAGACTATTTCATCCGTGTTGTCTACGGCACGCGTATTTCTCTGGCGGTAGGCTTCTTTGCAAGCATTATAGTGCTTTTAATTGGCATGACAATAGGTTCAATTGCCGGCTACTGCGGCGGCAAGGTGGACCTTGTTATAATGCGTATTGTTGATATTATCTATTCGTTGCCGGACATGCTTATGGTTATTCTTCTTGCATCTGTACTGAAGGTGTCTTTAACCCCGATTATTGCAGGCACTGTTTTGGCTAAAATCGGCAGTAATATCATCAGCTTATTTATCGTATTCGGTACACTTTACTGGGTTTCAATGTCCCGTCTTATCCGAGGTCAGATCCTCTCTCTCCGTGAGCAGGAGTATGTTCTTGCGGCTAAGAGCATGGGCGCGAAGGGTAGTTGGATTGTAACTAAGCATCTTATCCCTAACTGTATAAGTGTTGTTATTATCTCAACAGCCCTGCAGATTCCCAATGCTATTTTCACGGAAAGTTATCTTTCCTTCCTGGGTCTCGGCGTTAATGCACCCATGCCTTCATTGGGTTCCTTGGCGTCCGAAGCACTGAAGGGTCTTTCAAGCTATCCTCACCGTCTTGTAATTCCGGCGATTGTAATTTCCCTTGTGGTATTATCGCTTAATTTGCTGGGCGACGGCTTGCGTGATGCTTTTGACCCGAAATTAAACGGTTAAAATCCGTGCCTTTATTACAGAAAGGATTGTTTGTAAATGGCTTTATTAGAAGTAAAAGATTTAAGGACCTCCTTCTTTACCGATGCAGGTGAAGTAAAAGCCGTTAACGGTGTTTCTTTTGAGCTGGAAAGAGGGAAGGTATTAGGCATAGTAGGTGAGTCCGGTTCGGGTAAATCTGTTACCGCTTACTCAATTATGCAGATTCTTGCCCCGGCAGGTAAGATTGTTGGTGGCAGTGTTAAATTGGACGGAGAAGAGCTTATCGGAAGCGGCGAAAATGTTATGAAAACAGTTCGCGGCAATAAGGTGTCCATCATTTTTCAGGACCCTATGACAAGCCTTAACCCCACATATACTATCGGATCTCAGCTTATGGAGGCAATACTCCTTCATACTGACCGTAATAAAAAAGAGGCTTATGCGAGAGCAGTTGAAATGCTCCAGCTTGTTAACGTAAATGAGCCCGAAAAGAGAATGAAGCAGTACCCCTTTGAGCTTTCGGGCGGTATGCGCCAGAGAGTTATGATTGCTATGGCGCTTGCATGCGAGCCTGATATTCTCATTGCAGACGAGCCCACAACAGCTCTGGACGTTACAATCCAGGCGCAGATACTTGAGCTTATGCAGTCGCTCCAGGAAGAGCTGGGCATGGCGATTATTATGATTACACATGACTTGGGCGTTGTTGCACAGATGTGCGACGAGGTTATCGTTATGTATGCAGGAAGTATCTGTGAGCAGGGTACAGCGGATGAAATTTTTTATAACCCTCAGCATGAATACACAAAAGGTCTTATGCGCTCTTTACCCTCTGCTTCAACAGCAGGCACGCGCCTTCAGCCCATCTCGGGCACGCCTATTGACCTTTTGAATATGCCCAAGGGATGCGCCTTTGCACCCCGATGCGACGCTGCTATGAAGATCTGTATTGAGCAGGCAGCACCAAGGGTTGACGTTAATGCTGACCACAGAAGTGCTTGTTGGATGTGCGTAAAAAATCAGATCGATAACGGCACAATTGAAGTTAAAGGCGGTGAAGTGAATGAATAACGAACAGAGGCCTTTAATCGAAGTCAAAGGGTTGAAAAAGTACTTTGACATAAATACAGGTATGTTCAAAACGAAACAGCTCAAAGCTGTTGATGATGTTTCCTTTTCGGTAAATAAGGGCGAAACATTGGGCTTGGTTGGTGAGTCCGGTTGCGGTAAAACTACCGTCGGCAGAACACTTCTCCATCTTTACAAGCCTACAGCGGGCGAGGTTATATACAATGGCAATCTCTTGAAAACAAAGAGTGATATCAAGGATTTCAGAAAGCACGCAACAATGGTTTTCCAGGACCCGTATTCCTCTCTTAACCCTCGTATGACTGTTTCCGATATTATAGGTGAGCCTTTGGATGTTCACAAGGTTTACAAGAGTAAAAAGTTGAGAGAAGAAAAAATTCTGGAGCTTATGAGCCATGTTGGTCTTAATAGTGAGCACGCATCCCGTTATGCTCACGAATTTTCCGGTGGTCAGAGACAGAGAATCGGTATTGCCCGTTCTCTTGCGCTTAATCCTGATTTTATCGTTTGTGACGAGCCTGTCAGCGCGCTGGACGTATCTATCCAGGCGCAGGTTATCAATATGTTTGAAGAGCTGCAGAGTAAAATGGGCCTCACATACCTCTTTATTGCTCATGACCTTCTTGTTGTGCGACACATCAGTGACCGTATTGCGGTAATGTATTTGGGCAGAATGGTCGAACTGGCAGACGCGAAGGAGATTTATGATTCTCCCTTGCATCCTTATTCAAAGTCTCTTTTGTCGGCAGTGCCCGTTCCCGACCCGAAAATTGCCCGTGAAAATAAGCGTATTGTTCTTCAGGGCGATATCCCTTCACCATTAAACGCTCCCTCGGGTTGTCCTTTCAGAACAAGATGCCCTTATGCTACGGAACAGTGTGCTGAAGCAATGCCCGAATTTAAAGAAGTGTCAAAGGGTCACTTTGTGGCTTGCCACAGGGTAGACGAAATTAACTGATTTTTAAACCCGGAAGGGTTTGAAATATAAAAAAGAAAGGATGAATTTCTTATGAAAATCAAAAGAATGTTAGCTCTTGCATTAGCACTCGTTATGGCTCTTGCAATGGCAGGTTGCGGCAACGGCGACGCAACAGACCCCACAGGTGCAGTAGCAAAGAACGAACTTGCTATCTGTCTTGCATCTGAACCCGACACACTCGACCCTGCTCTTAACGCAGCTCTCGATGGTGCAACAATGGTTATCCACCTTTTCTCAGGTCTCGCTAAGTGGGACTCCGACGGCAAGACTGTATTGCCCGACCTCGCTGAGGAGCTCCCCGAAGGCGCTCTTAACGAAGACGGTACAGTAACTTATACTTACACACTTAAGGAAGGCCTTCTTTGGTCTGACGGTCAGCCCTTTACAGCAGGCGATATCGCATTTAGCTGGAAGAGAGCTGCTGCTACAGAAACAGCTGCTGACTACGGTTACATGTTTGAAGTGGTTAAGGGATATCCCGATGACCTTGCTGTAGAAGCTACAGACGACAGAACACTTGTTGTAACACTTAACAATGCAGTTAACTACTGGAACGAGCTTCTTGCATTCCCCACATACATGCCCGTACGAGAAGATGTTGTAGCTAACGAAGGCTGGGCAACAGATCCCTCCACATATGTATGTAACGGTCCTTACGCAATCACAGCTTGGGCACATGACTCTCTTATCACTCTTACAAAGAATGAAAACTATCATGATGCAGCATCTGTTACAATGCCCACAATCAAGTGCTACCTTTCCGACGATGACAACAACATGCTTGCTAACTTCAAGAACGGCGACTGGCAGCTTATCGACAACGTTCCTGCTGACGAAATCCCCGCTCTTAAGACAAGCTATCCCGATGAATTCCAGACAATCGGTCAGCTCGGCACATATTTCATTTGCTGGAACGTAAATGAATCCGTTCTTCCTGCAGACAGCACACTTACAGGCGCTGAAAAGGCAGCTGCAGAAGCTGAAATCCGTCAGGCTCTTGCACTTGTACTTGACCGTAACTACATCGTAGAAAGCCTTTCTCAGGCAGGTGAAATTCCTGCATCCAGCTTCGTTGGTCTCGGTCTTACAGACTTCGACGGCTCTCAGTTCTATCAGAACGCAGGTCACTCCGAGGAATTTGATGGTTATTTTGATGTAAACGATGTTGAAGGCAACTTCGCAAAGGCTGTTGAAATTCTTAAGAAGTATTATGCATTTGATGAAGCTACACAGACATTTACAGGCGGCCCCACATTCACATATATCTACAATACAGACTCTGTTCACCAGGCAATTGCAGAATATGTACAGGGTGCATTCCAGTCCGTAGGTGTTACAATTCAGCTTGAAAACCAGGAATGGAACACATTCCTTAACACTCGTAACAACGGTGACTTCTCCGTATCAAGACATGGTTGGGTAGCTGACTACAACGACCCCATCACATTCCTTGACATGTGGGTAAGCAACTCCGGTAACAACGACGCTCAGCTTGGTAAGGGTGCTCATAAGGACCTTGCAGTTTACTCCATCGACCTTACACCCTACGGCTATGATGTAGTCGTTGAAAACGGCACATGGGCAGAAACATATGACAAGACAATCTCTGTTATCAAGTCCTGTACAGACGCTGAAACACGTTATGCTCTTATGCACTACGCAGAAGACCTTCTTATGTCAACAGGCTGTATCGCTCCTATCTACTACTATACAGACCTTTACATGCTTAACAGCTCTGTTAACGGTTTCTTCGTTAACCCCCTCGGTTACAAGTACTTCATGTACACAACAGTAGAATAATATTCTCTTAAAAAAGGCACACGAAAGTGTGTCTTTTTGTTTGCAGAAATTCACAATTTTCAATTTTTTTACAAAATCATGCAACTTTTCACACCTTTAAATGGTATTATAAATGAAGAGGCTTTCTTGACAAGCAAGATACAATATTATATAATTAAAATTGGTACAGTGTGAAATTGAAAAAATCGGAGAAGATAGTATGAATGTAAAAAAATATCTTTTAATCGTAACTTGTACAACCCTTATATTTGCAATTTTTTCGGCTGGAATTATCTACTTCAACTCAGCCTTCGGCGGCGGTGTAAACATGCCTGACGGCACAGTGGACGAGCACGTTCAAGGTCTTGAAGAGGTTGAAAAGAGTAAGCCCTACAATATACTTGTTTTAGGTGTGGATGTTGAAGCAAAGCTCACCGACGTTATGATGCTTTGTCAAATTGACCCGGTGGACCATCAGGTCAGCATGCTTTCAATCCCCCGTGACACACGCATCAAGCTCAATAACCGCAACATAAAGATAAATTCCTCCTTCTCACACGGCGGTGTTGAACAGGTAATAAACTGTGTCAAGGATCTTACAGGGCTTCCTGTGCATCATTATTTCCTCATTGATACAAAGGCCTTCCGCGACACAATCGATGCTTTGGGCGGTGTGTACTTTACCGTGCCCCGAAAGATGGACTACGAAGACCCCTTGCAGGACTTGTACATTCACCTTGAAAGAGGTTATCAGCTTCTTGACGGAGAAAAGGCAGAGCAGCTGGTGCGTTTCCGTCGCTATACAAACGGCGACATTGACCGCATCAAGGTCCAGCAGGACTTTTTGAAGGAGCTTATCGAGCAGAAGCTTACAGCGGCGTACATTCTTAAAATTCCCGAGGTGTACTCAATCGTTGAGAAAAACTCCTCCACAGATATGACGCGTCGTGAAATGATAGATGCGGGCAAACAGCTTCTGGCTGTAAAGGACAGCGAAAAGTTCCGTTCCTTCACAGTGCCCGGCGAGGGCCAGTATATAGGCGAGGTTTCTTACTACGTTCACTATAAGGACGATTTGAAAACACTTATTGAAACAGAATTCAAATAATAAAGCTTAAAAGCTGTAAAATAATTTTGTACAAAACCGTGCTGTAGCAGTACGGTTTTTGTATATTTTAACGTTTTAATCAAAAAATACTAAAAAATGCTTGAAAATAGTGCCGATTACGGATATAATATTAAATGGTAGTTAGGATGATGAAATATGAAGAAAATTTTTACAATTCTCGCATGCCTGATGCTTATTACAGGTTGTGCACCCAAAAATGCGGTTGAACCCACAGAAAATGTTCAGCCCACAGAAGCTGTAACGGCAGAAAGCGTTACAGAAAATTCCACTGAAGGGATTGAAGAAACAGTGCAGGCAGTTATCACAATGGAGTCCGGCGATACAATAAAGCTTGAATTGTACCCCGATGTTGCTCCCATTACAGTTGAAAATTTCAAGACCCTCGCAAACGACGGTTTTTACGATGGTCTTACATTCCACAGAATTATCAGTGGCTTTATGATTCAGGGCGGTTGTCCCAAGGGTAACGGCACAGGCGGTCCCGGTCACAACATCAAGGGCGAATTTTTGGCTAACGGTGTTGTAAACAACCTTAAGCACACACGCGGTGTTATTTCCATGGCAAGAAGCCAGGCGTACGATTCCGCAGGCAGTCAGTTCTTTATCATGCATGAGGATTCCCCTTGGCTTGATGGTCAATATGCTGCATTCGGCAAGGTAGTTGAAGGTATTGAGGTTGTGGACAAGATTGCATCTGTTCAGACAGATATGTACGATGCACCCTTGGAAAAGGTTGTTATCGAAACAATAGCAATCGTTGAATAAGTGTTTAATATGGCATAAGCCGTTATTAATATTTTAAATAAATTTTTATTTAGGAGGTCTTTAACATGGCAGTTAAAGTTGCAATCAATGGTTTTGGCCGTATCGGCCGTCTCGCGTTCAGACAGATGTTTGGCGCTGAAGGTTACGAAGTAGTAGCTATCAACGATCTTACAGATCCTAAGATGCTCGCTCACCTTCTCAAGTATGACACAGCACAGGGTGGTTACTGCGGTAAGATTGGTGCAGGCACACACACAGTTGTGGCAGGCGAAGGCTCTATCACAGTTGACGGTAAGGAAATTAAGATTTATGCAGAAAAGAACGCTGCAGATCTTCCCTGGGGTGAAATCGGTGTAGACGTAGTTTTGGAATGTACAGGTTTCTACTGCTCCAAGGAAAAGAGCCAGGCTCACATCGATGCTGGTGCTAAGAAGGTAGTTATCTCCGCTCCTGCTGGTAACGATCTTCCCACAATCGTATTCAGTGTAAACGAAAAGACACTTACAGCTGATGATAAGATTATCTCCGCTGCTTCTTGTACAACAAACTGCCTTGCTCCCATGGCTAAGGCTCTTAACGACTATGCAGAAATCCAGTCCGGTATCATGGCTACAATCCATGCTTACACAGGCGACCAGATGATTCTTGACGGTCCTCACAGAAAGGGTGACCTTCGTCGTGCTCGCGCAGGTGCTGCAAACATCGTTCCCAACTCCACAGGTGCTGCAAAGGCTATCGGTCTTGTAATTCCCGAACTTAACGGCAAGCTCATCGGCGCTGCTCAGAGAGTTCCCGTTCCCACAGGTTCTACAACAATCCTTACAGCTGTTGTTAAGGGTACAGACGTAACTAAGGAAGGCATCAACGCTGCTATGAAGGCTGCTTCTTCTGCTTCCTTCGGTTATAACGAAGACGAAATCGTATCTTCCGACGTTATCGGTATGACATACGGCTCTCTCTTTGATGCTACACAGACAATGGTTTCCAAGGTTGGCGACGATCTCTATCAGGTACAGGTTGTTTCCTGGTATGACAACGAAAACAGCTACACAAGCCAGATGGTAAGAACTATTAAGTACTTCGCAGAACTTAACTAAGTTTTAAAGAGCATAATTAAAGTGCCCGATGCTTTGCATCGGGCACTTTTAGTTTTAAAATTTTATGCCAATTAAGATGATATATAAATTTTGTGAAGTTTTGAACCAACGGTTCAAAGTGAAGTTGTTCTCTTTGTTTACAGTGAAGTTTTTGCTTCGCAAAAGTGAAGTTAAGTTTGCCGCTTCGCTTCTGCGAAACTTCACTATCAAAGATAACTTCACTGCGTCAGCAACTTCACTTGTCCAAAGAGCAAACTTAGTTGAGCCCGGCTCATTCTTCTATTATAAAGTATGTATGATAGGGCTTATTATGCATCTTATACATGGGCACAAACCTGAGACCATAGCCTGTTAATGCAACCTCGTTGGGGGCAGGAGTCAGGTTTTTGCCGATTGTTAAAAACTTTGTATAGCTGTTTTCACATACCATTACAAAGGGTCCGTACATAACCGCGCCTACTTCTTTGCCCTCCAGCTTATCGGGTGTTTTTTCAAAACGCACCTCGTAATTGAAATTAACTTCAATTACATCTGTAGCACCTGCCTTGTGACTAAGGCGTGCATATCTGCCTTCCTCGGGGAGGTTAAAGGGCTTTTGGCACCAGGTGGGTACACGGAAAAGAATTTCCATATCGCAATCGCCCGTAACGGTGATTGTGCCTCCGCCAAAGGGGAAGAGGGTGTCAATTTCAACACACACATTGCCATTATAGCTTGCAGGCACATACTGATTTACAACAAGTGTGTTGTCGTCCTTAGTGAAGAAGGATGCGTCGGTATACTTAACGTGGTTTTCCATGCCTGTACCGTGGCAGCAGGTGAAGGAATGGTAGTCATCTGTATATTCCTTTTCTGCGCCGGGGCCGATGGGAAGCATGTATGTAACGCCGTTGTGGTGGTTTTCGTCAACAAAGGGTGTCTGTGATGCAAGTATCTGATTAATCATGGCTCTCTCATAATAGTCCATATACTTAACCTCATCGGGGTTTAAGCCGTAGAGCATACGCGCCAATTTAAGCATGTTATATGCCGCGCAGGTTTCGCAGTTTGTAGCTTCTTTAATGTTGAGTGCCAATTCGTCGGGATTTTTAAAGGTTTCAGCCTGACCAACACCGCCTATAGCGTACATATGGTGCTTTATCACTATGTCAAAAAAGCTCTTACCTATTAAATAATAGAAATCGTCGCCTGTTGCCATATATTCCTCGATTGCACCAAGTATCTGGGGAATGTGCTGGTTGGCGTGGAGGTTTTTGATTGTGTCCTCGCCCTTTGAAAGCCCCGGGAAAATGTTTTCGTTGTCAAACATTTTTGCTGTTGCAAGATACTTTTCCTCGCCTGTTATGTTGTAAAGAGCGGTGAGCGATTCGTTCATACCGCCGAATTCACCTGCAATATACATACTCCACATTTTTGTGCGGTGCTCATGGGAAAGGGGAGCAAGACGGTCTGCAATCCAGGTTGCAATACCCTTTGCACAGTCAAGAGCTTCCTCGTTGCCGCCGCGGGTATAACAATCAAGCAGACCTGCCACAATTTTGTGAAGGGTATAGTAGGGTGCCCAGATTTTGTTGTACTTTGTGAATTTTTCCAAAAGTGCAAACTGGTCGGGAGAGTAGGCTGACAAAAAGCCCTCACCCCACTCAGCGGGATTTGTGCTCCACAAGTCTTCCTCAGGATGTTCACTGTCACCTTTACAAACAAAGTCACTTGCCTTGCCCTTGCACATCAGCTGCATTTTGCGGAGCTCTGTGACCATATAATCCATCTTTTCTTTATACACAGCCTCACCTGTTGCACTGTAGGCAAGAGCGAGAGCCGAAAGAAAATGCCCTGTTGAGTGACCTCTTAGAAGCCCCTTGGGCTCTTCCCAGCCGCCTAAGGGCTCTACAGTGTTTTCTATGCCAAATGTCATACGAAAGTTGTAGAGCATTCTGTCGGCATCCAGCAGTTTTAAATATGCGAGTGTGCGTTCTCTGTTCTCAGAAAATGCACTTTTTTTCAGCACGGCATCACTAAGGCGTGCATATTGTCCTTTAAGCTTAATCATGATATAATCCCTTTCGATAAAAAATACTAAAAAAATCTTAACATACAGAGGGCCGTAAAGTCAATATAACAGTTGAAATTATGGAAACAATATTGTATAATTAAGTAAATGTTTTATGGAGGTTGATAAAAATGAAACTTGAATTCAAGAACGGCTGGAATGTAATTGACGATAACGAAAAAGCAAAGGTTTTCGAATTTGGCGAAGGCTATAAAACATACCTTGACGAAGGTAAGACAGAGCGCGAATGCGTTAAGAAAACCGTTCAGATGGCAGAAGCGGCAGGCTTTAAAAACCTTGCAGAGGTTGACACTCTTAAGGCAGGGGACAAGGTTTACGCAGTAAATAAGAATAAGTGCATTATGCTTTGCACAATAGGCACAAAGAAAGTTAGCGAAGGCGTTAATATTGCAGGGGCCCATATCGATGCGCCCCGTCTTGACTTAAAGCAGAACCCCCTCTTTGAAGACGGCGAAATGGCTTTCTTCAAGACACATTACTACGGTGGCATCAAAAAGTATCAGTGGGCGGCAATTCCCCTTGCAATTCACGGTGTTGTTGTACTTGCTGACGGCACAAAGAAGGATGTTTCCATCGGCGACTATGACGACGATTTCACATTTGTTATAACTGACCTTCTTCCTCACCTCGGTCGTAACCAGATGGCTAAGACAGGCGACAAAATGCTCGAGGGTGAACAGCTCACAATTCTTCTTGGCTCCATTCCCTACGAAGGAGAGGACGACGAGGCAACAGGTCTCAAAAAGGGCGAGGTTAAGAGCAAGATGCTCGCTATCCTTAACGAAAAGTACGGCATCTGCGAAGAGGACTTCCTTTCTGCAGAGCTTGAAATTGTGCCCGCATTCAAGGCAAAGGACCTTGGCTTTGACCGCAGCATGATTGCAGCATACGGTCACGATGACCGCGTTTGCTCCTATGCGGCACTCAAGGCTATTTTAGACATTGAAACACCTGAAAGAACAGCTGTCTGCATCCTTACAGACAAGGAAGAGGTTGGCAGCATGGGTAACACAGGTGCAAAGAGCTACTTTATGCAGCTTATCCTTTCCGAGCTTATGGAAAAGACAGGCGAAACACCCTCCGACATCAACCGTCTCAGAATGCTTGACAAGTCCTACTGTCTTTCTGCTGACGTTTCTGCGGCATTTGACCCCAAGTTTT
The DNA here is from genome assembly GCA_017472685.1 of Clostridia bacterium. Classification (GTDB taxonomy): domain Bacteria; phylum Bacillota; class Clostridia; order UMGS1883; family UMGS1883; genus RGIG1927. The sequence continues at coordinate 15,547 of JAFUOO010000013.1, forward strand.
CGGATGTTTATGACGGACAGAACTGCGGCAGAATGAATAAGGGTATCGCTGTAAGTAAGTACACAGGCAGCGGCGGCAAGAGCGGCAGCAACGACGCTTCTGCAGAGCTCATGGGTCTTGTAAGAAAAATTTTCAACGATAACAATGTGCTCTGGCACACAGCTGAATTGGGCAAGGTTGATGCTGGTGGCGGCGGTACAATTGCTCAGTTCGTTGCAAATTTGGGCGTTAACACAATCGACTGCGGCGTTCCCATGCTCAGCATGCACGCACCCTACGAGGTTGTAGGCAAGATGGATTTGTACATGTCCTATAAGGCATTTGCGGCATTCTATAAGGATTGCAAGTAATCTGGTGTAAATTATGCGTATTGATAAATATTTAAAGGTTTCGCGCCTTATAAAAAGGCGTACTGTAGCCGCCGAGGCTTGCACAGGTGGCAGAATTACAATTAACGACAAGGTTGCAAAGGCATCGAGCGAGGTTAAGGTGGGCGATGTTATCACCATAACCTTCGGCGAAAGAATTATTAAGGTGAAGGTGGAAGCCATCAGCGAGCATGCTCTTAAGGCAGATGCTGCAACAATGTACAGTGTAATTGAAGGATAAAGAAAAAAGTTGCGTATCAAGGCTTTGATGCGCAACTTTTTTCTTAATTTTGTTAAAATAACTATTTACAAAGGAAAGATTTTACGTTATAATAATTGTGTATCTCTATATGATAGGGGTCCATGTCGAAAGACGTCCTTTAAAATATTTTAGGCGTAAGCCTTTGAAGATGAAAGGAAGGAAACTTTATGAAAAAGGTTTTAAGTATCCTTGTTGTAATTTGCGTTATGCTCTCCTGCATGAGCACAGCTTTTGCGGCAGACTATTCTCTTGCAATTAACAACAACGTAGCACTCATGGTTGGCAGCTCCAACGCAGTAGCATGGAACAGCATTGTTCAGACTGTTGCGCCCGTTGAAGAAAACGGCATTATGCTCGCTCCCGTTGGTTTTGTAACAGCAGGCTTTAACGGTAGCGTTGAAGAATTTAACGGTATTACTGTAGTAAAGCTTGGCGACAGAGTTGCGGTAATGAAGGAAGGCAACAAAAATGTTGTTGTTGACGGCAGAGTATATTATCCCGAAATTGCTCCCAAGAAGGTAAACGGCACACTTATGCTTCCCGTTGAATTCCTTGGCGAAACAGTTCTTGGCAAGCACGTATACTACGATGCTGCTACAAAGCTGGCAGTTATTTCTCACAGAAAGTGCCTCTCTTCCCGTGACAGAGATGTTATTTCCACAATTTCCGGCGCAATTACATCAGGTTCTCTTCCCGAAATCGCTATCAAGGCTCCTGTGATTACAGAAGTTGGCGGAGCTATGGGTGGCATGAATGCAGAAACAGGTCAGCTTAAGTTCGTGAGCGTTTATGCAGACCAGGAGCCCGAGCCCGAAAACAACGGCATGTGCATGATAGACGGTAACACAGGCTCTCGTTGGGCAAGCCAGGGCGCTGCAAGCGCAACACTTGACCTTGGCGCAGTAAAGCCCGTTACTCATGTAAGAGTTGCAGTATGGAAGCCTAACGAAAGAAGCACAAACTACTCTATCGAAGTTTCCGCAGACGGCAGAAACTACAAGAAGGTTGCTGACGGCGGCTCTTCCGGCGCTACATATGATTCCTACGATGTAAACGATTCTATCCGTTACGTTCGTATCAATACAAACGGTACTTCTGTAGGCGATTGGGCAAGTATCCTTGAGCTTGAGGCATGGAACGGTACAGCAGTTGTAAACACCACTACACCCGGTGTTGCAGGTAGTGTTGTAGTAGCACCCTCCGGTACAAAGGTTACACTTACATCTTCTATGCTTACAGCAAGCCAGACACCCGAAGCTGAAAACCACGCAGGCAACCTTGTTGACGGCAACAAGATGACAGTATGGGCTTCTCAGGGTGATGCTTCCGTTACAATTAACCTTGGCAGCGCAAAGACAGTTTCTACAGTAGGCGTTGCTATGAAGATGTATGAAGACAACAGAACAATTCCTTACGATATCGAAATTTCCTCCAACGGAACAAGCTATACACAGGTATGGACAGGTTCCAGCGATGAAATGACAGATACAACAAAGTATGTCTCCGTAGGTAGCGGTGCTCAGTATGTTCGTATCACAGCTCATGGTAACACAATTTCCGGTTGGAACTCTATCGCAGAAATTGAAGTTTACTCTTCCGGTGCTGCTACAGGTGGTACAACCACAACAACTACAACAACTACTACAGCAGGTACAGGTAGCGTTGTAGCAAGTGCAACAGGCACAAAGGTTACACTTTCCACTTCTATGCTTACAGCAAGCCAGACACCCGAAGCTGAAAACCATGCAGGCAACCTTATCGACGGCAACAAGATGACAGTATGGGCTTCTCAGAACGAAGCAAACGTTGTTATCGACCTCGGTAGCGCAAAGACACTTTCCTGCATCGGTGTTGCTATGAAGATGTACGAAGATACACGTACAATCCCCTACAAGATTGAAGTTTCCGCTGACGGCGTAAGCTACAGCGAAGTTTGGTCCGGCGACAGCGAACAGATGACAGATACAACAAAGTATGTTTCCACATCTGCAAGCGCAAGATACATCAGAGTTACAGCTTACGGTAACACAGTTTCCGGTTGGAATTCTATCGCGGAAATCGAAGTATACTCAAAATAATTTCATAAATGTCGCAGACCATCCAAAAGCGGGCACTTTTATAAGTGCTCGCTTTGTATTAGCACGCGAAAAGGGTCAAGGCATACAGCATAGGTATAGCCTTGACCCTTTTCGCGCACTTCTGCATCCATTTCTGATAATTATTTTATAAGTGCAGACATATGTTAAAATATATGTTATATAAGTTAACATATATTTTTAAACATAAGCACGATATAATGATTTTTGCTTCATGCTGCGACGCTACACAATAGAATGCCCAAGGGAAAACGGAGGCACGAAAAAACAGCAACTTTTAGTTGCTGTTTTTTCAATAATTCTGCACTAACAAAGAAATAAAGATAGCCTTAGTCGGCTATCTTTATTTCTTTGTATACGTCTTGTTTACGGAGCCCGCGGTCCTTTGCAACCTGTTTTATTGCATCCTTTTCTGTTAAGCCTTGGGAAATGTGATAATTAAAATGCTCTTCAATGCTCATTTGTTCCCATGAGGCTTTTTCCTCGCTGACAAGCTCTTCTTCGCTTTTGCCCTCAACAATGAGAACAAATTCCCCCTTGGGGAGCGTTGTTTCGTAGTATTTTACAGCCTCTTCAAGGGTGAGGCGGATAAATTCCTCATGAATTTTTGTAAGCTCATGACAAAGAGTAATTCTGCGGTTGCCCCAGTATTTGTACATATCCTCAAGTGTTGCCTGCAGCTTGTGGGGCGCCTCGTAAAAAATCATTGTACGGGTTTCGTTTTTAAGGCGTTCAAAAAGCTCAATGCGGTTTTTTCTGTTTGTTGAAATAAAGCCCTCAAAAACAAACTTGATTGTGGAAAGTCCGCTGGAAATAAGCGCTGTTACTGCCGCAACGGGACCCGGTACGGGCACAATGTTGACACCTGCTTCAATGCAAAGCTTTACCAAATCCTCGCCGGGGTCACAGATTGCAGGTGTGCCTGCATCGGAAACAAGGGCAATATTACAGCCGTCAACAAGCTTCTGCACAAGGTAAGGACCTTTTTCTGCCTTATTGTGCTCGTAATAGCTGGTCAAAGGCTTTTCAATGCCCAAGTGGTTTAAAAGGGTAAGTGTTCTGCGGGTGTCCTCGGCGGCGATTAAGTCAACCTCGTTTAAAACCCGCACACAGCGGTAGGTTATATCTTCTAAATTACCTATGGGCGTTGCGCAAAGGTATAATGTTCCTGACATAAAAATCTCCTTCCTGTCAGGCTTCTCCTTGAGGAGAAGCTGTCGCCGATGGCGACTGATGAGGTGTTTTATCAAATAGTTCGTCTGTAATTTGCTGTATGTAGTTTCCCTCGTCGTCGTACATGCAGACGGGAGCGGTCACCTTAAGCTGCACCTTCCCGTAGAGAGCACCCTCGATAAGTATAAGGTTGGGCGCACTTTTGCTGTTGGGCTGTACCATGGAAAGGCGTTTGGGCTCGATAGAATACTTGCGGAAGGCTGATATAACATCACAAAGACGGTCCGCACGGTGTACCATAAACAGCTTGCCATGCTGCTTTAACATGTCGGCGGATATTCTCACAACATCGTCAAGGGTACAGTGTACCTCGTGGCGTGCCACTGCAAGGTAGTCATTGGGATTTATTAATCCGCCACCTTGGTTCATATAAGGAGGGTTACAGGTAACAGCGTCAAACTTACGCTTGCCGAAAATTTCAACGCAATCCTTTAAATCGGCGTTTAAAACCCGTATTTTGCCAGAGAGGTTATTAAGCTCCATTGTACGGCTTGCCATAGATGCCACACTTGGCATTATTTCAACGGCATCTATGCTGTCAAGGCTGTTTCTTGCCCAGCACAAAACAGGGATAATGCCTGTGCCGGTGCATAAGTCCAGCACCCTTGCACCCTTTTTGAAGGTTGCAAATTTAGACAGAAGCACAGCATCACTTCCAAAGCAAAAGCCATCCTTTGTCTGGATAATTTTATAGCCGCCTATATTTAAATCTTCAACTTTTTCGTTAGGTAAAAGTATGTTTTCCATAAAAGCACCAATCCTAATTAAAAACGCCAAGGAAACCCTTGGCGTTTTTAATTCACATGTAATTACTCTTCAACGGGAGCGCCTACAGGACAAGCTTCTGCACAGCTACCGCAGCTAACACATTCGTCAGCGTTGATAACGTACTTAGCGTCGCCTTCAGAAATGCAACCAACGGGGCAAGCAGATGCGCATGCGCCACAGCTGATGCAATCGTCATTGATAATGTATGCCATAGTGAAGCACCTCTTTCCTAAAATCTAAATACATTGTATCATAAAACAAATAAAATTCAATACCTATTTTACAAAATATCGTTGTTTTTTTATTACAGGTTATATATAATTAGGGTATAAAGTGAGGAAACGGGTATGGAATTTAACTTAGGCGGAATAAAACTGAAAAACAACGTATTTCTTGCACCTATGGCAGGTGTGACGGATTTGGCTTTTCGCAGGGTGTGCCACAAGCATGGGTGCGCTCTTTCGTATACAGAAATGGTAAGTGCAAAGGCGCTCAGCTTTGAAAGCAGCAGAACTGAGGACATGATGGAAACAGAAACGCAGCCTACCGCAGTGCAGATTTTCGGTCATGAAAGCACAACCATGGCTTCCATTGCCGCAAAAGCTGCCGAGGCGGGACTTTTTCTGGACATAAACATGGGCTGTCCTGCACCTAAAATTGTGAACAACACCGACGGCAGTGCACTTATGAAAAATCTGCCCCTTGCAAGAGAGATTGTGCGCGAGGTGGTCAAGGCATCGCCAAAAAAGGTAAGTGTCAAAATGCGGCTTGGCTGGGACGAGGGCAGCAAAAACGTAATTGACCTTGCCCGCATCTGCGAGGAGGAAGGAGCCTTTGCAATTACAGTTCACGGCAGAACACGTGAGCAGTTTTATTCGGGTGTTGCCGATTGGGAGGCTATCGCCCGTGTGAAAGAGGCTGTAAAAATCCCCGTTATTGGAAACGGCGACATTTTCTCGGCACAGGATGCCGTAAGGATGATAGCAGAAACAAAGGTTGACGCTGTTATGATAGGCAGAGGTGCCCAGGGTAACCCCTGGATATTTTCACAGACCGAGGCTCTGCTCAAGGGCGAAGAGGTAATAACCCCTACGGTGGAAGAAAAAATGACTCAGGCTATTGAGCACATTGAAATGCTCTGCGCACTTAAGGGCGAATATATAGGCATACGCGAGGCAAGAAAGCACGCCGCATGGTATATAAAGGGAATAGAGGGAGCTGCAGCCACACGTGAGGCGATTAACAGATGCGAAAGCCTTAATGCTATGAAAAATGTTTTGATATCTTTAGTAAAATGCGGTTGACGGAAGTTATAAAAGTTGATATAATAATTTAAATAAGATTTTACTAAGAAAGGATGTACAAGCATGGACAAGATTCTTTATGAAGGCCTTACCTTCGATGATGTGCTTCTGATTCCTCAGAAAAGTGATGTTTATCAGGTTGGTATTGATCTTTCCACAAGACTGACAAACAAAATCAAGCTCAACATTCCTCTTATGAGCTCTGCTATGGATACTGTTACTGAATCTGCACTTGCAATTGCCATTGCACGTGAGGGCGGTATCGGTATTATCCACAAAAACATGACTATTGAAGCACAGGCGAGTGAGGTAGACAAGGTTAAGAGAAGCGAAAACGGAGTTATCGTGAACCCGTTCTCTCTTTCTGCTGAGCATACTCTTGCTGATGCAGATACCCTTATGGGCAAATATAAGATTTCGGGCGTGCCGATTACTGATGAAACAGGCAAGCTTGTAGGTATTCTCACAAACAGAGACTTAAGATTTGAAACAGACTTTAACCGTCGCATTGGTGAAGTTATGACAAAGGAAGGTCTTATTACAGCTCCCGAAGGTACAACACTGGACGAAGCACAGGAAATTCTCCGCAAGCATAAGATTGAAAAGCTTCCCATTGTTGATAAGAGCTATATGCTTAAGGGTCTTATCACAATCAAGGATATTGAAAAGGCTATTCAGTATCCTAACTCTGCCCGTGATGAAAGAGGCAGACTTCTTGCAGGTGCGGCTGTAGGCATTACAAACGACGTGCTCGACCGTGTAAAGGCACTTGTTGATGCAAGTGTTGACGTTGTTGTTCTTGACTCCGCTCACGGACACAGTAAGAACATCATGACATGTATTGATAAAATTAAGAATGCTTATCCCGAATTGCAGCTTGTTGCAGGTAACATTGCAACCTACGGCGGCTGTGAAGACCTCATCAAGGCAGGTGCTGATGCAGTTAAGGTTGGTATCGGTCCCGGCAGTATCTGTACAACAAGAGTTGTTGCAGGTATTGGTGTGCCTCAGCTTACAGCAGTTATGCAGGCAGCTGAAGCAGCAGCAAAGTATAATATTCCCATCATCGCTGATGGCGGTATCAAGTATTCAGGTGACCTTCCCAAGGCTATTGCGGCAGGCGCTGATGTTATCATGATGGGCTCACTCTTTGCAGGCTGTGACGAATCTCCCGGAGAAACAGAGCTTTACCAGGGCAGAAAGTTCAAGGTTTACCGTGGCATGGGCTCTATTGCAGCTATGGAAAAGGGTAGCAAGGACCGTTACTTCCAGTCAGGCTCTAAGAAGCTTGTTCCCGAAGGTGTTGAAGGTCGTGTTCCCTATAAGGGACCCCTTTCCGAAACAATCTTCCAGCTTCTGGGCGGTTTAAGAGCAGGTATGGGCTATTGCGGTAGTGCATCCATCGAAGAATTGAAGAAGAAGGGTCAGTTTGTGAAGATTTCTTCTGCAGGTCTTCGCGAAAGCCATCCCCACGATATTTCCATCACAAAGGAAGCTCCCAATTATACAACTAATATATAAGAGTTTGAAAGGCGGATGAAAATGGATAAGGAAATCGTAATCACCAGGTTAACCGATGCAGGCGTTGTTGCTGTTGTTCGTGCTGAAAACGGCGAAAAGGCTAAGAGAATTGCCGATGCTTGTATGGAAGGCGGCGTTCCCGCTATTGAGCTTACTTTCACAGTTCCCATGGCACATCATGTTATTGAAGATTTAGCTAAGGAATATTCCGACGGCAGCATGATTCTCGGTGCCGGCACAGTTCTTGACAGCGAAACTGCAAGAATTGCAATCCTCTCCGGTGCACAGTACATTGTAAGCCCCTGCTTCGACCTTGAAACAGTTAAGCTTTGCAATCGTTACCGCATCCCCTGCATGCCCGGTGCTATGACAATCAAAGAGGTTGTTACAGCTATGGAAGCAGGCGCAGATATTGTTAAGGTGTTCCCCGGCGAAGCTTTCGGTCCTAAGATACTGAAGGCTATCAAGGGTCCCCTTCCTCAGGCTAAGATGATGCCCACAGGCGGCGTTGATGTAAATAACGTTGGCGAATGGATTAAGGCAGGTGCTTGTGCAGTTGGTGCAGGCGGTGCTTTAACAGGTGGCGCAGCTACAGGCGATTATAAGGCTATTACAGAAAAGGCAAAGGCTTTTGTACAGGCTGTAAAGGAAGCAAGAGGTTTATAAGAAATTAGAAAAGCCGCCTGCGGGCGGCTTTTTCTGAATAACAAGGAGGTATTTTTATGAATTTTGAACAGATTTTAACCAATCTGGCAGAGCTTGGCATTTCCCTTGGCGGAAAGCTTATCGCAGCTCTTTTGGTGCTTGGCGTTGGTCTTAAGCTGGCAGGCTTTATTGTTAAGCTTGTTGTTAAGTCAAGAACATTTTCCAAAATTGATGTTACTGCACAGACATTTTTAAAGAGCGTTTTAAACATTGTGCTCAAGGCAATCGTTTTTGTAACAGCTATCGGTGTATTGGGCGTGCCCCTTACAAGCGTTATCACTGTTATCGCATCCTGCGGTGTGGCAGTTGGTCTTGCTCTCCAGGGCGGTCTTAGTAACCTTGCAGGCGGCATCATCATTATTATCCTGAAGCCCTTTAAGGTAGGCGACTACATAATCGAAGGCGGCGTTGAGGGCAGTGTTGAAGCTATAGGCATTTTCTATACAACACTTTTAACCCCTGACAACAAGCGGGTTATCATTCCCAATGGCGCTCTTATGAACTCTACCGTTACAGCTGTTAACCAGCTTGAAACAAGAAGAGTTGACTTCAAATTTTCTGTGTCCTATGCAACAGATATCGACAAGGCAAGAAAGGTTATTGCCTATGTAATCGAAAACACAGAAAAGGTTATCCTTGATAAGGGTGTTGACATTGTTCTTTCAAACCACGGCGAAAGCAGTCTTGATTTTGCTGTGCGCGTATGGTCAAAGACAGAGGATTACTGGACTGTATTCTTCGCCATCAATGAGAACGTTAAGAAAGCCTTTGACAAGGCAGGTATTGAGATACCCTATCCTCAGATGGATGTACACGTAAAAAATAGTTGATAGTATAAAAGTGCGGCAAAGCCGCACTTTTTTCGTTACTTATTACCTATTCACTATTACTTATCACCTGCGGATATTCACTAAGGGAATATCCGCACTACCGTGCCTGTGTTTGTAATGTCAAATAGCTCCTCAATGTCGGAATTGAACATACGAATACATCCGTTTGACGCTGCGGTGCCGATAGATTCGGGGGCGTTTGTGCCGTGAATGCCGTAGCCTTTTTTGCTCAGTCCAAGCCAGCGTGTGCCGTAAGGTCCGCCGGGGTTAAGCTGTTTGTTTATAACTGTAAACGTGCCTGTAGGCGTGGGCGTGCTTTCCTTGCCTGTTGCCACAGGGTATTCCTTAATGAGTACGCCGTCGCGGTACACTGACAGGGTTTTTGCACTTAAATTTACGCGGAATTCAAGCTGTACGGGGTTTTCGGGGATGCATAAAACCTGACCTATGAAAAGATTTTCCGTAAGGCGGGGATTGGCTGCAAAAATATCGTTTGCGGTGAGACTAAAGGTGCGTGCAATTGAATATACGCTGTCGCCTTTCCGCACAACATAATAATTGCCACTGTCGCAGGGAATAGTGGGGCGGTTAACCTGACCTATGCATATAATCTGCCCTACCTGCAAATTATCGGGGTCAACAAATGGGTTTAAAAGCAGCAGGTCGGCAACGGGTATGCCAAAGGTGCGAGAAATTGACCCGAAGGTATCTCCCGGACGTATTTCGTAGGCTCCTGAGCCTATGGGACAACTCATTTTTCTTCCACCTCCAGAATAGTGCCTACAGGGCAGGCGTTAAAAATTTCAAGCATTGAAGCATTGTCTGTTACAACAAAAAGCCCCGTAGAATCGTTCATTTGACTTTTCCCGCGGATGCCGAACTCATACGGCGAAAACAAAAGTTCCTTTGCGCCCTCTACATCGCCTGATTCCAGGCGTTTTTTTGTGAGAACTATTCTTCCGGGCATAAGTACCCCGTCAGAGGTAAGGGTGCTTTCGTAGCTTTTGGTGCTTCCTGTGCTTTTGTCTGTGACACGGATATGGTTTCCCTCCCGTGACAGTGAAATGCAAACAGGTGATGGTGCAACGGGAATGCAAAGTATAATGCCCGTAAAAATGTTTTCGGGCTCTACACCCATGTTTGCGTTTATGATTTCCTCTGTATCAACGCCAAATTTTTGTCCTATTGTGAAAAATGTGTCGCCCTCCTGGGCAATGTAGTAATTTGTGGTACGGCAGGAGGGGTACTGCTCATCGGGAAGCGGTATGCATAACACCTGCCCGGGGTTAAGGTTGTAGGGGTTAACGTTCACATTTGCCATCATTATTTTTTCTACAGTGGTTGAATAAGCCTGAGCTATTTTATATAAGGTGTCGCCCTCCCGCACAATATAGGGGAGAGAAGCAACCGGGCATTCTCTTGCTCTGGGACAAGGCATAATATATCATTCCTTTCCCTACATAGTATGAAAAAAACTGCACATCAGTGCAGTTTTTTGAAGTAATTTATACTGTTTACGGTATCGGTTGCAATCTGTTTTTTTAACTCCTCAACGGAGGCAAACTTTTTCTCAGGGCGCAAAAATTTATAAAACCTTACTTTTATTTCCTCGTCATAAATATCGCCCTCAAAGCCTGAAATATAAGTTTCAACCCTTAAGCTGTTATCCTCCACAGTGGGGTTAATGCCAACATTTGTTACTGAGATGTATTCCTCTTTGCCGATAACTGTTTTTGTAGCATATACGCCGTAGGGCAAGTCGGGAATGTTTTCAGGATAAATATTTGCTGTAGGGAAGCCAAGCTGTCTGCCGAGGTGCTTGCCTGCAGAAACCCTGCCACGCACCTCAAAGGGGCGGGTCAAAAGGTTGTTTGCATGCTCGATTTCACCCTTCGAAAGCGCAAGGCGTATTTCAGTTGACGAAACCGTTACTCCAGCATCTGTCATGCATGGCATAACCGTAACATCAATATTGCGCTCCTTGCAAAGAGCTGTCAGAACTACTGTGTTTCCCTTTGCGTTTTTGCCGAAGGTGTAGTTGAAGCCACAGAACAAAGCCTTTGCGTTGAGCTTTTCCATCAGAATGCTGTCAATAAAAGCCTCTGGGGAAAGGGAGAGGGTCTCCTCATTACAGGGAAGCACCACAACCTCGTCTATGCCCAAAGAAAGCATAAGCTCCATCTTACAAGAAAGGCTTGTAAGATATTTAATTTTTTTGCCGAAATATTCCGCAGGGGACCTTTCAAAGGTGAGAGCTATGCTTTTTAAGCCGTGCGCTCTTGCATAGGTCACACACTCGGTCAGGATTTGTATGTGTGCTTCGTGCACGCCGTCAAAAAAGCCCAGTGCGCATACTGATTTTTCCATTAATAAAACCCCTTAATCATTTTGAGGCAATAGTTGCCGTCAATTTCCTCAACACGGGAAAGCGCTATAAAATCGCCTGTATTGTCGTAAACCCTTACTGTCTGCCCTTTATGCTTGTTGAAATAAATAGGCACGCCGTTTTTTACCATTTTAGACTTTCTCTCGTCCAGGTCAACGCGCTCATATTCCATGAAGCACTCATCCAAGGGGAGAATGCACCCCTCGGGATTTGCGGCAATTTCTTCGGGAGAGTGTGCATCCGAAAGCGAAAATACACCTGTCTTTGTGCGTCTTAAGGTGGCAACAGCACCCAGGGTGCCTAAGGCATTGCCGATATCGTCCGCAAGAGTACGGATATATGTACCCTTGGAGCAGCTGACCCTAAGGGTGATATAGGGAAGTGCTATATCCACAATTTCAATTTCGTGGATAGTCACCCTTCTGCTTTCGCGCTCAATTTCAATGCCTTGCCTTGCAAGAGTGTGGAGCCTTTGCCCGTTTACGCTTATTGCCGAATACATAGGCGGTATCTGGTCTATTTCACCTACGAAGGCTGCTACAGTGTGCTGTATGTCCTCCGCGGTAGTGTTAACCTCTCTTTCCTCGATAACGGTACCCGAAAGATCTAGGGTGTCGGTTTTAACGCCTAACTTGATTTGGGTAATATATTCCTTATCCGTTGAAACAATAAGCTCGGCGGCGCGTGTTGCGTTGCCCACTAAAATGGGCAGAACACCTGTTGCATCGGGGTCCAGGGTGCCTGTGTGCCCCACACGCTTTGTACCGAAGGCTTTTTTTACAATACCTAATGCCTTGAAGCTGGTTACGGAAAGAGGCTTGTCCATTATAACAATACCCTTCATTCCTCCACCGCCTTTATAAGGTGGGGAAGTATCATTTCCTTTACCTCAAAAACTGAGCCCTTTATTGTTGCGCCTGCAGCCTTTTCGTGTCCGCCGCCACCAAAGAGTGCCGCAATTTTTTCAACGTTATAGTTTCCCTTGCTTCTGAAGCTTACCTTGGAAAAACCGTCGTCCTCTTCCTTTATAACAGCACTTACGCATACTGTGCCTATGCTTCTGGGAACATCGGCAAGTGCGCCTGCATCGTTGCGTGTGGCACCGACCTTTTCCATCATAGCCTTTGTAATAAAGGCTGTGCCCACCTTGCCATTTGCAAAAAGCTCAATGGTGCCGATGGTTTCACCGCGAAGCTTAACAAGGGAATAGGTGCTGTTAAAGAAAAGCTCATTTGACAGCGCCGACACATCTGCACCTGCTTTGATAAGAGCTGCAAGCATCTGTGCAGAAAAGGGGCGTGTGTTCTGATAGCGGAAGCTGCCTGTGTCGGAAGCAAGTGCGAGATAGAGATACTCCGCAACCTTTTTTGTGAGGGGAATGTTATCCTCAAGCATCATGGAGTATATAACCTCAGCCGTTGCGGCGGCATCGGGCTCAACACGGCTGATGGGAGCATAAACCGCATCAGAAATATGGTGGTCAATCCAGACCTTGTCGTCAGATAGCTCAAAAAGGGGCTGATTTACGCCCAAACGCTCAGCGGTGCTTACGTCTACACCGCAAACGGTTTCGTAGCTGTAGGTTTCGTTTTCGTTATATAAAAGCACATCTATTTCCATAAAGGACAGGTGATTTGCAAGGGTAGTATCGGGCATGATAATGTCCGCCTTAATGCCTCTGTCTCTTAAAAGTGTGCGGATAGCCATGCATGAGCCCATTGCATCCCAGTCTGTTGAAATATGGGGCAGAAGTGCTACGGATTTTCTTGTTAATAAATAGGATAATGGTGTCATAGTTTCACAACCTTTAAAAAGGGGCTTGGGGATAGACCCAAGCCCCTTTCAGTTTTTTAGTTTTCTTCTGTTTCTTCAGAAGATGTGTTTTTAATAACGGACTGTAAAAGCTCGTTAATATGAGCACCGTGCTCGATGGAATTATCGAGCTCAAAGTGAAATTCGGGCAGTGCTCGAAGAAGCACACGTGAGCCGATTTCCTTACGGATAAAGCCCGCCGCGCTCTTTAACCCCTTCAACGCTTCCTTTTTTGTTTCCTCGTCGCCCATAACGCTTATATATGCCTTGGCATACTTCAAGTCCTTGGTGACAGAAACGGAAACAACGCTCGTCATTAAGGGAATTCTGGGGTCCTTTAATTCACGTATAATATCCGAAAGATGCTTTTTGACCTCTTCGGATATTCTGTCTGTTCTCTGATAATTAGCCATAATTTATCAATCCTTTAAATAATGGGTTGCAGTTTAATTTTGTTTCATTTCTTCCATTACGAAGCATTCAACGTTGTCGCCAACCTTGATGTCGTTGTAGTTTTCAAAGCCCATACCGCATTCGTAGCCGGATGCAACCTCCTTGGCATCGTCCTTAAATCTCTTAAGAGAGGAGAGCATGCCCTCGTGGATAACAATACCGTCACGCACAATTCTAACAGAGCAGTGACGAACAATCTTACCGTCAGTTACATATGCGCCTGCGATTGTACCAACGCCGGAAACCTTGAAGGTGTCACGGATGTCAGCATGACCGATAACAGCTTCGCGGAATTTGGGTGCCAGCATACCCTTCATAGCAGCTTCGATTTCTTCGATAGCTTCGTAAATGATGCGATATGTGCGGATGTCAACATCGTTTGATTCGCTTGCGCTTCTTGCACCTGCATCGGGACGAACGTTAAAGCCTACGATAATAGCACTACTTGCTGCTGCAAGTGTAACGTCGCTTTCTGTGATGGCACCTACTGCACCATGGATAACTCTTACCTTAACTTCTTCGTTTGAAATCTTTTCAAGAGACTGTCTGACAGCTTCAACGCTACCCTGAACGTCTGCCTTAACAATGATGTTAAGTGTCTTCATTGCGCCTTCGTTGAGTACATCAAAAAGGTTATCAAGGCTTACCTTTGTAGCAGCCTTAACCTTTTCGTCCTTAATCTTCTGCTTTCTTGCTTCAACAACATTTCGAGCGGCTCTTTCATCGTCTACAACGTAGAATGTATCACCGCCCTCGGGTGTTTCAGAAAGACCGATGATTTCAACGGGTGTGGAGGGACCTGCCTCCTTGATTTTCTTGCCCTTGTGGTCAGTCATTGCTCTTACTCTGCCCACTGCTGTGCCTGCAACAATAATGTCGCCTGCCTTTAAAGTACCGTTCTGTACCAATACTGTTGCAACAGGACCGCGGCCCTTGTCAAGCTTGGATTCAACAACTGTACCCTTAGCCTGTCTGTTGGGGTTAGCCTTTAATTCCTTCAGTTCTGCTGTAAGAGTAAGCATTTCAAGAAGGTTGTCAATGCCGATGTTCTGCTTAGCAGAAACTTCAACGCATACAACATCGCCGCCCCATTCCTCGGGAACAAGACCGTGCTCAGTGAGCTCCTGCTTAACTCTGTCGGGGTTAGCGCCTTCGCGGTCAATCTTGTTGATTGCAACAATGATGGAAACCTCAGCCGCCTTTGCGTGGTTGATAGCTTCGATTGTCTGAGGCATGATGCCGTCGTCGGCTGCAACTACGATAATTGCAATATCTGTTACCATTGCACCGCGCAGTCTCATAGCTGTGAAAGCTTCGTGACCGGGTGTGTCAAGGAAGGTTATTTTCTTGCCGTCAACTGTTACTGTATAAGCACCGATGTGCTGTGTAATACCGCCTGCTTCTGTTGCGGTAACGTTTGCATTTCGAATACAGTCAAGAAGAGATGTCTTACCGTGGTCAACGTGACCCATTACAACAACAACGGGAGGACGGGGAAGAAGATCGGCTTCATCATCGGGGGTGTCGTTGAAGAGCTTATCTTCAGCTGTAACGATAATTTCTCTCTCAACCTCTGCACCCATATCCTCGGCAATCATGCTTGCTTCGTCAAAACCGATTGCCTGGTTAACAGTTGCCATAATGCCAAGCTGCATAAGACGCTTGATAACCTCAACAGGGCTGCACTTTAATTCCTTTGCAAGGTCGCCAACGGTGATTTCGTCGGGAATAAGGATGTGGAGCTTTTCCTGCTTCTTTTCCTTCTGCTTCTTTTCCATAACCTCTTCAGATGGCTGGTTTCTCTTGCTCTGATTCTGGTTTTTGTTCTTGTTCTTCTTTATCTTCTGCTTGCTTGTTTCTGTGTCCTTGATATGAACGTTAACAAGGCTTTCTGCCTTTTCTGTCTTAAGCCGCTGGTCAAGGTCAACCGCGTTTGTACGTGTATCAACGTATCTTACTTCCTTTTTGCGGGAAATCTTTTCCTCCGCGGGAGCCTCTTCGCTCTTTTCCTTCTTTGCTTCCTTCTGAGCGGGAGCTTCTTCCTTTTGAGCAAACTGTGAACGGAGAAATGCTTCCAGGTCTTCGCCCTTATCATTCTTCTGTGTGTAATATTCAAGAAGAATATCCATCTCGTGAGTTTCAAGAGAGCTCATGTAGCTTTTGCCTGTTACGTTATACTTATTAAGCACTTCAAGAATTTCCTTGTTGGGAACACCGAACTGCTTTGAAATTTCATGAATCTTAGGTTTAGCCATCAATGCCACCTCCATATAATTTTAGAATTGCCAATTTGAAGTTTTCGTCACATACGGCAAGTGCAACTGTGTCCTTTTTACCCACTGCTTTACTGAGCGAGGTCTTGTCTGCCACGCATATGCAGGGAACATGAGTGTTTTTGCACTTTGCTTCTATGCTGCGGCGGTTGCTTGCGCCTATGTCAGAAGGCATTATTACAAGCTTTGCTTTGCCCTCGTCACATGCTGCCAATGTGAGAAATACACCGAATTTTACCTTTCCTGCTCTTACCGCAAGACCGGTCATTCCAAGAATTTTATTTGTCAATTAAATCATTCCCCAATTTTTTCATTTACTGCAGAAAAAACCTCGGCAGGAACAAAACATTTTAAAGAACGCTCAAAGCCCTTCGTTTTCGGAAGCTTGTCAAAGCATTCGCGGCTGGCGCACAAGTATGCTCCCCTTCCCGGCATTTTGCCTGTAGGGTCATAGTTTATTTCGCCGTCCTTGTTTCTGACAACCCTTATAAGGTTTTTCTTTTCCTGCATTTTTCTGCACACTACGCACATTCTTTCGGGAGTGCTCAACTTAAACAACTCCTTTATCAGTTAGCCTGAGAGTCGCCCTTGATGTCGATCTTCCAGCCTGTAAGGCGTGCTGCAAGACGTGCGTTCTGACCTTCCTTACCAATGGCAAGAGAAAGCTGGAAATCAGGTACTGTTACAAATGCGCTCTTTGCTTCTTCGTCAATCTTTACAGTGGAAACAGTTGCGGGATTGAGAGCTGCACTGATGTACTTTGCAATATCCTCGTCGTAGAGAATAATGTCAACCTTTTCGCCGCCGAGAGCATCAACAACTGCTGCTACTCTTGCGCCCTTGGGGCCAACACAGCTGCCTACTGCGTCAACGTTTTCGTTGTCGGAGTAAACAGAAATCTTTGTTCTGCTGCCTGCTTCACGGGCAATGGATTTGATAACAACTGTTCCGTCCTGAATTTCGGGAACTTCGTGGGAGAAGAACTTCTTAACCATGCCGGGATGTGTTCTGGAAACAAGAAGCTGAAGAGCCTTTGTGGACTTCTTAACCTCTAAGATGTAAACCTTTACAACATCACCCACGTTAAGAACTTCGCCGGGAATCTGTTCACTGGGTGCAAGGAGAGCTTCGGCATTGCCCATATCAAGATAAATGCCCTTCTTCTCAACCTTTACTACCTTACCTGTTAAAACATCGTTTTCCTTATCGGAGTACTGCATGAACACGTTTCCGCGTTCAGCCTCACGGATTTTCTGTACAACCATCTGCTTAGCTGTCTGTGCGGCAATTCTGCCAAATTTTGCAGGGTCTGCAGGAAGCTCAACCACGTCACCTATCTGGTAACGGATAGAAATTTCTCTTGCCTCCTCAAGTGTCATTTCGCTTGCTTCGTCTTCTACAACTTCAACAACTGTCTTTTCAGCCCATACCTTCATTGCGCCACTCTTGCGGTCAACTGTTGCATAACATACAAAGTTGGGACCGTAGTTCTTCTTGTAAGCTGTGATGAGGGCTGTTTCCAAGGCTTCGCACATAACCTCCTTGGATATTTTCTTTTCTTTCTCAAGAGCATCTAACGCTGCAATGAGTTCTTTGTTTGCTTTCATGATTTTGTCTGTAGCTCCTTTCTTTTAGAACGTAATAGCAAGCCTTACGGATGAGGTCTTGCCTTTTTCTATTCTTACAACTCTTTCGCCAAGCTTTATTGACAAAAGAGAATGGTCATAGCCTGTGAGTGTACCTGTGAGAGTTTTGCTTCCTTCAAAGGGAGCGAAAAGCTTCAAGTCAACCTCTTTGCCTATGGCTTTTTCAAAATGCCAATCACGGGTTAACTTGCGGTCAATACCGGGCGAGGAAACCTCAAAAATGTATTCCTCCTTGATAGGGTCAAGCTCGTCGAGCTTGTCGTTAACCTTGCGGCTTACTCTTTCGCAATCCTCGATTGTAACGCCGCCGTCCTTATCGATAAAAAGCCTCAGATAGTAGCTGCCGCCTTCTTTTTTGTACTCACATTCGTATACGTAAACGCCTTCTTCTTCACAAATGGGAGCAGCAATTTCTTCAAGAAGCACTTCGTTTTTTGCCATGGATATTCCACCTCCAACAATACAAAAGAGTGGACCCTCTGCCCACTCTTCCTTGAATACACGTAGATTATACCATTAAAGTAATAAAAATGCAAGAGTTTTTTATATATAATAAGAAAAAACTTGAAGAATTGGTACAATAATAGTATAATAATAGGCAAATGTAAACTAAAGCCCACTATTGGAGTTGTGTTATGGAAACTTTAATGATAATTGACGGAAACAGTATAATAAACAGAGCCTACTACGGAATAAGACCTCTTTCCACAAAGGAGGGTATCCCCACAAATGGTATTTTCGGCTTTATGAATATTCTTTTAAAGCATCTTGAAGAGGTAAAGCCCGAATACCTCATGGTTGCCTTTGACCTTAAGGCGCCTACCTTCCGCCACAAGGAATACAGTGAGTATAAGGCTCAGCGAAAGGGCATGCCTGATGACTTGGCGGCACAGCTGCCTCATTTAAAGGAGCTCCTTTCTGCAATGAACATAAAACTGCTTTCTCAGGAAGGCTTTGAAGCTGACGACATTATCGGCACCGTTGCCCAGAGGTGCGAAAATGAAAGCGTGCGCTGTGTTATCGTAACAGGCGACAAGGACGATTTGCAGCTTGCAAGCGAAAAAACGCACATTCTTCTCACAACCACCCGGATGGGGCAGACAACCGTTGAAGATTTTGACGAAAAGGCATTTAAAGAAAAATATCACATTACGCCACGCGAATTTATCGACGTTAAGGCGCTTATGGGCGACAGCTCGGACAACATTCCCGGTGTGCCCGGCATAGGCGAAAAAACAGCCTTTACTCTTATTGAAAATTTCCACTCCTTAGAGGGTGTTTATGAAAATATCGACTCGGATATTATTAAAAAAGCCCAGCGCCAGAAGCTCATTGACGGCAAGGACAGTGCGTTTATGAGCCGTTATCTGGCAACAATTGTGCGCGACATGCCCCTTGAATTGGATTTTGAAGAGGCAAGACGCGGCGAATATAACACAGAGGCGCTCATAAAAAAGCTTGAGGAGCTTGAAATGAAAAAGCTCGCTGACAGACTTGGTGTGGAAGCTGTGAAGGAAACAGCGGAAGAGATTGAGGTAAAAAATGCCGATGCTTCTGTTATTGAAAGGTTCAAGGGTGAAGATAAGCTTTTCTTTATCCTTGACGGCGAGTGTGCGGTGTTTCTTTGTGAAGGTGTATACACGGCAGAAGCTGCACTTCTTAAAGAGGTACTTGAAAATGAAAGCGTGGAAAAATACACGGTCGATTATAAAACAGTAAAGCATTTACTTTACTCAATGGGCATAAGCTTAAAGGGTAAGTATTACGATTTTGCCATTGCTCAGTATGTGCTCAACCCCTCTGAAAAAAGCTACGACCTGTCCTCCTTGTGCGATGATTTTGCCCTTGCGCCCAATGTTTCCAGCTTGCCGCAGCTTTATAAGGCACAGTTTGATACAATAGTTGAGCGCGGGCAGGAAAAGCTGCTTTACGACATTGAGCTTCCCCTGTGCGAGGTTTTATACTCCATGGAAAATGCAGGCTTTCTTGTGAACAAAGAAGCTCTTTCGGCTTTCGGGAAAATGCTGGGTGAAAGACTTGCCGAACTGGAGGGTGCCATTTACTTTATGGCAGGGAAAGAATTTAACATCAATTCCACAAAGCAACTGGGAGTTATCCTCTTTGAGGAAATGGGGCTTCCTGTTGTGAAAAAAACAAAAACAGGCTACTCCACCGACAGTGAGGTTTTAGATAAGCTTTCGGGTAAGCACGAAATTATTGACCTTATAAGTGAATACAGGGTGCTTATGAAATTAAAGTCCACCTATGCAGACGGACTTCTGCCCGTTATTGGTGAGGACGGACGAATTCATTCCACCTTTAACCAGACCGTTACACAAACAGGCAGATTAAGCTCCACAGAGCCCAATCTGCAGAACATTCCCACACGCACAAGCTTAGGCCGCGAAATAAGAAAAATGTTTGTTGCGAAGGACGGCTGCTCTCTTGTGGGTGCCGACTACTCCCAGATTGAACTCCGCGTGCTGGCGCATATTTCACAAGATGAGAATATGACAGATGCATTTTTGCACGATATTGACATCCACCGCATGACAGCGTCTCAGGTTTTTAATGTGCCCGATTTTCTGGTTACGGACGAAATGCGTTCCGCTGCAAAAACCGTCAATTTCGGTATCATTTACGGACAGGGCGATTTCGGCTTGAGCAAGGAACTGAAAATTTCCATAAAGAGTGCGAGAGCCTACATTGAAAGCTATTTTACAAAATATGAGGGTGTGCGCTCATACATGACGGAAACAATTGAAAAGGCAAAGGAAGAAGGCTTTGTTACAACCATTTTCGGCAGACGCAGATATATTGACGAATTAAAGGCAAAAAACAGAAACCTTGTAGCCTTTGGAGAAAGATGCGCAATGAACACACCCATTCAGGGCTCTGCGGCAGACATTATAAAAATTGCTATGGTGAATGTGTATAACGCACTTAGCAAAGCGTGTCCCGACAGCCGTCTCGTTATGCAGGTGCACGACGAGCTTATTGTTGAAGCACCCGAGAAGGATGTTGAAAAGGTAAAGGCAATATTGAAAGAGGAAATGGAAAACGCCGTAAAACTTAACGTTCCCCTTGTTGCAGAGGTGAAAATGGGTAGAAGTTGGTACGAGACAAAATAAAATCCTTGGATTTTATTTTGTAGGGAAAAGGTAATAGGTAATAAGGAAAAGGTATGGTAAGAATTTTGCTTTGCAAAATTCTTTTGATTGGAGAGATATTATGAAGGGTCAGTTGGTTTTAGGCATCACAGGCGGCTCGGGAAGCGGCAAAAGTCAGGTTTGTAAGCTTCTTGCGTCCATGGGTGCACATATAATAGATGCAGATGAAATAGGACATCAGGTAACAGCCAGGGGCGATGTTCTGCGCGAAATTGAGGTTGCCTTTGGCTCCGAGGTAATAAAGGAGGACGGCACCCTTAACCGTAAGGCACTGGGCGAGGTTGTGTTTTCGTCAAAGGAGGCGCTTGAAACTCTTAACGTTATTACCCACAAAAAAATATACGACGAAATTGAGCTGCTTTTAAAGCAAGCGGGCAGCGATATTGTGGCAATAGATGCGGCAGTTTTAAAGCAGACACGCCTCAAGGAGCTGTGCGACTTTGTGGTTGCAGTTGTTGCACCTATCAACCAGAGAGTTCAGCGCATTATGCAGCGTGACGGACTTAACGAGCAAAGAGCCCTTGACCGCATAAATTCTCAACCCACCGATGCTCAGTACGCTCACGGCGTTGATTTCGTAATCCTCAACAACGGTAATGTAGAAAACCTCAACCGCAGGGTAATAGAGATTTTTGAAACCATCCGCGACGAATAATCGGAAATTTTCACTCATCCTGCGCGTTTTTCGCAATTTATCACTGATTACAGGGAAAGGACTGACGCAATGAAATTAATACGGAGCATTGTGAGCACGCTGCTTGTTATTGTTGTTATCATAGCTGCAGTTTACGGTGCGTACAGGCTTTTTCCTTTAAGATATCTGTACGAAGTGCGGCAATCGGCAGATGAAATGGGCGTTGACAGGTTTTTGGTAGCTGCACTTATAAAGGCTGAAAGCAATTTTAATGTAGATGCCATCTCCCGTGCCGATGCAAAGGGTGTCATGCAGCTTACAGACGAAACAGCGCAGTTCTGTGCAGAAAAGCTGGGAATGGAACTCAAGGAGGGAGATATTTATTCCCCGGCAGTCAACATACGACTGGGAACGTTCTACCTTGGGCGCATGCTTACGCTCTTCAATGGCGACGAAAACTTAGCAGTTGCGGCATATAACGCAGGCGAGGGCAGGGTGCGCGAATGGCTTAAGGACCCAACCCTTTCAACGGATGGGGAAAGCCTTGATGTTATCCCCTATGAGGAAACAAGGCGGCACGTTGAAAAAATAGCCACGTACAAGAAGATATACAAGCTGTTATATCCAAATATATAATACAAAAAAAGCACGCCAAAAGGCGTGCTTTTAAAATTTCAGTATATAGCTGTCGCAGAGCGGTGCAAGAGAATTGCCTTTAAAGGCAAACGCCTTTGCATAGCTCACATTTTCGCAATTACAGCTTAAGGGCTCCGTGGGGTCAATATGTGCGTGAAGAAGCGTGCCGTCACTATCAAAAAAGCCCACATAAATGCGCGCATCCTCAGGCATGTGCACATGGTGCACCAAAACCTCGGTCTTAGCTCCGCTTAATGTTATAACAGGGGTTGTAATGCCGAACAAAAACCTTTTTACGGTAATGTAAATAGGCATAAATTCTTCTGTTATAATTCCGTCCATAGCCGCTGTTACAGACTCGGGATAAGCCTTTGCAAGGGCGTCTCTGACTTTAAGGTTTTTCCTTGCTCTGAAAGCTTCTTTAAAAGCAACAAACATTAAATCGTCAAAGTTTTCCTCGGTGAGTTCAACGTTTTGCTCTAAAACTTCGCTCTCAACACTTTTTACAAAAGTCATGAGCTGATTGTCTGTTATTCCCAAATCCTTGATTTTGTTTATAAAATCCGGGTAAAGGGTGTAACACTCGTTATATGCCCCTTCCTCGTCATAATCCGTCTGAGCTGTAACAGGGAAAGCGGAATATATAATTGTTAATGATAATATGAAAGAAATTATACGTTTAATCTTAATCACCATCCCAACAAAAAAGCGAGAGGTTTTCCTCTCGCTTTCTGTTTTCTCTCTCAAATTCGCCTTCATTAGATAGCGCGAACGATCTTTCCGCTGCGAAGGCAACGGCTGCATACATGGAGAGTCTTGGGAGTACCGTTTACAAGGGCCTTTACTGTTCTTACGTTAGCCTTCCATGTTCTGTTAGAACGACGGTGAGAGTGGCTCACCTGGATGCCGAATGTAACACCCTTACCGCATACATCACACTTTGCCATACCAATAAACCTCCTTAGCCAAAAGTCATAAATTAAGTCCTGTGCGGGGGCACAAAGACCGATTATCAATTAATGCATTGCCTATTGTAGCAAAGAAAAACAGAAAATGCAAGAGTTTTTTTAAAATTTTTCAAAAAATATTTTATTTTACCCTTTTATGGGGGTAAAACTCCTTGACGGATGGGGAAATTGGGTTTATAATAGCATAAATATACTATTAATAAGTAGAAAAATTTTAGGAGGTTTATATATATGGCACAGACAATGACACAGAAAATACTTGCTCACAAGGCAGGGCTTGATTCTGTAAAAGCGGGCGATTTGGTTTTAATCAACCTTGACCTTGCCATGGCAAACGACGTAACGGGTCCCGTTGCGGTAAATGTTTTTGAAAAGGGCAATCTCACAATTTCTGACCCCGATAAGGTTTGCTTTGTTCTCGACCACTTTACACCCACAAAGGACATAAAGAGCGCGCAGAACTGCAAGCAGGTGAGAGAGTTCAGTGAAAAGCACGGCATCAAAAAGTTTT
This sequence comes from Clostridia bacterium, assembly GCA_017472685.1. Classification (GTDB taxonomy): domain Bacteria; phylum Bacillota; class Clostridia; order UMGS1883; family UMGS1883; genus RGIG1927. The sequence goes on from JAFUOO010000013.1 coordinate 39,123, forward strand.
TTGAAGGCGGCTGCGCAGGTGTAGAGCACGCACTTTTACCCGAGATGGGCATTGTTAAAGCGGGCGATGCTGTTATCGGTGCAGACAGCCACACTTGTACATACGGCGCACTTAACGCATTTTCTACAGGCGTTGGCTCAACTGACATGGCTATCGGTATGAGCAAGGCAAAGGCGTGGATGAAGGTGCCCTCTGCTATAGGCTTTAACCTTAAGGGCAGCTTTAAGAAGGGCGTTTCCGGCAAGGACCTTATCTTATATATTATTGCAAAAATCGGCGTTGACGGCGCGCTTTACAAGTCTATGGAATTTTTCGGCGACGGTGTGAGCGCTCTCACAATGGACGATAGGTTCACAATTGCAAACATGGCAATTGAAGCAGGCGGCAAGAACGGCATTTTTGTTGCAGACGAAAAAACAATTGCATACATGGAAGAAGCAGGCGTTAAGGAATACACAACTTATACTCCCGACAGTGATGCTCCCTATGAATATGTTATGGACATTGAGCTTAGTGAAGTGCCCTACATGGTAGCATTCCCTCATCTTCCCAGTAACGGCAAAACAGCCGAGGAAGCAGAAGCACTTAGTGTAAAGCTCGACCAGGTTGTAATAGGCAGCTGTACAAACGGCAGAATTACTGACCTTCGCATTGCCGCTGAAGTATTGAAGGGCAAGAAGGTTAAGGACAACCTCCGCGTTATTGTTATTCCTGCAACTCCCAAGATTTATAAGGAAGCTTTAAATGAAGGTCTTCTTAACATTTTCATGGATGCAGGCTGTATTGTATCTCCTCCCACCTGCGGTCCCTGCCTTGGCGGTCATATGGGCATCTTAGCTGACGGTGAGAGAGCAATTGCCACAACTAACCGCAACTTTGTAGGCAGAATGGGTCACGTGGACAGCGAGGTTTACCTTGCATCACCCCGTGTTGCGGCAGAAAGCGCACTTACAGGCTACATCACAGCTCCCAAGAACTGATAGGAGGAAAATATCATGAACGTAAAAGGTAATGTTTTTAAATATGGCGATAACGTTGATACAGACGTTATCATCCCTGCAAGATATCTTAATACTTCCGTAGAAAAAGAGCTTGCAGCACACTGTATGGAGGATATCGATAAAACCTTTGTTACAAAGGTAGCTAATGGCGACATTATGATTGGCGGCTGGAACTTTGGCTGCGGCTCCTCCCGTGAGCATGCTCCCATTGCCATCAAGGCGAGCGGTATTGACCTTATTATCGCAAAGAGCTTTGCGCGCATTTTCTACCGCAACAGTATCAACATTGGTCTTCCTATCTTAGAAAGCGAAGAGTGTGTTAACGATGCAGAAGCGGGCGATATTATCTCTGCGGACCTTTCAAAGGGTATCATCAGAAACGAAACAAAGGGCAAGGAATACACTACAACACCCTTCCCCGAATTTATTCAGGAAATTGTAGAATGCGGCGGCTTAGTTGGCTACGCACAGCAGAAGCTGTAATTAATGCAGAATGCAGAATGCAAAGTGCAGAATTAAGGAGCAAATTTTGTTATACAAAATTTGTTGGAACGAAAGGTGATTAATATGATTAAAAATATAGCAGTTATTCCCGGTGACGGTATCGGTCCCGAGGTTGTATGTGAAACAATAAAGGTGCTGGACAAGGTTGCCGAAAAGTTCGGTCACGAGTTCAAGTACGAATATCTTCTTGCAGGCGGCTGCTCCATTGACGAATACGGCAAGCCCCTCACAGAGGAAACCCTTGAAAGAGCAAGGAAATCAGACAGTGTACTTCTGGGTGCTGTTGGCGGTCCCAAGTGGGAAAACATTCCCGGCATCCGTCCCGAACAGGCACTTTTAGGTCTTCGCGGCGGCTTGGGTCTTTATGCAAATCTGCGTCCTGCAGTTATGTACAAGGAATTAAGCGAGGCATCCCCCTTAAAGAGCGAAATTATCGGTGACGGCATCGACATTATGATTGTACGTGAATTAACAGGCGGTATCTATTTCGGCGAAAGCGGCAGAAACGAAGCAGGCGACTGGGCATACGACACAGAAAGCTACTCCAAAAAAGAGGTTGAACGCCTTCTCATTCACGCTTTTGAAATTGCAATGAAGAGAAATAAGCACGTTACAGTTGTAGACAAGGCAAACGTGCTCGAATCCTCTCGCCTCTGGCGCGAGGTTACACGTGAGGTTGCACCTAAATATCCTGAAGTAGCAGTTGACTACCTTTATGTTGACAACGCATCCATGCAGCTTGTACGCAATCCCCGTCAGTTTGACGTTATTGCAACAAGCAATATTTTCGGTGACATTTTATCCGACGAAGCAAGCCAGATTACAGGCTCCATCGGCATGCTCCCCTCAGCATCCTTGGGTGAGGGCACCTTTGGCATGTATGAGCCCGTGCACGGCTCCGCTCCCGACATTGCAGGGGAAAACAAGGCTAACCCCTTAGCTACAATTCTCTCCGGTGCTATGATGCTCCGCTACTCCTTCGGCATGCAAAAAGAAGCTGACTGCATCGAAAATGCAGTAGCAAAGGTTTTAGAGGACGGTATCCGCACAGGCGATATCGCAGGCGGTATGGATTTTGTTGGCTGCAAAGAAATGGGCGACGCCGTAGTTGAAAGATTATGATGAAAAATTTTTACCCCGACCTTTATGTGGAAAATATAAGCTGTATCACTGCCTCCATGCTCAGTAAAATGGGTATGGAGGCTGTGGTGCTTGATGTGGACAATACATTAGTACCCCATAATGACCCCAATCCCACCGAGGAAGTGAACAGCTTTTTGTCGGATATGCGTGAGGGAAACATTAAAATATGTGTTGTTTCGAATAACACATATGAACGTGTAAAGCCCTTCTGTGACAGAATAGGGATTGAATATTTTGTGCACGACGCATTGAAGCCCCGCGCCTACGGCTATTTAAAGGCGGCAGAAATTATGGGCGTTGAAGCTGACAAAACAGCAGGCATCGGCGACCAGATTTTCACGGATGTGTGGGGCGGAAACAGAGCGGGCTGCTACACAATACTTTTAAAGCCCATCGACATTTCCGCTGAAAACCCCTTTATAAAATTTAAAAGGCTTTTGGAAAAGCCTTTCTTAAAGAAAATCAAAAGAAGTGATTGTAAATGAATATAACAGGCAAAACAGTTCAGCTGGGCGTTATCGGAAATCCCATAAGCCATTCCATTTCGCCTCAGCTTCATAACACAATGATTGAAAAAACCTCTCTTGACTACGTGTACTCTGCCTTCCGTGTGCGCGAGGGTGAGGTGGGCAAGGCGTTGGATGGCATGCGTGCACTTAACATACGCGGCTTTAACGTAACCATACCCCATAAAATTACTGCTCATGACCTTTGCGACGAGGTTGACCCTTTTGCAAAAAAGATGGGCGCGTGCAACACTTTGGTTAACACAGACGGTGTTATAAAAGGCTACAACACCGACGGCCCCGGTTTTGTCCGTGCGCTAAAATACAAGGGCGTTGAGGTAGTTGGCAAGTCCGTTGCAATTTTAGGCGCAGGCGGTGCGGCGGCAGGTGTTGCCATGGCGCTTGCGGACAGCGGTGCAGCTGTGATAGCTATTGTAAACAGAACACGTGAAAAAGCCGAGGCCCTGGCAAAGAAAATCAACCGCTATCACCCAAATGTAGCTACGGCATGTGACGGATATACGGGTGTGGATATCTTAGTAAACACCACAAGCGTAGGCATGAATTCGGACAAATCGCCCGTTGATAGCATGGACGGGCTTAATGAAAATGCCGTAGTTTGCGACATTGTATACTGCCCCAGGGAAACCGCCCTTCTTAAAATGGCGAAGGAAGCGGGCTTTAAAACAGTGGGCGGTATCGGCATGCTCATAAACCAGGCGGTTATCGCCTTTGAGCTTTTTACAAACACAAAGGTTGACGAAAAAGTGGTTGACTATTTATACCGCATGACAGAGCTTGATAAATCCATTGTTTTAACGGGCTTTATGGGCACAGGCAAAACAAGCATCGGCAAAAGGCTTTGTGCTCTTACGGGGGCGCAGTTTATTGACACTGACAGCCTCATCGAAGAAAAAGAGGGCATGAGCATTCCCGAAATTTTTGAAAAGCACGGCGAAGGCTATTTCCGTGATGTGGAAAGCGAAGTCATAAAGAGCCTTGCAGGCTATAAGGGTGCTGTTATTTCCACAGGCGGCGGCGCTGTTTTGCGACGGGAAAATATTGACACACTCAGAGATAGCGGTGCTGTAATTTTCTGTCTCAAGGCAGACATTGAGCGCGTGTTCAGAAACATAGGCGACAACACTCAGTCACGCCCTCTTTTAAACGGCAAAACAATGGACGAGGCACGTGCACTTTTGGAGTCAAGGCGCGAGGCTTATGCAAACTGTGACGCAGAAATTGATGTGACAGACTGCGAAAAGGAGCAGTCTGCCGACAAAATACTTGAGCTTTATATGGGCAGGGATTAACTATGAACAGCGTAAAAGAGCGCATAGAATATGTGCGCCAGGAAATAGAAAATGCAAAAAAACGAAGCGGCAGAAGTGACAATGTGGAGCTTGTTGCCGTGACAAAAACCTACGGCGTTGATGTGATTGAGGAAGCATATCGGGAAAACTGCCGTGTTTTTGGCGAAAACCGTGTGCAGGAAATGATGGAAAAGTTTGACTCTTTCCCTGATTGCCAATGGCATCTTATAGGGCATTTGCAAAAAAACAAGGTTAAATATGTGGTTGGAAAGGCGGCTTTAATTCACTCGGTTGACTCCTTTGAGCTCGCAGAGGAAATTGACCGCATTGCAAAAAAGAAAAACGTAGTCCAGGATGTGCTTTTAGAGCTAAATATCTCGGGCGAAATCACTAAATATGGTTTGACAACAGACGAAATAAAAGATATAATAATTAAGATAGGGGAACTTGGGTCTGTAAGGGTGCGCGGTTTTATGACAATGGCGCCCAAAACGGACAACCCCGAGAGCGTACGCTGGGTTTTTAAAAAGGCAAAGGAGCTGTTTGATTTTTACAGAAAAGACCTGAAAGCAATGGACATTCTTTCCATGGGAATGAGCTCGGATTTTGCAGTTGCAGTTGAAGAAGGTGCAACGATAGTGCGCGTAGGCTCGCTCATTTTTGGCAAGCGATTATAGTGGTCGGTGCCCTCCACGACCGTTTGACCCAATGATATTTGGGTGGGCAGAAAGGTTTGAAATATATTATGGCAATTATCGATACTATTAAGAAGTTTATCGTTCCCGACATTGACGAAGACGATGAAATTGAAGTTGAAGAGAAGGCTCCCGTGAGGGCAACTAAAGAGGAGGCTCCTCTCGGCGGATTAAAAAGAGCTAAGGTTGTTAACATCAACCACGGCAATGCAAGCAAAATTGTTATTGTAAAGCTTGATTCCTCCGCAGGTGTTAAGCCCATTATCAATAACCTCAAGGACAGAATCCCTGTGGTTTTCTCAATTGCACGCCTTGACCGCAACGATGCGGCAAGAGTTGTGGACGTTATCTACGGCGCTACATATGCAGTTGACGGAAGCATGCAGAAGGTAAGTAACGACATTTTCCTTGTTACTCCTTACGGAATCGAAATTACAGGCGATGTAGCAGCAGAGCTTCTTGACTCCGCTGACTTCTCCCTTGATATCTAATGAATAACCGTGAAAAATTCCTCGCAAATGCACTCGAGGACAGAGATGTGCTTGCAAAGGTTTTTGACAAAGCTCAGGCGGCAGAAAAAAAGGGAATTGCAATGTTCACCTCCTTTTTATCCGAAAGGGAAGCTGCAATTGTGGAGGAGCGCAGGAAGCATATTGACTCCATTCCTTACAAGGCTTTTGGCGGCTACGATGAGGCAGGGCGGGTTATGCTGTGCTTTTCTGAATATGAGGACGAAATTTTCCCCATAAAGGCAATACGGGTTACGGGCAAGGACGTTGACACATTAAAGCACCCCGACCTTTTAGGCAGTATAATGAGCCTCGGGCTTGAGCGAAGCTGCGTAGGTGACATTGTAAAAAGCGAAGGCGAATGGATAATCTTCTGCGAGGAGGACATAGCCTCATACATAGCCGAAAGCCTCAAGGAGGTGGGCGGCGTGTATGTAAACTGCACTGAGTGCGAAGTGTCCGAGCTGAAGGTCAATCTTCAGTTCGAAACCATTACAGGCACGGTAAGCTCTCTTCGGGCAGACAGCGTTGTGGCGGTCATGCTCAAAACCTCAAGAAGCAAGGCGCAGGAATACATAGAAGCCCAAAGGTTTTTCCTCAATCAGCTTTTGTGTACAAAGTGCGACAAGGAAATACGCGAGGGCGATATTTTAACAGTCCGCCATCACGGCAAGGCACGGCTTAGTGAGATAAGCGGAAAAAGCAAAAAAGGACGAATTTTTATAACAATAAAAAAATATATGTAAGGCAGGGATTAAAATGCTTACACCACTTGAAATTCAGAAAATTGAATTTACGAAGAAAATGGGCAAGTATGTTACCGCTGATGTTGACGAAGCTTTTTCTGTCATTTCGGCAGATTACGAAGCTTTATACAAGGAAAACATACGTCTCCGTGACAGGCTCGAGGTTTTAGAGGACCTTGTAAACAAATACAAGAGCATGGAGGACACCATGCGCGATACTCTTATCGTGGCACAGAAGGCTGCCGACGACCTTGGCAAGAGCGCTGCACAGAAAGCCGAAGCCATTATACAGAAGGCTGAAAACGAAGCCGAAATAATACGTGAGGGCGCAAGGGTTATGGCTAACCAGACTCTTACGGAGCGTGAAAAGCTTGCAAACGATCTGTATGCTTACAGCGCACAGATTAATTCAATACTTGATGCACAGAAGCAGCTTGTTGCACAAATTCTTAACACAAGGAGTGATAACGATGGATTACAGTCAGACACTGAATCTTCCGAAAACTGAGTTCCCCATGAGGGCATCTCTCCCTCAGCGAGAACCCGAAATTCTCAATAAATGGCTTACAGAGGACCTTTACGGTAAGCTCATGGCACACAACGAGGGTAAGCCCCTCTTCATTCTTCACGACGGTCCTCCCTATGCAAACGGCGACATGCACATGGGCCATGCCTTGAACAAAACACTTAAGGACATTATTACACGTTATAAGAATATGAGTGGCTTTAAGGCTCCTTATATTCACGGCTGGGACACACACGGTCTTCCCATTGAAAGACAAGCTATAAAGAAGCTTGGCATTAACCGCGATGTGGCAGGCCCCGTCAAGTTCCGTGAAACCTGCCGTGACTTTGCTCTCGGTTATGTTGAAAACCAGAAAAAGCAAATTCAGCGCCTCGGTGCTATCGGCGACTGGGACGACATTTATGTAACACTTGACCCCAAGTTCGAAGAAAAGCAGATCCGCATTTTCGGCGAAATGGCAAAGAAGGGCTACATGTACCGTGCGCTTAAGCCCATTTACTGGTGCCCTGACTGCGAAACAGCTCTTGCTGAGGCTGAAATCGAATACGCTGAGGACAAGGCTAACTCCATCTACGTTAAGTTCAACGTTAAGGAAGACAACGGCACTCTTTCTAAGCTTGGTGTTGACCCCACTAAGGTTTACTTTGTTATCTGGACAACAACCACATGGACACTTCCCGCAAATGTGGCAATTTCCTTAAACCCCGACTTTGAATATTCTCTTGTTAAGGCAGGCGAGGAAATTTACGTTGTTGCAACAGAGCTTGTAGAAAGCGCAATGGCTGCAGGCAGCATTACAGAATACGAAACAGTGGCAACGGTTAAGGGTAGTGAGCTTGAATACGTTAAGTGCTACCATCCCTTCATCGACCGTGAAAGCCTTATCATCGTAGGCGACCACGTAACACTTGACGCAGGTACAGGCTGTGTTCATACAGCTCCCGGTCACGGTGTAGAGGACTATATCGTATGCCAGAAGTATAAGGAAATTCCCATTATCGTTCCTGTTGACTCCAAGGGCTACCTCAATGAGCTTGCAGGCGAATTCAACGGCCTCTTCTACGAAAAGAGTAACGATAAGATTATCGAAAGATTAAAGAGCGACAATGCGCTCTTTGCAATCACACCCATCATCCACCAGTATCCTCACTGCTGGAGATGCCATGAGCCCATTGTATTCCGTGCTACAGAGCAGTGGTTTGCTTCCGTTGAAGACATCAAGGAAGAGGCTGTAAAGGCTATCGAAGGCGTTAAGTGGATTCCCGGCTGGGGCGAAGATAGAATTAAGTCCATGGTAATGGACCGTAACGACTGGTGTATTTCCCGTCAGAGAACATGGGGCGTTCCCATTCCGATTTTCTACTGTGAAGAATGTAAGAAGCCTCTTGTTACAGACGAATCCATCGATGCAGTTGCTACACTCTTTGGCGAAAAGGGCTCCGTTGCATGGGTTACAGATGCTCCCGAGGACATTCTTCCTGCAGGCACAGCTTGTGAATGCGGATGCACTAAGTTCACTAAGGAAAAGGACATTATGGACGTTTGGTTTGACTCCGGTAGTAGCCACGCAGGCGTTCTTGATGTTAAAAAGTCTCTTACATTCCCCGCTGACGTTTACCTTGAAGGTAACGACCAGTACCGCGGCTGGTTCCAGTCTTCTCTTCTGACAAGTGTTGCAGCACGCGGCTGCGCACCCTACAAGACTGTTATTACTCACGGTATGATTGTTGACCAGACAGGCGCTAAGATGAGTAAGAGCAAGGGCAACGGTATTGCTCCTTCCGACATTATCGAAAAGTACGGCGCAGACATTCTCAGACTCTGGGTTGTTTCCGCTGACTATAAGACAGACATGCGTATTTCTGACGAAATCTTAAAGCAGCTCAGCGAAGCTTACAGAAAAATCAGAAATACAGCCCGTTATATCTTAGGTAACATAGCTGACTTCAATCCCGACTGTGACGCAGTTTCCTACGGCGAGATGGAAGAGCTCGACAAGTGGGCACTCAACTCCTTGAACAAGCTTGTTGAAAAGGTTACAGCTGCTTACGAAAGCTATGAATTCCACATGATTTACCACAATATCCACAACTTCTGCGTTGTTGATATGAGTAATGTTTATCTCGATATTATTAAAGACCGTCTTTACACACAAAAGGCAGATTCTAAGTCAAGAAGAAGCGCACAGAGTGCTATGTACATTGTGCTCGACTCTCTTGTAAAGCTCATTGCTCCCGTGCTTTGCTACACAGCAGAAGAAATCTGGAGCTATATGCCTCATGTAAAGAACTCTGAAGAATTTTCCGTTCTTATGAACGATATGCCTAAGGTTAACAGCGAATACGCAAATGCGGCTGTTGAAGAAAAGTGGGCAAAGATTCTTGAAGTGCGCGAAAGAGTATTAAAGGCTCTTGAAGAAGCAAGAGCAGAAAAGAAGATTGGTAAGAGCCTTGAAGCAAGCGTTGCTATCACAGCTACAGCTGACTATGAGTTCTTAAAGAGCATTGAAAATGACCTTGCCGAAATCTTTATCGTATCTTCCGTAAGTGTCTCTGAGGGCGAAGATAATATTACTATTGCTGCAGCAGAGGGTGAAAAGTGCGAAAGATGCTGGACAGTAAGCAAAACTGTCGGCACAGTAGCAGGTCACCCCACAATCTGTGCAAGATGTGCTGCTAATTTAGAATAAAATTTTGTCGTCACAGAGGAGGTATTCTTCTGTGACGATGTATTATGGAGAGATTGCTTTGAAATTGAAACTCAGGGCGAAATATCTTATTTTCGCAATACTTGCGGCTGTTTTCACCGTAGTTGACCAGATGAGCAAAGAATGGATAGTAAATGTGACAGAAAACGTGGAGGGCAGAGGTTTCACCGTAATAAAGGGGATAATCAACTTCACGTTTGTCAAAAATGATGGCGCAAGCATGGGGCTTTTCGGCGGACAGAGAATATTTCTTATCCTTGTGACAGTTGCCGTTTTTGCCTTCGGGTTATGGTACTTTATAAAAAACCGTCCCGACAACATGCTCTTTCTTTCTGCCACAAGCCTTATTGCATCGGGCGCTGTGGGCAACCTCATCGACCGCATTCAGTTGGGCTATGTGCGCGACTTTATTGATCTGGATTTTGTGAATTTTTACATTTTTAACTTTGCTGACTGCGCTATATGCGTGGGCGCGGGGTTACTTATTCTGTACGCCTTTATAAACATAAAGGAATAAAAAGAGGAGGTTGCGGAAAATGGAAGATATGATAAAGCTCACCGCAACCGAAAGCGCGCGGTGCGATAAATATATTGCAGAAAATGTTGAGGGCGTTTCCCGCTCATATCTTAAAAAGCTTTTCGACGAGGGGAAAATCCTTGTGAACGGAAGTGCAAAAAGTGCTTCCTACAAGCTCAAGGCAGGGGACGAAATTGAATTTAATCTTCCCGAAGCCGAGGAAATTGATGCTCTGCCGGAGGACATAGCACTTGACATAGTCTACGAGGACGAACATCTTCTTGTTATAAACAAGCCTCGCGGCATGGTGGTGCATCCTGCACCCGGAAACAGCTCGGGAACACTTGTAAATGCAGTGCTTTTCCACTCTCGAGGTAACCTTTCCGGCATCAACGGAAAAATGCGTCCGGGTATTGTGCACCGTATCGACAAGGACACAACAGGGCTTCTGGTTGTGGCAAAAACCAACGATGCTCATCAGTTTTTGTCTGACCAGCTTGGCGACAGAAGCCTTTCGCGCGAATATTATGCTCTCGTTCACGGTAACATAAAAGAAGACAGCGGCACAATTGATGCCCCTATTGCCAGAAGTGAAAACGACCGCAAGAAAATGACGGTCACCTATAAAAACAGCCGTGAGGCTGTGACGGACTTTTTTGTACAGGAGCGCTTTGGTAACTACACACTTGTCCGTTGCAAATTAAGAACAGGTCGCACTCACCAGATAAGGGTGCATATGAAGCACATAGGCCGTCCCATTGTAGGGGACAAGACCTACGGTGTGAAAAAGGAGGAGTTTAACCTTATAGGTCAGCTCCTTCACGCAGGGAAAATTGGGTTTATCCACCCTGCTACAAAAGAAAAAGTATATTACACTGCTCCGCTGCCGGAGGATTTTGAGAAGGTGTTAGCTCTTCTCAGAAACCGTAGCGGAAAGTAAGAAAGTGAGGAATAAATATGCTGTCAGGCAGAAAAGACCTTTTAGGTATTCAGGAGCTTTCAAAGGAGGATATTCTCTATATCCTTGACAAGGCTGTTGAAATGAAGAAAGTTGTTTTATCAGACAACAAGAAAATCCCCAACATGCAGGGAAAGAGCCTTATAACACTTTTCTATGAAAACTCCACAAGAACACGTACATCCTTTGAGCTTGCGAGCAAGTACATGGGTGCATCCAGTGCCAACATTGCCGCTTCGGGCTCATCCATACAGAAGGGCGAAAGCCTCATCGATACAGGTAGGACACTTGACAGCATGGGCACGGATATTATTGTAATCCGCCATAGTGCTTCCGGTGCACCTCATCTTCTGGCAAAGAATGTTTCTGCAAGCGTTGTCAATGCAGGCGACGGCATGAACGAGCACCCCACACAGGCACTGCTCGACATGTTCACAATCCGTGAAAAGAAGGGAAGCTTTGAAGGCTTGAAGGTTGCAATCATCGGCGACGTGGCACACTCCCGTGTTGCACGAAGCGACACCTATGCTTTGACAAAGCTCGGTGCAGATGTATTTGTGGCAGGTCCTCCCACACTTATGCCCGTTGATTTTGAAAAAATGGGTAATGTAACAATGTGCGAAAGCGTTGAAGAGGCTATCTATGAAGCAGATGTTATCATCAACCTCCGTATTCAGCTCGAGAGAATGAAGTCTGCTCTTTTCCCCACAGTAAGAGAGTACAGCGAATTTTTCGGCATGAGTGTCGACAAGCTTAAGTTTGCAAAGCCCGACGCACTTATCATGCATCCGGGTCCCGTAAACCGCGGTATCGAAATTTCAAGCTATGTTGCAGACGGCGACCAGAGCGTTATCAACGAACAGGTAACAAATGGTGTGTCTGTAAGAATGGCAGTACTTGATATTCTTTGCAACGAATAATTCAGGACGGGAGGTAAAAAATATGAAATTACTTGTAAAAAACGGTCACATTATTGACCTTAAAAACGATATAGATATGTACGGCGACATCCTCATTTTAGACGGTGTTATTGTACAGATTGCAGAAAAAATTGAAGATAGCGAAGCAGAGGTTATCGATGCCAAGGGCATGGTAGTTTCTGCAGGTCTGATTGATATGCACGTTCACCTTCGTGAGCCCGGCTATGAATACAAGGAAGACATCAAAACAGGTACAGAAGCGGCGGTTGCAGGTGGCTTCACAGCTGTTTGCTGTATGCCCAACACAAACCCCGTTTGCGACAACCAGGCAGTTGTAAGCTTTATAAAGAGCCGTGCTGAAAAGGTTGGAAGTTGCCGAGTTTTTCCTGTGGGCGCAATCACAAAGGGCTTAAAGGGTGAAGAGCTCAGTGAAATGGGCGAAATGAAGAAGGAAGGCATTGTTGCGGTAAGTGACGACGGCAAGCCCGTATCAAACGGCTCCGTCATGAGAAGAGCGCTTCTCTATGCTTCTCACTTCGACCTTCCCGTAATCAGCCACTGTGAAGAGTTAAGCCTTCTTGACTCAGGCAGCATGAACGATTCCGAAACATGCACACGACTTGGTCTGAGGCCCATTGTGCCCGCAGTTGAAGAAGCCATGGTTGCACGCGACATTTTAATTGCGGAGCATGAAAAGAAGAAAATTCACATCGCTCATGTAAGCACAAAGGGCTCTGTTGCACTTATAAGAGATGCAAAGAAGAGAGGCATCCAGGTTACATGCGAAACTGCGCCTCATTACTTCTCTCTTACAGACGAAGCCGTAATGGGCTTTGACACAAACGCAAAAATGAATCCTCCTCTCCGTTCTCAGGAGGATGTGGACGCTATTATTGAAGGTCTTCGGGACGGCACAATCGATGCAATCATCACAGACCATGCGCCCCACCATATTGACGAAAAGAATTTGGAGTTTGACTATGCGTTGAACGGCATTGTAGGCTTGGAAACCTCCCTGGCACTTTCTATTACTTACCTTGTAAAGACAGGTAAGATGTCTCTGGGCGAAATGCTTAAAAAGATGACATATAACCCCTCGAATATCCTTAACCTTGGTCTTGGTGAAATTGCCCTTGGCGCAATTGCCGACCTGTGCATTTTTGACCCCGACGAAATCTGGACAGTTAAGGTGAATGAGTTTAAGTCCAAGAGCAAAAACTCACCTTATGACGGATACACCCTTTCCGGTAAGACACATGCCACAATTGTTGAAGGCAGAGTAATGTACGAAGGCTGATAAAAGAAAGGCGGAGAATTATGGATAAGCTTATAAAGAAGATTATTGAAAAAGACATGAACCCCACAGTTGCAGGCTTGGACCCCAAGCTTGACTACGTTCCCGATTTTATCAAAATCCCCTGCATGGAAAAGGCGGGCGACAACCTTATGAAGGGTGCCGCAGATGCACTGTATGAATTCAACAAGGTTTTAATTGACAATCTTTGCGACATTGTGCCTGCAGTTAAGCCCCAGAGCGCATACTACGAAATGTACGGCGTAGAAGGCATTATCTGCCTTAATAAAACAATGCAGTACGCAGAGGAAAAGGGCATGTATGTTCTCCTTGACGTTAAGCGCGGCGACATCGGCGCAACAGCTGAAGCATATAGTGCAGCATATATCGGTCAGACAGACTATATGGGTAAAAAGGCTCGCAGCTTTACACCCGACTGTATCACAGTTAACCCCTATCTCGGAACAGACGGCTTAAAGCCCTTTGTTAAGGATTGTAATGAACACGACAAGGACATTTTCATTCTTGTTAAAACCTCCAACCCCTCCTCGGGCGAGCTGCAGGATTTAGTAATTGACGGCACACCTATCTACGAAAAGACCGCTGCTATTGTTCGCGAGCTTGGTGCAGACTCTATCGGCGAATACGGCTACAACCGTGTTGGTGCCGTAACAGGCGCAACCTATCCCGAGCAGATTAGTAGACTTCGCGAAGTAATGCCCAACACATTCTTCCTTATCCCCGGCTACGGCGCTCAGGGCGGTAAGGCAGAGGACTGCGCTCTTGCATTTGACAAGAACGGCTTGGGCGGTATTGTTAACTCTTCACGCGGTATTATGTGCGCATACAAGAAGGGTGACTGGAAGCCTGAACAGTTTGGTTTAGCTGCACGTGAAGAAGCTCTCAACATGAAGGAGGCTCTCAAAAAATGTATACTCAAGTAAAATACTGTAAAATAGTAGGCAAAAGAGAAATTGCAAAAAACCAGGTTGAGCTTCTCTTAGAGAACGAAGCACTGGCAAAGGAAGCACAGCCCGGTCAGTTTGTGCACATAAACATCGGCAGCGATAAGCATATTTTAAGAAGACCTATTTCTATCTGTGACGCTTACGATAACATTACACGCATTGTGTTTGAAATCAAGGGCGACGGCACACAGATTTTATCTGAAAAGAACGTTGGAGAAACAATAGACCTTCTTGGTCCCTTGGGCACAGGCTTTACTGTTAAAAAGGATGTAAAGGCTCTTGTTTTAGGCGGCGGCTTAGGCTCGTTCCCTCTTTTGTATTTAGCAAAAAACCTTACAAACCCCAAGGTGTTCCTTGGCTTTAGGGACAAGGAAATGGTTTGTATGGAAGAGGATTTTGCATCTTGCGGACCTACCGTTATCGCAACAGATAACGGCACCTACGGCTACCCGGGCTTTGCCATCAATGCTGCAAAGGAAGCAATGGAAGACTGCGACATTATCTATGCCTGCGGTCCCACACCCATGCTCCGTGCTGTAAAGATGATTGCAGAGGAAAAGGGCATCAAGGCAGAGATTAGTATGGAACAGAGAATGGGCTGCGGTATTGGTGCGTGCCTTGTGTGCGTATGCAAGACAAAGTCCGGCTACGACAAGGTTTGCCAGAAGGGCCCCGTATTCGATGCAAGTGAGGTGGAGTTTGAATGAACACAAAGGTAAATTTTTGCGGCGTTGAGTTTGAAAATCCCGTTGTAACAGGCAGCGGCACATTCGGCTTCGGATATGAATACTCTCAGTATTATGATCTGGATGCTATCGGCGGCATAAGCGTTAAGGGCCTCACGTTAAAGCCCCGCGAGGGTAACAAGCCTCCCAGAATTGCAGAGGTTTACGGCGGTATTTTAAACAGCGTAGGTCTGCAGAATCCCGGTCTTGAAAACTTCCTTAATAACGATTTGCCCTTTTTAAAGAAAAAGTTTTCAAAGTGCAAAATTATTGCAAACATTGCAGGCAACACCTTAGAGGACTATATTGAAATGGGTCGTTTAATTTCACAGAGCAATGTTGACATAGTTGAAATGAACATTTCCTGTCCCAACGTAAAGCACGGCGGTGTAGCTTTCGGTACAGACCCCTGCATGGTTTCGGAAATTACCTACAAAGTAAAGGAGCAGTGCAACAAGCCTCTGGTTGTTAAGCTTTCCCCCAATGTAACCGACATCGTGGCTATCGCAAAGGCGGCAGAAAGTGCTGGCGCAGATGGCTTAAGCCTTATTAATACACTACTGGGCATGAAGATTGACATAAACACACGCCGTCCCATTTTAAACAACAACGTAGGCGGCATGAGCGGTCCTGCAGTTAAGCCCGTTGCAGTGAGAATGGTGTGGCAGGTTGCAAATGCTGTCAACATTCCCATTATCGGCATGGGTGGCATACAGGACGGAGACGATGCTGTTGAATTTATGCTTGCAGGCGCAAGCCTGGTCAGTGTAGGCACACAGAACTTTGTTGACCCCTATGCGGCAGTGAAGACAGCCAACGGCATTGAAGAATATATGACAAAGCACGGCATCGAGGATGTGAACGAATTAATCGGTGCTGTTAAACCTTGGTAAAAGAAAGAGTTGATACAAATGAGTAAAGGTAAATATTATATTACAACTGCCATAGCATATACTTCAGGTAAGCCTCACATTGGTAACAGCTACGAAATTATGCTTGCAGACTCTATCGCAAGATTTAAGAGAAAAGACGGCTATGATGTTTTCTTTCAGACAGGAACAGACGAGCATGGTCAGAAAATTGAAATGAAGGCGGCAGAGGCAAATGTAACATGTCAGGATTTTGTTGATAATGTTGCAGGTGTTATCAAAGAGCTTTGGGATATGGTGGACACATCATATGACAAGTTTATCCGTACAACAGATAAGGACCATGAAAGACAGGTTCAGAAGATTTTTAAAAAGCTCTATGACCAGGGCGATATTTATAAGGGTGCTTACGAAGGCTTATACTGTACACCCTGTGAATCCTTCTGGACAGAAAGCCAGCTTGTTGATGGTAAGTGCCCTGACTGTGGCAGAGAGGTAAAACCCGCAAAGGAGGAAGCATACTTCTTTAAAATGAGCAAGTATGCAGACCGTCTTATTGAGCACATCAACACACATCCTGAATTTATTCAGCCTGTGAGCCGAAAGAACGAAATGATGAACAACTTCCTCATTCCCGGTCTTCAGGATTTGTGTGTGTCAAGAACATCCTTTAAGTGGGGTATTCCCGTTGATTTTGACGACAAGCACGTTGTATATGTATGGCTTGATGCTCTTACAAACTACATTACAGGTATAGGCTACGATGCAGAAGGTAACAGCACAGAGCAGTACAAAAAGCTCTGGCCTGCAGACTTGCACCTTATCGGTAAGGACATTATCCGTTTCCATACTATTTATTGGCCTATTTTCCTGATGGCTTTGGGTGAAGAACTCCCCAAGCAGGTGTTTGGTCACCCCTGGCTTTTGCAGGGCGACGGCAAAATGAGTAAGAGCAAAGGCAACGTAATTTATGTTGACGATTTGGTTAAGCTCTTTGGCGTTGATGCGGTGAGATATTTTGTTCTCCACGAAATGCCCTTTGAAAACGACGGTGTTATCAGCTGGGAGCTTATGGTAGAAAGATTTAATTCTGACCTTGTTAATACACTTGGCAACCTTGTATACAGAACAATTTCCATGACAAACAAGTACTTTGGTGGCACTGTCAAGAAAACAGGAGCTACAGGTGACATGGACAGTGACCTTAAGGAAACTGTAGCAAGTGCAGTTGGCAAGGTAAAATCAAAAATGGAGAGCCTGAAAGTAGCAGATGCCATTACTGAAATCTTTACAGCAATAAAGCGTTGCAACAAATACGTTGACGAAACAGAGCCTTGGGTACTTGCAAAAGATACAGCAAATATGGACAGATTGAGCGAAGTAATGTACAATCTTTGCGACTCGATTATTACAATTGCAAGCCTCCTTGAGCCCTTTATGCCTCGCACAGCGAAGGCTATCAGTGAGCAGCTCAATTGCCCGCTTTTGAGCTTTGAAGACTGTGAAAAGAGCGGTCTTTACCCCATTGAGGGCAAGGTGACGGATAGCCCCACAATGCTCTTTGCGAGAATTAAGCTTGAAGATATTTTAGTAGAGGTTGAAAAGATTATGGGCGCGCAAAAGCCCAAGGAGCCTGAAAAGAAGGCTGTAGAAAAGCCCGAAGCAAAGGAAGAAATCAGTATTGACGATTTCTGCAAGATGGATTTAAGAGTTGGTACTGTGCTTAGCTGCGAAAAGGTTAAAAAGTCCAACAAGCTTTTAAAGTTCCAGCTTGACTTTGGCTACGAACAGCGCCAGATTGTGTCGGGTATTGCTAAATATTACAACCCTGATGATTTAATCGGCAAGCAGGTTGTGGCAGTTGTTAATCTTAAGCCCGTGAAGCTTTGCGGCGAAGACAGCTTTGGAATGATTTTATCTGCGGCAAACGACGAAGAGCTTTCTCTCGTTTCGCCCATTGCGCCCATTGCGCCGGGCAGCGAGGTAAGATAACAATGCTGTTTGACGTTCATGCACATTACGATGACGAGCGTTTTGACGAGGACAGGGACATACTCCTGTCCTCGATGCATGCGCATAACGTTGGTCATATTATAAATATCGGCTGCGACATCCCTTCAAGCGAGGCGAGCATTGCGTTAGCCGAAAAGTATCCCTTTGTATATGCAGCAGTGGGGTTTCATCCTCACGAAGCGGCGAATATTAAAGAGGGAGATTACGATATTATTGCTAAAATGGCACAGCACAATAAAGTAGTTGCCATTGGCGAAATCGGGCTTGATTACTACTATGGCAAGGATACTATGGATGTCCAGCAAAAGGTGTTCCGCGAGCAGATTGAGCTTGCAAAAAGTGTGGATTTGCCCTTTCAGGTGCATAACCGTGACTCCACCCGTGACTGCCTTATGATTTTAAAGGAAGCAAAAATGGGCGATAGACGCGGAATGATGCACTGCTTTAGTGAAAGCAAAGAAACAGCCCGTGAAATGCTTAACTTAGGCATGAAAATATCAATAGGTGGCATCGTAACCTTTAAGAATAACGTAAAAACCGTGGAAGTTGTAAAGTACGTGCCCATTGAAGACATAATGATTGAAACGGATTGTCCGTACCTTGCGCCTGTGCCTTACCGAGGCAAGCGCAACAGCTCCGTTTATATTCACGCAGTTGCTGAAAAAATTGCTGAGTTAAAGGGTATGGATACAGAAGAGGTTATTTATATAACCGAAAAGAACGCAAAAGACTTTTATGATATTAAGGACTGAATACAATGAACATTATCGCTTACCCCATCGGGGATAGCTTATACTTGAATTTGACAAACCGTTGCACAAATGCCTGCACCTTCTGTGTGCGTACAACCACCGACGGAGGCATGGGCTACGATTTATGGATTGACCATGAGCCCACTGTTTCCGAAATGGTTGAGGACATCAAGGCAAAGGGCATTGAAAACTATAAGGAACTGGTGCTCTGCGGCTACGGCGAGCCCACCGAACGCTTTGACGACATGATTGAGGTTGTGCGTCAGATAAAAGAGTATTGCCCCGTGAAAGTCAGGCTTAACACAAACGGACACGCAAACCTTATTGCAGGGTGCGATGTAACAGAGAAAATGGAAGGGCTTATCGACATTGTGTCAATATCCTTAAACGCTCCCGATGCAAAGCGCTATAACGAAATCTGCCAGTGTCAGTACGGCGAGGACGGCTTTTATGCAATGCTTGACTTTGCAAAAAAAGCAAAGGCTTTTGTGCCCGAGGTAATCCTTAGCGTGGTTGATGTTATGGATAAGGATGATATCGAAAAATGCAGATGCATTGCAGAAGATATCGGCGTTAAATTCAGAGTGAGAGAGTTTATAACAGACTAAAGTAAAATAAGGGGGAATTAACATGAAAAATACAACGGCTACGTTTGCCCAAATGAAGAAAAGCGGCGAAAAAATATCTATGCTTACTGCATACGATTATTCAACAGCAAAGCTGGTTGATGCAGCGGGGGTTAATTCCATCCTTGTTGGGGATTCGTTGGGCATGGTAATGCTCGGCTACCCCGATTCTACCCGCGTTACAATGGAGGACATGCTCCATCATGTAAAGGCAGTCGTAAGAGGCGCTGAGAATGCTCTTGTTATTGCGGATATGCCCTTTATGAGCTATCAGACAAGTGTATACGATGCGGTTAAAAACGCAGGCAGATTTATACAGGAGGGGGGAGCCGGCTGCGTTAAGCTCGAAGGCGGTGTCAGTGTAAAGGAGCAGATAAAAGCTATCGTAAATGCAGGCATTCCCGTGTGCGGTCATGTGGGGCTTACGCCTCAATCCATCAATGCCTTTGGCGGATTTAAAGTACAGGGCAAAACAGTGGAGGCTGCTAAAAAGATTATTGAGGATGCCAAAGCAGTCCAGGAGGCAGGCGCTTTTGCAATTGTTCTTGAAGGCATTCCCGCACCCTTGGCAGACATTATCACAAACATGCTCACTATTCCTACAATCGGCATAGGAGCAAGCTGTAACTGCGATGGTCAGGTGCTTGTTTATCAGGACATGGTCGGCATGTACTCTGACTTTACCCCCAAGTTTGTAAAGAGGTATGAATCCGTAGGCGAAATAATGACCGCCGCATTTAAAAAGTATGACGAAGAGGTTAAAAGCGGGGCTTTCCCCACAGCGGAATATACATATAAAATAGACGAAGATGTTTTGAAAGAAATCGAGGCGTATTTAAAATGAAAATATTGACAACAGTTAAAGATGTCCGTGAATACGTAAGAAATGCCCGAATGGAAGGCAAAACTGTAGGGCTGGTGCCCACAATGGGTTATTTGCACGAGGGTCACGCTTCACTTGTAAAAAAGAGCGTGGAGGAATGCGATGTTACAGTTGTAAGCATTTTTGTAAACCCCACTCAGTTTGCCCCCAATGAGGATTTTGACGCATATCCCAGAGACCTGGAGCATGACGTGGCTCTTTTAAAAGAATGCGGTGCAGATTGCGTTTTCCATCCAGAAGCGAGTGAAATGTATTGTCCCGATGCTACAACAACAATTGTGCCCGATGTTTTATCTAAAAACCTTTGTGGCAAAACACGTCCCATCCATTTTGGCGGTGTGTGTACTGTTGTCGGTAAGCTTTTTAACATCGTTACACCCGACAAGGCGTTTTTCGGTCAGAAGGATGCTCAGCAGCTTGCCATTATCAAGCGTATGGTAAGGGACTTGAACTTTGGAGTTCAGGTTGTAGGCTGCCCCATAATCCGTGAAGAAGACGGGCTTGCAAAGAGCAGCCGTAATACATACCTTAATCCTGAGGAAAGAAAAGCGGCACTTTGCCTTTCACAGGCGGTAAAGCTTGGACAGAAAATGGTTTCCGAGGGTGAAAAGAATACAAAGGTTATTTTAGATGCTATGATTGAGCATATTGAAAATGAGCCTTTAGCTAAAATTGACTATGTTCAGGCAGTTGACATGAGCATGCAGGATGTGGAAGAAATTAAAGGCGAAACGCTTTTTGCCATGGCGGTATATATCGGGAAGACAAGATTAATCGACAATTTTATGGTTTGATTGACAGGTGATAAATATGACAATTACAATGTTAAAGGGAAAAATTCACCGCGCGAAGGTAACACAGGCTGAAATTAACTACATAGGCAGTATTACCGTTGACAGCGAATTGTTGGAGGCGGCAGGCATACTTGAATATGAAAAGGTGCAGGTTGTTGACATTACAAACGGCAACAGATTGGAAACATACACAATTGCAGGCGAAAAGGGCAGTGGTGTAATATGCCTCAACGGTGCGGCAGCAAAGCTGGTAGATGTTGGTGACAGAATAATCATAATGGCGTATGCACAGATGGATTATGAGGAAGCCGATGGTTTTAAGCCAAGAGTTGTATTTGTAAACAAAGAAAATAAAATAGTCAAAAAGGCTCATTACGAGAAAGCAGGAGAGCTTTTTGAGGAGATTTGAAAAAATGCGGTAAATAGTCATATTTACCGCATTTTTTTGCCTGAAAAACACACAAATTTAACAATTAAATTGTTGCGTAACGGGAAAATATATGATAGTATACAATTAGGTATATGTTCGAATATAACACATACAAGAAAGGATGAAGGAACATGAGAATGAAAAAAGTTTTAAGCTTTGTTCTCGCAGTAGTTATGATGCTCAGCGTTGTGCCGGCAGTTTATGCCGACGACATGGTGCTCAGTAGCTATCAGGTTAATTCTGCCACAACCACTCTGGGGCAGATGCCGCTGCTTCCCGACAGAGCAATACTTACCTTTGAAAACGGCGATGTACTGATTGAATACATCACCTGGAATGAATTTGACGAAAGTCTGTATGCTGCCGAGGGCACCTTTGAGGTGACAGGCGTGACGGAATCGGGCTATGAGGTCAAGACAACTGTTACAGTTGAGAAAAACGCAGACACTGACATTGCATCGGGTCTTATTGCGCACTATAACTTCGACTATGACGCTGCTGAACCCTCCATCATTTCGGATGTTTCCGGCAACGGTAACGATGCAAAAGTACTTAATAACGTTGGTGAAGTTTCCAACGGTTGGTGGTCTGAAACTGTCAACAACCGTCTTACTGTTGCAGACGGTGTTGCAACTTTCCCCGGTATGACATCTACCTGGGGCGGGGCACATCTCGGTGCGGCACTCAAGCTTCCCAATAACATCAACTCCGATGTTGAAAGCTTCTCCTTCTCCGCATGGATTAAGGCAGACGGCGAATATACATATGCAAACAACATGTCAAGATTTTTCGACTTTGGTAATCTTGGCAGCGGCTCTAATAATGCATACAACAGTATTTTCGCAAGATATACATCCTCCTCGGGCCTTCTCCGTATTCAGGACAGAGACATAAACAAGTATCAGGAAACAACGATTTCCTCCCGTCCCTTTACAGACGTATGGGGTCTCTTTACCTTTGTTTATGAAAAGAACGAGGAAACAGGCTACTACGCGACAACCGTTTATGTAAACGGTGAAGAGGTAGAAGCATTGTCAACAACAAATGTTTACACACGTGCTCTTTCCGACCTTGGTGAGCTTACAGACGTAAACAACGGCTTCTTCATCGGCAGAACAACATGGGCTGCTACAAACCAGAACGTAACAGATAACCCCGACTTTAAGGGTCAGATGGATGATATCCGTCTTTACAACCGTGCGTTAACCCCCGGTCAGGTTAACTATATTTACGAAACAACTGCTCCTGTGGGCATGATTGAAATGACAGAGTACTACGTTGACGATGTAACCACTCTTGCGGGCGATTATCCGCTCCTTCCCGAAACAGTAACTGCTTACTATAACACAGGTGCTGAAAAGGAAGTTAAGGTTACATGGGACATTCTTTCCTCTGACCAGTATGCACAGGAGGGCTCCTTCATGGCAGGCGGTTACACCGAAGAGGGTAACTACGTTACTGTAAAGGTTATCGTTATCAAGAAGGACACTTCCACACTCAACGAAGGCCTTCTGGCATATTACACATTTAACGACGACAGTCAGGAGCCCGATACAATTATCGACGCCTCCGGCAATAACAACAACGCTTCCGTACATAACCTCTACCAGGAGGTTACAACAGGCGGCTGGGGTGGCGGCACCACAACAATTGTTGAAAGAAAAATGAGCGTTACAGACGGCGTTCTTTACTTCCCCGGTGCATTAATCGGCGAAGATGCAGGTCTTACAGGCAGAAACCAGAGAAGCCGATTCTTCTCAGGTCCTGCAATCCGTATGCCCGACGGCATTAATGAAAACGCAGAGGAATTTACATATGCTGCATGGATTTATGCAGACACAGATTACCGTTATGCGTCTTCTCTCCAGAGATTCTTTGACTTTGGTAACGATGTGAGAGACTCCTTCTTCTTCCGTTATGTGCCTTCCACAGGCGAAGCCCGTTTCCAGGACAGAGGCGTGGGAAGTGGCAGTGACGATGCAAATTCTCTTATAGCTGCAACACTTGAAGACAACCCCTTTGCAGGCAAGTGGGCACACCTTGTTGTGACATACGAAAAGAGCGCCGAGGGTGAATATTACACACCTCACATTTATATCGACGGTGTTGAGAGATATGAGTTTGACAACTCTCTTACAACACTTACACGTGCATTTGGCGACAGCGTGTCCTCCTCTTCCTCAAACTACGGTATGTGGATTGGTAAAACACAGTGGGCGTTTGACTCTGCTCAGGCATCAAACAACCCCGAATTCAAGGGTAAGATGGACGAAATCCGTCTTTACGACAGAGCGCTTTCTGCAAGCGAAGTAACAGAGCTTTATAACGCAAAGAAGCCCTCTGATGTGCCTGTTGACTATGACAGCATGCCCCAGACAAAGATTGCTGTTACAGAGGATGTTGAAGTATCAACAGCATATCCCGACACAAACCGCGAGGGTCAGCCTCAGATGCTTGTATCCTCTAACAACGGTGCGGCAAATACACGCTACGGCTTCATGCGCCTTGGCGAGCTTTCCACAGGTCAGATTACATCTATGGCTAACTGCGAAAAGGCAGTTTTGAGCGTTTATGTGACCCTTATCGACAACTGGGGAACAAACGATGCATTCTACTGCTACGGCTTAACAGGTGAAGCCACAAAATGGGACGTTGATACTATCACAATGAACAACTACGCTGAGCAGATTGGCGGTGCTATTACAAGTGTTGGCGTAAGTGAGGTTGGCGAGCTTCTTGATACACAGTATGCCTCCGGTCAGCAGCGAGATTTCTATATGCAGTGGGACGTTACAGAGTTTGTAAAGGAACACGCAGCTGAGGATTTCTCCTTCCTTCTTACCTGCGGCAGCAACGTTGCCTACATCAACACAAGCGAATCAAATCTTGAAGGTCAGATGCCTGAACTTATTGTTTATCAGCAGGGCACGCCCATCACAGTAAACCGTGTTGATACAGAAGGCAATCCCATTTCCTCTTCTGTTGTATATGCAGTTGCTGGGTCAAGCTACACATACAATGTGGCAGATGCTCTTGTAAGCTATAACAACACAATCTACGTAGTAAATAAGGACGAATCCTCTCTTACAGTTGAAACAGTTACAGGTGAGGAAACAATCACAGTTGTATACGAAAAGGCTCAGGATATAAGATGTGACAGCGTGAACGTAAGAACTTACGTTGGTAAGGCTCCCACACTTCCCAGAGTATTGAACATTTATGCAGGAGGCTACAGTGCACTCTTTGCCCTGCAGTGGGAAACAATCGAAGCATCACTCTATGCTGAGAAGGGCGAATTTACCGTAACAGGCACAGTTCTTGGTACTGATGTGACACCTCAGGCAAATGTTGCTGTGTTCCCCGAATATAACGGTGCAGTAGGCGGCGACCTGGTGCTTTACATTTACAAAGACGGCGAGCTCGACGAAGAAAAGAGAATAAATAAGTCTTACGGCTCATCCTTCACTCTTGACTCGAGCTACGAAAACTACCTTGGCAGCCTTTATGAGCTTGACAGCGTTGAAGGCGATATTACCCAGATTGGTCAGAGCATTGCAATGAACAGCCTCAATCAGCACGTTGAGCTTTACTTTGTCATGAAGGAAGCTATAGAAGGTAATCTGACAGTTAAGATAAAGGCAGATGACTTTGAACAGACAAGCTACACACTTACTGCTACGGCAAAGGTTCTGAACACAGAAAAAACTGATGAAACAGTTAAGATTATAATTGCTGACTTCAATGACGAAGGCGAAATGACCTCCGCCGTAACAGCAAGCGAAGTAGTTTATAGTCGTACAGGCGAAACGGTTACATTCTCAAAGAGCCTTGCGTACGATGCAGCAAAGCATAAGAACAGCGCAGTTCTTCTCTGGACAGCTGACATGGAGCCCATCTGCGACTTTGTAGAGGTTAAGGATGTTCCCGTAACCGGCTACATGGCAGAAGAGGTTTACGCAATGATACCCACTTATGACAGCGCAGTTGCGGCTGTAAGAAGTGCGAACGATTACTGGCAGAGCAATTATTCCTACAACACATGGACCAGCGGTATTCACCCCGCATTCTGGTCAAGAGCAGCTTACCACACAGGTAACATGGAGGTTTACAGACTCTTAGGTGACGAGGATTATCTCCAGCACTCTATTGACTGGGCTAACTACAACAGCTGGAAGGGTAACCCTTCAACAGCAGATCCCAGCCAGTGGACATGGGGCTATAACCAGGACTACAACTCCAATGCGGTACTCTTCGGTGACTGGCAGATATGCTTCCAGAGCTATATCGATATGTATGAATTTGGTGTAGAGGATGCAAATCTTGACAGAGTATACGAAGTTATCGACTACCAGATTTCTAAGGATAATGACGACTTCTGGTGGTGGGCAGATGCTCTCTACATGGTAATGCCCGTTATGACAAAGCTTTATAAGCAGACAGGCGATGAAAAGTATCTTGATGCACTTACAAAATACTTTACCTTTGCAAAGGAACTTATGTATGACGGCCCCGGTGGTATTCCCACAAGTGCCGACGGTTATACATCAACAGCGTATACTTATAAGAACAGTGGCAGTAACTACTCTGACCCCGACGACTACAAGTATCTCTTCTTCCGTGATGCGGGCTATGTATTCCCCTTGAACCCCAACTCAGGTCATGCTGACGAAAAGAACTTCTGGGCTCGCGGTAACGGCTGGGTATTTGCAGGCTTAGCAAAGGTGCTTGCCGACATGCCCGAAACTTATGAGCATTACGATGTTTTCTATAACACATACATGGAAATGGCTCCTGCTATTATTGCCTCTCAGGAAACTGATGACAACGGCTACGGCTTCTGGACACAGTCTATGCTCCAGAACTATCCCACAGGCTCCAACGGCAACAACGAAGGCTACGAAACAAGTGGTACAGCATTCTTCACATATGGTCTCTTCTGGGGTATCAATAACGGTTTCCTCGACGAAGAAATTTACCTTGAGCCCACAATCCGTGCATGGGGCTACCTCGAAAATGTTGCACTTCATGACTCAGGTAAGGTTGGCTACGTTCAGCCCATCGGCTCCAACGCAACACAGGCAACACCCTATGACACAACTCAGGACTTCGGTGTAGGTGCATACTTGCTTGCAGGCTGTGAAGCTGCAAGATATGCACAGAGCCAGGAATAAAGTTATAATTAAGCAAAAAAGCAATCCTTTAAGGATTGCTTTTTTGCTTCTTACATGATAGAATTAACCTATATGGATGGTGATTTTATGAAGGCAATTTTATTTGATATGGACGGAACACTTCTGCCCATGGACGAGGATGTGTTTACAAAGGGCTATTTTAAGCTTCTGGCACAGAAGCTCTGCCCCTTGGGCATTGGTCCCGAAGAGCTTATTGATGCTGTATGGGATGGCACAAAATGCATGTATAAAAACGACGGAAGTAAAACCAACGAGCAGGTTTTCTGGGATAGGTTTACAGAAAAAACAGGTCTTGATTACAAGCCCTTTTATGCTGCGTCCAATGATTTTTATCCTAACGAGTTTCACGGGGCAAAGGTTTTTGCCGAAGAAAACCCCTTGGCAAAGGTGGCAGTAGAGCTTGCCCACGAAAAGGCAGAAAAGGTAGTTCTGGCAACCAATCCGTTGTTCCCTATGACAGGACAGGTTGCACGCCTCAGCTGGATGAATCTTACACCCGAGGATTTTGACCTTGTTACAAGCTATGAGGAATGCTCTTTCACAAAGCCTAATCCCAAGTATTTTGAAAAGGTTTGTGAAATAATAGGTGTTTCTCCCAAGGATTGCTTGATGATAGGTAACAGCGAGGATGAGGATATGCACGCCGCAGCCGCTCTTGGCATGGACACATACCTCGTAGAAGGCTTTGTAAAGCCGAGCAAAACTGCTCCCTACACAGGCAAGAAGGGAACATTTGACGAAATGTTAGAATATTTAAAATCGTTATAATTGGAGGAAATGGTTATGGCACTTACATATGAATCCGTAGTAGAAAAAATAAGACGAGCAGATACCTACTGGCAGAAAAACTTCGACTTTGTTGACTGGAACGGTGGCGCACATCCTGCATTCTGGGACAAGGCGGCGTACCACACAGGCAACATGGAGGTTTACAAGCTCCTTGGCGACAAGGACCTTTTGCAGTATACAATTGACTGGGCAAATTTCTGTAACTGGAAGGGTAATGATTCCGACGCTGACCCCAAGGATTGGTTTTGGGAATACAACCAGACACAAGGGAGCGCGGCAGTTATCTTCGGTGACTGGGAAATCTGCTTCCAGGTTTATATTGACCTTTACAATGCAGGCATTGACGGTGCCACAATCGATAGAGTAATGTATGTTATCAACCACCAGATTGCAAAGGATGTTGACAACTACTGGTGGTGGGCAGACGCACTTTACATGGTAATGCCCGTGTTCACAAAGATTTATAAAATGACAAACGACGAAAAGTACCTTGATGCACTTTATAAGTATTTCCGTTACGCAAAGGAACTTATGTACGACGGCAAGGGTGGCATCCCCACAGATGCTTCAGGCTACACAACAACAGCCAAAATACTTGAAGGGGCAAGCTATTCAAACCCTGACGATTATAAAAACCTTTTCTTCCGTGATGCAAACTTTGTTTACCCCTTAAAGCCCAACCCCGGTCACGAAAAGGAAAAGAACTTCTGGGCAAGAGGCAACGGCTGGGTATTTGCAGGTCTTTGCAAGGTTCTCAGTGATATGCCCGAAAGCTACAAGCACTATGACGAATTCCTCACAACTTATAAGGAAATGGCGCCTGCAATTGCAGCTTGCCAGTTGAAGGACAATGAGGGTAACGGCTTCTGGACACAGTCTATGCTCCAGAACTATCCCACAGGCAATAACGGAAACGACTACGGTTACGAAACAAGCGGCACTGCATTCTTTACATATGGCTTCTTCTGGGGTATCAACAACGGTATTTTAGACAAGGATGCATATCTCGACACGGCACTCTCCGGCTGGAAGTACCTGAGCGAGGTTGCACTTCACGAAGATGGCAAGGTTGGCTATGTTCAGTACATAGGAAGCAATGCAACAGAGGCTATGAGCTATGACACAACACAGAACTTCGGTGTTGGTGCGTTCCTTTTGGCAGGCTGTGAAGCAGCGAGATACGCAAAATAATATAGCGGAGGGGGAATCCCTCCGCTATATTATTTTGTAAGTAATAAGTAATAGGGAAGAAGGAATAGGTAATGTGGAAACTCCCTCATGCAGAGCGGAGTTTCTTCCGAACTTATTCACTATTACCTTTTACTTGTTACCTATGTACCAGTCAATTAATTGACTGGTACATAGCCTGCATTTTCAATTATTTTACTGCCGCGTTCTGACAAAACTGCCTCAACCCATTTTTGTGTGTTTTTGTCAGCGTCACTTCTTGTTACGATGAAACCGTTTGTGTAAATGGGGTATTTACCCGACTTGATTGTGTCAATTGAAGGCTTAACCCCGTCAATTGACAGCATTTTAATGGTGTCACGCTTATACATTGTGTTTACGTAGTAGAAGTAGGAATAACCTATTGCGTTTTCGGCATTGTCGTATTCTGCAACAGCATCAATCAATTCACCCATTTCGCCTCGTACCTGGATTGTTTGAGGGGTAATCATTTTCTTATCCTTCATAACCAGGCTGAGCATTGCTGTCTGACTGCCTGAGCCTGTGGGTCGCTGATAGGGGATAATGGGCGCATCGTTGCCACCAACCTCAGACCAAGAGGTGATTTCGCCCGTGTATATCTTCTGTATTTCCTCAAAGGTTAAACCGTTAACAGGGTTATCTGTATTTACAATAAATACAAAAGCCGAGCTTGTGGCAGGAATAATATTTAGCTCAACGCCCTTTTCCTTGGCGTAGGCTTTGTCCTCCTCACTGATTTCGGATGCAAAAATCACATCAACCTTTCCGTCGATAAGGTTTTGATAAACCTCGCTTGAGCGTGTGGTTGTGTATTCAAAGTCAAGCTCGCTTTCGGGAATGTTCAAAAAGTCGGACGCAATAGCATCAGCTAACGGGTGGATTGCAAGTGATGCATCAACTTTCGGGTAATCCTCCAAGGTGAATATCGGCTCATTGGGAGCCTCTGCTTTATTACAGCCGGAAAGTATAACTAAAATTAATAATAAAATTATTGATTTTTTCATGTCAGCCCTCCATATAGTTAATTGTTTGGGTATCTGTTGTTTCGTGGAAGGTTGCACCTTCAAGATTTTCGCTGTCAAGCCATGCTCCGCCACGCATTGCAAAATATTCATAACGGTAGGTTTCTATGATTTTGTCCTTATACACAGTTTCATAAACCTCCATGGGCATTTCGAAAAGCTGTATGTTACTGTATACCGTGGCGGTATCGTAGTATGTATAATGCCATTGACCGTTTTCATACTCGGAGTCGTTGTCCATGTGGATAGAGGGCTTTGATAAAACTATATAGAACTTGTCGGGGTTTAACTTTGCGCTTTCGCGGAATGTCTCGAGCTTTATGCGCTCCTGTTCGATGGCCTTTTGCCTAAATGCTTCAAATTTTGCAAGCCTTGCATCCTCGGGCGGATTATCATAGGGGATATATGTTTCGCCGACGGTAAAATCGTACCAGAGGTTGTCTTCAAGATAGCCGTATTCGATTATGTCGAACAGATCATACTGCGTATCTGCACAGGTGAAAATGTTTTTATAGCCTTCGTATTCACCTGTGAAAATGCTTTCCTTGGTCATGTATCTGGAATAGATTGCAATATCCTCTGCGTAGTCAAGCATTTTAATTTCGGCAAAATTGTTATTCTGGTAAAGGTAAATACCCGAGGGGGAGAAAGCAAACTGCTTATCTTCTTCTGCCATAAAATCCTTTACAACTTTATATACTTCGTTTTCATCCGGTGAGTGAAGCTTTTTTGTATGGTCATATTCACCATAGAATGCCAGCTCTTTATAAAAAGATGCGCGGACAATTGAAAGGATGTCAGCATCGGCCATGAACAAATCCTCGAGCTTTAATTCTTCTCCGTTTACAAGGTTGTAGTTGAAGTAAATATGCTCCGCGTAAGGGAACTCTTCAAAGCCTACTGAGAAGGCTATAGAAATAACGTTTGCAAAGTTTGCGCGGGTATAGTAGTTTGCATAGTTTATTGCAGGATATTTTTCGATAAGCGCAGTTGCGCGGGTATATATTTCGCTATTAATTTTATCCTGCACCGTAGTATTCTTAAGCCCTTTCAAAACCGGTATTTTTGTTTCCTCGTATTCATCAATAGGGGAGACAATTTCGTCAATGAACAAATCGTTTTCGTTATATGTACCGTAGAGGTCAATGCCTGCCATGGTTTGATTACGACAGCCTGATAATATAAATATAAAAATGAAAATAAACGGGATAAACTTTTTCATGTAATTCATTCCTTTAAACAAAAACAGGTGTAGCTTGTCAGCTACACCTGTTAACTTTGAAATTAGTTTGTGATAACTCTTTCTGTTTCCTTGTCGAAAAGGTGAATCTTTTCGGGGTCGAAAGCAATCTTGATTGTGTCGCCAACCTTAGCCTTTGTTGTGGGCTTAACGCGAGCTGTCATGTTGATTTCGTCAATTGTAAGGAACAAGAATGTTTCAGCACCCATCATTTCTGTTACGTCAACGTAAGCTTCAACGATGTTGCCGGAGTACTTAGCGAGAGAATCGTCATCGTCGTAAAGGTCTTCAGGACGGATACCGAGAGTAACAACCTTACCTACATAACCGTCTTCGATAACCTTAGCTGCTCTTTCCTTGGAGAGAGCCATCTTCTTGCCTTCGCCGAATTCAACAGATACGCCGTCGCCATCCTTAACAACCTTAGCGTCACAGAAGTTCATCTGGGGAGAGCCGATGAAGCCTGCTACGAATACATTGCAAGGATCATCGTAAAGTGTCTGAGGAGTATCAACCTGCTGGATGAAACCGTCCTTCATAACAACGATTCTTGTACCCATTGTCATAGCTTCTGTCTGGTCATGTGTTACATAGATGAATGTTGTCTGAAGTCTCTGGTGGAGCTTTGTAATTTCTGTTCTCATCTGTACACGAAGCTTAGCATCAAGGTTGGAGAGAGGTTCGTCCATCAAGAATACCTTGGGTTCACGAACGATAGCACGACCGAGCGCAACTCTCTGTCTCTGACCACCGGAAAGAGCCTTGGGCTTTCTTTCAAGAAGGTGTTCGATATCAAGAATACGAGCTGCTTCATGAACTCTCTTGTTGATTTCTTCCTTGGGAGTCTTACGAAGCTTAAGACCGAATGCCATGTTTTCAAATACGGACATATGGGGATAAAGAGCATAGTTCTGGAAAACCATCGCAATATCTCTGTCCTTGGGAGCGATGTCGTTAACGAGACGATCGCCGATGTAAAGTTCACCTTCAGTGATTTCTTCCAAGCCTGCAATCATACGGAGAGTTGTGGACTTACCGCAACCGGAAGGACCAACCATGATGATGAATTCCTTATCCTTGATTTCAAGGTTGAAATCGTGAACGGCTGTAACACCGCCGGGATATCTCTTGTAAATGTGTTTAAGTGACAAACTTGCCATGAGTAATTACCTCCTAAAATTTAAGGCAGACAGAGCTGCCATATCTTATACAAGTAGTATAGCACAAAGAATTTTTTTTGCCAATGCACCAAATAACCAAAATTCTAAAAATATATTTGTTACTATTGTATAGAAATTATTTCTTGACAACGCCTTAATGTGAGCCGCCTATTACATCGATTTCCTCATCTGTTAAAAAACGGTATTCTCCCAGTTCAAGTGACGGGTCAAGAGGGAGCGAAGCAAAGGAAATACGCTTTAAATAAACCACCTTATTTCCCACGGCTTCGAACATTTTCTTAACCTGATGGAACTTTCCTTCAACAATTGTTATAACACATTCCGACTGGGACTGCTGTTCTATTTTTGCAGGCTTTGTCACATAGCCGCCAATGTCAACACCCTGCTCTATGGTGAGCTTGTCCTCGGGGGAAAGGGGCGACTCAAGGCGCGCAAAATATTCCTTGCCAATCTTTTTTGCAGGGGAGAGCAGATTGTGGGCTGTTTGTCCGTCGTTTGTTAAAAGCAAAAAGCCTTCGGTGTCAATATCGAGCCTGCCTGCAGGGAAAAGGTCGTAGCGGTTAAAGTTTTCCGGGAGCAGGTCAAGAACGGTTTTCTGCCTTTTGTCGTCCGTTGCGGAAATGTAGCCCTGTGGCTTATTCATCATAAGATAAATAAATTTTTTGTATTCTGCCTTTTTGCCCTCAACGGTAAGGGCATCGGTTTCGCTGACGTTGGCGCCCACATCTTTTATTATTACCCCATTTACAGCTACAAGCCCTTTTTTTATTAAATTTTTACTGTCCTTCCTGGTGATGCCCATTGCATCGGATACGAGTTTGTCTAATCGCATAGATAAACCTCCGGTTTATATGTTGCCTGCGGCAACGTGATATGTGCTACGCACGCGATATACCTGCGGTGCGATATATTTGGCTTTGCCAAATGTTAAAATTTCATTTACTGAAGAGGCGTCATGAATCCGTCTAAATTAACGCTGGATATATCGCCGCCGATAATTTCGCCTTTGTATACAATAATGTTGGCGTTGCACTTTCCGAAGGGGTGGTTGTATATCTCATATGTATACATAACGCACTCCTTGCCTTTATAAAGGGAAAGGTCGTAGCCTGCTTCCTTCTGGATTTCATTGTAATTATTATACACCATATCAAACTCAATTGGAATAGTAAATGTTTTTTCGGTGTAATTTTCGGAAAATTCGTAGCCAAGCGAGCTGAGAAAGGCAGGAAGGTCAGGCTTTGAAAATGCGGACAGTATTAATATGGAAGAAAGAGCGAATAAGATAATCAGTTTTTTCATATTAAAGAATATGCATAAAGTGCAGAATGCAGACCGCAAAACGCAGAACGAATGAAACAAAAAATCTTCAACTTTCGTTGAAGATTTTTGCGTTGTAATATTCATTAATTCTTTTAATAAACATAGACCTTATTATAGGAGAATGTATATTGAAAACAAACTGCCTTACCAAAGGTTTTTCGTCAAAATCGGGATGGTTGATGTCGCAATCGGCTAAAAGACGGGTCTTTTTCCTCTTGTCTACATGGTCGCTCATGATATAAACCTCAGCGAGCTCGGAAAATCCTAATGCTTTAATCATTCTTAAATTTTTTACATACTGCGGATAAGGCAGTTGCCCTTTTGCAAATATGCTTTTTAAAAGCTCACAAGGGCAGAGCGAGAGAAAAACATCTGATTCCTGTTTGTATTGGAGCTGTTCTTTGTTGATAGAAAACATGGCAATTCTCCTGAATTAAAAAAGTGCGCACCGAAGTACGCACGAAAAATGCATAACTCCGCTGACGCGACTCAACTGAATTTTACTCCTATCAAAGCAAGCAAAAAAGAGCATGCATTTTTACCAAAGGTAAAAATGCCCGCTTTGATAGTACTTTATTCAATTGAGCCGCAAGAAGATTATACCACCATGTAGTTGCTTTTACAAGAATAATTTTGCATTTTGCATTTTGCACTCTGCATTTCGCTCTTATTCCTACATCGCAGACAAAAACAAAAAGACCCCGACAATGTCGAGGTCTCATTTTGTTTTAATTAGTCAGCGCTGTAAGGAATAAGAGCGATATGTCTTGCTCTCTTGATAGCTGTTGTGAGCTGTCTCTGGTGCTTAGCGCATGTGCCTGTGATTCTTCTGGGAAGAATCTTTGCTCTTTCGGATACGAAACGACGAAGCTTAGCAACGTCCTTGTAATCGATATGTTCAACCTTATCAGCACAGAACTGGCAAACCTTCTTCTTAGCCTTACGGTTTCTGAATGTCTTTTCGGACTTTTCTGTCATAGCTTTGTAACCTCCCTTTTAAAATGGTAAATCATCATCTGTTCCCAAGGGTGTGGGGTCGGGAAGATTGCCGAAAGGAGAATCGTTGAACGCGGGAGCACTGCCACCCATAGCGGAGCTTTCCTGTGCACTCTTCTTGCTTTCTACAAAATAACTTCTGTCAACCACTACTTCTGTTGCATAGCGGTTGTTACCCTCATTGTCCTTCCAGGAACGTGTCTGGATACTTCCTTCAACGCAAACCATGTTGCCTTTCTGAAAGTACTTTGAAATGAATTCAGCGGTCTGTCTCCAGGCAACACAGTTAATGAAGTCTGCCTGCCTCTCACCGCCTGCGCTCTGATAGTTACGGTCAACTGCCAGGCTGAACGAGCATGTCGATGTACCCTGGGGAGTTGAACGGAGTTCAGGATCGCGAGTGAATCTGCCAATCAAAATAACTTTGTTTAACATTTCTACCTCCGATTATTCTTCAACTCTGATAACAATTGTTCTGAGAACGCCTTCAGTGATACCGTAAATTCTCTCAAGTTCCTTGGGGAATTCAGGATTCGCTGTGAACTTTACAAGTGTGTAAAAGCCTTCTGTCTTGTAGTCGATAGGATAAGCAAGTCTCCTCTTACCCCATACGTCAACACTTTCAATTGTGCCGTTAGCTTCGATGAGCTTTGTGAACTTTTCGGAAAGAGCTGTAATCTTTTCCTCTTCAAGTGTTGCATCAAGAACAAAAATGGATTCATACTTGTTGATTGCCATTTTTCTACACCTCCTTATGGTCTCTGGCCCCGAAATGCTTCGGAGCAAGGAATTGCGGATGGGATTTGTTTTCCGCAATTATTGATTATAGCCTGAAAATGCCCAAAATGTCAATACCTTTTTTGAAAGTTTTTTCTATATATTTTATGTGTATATAAATTTTGTGCAAAATGCACAGTTTTATATTAGTATTTTGTACAAAAAATCAAAAGGAATTTCAAATA
Source organism: Clostridia bacterium (assembly GCA_017472685.1). Classification (GTDB taxonomy): domain Bacteria; phylum Bacillota; class Clostridia; order UMGS1883; family UMGS1883; genus RGIG1927. The sequence goes on from JAFUOO010000013.1 coordinate 74,436, forward strand.
TTTTTGTCGAATATGTACAAATAAGTGAGTGCCGCCCGATGTGCGGCGGACTAATTAATTAAAATACATAAATGGAGGACAGAAAAATGAAAGTGTATGAAGGAAAAGACATCAGAAACGTTGCCGTGGCAGGCCATTCAGGCTCCGGTAAAACAGCATTTATCGAAGCAGTGCTGTTTAAAGCCGGAGTCACAGACAGATGGGGCAAGGCTGTTGAAGGCAACACAGTGTGCGACTACGACCAGGAAGAAGTTAAGAGACAGATGAGTGTTAACTGTACTGTTGCACCCTTCAGCTGGAGCACAGCAAAAATCGCTGACACAAAGGTTAATCTTATTGATACTCCCGGTTATTTCGACTTTGTGGGCGATGTTAAGAGTGCTGTAAGAGTTGCTGACAGCGTATTAATCGTTATCAACGGTAAAGAAGGCGTTGAAGTAGGCGCTGAATTTGCATGGCAGTATGCAACAGAACAGGGAAAACCCAAGATGGTTTTCGTAAACAACATGGACGACGAAAATGTTTCCTTCCGTGAAACACTTACACTTTTAAGAGATAAATTCGGTACAAGTATTGCTCCCTTCCGTGTTCCCACTCGTGAAAACGGTCACCTTACAGGCTATGTAAACATCGTTTCCGGTAAGGCTTACTCTGTTAAGGGCGAAACTGAAATGGAAGTTCCGATTCCTCACAAGTATCTTGCAAGCTATGAGGGATATCACGATATATTGGTAGAAGCTGCCGCAATGAGTGACGATGCTCTTATGGATAAGTACCTCGGCGGTGAACAGATTACCGACGAAGAAATGCGCGGTGCACTTAAAAAGGGCGTAAAGAGCGGCGACATCGTTCCCGTATACGGCGGTTGTGCTGCAGGCGGCTTCGCTATCCGTTCCATTATGGACGCTATTTTAAAGTACCTTCCCTCTCCTGTTGAAGCAAACAAGGAAATTGTTGAATGTGATAATTCCGCTCCCACATCTCTTATCACATTCAAGACTATTGCCGACCAGTACGTTGGTAAGATTTCCATGTTCAAGGTTGCTTCCGGTGTTGTCAAGAGCGATACATCTCTCTACAACCCCCGCAGTGGCGAAATGGAAAAGGTTGGCAAGCTTTACGTAATGTGCGGTAAGAAGCAGGAAGAAGTAAACGAGCTTCACGCAGGCGATATCGGTGCAGTTACAAAGGTTAACGACCTTAAGACAGGCGACACACTCTGTGAAAAGGGCAGTGACATTGAGCTTGAGGGCATCGTGTTTGCAAAGCCCATGCTTTCTATGGCTATCCGTCCCATGGCTAAGGGCGACGAAGAAAAGATTAATGCTTCTCTTGCTCGTCTTATGGAAGAAGACCCCACATTCACAGTTGAACAGAACAACCTCACAGGTCAGATGATTCTCTCCGGTAAGGGTGAACAGCATCTTGACATTATCTGCTCCAAGCTTAAGAGCAAGTTTGGTATCGGCGTTGACCTTATCAACCCCAAGGTTGCGTACCGTGAAACAATCAAGAAGACAGTTACCGTTCAGGGCAGACACAAGAAGCAGTCCGGCGGTCACGGTCAGTTTGGTGATGTTTGGATTGAATTCTCTCCTTCCGGCGAAGAAGGTCTCATCTTTGACCAGAGAGTTGTGGGCGGTGCAGTTCCCAAGAACTTCTTCCCCGCAGTTGAAAAGGGCTTACAGGAATGTATGGGCGAAGGCGTTCTCGGCGGTTTCCCTGTAACAGGTATCAAGGCTGTTCTTACAGACGGTAGCTACCATCCCGTTGACTCTTCTGAAATGGCGTTCAAGATTGCTGCTTCCATTGCATTCAAGGAAGGTACAGCACAGGCTCAGCCCGTTCTTCTTGAACCCATAGGAACACTTGAAGTTATCGTTCCTTCCAAGAAGATGGGCGATATCATCGGTGACCTTAACAAGCGTCGCGGCAGAATCCTCGAAATGAACGAAATCGGTGACAATAAGGGTAAAGTTGTTGCAGATGTTCCCATGAGCGAAATGACACGCTATGCAATAGACCTTCGTTCCATGACAAAGGGTCGCGGTCAGTTCGACTTTGAATTTGCACGCTACGAAGAAGTTCCCCAGGCAAATGTAGCGAAGATTCTTGCTGACAGAAACAGATAAATTAAATATTTTATGCTCAAAAATCCCCTGCGCACTCGCAGGGGATTTTGCATTGCAATTTAATGTAAACAGAATGCAAAAAAATATTGAAGATAAAGTTAAACCGTGATATAATTAGACATAATTGTATCTATTTTTTGACAATCGGTCTCTTTGATGCCGAGAAAGGAGCAAATGATGGGAATAACGACTAAGCGGTGGTTTTATCTTGACGAGAATACTGACGAGAATATCGTATACGCTTATTCCAAACTCTTTGGCATATCGCCAATGGTTGCAAGAGTGCTTGTGAATCGGGGTATTACCGATGCGGGTGATGCAAAAATGTTCATTGACCGTGACGTAGCATCACTCTATTCGCCTTTCCTTATAAACGATATGGATAAGGCTGTTGAAAGAATCAACAAGGCTATTGAAAAGGGTGAACAGATTACTATCTACGGCGACTATGATGTAGACGGTATTACAAGCACTGCCATTATGGTTTCTTTTCTTAAAAGGAGGGGTGCAAAGGTTAACGCCTACATTCCCGACAGACAGAACGAGGGCTACGGCGTAAATATTGACGCAATAGAAAAAATTGTGCAGATGGGCACCGCTCTTATCATCACCGTGGACACGGGCATAACTGCGGGCGAAGAGGTGCTTTTTGCAAAGGAGCACGGCATCGACATTATCATAACAGACCATCACGAATGTAAGGAAATTGTGCCCGATGCGGTTGCAGTAATAAACCCCAAGCGCACCGACTGTCAGTATCCCTTCAAGGACTTAGCAGGCGTTGGTGTTGCATTCAAGCTCATATGTGCATTAAACGGCGGCAGAGCAGACGATATTTTAGAGGAGTATTCTGATATTATTGCTCTCGGCACCATTGCCGATGTTGTAAGCCTTATGGGCGAAAACAGAATTATTGCGGGCGTGGGGCTTGAAAAGCTCAGAAAAAATCCCAACCTCGGTCTTAAGGAGGTTATCCGCACAATAGGCTCCAATCCCAAGTGGAACAGCTCTGCTGTTGTGAGCTATTCAATTGCACCCAGAATCAATGCGGCAGGCAGAATGAGCAGTGCCATGACAGCGGTAAATCTTCTTCTCACGAAGGACTCTGTAGAAGCCCAGGAGCTCGCTCTTGAGCTGGATAGGGAAAACAGGGAACGACAGAATCAGGAAAGCGTTATTTTCGATGAAGCGGTAAGCATGCTCAAGGATGAAAAATATGCTGACAAGAAGTTCCTTATTCTTGCAAAGCGTGGTTGGCACCATGGAATTATAGGTGTTGTAGCATCGAGAATATGCGACAAGTTCCAGCGCAGCTGTATACTTATTTCCATCGAGGACGGAAAGTGCAAGTCCTCGGGCAGAAGCATGGGTGGAATAAACCTTTTTGAAGGGCTGTCCGCCTGCGCCGATATCCTTGAAAACTTCGGCGGTCATGCCTATGCGGCAGGCTTTTCTATAAAAGAGGAGAACATTCCCGAGCTCGACAGGCGTCTTAACGAATATGCCGAAGCGGTACTGCCCAGTAGGGTGAGCCGTGATTTGTATATTGACGTGAGAGTTGATATACAGGATATAAACCTTACCGCAGTTAAGGAAACGGAAATTTTAGGTCCCTACGGTGTTGGAAACAAAATGCCCACCGTTGCACTTGAAAAGGTAAGAATTGCAGACATAAAAACTCTTTCTGAGGGCAAGCATTGTCGCCTTTTAGTGGAGAAGGATTCGAAAAAGCTGGAGGTTATTGCCTTTGGACGAAGCAAAATTGCGAAGGATTTTGCCGTGGACGATATTGTTGATATCGCAGGCGAAATGAATATTAATATATATAACGGTCAGTCCCGTGTGCAGATTATTCTGGAGGATATACGCCTTTCGGATGCTCTGGTGCCCACAAGAGAGGATTTTGTTTCGGTTTACAAATTCCTCCGTGCAAAGGGCAGCGTAATTGAGGGCGACATAATGGCTCTTGCCCGCGCAGTAGGCAAGGCAACAGGGACTGTTATGGGACAGGAAAAGTTTGAAAACATTCTTCTTGTGTTTGAAGATGTCAACATACTGGAATACTCCGTAAGAGGGGATAACATAAAAATTTCGCTTGTTCCTACGGAAAAAGGTACAAAGATAAACATAACGGACAGTGCCGTTTACAAAGAGATTTGCCAGGAGAATTGAAGGAGCGATAGTAATGAACACCGAGGCGGCTACAATTGAAAAAATAATTGCCAGGGTTAAAGAGTATAATCCTTCAGTTGACCATGAGCGTATCATGCGTGCCTACAATCTTTGTGTTGAGGCACACGGCGACCAGCTTCGTAACAGCGGCGAGCCCTATTACATACATCCGTTGGAGGTTTCCTACATTCTGGCTGACATGGAGCTTGACGCAGATACCGTTATTGTGGGCCTTTTGCACGATGTTATTGAAGACACACCCTATGGCTACGAAAAGCTTAAAAACGAATTCGGCGAGCAGGTTGCCTACCTTGTTGAAGGGGTGACAAAGCTCGACAAAATCAAGTCCACCTCCCGTGAGGAGGCACAGGTGGAAAACCTCCGCAAAATGATTCTCGCCATGGCAAAGGATATACGTGTAATTTTGGTAAAGCTTGCAGACAGGCTTCACAATATGCGTACAATGAAGTTCATGAGCGAGGAAAAACAGAGGGAAAAGTCTCACGAAACGCTGGAGGTTTATGCGCCTCTTGCTCACAGATTGGGTATTTCTACAATAAAGGGCGAGCTTGAAGACTTGTCTATAAAATATCTCGACAGCGTGGGCTATTATGAAATTGTTGAGGGTCTTAAGCATAAAAAGGGCGAAAGAGAAGAATATGTAAACCTCATAAAGGAAACTCTCGGTCACAAGCTCGAGGACATGAACATTCATGCCCATATTTCGGGCAGAGCAAAGCATATCTATTCTATTTATCGCAAAATGTATTCTCAGGGCAAAACCCTTGACGAAATATACGACTTGTTTGCAGTGCGTATAATTGTTGACTCTGTGGCTGAATGCTATAGCGCTTTGGGTATGGTGCACGAATTGTATAAGCCCATTCCCGGACGCTTCAAGGATTATATTGCAATGCCCAAGCCAAACATGTATCAGTCGCTCCACACAACCCTTATCGGTCCCACGGGTCAGCCCTTTGAGGTGCAGATAAGGACCTGGGAAATGCACAAGGTTGCAGAGCAGGGTGTGGCAGCGCACTGGAAGTACAAGGAAGGCATTTCCGGCGAAACAGCTCAGGACGAAAAGCTTGCCTGGGTGAGACAGCTCCTTGAGGTGCAGAGCGAGGCTACCGACTCTGAGGACTTTATGAAGAGTCTTAAGATTGACCTCTTTGCCGACGAGGTATTTGTCTTTACACCCCGCGGCGATGTTGTCAGCCTGCCTTTGGGTGCAACACCCATCGACTTTGCCTTCTATATCCATACCGCTGTAGGCTATAAGATGGTGGGAGCAAAGGCAAACTCCAGAATAGTGCCTCTTGACTATCAGCTGAAAAACGGCGACATTGTTGAAATTATAACCACGGGTCATGTTAAAGGCCCCAGCCGTGACTGGCTCAATATTGTAAAAACAGCCCAGGCGCGCAGCAAGATAAATGCCTGGTTTAAAAAGGAAAACCGCGAGGTTAACATTGAGCGAGGCAAGGAAGCTGTTGAAAGAGAAATCAAAAAGCTTAACCTCAATCCTCACGACCTTCTCAAGAATGAATACATCGAGCCCATGATAAGGCGCTACGGCTTTAACACCTTAGAGGATGCCTACTCCGCAGTGGGCTACGGCGGAATTACTGCTGTCAAGCTTGCAATAAGGCTTCGTGAATACGCCTCCGCCGATCTGGACATAGTTATTGAGGACAAAATCCCCACAGCTCCCGAACAGCAGAAAAAGAGCAGCAGACCCTCAAACGGCATTGAGGTTGAGGGTGTTGACAACTGTCTTGTAAGGCTTTCTAAGTGCTGTAACCCCGTGCCGGGCGACGACATTATCGGCTTTATTACACGCGGCAGAGGTGTAAGCGTGCACAGAGCAAGCTGTGTAAACGTGCGCGAGGATAAGCTCGATGACGAATCGCGCGCAAGGCGTATAAGATGTATGTGGGCAGAGGGCGTTTCTCAGCGCTATCACGGCGAAATGCAGATTGAATGTGCTGACAGAAAGGGTATCCTTGCCGACATTGCATCGGTTGTGTCAGAAAACCAGATAAACATTGTTTCGGCAGTGTCTCATGCGCCCAAGGTAAAGGTTGCTATTATCACCTTGCAGGTTGAAATTTCAAGCCGCGAGCAGATGAATAACCTTATAAAGAAGCTTTACAGAGTACCCGGCATATTTGACATCAGAAGCTGATGAATACAGTGATTACAGTCGGAAAAACAATCCCTCGGGGTTGTTTTTCCTTCTTAGTTAATGGAGAAGTAAAATGAAAATAAGGAAATTGGTTTTAGGGCAGTTGGGTACAAACGCTTACCTTTTAGGTGAAAAGCGGGTAGCGCTTGTTGACCCTGCCGCAAATGCAAAAGGAATTGTTGACTTTCTTGAGAAAGAAGGTCTTGTGCTTGACAAAATCCTGGTGACACACGGTCACTTCGACCATGTGTGCGCATTGAAGGCATTGAAGGATATTACAGGCGCAAAGGTGTATATGCACAAGGACGATATTTCCATGCTGGGAAGCATGGAAAAGAGCTTTGGCTTTATGACGGGTGAAACTCCCGAAAAATGTGAAATTGACTTTGTGCTTGAAGGTGGCGAGGAAATTGAGCTTGATGGCGGCAAGGTTACTGTTATGCACACTCCCGGACACTCTCAGGGGTCGGTAAGCTATATCGGCGAGGGCTTTGTGTGCGCGGGCGACCTTATTTTCCGTGAAAGCATAGGCAGATACGACTTAGGCGGTGACTATGCAATTGAGATGGCATCCATAGGCAAGCTGTTCGATGCTATTGAAAACGATTGGACTATATTGCCCGGTCACGGCGCAGAAACCACAAAGGAGCACGAAGAGAAGCATAATCCCTATCTTGGATAAGCGGGTTTTGTCAGGAAAGTGGTAAGATAAATGGAGATTGTGATAAATGGTCATGAGGCGGAAAACGGTGTAAGGCAGATAATGCAGCTGTTTTTCTCACTGTCGGATGATGTGAGGGTTGAAAGTCACCTTGAAGGAAGAAGAGCATATGCAAAAATAACCCTTGGTGAAAAAAGCGCTACAGGTGAGGCATCCTCCACCTCAGGCGAAAAGCTTTATATAACAAATGCAATTAAAAAGTCTGTTTTTTATGCGGCAAAAAAGCTTTCAGACATGCCCACCCCTTGGGGCATATCTACAGGCATAAGACCCGCAAAGGGTGCACGTGTGCTCTTTGATAAAGGTTTTGGCGAAAATGATGTGAAAGCGCATCTTACAGGCGAATACCTCATGGACGAAAAAAAGGCAGAGCTTGCCATTATGGTGGCAAAAAAGGAAGCGGGCATTTTAAAGAGCATGGATAAAAAATCCGTGAGTATTTATGTGGGAATACCTTTCTGCCCATCGCGATGTGCATACTGCTCATTCATAAGCCAGGCGACAGAGCATAATAATAAATATATTGAGCCCTATGTACAGGCGGTTTTAAAGGAAATTGAGCATACGGGCAAAATTATAAAAGAGCTTGGGATGAAGGTTGACACAATCTATTTCGGTGGCGGTACACCCACTGCAATAAAGCCAGAGCTACTTCAGAAGATAATCGGCTGCTTGAAGGATAATATGGATTTATCTTATTTAAGAGAGTTTACCGTTGAAGCAGGACGACCCGACACATTTTCAAAGGAAATGATGCAGATGCTTAAAAATGAGGGCGTTGGGCGTATAAGCATAAACCCCCAGAGCATGCATCAGAAAACCCTTGACACAGTAGGCAGAAGACACAGCGTCTTGGATGTGGAAAAGGCGTTTTATCTGGCTCACGAGGCAGGCATTGAAAGCATAAATGCAGACCTTATCGCAGGCTTGCCCGGGGAAAATGCATCAATGATGGAGGAAACTGTAAATAAAATTTTAGCTCTTGAACCCGATGCCGTTACGGTGCATACCTTGTATATGAAACGGGCGGCAAATCTTATTGACGAATTTGAAAAACTCAGGTTTACAAAAAATGTTGCAGACATGGTTGACATATCCATAGCAATGCTTAAGAACAGGGGCTTTTTACCCTATTACATGTATAAACAGCGCAACACTTTGGGAAATCTTGAAAACGTAGGCTTTGCAAAGATGGGACATGAGAGCCTTTATAACGTATATATAATGGAGGAGGTACAGCCCATTCTGGCAATAGGTGCGGGCGGCTCCACAAAAATGGTTTACAAGGAAGAAATTGAACGGGTTTTCAACCCAAAAGAAGCGGCAGATTATACTGCACGCATTGACGAGGTTTTAAAACGCAAGGATTTATTTTATGAATTTTATAAAAGGAGGACATGACAATGGCATTTCTGGACGAACTGAGAGACCGTGCCGCTGATGCAATGCAGGTAACGGGAAAAAAGGTGGAAGAGGTTTACGGTGCCACAAAAGTAAAGCTGCAGATTGCAGATAAGCAGAGCGCTGTACGTACTCTTTACCGCGAGCTTGGTGAAATTGTTTACGAAAACAGCAAAAAGGATGAACCCGATTTTGATGCAGTTGAAGACAAGATTGCAGAAATTGACCTTGCTTTTGACGCAATTGAGGAATTAAAGGCAAGCGAAAGAAAAATAAAAAATACCGTAAAGTGCCCCGCTTGCGGAGAAGATGTGGATAAGGAAGCCAACTTCTGCTCCAAGTGCGGATGCGAAATGAGCGCTGAATAAGCCGAAAAAACAGGGTGCCTTAAACGGCATCCTGTTTTTTGTTAATAAATTGTTCACTTTATTGCTACAGAATTATAATCCAAAGGGTCTATGCTATAAAATAGCAAATAGTGAATGGAGGATTACTGTGAAGAATTTTTTTAAAAGCAAGTGGTTTAAAAGAGGCATAATCATTTTGCTCATTATTGCCATCGGTGCAGGAGTTTTTGCCTTTGCACGAAGCAGAAAAAGTACAGAAACAGACGCCAAAGAAATGGAAACAGCCATTGTTACAAGACGAAGCATTACCAATACGGTAACAGGCTCGGGTACTGTTGAGGCTTATGAAACATATAACATTGTTCCCACCGTAACAGGCGAAATTGTATTCTGTGACACAGAAGAGGGACAATGGGTTGAGGAAGACCAGGTGCTCTATAAATTTGACACCGAAAAGAGCGACAACGCAATTTCTAAGGCACAGAACAGCGTTGAAAATGCTTCCTTAAGCCTTGAAACAGCACAGGAAAACGTTGAAAAGCTCACAATTGTGGCACCTGCTCAGGGTGTTGTAAGTAATCTTTCCCTTACAATAGGCGACAAGGCATCGGGCAGTGTGTGCACTCTTACAGACAATACATACATGATAACCGAAATCAAGGTTGCTGCATCGGATGTTGGCAAGATAGCCGCAGGTGACAAGGTTATTCTTGGTCTTGAAAAATATATGACAACAGTAGAAGCACGCGTTGACAGAATTTCCTCGGCAGCTGTTGCAGGCGAAAACGGAAGCCTGGTAACAGCAGTTGATGTTATTCTTGAAAACCCGGGCTCTATTGCCGAGGGCACCTATTGCTCTGCAACCTTCTGCACCGCATCAGGCGAATTTGACGGCGCGGAGGCATCAACTCTTAAATATCCCGACAGCGCAAAGGCTAATGCAGAGCAGTCGGGTACAGTAAAATCAATCAATGTCAAAAACGGCGATTGGGTAGACAAGGGCGATGTTATTGCAGTTTTGGAAAACAGCCAGGTTACAAACCAGCTTAAAACTGCCCGCATGAATTATTCAGATGCAGTTTCCAACCTTGCTGACACAAAAAAAGAGGCAGAAAATTATGTGCTGACTGCCCCCATTGCAGGTAAGGTTCTGCAGAAGAACTACAAAAAGGGCGACACTGTTGCGGGCAACAATTCCACAACACTTATGGTGCTTGCCGATACTACAAAGATGAAGTTCACAATCAACGTTGACGAGCTTGACGTTGCAAAGATAACAGTTGGTCAGGAAGTTATAATCGAAGCCGATGCTATCGAGGGCGAGACCTTTATAGGCAAGATTGAAACAGTTTCCATGCTGGGCACCTCCTCCTCGGGTGTTACATATTATCCCGTAAATGTTGTAATTGAAGAGCCCGGTGACCTTATCCCCGGAATGAACGTATCGGCAGAGATTGTTGTTGAAAGCGCAGAAAATGTTATAGCTGTGCCCTCGGGCGCGGTTACCTTCTACGACGGTGCATATTACGTGAATGTTGTAGGCGAGGTTGAAGGCATGGAGGATATGCCCTCAATGGGAGAGAGACCTCAGTTTGACCGTGGCGAAATGCCCGAAGGAGAAATGCCTACAGGTGATATGCCCGAGGGAAGAGCTCCTATGGGTGAAATGCCTACAGGCGATGCTGAAGGTGGAATGCCCATGGGTGAAAGACCTACGGGAGGTATGCCTCAAAACAGTGAAGCCCCTGCCAATTTCGGCGCTGAACGAGGTGAAATGCCCCGGGATGGTATGCCTATGGGCGGAAACCGCAATAATGGCGAAAGAACGGAAATGAAGCAGAATATGTATTCCGAAAGCATACGTGTCCAGGTTACCACAGGCGTTTCCGACGACGATTACACTGAAATTGTAACAGGTGATATCAAGGTAGGCATGATTGTTGAGGTTACAGGCAGCGAAAGCCAGTCATCCGGTTGGGGCGGTATGCCTATGGGCGGCGGTATGCCTATGGGTGGCATGGGCGGCAGACCCATGGGCGGCATGAGATAATATAAGGAGTCGGCTTTATGATAAGAATTGAAGACATGTATAAAATATACAAGGTCGGCGACAGTGAGGTAAGAGCCCTTGACGGAGTGAGCCTGCATATAAAACCAAAGGAGTTTGTGAGCATTATAGGTCCCTCGGGCTCGGGTAAGTCAACCCTTATGAATATGATAGGCTGTCTGGATACTGCCACAAGCGGAACATATCTGATTGACGGAACTCCTATTGAAAACCTTTCTGAAAACGAGCTTGCTGCAATAAGAAACAAAAAAATAGGCTTTATATTCCAGGTTTACAACCTGCTTCCCAAGCTGACAGCCCTTGAAAACGTTGAACTTCCCCTTATTTATCAGGGCATCCACGCAAAGGAAAGGCGCGAGATGGCAATTGAAGCACTTAAAAAGGTGGGCATGGAGGCAAGAATGCACCATAAGCCCAAGGAATTAAGTGGCGGTCAGCAGCAGAGAGTTGCAATAGCACGTGCCCTGGCACCTCACCCTCCGCTCATCCTTGCCGACGAGCCTACGGGCGCCCTTGATTCAAAAACGGGCGTGCAGGTCATGGAAATGCTCAAAGAAATTCACGCCGACGGCAATACTGTGGTGCTTATTACACACAACACCGACATTGCACGCCAGGCACAACGTGTTATCCGCATTGCTGACGGAAAAATCACAAGCGACACTACAAATACTGAGGGGGTTGTGTGCGAATGACATTTGTTATGAGTATAAAAATGGCACTCAGCTCTGTATGGTCAAGTAAAATCCGCTCGTTTTTAACAATGCTCGGTATAATTATCGGTGTTGCAGCGGTTATAGCGTTGGTAAGCATGGTTTCCGCATCTACTCAACAGATGAAAACACAGCTTGAAAGCATGGGCACAAACCTTATTAATGTAAACATAAACCGAGGCTGGGGCTCGGGCAGAAGTGTGTCAAACAGTGAGCTTCAGGAATTCTGCGATGAAAATAGTGACATCATCGCTTACTGCTCGCCTGCAATTTCCTCCAGGAGCACGGTTAAATACGGCGGCGAAAATGTTTCCTCCACACTTTATGGTGTATCGGGCGAATACACAACAATAAAAAACCGTGAGGTTGTTTCGGGAAGAAACTTTACCCAGACAGACATTGAAAACAGAAACAATGTCTGCATTATAGGCGAATATCTTGTGCAGGAGCTTTTCGGCGGAATGGACCCTGTTGACCAGGAGTTGAAGATAAATAATGAGGTTTTCAAGGTTATAGGCGTGCTTGACCAGAAGTCCAGTAATGTTTCCCAGGGCGGTGAGGATGATATGGTAATGATTCCTTACTCAAAGGCACAGAGGCTTCTCCGCAATGCGGGCATTTCAAGCTTTGTTATTTCGGCTGCAAGTAGCGATTACACCGACGATGCAACCGAAGCGGTTGAAAACTTTTTGTACAAGAAATTCAAAAATGAAAACTTTTATAACGTAATGGACCAGGCAGCCATGATGGATACCATCGACGAGGCACTGGCTTCAATGGCGCTTCTTGCGGCGGCAATTGCGGGCATTTCCCTTATTGTTGCGGGTATAGGCATTATGAATATTATGCTTGTAACGGTAACTGAAAGAACGAGAGAAATTGGTATACGTAAATCAATCGGTGCAAAAACAGGCGTAATTCTGATGCAGTTTCTGGTGGAAAGTGCCGTTATCAGCTGCATAGGTGGCATACTGGGCATTATTGTGGGTGTTGCGGGCAGTGCAGGTATATGTGTTGCCATGGGCATGCCAGTTTTAAGCCTTGCTGACCAGGCTGTAAGCATTATCGGCTCATTTGTGTTCTCAGCGGCGATGGGTGTATTCTTCGGTATGTACCCAGCCCGTAAGGCGGCAAAGCTCAACCCCGTAGACGCACTCAGGTATGATTAATCTATAAAAAGGAGACAAAAGTTATGATAAAGAAAATAACGGCAATAGTGCTTTCTCTTGCAATGCTCTTTTCTACTGCATCCTTTGCGGCAACCTTTACGGATGTTGCTATGGATGGCAGTGAGGCAAGCGATGCTGTAAGCGTATTGAGCGAGCTGGGCATTATTTCGGGCATGGGTGACGGCACCTTTTCGCCCTATTCCTCCCTCACAAGAGCACAGATGGCAAAAATTGCAGTTTGCATCATGGGTAAAACACAGGAAGCTGTTGCAACCACCGACGCATTCAGCGATGTAAAGTCCACCGACTGGTACTCGGGCTATGTAAATGCCGTTGCAAAGGACGGCATTATCACAGGCTACCCCGACGGACGCTTTGGTGCAGAAGATAAACTCACCTTTGCTCAGGCAATTACAATTGTTGTAAGACTCTTGGGCTACGATGCCTCCGATGTAGGGTACAAGTGGCCTCAGGGATATGTTGAAAAGGCGGCAGTTTTAAACCTGACAGACAACATGAGCTTTTCTGCAAATGACGAAATAAGCCGTATCGAGGCGTCTCTTCTCATTTACCGTGCTCTTTTCACCGACATGAAGGGCACAAAGAATGCTCTTGTAACAAAGATGGATAAAAATGTTTACGAGGACACCGTAATTCTTGCCACAAACAATGAAAACGCAGCACTTCTTGCAGATGAGGTGCAGACAGACAAAGCCACATTTACCTTTGACGAAGCAGTTTTTGATATGGCAGGCGCAGTGGGCAAGGAAGGCACAGTTGTTGTAAACGATGAAAACAAGGTTATTGCCTTCGTTGAAGACGAAAATTTTGAAAGTGAAAGCTACACGGTTTCTGCAGTGTACCGCGAAAGCAATTCCGACTATGTGTCTTTGATTACGCAGAAGGGCGGAACGGTGCTTGTAAGCTGCAAGGCAAAGGTTTATCTCGGCGGTGCAGAGTATACTGGCGAAAAGCTTACAGAGGGCTTAAACGCGGGAAGTAACGTTACACTTTTCAAGGAAGACGGCTCTCTCAAGTATGTGTTTGTTGAAGAGTACAAAAACCAGGGACCTGTTACGGTAATTAATACAGACACCGTGAAGAATATATTCAATGTGACCGATAGTGACAGTGCAAAGGTTATAAGAAAAGGCATAGCTGCAACCTGGGACGATATCGAAATGTACGATGTTCTGTACTATTCTGAAAAAACCAACACAATCTACGCTTATTGCGACAGAGTGACAGGCATGTATGAAGAGGCATATCCCATGAAGGCAAATGTAACACGTGTTACTGTTTCCGGCACGGAATACAATCTCTCCTCAATGACTGCCGTAAACAAGCTCAATGAATCAAAGGGCGCATTTTCCATAGGCGATAGGGTAACACTTCTCTTCGGCGAGGATGGCTCGGTTGTGGATGCCGTAAGCCTTACCTATGCTGACTACTCCATGTATGGTGTTGTTACAGGCTCGGGAAGTGAACTCAGTGAGGAGGAAAAGGGCAGAAGCCAGTACTATGTGAACGTTCTGCATACTGACGGAGAAAGCGTTAAGTATATTGTTAAGGACGACTCCTACGAGGAAGCGGCAGGCAAGCTCTGCATAGTAGACTTTGAAAATTCCTACGCAGTGCTGGAATTTGTCTCTGCCTCCTACATAACAGGCTATGTAAATAAAAGCTCAGGCACAATCGGCTCAAAGAAGCTTGCCAACGATGTGAAAATATTTGAATGTACAGACGAGAGTGAAACCCAGGCAACTGTTTCGGCTGTGAAAATATCCGACATTGACAAGGTGACTCTTGCAAAAAAGGCTGTTAAAAACGTTGTGTATAACAAAAGAGGGGAAATAGCTCTGCTTTATCTTGACGATGTTACAGGCAACAGCAGTATATACGGCATTGTCATTGACGACCCCGGCTCTTACGTTAAAGACGGAGAGAAGGAGAATGTGAAAGCAGGAGCATACACCATTCTTAACAACAACACAAAATACACCTATAACGGCACACACACCTCTATAAGAACGGGTGACTGTGTTGAATATAAAAAGGGTGCATCCGGCACAGAGATAAAAGAGCTTGTACAGATTGCAACGGGGAGCGTTATTGACGATTGCACCGACAACGTTATCACTGTAAACGGAAAACAGTACATTCTGGCAGATAACGCAACAGTGTATGCAGGCGAACGTGATTCCTCCTTGAAGTCAATTTCATGGGAGGATGCAGTGGGTCTGGAAGGAAGGGTTGCACTCTTCTCTGAAAAATCAACAAATAGCGGTGGAAAAATCCGCGTTGTGAGAATTTACACTGCTCAGTAAAAACCGATGGCATAAATAACTAAAAACAAGAAGTGATTAAGCAATCACTTCTTGTTTTTTTGCATTCGGTATGATATAATTTTAATATTAACGACAGGGGGTAATACCTATGGCAGAAATGACTCCGATGATGAAGCAATATCTCCAGATAAAGGAAGAAAATAAAGATGCAATCCTCATGTTCCGTTTGGGGGATTTTTACGAAATGTTCTTTGACGATGCCGTTACCGCATCCAGAGAATTAGAGCTCACACTTACAGGCCGTGATTGCGGTCAGGAGGAACGTGCACCCATGTGCGGTGTGCCCTTTCATGCAGCACAGGTTTATATTTCGCGCCTTGTTGCAAAGGGCTACAAGGTGGCAATCTGCGAGCAGGTTGAAGACCCCAAGGAAGCTGTCGGCATTGTAAAAAGAGAGGTTATCCGCATTGTTACCCCCGGCACAAACCTTGATGACGGCGTGATAAACAGCCAGAACACAAATTATATTGGTGCCGTTTTAAGGGTAGGATTTAAAAACGCCCTTGTTTTTGCCGATGTGGCATCGGGCGAAATTACAGGCACCGTTATTGAAAACGACAGCGAGGGCAGTCTTCTGGTAAATGAGCTTGCACGCTTTTCACCCGTTGAGCTTGCACTTGGCGGCGAAGCGGCTGAAAACAAGGCTCTTTCAAGCTATCTTGACGCTGTGACGGGCACTTTGTGTTTCGCCTTTGATAGTGATGCGATGGCAAAGGAAGCAAAGCAGGTTGTAACAGCTCAGCTTAAGAACTATGCTGAAATTGAAGACGAAGACTTACTTACGGCAACAGGTGCCATTATTTCATACATAAACGAAACACAGAAATCCAAGGTGCCCCATTTGAGAGAAATTTCTTTATACACCTCAGGGCAGTTTGTGGAAATTGATGCGGCAACAAGACGTAACCTGGAGCTTACGGAAACTATGCGCGAAAAGCAGAAGCGCGGCTCGCTGTACGGCGTTCTTGACAAGACAAAAACAGCCATGGGCTCACGTGTTATGAAAAGCTGGATAGTGCGCCCCTTGGTTAACGCTGTGCACATAACAAACAGGCTTGATGCCGTTGAGGAAATGGTGAAAAACCTGGCACTCCGTGAGGATATTGCCGAATACATTTCAAAAATATGGGACGTTGAAAGGCTGATGGCTCGTGTGAGCCTTAAAATGGCTAACGCAAAGGATTTGGTGGCACTGCGTGAATCCTTCTGTCATCTTCCTGCAATTAAAAATCTTTTAAAGGACACAAAGAGCGTGTATCTGTCCTACCGCGAGGGCAAAATTGACCCATTGGAGGATATATACAGCCTTCTTAACAGCGCGATTGTGGACGAGCCACCCGTGAGCCTGCGTGAGGGAGGCATTATAAAGCCCGGCTACGATGAGGAGATTGACAAATTAAAGCAGTCGGCATCGAAGGGCAAGGAATACATTGCATCCTTAGAGGCTAAGGAGAGGGAAAGAACAGGCATCAAAAACCTCAAGGTAGGCTTCAACAAGGTTTTCGGATATTATATTGATGTTTCCAAGGGTAACCTTGGCAAGGTGCCTGAGGATTACATAAGAAAGCAGACCCTTGTAAACAACGAAAGATTTATTACCCTTGAGCTGAAAGAGGCTGAAAGTGCTGTTTTAGGCGCACAGGAAAGGCTCGTGGAGCTTGAATACAACGCCTTTGTAGCCGTAAGGGAAAGGGTAAGCGAGGCAATGGAGCGTATTGCTGCTACTGCAAGGGCTGTTGCAGAGGTTGATGCTGTTTATGCCCTGGCAACAGTTGCGGTAAAGAATAATTACACAAAGCCCACTATCACCACAGGTAACGAGCTTTCCGTTACAGACGGCAGACACCCCGTTGTTGAAAAGCTCACACGAGGCGTATTTGTGCCTAACGACACAAAGCTTGACGAAGGTGTTCAGTCCATGGTAATTACAGGCCCCAACATGGCAGGTAAAAGCACATACATGAGGCAAAATGCACTTATAGTGCTCATGGCACAGATGGGTAGCTTTGTGCCCGCAAGGGATTGCACTGTGGGTGTTGTTGATAAAATATTTACCCGTATAGGCGCCAGCGATGATCTGACAAAGGGACAGAGCACCTTCATGCTGGAAATGAACGAGGTAAGCTATATACTGAAAAATGCTACAAAGAAGAGCCTTGTCATACTTGACGAAATCGGACGAGGCACATCAACCTTTGACGGGCTTTCCATTGCATGGGCTGTTATGGAGCACATTGCAAAGAAGGTAAAGGCAAAAACACTTTTTGCAACACACTATCATGAGCTTTCCGTTTTAGAGAACGAGCTTGAGGGTGTGAAGAACTTTAACACA
Source organism: Clostridia bacterium (assembly GCA_017472685.1). Taxonomy (GTDB): domain Bacteria; phylum Bacillota; class Clostridia; order UMGS1883; family UMGS1883; genus RGIG1927. Next base: position 92,027 of record JAFUOO010000013.1, read on the forward strand.
GCCTGCAAAAAGCGCGGCGACGAAATTACCTTCCTGCGCAAAATTGTGCCCGGCAGTGCCGAGGCAAGCTACGGTATCGAGGTTGCCTCATTGGCAGGTGTGCCCATGAGCGTAGTAAAACGTGCAAAGGAAATTCTCGCAAGCGTTGAAAAGGGCGAGAGCGTAGAGGTTAAGTCAAACAAAAAAACTGAGGACAGCTTCCAGCTGGGCTTTGGCATGGTAAACCCTGTAGTGGATGAGCTTAAAAGCATTGACCCCACAACACTTACTCCTATTGAAGCCATGAACAAGCTGTACGAGCTTTGCCAGAAGGCAAAAAACAATTGAAATTGATTACATGATAGCGTAAACGAGGTGATATAATGGGAAAAATCAATATACTTGATAAGTCCGTGGCGGAAAAAATTGCCGCAGGTGAGGTTGTTGAAAGACCGTCCAGCGTTGTTAAAGAGCTTATAGAAAACAGCTTTGATGCTATGGCAACAAGCGTTACCGTTGAAATTGAAAAGGGCGGTACAAGCTACATCCGTGTTACGGACAACGGCTCGGGTATTGCCTCAGAGGATGTTGCAACGGCGTTTTTAAGACATGCCACCAGCAAAATAAAAGACGAGGGCGACCTTGAAAGCATTGCCACCTTAGGCTTTCGCGGTGAGGCACTCTGCTCTATAAGCGCCGTGAGCCGTACGGAAATGATTACCCGCACAAAGGACGAGGAAATGGGCATGTACATGGTTGTTGAGGGCGGCGAAACCAAGGACTATCATGCGGCGGGCTGTCCCTTGGGTACTACAATCACAGTGCGCAATCTGTTCTTTAACACACCGGCACGAATGAAGTTTTTAAAGAAGGATGCAACCGAGGCGGCATATATAACCGACATATGCCAGAGAGCGGCGCTCAGCCACCCCGATGTTTCCTTCCGCTATATACGTGATGGTAAGGACATTTTCTTCACCCCCGGTGACTGCAGGATAGAAAACACAGTAAGAGCCATATTCGGTAAGGATATTTCCACCGCTATGGTTGAGGTTAATGCCAAGGATGGCATTTATGAAATAACGGGGCTTACAGGGTCAAACAATCTTTCGCGCCCCAACAGAAATATGCAGTATTTCTTTGTAAATAACCGCCTTGTGAAAAGTGCACTTTTGTCAATGGCGCTTTCCGAGGCTTATAAAAATGAGCTCATGGTGGGCAAATTCCCTGTGTGCGTCATTGACATATCACTTCCCTGCGACATGGTGGATGTTAACGTGCATCCTGCAAAAACCGAGGTTAAATTCATAAACGAGGAAGAGGTTTACAGAAGCGTGGTTATGGCTGTAAGGAATGCCATAATGAAAAATGCCAAGGGAGAAAACCCCTTAAGGCAGGCACATAACGCCTTTAAAACCGCAATTGAAACACCAAAGGTTGTGCAGGAGGCTTTTAAAGAAACACGAAACGTGAGCGTAAAGCCGGCTTTCACACCCATAAAGCCGGAAGCGGTTATAAGGGAAGAGAAAAAGCCGTTATTTACTCCCGTTAACAAGCCTAAAAAGCAAACCGCATCAACTCCCGAGGAGCTGCCTGTAAAGAAGATTGAAGCATTGCAGGTGAGAGAGGATGCCGTGCCTGTGCAGGTAAAGGAAGAGTTTAAGGCGGAAATGCCTGCTGTAGAAAAGCCTGCTCAGACGGTGCAGCCTGAGGAGAAGAAAACCGAAATTGTTGTTGAAATACCCGATTTCAGAGTTATCGGTCAGCTTTTCGGCACATATATTATTCTTGAAAGCGACAACGAAATGCTGCTTATTGACCAGCATGCGGCACACGAGAGAATAAAGTATGAGCAGATTAAAAACCAGGGCTGCATGAAGCAGACGGTGCTCATTCCTTTGGCGGTTACCCTTACCGCCCGTGAAATGGCAGTGTGGGAGGAAAACAGAGAGTTTTTTGACACTGTAGGCTTTGAAAGCGACCAATTCGGAACAGACAGCATTATTGTGCGCGCCTTCCCCTCAGACATTGACTACGAGGACGGCGAGGCTCTTTTAGTAGAGCTTATAGGCTCCTTCATGGGCCAGGAAAAGGGCTCGGTCAGCTATTTAAGGGACAAGGCTGTTTATACTGTTGCCTGCAAGGCGGCGATAAAGGCTAACAAGATACTTTCTTTCAAGGAAATGGAAGAGCTGGTAAAGCAGACCTTTGCCTTGGAGGGTATATCAACATGTCCTCACGGCAGACCCATAAAGGTTAAAATGACAAAGTACCAGATTGAAAAAATGTTTAAAAGGATAGTTTGATGAAGAATATTATTGTTATAGTCGGTGCAACAGCTTCGGGGAAAACGGCTCTTGCAATTAAACTGGCAAAGCATTTTAACGGCGAGGTTGTATCTGCAGATTCAATGCAGGTATATAAAAATATGGACATAGGCACTGCAAAGCCCGACAAAGAAGAAATGGACGGCGTAGTGCATCATATGCTCTCCGTGGCAGAGCCCACCGAAAGCTACAGCGCAAAGGATTTTATTGAGGGCGCAAAGACTGCCATTGACAGTATTATAAGCCGCGGCAAGCTGCCTATTATTGCGGGCGGTACGGGCATGTATGTTGACCTTCTCACGGGAAGGATGGATTTTGACGCTCCTGCGGGAGATGAGGCTCTAAGAGCAGAGCTCAATGCTCTTTACGAGGAAAAGGGGCTCGATGCACTTTACGAGGTTTTCCTTAAAGAAGCAGGGGAGTATGAGGGTAAAATCCATAAGAATGACGTAAAAAGAGTAATGCGTGCAATCGAGAGAGCTCGCTGCGGATTTGAAAAAAGCGAAAAAACAACAGAAAATGAGTATAATTCTGTGTGGTTTGCTATTGATATTGACAGGGAAAAACTGTATAATAAAATAAATGACCGTGTGGACATTATGCTCAATAGCGGTCTTGTGGAGGAAGTGAAGCGCGTTGTACTGCCCGTGAGGGATAAGTGCACAACCTCACTTGCGGGAATCGGGTACAAGGAAGTTCTCATGTATCTTGACGGTGACATTACCTATGAGGACATGACGGAGCTTATAAAAAAGCGCTCGAGGAATTATGCCAAAAGACAGCTCACATGGTTCAGACGAAACAAGGAAATACACTGGCTCAATGCAGAGGATGCATTCCGGGAGGCAGTGAAAATAATTAACGAAGGGATAGATAAAAATGAAAACAGCAACTAATCTTCAGGATGTATTTTTAAATCAGGTAAGAAAGGACCGTACTCCCATTACAATCTTTCTGGTAAACGGTTACCAGCTTCGCGGATTGGTAAGAGGCTTTGACAACTACATAATCATTCTTGATTCCGATGGTAAACAGCAGATGGTTTACAAGCATGCAGTTTCCACAATAAGCCCCTTGGTGCCCGTGAGATTTGTGGCAGCAGAGACGGAAGAAGCAGATGACTAAGAAAGTAAACACCTTTATTGCAATTATACTTATATGCGCAATAGCAATTGTGGTTGTGAACTGCTTCAGAGCTGAAAATGCACCCTACATTAAATACACTGCCAGAGTGGGCACATACGTTGTGTCGGTAGAAGCAGATGCATTGGTTGTAAGGGATGAATACATTGTTCAGCCCGGGCTTACAGGCATTATGGAGCCTGCAGTTTCCGAGGGCGAAAGGGTTTCTGCCTATGCACGTCTCGGTGCGGTTATAACAGGTGAAATTGATAAGGACAAGGTTAACGAGCTCAATGCACTTAACCATGAAATTGATTCGCTCACACGTACACTGAGCGAGGCAGGCATACTCACCATTGCCGACGATAAGGTTGAAAGTACACTTGAATTGTCACTTGACAATCTCAGATATGCGGCAGCTAAAAACGATACGGGCAATGCAATGCTTCAGGCGGAAAACGTTCGTATACTCACAGAGCGTAAGGCGGGGGTTGTTTCAAGCTCAACTGCCCAGGTGCGCCTTAGCGAGGCTCAGGCAAGACGTGACGAAATTGCATCATCCTTAGGCGGTGCACATAAGGAAATTTATGCTCCCGTGTCAGGCTTGTACAGTGACAACATGGACGGGCTTGAAAACACACTTACAATTGACTGTGTAAGCAGTCTTACCCCCGAAAAAGTGGATAAATATTTCGAAGGCACAGGCGGTGTAAGCGTCGAAGGACCCTGCAAAATTATAAACAATTTCAAATGGTACGTTATATTCAACCTCCCCGAGGATGAATGCACGGGGCTTAGTGTGGGCACAACCTACACGGTCAATTTCAAAGACCTTAACAACACCAATCTTCCGGGAACGGTGAAGTATATTTCACCCGTATCCGAGGACGGAAGATGTGCAGTGTCAATGCAGTTTGATAAGTATATTGATGACTTCACGTCAATAAGAAAGACAGGCATTGAAATTTGTCAGGAAACATACACAGGTATTTATGTACCCAGAAACGCAGTAAGCGTTCAGGAGGTACAGGGCGTATGGGTGCAGAACGAAGTATCGCTGGAATTCAGGAGCATAACCGAGGTTTACCGCTCGGACGACTTTTTGCTCGTTGACCCCGATGCTCCCGGCTTGGGCGGTCATGACAACATTGCCCTGTATGACAATATTGTACTTAATATCGACGATAAGGAGACGCCATGAGTGAGCCTTTAAAAATTCAGGGTGTTGTGGTCAACGCCGCACAGTGGGGCGACAACGATAAAATGCTTACCGTTCTCACACGGGAATTAGGCGTGATAAGCGTTGCAGCAAAGGGCGTAAAGAGCCTTAAAAACCCAAACGCACAGGCGGTAGCACCCCTTTGCTATTCTGACTTTGTGCTTAAGTGCAAGAGCGATGTTTATTCCTTGGTATCGGCAGATATTATCGAAAGCTTTTATGCTCTCCGAAATGATATAACAGCTCTTGCCTATGGTGTGTATTTTGCTCAGCTGGCATCTTTTTGTGTAGGCCGCAACAACCTTGCCGACGACGAGGTTAGGCTGCTTTTAAACAGCTTATATATGCTTTCTAAGCATCCTGACAGGTGCGACGTTTTAAAATGCGCATTTGAGCTTAAAATTTGCGAATACGCAGGCTTTGCTCCTTATGTGGAGTGCTGCAGCTGCGGTGAAGAGGGCTTGTATTTTGACCTAATGCAGGGCGAAGCTGTTTGCAGCCTGCACAAAACACAAAGCTCAAAAAAGCTTTCTCCCCAGGTCAAGGCAGTGTTTGAATACGTGCAAAATGCCGATTTGAAGGAAACACTTACCTTCGCACTTGATGCAAGCCTTGCAAAGGAAGTAAGCAGTCTGGCTGAAGAATTTCTTTCTCACCAGCTTGGAAGACTGCCTAAAGGACTTGATTATATTAAAAAACTAAATATACAAGAAAATAATTAATGAAGGGATGATTAAAATGAGAGAAAAGTTTGTCTATCAGGCGCCTGCCAACGGCTATCCTGAGTGGAACAACAACCCGGAGATTACGCATGTAAATGCTCTTCCGGCACGTGCTACCTTGGTGGCATATGACACAAAGGCTGAGGCTCTTGCACTTGATTGTGATGCGTCCAAGAGAAAGGTAAGCCTTAACGGAACATGGAAATTCAACTTTGCGAAAAATCCCGCAAGTGCACCTTGCGATTTCTATAAAAAAGACTTCGATACCAGTGCATGGGACGACATTAAGGTTCCCGCCAACTGGCAGAGTGAGGGCTACGACTATCCTCAGTACACAAATACACGCTACCCCTGGAGCGTGGCTGAGCCCAAGCTCCGTCCTCCCTATGCACCCGAGGGCTACAACCCCGTAGGCAGCTACGTGAAGGATTTTGAAGTTGACGCATGGGACGGCGTAAGCCCCGTTTCCATCTACTTGGGCGGCGTTGAATCCTGCTACTATCTGTGGGTTAACGGCGAATTTGTAGGCTTTTCTAAGGACACCTTCTCACCTCACGAGTTCGACATCACTCCCTATATCGTAAAGGGCACAAACCGTGTATGCGTGAAGGTTTTCCGTTGGTGTGATGCATCCTGGCTCGAGGACCAGGACTTCTGGCGCTTGGCAGGTATCTTCCGTGAGGTTTATATTGAATACACCAACAGCGTTGCTGTTTACGATGTGTTCAGCAGAACTGACCTCAACGAAAGCTTCGACAAGGCAGAGCTCGCCGTTGATGTAACTGTGAGAAACGTTGACTGTGTTAAGAAGAACGTAACTGTATACGCTTCCCTTACAGACGGCGACAAGGTTGTATGTGAAATTGCTCTTCCCGTAGCACTTAGCGGCGAAGAATTCCAGAAGGTTACACTTTCTGCAAATGTTGACAACCCCAAGCTTTGGAGCGCAGAATACCCCAACCTTTATACATTGGTTGTTTACCTTTCCGAGGACGGAAAAGAAACACATTATGTATCCTGCCGTGTAGGCTTTGTTAAGTATGAAATCAAGAACGGTCTCATGCTTGTTAACGGCAAGGAAATTATGTTCAAGGGTGTAAACCGTCACGATTTCACCTGCGACCATCTCCGTGCAACAACAAAGGAAGACATGCTTCATTCTATCCTTATGATGAAGCAGCACAACATAAACTCCGTACGTACAAGCCACTACCCCAACAACACTCTCTGGTACGAGCTTTGTGACGAATACGGCTTATACGTTATCGACGAAACAAATCTTGAAACTCACGGCACATGGCACTACGGTCAGAGAGACGAGGGTGAAACACTTCCCGCTTCAAAGATAGAGTGGCGCGATGCTGTTGTTGACAGAGCAAACGCTATGGTAATGCGTGACAAGAATCACGCATCAATCTGCATGTGGTCCTTGGGTAATGAATCCTTCGGCGGTCAGAACTTTATTGAAATGCGTGAGCATATCCTGAGCATAGATGCAAGTCGCATCATTCACTACGAAGGCACATGCCACTTCCGCCAGTTTGAGCATGCAACAGACGTTGAAAGCGAAATGTATACACGCCCCTGGAATGTTCTTGGCAACATTAACCGCAATAACGACAAGCCCTTCATCCTTTGCGAATATTCTCATGCAATGGGCAACTCCTGTGGTGGCTTGCACGACTACTGGAAATTGTTCTATACATACCCCTCTCTTCAGGGTGGTTTCATCTGGGACTGGATTGACCAGGCTATAAGAACGAAAAGCTCCGACGGCAAGGAATATCTTGCATACGGCGGTGACTTTGGCGAAACACCCAATGACGGTACATTTGCAGGTAACGGTCTTCTCTTTGCTGACGGTCAGATCACACCCAAGCTTATCGAAACAAAGAAGTGCTACCAGAATATGTGGTTTAAGGATGCCGACATCTGTATGGGCAGAGTGAGAATTCACAACCAGCACCTTTTCACAAACCTTTCTGACTATGACTTCAAATACAAGATTGAGGTTGACGGCGAGGTTATAGGCGAAGGCGATTTCACATGCGATGTTGCACCTCTTACAAAGAAGGTTGTTTCCATGGGCTTCACAGTGCCCGAAGAAAGAGAAGCAGAATACGCAATTACTGTTTCCGCTCATCTTAAGAACGATACTCTCTGGGCACAGAAGGGTCACGAGGTTGCATTTGAACAGTTTGTGCTTCCTTATGAAAAGAAGGCGGAGGCTGTTATCACACCCGAGGGCGTAGTTTCTCTTGAGGAAACAGACGAAAAGGTAGTGGTTGGTGCAAACGGCGTTAAGGCTGTGTTTGACAAGACAACAGGTAATATGGAAAGCTACAGCGTTGACGGGGTTGAGCTCCTCTATGCTCCCGTATGCCAGAACTACTGGAGAGCAATGACTGATAACGATAAGGGCGCCCGTCTTTACAAGAGAAGCGCTATGTGGAGAGAAGCAGGCAACAATGCTGAGCTTGTCAATATGGAAATCAGTCAGGGCGATGGCGCAGTTGTAATCGAATGTGAATACACTGTTCCCACAGAAAAAGAATCCAAGAGTAAGTTTACCTACGTTATCACAGGCGACGGCAAGATAAACGTTGGCGGCAACCTTACACCTCAGATTATGGATGCTGACATCCCCTGCGTAGGCATTATGGTGCCCATGCTGAAGGAATACGACGTAATGAACTATTACGGCTTCGGTCCTCACGAAAACTACATCGACAGAAACGTGTCTGCTAAGCTTGGTGTTTATTCAAATACTGTTGACGAGCAGAGAACACACTACCTTGTTCCTCAGGAAAACGCTAACAAGACAGGTGTAAGATGGGCAGAATTTGTTAACAAGGATGGCTTTGGCATCAGAATTGATGCTGACGATGTGCTTGAGGTTTCACCCTCCTACTATACACCTATCGAAACAGAAAGCTATGACCACGATTATAAGCTTCCCGAATACGAAAAGGTTGTATACAAGGTTAACTGCCGCATGATGGGTATCGGCGGCGACGACAGCTGGGGCAGCCGTCCTCTTGTTCAGTACAAGAACCAGACAAACTGGGAATACAATTACAGCTTTGTAATTTCCCCTGTTAAATAATAACTGACATAAGAAAGCCCGCCTTATCTAAGGCGGGCTTCTTCGTTATTTCTTTTCGCTGTTTTCGTTTTCCTCGTGGAAGGAATGCATAATTCTGGGGGTTATTACCATAAATACCACAAACAGTGCCACCACAAGAAGTAGTGCTACCATTTTTACTGCACCTGTTGCAAGCAGGAATATTGCGAAAAGGCACAGAATAATGCACATTGCATATATAAATGCAACTGCCTGCTTCTGGCTTAAACCGCTGTCAATGAGCTTGTGGTGCAAGTGCCCGCGGTCGGGAGCCATAATGGGCTTATGGTTTTTAATTCGTCTCAAAATTGCAAAGCTTGTATCAAATATGGGCAATGCAAGAATAAGAAGCGGAATTGCAACCGAAATAATGGCATAGCCCTTGAAAAGACCCAGAACAGATATTGTTGCAAGGGTGTAGCCTAAGAACAGAGCGCCGGTATCACCCATAAAGAGCTTGGCTGGATTGAAATTGTAAGGGAAGAAGCCCAAACATGCGCCCGAAAGTGCAGCTGTCAGCACAACCACCAGCGAATTTCCCAAAAGAAGAGAAATGCACAGAAGTGTGATTGAGGAAATGGTTGCAACGCCTATTGCCAGACCGTCAAGACCGTCTATAAGATTCAAGGCATTTGTTATTGCCACAATCCATAAAACTGTTAAGGGGTAGCCGAGCCAACCCAATTCAAAAACACCTGTTGCAGATACAAAGGCAGGCACGCTTATTCTTTCAATAACCACACCGAATGCCACGGGGATGATTGCAGCTAAAATCTGAATAACGAATTTGAACTTTGCACTTAAAGGGTTTCTGTCGTCAAAAATGCCTAACACAACAATTGCAACTGCACCGAGTAAAATGCCTGTAACTGTTTTTGGCAATTCGGTAAAGATGCACACGCTCACAAGAAAGCCTAAGAATATTGCCAAGCCGCCAAGGCGTGCCTTTGGGGTTTTGTGCATACGGCGGGCATCCTTCGGCACATCCACTGCACCTATTTTATATGCCAGTTTTTTTACGAAGGGAGTTGCCGCAAAGGCAACAACAAATGAAAGCATGAATGCAAACATCGTTATAGAGTCTGCGGTTAATTTGTAAACCATCGAAAAAACTCCTTTCAGAAACTCAGATTACAAAGCCGACCTTTTTCTTAACCTTGGAAAGAGTTTTACGGCTCATGTAATTTGCAGTTTCCGCACCCTTTTTGTAAATTGCTTCAAGGTAATCCTTGTTCTTCATAAGGTCGTTGTATTTTTCGTGAATGGGACGAAGCTCTTCTGCTACAGCCTCTGCGACTGCTGCCTTAAAGTCACCGTAACCCTTGCCGACGAATTCGGCAACTGCCTCGTCGATAGTTTTTCCCGTAACGGAAGAGTATATGTTAAGAAGATTGTTAACGCCGTCCTTGCCTTCCTTGTATTCAACGCAGGCTTCGCTATCGGTTACGGCACGCTTGAATTTGCGTACAACAGTGTCAATGTCGTCAAGCACGAATACACATCCGTTGGGGTTGGGGTCAGACTTGCTCATTTTTGCAGTAGGTGTCTGCAAGCTCATAATACGTGCGTTTTCCTTTCCTATATAAGGCTCGGGAATTTTGAACACATCGCCGTAAATGGAGTTGAAGCGCGCTGCAATATCACGCGTGATTTCAAGGTGCTGCTTTTGGTCTGCACCTACGGGAACAAGGTCTGTCTGATAAAGAAGAATATCAGCTGCCATTAAAACAGGGTATGTAAAGAGCCCTGCATTAATGTTGTCCTTGTGCTTTGCGCTCTTGTCCTTGAACTGTGTCATTCTCTGTAATTCGCCCATCTGTGTGTAGCAGTTAAGTATCCAACTGAGCTCTGCGTGAGCGGGAACATGGCTCTGGATAAACATAAGGTTTTTTTCTGCATCAATACCGCAGGCAATATACTGAGCTAAAAGGGAAACTGTGTTCTTGCGAAGCTCAGCAGGGGTCTGTCTTACAGTAATTGTGTGCAAATCCATCATTGCGTACATGCAGTTGTACTCATCCTGTAGTGTTGCCCAGTTTTTAACGGCACCTAAGTAGTTGCCGAGTGTTATTGAAGCTGCCGAGGGCTGAATGCCCGACAGTATGGTTTTCTTTTCGTTCATTGGTCTTTACCTCTCATTCAAAGGATTTAATGACGTCGGAAAGTATACCGATGCCTTTAATAATGTTTTCGTCCGCTGTGTTGGAGAAGTTTAAGCGGAAGGAAGAATACTTCTTTGTCTGGTCCACCATGCAGGAGGAGCCGGGAACAAATGCAACCTTATTTTCAACACCCTTCTTGAAAAGAAGCTGAGAATCAAACTCTTTGGGAAGGTCGCACCAAAGGAACAAGCCGCCCTCGGGACGGGTGTAGGTGCAGTAGGAGGGGAAAGCCTCGTCCATGCACTTAAGCATAAGTGCATTCTTCTTTCCATACAGGTCACAGCTGCGCTTGATGTGCGCATCATAGTCGTGCTTTGTTACAAAGTCATATGCAATAAGCTGATTTAAAACAGGTGTGTGCACATCAGTTACCTGCTTGCATACAACCATCTTTTCAAGTATATCCTCTCTTGCGGAGAAGAAGCCTATTCTCAAGCCGGGAGAAAGAGTTTTGGAAAAGCTTCCTGCATAAATGACGCGGTTTTCAGTATCCATGCTCTTGATTGTGGGAACGGCCTCGCCCTTGTAGCGTAATTCGCCGTAGGGGTTATCCTCTAAAATAAAGAAGTCGTACTTATCTGCGAGAGACAGGAGCCTTTGTCTCTTTTCCGTGCTCATTGTAATGCCGGAAGGATTCTGGAAGGTGGCAATTGCGTAAACAAGCTTTACATTAACCTTCTTTAAAACCTCTTCCTCCAGATAATCAAGGTCCATGCCGTCGGATTGAACCGCAACGGGTATCATGTTTGCATTATAGCTGCGGAAGCAGTTAAGTCCGCCAACAAAGCTGGGCGCTTCAACCACAACATTGTCGCCCTCGTTCAATAAAACCTTTGCGCAAAGGTCAATAACCTGCTGACCGCCTGTTGTAATGATAACCTGTTCACTTTCTTTTATAACGCCCTGTTTTACAAGGCGGTCCTTTACAAACTCGCGAAGAGGTGTGTAACCTTCCGTAATGCCGTACTGAAGAGCCAGGTTGCCCTTTTCTCTGAATATGTCACGGGCGATTGCCTCAAGTTCCTTTTTAGGGAAAACATCGGGGCTGGGTGCGCCGCCTGCAAAGGATATAATTTCGGGGTCAGCAAGCAACTTGAAGGTTGCTCTTATTGCACTGCCCGATAAATCTCTTGTTTTGTCTGAAAAAATATTGTTTGCCATGGAAAAACCTTCTTTCTTATAAAATTTCTACCTTATATAATAACACAACAGAAGAACGATTGCAACACAAAAAGGATTTTGCACTGCAAAATCCTTTTTGTGTTAATCCAGATGGAAAACGTTCTTTAAATCAATACTTACCGGGCTGTTATCGGGATTTGTTTCCATAATATCTGCCATAAAGTCCCACCATTTACGGTTGATGGCAGTGTCGGCACCCTTAGCCCACTTTTCTTCGTCTTCGATTTCAATATAGCCGAAAAGAGTGAGCGTTTCTTCGTCTAAAAAGATTGTGTAGTTTTTGCCGCCGTGAGAGTGAATCATATCCTTCATTTCGTCCCACAGCTCATTGTGACGCTTTTCGTACTCTGCCTCCATGCCGGGGTAGAGCTTCATTTTAAAACCTTTGATCATAATTTGTTCTCTCCTTTAGTTTGATTTGGGTAATTGAAAATTAATGATATGTGCCTTGCACATGAAATGCTAAAGCATGATATATCGCTACGCGAAATGATATGAACTTTCAGTTCATTTAGGCAGAAAATTCTCCGAATTTTCATTTTATTAATAAATGATTTGCATAGCAAATCTACCGTAATGCCGCAAGGCTATCATGAAACCGTAAGGTTTTATATCATGGCATTGCCATATCATGCCACGGGGCATATCATCATTCTTTGCCCCATGTTATAGGCTTTAGTGAGTTGGGTTATCGTTCTGCACTCTGCACTTTAAAAGTGCTTGACACTTTGCGTTTCTTCCTATATTATATATCCGTATTGCGAAGAATGCAATAATTTCGAAAAATTTTAAAAAAAGTATTGACTTAGAAAAGATTTGGTGATATAGTTACTGTACCTCGCATGGGCAGGCTTTTTTTATGTGCAAAAAAATCCTTAGTCACCATGCCAAGAGGGAGTCGATTAAATTTAACAGGAGGTGCGACGCCATGAGAGTAAAGATTACAATGGAATGCTCCGAGTGCAAGCAGAGAAATTACGACACAATGAAAAACAAGAAGAATGACCCTGAAAGACTTGAAATGCAAAAGTACTGCCGTTTCTGCCGCAAGCACACAATGCATAAGGAAACAAAGTAAACGAAAGGGTGACTGATATGGCAGATAAGCAGAAAAAAGACAATTTCTTCAAAAGAGCCGCAAGCCGTATAGCAGGTGGCGCAAAGTCTACCAAGTCTGAAATCAAGAAGATTTCATGGCCCACACGTAAGCAGCTTTTTAACAATACAGCAATTGTTATCGCTTGTATTCTCGTTGTAGGCATTTTTATCTTCATTCTTGATACAGTGTTCGGATTTGGTTTCAACTTCTTAACAGGTCAGAAGAATGCTTCTGATGTTGAATTTCCTACAGAAATGAGCACAGATATCTTAGTTGAGGATGTTACAGAGCTCATTAATGCAGAAGTAGTAACAGAACCCGCTGAATAATCAGCAAACAAACGTTTAAAGAAGGAGGTTCGGTTATGAACGAATCAGGCGAATTCAGATGGTATGTTGCTCATACTTATTCCGGGTATGAGAACAAAGTAAAAGACAATATTGAAAAAACCGTTGAAAATCGGAACCTTCAGGATTTGATTGCCGAGGTCTGCATTCCTACCGAAGAGGTTAAGTCTTTGGTAAAGAAGAAGAAAAAGACTGCTGGCAAAACTACTAAGAGGAAGAAGAGCAACGTTTCCGAGGAAGAAATTTTCGATGCCGATACGGCTCTCGAAGGTGAAGAAGATGACTACGAAATCGTAGAAAAAGTTCTTCAGAGAAAGCTCTACCCCGGTTATGTGTTTGTCAAAATGATTATGACAAGCGAAAGCTGGTATATCGTGAGAAACACTCGCGGTTGTACAGGCTTTGTAGGCCCTGAATCCAAGCCCGTTCCGCTTACTGAGAGCGAAGTTTATTCCCTCGGTGTGGAAAAGATTGAAATCAATATTCCCTTTGAAGAAGGCGACAGCGTGCGTATCAGCGGCGGCAGCTTTGAAGGCTATATGGGCGAAATCCGTGCCATTGATAAGGACAGACTTAAGATTACCGTTATGGTAACAATGTTCGGTGGCAGAGAAATGGAGCTTGAAGTTGACCTTAACGAGGTCGAAGCTCTCTAAAAAAGCTTTTGACAGGCTTTGCCTGTTGATTTAAATCGGGCTTTGCCCGAGTGGGAGGACGGTTACCGTCCGCCATTTACCACATTTTATTAAGGAGGTGCACAACCATGGCACAGAAAATTACCGGTTATATTAAATTGCAGATTCCTGCAGGAAAGGCGACTCCGGCTCCCCCGGTTGGTCCCGCTCTCGGTCAGCACGGCGTAAACATTGTTCAGTTTACAAAGGAATTCAACGAGAGAACAGCTAAGGATGCAGGTCTTGTTATCCCTGTTGTTATTACAGTATACGCAGACAGATCTTTCTCCTTCATCACAAAGACTCCCCCGGCTGCAGTTCTTATTAAGAAGGCTTGTAAGATCGAAAGCGGTAGCGGTGTTCCCAACAAGAACAAGGTTGCTACTCTTTCTAAGGCAGATTGCAGAGCTATTGCTGAGCAGAAGATGCCCGACCTTAACGCAGCAAGCGTTGAAGCGGCTATGAGCATGATTGCCGGCACAGCAAGAAGCATGGGCGTTTTAGTAGAAGAATAAGAGAAAAAACTTATTAAGTGGGAGGAATTGAAATTCCGTTAACCACAAGGAGGTAAATTCGTATGAAACATGGTAAGAAATATAATGAGAGCGTAAAGCTTATCGAAAAAGGTATGCAGTATGCTCCCGCAGAAGCTCTTGATCTTGCCGTTAAGACAGCAGGTGCTAAGTTTGACGAAACAATCGAAGCTCACATCAAGCTCGGTGTTGACTCTCGTCACGCTGACCAGCAGGTTAGAGGCGCTGTTGTTCTTCCCAACGGTACAGGTAAAAAGGTAAGAGTACTCGTATTTGCAAAGGGTGCTAAGGCTGACGAAGCTGAAGCAGCTGGTGCAGATTACGTAGGTGAAGAATACATCACAAAGATTCAGGAAGGCTGGCTCGACTTTGACGTAGCTGTTGCTACTCCTGACATGATGGGCGTTGTTGGTAAGATTGCCCGCGTTCTTGGTCCTAAGGGTCTTATGCCCAACCCCAAGGCAGGCACAGTTACTATGGATGTTGCTAAGGCAATTGCTGAACTTAAGGCTGGTAAGATCGAATACCGTCTTGATAAGACAAACATCATCCACTGCCCCATCGGCAAGAAGTCTTTCGGTACAGAAAAGTTACTTGAAAACTTCAACACACTCCTTGCTGCTGTTATCAAGGCTAAGCCCGCAGCTGCAAAGGGTCAGTACCTTAAGAGCGTTACTGTTGCAAGCACAATGGGCCCCGGCGTTAAGATCGCGCCCACAAAGATTGATCAGTAATCTCACAAAAAATGCTTGACAAACCTCACAAGAGGTGTTAAGATAATCAAGAAGTTTTTAAAACTTCATTCCATTCCATAGACAGCGGGCACAAAGGTAAGCCCCGCCGAGGAAACGTTTAAAAAGATTTTTAAAGGTTTTTTGCGTCTATGGGCAAAAAACCTTTTTTTCAATATTTGGTATGGAGAGGTGAAAGTATGCCAAGCGCAAAGATTCTCGAAGCTAAGAAGCAGGCTGTTGAAGAAATCAAGGCAACCCTTACTAAGGCTGTTGCAGGTGTTTTCGTTGACTACTGCGGTCTTACAGTTGAACAGGATACTAAGCTCCGTAACAAGCTCAGAGAAGCTAACGTAGAGTACAAGGTTGTTAAGAACACACTTACAAGATTTGCAGCCAACGAAATTGGTCTTGAAGGTCTTGATGAAATTCTTAACGGTCCCACAGCTCTCGCTATCAGCGAAACTGACGAAGTTATCGCAGCTAAGGTCCTTGCAGAATTTGCAAAAGAAAACGAAGCTCTCGAAATTAAGTCCGGCTTCCTTGAAGGTAAGGTTGTTTCCGTTGACGAAGTTAAGAAGCTCGCAGACACACCCAGCCGTGAAGTTCTTATTGCTAAGTTGATGGGTAGCATGAACTCTCCCATCGCAGCTCTTGCAAGAACATTGCAGGCTCTTGTTGACAACGGTGTTGAACCCGCTGACATCAAGGTAGAAAAGGAAGAAGCTCCCGCTGCCCCCGAAGCAGTTGAAGCAGCTCCCGCAGAAGCAGCAGCTGAAGAAGCTCCCGCTGCAGAATAATTAAAAAATCAATTTTAAAACCATTAAATGGAGGTAAATTAAAATGACAGTTCAGGAAATTTTAAATGCAATTAAAGAATTAAAGTTATTAGAAGTTGCTGACCTTGTAAAGGCAATGGAAGAAGAATTTGGCGTAAGCGCAGCTGCTCCCGTAGCTGTAGCTGTAGCTGGTGCTGCTGATGCAGGCGCTGGTGCTGCTGAAAAGACAGAATTCGACGTAGTACTTGTTGACGCTGGTGCAAGCAAGCTCAACGTTGTTAAGGCTGTTAAGACTATCACAGGTCTTGGTCTTAAGGAATCTAAGGACGCTGTTGACAACGTTCCTTCCACACTTAAGGAAGCTGTATCCAAGGACGAAGCTGAAAAGATTAAGGCTGAACTTGAAGCAGCAGGCGCAAAGGTTGAACTTAAGTAATTTAACTTTTCCGTACATTAAAGGGACAGGTTTTACCTGTCCTTTTTTGTGTTCTTCGGGGAAAAGCTTCTATTGACAAAACTCTCTTTTTTGGATAGAATTTTATATAGAGGGATTAAAAAATCTTTCACAAAAAGTGGCAATGCCACAATAAGGAGGAGTAAATTATGCAGTTAATTTACAAGGTTGAGGACAAGCCCAAATTCTTGCAGCTTTTGATTTTTGCACTTCAGCAGCTTTTGTCCATTATGACCGCAACACTGGTTGTTCCCGTAATTATAGGTAATAACATGAGCCCTGCGGCAGCACTTGTGGGTGCAGGTGTAGGTACACTTGTTTATGTGGCGTTCACTAAGAAAAAGAGCCCTGTTTTCCTTGGCTCATCCTTCGCATTTATCGGTTCAATGTTTGCGGCATTTGCAGGCGGCGTTTCCATGAGCCTTGGCTATCTTGGTCTTATCATCGGCGCCGTTTTTGCAGGTATGGTTTATGTAATCATCGCAGTTCTTGTTAAATTTGCAGGTGTTGGCTGGATTAATAAGCTTATGCCCGCTGCAGTTGTGGGTCCAACTGTTGCAATCATCGGTCTTTCTCTTGCAGGTAATGCTGTAGGCGATGTTCTTAAGTTTGCAACATATGACTCCGCGAACGCCGTTTATGACATGTCCTTAAAGGGCTGGCTCGGTCTTTTGTGCGCATTGGTAACACTTTTTACTGTTATAATCTGCTCAACCTACGGCAAGAAGTGGGGCAGACTTATTCCCTTTATTTTCGGTATTCTTGGCGGCTATGCAGTAGCAGGCGTTTTGACAATAATCGGTTATGCTGCAGGCATTGATGCTCTTAAATTGGTTGATGTTGCACCCTTTACAGCTCTTCTTACAAATGGAGCTGTTACAATTGAAACCTTTGTTTCTGTTCCCAACTTTACATTCCTGACAGCTTTCAAGGGCTTTGGCGAAATCACCCCCGACTACCTTGGCACAATAGCTGTTGCATATATTCCTGTGGCATTTGTTGTGTTTGCTGAGCACCTGGCTGACCATAAGAACATTTCGTCCATTATTGAAAAGGACCTTCTTGAAGAGCCCGGCTTGCATCGCACTCTTCTCGGCGACGGTATCGGCTCAATGTTCGGCGCATTCTTCGGCGGATGCCCCAACACCACCTACGGCGAATCTGTAGGCTGTGTTGCCATCACAAGAAATGCTTCTGTTTACACGATTATTGCAGCGGCAATTATGTCAATTGTAATTGCATTTGTATCTCCCTTCATTGCATTTGTATCCTCCATACCTTCCAGTGTAATGGGCGGTGTATGTATGGCACTTTACGGATTTATTGCAGTATCGGGTCTTAAGATGGTGCAGACAGTTAACCTCAATGTTAACAAAAATCTTTTCGTTGTATCGGCAATTCTTATATCAGGTATAGGCGGTATGGCACTCCGTATCGGTCAGATTACACTTACAGCAGTTGCTTGCCCGCTTATTCTGGGTATTGTAGTAAATCTCATTGTTTCAAAAGCAAAGGACGAGGAATAAATTATGAAAAACGTTATGATTTTTGACCATCCACTTATTCAGCACAAAACAACAATCCTCAGACAGAAGGAAACCTCCAATAAGGAATTCCGTGAGCTTGTAGAGGAAATTACAATGCTCATGTGCTACGAAGCCCTCAGGGACCTTCCTCTTGAGGATGTTGAAATTGAAACACCTATAAAGAAGACAACACAAAAAATGATAAAGGGTAAGGACATGGCTGTAGTGCCCATTCTTCGTGCAGGCTTAGGTATGGTTGAGGGCTTTTTAAGCCTTGTGCCCAATGCAAAGGTCGGTCACATCGGCATGTACCGTGACGAGGTAACAATGCAGCCTCAGGAATACTACTGCAAGCTTCCGCCCGATATTGATAAGAGGCTTGTAGTTGTTGTTGACCCCATGCTCGCAACAGGTGGCTCCGCCATCGATGCCATAGGACAGATTAAGTCCTACGGCGCAACACAGATTAAGTTCTTGTGTCTTATTGCGGCACCCGAGGGGATTGAAGCATTAACAAAGGCGCACCCCGATGTTGAAGTGTACTGCGCTAATGTGGACGAATGCCTTAACGAAAGATGCTACATCGTACCCGGGCTGGGCGATGCAGGCGACAGAATTTTCGGAACAATGTAAAAAAATATAAAAATCAAGGCAGGGCACAATTGCCCTGCCTGTTTTGTGTTATAAATCTGCTATATCTGCCCGTGGGAGGTTGTTTTCCATATTATCTCTGCCTAAATCCGTGTCAAGCACGCCGTAAATAGGTGGTATGGGAGAATCTGTAGCAAGAGGCTTCGTGTGGAAAACCTTTCCCGAGGCGGTCCCTATTCCTTCAATCAAGGGCTTAGCTTTTTCCTTGCCGGATTTTGCCTTCCCCTGTATTTCGGGCACAGGCGGAAGATTGTTTTTTTCTTTCACATGAGTGCGACTTGGTCTTTTCATTCCTTGCTTTGGCATATACATTCACCTCGCTTTTGAGTAGTGTTCCCGAAACGGAGGCTTTGTAATTATAATTTTTACAAAAAAACATTGACAATTCAACTTTAGTAGTGTATACTAAATCAAGTGGAAAACAGAATATATAGGGGTATAGTTCAGTTGGTAGAATAACGGTCTCCAAAACCGCAGGTCGTGGGTTCAAGTCCTACTGCCCCTGCCAAAAAATCCTCGTACGATAAGTACGGGGATTTTTTACTTCTTCACTATTCCCTTTTCACTCTTCACTAATTCCTATACTCGGATTTTTTGAAAGTA
>JAFUOO010000014.1 GCA_017472685.1 Clostridia bacterium
CTTTCTGTGAAAATGTATTCTGCCATCTTGGGGTTCCATCTTCTTGTCTGGTGACCAAAGTGTACACCTGCTTCAAGAAGCTGCTTCATAGAAATAACTGACATGTTTAAACACCTCTCTTTTATTTAGTTTTTTTACCCTTTTACCATGTCAAAATAAAAAGGCAGCCTCCACTCTCCTCAATGTGTCCGCCAACCGGATTTTTCCGGCACCGGGCGGCACTCAGAGAATGTGTGAAT
Organism: Clostridia bacterium; assembly: GCA_017472685.1. Lineage (GTDB taxonomy): Bacteria > Bacillota > Clostridia > UMGS1883 > UMGS1883 > RGIG1927. Next base: position 240 of record JAFUOO010000014.1, read on the forward strand.
TTTTACGCTCCGATATTGTACCATAGAAGAAAATAAAATGCAATAGTTTTTTTCAAAAAATTGCATTTTATTTTCTCAATGAATAATTAAGAATGAATAATGAATAATTTCGGTAAATAATCAAGCAGTACTTGATTATTTTTTGTTTCTTTCACACCTTATGTCGTTACAATTTTGGCAGTCACACTCATATACACAACACATTAAATAATCGCACTCATCGCAGCAACACTCCAGCAGCTGTCCCCTACTATCGTAACTTTTTCCATTCCCAAGACAATCTTTTCCCCAATTACCGGGTGTTAACTCTATACCCGTAATATCAATAATCATATATTACACCCCCTTTTTTAAAATGGACTCGTTTTAGTCCCATTATATCAGGAAACAATAATATACTCAAGAAAAAGTGCTGAAAGCAGTCCATTTTTGAGGTGTATTATGGAACAGAAAATTAAGCAAGACTCTATTCAGATAGGCGCAAATATACGCCGTATTCGCAAGGAAAAGAATATAAAGCAGGTTGACTTGGTTCGCCTCCTTCAACTGGAAGGCATTGATATGACCCGTGAATGTTTAGTCAAAATTGAGCGCGGTGTACAACACATCTATGCGTCCCAGCTCCGCGCAATCCGTGATGTTCTTTTCACAACCTACGATGAACTTTTAAAATAATTTATATCACAAAAACGGAGTGCCATACGGCACTCCGTTTTTACATTATATAGCATGAAGATTCTTTAAAGAAACATCCAGAATGGGTGCAGAATGTGTCAGCGCACCACTCGATACAAAGTCAACGCCGATGTCTGTAATGCGCTTGATGTTTTCGGCAGTTACATTGCCCGAGCATTCTGTGAGTGCACGACCGTCAATAATCTTAACTGCTGCTCTCATATCATCGTCTGTCATATTATCGAGCATAATAATATCTGCGCCCGCTTCAACAGCTTCCTTTACCATGTCAAGGTTTTCACATTCAACCTCAATCTTTGTTACAAAGGAAATGTAGTCACGAGCCATCTTGACAGCCTTACTTACACCGCCTGCGGCACCGATGTGATTGTCCTTAAGCATTACGCAGTCGGAAAGGTTGTAGCGGTGATTGTTACCGCCGCCCTGCTTAACGGCGTACTTTTCAAAAATACGCATGTTGGGAGTTGTTTTTCTTGTATCAAGAAGCTTTGTTTTTGTGCCTTCAAGAAGTGAGGCAACTTTTTTTGTATATGTAGCAATACCGCTCATTCTCTGGAGATAGTTAAGCGCTGTTCTTTCGCCGGAAAGAAGCACTCTTATATCGCCTGTCACAGTTGCAAGCAGCTGCTTGTTTGTAACAGCATCGCCGTCTTTTACGTAGAATTCAACCTCTGTGTTTTCATCGAGAAGCTCAAACACTCTCTTAAAAACTTCCAACCCTGCAATAACGCCGTCTTCCTTACAGATAAGCTGTACCTCGCCCTTTTGATACTCGGGCATGACAGCCTGTGTGGAAATATCCTCGCTGGAGATATCCTCCTTGAGTGCCATCAAGAGCAAATCGTCACAAACTAATTTCATTGTAATATCATTCACGGTTTCTTCTCTCCTTTTCTATTTCGTCTAAAACAAGCTTTTTATATTTTTCCTTAAGGGCTTCAAGGTCCTTATATTTTTCCTTTGCGGTTTCCTTGTCAAAATCCATGCCCGCGCCCTTTTTGGTAGCGTTATTTGCGTAATAGCCATACTTATCGGCAATTTCCTTTGCGGCACGCTTTGCAAAAACAATAGCCTCCAAAAGCGAATTTGATGCAAGGCGGTTTGCGCCATGCACGCCGTTACAAGCAGTTTCACCCACAGCATAGAGGTTGTCCATTGTGGTTTTTGACTGCATGTCAACCTTTATGCCGCCCATAAAGTAGTGCTGTGCGGGAGTAATGGGAATGGGCTCACGCGTTATATCATAACCGTGCTTCAGGCACTTTTCGTAAATATTGGGGAAATGGCTCTTTATTTCTTCTTCGCCTATGGGGGTCAGGTCAAGCCACACGTGCTCACTGCCCTCTTTTTCCATTTCGGCAAAAATAGCGTTTGCAACAACATCACGGGGCAAAAGTTCCTGAACAAACCTTTCCATTTTTGAGTTTTTGAGCAGTGCACCTTCACCGCGGCAGGATTCACTAATCAAAAATCTTCTGCCATACTCCTTAGAATAGAAGGCTGTGGGATGAATCTGCACATAATCCATGTCCAAAAGCTCAATGCCATGTTCAATACAGATTGCCTGAGCGTCACCCGTTAAATGGCGGTAGTTGGTGGAGTCCTTATAAAGCCCGCCGATGCCACCTGTTGCGAAAACAGTACAATTTGCCTTAACAGCTTCCAGCCTTCCGTCCTTATCAACGCCTATAATACCCAGACACACGTTGTCACGTGCAATAATATCAATCATTGTAAAGTGCTCGATAATTTTCACGTTATCAAGCTCTCTTGCCCTGTCAAGCAGTGTGGAGGTGATTGCCTTGCCGGTGATATCGGCATGGAACAGAATTCGCTCGGTGGAATGAGCACCCTCACGAGTGTATTCAAGGTTGCCATTTTCATCCCTTTCGAATTCCACGCCCCATGCTATAAGGTCGTTTATAACATCTCGTGAGTGCGTAATCATAATATCCACACTTTCGGGATTGTTTTTATAGTGACCTGCTTTCATGGTATCTTCAAAAAAGCTGTCATAGTCGTTTTCATCTTTCAGAACACATATACCGCCCTGAGCCAGAAACGAATCGTTTCGCTCGGCAGTATCTTTTGTAACAATAAGAATGTCCATGTCACGCGGCAGATTGAGTGCACAGTTAAGAGCCGAAACACCGCTGCCGACAATTACAACATCAGCCTTGAACATACCATCAAATCCTTTCAGTATAATTACTTTCATTTTACACCAATAGCAAAAAAGTGTCAAGATAAAAGAGCCGAAGGGATACCCTTCGGCTCTTCACAGACCATCGAAAAACTTATTTTCAGCACAATCGCGAAAGGTGCGGAAAAGAAGGTTTTCCGCATGAAATAGGCAGAGCGATCGCATTGCCCTGCCGAAAGTGCCGATTTTAGGTCTCCCGTAGGGAGTCTTGCACGAGAAATCGGTACTTTGTTCTTTAGAAAATTATTAACAAAAATATTGCCCATGCAAGATTTTTGTTGCGTGTCGACTTTTTCGACACGCTGAAAAGAGCCGAAGGGTATCCCTTCGGCTCTTCATTCATTGCTTATTCAATTATAACAACATAATCATCAAGGCTGAAAATATCGGAATATTCGCCGTCACCCGAGAAGTCGAGGTCCTTGGGCACACAGTAGAACACACATTCCTTAACCCTCTCTGTTTCAGAATTGTATCTGAAATATAAGTAATTATGATATTTAGATGTGTTTTCAAATATAGACGGATATGTTGTAATTTTAGAGCCTGTCGCTGTAATGACGGGTGTGTCACCGCTCATTGCAATGCCTACTCTGTAGCACATTGAGGACGAGGATTCAAACCTGTATGCTGTCTTTGTGGTATCAGGCAGATTCTGAGCTGTGATCTTACTACCGCTCTTTGAATACATCTCCGTTACAACATTTTTGTACTTTGTGCTTCCGTCAGAAGCATCATACACGCCAAAATCAGCTTCAAAGCTTTCGGGATTGATAGGCAAACCAAGGCTTGCAAGCAATTCTATAGCCGCCACATCCTCATTCTTATTGTAGCCTACCATAATCACACATCCGGGAACAATGTCCTCCATTGATTCGGCAAGACCCATTACAGTAACAGCATCTGCAAGGCTGTAGGTAACCTCTTCGCCTGCTTTGATGCCTGTTATATATCCATTCTCAATACTTTTTACAATTGTCACATTATCTTCCTGGTCAAATGTATATTCAACAGTGTCGGGAAGAGTAAATGTGAAGCTTAATACACCGTTTTCTATTTTTGCATCAGAAATATACTGTGCTGCAACGGTGTTGTTGTTATTTATTCTAACATATTCCTTCCACCAGGAAGCAATTTCAACCTTGTTGTAGAAGCTTTCTGTTGCCCCGTAGGGTGTAATCACAACATGAGTGCTTCCGTCTTCGTTCACGCTTGAGGTCACAGCAAAGAACAGATCGCCCGTATAAGCACCCTTGCCTGTTGTGCGTGCGCTCATGCTTCCGTCAGCTGTGTAGGTAAGGCGTATGCCTGTCTGGTTGATATATGCACCAAGGACGCTTTTTACGGCATCGTCTATTGTGTAGGGCAAATCACTTTCCGCCTCAGCAGAGCTGTTTTTAAGTATGCCCACCGAAACCTGGTAAATGCTTCGTGTAACAGAGGCTGTTACAACCTCTTTTTCTGTGCCGTCATGCATGGGTATAAGCACGTATGCACAAGCTGTGTACTTTCTGTTGTAGTTGCTTTCCGAAAGGTTTGTTATCGCCGCTGAGAACACGCTTCTCTCATCGTTCTGGAACTTTTCGGCTTTAACATAAACCGGATTATCGTTTCCTTCTGCCACAACCTTAATACCGAACTCAATACTTTCATCTGCAATAACAGTATCGGAATAGTCCGCCGTTGCAATAAAGCGGAGACCGCTATCAGCAGTAGCATCAATTCGTCCGTCGTTGCTGAGTTCAACCTGACCTACCCTTACCTGGGCACCCTCGACCATGTCAAGACCGAGAGCGAGTAAAGCAGCATCTGTAAAGTCTGCATCCTCCGAAAGATAAAATACAGTATTCACATCGTAATATTTTCCGTTTGCCGATACTATAACATGTTCATCTTCGTCAACAATTTTTATTTTGTCGCTTCCTGTAACAGTCACGGTGCCTGTTACTGCAGCATTGTTAACCATAATGCTGAGCCTATCGGGCACTGTCAGCTGATAAGTGTCCTCTGCGTCGGCAATTATTGCAAGAAAAAAGCTCATTGCAACAACCAGTATCAATGATAAAAATTTTTTCATAAGTTACCTCTTTCCAAAGCTTATCTTAAGGGGATAAGGCTTCCAAAGTCTTCAAAGAAGAAGCATCTTACCTTCGTTGCCCCGTCTGCTTTCGTAAATTCTGCAGTAACTTCTTCATTTTCCGTAAAATCTATAAATTTCTTTTCGGCACTTATCATAATGCCATCCGGGTTATACTGTGCTATAACAGCCGTGAAAGATTCAACATCGCTGCCATCGCGCGCAAAAGAAACTGTGCCATCGCCTATATTGCAGGCAAGTGTCATTTCCTTTTCGAAAAGCTCTGTCACCTCGTCCTCGCTTATTGCTCTGTCATAAACATAAAATTCGTCAATTGTGCCGTCAAAGAATTTGTCCCCCGACCACATGGACTTACCTATGTAGCAATAAGGAATTGTATGCTTGATTTCGTAAGGGTCAAGCTTGACATTTTCAGTTTCGCCTGCCAATACTCCGTCGATATAGATACGCATCACATCACCCTGTTGCATCATGACAAGGTGTGTCCATCTGTTTGTTTCGATATCCACATCCACGCTGACACCTTTTTCGTAGTCATAGCTGCCGGCGGTGATTGCGCCGCGCAGGTGATTGCTGCCATAGTAAGGCGTTAAGAACATATAGCGGTTAGTATCTGTACCAAAGTCGAATACACGCTGTGTTGTGTTTTTAACATCGGGCTTTATCCATGCGGAAATTGTGTAATCCTCCAGGCCTGTAAGCGCCTCTGAAGGAATTGTCACATAGCTTTCGCTGCTGCCATCCAAAGCAAGCCCCTGTCCGCCACTGATGCCCTGCGCAATCGTTGCGGACGGTGCCAACTGCGCATCATTAAAATTTCCCGATTTATCGTATTCGTTCTCAAAATCATAATAGATAATGGGGTTTTTACTTTCTTCCACTCTTTCTGCAACGCTCTTGCCGTACTTTTCCTCGAGAGCGTCAACCTCTGATTTTGAAATGGGTATTACATAACCGTGGCGAGGGGTAAAGTCGAAGGAATAGTCGCTACGGTCAAGCTGTGTGAAGTTTACCATGTCAGTGGTTTCTGTCATGATGAAGAAGCCGTCGTTATAAGCATCATAAACAATATTGTACTTATCCTCGTTCATGAGCTTGAAAATGCCGCTGCCCTCGATTGCAACATCGTTACCACGGCTGTTCTTTCTGGGAAGTGCATTTACTCTGTCCCCGTAAGGACCGCCCGCATGCTCACTGGTAACAACGTAAATACCGCCTGCGCTTTCGTCCTTTACGTACATGTAGTAAATGCCGTCTTTGTATATGATATCCGAGTCAATGTCGTCCTTGAATTCATCGTGACGGTACAAAAGCTCGGGCTTTGTGATAAGGGTTTTCATGTCGTGACTATAAACCTTATACATCTGTGTATTGCCACCACTTGAAAGCGCAAGGTAAATCATGTATGCACCGTACTGCCCTGTTTCCTCGTCGTAGAATTCGGGGTCCCATATAGCCTGGGGTGCCCATGCACGGTTGTACCAGCCGAACTGATTAAAGTCAATTATTGTGCCTTCGTCCCAATTGATAAGGTCCTCGCTTTCAAAAATTATGATAGAGCTCTGGCTTGCCCAGCCGTCATAGGAGCGCATGTCCGTAAAGATTGCATAGTAAAGTCCGTTCTGACCCTCCATAATGAAGGGGTCGCGCATACATTCATGACCCTTTGTGCTTTCAAGTACAGGGTTACCGCCATTGATTTTATTGAAGTGATAGCCGTCACGGCTTAAGCCGTAGTACATTCTTTCCTGTTCGGGACGGTTGCCCTCAAAGTATGCAAAAAGATATGCAAAGTCTTCTTCTTCAACTGTGACGGTGTATTCACGGGTTGCTGTCCAGTCGCCGTATTTTGCAACAGCTGTAAGTGTTGTTGTCTTGCTGCCGCTGCCTGAGGGAGCACGGTTTATTTCGCCGTCTTCGTTTATAACGTCCTTATCTTGCGGCACCCATGTAATTTTACTGCCCATAGCGCCTTCTTTGGGAAGATACAAATCCTCCTTTAAGTTTTCAAGGTTACCCACAAGGCGGATAGCAGCCACATCTGTCTCTGCTCTTTCCTTGTCGGTGTATTCATGCACAACCGTGAACACATAATCTCTCGTTACGCTTATGCCGTTTGTGTTGGTAAAGGTTGCGGTGAGCTTTACATCGTTGTCGTATTCACCGCGCTTAATCTCGCCTGTTTCCGCCGACAAAAAGCTTTCCTTTTCACTTTTCCATGTAACCGTCATGCCTGCATATTCTGTGGGAAGCGTGATGTTCTCTTCCAGTCTGTAGCTTTCAAACTCCAGGCTTTCTGCCGCTATATACAAATCTGCAAGCTCTGCCGCCTCGGCATGCTCCTTTGAAATTGCATCAATTTCGTCTGCAGTGAGAGCTTTGGAATACACTCTGAAATCATCAATGTAGCCCTTGAAGTAGCTGTCGCCCGAATACTGGCTTTTTGCAAGGTAGTTTGCTGCCGTGTCGCCAAGACCCGAGGCAAGAAGCTCGCTTGTTGTTTCTGCCGCAATGCTGCCGTCAACATACATCTTTTTTGTTTTTCCGTCCATAACAATTGCAATCGAAGCCCAATCTCCACGCTCAATCTTGTCTGCCTTCAATTCGCCCTCTTCCTGCCACCAGCCTACTGTTGTCATGGCAAAACGGGCATTTGAGCCTGTGTTTGTGTTAAGGAACAGATAGTTGCTCTCAGAATTACCTACAGTAAACGTAAACTGGTTTGCACCGGTCATTTCGGGGCGTACGTTTATAACAAAGGTTACGTCCTCTTCACCCGACACAAGGTTGTTTGGCATATGTATATAATCATCCACGCCGTCAAAGTATGCGTAACCGTTATTAATTGTTGCGCCGTAATTTGTGCCTTCTGTGATTTCCTTTTCAAAATCGTAGTGCAGTATAGCATCCTCGTCATTTGCCATAACCGACGGAATTGCGGACATGGTCATTACAGCGCCGAGAAGCCCTGCCATAACTTTTTTCATTTTCATATATTATCCTCCTTCAAGGTTTTTTTACATAAATATACATTATAATTATATCATCCGTCATTATTGCCTGTCAACATAAAAAAAGACGCTATTATGCGTCTTTTTTACTGAATTAATCTTTTTACAAAATCCTTCTTCTGAAGATGTCTTGCATTTTTTATAATTTTAATTCCAAGCTCATTGGCTCTTTCAACAAAGCTTCTGTCGGGCTCAAAGGACGACAGCACAAGTATCTTTTCTGCATAGCGTCCGCCGAAGCGTGTGGCTACAGTATTAAGCTTGTACAGCTCGTTGGAATCCACCATGCCGTTTTTACAGGAAATAAAGCACCCTGTCACACCACGGGTGAGAAGAACATCAATTTCGTTTTCAACCTCACGGCGACCTTTCCAGTCAAGAAGCGCGCCGCTCTGTCCGTCGTCAAAGGTCTGTGCCTCCTTTGCACAAATGAAGGTATACATTTCCAATGCAGTGCCTTGTCTGGAAAGAAGATACCTTACAAGGTCATTTTTGTACCTGACACCCTCGCCGCTTCCCTTTACAAGCCCTGCCTTTTTAAGCCTTGCCCATACCGAGACACTCTTGTCGGTCTTGCTGCCTCGTGCCTTTCCCATGGCAGCATTCCATGCCGCAGGGTCCTTACGGCAGATGTCCCAGACTGCTTCAATATCCTTTTCCGCATCGGGATTTCTTTCCCATCTGCAGGCTTCCTTTTCACGGCTCTCGTTAGAGCAGCATCCGCCGTGCAGACTGATGAGCTCGTTCACACTGATATATACATCATTCGTTTCGTACTTTTGGTCACTGTTAACGGCAATTACCGCCTGCTTTTTTGCATCAACACAGTGAAGGGGCAGATTGTATTTTTTTGCAATCTCTCCCATGGCAACAAGCATTATATCGTTTCCGCCTGTAACATCGAAGTCGCAATCGGGAAAGCGCGAGACAACCTCTTCAATTTTTGCTTTAGCTGCATCTACGCTCCCCGTGTCTACACGCTCGGCTAAAATCTCTGTTTTTATATTTCTCTTTCCGAGAACTTTATCAAGAGCTTCCCTGAAGCTGTCGCAACGGCTTTCGCCGTAAAGCACAACCAACCTTTCGGGGCGTAATAAAAGTGCACCCACGGCATTGTCAATAGCTTCTTCGTCAAAAAACTCAACAAGTGTCATTTTATACCATCCTTTATCAGAAAGGTGAAATGTTGCTCAGCAAAGAAACAACATAAGAATCCTTTATCCATTGTGCAACAAGCGCATTTGAGGTTGCAAGAGCGCCCGTAAGTGCAACTGCAAGCCATACAATTACAAGGCTTATTGCCAGTCCGCACAGAAAGCCTGTAAGAGAATTAAGCTCATGGAGCACGGGCAGCTTTGTTACAAGGTTCAATGCGCCCGAAAGAAGCGAGATACAAGCCTTTGTCACAACAATAAGCAACACAAAAATAATTATGTTGATAATAAGCCTTGTAACCACCTCTGCCAGCGAGCGTGTAATGCTTTCAACCGCATCTTCCCGTGTTTCGGTCAGTGCGTTTTTCATAAAATCGGGCAAAGCATCCACAGCTTCCAGCTCCGACCCGTTGCCCTCTATTACAATTGCCTCTTTAACAATCTCCTCCAGATTTTCCGGGAGCGGTGTTTTGTAAACTGCATCCGTCAGTGCAGGATAAAGCATGGAGGCAACAATAATTGAAAGCGCAAAGCCACCCAGGCTCAGTATTGCCTTCATTCCGCCTCTTTTCATCATAATAAGAGAAAATATAAGTATGAAAACCAGTGCTGCTATATCAAAAACCACTGTCAATCCCCCCCTTTTTATCTTACAACGGTTGTGTTACCGCCTGCAAAAATCAGCGCTGCTGCGCCACTTTCAAAGGGCATCGCACATTTTATGGGCGATGACGCTTCAAAGCTCTTCTTTATTTTTCCGTTTGGCTTAACAACATCCAGCACTTCGCCGTGTGCCACACCTATGTAAGAATTGTTTACCGACAAATGTTCAATTTCGTCCTCAAAGGCTATGCTTCCGCGCAAGATTGCGTTTTTGTCGTAAATCTCAAGCACACTGCTTCCCACGGGTGCGCCCTCTGCTCCGTCAAAGGCAAAGCACACAGCGTCATCGGTGGAAATGTCTGCATGGTTAAGGCTTCTGCCCTCAAAGCTTACCGCTCCTGCCTTTGCACAGTCTGAGCGGTAGAAGTCTGCGCTCTTGTTGCCAAGACATACAAAGGAGCCGTTCTTGTTGAAATGCACACCTACATACAGGTTGTTTTCAACAAAGAAATCGCTCTGTGCACCCTCGCGATTGAACTCAACAAGCACAACATTGCTTCCGGGGGTTGCAAGCGCAACGTTTGCCTCAACAACTATAAGCTTACGGTTATTTGCGCTTATGTCCATATCGATAAAGGTGTTTTTCGAAATCCTGTAGCGATAAATTGCATCGCCGTTTTTATGGTAAACCGTTATAACGGCATTGTAGCCTGTTTCCTCGGTTGCAACGGCAAAAAAGCCGTTTACGTTTGTAACAACGGAGATAATTTTTCCGTCGCATTCAAGCTCCACCTCAACCTCGCCTTCCTTATACAGCCTTACGGTTTTGCCCTTATAGTCGCCTACTACACAGTATTTTCCCTTGGAATGCATAATAGGGTCGGAAAGCATAAAATTAGCCGTTGTCTTTATATTTGCATTGCGGTCAATAACCGTAAAATTACCGCCCGAAACAATGCCCACATATTCGCCGATGCTTACGGGTCTGCCCTTTATTGTTGAGCCGAATTCGCTTGATGCACCGCTGTTTACCCCTAATACTATACGCTCGTTATCACCGTTTATGCTCCTGGATTCATAAATCTGAAAAATCGCAATCATAACGAAAAAGAGCATAACCAGAGCAAGCAACACTGTTATAACAAGCTCTTTAATTTTCAAACCATTCTTAGCCATTTCACTCATTCCTTTTAATACACAACTTCTTCAAGTATAAGCCCCTCGGGAGGTGCCGTAACACCGCCAAGCCTGCGGTCCTTCTCTTCAAGTATTTTCTTTACCTCGTCCGCGGTGAGCTTTCCGTTACCCACGTACACCAGCGTGCCCACAATAATTCTCACCATGTTGTACAAAAACCCGTTTGCGGTGGCTGTTACACAGATAACATCACCCTCTTTTTCAACCTCAACTCGTTTTAGGTTTCTCACGGTGGTTTTCGCACTTGAGCCCGATGCCATAAAGGCTGTAAAATCCCTTTCGCCCATCATGTAGGTAGCCGCTTCCTTCATTTTGTCCACATCAAGCAAAATGGGATAATGCCATACGTAGCGTGATAAAAACGGATCACTGTGCTCACAGTTAAGAATTCTGTAGCGATAGGTTTTCTCAACGGTATGATACCTTGCATTGAAGCCATCATCCACCTCTTCGCATTTAACTGCCCGTATGTCCCTTGGCAGAAACTGATTTAATACAAGTGGTATTTTGTGCACGGGAATTGATGTGTCCGCCGAAAAATTCGACACATGCATTGCCGCATGCACACCTGCGTCCGTCCTTGAACAGCCCGTTACAACAATTTTCTTTTTCATAACCTTTTCAAGGCAGTCCTCTAAAACCTCCTGAATTGTTATGCCGTTAGGCTGACGCTGCCAGCCGTGATATTCTGTTCCGTCATATTTTAATGTGAGCTTCAAATTCATATCAAAAACCCTACCGTACGATAAATTACTACCAGCAAAACAGCTGTTCCCATTAAAACAAATGCAACAGCATCACTCTTTTTATACTCCAGCTTTCTGAAAGCCGTGCGGTTACAGCCTCCTGCATAGCAACGGCATTCCATTGCCATTGCAAGCTCGTCCGCGCGCCTGAATGCGCTTATAAACAGCGGTACAAACAGCGGTATCATTCCGCTGATTTTTTTCATAAAGCCGCCGCTTTCAATATCGTTACCACGTGCTGCCTGAGCCTTCATTATTTTTTCTGCCTCTTCGCCCAATGTGGGGATAAACCTTAATGCAATGCTCATCATCATCGCCACCTCGTGAGATGGAAATTTGACCTTTTCCAAAGGCTTAAGAAGCTTTTCCAGTCCGCTTGTAAGCACTGTAGGCGAGGTTGTGAGGGTGAGGAGCGTGCTCACCGTAACCAATAAAACCACACGGAGCATCATGCTGAGAGCAAGATACAAAGCCTCTTTAGTCACAGTGAAAGCCCACCAGGTAAAGACAACGGTTTCTCCGCCGCCCATAAAAATGTTTATAACTGCTGTAAAGGCTACAATAAGCCACACAGGCTTCATGCCTTTAAGAATATACGCCATAGGCACTCGCGATAAAATGGCAAGCGCAATTGTCAGAAGCGTAACAAAAGCATACTCTATAACGCTCTGGGCAACAAATATGAGCGCCATCATCACCACAAGACCTATCAGCTTACACCTGGGGTCCAATGAATGCAAAGAGGATTTGGTATTATAATATTGTCCGATGGTAATATCTCTGAGCATTGCCTTATCCTTTCAGTTTACTGTATATAGCCTCAGCGGCATCCTCCACGGTGAGAATAGCACCGTCAAACCGATGCCCCTTTTCCTTAAGCCTTGCAATAAGCCTTGTAACCTGAGGCACATCAAGCCCTGCCTCCTCCAGCATGGAGCTTTTTTCAAAAACCTCGTTCACATCGCCCTTTAAAAGCACCTCGCCGCCGTTCATAACCAGAACCTTATCGGCAAAAAGAGCAACATCGTCCATGCTGTGGCTTACAAAAATTATGCTCTTGCACAGCTTGCCCTTTATGTTACAAAGCATTTCAAAAAGCATATCCCTGCCTACGGGGTCAAGCCCTGCTGTGGGCTCGTCCAAAATAAGCACCTCGGGGCTCATTGCAACAATACCCGCAATTGCAACCCTGCGCTTTTCGCCACCCGAAATTTCAAAGGGCGAAAGGTTTTCATAGCTTTCATCAAGCCCAACAAGGCGCATGGCTTCCCGTGCACGCTTGAGGCATTCCTCACGGGAAAGCCCCATGTTTTTTGGACCGAAGCATATATCTTCAATAATGCTTTCCTCAAAAAGCTGATGCTCGGGGTACTGAAAAACCAATCCCACCTTGCCCTTCAGCAAAGCAGCAGGGTTTTTCGCCTTTGTCACATCTAATCCGTCAAAAAGCACCTTGCCGCTACATGGCTTTAAAAGCCCGCTCATTATTTCGGTAAGGGTGGATTTGCCTGAGCCTGTATGCCCTATTATGCCCCAGGTTTCGCCCTCGTTCACACGAAAGCACACGTCCTTCAGTGCAATGGAGGCATCGGGGGTTTTATCTTCATATGTGTAATTAACATTAACTAATTCAATCAATTCTGTCTCTCCTTCAGGAGCATATCAATTGCATCGGCACATTCCTTTGTGCGGAGCATTTCGCCCTTTATGTCAATCCCTTTCTTTTTAAGCAGATTGACAACCCGTGTAACCTGAGGCACATCGAGCCCCAGAGCGGTTATTTTTTCAACATGGGAAAAAACCTTTCCGGGAGCATCGTCCATAACAATTTGCCCCTTGTCCATAACCACAACCCTGTCTGCTTTTGCGGCTTCCTCCATAAAGTGAGTTATGAGCACAACGGTAATTCCCATTTCACCATTAAGCGTTTTTATTGTTTCCATAACCTCTTTCCTGCCTTTGGGGTCAAGCATGGCTGTGGGCTCATCGAAAACTATGCATTCGGGTTGCATGGCAATAACTCCCGCAATAGCAACCCTTTGCTTTTGTCCGCCGCTTAAAAGATGGGGCTGCATTTTTCTCTGCTCGTACATCCCAACGCTTTTAAGAGCTGCCTCCACTCGTTTGTGCATTTCGTCGTAGGGCACACCCAGATTTTCCAAGCCGAAAGCAACGTCCTCTTCAACGGTTGTTGCAACAATCTGGTTGTCGGGGTTTTGAAAAACCATGCCCACGCTGCGCCTTATGTCAAAAAGCTTTTTTTCCTCTTTGGTGGACACGCCATTCACAAAAACATTACCCTCTGTGGGTATAAGTACCGCATTGAAGTGCTTTGCCAGGGTGGATTTTCCAGACCCGTTTCTGCCCAGCACTGCAACAAAGGAGCCCTTTTCTATATTAAGATTTACATTGTCTAAAACCTTCTTACCTTCGTCCTCTTCATTTTCGTAAACAAAGGTAACATTTTCACACTTAATCATAACAATCAATCTTTCAGATCAACACAAAATGCCCTTGCATTTTGCTTTCGACCTATTCACTTTTCACTATTACTTATTACTTCAAGACTGAACTTGTTCAGTCCTTCTCCCATCTTGCAGTTGCGCCACAGGGCAGATATATGCCGCTTGATACGGGCAGACCGATTTCATCGGCAGTTACCTTTCCCTTGGGAAGTGCAAGAGAAAGTATGTTTTTCATAACCGCAGGCTGAAGCCCTGTTGTATAGGAATTAATGAGGAAAAATATGGGGTCGTCGGACAAAAGCATAGCGCATCTTTCCACAAAGTCCCACAGGCATTCCTCTAATTTCCACACTTCGCCGCCGGGTCCTCGCCCGTAGGAGGGCGGGTCCATAATAATTGCATCGTATTTTTTGCCTCGGCGGATTTCTCTTTCAACGAACTTCATGCAGTCGTCTACGATATATCTTATATAATTGTCCTCTAAGCCGCTTGACTGAGCGTTTTCCTTTGCCCATGCCACCATGCCCTTTGATGCATCAACGTGACACACATTTGCACCTGCCGCACTGCAGGCAACAGTTGCGCCGCCTGTGTAGGCAAAAAGGTTTAAAACGTTAGCGCCCTTGCGATTCTTAAGCTTTTCACTCATCCAGTCCCAGTTTACTGCCTGCTCGGGGAAAAGCCCCGTATGCTTGAAGCCCATAGTCTTTATATTGAAGGTAAGGTGCTTATAGCTTACAGTCCATCTGTCGGGAGTATTTTTCACATAGTCCCAGCTTCCGCCGCCCGAGGATGAGCGACTGTATACGGCGTTTGCACTTTTCCATGCTTTTTCGTTGCATTTTTTCTTCCATATAACCTGAGGGTCGGGGCGAGACAGAATAACATTTCCCCATCTTTCAAGCTTCATGCCGTCGCAGGTATCTATACATTCATAATCCTTCCAATCTTCAGTTGCCCACATGCTGTTTCCTCCCAATTACAATTTGCACACAATATGCACATTATATCAATTATATTGTACATTAAAAGATGGCTTTCGTCAACAACTGTCTTTACAAAATGAAAACCCTGTTATATAATTATAGAGTAATATTTTCTTTTACGGAGCTGACAGGCATGAAAGAAAACTCAAATACAGAAAAGCTGTTAAGTGTTATCATGAATCTCGGCAAGGAAATGCTCATGTGCGGTGCTGAGGTTAACCGCGTTGAAGACACAATTTCCCGTCTTTGCGATGCATATAATCTTGAAAATTCGGAAATTTTTTCAATAACAAGTCTCATCCTTGTTACCGTAAAAAACCGCGAGGGAAAGAGCTTTGTTGAATCAAGGCGAATTATCTCCTATGTGTTTAACTTCTATCGTCTGGAGGAGCTTAACGCCCTTTCCCGCACAATTTGCAGTACAACCCCTTCTGCCGAGGATTTCCAGGTAATGCTGGATGAAATAATAAAGCACAGTCATTTTTCAAAGCTCATGAGGCTTATTGGCTTCATTCTCACCTCGGGCGGCTTCTGCCTTTTGTTCAAGGGCTCCATTACAGATGTACTGTGCGCGGGTTTAATCTCGGTTGTAATATTCCTTATTGAACGCCTCTTCACATGTCTTGCCATAAACGGCATGTTCTTTAACTTTATTTCATCGCTTTTTGCAGGCGTTGGTGCATATTTCTTTTCGGGATGGCTTGCAAACGCACACCTTGACAAAATAATGATTGGTGACATTATGCTTCTTATTCCCGGATTGATGCTGACAAATGCCATCAAGGACATGATGAACGGCGATACAATGGCAGGCTTCCTTCGCTTTTGTGAGGCGCTCTTAACTGCACTTGCAATTGCACTGGGCTTTTGGTGCGCAATGGTTGTTACGGGGGTGTTGACATGGTAGAAAACATTATATCTGTTCTCGCTGCCTCGGTAGGTACGGTAGGCTTTGCGCTTATGCTTCGCCTCCGAAAGGAAAGGCTTCCCGTAATTGCAGTTTCAACTGCCCTTTGCTACAGCATTTTTCTTTTGTGTGTGCATTTTTCAATTGCTGACATGGCTGCAACTTTCATCGCCGCTCTTTTTGCAGGCTTTATATCTGAATTTCTGGCGATATATATAAAGGCACCTGTTACGGTATTTCTCACTCCTACTATACTCCCCCTTGTACCCGGAGCAAACCTTTACTACACAATTGAAGCCTTTTTCCAAGGGGACCTTGGTGGTGCACTGCGAAACTTTGCCGCTTTGGGCAGAACAATAGGAGCAATTTTATTGGGAATTATAGTTGTGAACACGATAATGAAATGTATAAGAAATTATAAAGCAACAAAAAATCCTCGTTGAATACTCGACGAGGATTTTTTTTACACCATATAAAATTTTTATGACACCATTTCAAGTCTTAATTTGTCGGCAATCATTGCAATAAATTCGCTGTTTGTGGGTTTTCCCTTTGCGTTGTTTACAGTATAGCCGAAGAGCGAGTATAATTCCTCCTCACTACCTCGTACGCACGCTACCTCAATAGCATGACGGATTGCTCTTTCAACTCTTGAGGGCGAGGTGTTGTGCTTTTCAGCAACAAGGGGATAAAGCTGCTTTGTCACTGCATTGATAAGCTCCGTATCGTTAATACTCATAATAATTGCATCTCTGAGGTACTGATAGCCTTTAATGTTTGCAGGCACGCCCACTGCATGGATGGTGTTCGTAACGGAAATTTCCAGAGTTCTTTCCGAGGGCTTAGAATTTGCATAGCGCACCTTATCGCCCCTCTTTACACTCATCTTCCGACACAGCATATTTATTCTTTCGCACAGAAGCTGACCGTCAAAGGGCTTTATCATGAAATAGTCTGCACCCATATCGAGGCAGGTTGTGCAGATTGCATCGTTGACATTTTCCATCATCATAATCACAACAGGGCGCTTACAGTTGCCTTCATTGAGCTGTTTAAGCACGCCTATGCCATCCAGCTTGGACATTATAACATCAAGCAAAAGAACGTCTGCCCCTGTTTTGTTTATTTCCTCGCAAACACTCTCTCCGTCCGAAAGCTGAGAGACAAGCACAATGTCTTTTTCCTTTTCAAGCACCGTTGATACAAACTCTCTCACTTCCTTATTGTCATCACATACCATTACTTTAATAATGTTCTCCATATTACTTCAATCCTCCTGTAAAAATTTGGAAATTCTTTCCCGTGGGTATATATTACCATTTATTTACAGTTTTATCAAGCATTTATTTTAAAAAACTGGAAAATTTTTCCTTTATTTTTCTACAAACTTTTTTCCGAAAACGTAAAAAAAGCTCGCAAAATGCGAGCTTTTTCAGATTAATCAGAATAAACCTGCTATGAAATTAACAATGGGGTCAAACAAGCCGAGTGCATCCAGAAGAAGAATTGTCATTACAACGGGTGCGACAAACTTGACAACAATTGTAAAGAGTGTCTTTTTGCCGAACTTGTGACCGCTTGCTTCAACCTCTTCAATAACCCACTTGGGCTTTGCAATCCAGCCTATAAGGATACATGTAAGCACTGTGATAAGAGGCATTAGCACGCTGTTTGAAACATAGTCTGCAATGTCAAGCAGCTGACCTACAGTACCGTTGGGAAGTGTGAGCTCAAAGTAGAACACGTTGTAGCCCATACAAATTATAACTGCACACACTGCCGCAATAATGCCTACCAGAAGGCTCATCTGCTTACGTGTTTTCTTAAAGTATTCCATACAGCTTGCAACAACTGTTTCCATAATGGAAACGGAGCTTGTCAATGCCGCAAAGGCTACCATAATAAAGAACACAATACCAACAATGTTACCTGCAATACCCATCTGGTTGAACACCTTGGGAAGCGCAATGAACATCAAGCCGGGACCTGCTGTCATTCCGTCCATACCTGAGAATGCAAACACTGCAGGAATAACCATCAGACCTGCAAGGCAGGCAACCAATGTGTCAAAAAGCTGAATCTGTGTAACAGACTTTGAAAGGTTTACATCCTTCTTAACATAAGAGCCGTAAGTAATCATAATGCCCATTGCAACGCTGAGGGAGTAGAACATCTGTGTTGCAGCGTCAAGCACTACGTCCACAAACTTGCTCAATGTAAGACCTTCGAGGTTAGGAACAATATATATCCACGCGCCCTCAAGACCTGTTCTTGTAACACCGTTTGCATCGGTGTGAGAAAGAGTGAGAGCAAATGCCGCAATGCCTATAATCATAATCAAGAGAATGGGCATGACAATTTTTGAGAACTTTTCAATACCCTTTTCAACACCTGCATATACAACAACTGCTGTAAGTGCAAGGTAAATGAGCATAAATACTATAGGTGCAACGGGGCTTTTGATAAAGCTTGTAAAATAGCCGTCTGCTGCTACTTCTGCGCCGTTGAACATTAAAAACTCAACAATATATTTAATAATCCAGCCGCCGATAACGATATAGTACATAAGAATGATTGACGGCACAAGGAAAGTAAGGTGACCTACCCATTTCCACTTTTTATGTATTGCACCATATGCGTTACCCGCGTTCATGCCCGTTCTTCTGCCGATTGCAATGTCTGTAAGCAAAAGAGCAAAACCAAAAAGCAAAACAAGTGCAATGTAAACAATAAGGAACAATCCGCCGCCATGCTTAGCTGCAAGGTAGGGGAATCTCCAGATGTTGCCCAGACCTACCGCACTGCCTGCTGCCGCAAGAACAAAACCGATAGACCCTGTAAAGCTGCTTTTTTTCTGCTGTTCCATAACCTATCTCCTAACATTATTTTTTCAAATACCTTGCTATTATATCATAGTTTTATAAAAATGCAACAAAAAACTCAGCTTTATTGACATATTTTACGAACTGCAATATAATTGGATATATCAGTATTCATCGAAAAAGGAACGCTTTACTTATGAACGAAAGGAAAAACCTTTACCAAACTTTAACCCTGATACTTTCCCTTGCTCTGCCCACAATGTTTGAACAGCTTATGCAGACCGCCGTGCAGTATATTGACACTGCAATGGTTGGCACCTTAGGTACCTCTGCCACAGCCGCAGTAGGCTCAACTGTAACAATAAACTGGCTGGTAAATTCTACAATCTCAGCTTTAGGCATAGGCTTTTTGGCATTTGTATCACGAGCTCTTGGCGCCAATGATATAAAAAGAGCACGCCGCATAACGGCACAGGCAGTGTTTTCAACTGTTGTAATCGGCACGCTTTTTACTGTTATAACACTTTTGTTAAGTCCTGTTGTGCCTGTTTTTATGCAGGTGGATAAGTCCATAAGGCACACAGCAGCCTTATACTTTTTTATAATTTATCTGCCAATGCTTCCCAGAAGTGCCACAATTATTTTTGGCACACTGCTTCGCAGTGCAGGTGACAGCAAAACACCCATGAAAATCGGTATAGCAGTAAACATTATAAATGTAATTTTAAACTTCTTTCTCATATTCCCCTCACGCCACATTGGGTCTGTATTTATTCCCGGGGCAGGCTTAGGGGTAACGGGTGCTGCCATCGCCAGCAGTATTTCATTTGTGTTCGGCGGCATTTATATAACCTATAAGCTTTTTACACACGAGAAAATTTCGCCCGTGGGCGAAAGGTTTTTACCCGACAAAAGTGTTCTTGTGCCGTGCCTTTCGGTGGCATTTCCCAATATGCTTCAGCGCTTCGGCACATCACTGGGCTATGTTGCCTTTGCAGGCATGGTCAATTCTCTCGGCGAGGTGGCAACAGCTGCCCATACCATAGCAAATACGGTAGAGTCGGCATTTTACATTCCCGCCTACGGTATGCAAACAGCGGCGGCAACGCTTTCCGGCAATGCCCTGGGCGAAGGCAACAGCAAAAAAATGAAGGACATGGGCGTTGTTATAAACATAGTTGAAATAGTGCTTATGGTGTTATCGGGAACTGTGCTCTTTATATTTGCGCCAAAAATGGTAATGCTGTTTTCAAAAGAGGGTGATGTAATCGCCTTGGGAAGCACTGTTTTGCGTATGGTTGCATTGTCCGAGCCCTTCTACGGCGTTTCAATAATTATTGAAGGCATCCTGCAAGGTGTGGGCAAAACGAAAATGCCCCTTGTGTTCAACATAATAGGCATGTGGAGCGTGCGTATTGTGGGCACATTTATCTGCACACAGATTTTTTCCTTGTCCCTTGTTTCCGCATGGGCTTGCATGATAGCACATAATATGCTTTTATTTATTCTTTTTACAGCTTACTACAAAAAAGGAAACTGGAATCCTCTCAGTGAAAGGAGATAAACCATGGCACAGATTATTTATATAACAGACTTTTCTGACCCACGGCTGGATGTATATGCCCGCCTTACCGAGGCTCAGCTTTTAAACCGCGAATTCCCTCAAGAGGGGCTTTTCATTGCAGAAAGTCCCAAGGTTATTGAAAGAGCGCTTGATGCAGGCTACACACCCGTTTCCATTCTGGTTGAAACAGACTGCATTAAGGGCGAAAGCGAGGCTGTCATAAATCGTGTGGGCGATATTCCTGTTTTCACGGCACCTAAGGAGGTTTTGAAAAATCTCACGGGCTATCTTTTAACACGTGGGCTTCTTTGTGCAATGCGCCGCCCTCCCCTTTCGGATTTTGAAGAAATAGTAAAGGATGCAAGCCGCATTGTAATTTTAGAGGATGTTATGAATCCCACTAATGTGGGCGCAATTTTCCGCTCGGCTGCGGCAATGGGCATGGACGCCGTGCTTCTCACCCCGGGCTGTTCAAACCCCTTGTACCGCAGAAGTGCCCGTGTTAGCATGGGCACGGTTTTCCAGATTGACTGGACAATTCTCCCTTCCTGGGATAGAGATGTGCGCGAAAAGCTTAAAGCCATGGGCTTTAAAACAGTTGCCATGGCACTTTGTGACAATTCCGTTTCTATTGACGACGAAAAGCTAAAGGGCGAGGAAAAGCTTGCAATCATTTTAGGCACCGAGGGCGACGGGCTTCGGGAAAACACCATTCTTGATTGTGACTACACGGTAAAAATCCCCATGTATCACAATGTTGACTCGTTAAATGTAGCAGCCGCAAGTGCCGTTGCGTTCTGGGAATTAAAAAAGCGCTGATTAAATCAGCGCTTTTATTAATTTGTTCCCGCCTCTATCATATTCTCAATAAAAATCCCATAGCCCTTTGTGGGGTCATTGACCAGAACATGGGTAACAGCACCTATAAGCTTTCCATCCTGCAATATCGGGCTTCCGCTCATTCCTTGCACAATGCCGCCCGTTATGTCAATAAGCCTTTCATCAGTTACCTTTATAACCAAGCCCTTTGAAGGGTTTTTTCCGTTTTTTGAAACCTTTGTTATTTCAATTTCGTAGTCAGCTATCTCTTTTCCGTCAAGGCATGTCCGTATATACGCTTTGCCCTTTTTAATTTCGCTTTTGTGCCCCAATGGCACACTTTCACCCTCGGGGACTGCCGTAAGAGAGCCGAAGATGCCTTCCTTTTCGTTTTTTGTGATATTGCCCAGCACCTTTGCATCGGGCAGAAATGCACCCTTCAGTTCACCGGGGTTACCCTTCTCCCCCTTTTTTATTTCGGCAATGGCACACTCTTCGATAGAGCCTTCCCTTACGGCAAACTTTACCCCTGTGTCTGCATCAGACACTCCGTGCCCCAACGCACCGTAGGTCATGGAATCAGGGTTGATATATGTCAGCGTGCCCACCCCTGCGGTGCTGTCACGCACCCACAAACCAATCCTTTTAACACCGTCATACACCGACACCTCGGGCATAACAGTGACGGTTTTTTCTTTTTCACCCGAGAGCACACCTATTTCCATTTCTCCCTCGCTCGCTGCTATTTTGTCCGAAAATTCGCTCGGTGTACCCACCTTTTCGCCATCAACGGAAACAATTACATCGCCCTCTTTTATACCTGCCGTTTCCGCAGGCGATTTTTTATTTTCATTAACCCTGCCCACTGCAACAACAACCAGCCCATCGGAATAGAGCCTTATGCCGATGGGCTCGCCGCCTACCAGGACCTCCTCGTCCTCCAGCACCTTAACGTTTACTTTTTTGTAGGGTATGCCGAATATTGACAGGGATGCCTTATAGTCACCCGTATTACGGGGGATTATGGCATTCTGCGAGGTTTCGATTGACTTGTCGTCAATATTGATTTGCGTTATACCGCCGTATGTCCATCCCCTGTCCTTATACAGTATAAAGCTGTCGGGCAGATTTATATAGCCTACTGTAAGGCTCAGCACAAATAAAACAAGGCATAAAAGGCTTAATATTCTTCTCTTTTGCATACAAAAACCCCTTTATTATGGTATGTACTCCTCAAGAGATAAGAAGGTGTAGCCCATATCCCGTGCCGAATCGATAATTTTTCCAAGGGCTTCAGCGTTATCGCTACTTACTGCATGCAAAAGTATAACGCACCCTGGATGTATGTTATCCATAGTTTTTTTATAAGCATAATCTGCTCCACGCTGTTTATCACGATACCAGTCATCATAGGCAAAGGACCAGAACACATTGGTATAGCCCAATTCTTTCGTTATTGCCAGAGTCTTTTCACTGTAGGCACCCTCGGGTGCACGGAAAAATTTCATATGCTTGTTGTATTTTTCGTAAAATGCCCTATCAAGGCTCAGTACCTCTTCTTCGATTTTTTCTTCGCTTTTTATATCGGGCATGCACGGGTGATTCATTGTATGGTTGCCCACAATGTGCCCCTCCTTGACCATTCTGTCAACAAGAGCACCTTCGGCTTTAAAATAGTCACCCGTTATGAAGAACGCCGCTTTAACGCCTTTTTCCTTTAAGGTGTCAAGTATTTTTGCGGTCTGATTGTTTTCGTAGCCCTCGTCAAAGGTAAGGTATAAATATTTTTGCTCCTTTGAGCCAAGATATATACATCCGTATTTATCCATTGCCGCCCTTTGAGCATCGGTAAACTCGGGCTGCTCGGGCGCTCGTCGTCTCATTCCCCAGCTTTCTTTTTTTTCGGAAAGAACGCTTTCTCCCACTGTTTCCACCGTTGCAATGTCCTTCGCACAGCCCGATAAAAGCAAAACAAAAATCAAAACAAATATTTTAAACAACAAAAAAACACCCCGTATTTATCATACGGGATGTTTTGAAAAATATTCTTAAAATTACTTGGAGCTGTTCTTCCACCATGCCCAGATTGTGGGAGCAACAAAGAGAGAAGAGTAAGCACCGCAAACGAGGCCAACAATGATGGGAAGTGCAAATTCCTGAATGGAAGATACACCCAATACAAAGAGGGCACCGATTGTGAAGAGTGTTGTAAGTGAAGAATAAAGTGTTCTTGTGTAGCTTGTTGTGATAGCATTGTCTGCCTTTTCATCCCAAGTAGCCTTCTTACCAAGCAATCTGTTATTTTCACGAACACGGTCAAATACAATGATTGTGGAGTTAATGGAGTAACCGATAATTGTAAGAACTGCTGCAACGAAGCTTGTGTTCATTGTAAGCTGGAAGATAGAGTAGAAACCGAACATAAGTGTTACGTCATGCGCAAGAGCAATAACTGCACAAACACCGCTCTTGAAGTCGAATCTGATTGCAATGTAAACAAGCATAAGTGCGATTGCAAGAAGAACGGCAAAGAATGTGTCAGAGATAAGTCTTGCAGATGTTGTTGCGGAAACCTTATCAATGCTGATAGCAGCTCTTTCAAGAGCCTTTACTTCTTCTGCAACGTCTGTTGCATCTTCTACAGCTACTTCTGTAGCTGCTTCTTCTACTACATCTGTTGCTACCTCTACAGCTGCTGTTGCATCTGTAGAGTCGAGAGAAACTTCTTCGCCGTTGAAGTATGCAAGAAGACCTTCAACAACCATTTCTGTTTCTTCGTTTGTAAGCTCTTTAGCCTTTATGAACACACCATCTGTACCGATAGCCTGAGCAACAGGGTCTGCGCCTTCGTTTACGCCTGTAACGATAGCCTTAACATCAACCTCAAGCTCACCGTCGTAAACAAAGCCTGCGGGCATATGTTCAATTTCAAATGTTGTACCGCTTGTAAAGTCGATACCTTCGTTAAATCCAAAGAAAACCATTGCCAAAATGGAAATTACCACAAGGATAGCCGGAATTGTAAGGAAAACCTTTCTGTTGGAACAAGGATTCTTAAACAACATTACGCATCCCTCCTTTTAGAAGCACCGTAAACCCACGGATTTTTAATACCAAAGCCTACCATAATCTTGAGAAGGAACTTTGTAAGGAATACTGCTGTAAGGAAGCTTACAACAACACCAATGAAGAGTGTTTCTGCAAAGCCTCTGATGGAGCCTGTACCGAATATCCAGAGCACAACGCAGGAAATAAGTGTTGTGATGTTGGAGTCAGCAACAGCTGTAAGTGCTCTCTTGAAGCCACTGTCTACGCTTGCGCCAATGCTCTTACCGCAGTTAAGCTCGTCCTTAATTCTTTCGAAAATAACAACGTTTGCGTCAACTGCCATACCGATAGAAAGGATAACACCTGCAATACCGGGAAGTGTGAGTGTTACTCTGTAACCACCTTCTACAAAGAAGCCTGCCATTACAAGACATACAATAGAAATGTAAGCTACAAGTGCAACGTCAGCAACCAAGCCGGGCAAACGGTACACAATAAGCATGAAGAGCATAACGATGATAACACCGATTAAAGCTGCAAAGAGCGATGTAGAAAGTGCTTCCTGACCAAGTGTGGGACCAACCGCACGGAGCTCTGTGTCCTTAAGAGAGAAGGGAAGGCGACCGGAGTTGATAACGTCTGCAAGCTCCTTAGCGGAATCCTTATCGAATTCGCCTGTGATAATGCAGCTGTCGGAGTCAATAACTTCCGAAACCATAGGCCAGGAATAGGGAACGCCGTCAAGTGCAATTATAATTACGTTACCGCCTTCAGCAGTACGTGTGAGAGCCTGTTCTGTAGCTGTTTTGAATGCAGCTCTACCCTCGCTTGTCAGAGCAAGTGTTACATAGTGACCCTGGTTGCCGTACTGGTCCATGGGACCGAATGTAGCTGTTGCAGACTGTACGTATGTTTCTGTACCGTCCATTACAACGTTACCGTCGATGTCCATAAACTGAAGAGCAGCTGTCTGACCTATGTACTTAACTGCCTCGTTAGGATCGTCAATGTTGGGAATTTCAACACGGATGCCATAGTCGCCCTGACGGGAAACTGTAGCTTCTGTTTCACCCATGCTTGTAAGTCTTACGCGGATAATGTTTTCTGCGGAAGCAACGTCTTCTTCGCTTACTGTGCTGAGGTCTTCAACATCAGGCTCGAACACGATTACACTACCGCCTACCAAATCAAGTCCCTGCTTAACGCCGAATTCGGGGTCAAGAACGCCGGGAACTCTGAAGCTGCCGATGGTTACATCGCCGAATACAACTACAGCCATAGTTACGATGATAATCATCACCAGCGCAAATGAAATAATATTCTTTGCTTTCATCTGGATTTTCCTCCTTATTATTTTGAGTTATAAAACAACCAAATTATATTATATAAATTTAAAGCTGTTTAGTCAACACTTTTTTCAACTTTATTCCTCATCAAGAGCCTCTCTCGCCTTGATTGCAATAGCACATTCAACTCTCTTCTTTTCCATTTCGCAGGCAAGAAGATAGGGCTTGTTTATGTCCTTGTTCATGCTGATTGCATTTGCCGCACAGCCACCCGAGCAGTAGAAGCGTGCCCAACAGTCACCGCAGGGCTCTTTTGTATAGATGTTGCTCTTTACAAATACATCTCTTATTTCAGGGTCAACCACGCCTTCAAAAACATCGCCCATCTTGTACTTAGGGTCGTTTACAAACTGATGACAGGGATAAATGTCGCCCGAGGGGGTAACTGCCGCATATTCGTGACCTGCACCGCAGCCCGAGAGCATCTTGTAGGCACAGGGGCTTTCGTGCAAATCAATCATATAGTGGAAGAAGTTAAACCACTTGCCGTTCTTTCTCGCTTCGAGAATTCTTTCTGCAAGGCGGTCATATTCTTCGAAAATGCGAGGCAAGTCCTCTTTTTTAAGAGCATAGTCCTCAGTTTCCTGAGCAACAACGGGCTCAACGCTTATCTGCTCAAAGCCCAATTCCGCCAGATGCATAACATCCTCGGAAAAGTCCAGATTGTCGCGTGTGAAGGTGCCGCGCACATAGTAGTTTTCCTGATTGCGGCTTTCGGCAACCTTAATAAACTTATTTACTACGGAGTCATAGCTGCCTGAGCCGTCAACCCTTACTCTTACCTTGTCGTGAACTTCCTTTCGTCCGTCGATGGAAAGAACAATGTTGCCCATGTTTTCGTTGATATATTCTATCTTTTTATCGTCAAGCAGAAGGCCGTTTGTGGTGATGGTAAAGCGGAAATTCTTTCCGTGCTTTTCGCCCTCGGTCTTTGCATATTCGGTAATTTCCTTAACAACCTCAAAGTTCATGAGGGGCTCGCCGCCGAAATAGTCAATTTCAATATTTTTTCTTGCGCCGCTTTCCTTTATTACAAAGTCAATTGCCTTCTTGCCTACCTCTGCGCTCATAATTTCGCGCTTGCCCATGTATTCACCGCCGTGTGCAAAGCAGTAACGGCAACGAAGGTTACAGTCGTGGGCAATGTGCAGGCACAGTGCCTTTATAACAGACTTCTTTTCCTTGTGTGCAACCAATGCCTTGTAAATATCCTTTGTGAAAAGCTGATTTTTTTCCTTCAGCTCCTTTAATTCTGCCACTGCTTCCATATGCTTTTCGTCGGCACAGTTTTCCTTTTTTGCCGCCTCAAGGTCAAAATTACCCTCTTCGCCAAAAAAGTCAAGCATGCGGTACGAAATATCGTCAAGAATATGAACGGTGCCGCTGCAAACGTCAAGGGCGCACTTCACACCTAAAGTGTCAAACTTATGTACCATAGTTTCATCTCCTATACAACATAAAATCTCAGGAAAAATCCTGAGATTTTACAACTGTCTTAAAATAACCTAAGCAAATGCTCCAAAAGGAACCGAAGCTTATCTACCTCTTTTACCTTTTCTCTCGCACTTCTGGTTAGCAACTGTACAAGATGTCTTGCAAGCGCTCTGGCAGGATGTCTGGCATTCGCCGCAGCCGCCGTTTTCAACGCTCTTAGCAAGGTTAGCTTCATTTAATGTTTTAACGTGCTTCATAACAATGTCCTCCTTAAATCGGATTACTCCGAATATAGTATTTGTTGTATTATAGCACACTTTTTGCCTCATTGCAACAATTTTTTGTAATCTTCCCTAAGTTTTACCGTCTGAGATTTATCCCCACAATACCGCCCGCCACACCGAGGGCAATGCAGTATATAACATTCATCAGAACAGCTTTGGTAAATTCAATTCCGCCGAAGAGAATATAGCCTAAGGCATAAACCAGAAGCATGTATAAAGCGCCCGATAAGCCTCCCGTAACAAAGCCACGCTTTTTTGCCCTTGCCGCGCTTAGAAGCCCTGCCATGAAAACGGAAAAATAATTAAGTACATAAACCGACGGTGTGATTGCTTCCTCGCTGATGGGCGTGTAGCATATGATTACAGCCAACAGCCCCATAAGTATTACCGTAATAAGAAACGCGGTCAAAACCGTTTTTAAAATTACTCCCAGGTTTAAAAGAACGTTCTTTTCGCTTGTCATATCCACCAGTGTCACCCCTTTTTTACTTAAATATATTCAAAGGGTAACAATAAATTCCTCCGCAACAGAAAATAAATTGTTTGCGGACACATTTTCGTTATACAGATAATCACAAAGCTCCTTTGCTTCATTTATATCCGGCGAAAAATCCTCAATTTCCTTTTTTGTGCCCTTGCTCTTTATACCTACGTTATACATTTCACAGCCGAATTCCTCGCTGTAATGTGCAATAACATAATAGGTGTAATTTGCCTCCCCTGCCTCATTAATTATTCTGAGCTCTCTTTTGTATGTCATAATCATACCTCCTTCTGCAAGTCAGTATAATTTTGCGCCGTGCAAAAGTAAACGGACAGATATTCCCCACCAATTTTCTTCCAGTTTTTTCCTTTCATCAAAAAGCTTTATTCCTTATTTTCGCATCTTTTTGCAACACTTTTGTAACATTTTTAAATTTTACAACGCAAAAACGCCTTTATTCCGCGCTTTTATTTGTCGCAACAAAAAAGGGACCGTTAAAAGTCCCTTTTCTTGCTATTCAGCTATGTCTACTTCCTGAATAATGGGAAGTATCATTGGCTTACGCTTTGTTTTTTCATAAATAAACTCGCCCAGAGCTGTTTTAAGATTTGTCTTAATTGCGCTCCAGTCGTTATGCTTGGAGCGAAGAGTGTCGTTGATGCTGTCCTCGGCAACCTGCCTTAAGGCTTCCATCAAATCCTCGTTTTCTCTCACATAGACAAAGCCGCGGGAAATAATGTCGGGTCCTGCAACAAGCTTTTTCTTTTGGGTAAGTGTAATGGATGCAACGATAATGCCATACTGAGAAAGATTTTTTCTGTCGCGAAGCACAATGTTGCCCACATCGCCTACGCCGTAGCCGTCAACAAGCACCTTGCCTGCAGGCACGCTACCGTTAACCTTACCCTCTTCTTTATCCAGTTCAAGCACCTGACCGTTTTCAAGGCGGAATATATTTTCGTCGGGAATACCCATGCTTAAGGCAATTTCCGAATGCTTTAAGAGGTGACGGTGTTCGCCGTGTACAGGGATAAAGAACTTAGGCTTTGTAAGGCCCATAATAATTTTCAGTTCTTCTCTGCAGGCATGACCCGAAACGTGCACCTCCATAAGCGACTGATGGATAACTGTTGCGCCCTTTTTGTAAAGCTCGTTAATAACGTTTGAAACGGGCTTTTCGTTACCGGGGATGGGGCTTGCAGAAATAATTACAAGGTCGTCCTTTGTAATTTCAACCTTCTTATGGTCGGAAAATGCCATTCTTGTAAGTGCGCTCATGGGCTCGCCCTGACTGCCTGTTGTTATGATAACAATCTGATGATTGTTGTACTTTCTCACCTCGTCAAGAGAAATGAGCGTTCCCTTGGGAATTTCAAGATAACCTAAGTTTGTGGCAACCTCAATCATGTTAATCATGCTTCTGCCCGAAACCGCAACCTTACGGTTGTGCTTTACGGCAGCTGCAATAATCTGGTTAACTCTATCCACATTAGATGCAAAGGTTGCAACAATAATTCTCTTTTTTGTGCCTTCAAAAATGCTGTCGAACTTTTCGCCAACCGTTCTTTCGCTCATGGTATAGCCGGGGCGCTCAGCGTTTGTGGAGTCACTCATGAGTGCAAGCACACCCTGCGTGCCCAGCTGACCAAACCTTGCAAGGTCAATCATTGTGCCCTGAATAGGTGTGCAGTCAATCTTAAAGTCGCCTGTGTGCACAATAACACCTGCAGGAGTTTTGATAGCAACGCCTGCCGCATCGGAAATTGAGTGGTTAACCCTTAAAAATTCAACGCTGAAGTTCTTTGAAACGTTCACCACATCGCCTGCGTGAACACGGTTAAGCTTTGACACGGATAACCTGCCAAACTCCTTCAGCTTCTGTTCAATAAGACCTATCGCCATTCTTGTGCCGTACACAGGAACATTGATTTCATTCAAAAAGTACGGTATGCAACCGATATGGTCTTCGTGACCGTGTGTGATGAACAGCGCTTTCACCTTATCCTGATTTTTTATCAGATAGGTGATGTCCGGAATCACCGCATCAACACCGGGCATATCCTCGTCGGGGAATGCCATGCCGCAGTCGAGCACGATTATTTCGTTGCCGTACTCGAACACGGTAAGGTTTTTACCGATTTCCCCAAGGCCGCCGAGAGGAATAATCTTTATTTTATTTTTCTTTGCCATAATAGCCTCCAATCTTTGTTAGTGCCGCTCAATAATTCCATATAAGTATATCATTTTTTAATAAAAAAGTCAACTTGACTTTATATCATATATTCCCATATAGAAAAGTATTCCATATTTCAGTGTGCCTAAACAAAAAAGCTGAGCATTCGCTCAGCTTTTTTGTTATTCCGTAAATTGTCCGTTGTACAGTCCTGCGTACATTCCATTAAGTGCCAGAAGCTCTTCGTGTGTGCCCTGCTCCTGAACACAGCCGTCGTTAATAACAACAATTTTGTCTGCATTCTTGATAGTGGAAAGTCGGTGTGCAATAACAAAACAGGTCCTGCCATACATAAGGTTTTTCATGGCTTCCTGAATTTTTATTTCTGTTCTGGTATCAACAGAGGAGGTAGCTTCGTCCAGAATTAAAATTTCAGGGTCTGCAATCATTGCACGGGCAATACTAAGAAGCTGTCTCTGACCTACAGACACGTTTGATGCATCGTCTGTAAGAACAGTGTCGTAGCCCTCGGGCAAGCGTTCAATAAATTCGTGACAGTTTGCTAAATCCGCCGCATACATAATTTCCTCATCGGAAGCATCCAGGTTACCGTAGCGGATATTTTCCTTTACGGAAACAGAGAACATGTGCGTATCCTGAAGTACAATGGCAATTTTTGCTCGCACAGAATCCTTTTTAACGTTCTGAATGTTTGTGCCGTCAATTAAGATTTCACCCTTGTTCACATCGTAAAAGCGCGTTAAAAGGTTAACAATGGTGGTTTTACCTGCACCTGTGGGACCAACAAAGGCAATTGTCTGACCCGGCTTTGCCTCGATGGAAACATCCTTGAGTATAAGCCTCTTTTCATCGTAGCCAAAGTCAATATTTTTAACCTCTACATGACCTTCAATGTGACCGAGCTCAACATGGTCTTCCTCACCAACGTATTCGTTGGGCTCATCCATAACCTCGAACACTCTTTCCGCACCTGCCAATGCCGACTGGATTGTTGCAAAAAGGTTTGCAATTTCGTTAATGGGACGGCTAAACTGTGTTGAGCAGGAGAGGAATACAACAATGTCGCCAACCTCTAATGGCTCAATACCAAAAATGGTAACAACAGCCAGTATACCGCCTACAAAAGCAGTAACGGCGTAGTTAAGGTTCGAGAACATATTCATGATAGGACCAACACTGCCTGATATAACCTGAGCCTTTACCGCGTTTTCATAATATTCGCGGTTTTTCTGCTCAAATTCCTCACAGATTTCGTCTTCACGGCAGAAAACCTTTACAGCATACTGACCCGAAACAGTTTCTTCAATGTGACCGTTCAAATCGCCCAGTGCCGCCTGCTGACCCTTGTAGAATTTTGAAGTATACTTGGCAATTTTCTTTGTGATAAAAAGCATCAGGGGTACAAGCACCAGTGTCACAAGAGTGAGGGGCAGGCTTATGTAAAGCATCATGCAGAAGGTGCCTATAAGCATGATGACGCCCGAAACAATCTGTGCAACAGATGTGGACAAGGTCTGGCTTAAGGTGTCCACGTCGTTTGTCATACGGCTCATTAATTCGCCGTGTGTTCTTTTGTCAAAATATGCAATGGAAAGCTTCTCCATCTTAGCAAAAAGCTCAATACGGATTTTCTGCACCGTTTTCTGGCTGATTACGGCAAGGAGAATGCTCTGCACACCTTGCGCCACTGCACTTACAAGGTACAACCCAACCAGAAGCGCAAGATTTCTTAATATGAAATCAAAATCAATAACAGGCTCTGCAATTGCGTTGATAACGGGCTTTTGCAGATATGTGCCTGCAAGGGAGGAAAGTGTCTGGAACACAACAAGCATCAGCACGGCTATAATTGCCGCTTTAAAGCTGCCAAGGTAGCCTATAACACGGAAAAGTGTGCCCTTTGCGTTCTTTGCTTTTTCAGTAGGTCTCATACCGGGACCACCGGGTCTTCCGCCGGGACCACCCGGTCCGCCCGGTCTGCCCATTGGGCCGCGAGGCTCTGCTCTCATTCTTCCTCACCTCTTTCCATCTGCGAATAATAAATTTCCTGATAAACGGAATTATTTTCCATAAGCTCATCATGAGTGCCCATGCCCACAATCTGACCATTTTCCATAACGAGTATCTTGTCGGCATCTCTTACGGCTGAAATTCTCTGGGCAATAAGGATAAGTGTACTTTCACCCATTTCCTCGCGGAGAGTTTTTCTTATCTTGCCCTCAGTTGCAGTGTCAACCGCACTTGTGGAGTCGTCGAAAATAAGGATTTTAGGCTTTTTGATAAGTGCACGGGCAATTGAAAGCCTCTGCTTCTGACCACCTGAGAAGTTAACGCCTCGCTGACCGAGGATTGCATCGTAGCCGTCAGGGTTTTTGGCAATAAATTCAGCAGCCTGTGCTCTTTCAGCCGCTTCTCTTATCTCTTCCTCGGTTGCGTCCTCCTTACCCCAACGAAGGTTATCGGAAATAGTTCCCGTAAAGAGAATTACGCTCTGCAATACCATGCCTATGCCTTCACGGAGAGTTTCAATGTCATAATTTCTTACATCGGTGCCGTCAACCAGTACCTGACCTGCCGTTACATCGTAAAGACGGGGAATGAGGTTAACAAGAGTTGATTTGCCCGAGCCTGTGGAGCCTAAAATTGCCAGTGTTTCGCCGGGCTCAACCGTAAAGGAAATGTTCTTTAAAACATCCTCGCCGCCTGCACCGCGGTAACGGAAGGAAACATTTTTGAACTCAACGCTGCCCTTTTCCACCTTAGCTGTTCTGGGCGCCTTGGGGTTTGTAATGTCAACCTTTTCGTCCAATACTTCGCTTATTCTCGCTGCAGATGCAGATGCACGGGAAAGAGACATGAACATCATGCTCATCATCATAATGGAGGAAAGAATTCTTGTTGCATACATAATGAATGCGGAAACATCACCCACCTGCATATCACCTGCACCAACAAGCTTTGCCCCAAACCACATGATAGCCACAACGGAAATGTTCATAACAATTGAAACACCGGGCATCATGAGCGCCATAAGCTTGTGCGCACGGATTGAAATGTCAACATAGTCGTCGTTAGCCTCGCCGAAACGTTTGGTTTCGTGCTCTGCACGGTTGTACGCCTTGACAACTCTTATACCTGTTAAATTCTCCTGAATAACGGCGTTAACCTTGTCAAGCTTGCCCTGTACAACCTTAAAGAGCGGGAATGTCTTTTTGATGTTGAATGCAATAATGCACACAATGAGGGGTATGGCAATAAGGAAAATAACAGCCAGCTGAGGCTGAAGCCTTACTGCATAGATAATACCGCCCACAAAAAGCATGGGTGAACGCACCATCATACGAAGCGCCATGCCCACAATGTTCTGGAGCATTACAACGTCGTTTGTTGTTCTTGTAACAAGACTTGCCGTTGAAAATTTGTCAATATTGGCAAAGGAAAACTCCTGTATCTTTTTATAGATATCGTCACGGAGCTTGTAGCCAAAATACTGGCTTGCCTTTGTTGCAAAATAGCCGCAGCCTACGCCGCCAATCATGCCCACAACGGCAACACCCATCATTTCAATACCTTTTTCAAGTATGTACATATAACCTCTGCCGCCGCGGATACCTATGTCAACAATGTCGCTCATGATGTCGGGCTGGCGCAGGTCACAGAAAACCTCAAGTATCATTAAAACGGGTGCAAGTATAACCCATATCCATGCCCCGTTAAGATATTTTAAATATCTTTTCATGCCTTTTCCTCCATTTCTAAAATGCTTTTTAAACTGTCGCGTTTTTTTGTAAGAAGCTTTTTAAAGCTTTCAATTTCATCTTTGGAAAAATCCTCGTAAATTTTCTTTTCCATTTCTTCAATTGCCTCGTCGCACTTTTTCTGTACCTCGAGCCCCTTTTGGGTTATGTACACCCGCATTATACGAAGGTCCTTTTCGTCACTGCGCCTTTCAACAAGCCCGTTTTTCTCCATTGTCTGGAGCATAACGGTAACAGTTGCCGCCGTCAGGTGCTCAAGCTTTGCAATGTCTGACTGCTTGCACCCGTCATTTAATGACAAATGCTTCAATATAGGCGGTTGCCCTTTTCCCAATCCGAACTGTGACAAGGTCTGATGAAATACGGTAAAATGAAGCCTGTTGACCTCGCGTACAAGCTTTTCAACCTCTCTCATTATGCACCTCCCGATTTTAGTTAGCATACTAATTTTAGCATACTAACTATTTAATGTCAATAGGGATTGACACATGTGTTACAATATTATTGGTGATAATATGAAACAAACAACTTTATGCTACATTGAAAAGGACCATAAGTATCTTATGCTCCATCGCACTAAAAAAGAAAACGACATGAATAAGGACAAATGGATTGGCATCGGCGGCAAATTGGAAGAGGGCGAAACAGTGCTTGACTGTGTGCTTCGCGAAGCATACGAGGAAACGGGGCTTACTTTGCATAACCCTACCTACCGCGGTGTTATTTACTTTCGAAACAGCTATTATTATGATGAAGATATGCACCTTTTCACCTGCAGCAGCTTTTCGGGAGAAATAAAGGAATGCGACGAGGGCAATTTAGAGTGGATTGATATAGACGATTTATATAACCTCACCTTGTGGGAGGGTGACAAAATCTTTTTAGATGCTCTCCGCCGCAATGACCCGTTTTTCTACTTAACCCTTAACTACGAAAAGGACACTTTAATAAGCCACGAAATGAAATACGGCGATGCATAAGCACCGCCGTATTTTAATTTAGTTTAAACTTTTAAATTTTGCTTCACATTTGGGTGTAAGTGAAATGAGACTTTCAACCCACATTACTTTAACGTAGCTTCCGCTATCTGTAAAGTTAATGGTCTTGCTTTCTACAGCATCAAAAGCCGTCACTTCTATCATTGTGTTTTGGTCGTTATACAGTGCCACAACAACCTTGCCCGTAAATTCACCCGTGAGAGTTACTGTCAACGGGTCAGTTCCGCTCAAGGTTATTTCCGGTTCTGCAGGAGCTTCAACAGTCGGTTCGGAAACTGTTACCACACAGAATGCTGTATGGTTTCCGTTATTGGCTTTGGCAACAATCACTGCCGTACCAACGCCAACGCCTACAACCATTCCTGCAGAAGAAACCATTGCCACGCCTTCATTAGTGCTTGACCATGTAACAGACTTATCTGTCGCATTTGAAGGAGCAACCGTTGCATTAAGCTGTTCAAAACCACCTATCGAAAGCTCTACACTCGTCTTATCAAGGCCTATACCTGTTGCCGGAACAGTTGTAGCCTTTACGGTAACAACACATTTGGCGCTGAATCCGCCGTCTTCGGTTGTAACAGTAATTGTTGCATTTCCGGCACCAACCGCTGTTACCACGCCGTTTTCTACTGTTGCAACATTTTTATTAGATGATTTCCATGTTACATCTGCATTGCTTGCATCTTCAGGCGCAACTGTTGCAGCAAGCGTTACACTTTCTCTTGCTGTGAGTGAAACACTTGACTTATCAAGACTTACTCCTGTTACATCAACTATAATTTCTTCATCATCAAGAACTGCAACTACCGCTTCTTCCGTGGTGAATGTTCTAATTTCACCATCTTTTGTCATTTGATATTCATATGTTGTTTCTGGATTGAGCATAGTAACGTCAACGGTATACTCACCGCTATTATTAACAATCTCCGTAATATAAATTTCATCTGGATTCAATTTTTCCCAATATCTAATATACCGTGTGATACCTTCCCCCTCTCCGGAAACACAACCGCTCAATGTGGCTTCGTCACTTCCTACATTTTTGGCATCATAAGTAATCGCTTCAATTTCAGTATCAATACTTACAACCTCCATTGTAACAACAGAATTATCTGTCACGATAAAGTTATTACCCGCAATTTCTTCGCCATTAACATAAATTGTATCAACAGTGTAATCTGTATTAGCAGTTGTATTAACCTGTATTTCTTCACCGTCGTTAACAGTAAGTTTGTCTGTTTCACCAAACAACATCATTGCATCGGTATTATCAAGATTTACGAGTGAGCCCTTTGCATTGTCATGTGCTTCAACCTTTACGTTATATATTTCTGTTTGCGGAATAAACACAGCATGAATTACACAGTTATCCTGTAAAACGAATGTCGTTCCTACAATTTCTTCGCCGTTTACCGTTACTTTTTCTAAAAGATAGCCCTCATTCGGTGTAGCGGTAATCGTTACTGTCTCACCTGCGATTGCTCTTTCTTTATCAACCGCAAGTATGCCGTTTTCTGTTTGTAAAACACTTACCTCTTTCAAGTGAGTATAATACAAATCCGGAATCTCTCCGTCTTTTAAAATCCAAACCGCTTCTGCATTTTCTTTTATGTTCGCCAGTGACACGTATGCATTTAAACCAAGCAGACCGCTTTGAAATGCTACAGATTTAATTTTATCTTCTGATTTCAGAGTAGTTCTTTCATCCACACGAGTTGTTGCATTTAGAATTATTTTATCTATTGTATAACATTTTGTTATTTCCTGATTTGCCCAACAGCCAACATCGCCTGCCACGCCTCCGTATGAATACCCATAAAATTCACCATCTACGTATTCTTCCTTCGTACCGGATGTGCAAACGGCCTCTACGCTATCGACTAAGACAAGTGAACTTGATATTTTCAAAGGATTACTGTAAGAGTAGTGCAAGCTTCTTCCCAATATGCCTCCGGCATATGAAAATTTTTTATAAGCTTTTGAAGAAATAATGCCCTCTACGTCTACAATACAATTTGTAATATACCCTGGGTTACTCGAATTTGCGCTGACTCCTCCTGCTGATAAAGTATGTAATGTACTTATTTTTGTACTGGTATTTTCAACTATTATTGATGCTCCGTCATATTTGCAATTTTCTACAACGTCACATTGTGCTATTCCCGATGCATGTAATCGATTACTTGAAGTTTGTATAATGTATATACTATACGGAACTTCTTTTGAATTGTAAGCTATTGTCTCCTTATTGGTGAATTTAACTGCACAACTTTTTACAGCAGATGCATATGCCGTAATTCCTGCAAGTTCCATGACACAAGCAATATTCTGCTTATCAATCAATCTCGGAGCTTCCACAAAGCAACGATCAACATTCCATTTTACATAGCCGGCTATTCCTCCTACATTTACCGAAATGTCTCCATAAATCGATTTAAATAATGTTTCTTCCGCAAAAATACTGCAATCCATTATATATCCCTCTGTGTTTCCGCAGATGCCACCAATATAAGCCTCATATACGTCACAATCCCATATATACGATGATGTTACCGTGCAATTTGATATTGTTCCCAGATAAGAACTGTATCCGCACACCAATCCTATATTTGCCTTATTGGATAGATGCTCAACATTAGAGATATTAAAGTTTTTTATATTAACATTTTTTATACTGGTATAAAAAACTGAGCCCACAAGTGCACCTATTGAAACGTAACTTTCCGCACCAATAGCTTCTATATCTCCTGTTATAGTAACATTTTCCAATAAGGAGTTTTTTGTGTATCCAAACAAACCGATTTTTGTGTAATTATCTCCTGATATATATAACCCTGATATTGTATAACCGGCACCATCAAAGCATCCTTTAAAATATTGATACGTGCCATCTCCTATGCCGATGGGAACCCATTCGCTATATC
Source organism: Clostridia bacterium (assembly GCA_017472685.1). Lineage (GTDB taxonomy): Bacteria > Bacillota > Clostridia > UMGS1883 > UMGS1883 > RGIG1927. The sequence goes on from JAFUOO010000014.1 coordinate 37,981, forward strand.
CTAAATCAATATTAGATATTAATTTATAATACTTATATTCAGGTTCCGTAGTTTGTGCATTCACATCCTTTGCAAGTAGCGCAAGCTCTCCAGAATTTGAAATCAAATATGGGTCATCCTCCGTTCCACTACCACCGGCATATGCTTTTGCCACATTTCCCGACCAGTTAGAACGTCCCCATACAGCATACAGTTTTGCGCTCTGCTCAAATTTGTATTCAGAATTCAGCTTATAATCAATGACACTTGAATTATTAACCAGAGACCACCCTTTTAGATAATAGCCTTCTCTTATAACATCATTTGGCATAATTGTTTTATCGCCAAATGTCAAGGATACACTTTCGCATACTCCCTCACCGCCGTTAGCATCAAAGCTAATAGTATAAACCTCAGGCTCCCAAACTGCATATAAAACTACATTAGCATTTGTATCAAACCTATCACCGTTAGAATATGCTACTTTAGAAGAAGACTTACCCGTAGCCCAGCCCAAGAACTTATATCCTTGTCTTTGCGGAATTACGTTAGATAATGTTAATGGCGTTCCCTGGATTTTAGTTTGATTCGACGGAGCGTTTGTACCGCCGTTAGCATTGTAGGAAACAGTATACGTATCTACAATTCTAAAACTTTCGCACCGTGTACTTTTACTTTCATCTGTATTTTCGTTATAAATATAAAGTATTGCTTCGTACTCACCATTACTTAATCCTGTCACTATATATTCTGCAGTCGACATATTATAATCATTATACCAACTGTCATTTTTATATAACTTTAGTGTATATTTTGTTGCATTGTTAACATCTTCTCTGTAAAATGTTGCCGTTCCTTTTGTTTTTTCAAAGGAACGTGTAAGTTTTGTATTTCCTAAAGGATAGCATTCAACACAGTTTGTTACGCTACTTTTTCCTACGTAACTTTTTGTTCCGCAAGAACAAACTCCATATCGTTCATGCGGATGATTATTCTCTACTGTAGTAACAAAAGAATGTGTATGTGTTGTAACAGGTTCTTTAACCTCGCCCGTATACTGTGAATGACCATTATTTTCAAAACATCTTATTGATCTAATCATTATTTCAGCGTTACCATATTTATTTTTTATATTGCCATTATTTCCGCCAGGATCCAAAATATAAAGCTCTCCATTTTTAACAGTATCTGCAAGAACATAATGCCAGTGCTTTCCTTTATTGTCGGTATATCTTAATATGGAAATAATAACAGCATATCCTTTTTCCAGATTCTTTTTTACAATATCGATTCTCTCATCCTCGCTCTCATTGGAAAATTTAACCTCATTTCCAACCATAGACATATTGGGTACAGCTTTATTCACCTTGCTCCAATAAAGTGCTCCGCCGCTAGTATATCCACCGCTATTATTCATTCTTGCCACAAAAATTCCAGGGTCAAAATCGTTTTCGTTTTCACACCCCAGCATAATGGCGGCCATTGCTAATGCCGTAGTTGTGCAGCCATATTTCTTTACTGTACAGGAACTTGCACCCAACTTATAATTAGCCCATTGACCGCTATATTGTTTCCAACTCCTATAATCTGTAGTAGCCGATACTGGTATAGACGCAGGAATTATCGGTAAGGCTATAGCAAGTATCAGCAATATACTTAACACTTTCTTCAACATAAACACTCCTTTATCCATTATTATCCCAAAATGGGATAATATTAGTATACCAAAACGGTATACCAAAGTCAAGGGGTGATGTAAATGCGACTACGTGCTTTAAGGGAACAACGAAATATCTCTCAACTTAAGCTCGCTCTTGATTTAAACATGAATCAAAACACAATCAGTCGCTACGAGACAGGTGTGCGCGAAGCAGACTATAGCACCCTCATCAAAATTGCTGATTATTTCAATGTATCAATCGACTATTTATTAGAGCGAACAGAAAACCCCGACTTTCACAAATAATATACAAAAAAGCTGTTTGCACCAAAAGTGCAAACAGCTTTTTAATGTTAAATTACTTTATTAAGCTTTCAATAATCTTCGCACAGCCCTCAATGCCGAATTTGGATGAGTCAAGACAAATATCATAGCTGTCTGCAACACCCCAACGCTTTGTGGAGTAGAAGTTGTAGTAATTTGCTCTTTCCTTGTCAATCCGTCTAACTCGCTTTTCAGCCTTGCCGGGGAGGACATCGTCACGGTCAATGGCTCTCTGTACTCTGTCTTCAAAGGGAGCAGTAATAAACACGTTTATTACATCGTCTCTTTCACGGAGCACATAGTCAGCACATCTGCCCACGATAACACAGCTTTCTCTTTCGGCAATCTTCTTGATAGTCTGCATCTGGGCAAGGAACACCTTGTGGTTAAGGGGCATCTCGCCGTGGTCATATTTTCCTGCAGAGAAGGAAAGGAATGCAGAAATGGGTTTTTCGTCAATCTTTTCAAACACTTCCTGACAAAGACCGCTCTCCTTTGCCGCTTCAATCAAAAGCTCGCTATTGTAGCATTTTACGCCTAAATCCTCGGCAATTTTCTGCCCAACCATTCTTCCGCCCGAGCCGTACTGACGACCGATAGTAATAATAAACTTTTTCATAACCCTTCTCCTTTCTTTTTATTCCATTGCTTTTTTCTTTCTGTTTGCTTCTTTAGCTCTCAGGTCTGCATTAAGAATTTTCTTTCTTATTCTAAGATGATTGGGTGTAACCTCAACCAGCTCATCATCCGCAATGAATTCAAGACACTCTTCCAAGCTCATAACCTTGGGTGATGTGAGGCGGAGCGCTTCGTCGCTGCCTGCCGCACGCATATTCGTCGCCTGCTTGCGCTTGCACACGTTTACAACAATGTCCTCACCACGGGCATTTTCGCCAACAACCATGCCCTCGTACACCTCAACGCCTGCACCAATGAACATTGTGCCTCTTTCCTGGGCGTTGAAAAGACCGTATGCAACGCTCTCGCCTGTTTCGTAGGAAATGAGCGAACCGCGCGAGCGTGTGGAAAGGTCGGTCTGCACATAGGGCTCGTATGAGTCAAACACACTGTTTATAACGCCTGTACCCTTAGTAGCCGTAAGAAGCTCACCACGGTAGCCGATAAGCCCTCTCGAGGGAATTCGGAATTCAAGCTTGGTGTAGCCCTGAGCTGAGGGCGCCATATTTGTCATTGTTCCGCGTCTTAAGCCAATGCCCTCCATTACAACGCCTGTATATTCGTCAGGCACGTCAACGGTCAAAATTTCAATGGGCTCGCAAAGTACGCCGTCAATTGTTTTATTTATTGTCTGGGGACGGGAAACCTGGAATTCGTAGCCCTGTCTGCGCATGTTTTCAATAAGCACGCTTAAGTGCAGCTCGCCTCTGCCCGATACAACAAAGCTGTCGGGGGAGTCTGTTTCTTCAACCTTTAAGCTGATGTTGCTTTCAAGCTCCTTCATGAGCCTGTCACGGAGGTGCCTACTTGTTACATAGTCACCGTCACGACCTGCAAAGGGTGAGTTGTTAACAGAGAAGGTCATGGACAAAACGGGCTCGTCAACTGCCACAAATTCCAAGGGCTCAACAACGCCCTGCTCACATATTGTGTCGCCGATATTTATTTTTTCAATACCTGAAATTGCAACAATTTCACCTGCGCCTGCCTCGTCAACCGCTTCCTTTTTAACATCCTTATAGGTAAGGATTTTTGTAGCACGTGCGTTGTAGGAGCTTTCGCCCTCCTTGCAAACAGTTACGGGCATATTTGTCTTTACAACGCCGCGGTTGATTCTGCCTACGGCAATTCTTCCCGTGAAGGGGTCGTAGTCAATATTACTTACAAGCATCTGGAAGCTTCCCTCTCTTGTGTCCTCGGGTGCGGGAATGTGCTTCACGATAATGTCAAAAAGCACGCTCAAATCGTCGGGGTGCTTTTCAGGTGCAAGGCTTGCCCAACCGTCGCGACCTGAAACATATACAACGGGAGCATCGAGCTGTTCTTCTGTTGCATCAAGGTCAATAAAGAGGTCCAAAAGCTCGTCTGTCACCTCGTAGGGGCGTGCGTTTGGTCTGTCAACCTTGTTGATTACCATAATGGGGCAAAGGTTTAAAGCCAGTGCCTTCTTAAGAACAAATCTCGTCTGGGGCATACAGCCTTCAAAGGCATCAACCAGTAAGAGCACGCCGTCAACCATTTTAAGACCGCGCTCTACCTCGCCGCCGAAGTCTGCGTGACCGGGAGTGTCTAAGATGTTAATCTTAATTCCCTTATATTCCAAAGAAGTATTCTTTGCTAAAATTGTAATGCCTCTTTCCTTTTCAAGGTCATTGGAGTCCATCACTCTTTCGTCAACCTGCTCGTTTTCACGGAAAACACCGCTCTGCTTGAGCATGGCATCAACCAGTGTTGTTTTGCCGTGGTCAACGTGAGCAATAATTGCTATATTTCGTATGTTTTTAGGGTCTGTCATGTAAATTCCTCCGATGTAAAATTAATCGGCAGAAACTCCGCACACGGAGTTTCTCCCTGACCTATTCACTATTCCTTATTACTTCTTCACTGTAACAGAAAAATTTATTTTTCTGTTACAAAAGCGCTCCATGTATCTGCAAACTGCAGTAAAAGCAGCAGTGGGCACTCTTTTGTTGCAACGCTCTTGTTGTCGTCAACGTACTGTCCGTCGTGATAAATTATCGCCTGCACCTCTTCCTCGGAAAGGTGTATGTGAGGGAGCGCAAGATAAAGACTTCTCACAGGTACGGACAAGTAAGTGAGATTATTGTTAAAGCTGTAGGGCACGCTTGCTCCGTAGCCGAACTGCTTCTGCCTTGCTGTAGGCTCATTTTTTATATACTGGGGATTTCCCGGCATTCCAACCTTGCCTAAATCGTGAATAAGCGCAACTATAACACAGCTTTCGTCGCTTATTGAGGGCGCAATTGCATGCTTTATGCGTATCATGTTTTCACACACATTTACACTGTGCTCCAAAAGCCCCCCATCCTTTGACAAGTGAAACCTGGTGGATGCAGGTGCGGTAAGATATTCAGTTTCATTTTCCATGAAATTTATAAGGCGGTCAAACTCAGCCTTTCTGTCCACAACGATTGATTTTAATCTTTCATATCGTTCCATTACTGTTGGCATATATTCATTCTCCAATCACGTTCATTCAATTTATTATATAACGAAAAACCGCTCTTTGCAACCCATTTTTACATTGTTGCACAATCGAAAAAAATATGCTATGATTGCTGTAAGGAAGTGAAAATATGAAGCACATTACAAAAATTGTTATAACAGGCGGTCCCTGTGCAGGCAAAACAACAGCCTTGGAGCATATCCGCACTGTTTTTTCCCAAAAGGGCTATACGGTGGTTTTCATACCCGAAACCGCTACAGAATTAATTTCAGGTGGCATTGCCCCCTGGACTACATACACAAATCAGGACTTTCAGCATTGTCTTTTAATGCTTCAATGCGAAAAGGAAACCTACTTTACCTGGGGTGCAGAACGCCTTAAGGGTAGTGACAAAATCCTTCTGGTTTGTGACCGTGGCGCAATGGATAACAAGGCGTACACCTACAACGATGAGTTTTCAAACATTCTCAAGCTTTTAAACACCACCGAAGATGCACTTTTGTCCCGTTATGATGCGGTTTTCCACCTTGTAACTGCCGCAAAGGGAGCAGAAAATTTTTATACTCTTGCAAACAATGCTGCCCGCTACGAAACGCTTGACGAAGCCCGCGCCCTGGACGACCGCCTTATTGATGCATGGAAAAACCACCCGCATCACGTAGTTATAGACAATTCCTCTGACTTTGAAGGGAAACTCGACTGCCTCATAAACCAAATTTCATCATTTCTTGAATAATAAAAGACCATTTGGGATAACCCAAATGGTCTTTTTGGTTATGTGTCTTTTTATATTACTTCAATACTCATTGTATTTGTACCGTTACGGCTTTCGATATCATTATCGAACAATACAATTACAGTATCACCCTTCTTGACAAGCCCTGCATCAATTGCCTTTTCCCTTGCCTGCTTGATAATGTCTCTGGGTCTTTCGCGTCTTTCGCCCATGAGCGGAACAACACCGTAGTAAGCAGAAAGGCTCTTGTAAACCGCTTCGCTTGTAACAATGGCAACAATGGGAATTTCGGGACGGAAGCGTGAAAGTTCGCGGATAGTCGAGCCTCCCTGAGAAACAGCTATAATAGCGCTTGCATTAATATCGGGCACAATTGACTGCACCGCATGGCAGATAACCGACATATAAGGATACTTTGTATCACGGTTTTTGTATTCGCTCTTGTCCTTAAGATGGTGATTCTGTTCAGCCTCACGACAAATGCTTGAAAGAGCCATAACACTTTCCACGGGATACATACCTGCCGCACTTTCACCTGAAAGCATAACGCAGGTTGTGTTGTCATAAACAGCGTTTGCAACGTCGCTTATTTCCGCACGGGTGGGTCTTGCGTGTGTAATCATGGACTCAAGCATCTGAGTTGCGGTAATAACAATCTTACCCTTTTCGGCACAGCGTCTTATGATTGTTTTCTGTGTTGCAGGAAGCTTTACATAAGGTATCTCAACGCCCATGTCACCACGTGCAACCATAATGCCGTCGCTCACATCAATAATTTCGTCCAGGTTATCAACGCCGTCCTGGTTTTCAATCTTGGCGATAATTTCAACGCCGCAATAGCCCAATCTTGTAATAAACTTTCTTATGTCCTTAACATCTTCTGCACATCTTACAAAGGATGCCGCCACGTACTGAATGCCCTGGGACAAACCAAACTTTATATCTTCCTCATCCTTTAAGGAAAGGTACATCATTTCAACATGATAGTCGGGGAAATTAAGGCTCTTTCTGTTAGAAAGTGCGCCTGTTCTTTCTGCACGGCAAAGAATATATTCGTAGCCGATTTCCATAACAGAAAATTCCATATTGCCATCGTCTGCAAGGATAACATGAGGGTTGCCTGCCTCCCAACGGCTTTTAACCTCGCCTCTTGTCTTGTACCATTCATCAATCAGCTTGGGATAGGATATGTTGATTTTCTTTTCGCAGGGAGC